>NZ_JBALEL010000049.1:0-94126 GCF_036917935.1 Nostoc sp. | reverse complement strand
TCGATGAACCTCTGAGCTTTGTCGATGAACCTCTGAGCTTTGTCGATGAACCTCTGAGCTTTGTCGATGAACCTCTGAGCTTTGTCGATGAACCTTTGAGCTTTGTTGATGAACCTTTGAGCTTCGTGAATGAGTCTTTGATACTCGTGAATAAACCTTTGAGCTTCGTGGTTTTTTTTACGAACCGCAAAGGACGCCTTCGCGCAGCGTCTCGTAGAGAAGGACGCAAAGAAGGAGAAGAAACATGTCTATAAATGAAGTGAAGTAAAGCGGTGCGTTACGCCAAAGGTTAAGACACCCTACCAAAACACTAAAAAGGAGTTAGGAATAAATAACTCCTAACTCCTAACTCCTAACTCCTAACTCCTAACTCCTAACTTTTTACAACGCACAAGTCAATTCGCCGGCTTTTTGACTGAAACGGTGATTCTCGCGATAGTCTACGGGACAATCTATCACGGTAGGTACATCTTGAGCGAGGGCTTCTTTCAGAGTGGGAATCAAATCTAAAGCCGATTCAACTCGGTAGCCTTTTAAACCCATGCTTTCGGCAAATTTGACAAAATCAGGATTGCTAAAATGCACAAAAGATGAGTTTCCTTTACCAAACTGATTTTCTTGCTTCCACTCAATTAACCCATAGCCACCATCATTGAAAACTATGGTGACAAAGGGTGTACCGACACGCAAGGCTGTTTCTAATTCCTGAGAATTCATCATAAAGCCGCCATCACCTGTTACAGCAACAACTTTGCGGTTGGGATGAACGAGTTTTGCTGCTAAAGCGCCAGGAATGGCAATACCCATAGCCGCGAAGCCATTAGAAATTATGCAAGTATTGGGGCTATGGCAATGATAATGACGGGCCATCCACATTTTATGTGCGCCAACATCAGAGATGACGATATCATCTGGGCCCATCACTTGGCGTAAGTCATAAATTAACTTTTGCGGCTTAATGGGAAATCCGTCATCATGGGCATACTGTTCGTAATCAGCGCGAATCTCTGACCTTAAGCTAACAGCAAAGGGATCGGGTTTACCTTGTCGGTCTGCTAGTTTTAAAATTTCATAGAGGGAATCTGAAATATCTCCCACAACTTCGGCGTTAGGAATATAACTACTATCAATCTCTGCCGGACTTACCCCAATATGCACAATTGGAATTTCACCATTACGATTCCATTTCTTTGGGGAAAACTCAATCAAATCATAGCCGATCGCAATTACTAAATCTGTGTTATCAAAGCCACAGGTAATGTAATCTCTTTGCTGTAATCCCACTGACCACAAAGCTAGTTGATGTGTGTAGGGAATCACGCCTTTACCCATAAAAGTATTGGCAACAGGTATATTTAGCAAAGTGGCAAATTGCGTGACTGCATCACTTGCATGAGCGCGAATTGCCCCATTTCCGACTAAGATTAATGGGTTAACGGCTTGGCAAATTGCGGCTGCTGCTGCCCGAATGCTAACAAAAGATGCATAGGTTTTCTCGCTATTATCCTTACGCAAAGGTTTGCCTTCGACGGGCATAGCAGCAATATTTTCTGGCAAATCGATGTGAACTGCACCAGGTTTTTCTGATTGCGATCGCTTAAATGCTTTCCGTACTACTTCTGGTGTAATACTCGGTCGCACAATCTGCTTATTCCACTTGGTAACAGGTGCAAACATTGCCACCAAATCTAAATATTGATGTGATTCAATATGCATTCTATCTGTTCCGACTTGACCGGTAATCGCTACTAAGGGCGCACCATCGAGGTTAGCATCTGCTACCCCAGTCATCAAGTTGGTTGCCCCAGGGCCAAGAGTAGAAAGACACACTCCGGCTTTTCCGGTTAAGCGTCCGTAGACATCGGCCATGAATGCTGCACCCTGTTCATGACGAGTCGTAATAAATTTAATCGAAGAATGTTTTAACGCTTCCAAAACGTGCAGGTTTTCTTCGCCAGGGAGTCCAAAAATATATTGCACTCCTTCATTTTCTAGGCACTGCACCAATAATTCTGCTGTATTCATTTTATTTCCTAACTATTTATTTAGTCCTTCGTCATTAGTCATTTGTCCTTCGTCATTAATCATTTGTCATTTTTTTTGACCAATGACCAATGACCAATAACTAATGACTAATCATTTAACCCACACGGTTTTAACATTGACAAACTCATGTATACCCTGGATACTCAATTCTCTGCCATATCCAGAACGCTTGATGCCACCAAAGGGCAACCGAGGATCAGATTTGACCATACTGTTGATAAACACGGCACCGGCTTCGATTTCCTCAACCAAGCGATCGCTCTCTTGGTCGTTGGTTGTCCAAGCACTTGCACCTAAGCCAAAGGGTGAGTCATTAGCGAGTTTAATGGCAGCATCGATATCTGGAACCCGGAATAACAAGGCTACCGGGCCAAAGAATTCTTCTTTGGCAATTGGTGCATCAGGCGGGATATCTATGATAATCGTTGGCGGATAAAAGTTTCCAGGACGATCTGATAAAGGATGTCCACCGGTGAGGACTTTACCACCACTGCTAATGGCATTTTGCACTTGTTGATCTAAATCCTGGAGAATACCAGGTGTCGCCAGTGGGCCTAAATCGGTATCTGGTTGCATGGGATCGCCAACTTTCAGCGCCTCAAATTTTTCTAAAAGCAATTTTTCAAATTTGTCTGCGATCGCCTCTGCTAAAATAAAACGTTTCGCTGCAATACATGATTGCCCGTTATTCAACATCCGCGCTGTAGTAGCTGTGACAACTGCTGTCTCTAAGTCAGCACTTTCTAACACAATAAACGGGTCACTTCCTCCCAATTCCAAGACGGTTTTTTTAATTTGTTTGCCGGCGGCGACGGCGAGGGATATACCTGCTGGTTCGCTTCCGGTTAAGGTGGCAGCTTTTACGCGGTCATCAGCGATTAAATCAGCAACTTTAGCAGCGCCTATTAATAGAGTTTGAAACGCACCTTCAGGAAAACCTGCCCGTCGGATAATATCTTCAATTGCCAAGGCGCACTGCGGCACATTGGAAGCGTGTTTGAGTAAGCCGACATTTCCCGCCATCAATGCTGGTGCAGCAAAACGAAACACTTGCCAAAAAGGGAAATTCCACGGCATCACCGCGAGAATCGCACCCATTGGTTGATAACGTACAAAACTCTGGCTGGCATCAGTTTTTACACTGACATCAGCGAGAAAACCAGGGGCGTGTTCGGCATAGTAGCGACAGACAACGGCGCATTTTTCGACTTCGGCGATCGCAGCTTTAAATGGCTTACCCATTTCTAGAGTCATTAACGTAGCAAATTCTGCTTTGTCTTGCTCTAAAATATCAGCTGCCTTTTGAAGAGCGTGCGATCGCATCAAAAAACTAGTCTGGCGATACTGTTCAAAAGCCTGATTAGCCAAATCGAGTTTAGCGGTAATCTCTTGATCATTGAGCGCCTCAAAGGTTTTAAAAGTTTCCCCAGTGGCGGGATTAATCGTGGCGATCGCCATTACCTGACCTCCCGTTAAAAAATAGCTTGAAGTACGCTTCCCAATGTTATACATATAAATTGAGGAAGCTACTACCCAAATTCTAGTCTTTGAGCCAAGAATTAGCCGTCCAATATTACAATTTTGCAATTGTTTTTGAAATAAAATACACCAGCAAATAAGTACTAATACCGAGAAGTTAAATAAAAGTAAAGTTGCTATAATTTGCACAATTGAGGAATCAAGCCATGACTCAAGTTTTAGGTAAAGTAGTTACATTCGATGAATTTGTTGCTAAATATCCAGATAACACAGGGCAACGTTACGAACTATATGATGGAGTAGTAGTAGAGATGCCACCACCTACAGGCGACCATGAAGAGGTAATTGGATTTTTAGCCACAAAAATCACTTTAGAATATAGTCGCTTAAATCTTCGTTATTTCATCCCCAAAACAGTATTCGTCAAACCAGTTGAGAACGAATCTGCTTATTCCCCAGATGTTCTGATACTAAATCAGCCTAATTTAGTTAATGAATCTCGGTGGAAAAAAGAATCAACTGTTACTCAAGCAGCATCAATTCCTTTAATAATTGAGGTGGTAAGTACAAACTGGCGTGATGATTACCTGAAAAAATACGCTGACTATGAAGAAATGGGAATTCCTGAATACTGGATTGTTGATTATGGTGCATTGGGCGGTAGGGAATTTATTGGCAAACCCAAACAACCGACTCTTTTAATTTGCTGTTTAGAAGAAGGTGAGTATCGCGTTAGTAAATTTCGAGGAAATGACCGTATCCAGTCGCCAACTTTTCCAGAGTTAGATTTGACAGCAGAGCAAATTTTTAGTGCTGGCACAGTCAGGTAATTCGTAATTCGTAATTGCTAGTATTCCCCATTCAGCTTTAGAGGATGTTTGAAAAGTATTGGGCGAATATAATTTGCTACTACACAAACTAAGTCCACCTCCGTGGACTAATGAAAAATCAAGATTTTGTTTGTGTAGGCAAGCCAGTGCATTGGGCGGCTCCGACGACTTGAAGTCGTTTCATACACAAACGTATTTAACACTTGACGTGCTTCAACCTCTCTAAATGTAAGTTCTGTAACAATCACAATTCCAGATTTTTGGAAGACCTGTATTGCAGACGGCACACAAGAATAAATCATCTTTTACTATGTTTAATTGACGACATACAGGACAGCGACGAAAAATAAACTCAGTAGTAAAATTACCAGGATGAGGAAGTGGAATTTGTTCAAGTGCCTTTTCAACTTGAGACCACGATCCTGCCTCTGGACAATATCCGGTTGATTGGTTTGTAATTTCGACTACTTCAAAAGTCTGCTTGTTGTAGGAAAAAAATATCTCTCCAGCTGACAGTATGGATTTACCACCTGCACAAGCTATATGCTCAGAGTGTCGGTCTGCAAGACGAATATAGCCTTCAGAGTCAACTACAAAAGTTGCTGCAATCAGTCCCCGAGTGTCTGGCTTCTGCATAGTTTTATTTATCCAGTTTTTCAAATCATTTACTGATTTAATGCGGACTCCAACTGGACAATCAGCAACAGAAAGCCGGATATTATCAGTACCTATATATTCAAATAATCTTGTCATTTTCAAACCTCTGAAAACAATAATAATTAAAAATAAGCTAAAGGTAGATTCTGCATAAAATAAACTTTATCCTTGATGCTGATACCAATTTTATGTAAAGTTGCATAAAAACAATCTTTATCTAGTAATCCAAGCCGCGTAATATCCAACTTGGGTTAATAACTAATAATTGTTGGCACTTGCTGCAAATTTGTTTGATAAACCTTAACTAATCGCTCAATACCTTTGAAACGATAATCTCCCATTTCCTGAAAGTCTGAGGGTTTTGAAAGCATTTTATGAGTAGCTTCACTAATCACACACTCACTAGGGGGACAAACTGCTTCCATACGAGCCGCAAGATTAATCGTCGCGCCTAATGCCGTATAATCTACCCTTTGGGAACTACCGACATCTCCGACCACAGCTTTACCGCTATTAATCGCAATACGTAATTGAAGGGGTTCTTGCCAAAAACCATTGGCATTAAGATGTTCGAGACGAGTAAGCATTCCCTGAGCAGCAGTAACAGCGCGATCGGCGTGATCTGCTTGCGGTTCTGGAGCGCCAAAAAATGCCATAATACAATCACCAATATACTTATCTAAAGTGCCGCCGCCACCAAAGACTTCTTTTAGCATTTCTTCAAATAAATTATTTAATAGTTGAGCGATCGCAGTTGGTGTTAACCGTTCCGAAATTGCCGTAAAGCCAACTAAATCAGCAAACAAAATACTGATTTCGCTCTCGGCGGGAGCTAAACGACCACCCGGTAATCCGCCTACAGAGATCAACTGCTGTACAACTGCTGGAGAATGATAGCGTTCTAGTCGATGACGAATCATTTCTTCAGTTTTGAGTTTCTCTACCAGTAGCCAACGCTGCACACTAGAAGCCACAAGGTTTGCTAAAGCTGAAAAAAAGCTCAGTTCTTCCTCGCCTTCATTTGCCCAATGATAAGAAGAGAGATTGGCATCGGCATAGAGTACGCCCACAACTTTATTTTCGTCCCATAAAGGCACCGCCATCGCGCTGCGAATGCCTTTGACCAAAATACTCTGTTCACTAGCAAACCGTTCATCCTGATGAGTATCACCGGTTTGAATGACGACTTTTTCCTCAAATACCTTTTGACAGATACTACGACTAATCCAGCTACCATCAGAAGGGAGATGTTTTTGTTGGGAAATATTTCGAGTGGCAGCATTCACTAATTCTAATTGACCGCAACCATTGACATCAATTAATAATGCCAAGCGATCGATACTATCAAGGTAACGAAAAACGACTTGCTGCACCTGAGAAAAAATCTCTTCTATAGACGCGGCCGCACAGAGATTTTTTGCTATATCCACTAAGTCTTTGAGACGAGCAATGGTTTTGTCCTTATTATTGATGTCGCCATCTTTGCTATCAGCTGCAATCCATTGCTGTTGTAATTGCTCGACATTATGAAGGATTGTTCTTTGCTCATTATTTTCCGAAGTTCCGTGATAGTCAGGTGTGGGTTGTGAAACAAGGCTTGTGAGCAACACTACCAGGCTAACATTGCCCAGCCAAATGATATCGCCGTGATGTAACTCTTGGGGATAGTTAACAAGATATTTATTGACTTGCGTCCCGTTTTTGCTGCCCAGATCCTCAATAGTCCACACACCCTCAGCCGTTTTTACCAGGCGAGCATGGTTGCGGGACACTCCACCAAAAGGTAGGTACAAGTTACATTCTGGCAAACGACCAATTGTAAATACATTTTGGTCAACTGCGATCGTTGTCTCGGTATCTCCCTCTTGTAGGCGTAGCGTGAGTTCAGTCATGAGTGTGATAGATCCATCGAAGCTAAAGGTCAAGCAACTCTAAGGTAAGTTATACCCTACAGGTTAACTTTCACCTTTTCTTTATGACACTGTTAACTGAATTCCGACGACTGCATGTGACAGATATTACATTGAATCAGGCAGTTTTGCTAGAGTTTCAGTTCAGAGGGGGTTTGAATCCCTTTGTCAAGGGGAACCACCAACGTTTTCAATTTTGTGAGATAGCGCGGTTAGTTCAGCACTGCTTGAAACTAAATATACCTAATATTTTTACAGGCACTAACCCTCACCAGACAATCATTACTTATTCCAGAGCAACTATCCAAGTATATGTAGACAATTTGCAGAATTTTTACTCTTTAAATTTATATTTAATTGGGTGGTAATTCTAAACTCATTTCACCCAACAACCCTTTGCGAAAATCTGTTAAAAGTTGCCTTGCAGCTCGCTCTATATCACCTTTGTAACGATGCTCCGCTAATGCGTGTAAATAGGTATCTCCGGTGTCTGATGTCGAATCGAGTTGGTAGCGAGACTGTAATGGTTTTTTTGGTAATAAATCTGCGGCTACAGCTTCTAAATAGTTGAGTAAATCCACTAAGGCTGCTGCTACTAGTTGGTTATCGTAAGATGCTTCACCGATATCATCACAAATAGCTAATTTCAATGCTGCGTCTTGGTCTTCTAATCTTAGAGGGATGACACCAGGAGCATCTAGCAATTCTAAATGTTCGGAAATTCGCACCCAGCGTAGTTGGCGAGTTACCCCAGGACGGGCTGCACTTTCTACTACTCGCCGTCCCAACAGGCGGTTAATCAAAGCTGATTTACCGACATTGGGAAAACCAATCACCACAGCCCGCACTGGACGGGGTAACATGCCGCGATCGCTTCTTCTTTGATTAAGTTCTACCCCAGCGGCTTGCGCTGCCCGCGCTACTTCTGCTATACCTTTACCATGTTGAGCGTTGGTAAAATAAGGGACTTCTCCTTGACGTTTAAACCAATCGATCCACAGCGATCGCATTTGTGGCGTAATCATATCGACTCGGTTAAGTATCAAAACCCGTGCTTTACCCTCCACCCACTCCCCGATTTGGGGATGGTGAGTCGCTAAGGGTATCCGAGCGTCTCGTACCTCAAACACCACATCTACCCGCTTCAGCTGTTCTTTGAGCTTCCTTTCAGCTTTCGCAATGTGACCTGGATACCATTGAATCAGGTTTAATCTATAGTTTTGAGTTATAGCCATAGTCAATTACCAAATAAATTATTATTACTTATCAATTATCATTCACTATGGCTTGATGTAAAATCAGACGATTGCCATCAGGGTCATAAGCATAAATTTCTCTACCGTGGGAAGCGATGGAAATGTCTCCTGGTGGAGGATAGCCCAAAGTAGTTAGGTGAGCGATCGCATCTTCTAAGTTACTCACCTCTAAACACAAACTTATCTTACTTTTGGTGTAGAAATAAAGTGGCTTGTCGTTAGATATCGCTTCAAATTCCGATTCGTTTGTGTTCTTTGGTTTAAAAATACCTAATCGCATACTAACCAAATTAAACTCAGCATAGACATTTGGAATCAAAATAACTGGCTTTTGCTCCAGCAATCTAGTATAAAAATTTACTAATTCCTCCGAATTCACCGATGCTATGGTGACAAATGCGTTAGTGTACTGAAAAACCATATAAGCCTTAAGTTATTTGATTTTTTTGAGACTCTCACTTTTCTGTGGATGGTTTAAGCGAATTTGAAAACGTTCAGTGATTGTAGAAATAAAGTCAAGATAATCAGTCATCTATGCAAAAATCTGCTGTAAATTTAAAACAAAACCAGAGAGAACATCTTCACCCGATAAACTTGTGGGAGATTGTAAAACTTCCGGTGCAAGATTTAGGCGATAAACTATTACTTGTTTATCTTTAGGATTAATTAACCAACCCAGTTGTAAGCCATTTGCTAAGTATTCCTCCATTTTGGCTTTAGTATCTTCCACATCATCAGTTTCAGAAACTAATTCCCCTGCAAAATCAGGACACAAAGGGAGAAATTTATTTCTTTGTTCTGGGGTAAGAGCATCCCATCTTTCTATCCTTACCCAAGAAGCATCAGGTGAACGAGTTGCCCCATTTGGCAGTTTAAACCCAGTAGAAGAATCAAAAGCTTTTCCCAAATTATTTTGATTGCTCCAAAACCATATCTGACCTAATAAATCAAAATTACGATTTCCCGTTTCTCCCCCAGTCGGTGACATGATAATTAATTCCCCTTTAGCAGTTAACTCTAGTCGTAATTCTTTATTCACGGCTACAATTTGTGCAAATTCCTCATCAGTAAATTGCAGATTAGAAGGTAATTGTAAGGTTAAAGCAGTCATAATTAATTGCGCTCCACAAAAATCCTAGTTGCATCCAACTCATCTGCTGCTTGCTAATACGGAAGATTTAGCCTCTACCTCTACTTTAAGAATTCCCCCAACAAATGCCTTTTTGTTTTATTTTTTAAAAAAGTTTGGGGTAGGTATAGGGGTGAGAGACTGAATGAGAAAACAAAATGTATAGTGTTATATTACTCACCACATACGTACACTAGTTTTTGTATTCCAGAGTATCCGTTGCCATTCTGTCTCATCGGGTAAATTAGATTTATCCCATGAGAGAAAATGACCTTTAGATTTTGTGGTTAGTCTTGTAAAGGTAACGAGCGCGGAGGGATTTGAACCCCCGACCCACAGAACCGGAATCTGTTGCTCTATCCACTGAGCTACGCGCCCTTAATCTTCAATATTATAGCACGTCTGTGATAAAACTCGCAGCCTTAAAGATAATTAGCTGGGTCTACGGGTGTACCATTCCGGCGGACTTCAAAGTGGAGATGGGGGCCAGTTGAGAAACCTGTGGAACCGACAGCAGCGATCGCTTGTCCGCGTTCAACTGCTTGTCCTTCGGTAACATATAACTCGCTGGTATGTCCGTAGAGTGTAGTTATACCATTACCGTGATCGATAATTACCGCTCTGCCATAACCACCATACCACCCAGCAAAAATTACTGTTCCCGAATCGGCTGCCCTAATTTTACTACCATAACTAGCGGCAAAATCTAACCCGGCATGAAAGCGACGATAGCCAAGAATAGGGTGCATCCGCCAGCCGAAGGGACTGCTAGTAGAAGCATCGCTAGGATATGCCATTACACCAGTTCCGCGAATGATGATACTTGTCCGGCTGTTGGTTTTTGCTTGCGCCTCTTCAACTTCTGCTACTTTTTGTTGAATCAAGACTTCCAGATTTTTGGATTCTCTTTCTAGCTGATTTTGCGCTGCTTCTAAGGCGAGGCGATCGCTATTTAGGCGTTGAATCAATTCTGATTGTGATTGCGCCTGAGTCTGATAATCGGCTTTTTGTGCCAGCAGTTGCTCACGAATTAAGCCAATTTCGTTTTTTTGCTGTTCTACTTCCGTTCTTTGTTTATTGATTGAGTTTGCTTGGGTGTTGAGTTTTAGCAAAATTTGTTCGTCTGCCTGAAAGACTAACTTCAACTGATGACGACGGCTGAGAAAGTCGCTGATATTTTCACTTTCGAGCAAAACTGCCCATCCAACAGATGCAGGCGATCGCTGGAGATAACGCAATCGTGCTACTGTTGCTATTTGACGCTCCTGATATAAACCTTCCGCCACATCTAAATCAGCTTCTAACTGCTGGAGGCGTTGGGTAGCGAGTTGTAATCGTGATGCGCTTTCTTGAAGATAGCTATCTGTCGTTTGCAGATTTTGGTTTAAACCAGTCAGGTGTTTTTGGGCTTCTTGTTGGAGATTAGTTAAGCGATCGCGATCGTTAACCACACCCTGACGCTGCTGGTTCATTTGTTGCTGCTGTTGTCGCAAAGTATCAATAGACCCTGTAGACGTTGCGTGGGCTGGAATTAATGCCAAATAAACCCACAAAAGGCAGCAAAAGGCAATAGATAAACACCCAAAAGCAAGCTTTTTTTCTAGAAATCGCGCTCTCATAGTGCGAAGCCCAACCACAACGATACTTTCAAACACTATGAGGATTATTCCCAAAATTTGACTCACCCACTCCAACGCATTATTAAATTGTCTGCCAAGTTGTAACACAAGGATTCCAGCTATGTCAGCATTGAGCAGGTATATCAGCGGGTGAGATGTCTGAATGCACGTATATAGCGTTTCCTAATCATATTAGGTACATCTTAGTCCCCTCCCGAATAGCGCTACCGTGTACACACAAGTTCTAAAAACCTTGCGTGATTTGGCTTGACTCGTTAAGAGTCTCCGACTGGGAATGCATTCATTGAGTCTCTGACTCAATGTCTAACTGGAGGCAGCAGCCCCTAATCAGCCATTCCCATGCAGAGCATGGGAACGAGAAAACAATGAGAATCGAGCTTTTTTCGACTTGTGTGTACACACAAGTGATAGACCTCTTGCAAAAGTCCATAACACCCCACCCCCAACCCCTCCCCGCTCTTCGGGAGGGGAGCGTTTGCTTTACTCAAATGCGGGGTGGGGTTCTTTATTTTTGATTTATGCAAAGAGGTCTAAGGGTTTCAAGCTTTATAGACCCAATAAAATTGTCATTACGAGCGAAGTAATCGCATAATCCCGTAGTTTTTGCGATTGCTTGTCTGCGACACGCACTTGCGAACGTCGTTCTTCCTCTCTACCAGACGCACTCGCGTTCGCAATGACGGGCTTCCCGGAGCAATCCAACAGCCAGAGCTAGAGGACGAAACTAAGTGTGAGGTGTAATTTTAAGACTTGTGTGTACACCGTGGTTGGAAAGGGGAGGGTTAGGGAGGGGTATTTTTGTACTTCATTAACTTGCAATCTGTTTATCTCTTTAATTGTGGGAAATACACAGACATTCTACGCCCGTTCATGTACTTGACACTACTTTGCGAGGCGCTAAAAAGCCAAGGACAATTGCTACCAAAAACAATGCTGGAACATCACCAAACAAGTGTCCCTGCTCAACAGGGTCAATTACTGCATGTACCGCCATGATCAGCCCGTGGACTACACTTGACCAGACGGTGAACCAGATTAAACTGAGGTGAGCTTCTGGTTGCCTTGAAGCTAATAGCAAAAAGATACCAAGCGTTGCATAAACACCAACGATCATCTGTTCGTATTCGTGCTGACCTGGTTGCCATAACCAGCCTGATGCCCAGACCTGAGTTAGCGGATAGATAAGTAGAAAAACTATTCCAACAAGAACCAGAGCGATTCGTAAGTATCGATCGCGCCCATCCATTGCTTTAACCTCCACTATTTTCTAGTGCAGTCTTTACTAACAAAACTGCATCATTTTCTGATTGTATTCCCACTAGTGACACTTCAGCTTTAGAGTGTTAGAAATTTTAATGCTCCTCATGGTTTAAAACTGATTAAACTGTGAGTGCAAGTCGATGCATTCACAATGCAAGCCGATGCATTCACAATGCAAGCCGATGCATTCACAATGCAAGCCGATGCATTCACAATGCAAGTCGATGCATTCACAATGCAAGTCGATGCATTCACAATGCAAGTCGATGCATTCACAATGCAAGCCGATGCATTCACAATGCAAGTCGATGCATTGCAAAATCTTACCCTTTTTTTAAGCTTGTCCGATTTAAAAACTTTATCTTACTGATAGATTTTTGGTTGGAATGGGTACATTAAATGTATACTATCCTACTGCATACATCTATGACTATCCAAGATACAACACGCCGTTTGCGCCCTCAAACCATTAGTGAAGATATTGACTCATTCCACGGTTTGCAAACCGTCAGCACCTACAACACAACTCGTGCTGATGCCTCGGCTGCAAACTTACAGGAAGCTTATCAGGCAATGTTAATTTCTCAACAAACCGAAACCGAGAAACTAGCTTTATACCGTGCTGCTGCTGATGCTGCCCGATTAGCAGAGTGGGAATTTCATAATACTGTATTAGCGATGAAAGAAGTTGTGCGCGGGCAATATGGTTCAGATAGCGATCAGGCTCAAGCTGTGGGACTGAAGAAAAAATCAGACCGCAAACGTCCTTCGCGTAAAAAGACAGTTGCGATGGCGTAACCGCCGCCTGGAAGCGATCGCAAGTTAATCAACTTACTTGAAAATTGGCGATGCCGAAGGCTGGCTACGCCTACGCATTTGCAGTATTCGGCATTGCAGTTTATGAGAGATGCGATCGCGTGATTCCTGAAAGCTCAAGGGCAGCAATTAATCTCTTATTTCATATCTTGCATTTGCTGATTGCTCGGACGCTCCAACTCCAAATCGTCCCAAGAAACTGGATCTTCTACAGGTTCCAGGTGAGTTGTAACGTGGGTTGAAGGTAGCACCCGAAGAATAGCAAGCTCAATTGCCTCGCACAAATCGTGCCCTTGTTGCACTGTCCAAGATCCAGGCACAAGAACATGAAAGGAAACAAAGCCAAGGGTTCCAGCAGTGCGGGTTCGTAAGGCATGGAACTGGATGCCCTGACGTTTGTACTCGTTAAAGATGCTCTTGATTGCGTCAATTTCTTTTTTAGGCAAAGCTGCATCCAGTAACGCGCTACCGGTTTCCCGCAGCAGACGAAATCCTGTCCAAGTAATATTTACTGCTACTATCAGTGCAACAATTGGATCGAGGACGAGAGCGCCTGTTAGCTGGACGAGAATGATTCCAACTACTACACCACCCGAAGTCACCACATCAGTAAACAAGTGGTGAGCATCAGCCCTCAGTGTAATGGAACGTAACCGTCGCCCTGCCCGTAGCAAGATAAAAGCAACAACGCCGTTGATTGCAGTTGCAAAGAAGGAGAGTGCCAACCCGAATCCCAGCTGTGTTAATGGTTCTGGATGCAACAAGCGTCCCCAAGCTTCAACAGCAATACTAATAGCTGCTACTATAATCAACGCACCTTCTGCACCACTGGAGAAGTATTCGGCTTTAGAATGCCCAAAGGCGTGTTCGGCATCGGCTGGTTTATCAGCATAGGTCAATGCCCATAGAGCGACCAATGCTGCTACGAGATTTACAATTGATTCAATAGCATCTGAAAGTAAACCTACTGACCCGGTTAGCAGGTAAGCGCCAAATTTTAGGGCAATAGTGACGATTGCCGCTGCAATCGACAAGAAAGCGTAGGAGCGGGCTGTTCGACTACTCATCTCGGTCACGGACGTAATTACAGTGATTCCGAGCTAAGAGTACCAAATTTTACTTGAGTTGGTCATCAGCCCTGAGACTTCTACTGATTAGCAATACGCTTGGGTTAAGGGTTGGTGTAGATGATTGGTATTTCTAGACGCGATTTATCGCGTCTATACAACTGTATTGACACTGGTAATGTTGCGATCGCCATATCTACAGCAGTTTGTCTAAGGTAATTGGCAAATCTCGCACGCGCTTACCTGTGGCATGATAGACAGCGTTAGCGATCGCCGCAGCAGTTCCGGTAATGCCAATTTCACCAATTCCTTTGACACCAAGCGGGTTGATATGTGGATCGTGTTCATCCACAAACAACACCTCAATCTCAGGAACATCTGCATTCACTGGTACGTGATATTCAGCTAAATCGGCATTGACAACACGCCCCCGATGCGGATCTGTTATCGTGTGTTCCATTAACGCCATGCCGATGCCATAAATAATCCCACCAATCAGCTGACTGTTGGCTGTTTTAGCATTGAGGATGCGTCCAACGCCAAAAGTTCCCACCCAGCGCGTTACTCGCACTTCACCCAAATCAGGCTCAACGCGTACCTCGGCAAACTGCGCTCCAAATGAGTGCATTGAAAACTTCTTTTGTTCCTCTCCAGGCTTGGCATCTCCACGCGCTTCGATCATTTTCATTCCCTGCCGTGCCAAGATTGCCCCATAAGTTTCGGTTGCGGAGGGTTTATTTTTTAAGAAAAAGCTGCCATCTTGGGCAATCACATCCTCAGCATTTGAACTATAAAGGGGCGATTGTTGATCGGCAATTGCTAGTTGTAAAAGCTGACTGCGTGCTTGATTTCCCGCTAAATGCACGGCCGAACTGACACTGGCGGCAGTTTGCGAACCACCAGAAACGGGGGTTTTTGGCATCTTAGTATCGCCTAGTTCAAAGCGGACTTTGTTAACTGGTAAACCGAGTGCATCAGCTGCAACTTGAGTCATGACAGTATAAGTTCCCGTACCAATATCTTGGGAACCACTCTGCACAACGGCTGTACCATCTGCCATAATTTGAGCGATCGCTGATGCTGGCGAACGGTTGGTTGGATAAGTAGCTGTCGCCATCCCCCAACCAATTAAATAATTGCCGTCGCGCATTGAACGAGGCTGAGGATTGCGCTTTTGCCAGCCAAACTTTTCTGCTCCTAATTTGTAACACTCTCTCAGTGACTTGCTTGACCAGGGCAGTTTTTTACTAGGATCGACTTCAGCATAGTTACGCAGACGCAGTTCCACCGGATCGATGTTGAGCGCATAAGCCAGTTCGTCCATTGCCGATTCTAAGGCGAACGACCCAGAAGCTTCGCCTGGGGCCCGCATATAGGTTGGTGTTCCTTGATCGAGCTTAACTAGACGGTGGCTAGTTTCGATATTCGGGCAAGCGTAGAGCATCCGGGCGCTTTTACCAACAGGTTCGATAAATTCATCGAATGTTGAAGTTTGCGAAGTCCCGGCGTGTCGCAAAGCAGTCAATTTACCGTCGCGGGTTGCACCGAGAGAAACCTGTTGAATTGTCTCTGGTCGAAAGCCGACAGGCCCATACATCTGTATCCGTCCCAGAACTAATTTCACTGGGCGATTAACCTGCCGTGCTGCGATCGCCGCTAGCGGTACATGCGACCAAGACGACCCTTTGCAACCGAAGCCACCGCCCACAAAGTAAGACATAATGCGGACTTTCTCAGGCTCAATTCCTAATACCTCCGCAACTTTTTTTTGAGTCGAAAAGATTCCCTGAGTTGCGTCATACAGCAGCAGTTCATCGCCTTGCCAAACTGCTGTTGTGGCATGAGGCTCCATCGGATTGTGATTTTCGACTGGGGTGGTATAGGTTTGCTCGACGCGAACAGCCGCCGCCGCTAGTCCCTGGTTGACATTGCCATGCGCTAAATCGGGCGGCTCGTCTTTAGGGATTTTACCTTTAGGCAAGTATGCCTTAGCGAGATTGTCCCGCATATTAATAGTTGGTTTCTCTTCGTCATAGCGAACTTGTACGAGGGAAGCAGCATACATCGCTCGTTCAAAGGTATCGGCAACGACGACACCAATATGCTGACCGCTATACAGCACAATGTTATCTTGCAGGACTTGCACCTTGGGGCCGCCGCCCTTTTCTCCAGAAGCCTTCGGTGCGTTGAGGTGGGTAATTACTGCTAATACACCCGGTACTTGCTCCGCCGCCTTGGTATCGATTTGAGCAATCTTCCCTTTAGCGATCGCACTTTGAATTGTCACGCCATAAGTTATTTTTGCTACCGGAAACTCAGCTGCATAGCGGGCGCCGCCAGTTACTTTCAGATGTCCATCGACTCGATTTAACGGTTTGCCGACAACTATATTTGTATCCCCTGTATTCATGCCATCCCTCCCACCGTTGTCAGCGCCTTAACAATTGTGCGTTTAGCGAGTTCGACCTTAAAACCGTTGTATTTTTGAGGTTTAGCGCCGGCGATCGCTGCGATCGCTGCTGCTTGAAATGTTGCCTGGTTTGCGGGCTGGTTCAAAAGTGCTTTTTCCGCTTCAAAGGCACGCCAGGGCTTTGTTCCTACGCCACCAAGGGCAATGCGTGCGGAGCGAATGATCCCATTTTGAATATCTAATACTGCCGCAACCGATGTCATTGCAAAGGCATAAGAGGCGCGATCGCGGACTTTTAAATAATGCGATCGCCTCGCAAAGTTTAAAGCAGGTAAGTCAACGCCAACAATTAACTCCCCGTGTTCTAGAACTGTCTCCCTTTCTGGCGTATTACCCGGTACGAGATGAAAATCAACGAGCGGGATACTACGCTCTCCCTTGGGGCCACGTGTTTGCACAACGGCATCAAGTGCGATCATTGCCACCGCCATATCAGAGGGATGGGTGGCAATACAGCGATCGCTACCGCCAAAAATCGCATGGATGCGGTTGTAGCCCTCGATTGCCGGACAACCCGAACCGGGAACGCGCTTATTGCAGGCAAAGGCGGTGTCGCGGAAGTAGTAGCACCGGGTACGTTGCAGCAAATTTCCGCCGACTGTTGCCATATTTCGCAGTTGCGGTGATGCCCCAGACAGCAACGCCTCCGACAGCACAGGATAACGCTCCCGAATTATCGGATTATAAGCAACGTCGCTATTGCTTGCCATTGCTCCAATCCGCACGCCGTTACCCTGTACTTCTATCTTGGTTAAGGGTAGTGGGTTAATGTCAACTAACTGTTTTGGCGTTTGTACATTCAGCTTCATCAGATCGATCAGGCTGGTACCACCAGCGATGTAAGAGGCTTGGGCATCTGGAGTCACCAAAGCCACGGCATTTTCAGCTTGTCCCGCTTTTTTATAGTTAAACGGCTGCATCTTTTTTTCCCTGTAAGACATCGCGGACAGCAGCCACGATATTTGGATAAGCACCACAACGGCAGATATTCCCGCTCATCAGTTCCCGAATGTCGGCATCTGACTTAGCGTGTCCCTCGTTCACCAAACCCACCGCCGAACAAATCTGCCCTGGTGTGCAGTAGCCGCACTGAAACGCATCATGGGCAAGAAACGCTGCTTGCATCGGGTGCAGATTGTTTCCTTGCTCCAGCCCTTCAATAGTTGCGATCGCAGCGTCAGTGTGCATAATTGCAAATGTCAGGCAGGAATTAATCCGCTGCCCATCAACCAGCACCGTGCAAGCACCACACTGACCGTGATCGCAACCTTTTTTAGTCCCAATTAGTCCTATATATTCCCGAAGTGCATCAAGTAAGGTAACACGCGGTTCAATCTGCAAACTATGTGCTGTTCCGTTCACTTGCAGCGTCACCTTCATAGTTTCAGGTGTCGAAGTTGCCAAAATTGGAGTAGTTTTTTTTACTTGAGTTTGTGCTACAGTTTTCCCTACAAAATTACTGATCGTAGCCGCTACTGTACTGACGATCATCAATTGACCCAACTTGCGACGTCTGAGGACAAACTTCATTTTTTTAATCCATTCTGTTTTTGATCAGTAATAATATTCAGTAATTCTCTAGACTTAAATTTTTGATAGAAAACCATCCTTCATCCCAGAATTTTCTTTAAAATGACATTGTTAATAGAATACATTTTCATCTTCTGATGTCTCTCTATCAGAAGATTTATGCCATAAGTATCATCTATCTCGCTTTGCGTGACGCTATCTGTGGAGAGTCTCAATCCCCCAGTGATTAACTCTTAGGACTTACGCAAAACTACACGCGATAGGGGCAATTCCTGAATTGCCCTGACTATAAAATTAGGGTTTAGGCTATTGTTTGCGTAAGTCCTAACTCTGACGCCTTGGCAGAGCAACTCCGGCTTGCTCCTGAATTTTGAGTTTAATCAAACATCAATATTTATCTGTTCTATCTGTCTAGCAGCTTTCTCCCAAAGCTTTGCTGAAGTCTCATCTTGCCAATGAGTTCTCAGATTTTCCGCTTTTTTGTGACATATCCGCTCTAACATTTCTAAAATTGCGGATAATGTCAATTTCTCAATTAATGTTTCTAAAATCTCCATGTATTCTTTTGGCATGATGGTTATCTCCTTAACGTCCACTGATATCTTCGGACAAAACCCATGTAGATGACTTTTGTATTCTCAACTAATAGGTTAAGAATTATGTCGATTACTACTGATATTTTACTGATTTATACATCCAGATTAGCCTATTTTAAATTCTCAAAATTGAGAATTTGTTTTTCACATGAAAAATGGGTTAGAAAAGACAATTTTTTATTTGGCGATCGCTATTTCATCTAAAAAACCAGCATGACTGTGGAGGTGAGAGTCTTTTTAGCTAGATTTCTGAGTCTCTCTAACCAAATTATTTAACTCTTCTTGCATTTGACTTTGAACTATTTCATAACAAGCATTCACATAGTTACGATCTCTAGCTGCATCTTGACCATATCTTTCAAAAGTAATTGGATGACAGACACGAGTGTGAATCTTCACAGGTAGAGGAATATTTGGCAGAGGGCCAATAGACAAGCCCCAAGGTAAACCTAAGTAAATTGGGAAAACTCCTGGATCTATTTGATATAACCACGGCAATCCCCACTGATGCAATTGTTTGACTAAATCATAGCAATCACATAAAACTATCAAGCTATCATGAGCGCCTACCGAGATCGCAGGAATAATCGGAACTTCTTGTTTTAAAGCCAACTTGACAAAGCCCTGATGACCAGCAAAATGAATTTTATGGCGTTGGCTATGAGGACGAAACATATCATATTGTCCTCCAGGATATACCAGAACGCTAGCACCTTGCTCAAAAGCTGCACTAGCCATTTTGGGATGTGCAACAATTGCGCCGACTTTCTGAGCTAATTCTGCTATTTCTGGACTCACTTTCCAAGCGTAAGGGTGCATTAGACCATACACCAAACGCTCGGTTCCAAATCTAGAAAACCAATCGTACATCATCATTATTAAATCTGGAGAAGCCATTCCACCATTATGAGAGCCAACCACTAGTACTTGCCCTTGTGTTGGTATGTGATGCCATCCATCAGTTTTTACTTGAAAGTAATAACGGTAAAACCATTCCCATACAGGCATCAGTAATTCAATAAACTGAGCATCTCGCTGTGTTAATGACTGATGAATCTTTTTCGAGAATTCTGATGTTAAGGAATTGTCAGTACTGACAGAAATTTTCTCTACCTGTTTTGGAAATTCCATAATTAGTCGCCCATCTTCCATCACTAGTCTATTTTGACTGCTGCATAACGCTATTACTCATTATTCAACAACAGTTGTTCTTGTTTTAGGTCTATCATCAGTCAGACAAAACAAAATAGACGGCGCAAAGTTCAAATGCGGCTGTTTTGTAACATCAGCAGAGTTTTCGATAAGTGATAAATGTTTCACAGCGATTAAAATCGCCAACAACATCATAGATTTAGGGGCTTCCCCGCCTTTGATAATTCGGTGAGGAGTAGGGAGTGAGCAAAAGTAGGTATACATATTTCCGAAAAACCTGGTACGCGATCGCTAGTCAATTCAAGCAGTAGCAAATCCTGTAGACTTTTATTTGCAAAGATTCGCGAAAGTTCTCGGTGAACCTGTTCCGCTTGGTGCAACTCCAAAATAGGGTATGGAGCGATCGGAATCAGGAAGGGAATACATTAAGTAGATGGGCAAAAATATTTACAGTCATTGCGAGCGAAGCGAAGCAATCCCAGCCCTTGCGATTGCTTCGCTTCGCTCGCAATGACGTTGTGTAATTAATTCTGTTCGACTACTTAGTGACAACTCGCCGCCATTTCCAGAAAACGCGAATTCAAAGTAGCCACGTGTTCCATCAAAGAAAATTCCGCCGTCTTTAAATTCCGATGCCTCAAAATTTTCTTCACTTTTTAAACAAGATTGATACAAGTCTTGGCGGTTTATTCTTATCTTGTTCATGCCACCACTCTTTGAAGTCCTCAAGTAGGAATCCATGAACTTTCGCTGTGTTAAAAAAGTCTGATAAATGATGAACAAATGCAGGAATTTAAATGAACTCTTGCTGTCTTTGAAAATTAGCTATCAAAGGGTATTATACGTATTGATTCATTTCTATTTCACCGTTTGAGCGCAGAGTGCGAGCGTGAGCGCTGCCGCAAGTGCCGCTATTGTCCGAACGTGGTTCCAGAACGTCCAGTTAATCAGGTATCTAGCCCATAGGTTCGCGCCTTCAGTGCTATCCGGTTTGGCGATCGCTAACGCATCATTCAGCGGCACATTGAACGCGATCGTCACTAAAATAGTGCCAATGAGATAGAGCAGACTACCGATAAGCAAATAGGCAGCACCAGGTTGATGCCACTTTAACACCGAGGAAACCGCTAGAAAGATGCAAGCCACAGCCGTTCCGAAGAGTGCCACCATGAACAACGGATTGATCGCGGTGATATTGATGGATTGCATGGCGATAATGCCCTCCTTTGGCTGGAGTCGTGCAAGGGCATTCATCACAAAAGTCGAGAAGGCAAAGAAGACGCCAGCCACCAGCCCGCAGCCTAGTGCTGTCAAAAGCGTCAATAGGAAGCGCAAATTGTCAACAATTACCATAAAGCCTCCTGTTAATTACTGCCCAACGCCTCATTCGCGCATGGTGTTATATCATGTCCGCTTGGGTTAAGGGTTATTGGTGTAGATGATTGGTCTTTCAAGACGCGATAAATCGCGTCTCTACATCTGGGTTTTGGGCTTATCTGATCGGACATGATATTATTTTATTTGCTCTTGCTCCCACAGCTACTTTTATTACTCCGTTGCGACGCAAGCAGTTTGTTTTACAAGCGATCGCACTGCCTCGACAGACTAGACATTGCTTGTAAATCTGCTAGACCACTAGCGAAATAATTACGGCAAAACAAATATCTTAGCTGTATAGTTTGGCAAGTCAGTCACTATACCATCCTCTCCAGATTTCACTTCTTGATTACTAACCCAATCTTGCCAATACTCAGCAGTTGGGAAGTCTAAAATTTTATATTGATTTAGATTTTGGTCAGAGAAATTTACCACGACGACGACATGAGAATTCTGCTCATCCCAACGGGTGTAAGCCAGCACTTTATCATCTGCGTTTTCGTAGAAAAACTTAATATTGTCACTTTGCAAAGCTGGAGTTTGCTGGCGTAGAGCAATCAGCTTTTGATAATATTCAAATAAATCATGATTCTGGTCGCTTGACAACAAAGACCAAGTAATCTTCTGCGGTTTAGTCACATCTTCGCTTTTTTGCTGGTATTCGCCAAACTCTTCTCCCATCCACAGCATCGGTACACCCATCGCTGTCATTAACAAAGCAGCTGCTAACTTGGCTCGTTCAAATGCGGCGGCGTCAAAGATACCGCAATTGCCTAATTCTCGTAATACACGTTCGCGATCGTGGGTTGCCAAATAATTGATCACATTGGTAGCGATCGCATAACCCTGCTGTTTGGGATCTAAAATCTCCTTGAGTTGTTCTAATTCAAATGATTTTCCACAAATATATGGAATTAGAAAGTAGCGAAAACTCTCATGCCAACAAGCATCTAATGGGCCATCTGGCTTGACTACAGTGTTTGTATCGGGAATGTGTTCAGCAATGTTGTAAAACTGTTTAGGTGCAGCATGGTTTTTCGCTTGCTTAGTCAGCCAGTTGAGAAATTCAAAGTTAGCCAATTGCCGCACTGCATCAAAGCGAATTCCATCAATGTGATACTCCTGAATCCAAAATTTTACCACATCGCCAATGTATTCCCATGCAGGCAAAATATTTAAGTTTTTGTCGTAAAAATCATAGTTAAACTCTGGCCCCCAGTAATTATCTGGGTCTTCAGGATAATGCTTGTGTTCGTAGTACCAGTAATTTCGGTCAATCAGTATTAAGGGGCATTCTTCATCTGTGTGGTTATAAATTCCATCCATAAAGACACGAATGCCTCTACCATGACACTCGTCAATCAACCGCTTTAAATCTGCTGTTGAACCGTAACTAGATTCTGTAGCAAAGAAGTGGCGAACTTTATAGCCCCAGTTATAATCACCAGGGTACTCATTAACTGGCATTAATTCAATTGCATTAATTCCCAATTCGCAAAGATAATCTAACTTAGCAATTATCCCTAGATATTTGCCTCGCTCGTTAGAGTCAACTTCATCACCAGTAAAATCGGCAACGTGCATTTCATATATGACTAATTCTCGATTATCAGGCAACGGCATTTCATCGTATTGCCAAAGGTAAGTATCAACAATACGTTGCCCATCTTGAATGCGTACTATGCTGTATTTTTCTGTTTCATTAACATCTGTTGCTTTGGGATCAATGACATCTATCCATTCATCAAGTGCAAAATTTGGACTTTTGGTTTGAATGCGAAATTTATATTGATAAACGCCATCTTCCAGTTTGATTTTAGTGCGAAAATAACCATCTTCACCTTTTTGCATTGGAATTTCTTTCCAATCTGAAAAAGATCCAATTAAAGCTGCTCCTTTGTTACGAGGAGCAAATAATGTAAATTCAGTTAAATTTGCCATGTTCACACTTTTATAATTTTATCTATTTAAGTCCACCAAAAAGTGAATGAGCAAACAAAGCGGCTTGAGTGCGATCGCGTAAACTCAAGCGACTGAGAATATTGGTAACATAATTCTTAACAGTGTTTTCTGAAAGAAACAGCGATTCAGCAATTTCACGGTTATTCGCTCCACAGGCAATTAACCGCAATACATCTAATTCTCTCGGTGTGAGTTGCGCCAATTCTGGAGGGGGTTGCACAGATGGGACAGGTGCGGCAATCGGCGTGAGTGCTTTCTCAAACAATCCTGGGCCGAGTAGGGTTTGTCCCTTGTATACGGATAGAATTGCCAACATGAGTTCATCTGGTTCGGTGTCCTTGAGCAAATAGCCCTTTGCACCCAGCCGCATCGCCTGGAAAACATACTCATCATCATCGAAGGTGGTGAGGACGAGAACCTTGATATCAGGATATTGTTGAGCGATCGCTTTTGTGGTGGCAACTCCATCCATTACGGGCATCCGAATATCCATTAGCACAATATCGGGTTGCAGTACGGCAATCTGTTCGAGTGCCCGTTGCCCATTTTCCGCCTCACCGATTACCTGCATCTGGTCATTCGACTCAAGCATACTCTTAAGTCCCTGGCGAATCAGGTGCTGATCGTCAACTAATAAAATCTGAATCATAAGCTAGCCTTGATAGTGGCAAAGAAACAGAAATACAACAACCTGTTCCTAGTTGACTGTGGAGATTCAACTGGCCGCCCAGTGCAACCGACCGTTCTCGCATCCCTTGTAACCCAAAGCCGGTTGTATTTTGAGTGGGGTTAAACCCTTTTCCATTATCTTCGATTGACAGATGAATCATCCCAGCGTGAGCCAGAAGTTTAACGGTGACACTCGTCGCCTCGGCGTGTTTGCAAATATTTGTCAGCGATTCTTGGACAATGCGGTAAAGGGCGGTGTTTACTTCTGTTGGTAAAGTCTGCGGTAGATCAATTTTATCGGAAGGTTGAATACCTGTAGTTTGCTGAAAATCTGTCAGCAGCTTTTCAATGGCTGATTTCAGAGATTGCCCTTGCAAAGGATTTGAACGCAAAACAGAAAGCGATCGCCGAATTTCTAGCAGCGCCTCAGCCCCCAATTCTTTTGCCTGTTTGAGAAATGTCAATGCTTTGTCATTATTTGATTGCCAAAACAACAGAGTATTATTAATCTGAATAGTTTGGGCGGCGAGAGTGTGTCCCAAGCCATCATGAATTTCGCGGGCAATTCGGTTACGTTCCTGCAAGGTTGCCTGATCTTCAATCCGTAACGCATACTGGCACAGTTGTTGATTGGTGATCTCTAATTGCTGATGGGCAATTTCTAACTGCTCTCGACTTTGGCGTTCTGCAAGTAGAGCATTAATTAATAATAAAGCGAATACTAACGTTAAGCTAAACAATAATATATTACTTAATCGCCAATCCCAGGACATGAGGATCAGCTTATCTGGCATAAAATTCTCAGGTACAATCGGTTTTGATAAAAGCAGTGTTCCATAAGAAAGCAGAGATAAAATCAAGACAGCCAACTGTCCCGATCGCTTAAATATTAGACAACTCCGCATCACCAGTACTAGACACAGCAGGAAAACGGAGCGAGTCGATAAAGTATGTTGAGTTGCTGGGAGCAAAATTAAACCGAATTCCAGGGCTGTATAAATTAATTTTCTTTCCAGCTTCACCATTGGTAGTCTCAAACCCATCAAGCTGAAGGTGGCGATCGCTAGAACTCCTAGCAGCAATAACCAGGACAACTGAAACGGCAGCAGAACTTCCATGAACACTGCCGTGGCTAATAATAGCCACTCTAGGTAAAGCAACAGACGAAACGATGGGTAGGTCAAGCTAACCATACAACTGTTCCAACTTAATGGACTTTGTGACAAAACCATAGGTATTTTTACAATTTTAGAGGTAAATAGGTGAACAAAGTAGGAGGCTGAGAGATGGCATTGGTGTCAACTTAAGGTGAAAGCAGGTGAAAGCCATCCTATAACCAGCTTTTAGAGATTGTCTCGTTAAGAGTCTCTGACTGGGAATGCCTATGGGAGGCTCCGCCTCAAGACTTGCGGCAGAGCAGCATTTCCAGCCAGAGGCTCTTAACGAGATTTTAAAAGGGTTTTGGCTTAAGTTGACACGCATGGAGAGATGGGCGCTATTGACATAAAACTATCCTTTCTATATAACGAATCTGTCTCTAGTATCGATAGAGCCGTTCCGACTGATTAATTATTTCTAAATTAGGAAAAAAGTCACAATAAATTGAGTACTTTTTTACTGGTCAGGTTAGGAATTCTAGCTCATGTGCAAACTCATTCCAACTTCTAAGATTAGCTGGTGTGAGTAAAGCAGCAACTTTTCAAACATCTTCTAAACAGTCATAAACCGAAATTGAGTCAGAACAGTCCTATTACGCCCAACAAAAACAAGAGAAGTAAATGATTAAAAAACAGATAATTTTACCAACCCTGCTACTGGCAACTATCCTAATTGGAGGAATGACAGGTTGCAGCAGTTCTAAGTCTCCAGATGTGTCTCAAGGGGATGGCTCTGGGACAAAGGTATCTGATACTTCTACGCCAAACTCTCCAGCAGCGAATACGCCAGAACGCGCCCAGAAGCGTGAAGAAGTTCGCAAGCAAGTTGAGGCAGTTCTGACCCCAGATCAGGTAAAGGAATTGTCAACGAAATTACAACAAGGTGAAAAAATGCGTAAAGCAGTATTGAGCCTGAATCTTACCGCTGAACAAAAGACAAAAATTCAGGATATTTTTAAGACTGCCTATCCCCACCGCAAAGGGAAATCTCAAGATAATTCTTAGTAGTTTTATCAAAACATAAATCAGGAGTCAGTCGTCAGAATCCAGCTGCGACTAGAGGTATTCAGCCCTTGATTTATTGGATTCTAAATTCTGGATTATTCTTCAAGAGTTAAAGTATGTTTAAACAAAAATTGCTTGTCAAGATAGAACTGGCTGTTATAGCAGCAATCCTTGTCGGAACTAGTCTCTACACTTCCAAAGCTGTAGGTAAAGCCCAACCCAGCCCCCAAAAATTGGTGGATGAGGTGTGGCAAATCTTAGATAAAAATTATGTGGATGTCAGCTTTAACCATCAAGATTGGAAAGCTATTCGCCAGCAGTATATTAGCCGTTCCTATAGTTCCAATAAACAGGCTTATGGGGCGATTCAAGAAATGGTGGCGAAATTAGGCGATCGCTACACCGAGTTTTTCGACCCCCAAGAATTTCAAGCCCTAAATAACGACATTTCTGGCAACCTCAGTGGTGTTGGGCTAGAACTGGCAGAGAATGAAAAAACTAAAGCTTTAACTGTTATCGCTCCGATTGCAGGAACCCCTGCTTTTAAAGCGGGTATTTTACCCGAAGATGTAATTGTCCAAATTAACGGTCAAATAACTCAGGGAATGAAAATTGAGGATGCCGTTAAGCGGATTATCGGCCCAGTGGGAACCAAGGTCGTACTCACGATTCAACGGGGCAATCAATCGCAAACTTTCCAACTTACCCGTGCAAATATTGCGATCCATCCTGTAATTTACAACACGCAAACAACAGCGGCGGGTAAGATTGGTTACATTCAGTTACCAGAATTTACGCAAACCGCGCCCGCAGAGATGCATCGCGCAATTGAAGCATTAGAAAAACAACAGGTGCAGGGCTACGTTTTGGATCTGCGTTCCGATCCAGGTGGACTGCTGGATGCGAGTTTACAAATTGCCAGTATGTGGTTGAAGGAAGGGGCGATCGTCTCTTTGGTAAATCGAGATCAAGTTAAAGATAGCTACAATGCATCGGGACATCCTCTCACCAACAAACCCTTAGTGATACTGGTCGATAAGGGATCTGCTAGCGCCAGCGAAATTCTGGCGGGAGCGCTGCAAGATGACAATCGCGCCACGTTAGTAGGAACTCGCACCTTCGGTAAAGGTTTAGTTCAATCCGTAGAGCCACTGGAGGATGGTTCGGGGCTGAAACTAACGATCGCTAAATACTACACACCGAAAGGTCGAGATATCAATCATGTCGGCATTGCCCCAGATATTACCGTGGCGTTAACCCCGGCACAACAGAAAGCATTAGTGCAAAACCAAACCTTGGGGACATTAGCCGATCCTCAGTATGCTAGCGCCGTTGCTGACCTGAGCAAATTGATTCAGTCCGGGGCCAATCATCTGAGTTTACAGCGTGGGCAATAAACACTGTCGTCAATAAGTCAGGAACTGTATCTTTGTATCATGTCAACCCGCCAAGCGCAACGACTTCAAATTTGTGAACCAGTGCCAGGTCTGCAAATCCTGGTTCAACTCAGTAACATTCCTTTAGTACGGACAGCCATAGCGATTATTACTGGTCATCAGCTAGCGATCGTTGGGGTTGTATTTGTTGCCACCTTGGTTTTTTCGATGCGGGAAAACGCCCCCTGGCTAACAGTACCTAAACAGGTAGCGATTGAATTCTTTTCTGCCGTATCCCAGTCCCTAGCTGCTTTATTGGGGGTGTTAATTGTTTTCCTCACCTTTACTAGTCAGTTGATCGCTCAAAGGAGATATGAAGACTACTATACACTTCAGATTCAGATTGACCAACTCATTCGTCTAACTCAGTCTCTTCCCCCCGAACTCAGTAATTTTGATGAAACTCTAATAGCACTGATTAACTATTTAGTTCCCTTACATTTAAAGGATTTCCCAATCTGGGCAACTAATTCCCAAGTACTACCTTGGGACAAGCTTTTAGATAATTTCAAGAATGAACATGAATTGACGCAAGTGCAGCAACAATCCTCCTTAGCTACCTATCTACACCGACAACAAATTTCACTTGTCATCAATAACATGGAAGAAATACTGGAAAGATTTTCCAAGCTTTACAATCGCATCCTGGAGATGAGCCGTTTCATTCTTGCGATCGTCAAGTTGTCGTTTCTCCTGGGAGTTTCTCTCGTGTTTTTGCTGTTATTTGGCATTATCGATTTACAAAGAGAGTTTCCCGATCTCAGCCTACCTGTAATTGTTTCTCTAGCAATTTGGGTATTGATTGCTCTCTTGGAGCTAGTACTTGATACCTGGTTTTTTTATAAAAACCTCTATGGCTCGTCGAGTCACTATCTGCGTTTTTTCCCAAATAAAAAATACCCTAATTAATAGACAGAGGCTAACTCAACATGATTAACTTAACATTCCCAGAAACCAAATCTAGTAACACAAGCAAAGCATCTCCATCTCCAACTGATACGGTACGTGCTTATCTTCAAGAAATTGGCCGCATACCTCTGTTAACTCAGGAGCAAGAAATTTTTTTTGCTCAACAAGTTCAGCAGATGATGAAAATACTTGCTGAATCAGAAAAACTGACTGTTGAATTAAAGCGTACACCCACACTGCCAGAATGGGCTAACCAGATGGAGTTAAGTGAACAGGAACTACTTCAGCAGCTAAATCAAGGGAAAAAAGCCAAGCAGAAAATGATCGCGTCTAATCTCCGGCTGGTGGTGTCAATTGCCAAGCAATATCAGAGACGAAACTTAGAGCTAATGGACTTAATTCAAGAAGGTACATTGGGTTTGGAGAGAGGGGTTGAGAAATTTAATCCGGCTCTAGGATACAGATTTTCAACCTACGTTTACTGGTGGATTCGTCAAGGAATTACCAGAGCGATCGCCCAGCAAGGACGCGCGATTAGATTACCGATTCACATCAATGAAAAGTTAAACAAAATTAAGCGCGTTCAGCGAGAGTTATCTCAAAAACTGGGTCGCATTCCTACCACTACGGAAATTGCTCACGCACTTTCTTTAGAGCCTAGTCAGATTCGAGAATATCTAACTTTAGCTCGTCAAACTATTTCTCTCGATATTCGAGTTGGCTCAGACAAAGATATACAATTACAAGATTTAATAGAAGATTATAGATATTCGGAAAATGGCTATACCACTGAGGAATCTCTCAATCAGGAAGTTGAAAGCTTGTTGTCAAGTTTGTCTAGACAACAACAAGAAATCTTAAACTTGCACTTTGGTTTGACAGATGGTAACGAACTTTCTTTAGAACAGATTGGTCAGCGTATGGGTATTAGTCGGGAACGAGTTAGACAGATAGAAAAACAAGCTCTACAACTTCTATATCGGCAGCTAATTAAGCAATAAGTAAACACAAGTAAAATTCCAGATTAAAGGATTTAAGATGATTAAATATTTTGATGATGATTTACTAAAAGGCATTGAAAAATATTATTTATTTGATTTAAACTCGGCAAAATCACCATTTTACAAGGCACATCGATGAAACCGGAAAAAACTAATTATTCAGATGTGCTGCCTCAAATTAAATTGGTGCGGGAGTTGAGGTGGTAAAGGATTTCACTGTTTTTAATAAACTAAAATGCATTGGAGGTTCTGATGAACCATGAAATTTCTAACCAGAGTTTGACTGAGAACAGTATAGAACCAGAGCTACCGCGATCGCCAAAAAAGAAAAAGATTAGGTTGGTAATTTTGGGGGTGCTGTTGCTGGCTGGGCTGGGTTTTTTGGGCATCCATGCAGGTGCAGCGAAGACAGATAAAACTGGAAAATCTGGGCGTAATAAGCAGCAAGTGACACCTGTAACCGTGGCAATGGTGACACAAAAAACGGTTCCGATACAATTGCAAGCGATCGGTAATGTGCAATCGGGGTCTACGGTTGCAATTACGCCCCAAGCTAGTGGACGGATTATTGGAGTTTATTTCCAGAAAGGTCAAGAGGTGAAAAAGGGACAACTTTTGTTTACCCTAGATGACCGATCGCAAGCTGCGGCAATTCAGCAAGCTCAAGGAACTGTCGCCAAAGACCAAGCCTCGGTACAACAAGCTAGAGATGCATTAACTAGAGATTTGGGTCAGGTAGACCAAGCTAGGGCGACTTTAGTTAAAGACCAAGCCTTAGTGCGACAAGCCCAGGCGAATTTAGCCAAGGATCAAGCGCAAGCAGAATTTGCTCAGGGACAGAGCGATCGCTATAGTACGTTATACAAGAAGGGCGCGATTAGTTTAGATCAAGCACAGCAATACGTTTCTAACAGCAAATCGGCTACAGCAACTCTACAAGCAGATCGAGAAGCGATCGCTAATGCTGAGGCTGTTTTAAAAAGCGATCGCGTGGCCATAACTAATGCCGGAGCAGTTGTTAAGGGCGATCAAGCTGCGATCGCTAATGCTCAAGCTGTTGTCAGTTCCGACCAAGGAGCATTGGACAATACCAAAGTGCAATTATCTTACGCCAAAATTTATGCGCCGATTGATGGTCGCGCTGGCAATATTCTGGTGACTCAGGGCAATGTGGTGCAAGCTAATAGCACGACTCCATTGGTAAACATCACCCAAATTCGCCCGATTCAAGTTGCTTTTTCCATTCCTGAAACAAATCTGCCCCAGGTACAAAAGTATATGCAGAATGGCAAGCTGAAGGTAGATGTGACGTTCCCGGATAATCAAGCTCGTCCTTTACCAGGTGTTTTGGCATTTGTCAATAATACGGTCGATAACACCACAGGGACAATTCAACTGATTGGCGACTTTGATAACACGCAAGGACATTTATTTCCCGGTCAATTTGTGAACGCAACGCTAACGCTGACTCAACAACCGAATGCAACGGTTGTTCCCTCCCAAGCTGTGCAGAATGGCCCGGATGGACAGTTTGTTTTTGTAGTTAAGCCAGACATGACAGTGGAAAATGTTCCAGTTACAGTTAGCAGCAGCATTGATGGGCTAGATGTGGTTCAGAAAGGACCGCAACCAGGCGATAAAATTGTCACCGATGGTCAAGCGAATCTGGTTACGGGGAGCAAAATCCGCATCAAAACAGCCGGGAATAATTCAAATACAGAGGGGAATTCCTCGAAGTCTAGAAGAAATCATTCCCCTAAGTCAGGCGGAGGTGATTCATGAACCTCTCAGAACCATTTATTCGCCGCCCGATTATGACGACTCTGGTGATGGCGGCGATTTTGATCTTCGGTTTCATGAGTTATCGCTTGCTGCCAATCAGCGATTTACCCAGTGTGGATTATCCCACAATTCAGGTAAGTGCCGCCCGACCGGGAGCTAGCCCCGAAACGATGGCCGCATCGGTTGCCCGTCCCCTAGAGAAGCAATTTTCCAGCATTGCGGGACTCGATTCGCTCAACTCAACTAGCACTTTGGGACAGACTCAAATTACCCTGCAATTTAACCTGAGTCGGAATATTGATGACGCGGCGCAGGATGTGCAAGCAGCGATATCGGGAGCATCGGGGCAAATTGCAACCGATTTACCCAATCCTCCCACTTACAGCAAGGTTAACCCCGCCGATCAACCGATTCTTTACCTTTATCTGGATTCTCCGACTCTGCCCCTTTCCCAAGTAGACAATTATGCCGAGACTTATCTGGCGCAAAAGCTATCTACAATCAATGGAGTAGCACAAGTAGCTGTCTACGGTTCCCAAAAGTATGCGGCTCGAATTCAACTCGATCCGCAGCAATTGGCAACGCGGCAAATTGGGCTAGATCAAGTGGCGACGGCGATTCAACAGGGTAACGTCGATTTGCCTACCGGCAGTCTTTCGGGAAATCACAAGAATTTTACAGTCCAAACCAACGGGCAACTCCAGGATGCGGCTGCTTATCGCCAGTTAATTGTGTCTTATAAAGATGGAATGCCGATCTATCTGAATCAACTTGGTCGGATTGTTGACAGTGTAGAAAATGACAAGTTAGCAAGCTGGTACAACAATACTCGCGCGATTATTATCACCATTCAAAGACAGCCCGGAACCAATACGGTAGAAGTCGTAGACACGATTAAGAATTTGCTGCCGAATTTGCGATCGCAGATTCCGGCATCCGTGGAAATTGGGATTCTCTATGATGCGTCTCAGTCGATTCGAGATTCAGTGGATGATGTGAGATTTACGTTGATTCTGACGATCGCTCTAGTTATCTTAGTAATTTTCCTATTTTTGCGGAACCTTTCGGCGACGGTGATTCCCAGTTTGGCGTTACCCGTTTCGCTGATTGGCACCTTTGCGGTGATGTATTTGCTGCACTACTCACTAGATAACCTGTCGCTGATGGCGTTGACCCTTTCTGTGGGCTTCGTAGTGGATGATGCGATCGTCATGCTAGAAAATATCGTCCGTCATATAGAAATGGGGGAACGTCCACTAGAAGCGGCGTTGAATGGATCGAGAGAAATTGGTTTCACCATCCTATCGATGACCCTTTCCTTAGTTGCAGTCTTCATCCCCATGTTATTCATGAGTGGAGTTTTGGGACGATTATTTCATGAATTTGCTGTAACGATCGCAGTTGCAATTCTCGTATCTGGTTTTGTGTCTTTGAGTCTGACTCCGATGTTGTGCAGCCGTTTTCTGCGTCCGGTGGATCACGCCCATCAAAGTCGCTTATATCAAGCTTCGGAATATGTATTCGATCGCTTCCTCGGTCTGTACGATTGGAGTCTCAAAAAAGTCTTAAAATATCACCGCACCACGATGATTTTATCTGGCTTTCTATTAATAGTGACAGTTGGGCTGTTGGTGGTAGTTCCCAAGGGCTTTATTCCTAGCGAAGATACCGGACAAATTACAGGCATTACCCAAGCAGCCCAGGATGCATCCTTCGATAATCTTGTGCAGCATCAGCAAACAGTTGTTAACCTGATTCGCCAAGATCCAAACGTGGATGCAGTCAACTCCAATATCGGGGCGGGAGCGAGTGGGAGTGGCGGTGGGGCAGCAGTTGCAGCTAATTCCGGCAGTTTGTTTATTCGGTTAAAACCGCGATCGCAGCGCCAACTTACTGCCGACGAAATCGTGCAAAATTTGCGAACCAAACTTGCCACTCTTCCCGGCATCCAAGTATTCTTACAAAATCCCCCAGCGATTCCCATTGGCGCTCAACAAAGCACAGGACTTTATCAACTAGCACTCCAGAGTTCAGATGTCAAACCCTTGCAGGAGTATGTTCCCCAACTTGTTCTCAAGATGAAGAACTTGACAGAACTCCAGGATGTGAACAGCAATTTACAGTTTGCTTCTAAGATTCAAATTGACATTGACCGCGATAAAGCTTCAACTTATGGGATCACTGCCGAGCAAATCGAAAATACCTTGAGAAGTGCTTATGGTTCCTACCAAGTGTCAACCATCTATGCAGCGACCAATGAGTATCAGGTGATTCTGGAATTAGCACCCCAGTATCAGGAGAATATCAATGCTTTGTTGACATTATACATTAACTCCAGTACTGGAGTGGCAGTTCCTCTGAAGACATTCGCCAAACTATCTCAGGGAGTCAGCCCGTTAATGGTTAATCATAACGGTCGGATGAACGCCGCGACTATTTCCTTTAACCTCGCTCCCGGTGTGTCCTTGGGAAATGCCAACGAAGAGATAGAAAAACTGATTAATCAGGTGATTCCTGCCAGCATTAGCACGAACTTTCAGGGCGCAAGTCAGGTATTTCAGAGTTCACTGCCGAGTTTGGGTTTATTGTTAGCGATCGCTATCCTAGTAATTTATCTGATCCTGGGTGTTCTCTATGAGGATTTCCTTCACCCGATTACAATTCTTTCCGGTTTGCCTTCAGCAGGTTTTGGCGCATTGTTAACGCTGATAATATTCCATGTCGAACTGAATGTTTACTCCTTCATCGGCATCATTTTGTTGGTGGGCATCGTCAAGAAAAATGGAATTATGATGGTGGATTTTGCCATTGAAGCCCAGCGAAATGAAGGGAAAAAGCCCTCTGAAGCGATTTATCAAGCCTGTTTAGTGCGCTTCCGCCCGATTATGATGACGACGATGGCAGCATTAATGGGAACTTTACCGATCGCGATCGGATTTGGGGCTGGTTCCGAATCCCGCCGTCCTCTAGGGATTGCAGTTGTGGGCGGACTGATATTTTCTCAGATATTGACCCTGTATTTAACACCAGTCTTCTATATCTATATGGAATCATGGCGGAAAAAGCTCAGTCAAGTTAAGTTCCGTCGGGTATTTTCATTTTCAGGCGGGCGATCGTGATTTTCAACAAGCAATATAGCCATTTTTACTTGAATGAAGAAATACGCAGATAGACCTAACCCCCTAACCCCCTTCCCGACGCGGGAAGGGGGAAGAATTCAAAGCCTCTCTCCTTTTAGGAGAGAGGTTTGGAGAGAGGTCAAAACTGCAATATAAATCTTTCACCTATGCTCGATTTAACATCAATTCTCCAAAGGAAGTGTACAGATTAAAATAATTACGAATTACGAATTACGAATTACAAAGTTTTTGGAATAATTACCACCATGAGTTTAGCACTAGAAAAAGAAATTCCTCCCCTAAGTGAAGATGTAACAGGTGCAATTCGAGTCGGTAATACAAGGGTTTTGCTAGAACTGGTGATTCGTACCTTTCAAGATGGTGCATCTGCTGAATCTATTGTTGGGCGTTACTCATCCTTGTCATTATCCGATGTATACCTGACTATTGGCTACTACCTTCGACATCGAGATGCTGTAGAAGCATACCTCAATCGACGCGAACAGTTAGCTGAATCTGTTCATCAACGGCTGTCAAGTGTTCAACCTGATTTGAGCCTAATTCGTTCTCGCTTATTAGCCCAGCAATAATCTTAAAAAATGTCAATGCTGAAGTTATTGAGCGATGAAAATTTCAATGGCGATATTGTGCGAGGACTATTTCTGCGTCAACCGAATCTTGACTTAGGGATTTCCAAGAAATAAATTATCCCATCTTGTGGGGTGGGCATCTTGCCCGCCCGTAATAATGGGCGGGCAAGATGCCCACCCCACAATAACAAGATGCCCACCTCACCACATTTCTGGGAGAACAAAACCCATGAACCTTTCAGAACTCTTCATTCGTCGTCCAGTCATGACCACTTTGGTAATGATCGGTATCCTCATCTTCGGTCTGATGAGTTATGTATTATTACCCATCAGTGCGCTACCTAACGTTGAATATCCTTTTATATCTGTCTCTGCGAGTCTCCCAGGTGCCACCCCCGAAACAATGGCATCTTCGGTCGCCGCACCCCTAGAAAGACAGTTTACTGAAATTGCCGGACTCAATTCATTTAATTCCACCAGTTCAACTGGTAGCACCAACATCTCCCTACAATTTGACTTTAGCCGCAGAGTGGAAGATGCCGCCAAAGATGTACAGGCAGCCATCTCAGCAGCAGCCGGACAACTGCCCGCCGGAATGCCTCGCCCACCTAGCTACCGCAAAGTTAACCCATCTGTCTCACCGATTCTCTTTCTCTATATGTATTCTGAGACACAGCAAATCTCGACAGTAGATGAATACGCGGAGGTAACAGTTGGTCAGCCAATCTCGATGATTGATGGTGTTGCTCAGGTGCAGGTATTTGGTCAACAGCAATATGCAGTCCGCGTCCAGCTTGACCCGCGAGAGTTGGCATCAAGGGGAATCGGTCTAACTCAGGTGAAAACTGCAATTCAACAGGGAAATGTCAACTTACCAACCGGCAGTCTCTCTGGCACTTACAAAAGCTATACGATTCAGGCGAACGGTCAACTCACCGATGCTGCCGGCTATCGCCAGCTAATTGTCACTTACAAGAATGGTGCGCCCGTGCGTCTCCAGGATTTGGGGGACGTAATTGACAGTGAACAAAACGTCAAAGTCTCGAATTTGTATAGCGATCGCAAAGTAACAAACCGCCATTCCATTGTTCTCGCTGTGCAGCCTCAACCGGGTGCTAACACTGTAAATATCGTTGATGCCATCCAGAAACTTTTACCTACACTCCGCGAACAAGTTCCCAAATCCATTGAGATGGGGATTATGTACGATCGCTCCCAAACCATCCGAGCTTCTGTCAACGATGTAAAGTTTACCTTGGTTCTCTCAGTTTGTCTAGTTATCTTGGTTATTTTCTTATTCTTGCGTGACATCACTGCAACGCTGATTCCCAGTTTGGCGCTACCTGTAGCGATCATTGGCACTTTTGCCGTGATGTATTTGTCGGGCTTCTCCCTAGACAACATCTCACTCATGGCGTTGACCCTCTCCGTGGGCTTTGTGGTGGATGATGCGATCGTGGTGTTGGAAAATGTCGTCCGTTATCGGGAAATGGGCGAATCTCCCCTAGACGCAGCATTGAAGGGATCGAGGGAAATCAGTTTTACAATTTTGTCAATGACCCTTTCCCTAGTGGCGGTGTTCATCCCGATCATGTTTATGAGTGGAATAATCGGTAAATTATTTCATGAATTTGCCGTAACGATCGCAGTGGCAATTTTGGTTTCAGGTTTTGTTTCCCTCAGTCTCACCCCCATGTTGTGCAGTCGTTTCTTAAGTTCATCCCATCACCAAAAACCAAATCGGCTTTATCGAGTCTTAGAAGGGGGATTTGATTTTCTACTGCGGGGATATGATTGGACGCTCAAGCCTGTTTTAAAATACCGCCTGATGACGCTGATTGGTTCTGGCATTCTGCTGCTAATGACCGTCTATCTGTTCGTCATCGTTCCCAAAGGATTTATTCCTACGGAAGACACCGGACAATTAATGGCGAACACGAAAGGAGCGCAAGATATTTCTTTTGATGATATGCTGCGTCACCAGCAAACGGTTGTTGATATCATTCGTAAAGACCCGAACATTGAAGCAGTTGATTCGATTGTGGGTGCAAGTGGCCCGAACGGTTCAGTCAACGGCGGGCGAATTACGATTCGGCTAAAACCACGTTCTCAACGTCAACTGAATGCTGACCAAATCATTCAAGAATTAACCCCGAAGTTGAGACGGACAACTGGGATTAAGACATTCCTCCGCTCTCCGCCAGCTATTCCCATCGGTGGACAACAAACTAATTCTACTTATCAGTTCACCTTGCAGAGCTTGAATTTGCAAGACTTGCGCCAATACGTTCCGAAACTTGTCGATAAAGTCAAAACCCTACCAGGACTTCAGAACGTTGACAGCGATTTACAACTCAGCACTCCTCAAATCCAAGTCCAAATTGACCATAACAAAGCCGCAACTCTGGGGATTACCGCCCAACAAGTTGAACAAACCCTCAGCGCCGCTTATGGTTCCAGCCAAGTTTCTACTATCTATACCCCAAATGACCAATTTTATGTAATCTTAGAAGTTAAACCAGAGTTTCAGCGAGATCCCAGCGCCCTATCGATGCTTTATGTGCAATCGAGTACTGGAAAACTGGTTCCTTTGAGTGCGATCGCAAATATCACCCAGAATGTCGGTCCCCTCACTGTTACTCACGTTGCTCAACTCCCCTCTGCGACTATCTCTTTTGACACGCTACCAGGAACGTCTCTAAGTCAGGCTACAGATGCCATCAAACAAGTAGCCAGTGAGATGCTACCCTCAACAATTACCCCCAGTTTTCAGGGGTCAGCCCAAACCTTTCAACAGTCTTTCAACGATTTAGGCGTGCTGTTGTTGGTGTCTATTTTAGTAATTTATCTGATTCTCGGTATCCTCTATGAAGATTTCATTCACCCAATCACCATTCTTTCCGGTCTACCTTCGGCGGGTTTTGGCGCATTATTGACGCTGCTGATTTTCCAAGTTGATTTAAATCTTTACTCTTTCATCGGCATCATTTTGCTAGTGGGCATCGTCAAGAAAAACGGTATCATGCTGGTGGACTTTGCAATTATTGCCCAGCGAAAGGAAGGAAAAAATTCCTATGATGCCATCTATGCCGCTTGCTTGACTCGCTTCCGCCCAATTATGATGACGACGATGGCAGCTTTAATTGGGACACTTCCCATTGCTTTGGGGACGGGAGTTGGTTCAGAAGCGCGTCGTCCTTTGGGGATTGCGATCGTTGGGGGATTGCTGTTCTCTCAGATATTGACTCTCTATCTGACTCCAGTGTTTTACATTTACATGGAGGCATGGCGGAAAAAGCTTAGTATGCAAAGTAGGAAAGCTGAAAAAAAGCATCTGCCAGCAGTTAAAAGTTAATGATAGTTTTTGGTAAAACCGAGCATGAGTAAAGCGATCGCTTAGAGTCAATAAGTAGTCAGACAGAATTAACAATGTCATTGCGAGCGAAGCGAAGCAACCCCAGCCCTTGAGATTGCTTCGCTTCGCTCGCAATGACTGTAAATATTTTTGTCCGACTACTTAACCATTGCTCGGAAACTACTTGACAAGATTAGGTTCAAGCAAGAAGTATCCTTATATTCGGGGCAGAGGGCCGCTAGATGCTTCCCTCGCTTGCTTCCAAATGTTGAGTCCGCACTCATTTGATGGATCAAGGTGCTGTGGTAGAACAGGGGACTCATGAAGAATTAATGGCGCTCAAAGGTTATTACTCCTGTCTGTATCAACAACAAGAAGCAAAACTGTAGGCAGGAGGCAGGAGGCAAGGGGAAATCTTATTGCTTCGACTTTTGAACTCGGAACTTTGACCTCTGAACTCGGAACTTCGACCTTTGAACTCGGAACTTTGACCTTTGAACTCGGAACTTTGACCTCTGAACTCGGAACTTTAACTTCAGAACTCAGAACTTCAACCTTTGAACTCGGAACTTCGACCTCTGAACTCGGAACTTCGACCTTTGAACTCGGAACTTCAACCTCTGAACTCAGAATGTCGAGATCATAACTTGGAAACTCAGACTTAGAACCTAAAACACAGCACTTTATGAGTATCTTCACTGATTTCTTAGTGCAAAAAACTGAGAGCTTAAAGTCTCTGCGCTGAACAAAGTCCTCAACCTTGTACTGTTACTTAAAAAACATTAATTACTCAAGAATCAATATCAATACAAATCACTGTAACGTATGGATTAATTACTGATTCAGGTACATCAATTGTTAATTCTCCTAACGGATTAGAATTGAACATAGAATCTATAATTGCACAACGACTTGTGTAGGTTAGCGCTGTACCGTCAGCAAGAACAAACACCGATTTTACTCGTTTGATTGGTATACCCCTAACTGATATTGTTTCGTAAGGTTTCATTAACAGGTGTAGATAAATGCGATTGCCCTTACGAGTTGAGGGGCCATAAAATTGCCAGGGTTCTAATCCTGGAGTTGTATCAAGTATACTTTCAGAGTGGCTCTCCATCCAATCTGCTATATCTTTGAGACGCTCTAACTGCTCAGGAGGGATTTGTCCATTACCCATTGGACTAATATTGAGCAAGAGGTTGCCTCCTTTACCTGCTACTTCACAAAGGGTATGAATTAGCTGACGAGATGACTTGAAGCAATGGTCGTCTGAATTATATCCCCAACTTTCATTGATCGTCAGACAGGTTTCCCAAGGATGAGTCGGTGGATGAGGAGGAATAAACTGTTCAGGAGTTTCAAAGTCTCCACAATTGGGTAGGCGATCGTTAATGAGAATATTAGGTTGTAAATCACGAATCATTTTTGCTAATTTTTGAGCCTGCCATTGCTCTGGAGTGCGTTCCCAACTTCCGTCAAACCAAATGATGTCAATTTGACCATAATTAGTCAATAATTCTCGTATCTGATTGAACATAAATTGGATATATCGCTCCCACTGTTGCGCTGTAGGTTGAGGTAGCTGGTCAAAGCGATAAGGTTTATCTGCTTCTGTAAAAGCCGGATAATCTGGATGATGCCAGTCACTAAGCGAAAAATAAAGACCAATACGCAATCCTACAGAGCGCATCGCTTCGATATATTCACGTACAATATCTTTTTTGTAAGGTGCAGATGCAATTGAAAAGTCTGATTCTTGGGTATGGAATAGGGCAAAACCATTATGATGCTTGGCTGTTAATATGGCATATTTCATTCCTAGACTTTTTGCTAAATGTGCCCATTCTTGAGGATTGTATTGCAGTGGATTGAAAGTATTAGCTGTGTAGTGATATTTCTCAACTGGAATATCTTTGCAAAAAGGAAGGCTGAATACACCCCCAACTAACGGCCAAGATAACTCACGTCCTTGTTGAGAACTATGTCCCCAATGAATAAACATCCCCAATCGAGCTGTATCAAACCAGTTATTCATCATGCTTAAATTTGGCAATAATTCTGCTTAATAAAGGAGACATAGCTCCCTTTGCATCTTAGTACATATACAGATTTTGATTGTGATTATTTTTTGACTGGTAGGGGGTTAAGTTTCTGAAGCCAACTGTTTAAATTTAAGTAAATAGTGAAAAAAGTATGAAAAATTCCGGTAAAGTCTTATTTAAAACAAACTTTATGCTTTTGACAAATGAATATAGAAGAAGCGCTAGTAATTTTAGACACATTTATTGAGCATGGCTTAAGTGATGTTCAGGATCACAGAAGCTTAGAAGTGGATGATCGTTATAAATTGGATGACCATTTACCTGAATAACTCTGAATGTCTAAATCAGTAGTAATATCTTTTACAGACAAAGAGTTCTTGCTTATCTCATCAGTTTCAATAGCAATGCTATCCATGTTACTTTGCTCAGATGCCTGAATATAGCGATGAATTGCTTCTTCCGGCCGGATAAAGTCTTGGTTTATACTATTTTTTAGCATCTTATTTTCTTTCCTCAAGTTTCTTTATTGGGCATACTTTGCAGGTTTGATGCAGTACTAAAGCTGCTTTGGCTCTCTGCTGATTCTTCAGGACTTGAGCAATCTGACTGGCTTTTTTTTCTGGATACCACACTTGTAGAGCTTATATTTAAACTGCATAGATATACTCAATTTAATGCTTTTTGTGGGTCTATCAATAATTTACAAGCGATCGCTCTTGCAGTAAATGGGCAGCTAGTTGCTCTTTGCGGGGAACGGAACGCGTTAGCAAAGCGGGGCGGTAGCACATCGCCTCGCCATTTGCACTGATTAGAGTAATTATTTTACCGCGTGGCTTAATAATTCCATTAATGAATCGAATGGGAGGTGCTTAATATAGCGTTTCCTAATCACATGAGGTACATCATAGTCCCCTCCTCGCTTGCGGGGAGGGGGTTGGGGGTGGGGTTCTTGTACCTCACTTAAGCGAGAACCGCTATATAGCACCTCCCATTCTGAAGATTTCTATTTGACTGTGGGGTTGAGAATTAAACAACTAGGAAGTTGTTTTCGGTTAGTGACACTCCACCAGATAGTTGTGCAAATTTTACCTGAGTAAATCCGCCCGCACTGCCATCTTGGTCAAAATATAGCGCACCTGTAGTGTTGTTATAGATAAATCGCTGATTGCTCGTTGTTGCAGATGCTCCAAGGGTAAAAGAGCTAGCTGAGAGTAAACCTGTTGATAACCCGCCAAAACCAGCAGCCGACACCCGAATCAGTTCATTAGTCGCGTTGAAGTTATAAATATTATCAACGCCTTCATTGAAACTATTGAAAATAAAGGTATCAGTACCAGCTCCTCCATAGAGGTTATCATTACCTTTGCCACCTTTGAAGGTGTTGTTACCAGAAGCACCAGAGGCTGTAAGAGTATCATTACCATCGCCTCCATCCAGTAGATTATTGCCTGATGAATAGTCAACAATCAAGCGATCGTCATTAGCACCACCATTGAGCGTGTTATTACCAGAGACAGTATAAGCTCCGTATAAGGAATATAAGGAGGCTGAACCAGCGGCTGTAAGAGTATCATTGCCATTGCCCCCATTTAGTAGGTTATTGCCTGATGAATAGTTAGTAACTAAGTTATCGTCACCAGCGCCACCATTGAGGGTGTTATTGCCAGAAATAGCATCGAGATAGAAATTGCCTCGGTAGTCATCGTAGGAGCCAGAGACGTTAAGAGAATCATTATCATCACCACCAGAGAGCGAATTATTACCATTTGAATAGTCAGCACTCAAGTAATCCTCACCTGCACCGCCGAGAATTGTGTTATTTCCACGTCCCCCAGCGAGGGTATCGTTGCCATTGCTCCCTACAATCAAATCATCGTAGTCTGTACCTGAGATATTTAATTGTTCGATAAACTTATAGCTAACCTGATTTGGGCCTGCTGTAATCGAACCAGTGTTAGTAGCAGCATTGAATGTCGTTGTGATTCCCTGGCTGATAGAATAGTTATAGAAGGACAACAAATCGTCACCTCTCCCTCCATCTATGGTATCGTTGCCGCGATCGCCCCCGTTGAGTGTATCGTTACCATTGCCCCCCACAATCAAGTCATCGTAGGCTGTACCTGAGATATTTAATCGTTCAATATTTTTGTAGCTAACCTGATTCGTGCCTGATGTAATCGAGCCAGTGTTAGTAGCAGCATTGAATGTCGAAGTGATTCCCTCACCCCCGGTAGAATTATCGGAATAATAGGCTTCCAATAAATCATCACCTCTCCCCCCATCGATAGTATCATTGCCACTACTACTTCCGTAGAGCGAGATGGTATCGTTACCATTGCTCCCCACAATCAAGTCATTGTAGACTGTACCTGAGATATGTAATCCTTCGATATTCTTGTAATTAATCAGATCCGTGCCCACGCTAATCGAGCCAGTGTTAGTAGCAGCATTAAAAGTTGAAGTGATTCCCTGACTAGGATAGATATACGAAACGCTCAACAAATCGTCACCTGTCCCCCCATCTACTGTTTGAGTCGCTAAGGAAGGTGGGGAAGTATATAGGACGAAAGAGAAGGAATCATTACCATCCCCTCCATTGAAAATGTTATTACCAAACGTGCCATAGGCTTTTTTGTCGTCGTAGTAGCCAGAGGCAAAGAAAGAATCATTACCATCGCCCCCATTGAGGATGTTATCGCCCGTTGAATAGTTAACACTCAATTCATCGTCACCAGCACCACCATTGAGAGTGTTATTGCCGGGGGTAAAAGAGGCGGAATAGTCGTAGTAGCGAGAGCCACTAAGAGAATCATTGCCAGCCCCTCCATTGAGGATGTTATCGCCTGTTGAATAGTTAGCATTTAATTGATCGTCACCAACACCACCGTTGAGGGTGTTATTGCCATTTGTGTTAGACGCTGAGAGATTATCATTGCCATCGCCCCCAGAGAGCAGGTTATTACCTGTTGAAGAATCAGCACTTAATTGATCGTTACCAACACCACCGTTCAGGATGTTATCGCTGGTGGAATAATTAACATTTAAGTAATCGTTACCAACACCACCAAAAATCGTATCATTGCCATAACTTAAATCATTGCCACTACTGCCTCCGAAGAGTAAATCGTTGCCATTGCTGCCGACAATAAAGTCAGCGTAGGTTGTACCTCTAATTTCTAATCGTTCGATATTGTTGTAGTTAACCCGATTTGTGCCAGCCCTAATCGAGCCAGTGTTAGTAGCAGCATCAAAACTCGAAGTGATTCCCCTGGTAGCACTGGTGTAATATACAGATAAGTAATCCTCACCTGTTTCTCCATTTACGCTTTGAGTCGTTAAGGAAGCGGGGGAAGTTTTTGAGGCGGACAAATAGAAGACATCATTACCAGCGCCTCCATTTAAAGTATTTCTACCCTGAACTTCATCTGCGTAGAAGGAATCATCGCCGTCTTTGCCTGAAACCGTATTGTTGCCAGTAGAGTAGCTAATATCAAGGTAGTCATCCCCTGCATCTCCACTGAGGATGTTATTTCCAGAAGAATAGGAAGCATCAAGGGTATCATTTCCCTCATCACCCCGCAGCAGGTTATTACCAGTACCACCACGGAGGGAGTCGTTACCCGTACCACCACGGAGGGAGTCGTTACCCGTACCACCAAGGAGAGTATCATTGCCCGCACCACCAATGAGGGTATCATTTCCGGCATCACCGCTTAAAAGGTCGTTGCCATCTTTGCCATCGATGGTATCATCTCCCACTTTAGCGTTAATTGTATCCGCGCCCTGACTACCCAGTAGAGTATCCTTACCGTTGGTTCCAATGATATTCACCATAACTTTTACCTTCCTGAATCGATTTTTTTGAGTAATTTCAGCTATTAACTTGTTGTTAATGTTGTTAAAGGACACACCGAAATCGCCGAGAGTTAACGCTTTCGACATACTTTTATGTCGCCCTTGAGGGCTAGCAATTTTCCCGAAGATTTACCTTATTGATGAGCTTGTAAGTAGGACTGATCTAACTGACTTGAAAAAGGCAGGAGGCAGGAGGTTCAAAGTTAAATTATTTACCTATTCCCTATTGCCTTTTTCATCCGTTATTTGTGTACGCGTTAATAATGGCTAGTTAGGACTATCTAAGAGGTTGTTTTAAAAGTGGTTAGCTGTGATTTTCAGCACATCTTTATCCCCCCTAGCCCTGCTTAAGAAGGGGGGAAAACTTCTTAAAGTCCCCCAATTTATCGGGGGATTTAGGGGGATCTAAAACTTTTTGCTACCAACAACAGGACTTGTTCATTCATCCTCTAAGTCTTAACCACTGTAAAGATTTATGAGCGTGTGTTTAGGAAAACACATGGTTTCACGCTTTTTTTATCATCCTTGATCCGCAGCTCAACCCAGCCATCACTGACAAAGCGTCGAAAAATCAAGCTTGAATGCCTAAAACCCACACTTCATATTTTTTTATCAAAACGTAAGCCCTACTGTCGTCAAAATAGAGAGTAATTCACTTCCAATAGGGAAAGAACTTTTATGCAGTCGTTGTGAGCTATTGCCCGTGGGTATGGAGCTTAAAAATAGAGAACATCTAAATAACACTTTAGTAACCATATCTGAATATTTACTGAGATGTCCATACTTAAAGACATATCTTTGCATACTCTTCACATTATTTGCCGATGAGTATAATGTCAGTACTTATCTTTATGTATTCTTCATGTCTTGATAGCCACTAACGCTCAAAATGCAGCAGCTAAACAGTTGTTTGAGATGCTGGTGTAGCGTGTCGTCCCGCTAGTAGACAAGCAAGCTGTAAGAGTTTTTCAAACCTGGGGTTATGCAGCAAGGTTTTGACGGCGATTTGTCGGAGTTGAAAGCGATCGCACTGGAGTATTGGCACGTTATCAAGAACTACTTGGGGGTAAATATCTCCTGCAAACAGACCCCCGTGGTGTAGGCGTAGCCCGTCGTAGACATCGCACAGAAACTACTGAGGACGGTGGATCTGAAACTGGACATATTGGTAGATTTGGAACAAAAATAGATTTTTATTAAAAATAACAGTCGCCAGGGAATGAAGACGTATTAAATAATCGATTCGGCGCTATTTTATTCTGGCAACGCTAACTATAAGGGTACGATCGCACCCGCATTCTCGGAGCGATTTTCAACGCTATATGTGCGATCGCCAGAAGGCACTCTCTCAGAAAAGCAGTGGAACCTCTGGTAATTACCCAAAAATTTATCCCACACCGCCCTTCGAGTGGGATATGAATTTTCATTTAAGCTAAAACACTGGAATTTCAATGACAAATTCTGTTCCTTCACCAAGTACAGAATTGCAACTCAACCGCCCATCATGGGTTTCCTCAACAATTTGACGAGCGATGGCTAATCCTAATCCCGTTCCTTTCCCAACCTGTTTTGTTGTAAATAGGTGGTCAAAGATCCTTGCTCTAATCTCCTCTGGCATCCCATGACCGTTATCTATGATGCAAATTGTTACCGTGCGTTGGTCACTGGATACTTCGGTGTGAATCAGTATTTGCTGATGTTCGGTTTCCACTTGAGCAAAAGAACGCCCTTCAATGGATGTATCGAAGACATCAATTGCATTTGCGAGGATGTTCATAAATACTTGATTTAGCTGTCCTAAAAAGCACTCAACTAATGGTAATTTTCCGTATTTGGTGATGACTTCGATCGCTGGACGTTTTTCGTTAGCTTTAAGCCGATACTTCAAAATCATTAGCGTACTCTCAATCCCTTCATGGAGGTTACAAGCAACTTTTTCGGCTGTATCGGCTCTGGAGAAGGTGCGGAGACTGTTACTAATGTCTATAATTCGTTCCGAAGCCATTTTCATCGAACTTACTAGCTTTGGTAAATCTGCAATCAGGAATTCTAGGTCAATTTTTTCACCATGCTCAATGACTGCCAAAGCAGGAGTGGGATGATGTTGTTTAATTAATTGGATATGGGCGAGTAAGTCTTGAGTATACTCTTCGGCATTGTGGAGACTGCCTTCGAGAAATCCAATCGGATTATTAATTTCATGTGCCACACCTGCAACCAAATTACCCAAGGTTGCCATTTTTTCATTTTGTACCATTTGTAATTGGGCTTGCTCAAGTTCTTGCAGCGATCGCTCTAGTTGATGGGCATAATTCTGGTATTCTTGATAAAGACGGGCATTTTCTAGAGAGATGGCGGCTTGGGTGCATAGCAGTTGGATAACTTCGGTGCGATCGCGAGTAAATGCACCAATTGTCAGCGGATTTTCTAAATATAGCAGCCCAATGATTTTACCCTGATTTAATATCGGCGTACACAAGACACTCTTAGGTTGTTGCTGTATGAAATATGGATCGGCGATAAAATCAGTTTGTGCTGTTGCATCATCCAGCACAACAGTTTTTAAGCTGTGTTTGACAAAGTTCACCAGTGTAATGGGAATGCCTTCGCTGGTTGACAATGGTACAGATAGTAGGGTGACTCCTTCATTGATGGTAGCTACGGCTTCAACCATTAAGTTGTCCTGTTGGAGTATAAGCAGCGTCGCTTTTTGTGCCCCAGTATTTTCCATCACCACTTGCAAAAGCGTAGTGAGTAATTGCTCTAATTGAATTTCACTGGAGAGAGCTTGGGAGACTTTAAAGATGGTGGCCAAATCGAGGGCTTCATAAATATTGCTGCTACAAAGGTTTGTGTGGATGGTTTGATTTGCAAATGATAATCTATCGACGCTTGAACTCAGTTTAAAGCGATTAAGTTGCTGTTGTAAGATGGGAGCCAAGAGTTGAGGATAGCGTTTTTCTAAGTCCTGGATTTTAGCTTTAGCACCCCAACGGGCATAGCAATAATAAGCTTCTTGCATGTAAACTTGAGCAATTTTTTCTTTGCCCCAGTCGAGGTAGAACTTGGCAGCTAGTTCATTGCTCAAGGCTTCTTCTTGGATATATTCGTTTTCTTTAGCTAGAGTTATGGCGCGATCGTACAATTCCATTGCTTTGTTTTTTTGTAGCAAAATCCGATGCCGTTCTGCTTCGACTAAATAAAATTTGTGTTGATGATTTCTTGGGGTATGATGCGCCCATTTTTTCAGCTTTTTCTGATGGGACTTTACTTTTTTAATAATCTGTTTTTGCTCAGTAGCCGTTGATGTTGGATAGAGAATTAGTTGGGTTAGCGCCTGATAAAAATAAACTATTGGTACAACTGCCGCCGATGTTACTCCATCTAAATAGGTTATTGCATTAATTGCTGCCTCAGATGCTCTGGTATAATTTTCAAACAGGTAGCAAAGTATCAATTCATTAGCATAGCTAAAGCACAATCCAGTGCGATCGTTTGCTTGCTCTTGTAAGGGGCGAATAGTTTGGGCATCATAAACAGCACCTGATAAGTAACTGGGATTATTAGATCCCAACAAATTCAAGATGGCTTGACGAAATGAATTAATATATGTGTGAGGTTTTTCTTGTCTAAAATGGCTGTAGACTTCAGCATAGTCACCCATCTGTTTTTCTAACTCAGTCAATTCCTGCCCCATAAAGTATCCATGAAAGCTACAGCTATAGCTAGCCCAAGCAGCATATTCAATATCTCCGGTTTCTAAACCCACTTGATAGGCTTCGATTAACGGTGTAATTGTGTCTTTAAGGGGTTGATGCCAGTGATTAATAAATGTTTGAACAATGAAGAAGGTTCTAGCTTTGAATTCCTTGCTATGGAATTTTTCGAGAACTTGTAATGCTAATTGACCAAATTCATAACCCGTCTGAATATTTCCCAGAATTCCACACTCAATCAATCCATACCAGGCATAGCCAAATGCAGATGCTGCCGCATTGCCGTACTGCATCGATAAATGGACTTCGCTCAAAATGATTTGTGGCAGTAAATCTGGACGACCAATATAAGCTGTTGAATTCGTACTAGCTAAAATTCTGATTGCTGCCAGTTGTTTGTCCCCCGTCATATTAGGTAAATCAATCAAATTTAAAGGAGATTTACCTAAAAGTCGCAATTTTGTTTGGGCTAAACTGAGAAATGTTTGTGTTTTATTTGCTTGATGAGATAGTTTGATACCTAAGAGATTTAGCAGTGCGATCGCAGTCCGAATCGAATCATCAAATCGACTCTGAGCTAAATAAGATTGGATTTGAATTTCAATCGATTTCACCTGATCTAGTAAGACGTTAGCATGGTGTTGCACTTGCCTAACAAACTCTTCTACCTGGTCAAATTGACCCATAAAATATGCTGCCGAAGCAGCTTCTTCATACAAGGATAAGGTGAGTGAATATTGTTGTTGCCAGCTATCTGTTGTCAATAGCTGAATCCCGCAACTAATATATTCCATTGTATTACTATAAGCAGTGGATTGTTTGGCTTTTTGCCCAGCTAGCAAATTTAACTGTGCTAATTGATTTCGGTCAGACTGGTGAGTGATTAGATTTACACCAATATTCAACTGATTAACAATCTCAAAAATTCTCTCTCCCTGCTTTTTAATCGGTATTTTGCTTAATAATAGTTGTCCAATTTGCAGATGGATGGATTGCTTTTTTGACTCTGGGATTAACGCATAAGCCGCTTGTTGAACGCGATCGTGTAAAAATTTATAGTTTACAGTTAGCGAACTTTGTACTAAATCCTGTGTTTCCCGCCCGACATAGAATTTGTAAACTTCACTTTGTGGCAGGATTAATCCCTCTTGTAATGCTTTCCAGAGGTCTGTTGCTGTTTCGGTTTCGGAATTTTCTGAAACAATTGCCAATGTTGCCAAATCAAATTGATTACCAATACAAGCCGCTAATTTCAAAACATCCTGCGTTGGTTCTGGCAATTTTCGCAACCGTAACACCATAAAATCAACCACATCATCTGTCAGGGCTAACACCTTCAAGTGGGCAATATCACACTGCCAACTTTCGCTATCTAAATCAAATTTAATTAGTTGATCTTGATGCAGGGCTTTGAAAAAATGCGTACTGAAAAATGGATTGCCCTTGGTTTTCTGATAAACCAATTGTGTGAGTTTTTCTGTAGTTTCTAGTGAACAACTTAGGGTATCAGCAACCAGTTGATTTAAACTGGGTTCACTCAGGGGAGCTAATGTAATTTTGTTAATGGTAGCATTGGCTTTGGCAATTTCATCTAATGTCAACATCAATGGATGAGCAGCAGAAACTTCATTATCCCGATAAGCTCCAATTAAAAGTAAAGCTCCACTTCCAGACTCGTTCATCAGCAACTGGATCAATTTGAGTGATGTAGAATCAGCCCACTGCAAATCATCAAGGAAAATTACTAATGGATGTTCTTTTGTGGTGAATACCTGAATGAACTTTTGAAACAGTAAATTAAACCGATTCTGGGCTGCACTGGGTGAAAGTTCGGTTGCAGGTGGTTGTTGACCAATAATTTGTTCTAGTTCGGGAATTACCTCAAGAATGACTTGCCCCTGCTCACTCAGCACTTGTAAAATTTTATTTTTCCAAGTTGACAATTGGGCATCACTTTCACTCAGCAATTGCCCCATTAAGTCTCGAAACGCTTGCACAAAAGCAAAGAAGGGAATATTACGATTAAATTGGTCAAATTTGCCTTTGATGAAGTAGCCCCTCTGTCGGACAATGGGTTTATGAACCTCGTTGACTAAGGCAGTTTTACCAATACCAGAAAAACCAGCCACTAGCATTAGTTCCGTCTGATTGTTGGTAATGCGGTCAAATGCTTTTAGCAGAGTTTCAACTTCATGCTCACGACCATAGAGTTTTTCTGGGATAATAAAGCGATCGCACACATCTCGTTGAGCAATTGGGAAACTTGCAATCTTACCCGTTTCCTTGAGTTGAGCCAAACAATTTTCTAAATCATATTTCAGCCCGAATGCACTCTGATAGCGGTCTTCGGCATTTTTCGCCATCAGTTTGCTGACAATAGATGAGAGTACAGACGCAATTTGCAGATTAATCTCGTGTACTAAAGGCGGAAGTTTGGCAATATGACAATGTACCAATTCCATCGGATCGTGCGATTTAAATGGTAATTGCCCTGTTAGTAACTCGTAAAAACTTACACCCAGAGAATAAAAATCAGTCCGGTAATCAATTCCCCGATTCATGCGTCCAGTTTGCTCTGGAGATAAATAGCCGAGTGTCCCTTCTAGCACATTAGGACTCATCAAGATTTGAGTTTCCCGTGGCAGCAGAGATGCAATACTAAAGTCAATTAACTTAACTTCTTTAGTTTCTGGATTAATTAAAATATTAGCGGGTTTAATATCTTTATGAATGATCCGATTACGAATTAGAATATCTAAGGCATTACACAGAGCGATCGCTATTTGTAAAAACTCTTGTAAAGATCCGATGTCTGGCGTCTGGTAATCAGTAAAGTAATCTTTGAGAGAAACCCCGCCAAAATCTTCCATCAGCAAAGCATAACCATTTTGATACGCCTCCAAACTATAGGTTTGGACGATCGCAGATGAGTTGAGATTTTTGGCAATTGTGTACTGATTGCGAAACTGCAACAGCTCGCTGAAACTGGGATATGAACTTTTCAGCAGTTTAATCACTACAGGTAATGAGTCAGTTTCTCGATACCCACGATAAACTATGGTTCTGGAACCATTGTAGATTTGTTTCGTTATGTAGTATCCGGGAATACTGACAAGAGTGCTGATCATGCTGCTAAATCCTGGTGATTTCTGAATTTATTGTTCCCAAATCAGTAACTCCAGTTTGTTTATACAGCAGAATTCTGAAGTAAAACAGGCTTTATAGCTGGCTTTGAGACTTAGCTTATGTACTTCACTGACTTTAAATCCGCTGTATGTGTCTTTTGAGACAACTCACAGGTGCGAATCATCCCAGTGGATGAAACTGTGTTCGATGTACCAAATTCAAAGGCAATGCGAGATTAGATATCCAGCCGTTCAGGAACGAGAATGTCTTCCTAGAAGAGAGAAATTTGTTAGTAAAGCCTTAAATAATACTCAAACAATAAACAAAACGAGAAAGGTTACAAAAAACCCACCTCCGAAGAATCGATATGATAGAAAAGTAAATAAAATTTATAAAATATTTATCGAATGGTGGAGCAATCATCTGGCTTGTCCAAGGTCAAAGACTCATTAACACAAAAACTCTTCTTGGGTAATGAACCGAATGCGGAGTTAATTGCAATTCTCACCGTTTACTTTGTCCAAGGAATTTTAGGGCTATCGCGTCTAGCCGTTAGCTTTTTTCTCAAAGATGAACTAATGCTGAGTCCAGTCCAGGTATCGGCGCTATTGGGAATTGTCTTCCTACCTTGGATGATCAAGCCAGTGTTTGGTTTTATCTCTGATGGCTTGCCTATATTTGGCTATCGTCGGCGTCCTTACTTGATTTTATCCGGGATACTGGGAACTGCTTCTTGGGTGAGTCTGGCCACAATAGTTGATACTAGCTGGGCAGCGACATTAGCGATCGCTCTTGGTTCTCTTTCTGTCGCCATGAGTGATGTGATAGTTGACTCGCTGGTTGTAGAACGAGCCAGAGGCGAATCGCAAGCAAAAGCCGGTTCACTACAATCTCTCTGCTGGGGTGCTTCTGCGATCGGAGGTTTAATAACAGCCTACTTTAGCGGTCTGCTGCTTCAATATTTTACTACCCGTACCGTCTTTGGGATTACCGCTTTATTTCCGCTGATCGTTTCAGGCGTGGCTTGGTTAATTGCTGAGTCTCCCGTTAGCAAAGATCCTCAAGATAGTAATCAGACCAACTCTTTACCAATAAAACATCAACTGGGGCAGCTACGCCAAGCCATTAGCCAAAAAACAATTTGGCTACCAACGGCATTTATCTTCATCTGGCAAGCTACCCCAAATGCTGACTCAGCCTTTTTCTACTTCTCTACTAACGAACTCCACTTTGAACCAGAATTTTTGGGGCGAGTAAACTTGGTGGGAAGTTTCGCTTCTTTAGCAGGTGTTTGGATTTTTCAACGTTTCCTCAAAAGCGTCCCTTTTCGCGTGATTTTTGCTTGGAGTACTGTCCTTTCGTCAATTTTGGGGATGACGATGCTGTTGTTGGTGACTCACACAAACAGACTGTTGGGTATAGATGACCACTGGTTTAGTTTGGGTGATAGCCTGATTCTCACTGTGATGGGGAAAATTGTTTTTATGCAAGTAATGGTGCTAGCAGCAAGGCTTTGTCCCTCTGGTGTGGAAGCGACATTATTTGCCTTGTTAATGTCGGTGTTTAATTCAGCAGGAACGGTTTCCCATGCATCCGGGGCATTAATCACCTATTGGCTGGGGATCACCGGAACGAACTTTGACTCACTTTGGCTCTTGGTGATAATTACTAACCTCAGCACACTGTTACCCCTACCATTTATCAAATGGCTACCTGCTGCTGATGAGCAAACTGAGACACCCAAAAATGGGGAACAATCATTTTCGCCTGATTTCATGTCTGAGTTGGTACTGAGAGAATCAAAGTCGGAAACAGTGGAATAGTGCCATAAATTTCACCCTAATTCGAGTCAGTGCTATGTCTTCCCGTTTGAGTAAAGCCGCAAAGAAATTATTTTGAGCGGCTACATATTTTTGTGCAAAATAACAACAAAAAACCAAGTATATGCATTTTAAAATTCCAGAGAGCTTAGTTACAGAAAAATCCTACACCCGTGCAGGCTGGCAAGGAGGATATCAATCTCTCACCGAAGAGTTTGATTATTGGATTGATGATATAGAAGGACAAATTCCCAAAGAGTTAAAAGGTACGCTGTTTAGAAATGGCCCCGGTTTGCTGGATGTGAATGGGCAGTCTATTCATCACCCATTTGATGGGGATGGGATGATTAGCAAAATTACTTTCAGCAATGGCCGCGCTCATTTTCGCAACCGCTTTGTCCGCACAACTGGCTATTTGGCAGAGCAAGAGGCGGGAAAAATTCTCTATCGCGGTACTTTTGGTACTCAAAAACCCGGCGGTTGGTTAGCGAATATCTTTGACTTCAAACTTAAAAATATCGCCAATACAAATGTTATCTATTGGGGTGGTAAATTGCTAGCACTGTGGGAAGGTTCTGAAGCACATCGCCTCGATCCTGACACTCTTGAAACCTTGGGCAATGAATATTTTAATGGTGTTTTGTCAGCAGGTGAGCCTTTCGCGGCACATCCCCGTTTGGAAAATAATTGCGATCAAGATGGGGGTGCATCTTGCCTGGTAAATTTCTCAATTAAGCCAGGATTATCTACCACAATTACTATTTTAGAGCTAAACCCAGCGGGTGAAATTGTCAGACAGCACGCTCATAAGGTTCCAGGTTTTTGTTTCATTCACGATTTTGTGATTACTCCTAATTACTGCATCTTCTTTCAAAATCCTGTCACATTCAATCCCATACCTTTCGCCTTGGGAATACGTGCGGCGGGAGAATGTATCAAATTCCAGCCAAATCAGCCAACTCAAATTCTAATTATTCCCCGCACCCCCAAAGAAGGGGAAGAAGAGATAAAAATTCTGGAAACTCAGTCGGGTTTTGTCTTCCACCACATTAATGCTTTTGAGGTAGGAGACGAAGTTTTGATTGACTCCATTTGCTACCAAGATTTACCAAAAGTAGAACCTAAAAGCGATTTTCGACAAGTTGATTTTGAAGCTTCTTCACCTGGGCAACTTTGGCGATTTTATCTGAATCTAAAGAATGGGATAGTACGGCGGGAATTGATTGATGGCCGTTGTTGTGAATTTCCCAGCATACATCCGGCGAATGTGGGACGCCCCTATCGATATCTATATATAGGTGCGGCTCATGCAGAGACTGGTAATGCTCCCTTACAAGCATTGCTAAAAATTGATTTAGAGTCTCTTGAAAGACAACTTTGGAGTGCTGCACCCCGTGGTTTTGTCGGTGAACCGATTTTTGTCCCGCGCCCAGATTCTGAAAAGGAAGATGATGGTTGGGTATTAGCCTTGGTTTATGATGCTGCTGATCACCGTTCAGATTTGGTAATTTTAGATGCTAGTGATTTTTCTAAAGGAGTAATCGCACGGCTACATCTGAAGCATCATATCCCCTATGGTCTGCATGGGAGCTTTACTTCTGAGGTTTTTGGGGAAATTTGATCCCCTATTTGGGTGAAACCATTTTTTCGCTGGAAATGATATGCAAATCGATATTTTTGAGCAAACGGACTAATTTTTGCGTCAAAGATCCTTTGAGGAACATAAGCCAGCGCGATCGCTGACTTTCACCAATAACAATTTGGGTGATCCGATATTTCTCTGCTACTTCAGCGATCGCATTGGCGATGTTACTGTTGGTAACACGAAGAAAAGTACCTTCAAATTCTTTACAGAGTTTCTCACAAGTGTCAATGTGTAGGCTTTCCTCCTTGGTGAGGAAGCGTTCTAGATCGGCAACAAACAAGGTATAAAGTGGGGCATTCATATAATTAGCCAGCCTCGCACCCCGGCGTAACAGCTGCACTGAGTTGGGATAAGTAGATACACATACCAAAACTCGTTCATGAATATTACAGGATTGTCCGTTGGGAGTGGAGGCGATCGCATTTCCTTCCACGTTGTCTGCTACTTCCCGCAAAGCCAACTCCCGCAAAGCAATCAGGTTACGGCGTTGGAAAAAATTATCGAGGGATTGTTGGATTTTTTGGGGTGCATAAATCTTCCCTTCTAATAACCGTTCTTGTAGCGTTTCGGGTGTGACATCTATTACCACAATTTCATCAGCATCATCCATAATCCTGTCAGGAACTCGCTCACGGACTACCACACCTGTAATTCGGGCTACTAAGTCATTGAGACTTTCCAAATGTTGCACATTCATTGTGGAGTAGACATCAATACCTGCTGCCAAAACTATTTCTACATCTTCGTAGCGTTTTTCGCGTGGGCAACCAGGGACATTGGTATGAGCAAGTTCATCGATTAAGACTAATTGGGGCGATCGCTTTAAAATAGCATCTGTATCCATATCCGTTAGCATCAACCCATCCCGAAGATATTGCTTGCGGGGTAAAATCTCCAGTCCCTTTGCCTTCTGGACGGTTTCCTTGCGCCCGTGGGTTTCCAAAAGCCCAATGACGACATCAATTCCTTCATGTTTGAGTGAATGTGCCTCTTCTAGCATCCGATAGGTTTTGCCTACTCCAGGAGCCATACCAATAAAGATTTTATGCTTGCCCCGCCGTCCTGGCGGATAAAGCGAGTAACTTAGAGAATTTAAAGGTGTAGTGCCAGCCGAACCAGTATTACTATAATCTGACATTTCATTATTGATTCCTATAGCAAGCCTATTTCATCGAAAAACGGCGCTTTCCCCATGCCCAATGCCCATTTACTAATTTGGCTGACGAGAAAAATCTTGCACGTCAAGAGCATAATTCAATCGGAGAACATTGACTCCCGGTTCGCCAAAAATCCATAAAAATCTGTCATCAGTATACTTATTAATTAAACGTAAAATCTCATCTTCTTTTACTCCCCGCGCACCAGCAACCCGCGTCAATTGCTGCCGTGCTGCTTTCAAGGAAATATGCGGATCTAAACCAGAACCAGAGGTATAAATTATATCAGCTATCGGTTGAAGATTTTCCTCTCGCAATTTATCTGCCTCTTCTAAAATCCGTTTTAGTAATTCTGGATTGCTGGCAGCGAGATTGCTAGCTCCAGATATGCCAGTTGGCTTGGCTTTTTTGCCTTGGCTATATCTAACAGTACTGGGACGAGAATGGAAATATCGCTCAGATGTGAACACTTGACCAATCAAAGCTGAACCAATTGGTTCACCATTTTGACCCGGCCTGATGCTGCCGTTAGCTTGATAAGGGAAAAAAACTTGACCGACTACAAGGATTATCAGAGGATAGATGATTGCAGTCAACAACCAAAGCATTAGAGTTATAAAAATTGCTCTGATGGTTTCTCGAATAATAGCCATAAAAAGTTTTCCAATTGCGCCTAGAATTTAATTTTTAATTTTTAATTTTTAATTCTTTTGTCCACCCAGCAGGACGTTCCAAGATGCTGTTAGCAACAGCAGAAACAACTGGGGCAGTTACCACATTCAAGCACAGCAGGATAAAAATAGCGAGTGGTAGATGTTGTTTATGCCATTGCGACCAAACAAAGGATATCGCCAAAGTAGTTCTGAGTGAAAACGATGTTTCTTTATATTCTTCTTGTTCCCCCTCTCAACAGGTAAAAGTAAAAATGTTTATTATTTTACTTTGATCGAGATGCGCTCGTTTCCCAGCGTCTCTACTTTTGCTGTCCTGAGAGGATGTTTGAAAAGTCGCAAAATATACTAGCCCTGGTGAATATAATTTGCCTAATACTTTTCAAACATCCTCTTAAGCCAAGCCCACAACTGTAATCAGTACATCAATCAACTTAATGGCAATAAACGGCGCAATCACCCCACCTAAGCCGTAAATTAAGATATTGCGTTGGAGTAACTGATTAGCTGTCAGCGGTCTAAACCGGACACCCTTTAAAGCCAAGGGAATCAAAGCGGGAATAATCAAAGCATTATAAATCAGCGCTGAGAGTACAGCAGATTTAGGGCTAGTCAAATTCATAATATTCAAGCTTTGCAGGTTAGCCGCGACAAATATCATTGGGATAATTGCAAAATATTTAGCAATATCATTAGCGATGGAAAATGTCGTCAATGCCCCGCGAGTAATCAACAATTGTTTACCAATACTAATGATATCGAGCAGCTTTGTGGGATCGGAGTCCAAATCGACCATGTTGGCGGCTTCTTTGGCAGCTTGTGTTCCTGTATTCATCGCGACGCCGACATTAGCTTGGGCTAAGGCTGGAGCATCGTTAGTTCCATCTCCGGTCATAGCGACCAGTTTCCCTGCTGCTTGTTCCTTTTTAATCACACTGATTTTGTCTTCTGGTGTGGCTTCGGCAATGAAGTCATCCACCCCTGCTTCTTTGGCAATGACAGAAGCTGTAATTCGGTTGTCTCCAGTTAGCATGATGGTACGCACTCCCATCCGTCGGAGTTGCTCAAAGCGATCGCGAATACCAGGTTTAACTATATCTTTGAGATAAACGATCCCATAGATTTCGTTATCTAGGCTGACTGCTAGGGGTGTACCTCCCAAGCGAGAAACTCGTTCGTAGGCAGCATCCAATTCTGGTGTATCGCGTCCGTTGCGGGAACGGACAAATCCTTTAATGGCTTCTACTGCTCCCTTTCTGGCCTCATACCCACCAGGTAAGTTTGTGCCACTCATCCGGGTTTTGGCGGAAAAATTGACTCCTTCTGCCTGAGTGGAGTCAAAATCAAACCTTGCGCCCAACTTTTCTGCCAGTCGGACAATGGATTTTCCTTCTGGTGTATTGTCAAAGACACTAGCTGCCCAGGCGACATTAGCAATTTCCGACATTGAATAACCGTTGAGGGGAATAAACTCTTCCGCCAGACGGTTGCCGAGGGTAATTGTACCTGTCTTGTCCAGAAGTAAAGTGTTGATATCACCACAGGCTTCGACTGCTCGTCCTGATGTGGCAATGACGTTAAATTGGGCAACTCGATCCATACCAGCAATACCGATGGTACTTAGTAAGCCGCCAATGGTGGTAGGAATTAACGCTACTAATAGGGCAATCAAAATTGGGATGCTGACTGGACTGTTGACATAGTAAGCAAGTGCAGGCAAGGTTACTACGACTAACAAAAACACTAAGCTGAGAACTGCCAACAATACCGTTAGGGCAATTTCATTGGGTGTTTTGCTACGTTCTGCCCCTTCTACTAAAGTAATCATCCGGTCAATAAAGCCTTTGCCTGGGTCAGTAGTAATACGGATAATCAGTTCATCGGAGATAATCCGCGTTCCACCAGTGACGGAACTAGCAACGTCCGAGCCTGATTCTTTTAATACTGGTGCGGATTCCCCAGTAATTGCCGATTCATCCACTGAGGCAACACCCATGATTACTTCGCCATCGGCGGGGATGATATCGCCAGCAACGACGTAGATGGTATCGCCCTGTTTGAGGTTGGTGGATGAAACTTCACTAAGTGTGCCATCGGCAGCAAGTTTTTTAGCGATCGTCTCTAACTTCATTAATCGCAAGGCATCGGCTTGGGCTTTACCCCGTCCTTCTGCCACTGCTTCGGCAAAATTGGCAACCCAAACTGTAAAGAATAAAATCCCCGACAATAAGCCGTTGAAAAGTTGCGGGTTCTTTTGAAGGGCTGGGCCAAATAGGTTGGGATCAATCGTTAGCAATAGGATGATGATTGTCCCTACCCAAACCACAAAGATCACTGGATTTTTGATTACATACTTAGGGTTGAGCTTGATAAAAGCATCCCTAATTGCTCTTAAGTACAGCCACTTATTACTTGCCCTGGTCTTTTTACGTCCTTGACGGCGATCGCCAGAACGAGAACTTGGGCGTCTAGCTTTGAAGTTAGTTGCCACTTGATTCATGAATAAAGTTTAGGAGTGAGAAGTTAAGAGTTAGGAGTTATAGAAACTTCTAATAAAAAAATATCCAACCTGTAGGATGCGTTAGTAACGCATCCTACGAAACCAGATAATTTATCAGATAAGGCAGGAGGAAAGAAGTATGAATTAAAACTTTATTTCTAAGTAATTACCCAGTCAAAAATCAGATACTGGTACGAGACGTGTAGTGCAAGATATAAACCTTTCTTGCTTGAATCTCACACTTTTAAGTCTGGGTTACTCCTTCCTCCTGCCTCCTGAATTATTTTTTGATATTTTCTTAATTTCAAACTTATAACTCATAACTTTTCTAACTGCCAGATGCTAGTTTCAAACCCTCAGCTATGGGGCCTAAAGCCAGAACGGGAAAGAAAGTCAAGACTCCCAAAACCAGGGTGACTCCAGCCGTGATACTAGTAAATACCAGAGAATCAGTTCTCAGGGTAGCAGGGGTTTCTTGTACTGGTTGTTTGCGAGACATCCCGTCAGCTAGCAGCAGGATGGCAATCATCGGAATGTAGCGTCCTCCGATTAGGCTAACTAAAGTACTCAAGTTCCACCACAGGGTGTTATCCCTCAACCCCTCTAAACCCGAACCATTATTTGCTGCTGCTGAAGCGTATTCATAAACTACTTGAGAAATGCCGTGATAGCCAGAGTTGCTAATTCCAGATAGGGAGATGGGATAAGCCAAGGCGATCGCACTGGGAATCAAAACTAGAATTGGGTGAATCAACAGCACTACGCTGGCGAGGACGATTTCTGGCTTTTCAATTTTGCGTCCTAAAAACTCTGGGGTGCGTCCTGCCATTAGTCCAGTTAGGAAGACTGTGAGAATTAAGTAAATAAATAAGTAAGCTGTTCCAGTTCCCTGACCACCCCAGATAACCTGGATAAATAAGTTGAAGAGAGTCGAAAATATTCCTTGCGGCATCAAAGAATCGTGCATCCCATTCACAGCACCAGACATAGTAGCGGTAGTCATCACTGCCCAAAATGCCGTTTGTGCCCAACCAAATCTAACTTCCTTACCCTCTAAATTGGGTTGTTCTAATCCAAAGGCGTTATTAACCAGAGGATTACCTTGTAGTTCTCCCACAGCTGTCACTCCCACCAGAACTACAAAAATCACAAACACCATCCAAAAAAGTAGCCAAGCTTGTTTGATGTTATTCGCAAATATACCGTAGGTGTAAATCAAGGCTGCCGGTATAGAAATCATGGCGATCATTTCGATCAAGTTAGAAGCGCCATTGGGATTTTCAAAAGGGTGAGCTGAGTTGACGCCAAAAAAGCCGCCGCCGTTCTCGCCCAAAAGTTTGATCATTTCAAAGGATGCCACCGGGCCTCTGGCCAGATATTGCGTCCCGCCTTCTAAGGTTGTCACATCCATAGTCCCAGCTAATGTTTGTGGTACACCTGCTACTAGCAAAGCGATCGCTCCAATAATCGAAATCGGCAGCAATATTCGCGTAATTCCACGGACAAGATCGACATAAAAGTTTCCCAATCCTCTACCCGTCAACCCGCGAATAAAGGCAATTCCCACGGCTAACCCGGTGGCTGCGGAGGTGAACATCAAAAAGCCTAAAGCCGCTACCTGGCTAAAATAGCTTAAGGTTGTCTCACCTGCATAGTGTTGTTGATCGGTATTCGTTACAAATGAAATCGTTGTATGCAGCAATACATCCCAATTGGGCGCACCGAAGCCGTTTGGATTCCAGGGTAAAATTCTCTGAAAATATATCAGAAAATACACGGAAATAGCCATGACCGTGTTGCAACAGAGTATGGCCCGGATATACTGCCAACCCGTCATGTCATCTTTTCTGCGAACACCCGCAAATACGAACATACTTCGCTCTATGGGGTTCATTAAAAAATCAAGCAGTGTTCTTTCTCCCAAAAAGACACGCGCTATGTATTTTCCGAATAATGGAGTGATTGCTATGACAATACACAGCGTTAAGCCAATTTGCAAAAAACCTTGTCCCATATATTTTACGCTAAATTAAATTTAAGTCCTACCAAGCCAATTTTTAGAAATAACGGATTTTGAGGAATTTACTATTTTCAGTTATCACTATTTTCCAGAGAGTTGTTCAAGTTTTTGTTAAGAATATTTAATCTTTACTTTTAATTCATCTATTTAAACTAATTAGGATTATTTGTTTATACAATACATTTTCCAAGTTTGCAGAACTTATACACTCAGATTCCCCATTGCATTGCTCCCTGACAACATCGACAACGCCGCTGCCGCCTCCAATACCTGATGGTCACGCACTTATAAGCGTCTCTGGAACTGCTCTAAATTCCGATGCCCTGAGATTTCCTGAATTACCCACAGTGAGATACCAGCATTACTCATCTGGGTTAAGGCTGTACGCCGAAAGGCTGCGATCTAGAGAATATAAGGATTTGACCCCGATTAGTCAGAATTGCTTGAGTGAGATTAGCGTAGCTTGCCAAAGTAGGCATCGCTCCCATATATTTCCAATCGACTGCATTAGGTGCGATCGCGCTGACGGCAGTATGCTCCAAATATATTTCAGGACTAGCCAGATTTTTAGTAAATCATAAATGACGATATTAAGTCGATTATTGACTATGAAAGAAGCGATAAATGAACGTGGAAAGACCTATGGACTAATAGCGATCGCCTTTGCGATCGTGATCATACTAGAATATTTGACACCTCCAGAGTACGTATTTGGCTACCTCTACACAGGGACGATTTTATTAGCAGATTCTCGATTGAATCGGAGAGCAGTTTTGGGGATCACTCTTGCAGCTACAGGATTAACATTATTGAATTTGTTTGTCCCAGGAGGAGAAATGATTAATTACCCAACGTTGGCAAATAGGTTGATTGCAGTGTTGGCATTGGTGGTAACGGGTTGGTTAAGCGATCGCAACCATCGCAACGAAGAAGCGATCGCTTATACGCAAGCACAATTACGCTCCCAAGAACAACTAGCTATCATGCGTGAAGATTTTGTTTCTACCCTAACGCATGATTTGAAAACACCCCTATTAGGAGCAATTGAAACGCTGAAATATTTTCAAAATGAGCAATTTGGTGAAATCACGCCCATGCAAGTAAAAGTCTTACAAACAATGGCTCGTAGTCATCGCAGTACACTGCAATTAGTCCAAACCCTTTTAGATGTGTACCGCAATGATGCCGAAGGGCTGAAACTACAGATATCAGCAGTTAACTTGGTGACAGTGGCAGAGGAGATCATCGCTACACTGACTGAACTAGCGAGAACACGTCAGGTTTATATTTCTCTGCACTATGGCGAATCAGATTTTCGGAGCTTTCTCTGGGTAAATGGCGATTCTTTGCAACTTGGGCGAGTCTTCAGCAATCTCCTGAGTAATGGCATTAACCATACCCCTCGTGGCGGTAAAGTGGAAGTAGTATTTGAAGGTTATTCTAGCGATCAAGTGGTAAAAATACTCGATACTGGTTCCGGCATTACCGAAAAAGAGTTACCCCACTTATTTGAGAGGTTTTATCAAGGAAATAGCGATCGCCACGTCTCAGGTTCTGGATTGGGGCTTTATTTGACTAGGCAAATTATAGTTGCTCATGGGGGTACAATTTGGGCAGAGAATCGCTCACCACGGGGCGCACTATTTGGTTTTCGACTCCCAGCTTGTCCACCACCGGGGAGATGAGAAATCAATTCAAAATTCAAAATTCAAAATTGAAGAACTCTTGCCTTCTCTACGACACGCTGCGCGATCTGCTTTCTCTTTCCCAATGCCCAATGCCCAATGCCCAATGCCCAATCCCCAATCCCCAATCCCCAATGCCCAATGCCCAATTACTAATGACAAAAATCTTACTTGTTGAAGATGATGAATTATTTCGGCTTGGTCTGCGGATGCGGTTGCAACAAGAAACCAGTTTGGAGATTGTCGCAGAAGCAGAAGATGGGGAACAAGCTGTAGAATTAGCAAATCGCTATCCTCTGGATTTGGTCTTGTTAGATATAGGTTTACCGGGAATTGGCGGGATTGAGGCTTGTCGCCAAATCAAGCAGAAGCACCCAAATTTACCAATTCTGGTTTTAACGTCTCGTTCTGAAAAACCCCTAATTTCGCGGTTAATTGCCGCCGGCGCACAAGGTTACTGCCTTAAAGGTATTCCTGCTGAGTCTTTGATATTGGCAGTGCGATCGGTTGCAGCGGGCGCTTCTTGGTGGGATCAAACTGCAACAACTGAAATTAGAGCCGCTTTTGAGGGCAATTCTATGGCGGTGCAGTCTGCAAAAACTGAGGAATCTTTAGAAAATCCTTTAACGAAGCGGGAGCAAGAAATTTTGGCACTGGTAGCAGCTGGCAAAAGCAATCAAGAAATTGCTGAAATTCTCTACATTGCCCCTGGTACAGTGCGGGTTCATGTCCATGCTATTTTACAAAAACTAGAAGTACGCGATCGCACTCAAGCCGCAGTCTTAGCTATCCAAAAAGGATTGGTAGCACCAGAATTGTTGATTAATTAGATTTATCGGGGACTGAGGACTGGGTAAACATTCCAAAATATGTTCGGGGTTAGAGCGAATTCTATAATTTTTCGTTTCAAAACCCAGTACCTAATCCCCAGTCTCTAATCCCTTTTCCGATTTTGAAAATTGCGATGAGATATCAGGTTGCTCTGTGGGAATTTCGATCACAAACTCTGCTCCTTTGCCAACAGATGAGTTACAGCTAATATTTCCTCGGTGTTTTTGCACGATAATCTGATAGCTAATAGATAATCCTAGTCCACTACCTTTGCCCACAGGTTTTGTCGTAAAGAATGGGTCAAATAAACGCGAGAGCAACGACTCTTCAATACCAAGACCATTATCAGCGATCGCAATTTTGACCATATTCAAGTCTGTCACCTCTGTATGAATCCGAATTTGGGGAGTAGGTAGTAGGGAGTAGGGAGTAGAAGATTGATTTCCCACTCTCCACTCCCCATTCTCTACTCCCTCTTTTAAAGATTGATTCCCCATTCCCCACTCCCCATTCCCCATTCCCTCTTCTATTGCATCAATAGCATTATTCAACAGATGCATAAATACTTGATTTAATTGACTCGCATAACAAGTGACTAGGGGCAAGTTACCATAATCTTTCACTACAACAATTGCCGGATGGTCTGCTGCCTCTCTGAGCCGATGTTGTAACATCACCAAAGTATTTTCGATGTCTTCATGGATATTTACCCGCTTCATCTCTGCTTCATCATGCCGAGAGAAGTGTTGTAGCGCCAGTACAATTTCCCGAATGCGATCAGATCCTCTATACATTGCACCTATCAGGTTTTGCAGATCCTTAATGATAAAATTCAGGTCTACATCTTTGGCTATTTGCTGAATTTTTGGTGTGGGTTTGGGATATTCTTGCTGATAGACCTCAATCATATTCACTAGGTCTTCCACATATTGACCAGCATATTGGAGATTTCCATAAATAAAACTGATCGGGTTATTAATCTCATGAGCCAGCCCAGCCACTAACTGTCCCAGCGCCACCATCTTTTCGTTCTGAATTTGTTGAACTTGAGAGGCTTTCAAGTCGTCAAGAGCCTGTTGGAGTAAAAAGTTTTTTTCTTGCAGTTTAACTTGGAGCAAACGTAAATTAATCTGATTTTCAATTCGCAATACCACTTCTGCCCCATGAAAAGGTTTGGCAATATAATCGACACCACCAACATCAAAGGCTTTCACCTTATCTACAACATCATCCAGGGCGCTAATAAAAATTACTGGGACTTCACAAGTTTTATCGTCAGCTTTCAGTTGTTGACAAACTTGGTAGCCATCCATACCGGGCATATTGATATCTAGCAAAATCACATCGGGCAAAACCATTTGACACGCAGTCAGTGCCATTTTACCGTTTAAGGCTTTGCGAACTTCAAAACCTTGTGCAGTCAACATCGCCGATAAAAGCCGCAAATTATCTGGGGTATCATCTACCACCAAAATATTTCTTTTATGATGGTTAGTTTGATTAAAATGCATTATTATCAAAAGTTATGCGTATAATTATTGAGAATAGTAAATGCTTCTTTCAAATCACCCTGAAGTGTGTTAACCAATTTCACCGAAATACTTGTATTTATAGTTTAACTCTCATGTGGCTGGAGAGTTTTGCTGACTATCGAAGTTATTGACCAGTTATTAGCTTTGAGAAGCTGATAAAGGGCTGTAAGCAGTATAGTAGATAGCACACGCAGATTATCTAGCCGAGCATCAACAATGAAATTTTTCCCAGGTGCTACTTGATAGCTACCATTGAGGTGCTGCCGTGAGCAACTTAAAAACTAATTGTTGTTCTATGGGTTGAGAAAATAGATATCCTTGAGCAAAATCACAGTTTAAACTTCTCAATTGGGCTAACTGTTCTTGTGTTTCGACACCTTCAGCGATCGCACTCATCCCCATTGAGTTGGCAATCCCAATCATTGCTGGTACTAACCCCATATTATCATTGTTCTCCTGCATACGTTTGACGAAAGATTTATCAATTTTAAGTGCATTCAAAGGAAAGCTGTGCAGGTAACTTAAAGATGAATATCCTGTACCAAAATCATCCATAATCAACTTGATTTTTCGCTGCTTTAGTTGTTGAAGAATTATTTTTATCGCCTCAGTATTTTCCATAATTACACTTTCGGTAATTTCTAATTCCAAATATGCAGGATTTATTTTATTTTCATAAATTATTCGGTCAATTTGTTCTACCAAATTCGGCTGTAAAAACAACCTTGCACTCAAATTGACACTCATAGTTAGAGGTTCTGGTGTAATTGGATGATGTTGCCAGATGCTTAGTTGATGACAAGCTGACTGTAATACCCAAGTATTGATGGCATTAATCAAACCCGTTTCTTCGGCCACAGGAATAAATTCTATGGGAGAAACCAGACCACGAATCGGATGTTGCCAGCGCACCAAGGCTTCAAATCCAGAAATTCTACCTGTAGTTAGAGAAACAATTGGCTGATAATAAACGAGAAATTCTTGCCTTTCAACAGCCCTTCGCAGGTCATTTTCTAACTCTAAAAGCTGAAGAGCTTCCTGATGCATCGCTGGATTGAAAACGTGATACTTGGCTCTCCCTTGAGCCTTAGCTCGATACATTGCCGTATCAGCATCCCGTAGTAAATACTCTGGGCGATCGTAATCTTTATTGCCCCAACTAATACCAATACTGACATTCATAAATACTTCATATCTTGACAGTTTAAAAGCAAGTGATAGCTGTTGCAGAAAAGATTCTGCAACTTGGATTGCTATATTGATATCTGTAATATTTTCTAGGAGAATTCCAAATTCGTCCCCGCCCAATCGTGCTAAAGTATCAATAGGTATCAGACATGCTTGCAAGCGGCGAGCAATGGCTATCAGTAATTCATCTCCTACCGGATGACCAAGGGAATCATTGACAACTTTGAAGCGATCGCAGTCTAAAAAAAGTACTGCAAACTGATAACTAGATTCTTGCTTCGCCCGATTCAGAGCATTTTCTAGTCGCCTAATAAACAAAACTCGGTTTGGTAATCCAGTCAGGGAATCATGCAGTGCTATATCTAGCAGTTGACTTTGCAATTTCTGGCGGGAATGGATTTCTTGTTGAAGTTTTTGTAGAGTTTTTTCTAGTTCCCCAGTCCGCTGTTTTACCCGATGTTCCAGTTCCACATTTAGTTTCAATATTTCTAGTCGCGCCGATCTCAATGCCAGTTGATTTTGCACACGCACTAAAACTTCTTGAAACTCAAAAGGTTTGGTGATGTAGTCTACACCACCCACCTGAAAGGCTTTAACTTTGTCAAAAACATCATCTAAAGCGCTAATAAAAATCACCGGAATATCGGCTGTTAGCTCCCAAGCTTTAAAGGTCTGACAAATTTCATAGCCATCTACTTCTGGCATCATAATATCAAGTAGAATCAAATCAGGTAATAATGTTTGAGTTGCTGTCAGTGCCATTTGCCAATTCAAAGCTTTACGAACGTTATACCCTTCCCTTGTCAATATGGAGGATAAAACCCGGAGGTTGTCCGCCATATCGTCAATGATCAAAATATCTTTTTTATCAGGGTCTAAATGCTCGTAATTCATTCTACGTTTGTTGTAGTCAATTCCATGATTTTCTCAAACTGGTAGTTATTTGCTAAATCCCTGAGAACTTGGAAAACGTGAGCATTATCGGATGGAATTTGCTTGAGTAACTCTAAAATCAGTTCATCGCTACAGCTGGCTGCGGCATAGTGAATCTGTTGGAGCCACTCAGGTGACATTTGTGATAAATGGCTCAGGAGTTCGGCAACAGTGACATAAATCTGTGTAGCTTGATCGACACCTGCACCTTTTGTGGTTTCTACTTGATTGGTATATTTTAAACCCAGATGTTGGCTCAGTTTTTCCAATAATACTTCCTGTGTGAATGGCTTGCGAATAAAATCATCACAGCCAATAGACAAAATTTTCTGGCGTTCTTCCTCAAAGGCGCTAGCAGTTAGGGCAATAATGATTGTAGGTGTATTGGAGCAATCCGGCGTTGCTCTAGAGAAGTCGCAAGCAGGAGCCAACGCTGTTGGCAGGAGCGATCGCCAAGTGGACGCACCAGAAGCATTATTTCCGATGACACCAGTTGCTTCTGGTGTGGAAGACGCATTTCGTACAACTTTGAGAACCTCGCCGTCATCTGAATCGGTTAACCCTGCTGCAAGGTACTGGCTCCTCGATGACACCAGTTGTTTCAATTTTGGGAACCTCCGCAACGTATTGGCTACCCTATGCCCTATTCCTCTAGCTTTAATAATTCTTGTGGCTTCGTAACCATCCATGACCGGCATTCGCATATCCATAAAAATCAAGTGTGGTTGCCAAGATTCCCAATTAGCAACTGCTTCACTACCATCTGTAGCTTCGTTGACTTCAAAGCCTAGAGATGTGAGAATTTTAACTAACAACAGACGGCTTTCTTTGGAGTCGTCAACTACTAAGATCCGGTATACTTTCTCAGTCGGCGCTAAAGCTAGAATTTGGGATTTAATTTGGTTTATCGGGATTTCTCTGGGGCAAGTTAGAGCAATCTGAACATCAAAGGCAAATGTACTACCGACACTAGGCATAGTGCCGACAGTAATATCTCCTCCCATCAGTTGCACGTATTTACGGCTAATCGCTAAACCCAGTCCCGTCCCCTGTTGGAATTTTCTGCCGATTTCGGTTTGTTCAAAAGCCTCAAACAGCAAGTCAATTTCTTGTGGAGCAATACCACAGCCAGTGTCTTGTACCTCGAAGAAGAGAAGAGGGGGATAAGGAAGATTTTGCTCCCCCTGCTCCTTTAGCTCCCCAGCCCCCAGTCTCACTCGTAGTGTCACCCTTCCTTTATCAGTAAATTTGATGGCATTTCCCAAGAGGTTGAGCAAGACTTGGCACAGTTTATTTTCGTCTGTTTCTATGTATTTAGGAATATCTTGTGCATATTCAAACAGTAATTCTAAATTTTTAGATTTAGCACGCAAGTGCAACATCTCTTCTAAGTTCTTCAACAGATGAATTAAGTCAAAGCTGCTGCGATTTAAGGTGATTTTGCCAGCTTCGATTTTAGACATTTCTAGAATGTCATTAATTAATTTGAGTAGATGTTCGCCAGCACGATTAATTATTGCCAAGTTTTCTTGATGTTCGCTAGATAGCGAATAATCTCGACTCATGACTTGGGTGAAACCAAGAATGGCATTGAGTGGGGTACGCAGTTCGTGGCTCATGTTAGCAAGAAATTCGCTTTTGGCGAGGTTGGCGGCGGCGCTTCGCGCTGCTTCCCGAACGGCTGCTTGTTGCTCTTGTGCAGCGATTTTTTGCGATTGAATCAGTTCTTCTTGGGTGGTTTGCAGTTGCTCGATAACTTGCCGAAACTCTTCAGTACGTTTTTTTACTTGAGCCTCTAAGGTGCGATTGTATTCTGCTAATAACTTTTCTGTTTGTTTGCGTTGGGTGATATCAAAAAATGTGACGATCGCAAAAACAAGATTCCCCGATTCATCATAAATTGGCTTTCCTAAAACCTCAATGGGAGTAATCTTGTCACAACGACGAATTTCCACATCATCAACCCTGGTGCTTTCCCCAAGCAATGCTCTCGAAATTGGTAAGCGATCGCTGGGGTAAAGTTGATCTGTCCCGGCAAGGTAAGCTTGATATACCTCTGACAATTCTTCGACTCTAACTTCTGCTATTGTCCCTTGACCGAGAATTTGCTGCCCAATCTGATTTGTATAATAAGGTTCACCTGACGCATCGATGATCAATACACCTACCGGCATGGCTTCTAAAAATTGAGTTAGCCGACTCTGATTATGAGATAGCGCCTCATTTAAAACTTGCATCTGGGCATTCTTTGCTTCTAAAGCACTAAAGGATGCTTGGAGTTGCTTTGCCATAGTTTCAAATGATTTGGCTAGTTCTCCCAGTTCATCGGAACGCTGAATTTCTGGTGTTTGCTCCCATTCACCTTGAGCAATTTTCTTCGCTGATGTATTTAATTGTAAAATCGGCTTAATTACCCAACGAGCAGTCAAAATCCCAATTCTTGTAGTCACTAAAAAAGCAACTATGCACAGCAAAATAGTCATGCGGGTGTTGGCATTAATTTGCTCCATAAATTCGCCTTCGGGAATCACCGCCACGATTAGCCAATCTAAACCCAGAGCGTCTCTCCAACTTTTTACCTGCACAAAATAACGCATTCCATCGGCGGTAAAACTTAGCTGTTGCTTCCCCGCAATAAACCCAAGATTACCAAAGCGTTTGATCAAAGACTGTGTTGTGAGTCTAATTAAAGAATTTTGACTATTTAATGCTGATAGACGTTTTCCTTTACCATTAATAATGGTATATGGTGGCTCGCTAGTAGAAGAAGCCACTATTAACCCAGAACGTTCTAAAATAAAAGTTTGACTCGACCGTTCGGTATTTAATTTGGCTAAAAAGTTGCTGATTTGTGACAATATCAAATCGATACCAATCACCCCAACAAGTTTGTGAGTTTTATCGTAAACAGGATAGCTGGAAGATATGGATAAAATTTGTGGTTTATCTTCCCATTGATAAATTTGACTCCAGACGGGTTTGCCTATCTTGACTGCATCTGCATACCACGCTTCTAGACGAGGATCGTAATTTTTGACTTGCTGCAACTGGCGGCGATTCCCTTTTCGGGCTGTATTATAAACATAAAGTTTCCCGATGCCATGCTTTTGGGTAACTTGATTAATTAAGAGCGTGCCATTATCTAAACGTTCAATACCGATAAATTCACCTTTGGGGTTGGCAAAGTTGTTGTAGCCAACATTGAAAACCTGCATTTGTTTCCAAAAGTAATTTCCGGTGGTTTGAAAGTCCGAAAGGTTGAGCAAACCTAGCTCAATCGCATCTAAGTTGATTTGATTGATTTGCTTCGGGGTTGTTAAATAGCTATCAAGATGTTGTTCAATGCGATCGCAGATTTCATTTTCTAATTGAGTAGCAAGCTCGTTTACCGCTTTTTGACCGTTTTGATACGAAAGATAGCCCACAAGTCCCACCGCCCCACAAATTTGCAATATAAAGGGCAGAATCAGAACATACCTCAAGGGCATCTTGGCATAAACTTTGCCAACTAAGCGATTAATCGATTTGACGGGCTGAAGTTTGGATAACATTGTTGTTTAATTCTTCCCCAGTCTATACTAGGTACATTTTTGCCACACAAGCTACACTTGTTCTCATGACAATTACGGTGTTCTCTCGCTTTTATGATGAAATATTTTAAATTTTTAGTATAAAAAAGCATAACTTCTTTATTTTATACTTATTTGACTGGCTGAATTCCTCCAACGCCTAATTTTCAAACTTTGCGATTGCACCTGAATTTGCTCAGTTTTATCTGGCAATATGTCAACAGATTTTCTCAAATGAACTGAAATTTAACCGATAAGCTCCAGTATGACATTCTAAAATTCAGGTCGCCATTAGCACCCCATCCTAAATTTAATTGTTAATTGCTGATCTCTTGATTTTCTGGTCTGAAAACCTCTGGAGTTCTACAAAAGCTTATATTTAACTACAACAATTTTAAAATTGTCATGCAAATACATCGCATAAACAAAAAAATCCCCAAAAATTTACTTTGTATTTTTTATTTTTAAGAAATGTTGACTTTGTTGTGGAAATATGTCAACATCATTGCCGATTTGTAAAATTTTTCCGGCTGACGATGGGGGTAATTGGGTATTAATACTCAATCTATAAAAGTGATTAAAAGGCGATGAAGCAACCCAATTTGGCAGAGTTGCTTGTCGCTGGGTTGCAAAAATTCTTTGAAAGTTTGGGTAAGCTTCCCCTAAGTAAGAATCGCGTGTTGGGACGATACAACGCTGACATGGGTTAACCCCAAAAAATTGCACATCTCCCACTCGAAAGGAGACTAAATCACCTTGTTCACTAAATAGCTGATCTTCCCAAAATGCTGGTACACCACCAATCTCAATGTTGGCACGCATCCGACGACGCATTTCATCTACACTTAAACCAGGAAACCAAGAAGCTACCTCTGCCAATGTTGCCGTACTAATTACCGTTGGGCCAAGTGAGTGTGTATCGTCAGGAAAACCCATTAGAGAGTTTTGTCCCAATGTGACAGCAAACTCAAAAAAAGCACTCAAAGTTGCTTCAAGTGCTTGCCGTTCCTCATCCAGATGAAAAATTTGTTGTAAGTCGCCATCTGGAATTTGCAACGAGATAGTTCTATTTAAGAGTGCAAATTGCGCCCTTAGTAAATGGATTTTAGCATGACGCTTGCCATTGACAAATTTACCTTGTTCGTCAAAAATGGCAAACTCGCGGTCATGCTGTAGTGCGCCACTGGCAAGAACTCTAGCGTTCTCAACTTCAACACCATCCAATGACTTAACTGGATACAGTAAAATCTTAGCTAGGTAAGGCATCATCGCAATTTTGGATTTTAGATTTCGGATTTTGGATTAAAGATTGGTGATTTAGCAGTTTCCAATCTAAAATCTAAAATTCTTTTGTTACTTATCCATTTGATTAATCAATATTGTTAATTATGGATATACTGGCGATTTATCGATTCCGCCAACATGATTTAGAGGCCAGAAGCGAACTACAGCACGTCCAATAATATTCTGGCGGGGGACAAGACCCCAGCAGCGACCATCGTAACTACTGTTACGATTATCACCTAATACTAAATATGAATCAGTTGGTATAGTCTGGGGTTTTGCTAAAAAAGGTGGCTGTGGCCCTGATTGGCAAACATCAATGACTGTGGTCTGACCAGAACTGAGGTAATTGGCTTCTGGTAGAGCTTTGTCGTTGATATAGACTTTGCCATCCTTAAGTTGTATTTTTTCTCCAGGTAAGGCAATTATACGTTTAATAAAAGCATCCTGGTATTGTTCTTTTTGTAGTTCTTTTGTCGGTGAAAATACTACTATATCTCCCCGCTGCGGGTCAGCAAATCTATACTTCAACTTATCGACAATAATTTTGTCTGCCTCCCACTGGTTTGGCGTACCATGCAGAGTCGGTTCCATTGATCCAGAAGGAATCCAGCGTGCTTCAGCAACAAAGGTACGAATTCCCAGAGCTAGAACAATGCTCAATACAATTGTTCTACCTAGCTCTGCGATCCAGGAATTATCGGGTTGTTGACTAGAATTGTTATCAGACACTTGATTATGCATGAAATTACTTAACTTAACGAAAGATGTAGGTAATTAACTCGCCTAGTGAGACTTTATCTGTTAATCTTAACGGGAAAACTTTAATTTCCTAGTCATGTTTGCATCTTGACTACCAATTTTAGATTGTGGACTTGATTGTGAGCGCTCACAATCAAGTCTAAAATCCCAAATTGATTGACGGGGTTCTTCATAAATTAAAAAAAGTTTATTTTTAAGGCGCGGCAAAAATTGGTTACTCCGATCGCGAATAAGTTTAACCTAAAAGTATAGTTCTCTGTAATATATAGCTCCCTGTCTAAACTTTGTTATCCCTATGTCATCTCCAAAAATTTTACTGATTCGCCGCGCTCGCATAATCTTACCCAATGGTGAACTGATGGTTGGGGATGTGTTGACGCGCGATCGCCAAATAGTCGAAGTTGCGCCAGAAATCTCCCAAACAGCACTAGTCACTGAAATTGACGCAGAAGGCTTAACTTTGTTGCCAGGAGTTATCGATCCGCAGGTGCATTTCCGCGAACCTGGACTAGAACACAAGGAAGATTTATTCACCGCCAGTTGTGCCTGTGCTAAAGGGGGAGTCACAACATTTTTAGAAATGCCCAATACGCGCCCCCTAACTACGACACAGCAGGCATTAGACGACAAGCTAGAACGGGCCTCACACAAGTCCTTGGTTAATTATGGCTTTTTTATTGGGGCAACAGCAGAGAATTTACCAGATTTGCTTTTGGCAAAGCCAACACCGGGAATTAAGATTTTCATGGGGTCGATGCATGGTCAGTTGCTGATTGATGGCGAAACAGCATTGGAGGCGATATTTGCTAAAGGCGATCGCTTAATTGCTGTTCATGCCGAAGACCAAGCTAGAATTAACCAACGCCGCCAAGAATTTGCCAACATTCACGATCCAGCAGTTCACTCGCAAATTCAAGATAATCAAGCGGCACTGTTGGCAACTCAACTGGCATTAAAACTTTCTCAAAAATATCAGCGTCGTCTGCATATTCTGCATTTGTCAACGGCTGAAGAAGCAGATTTGCTGCGTCAGGAGAAACCGAGTTGGGTGACAGCTGAGGTAACACCACAGCATTTGTTGTTAAATACCAGTGCTTATGAAACAATTGGTACCTTAGCACAGATGAATCCACCTTTGCGATCGCCCCACGATAACGAAGTTCTCTGGCAAGCTTTGCGCGATGGCGTGATTGATTTCATCGCAACAGATCACGCACCGCACACCTTAGAAGAAAAAGCTCAAGAATACCCCAATAGTCCTTCGGGAATGCCTGGGGTAGAAACTTCCCTAGCTTTGATGTTAACTGCGGCGATGCAAGGACAGTGTACTGTCGCTCAAGTTGTGAACTGGATGTCTAAAGCTGTAGCTGTGGCTTATGGTATTCCGAATAAGGGAGCGATCGCACCTGGTTATGATGCCGATTTAGTGCTTGTAGATTTAAACACATACCACCCAGTCCGACGCGAAGAACTTTTAACCAAATGCCATTGGAGTCCCTTTGAAGGCTGGAACCTGACCGGCTGGGCTAAAACCACCATTGTCGGCGGTGAAATAGTTTATGACAAAGGCCAAGTAAATACGCAAGTGCGGGGTCAAGCTTTAACTTTCTTATAGCAAATATTTATTTAAGCTTACGTAGTAGACAAATAATTATACATCAAAGCCATACTTGAACTGGCAAGATTTTCATCTATCCAGAGTCAAGACTAGACCAATGCGGTTTGGTTAAAGCTAAAAGGCGAAAATCCTTGTTTTTCCTCCTTTACCCTTTTAACCAAAGGGTATTGACTTGTCACTCTAGGAGAAATTGCAACTTGAAACCCTAAATTTATTTATAAGTGTTTCAAGTCAAATCTTCAATAACTACTTCTTTCCCGCTATCAGATTACCTATTTATTCTTCTCTTTCCTGCTTTGCGTCCTTCTCTACGAGACGCTACGTGTAGCTTGCTTCCCCGTAGGGGTACGCGTAGTATCTCGTAGAGAAGGCGGTTCGTTAAAAAAAACTTAGGTATTCTTCCAGTCCGATAAGAGTAAACAAGCTAATGAAGATTTATCTCATGATGCTTGTCCCCAGAAAGATAACCAGAGAAATAATCAAAGATAATTGCTATGTCCTTCAAAATTTTGGCTTTAGACGGTGGCGGTATTCGTGGACTTGTTGCAGCACGAATACTTCAACAAGTAGAACAAGAAATTAGAAATCAGGGGAAAGGAGAGTTTTTACACGAATACTTTGACCTGATTGCTGGCACTTCTACCGGTTCAATACTAACAGGAGGGATTGCTGTCGGAAAAACGAGTGATGAACTAATTAAAATGTATAAAAATGGGGGTAAAGATATATTTCCACCGGATAGAAAAGATCGCTACAAAAACTTTCCGCCCATCATCAAAACAATTCTTGATGTCTTTTCAGAATCTAGATATTCTCATGATGGAATTACTAGCGTCCTTAAAGATGCGTATAAATCCACAAGAATAAAGGATATTGAAAAACCCATTATTTTGATTCTTGCCTACGATACGCTATATCGCAACACAACCTTTTTTACAAATTGTCATCCCGACTTAGGAGACAGATGGTACGATGACTGTTATTTATGGGAAATATGTACCGCTTCTGCCTCAGCACCCACTTTTTTCCCACCATATAAATTAGAACCTGTAGATAAACAAAAATTTGGTGATTGGGAATTCCCACACATTGATGGAGGAGTTTCTGCTAATAATCCGGCTCTGGCTGCTTTGAGTCTAGTTCTGAGGGTCAGTCAGTCTTCAATCTCTCGAACAATCAAGCAAGAATATAAACTGGATAACTTGCGATTGGAAGATATTTCTATCCTTTCTATTGGCACAGGTCAAACTGGTGAACCATATCAATATAAGCAAATAAGCAAATGGAGAGGCTTAGACTGGGTAAAGAATCTTACTAACATCTTTATGGAACCTACATCTGAGATTGATAGTACGATTTGCCGACAAATCATGGGTGGATATGAATCTAAACGTTACTTACGTCTTCAATTTGACTTAAATGAGACATTTAAACCCAAACCAGAAGAGACTTATAAAGATCCTCGCATTGTATTACCTCCAGAAGATCGAAAAAACCGATTTACAGGGGAAAAAGTCAATGAAGAAATAGATAATACTAATTCCGAGATTCTTCAGCAGTTAATAGATACTACCTCTGCATTCATTGAGCGAGGTCTTACGTACTACACCAGAGACGACTCCGGTTCTCCAATCAAAAAGGCGATCGCTTCTTTCATTAGAGATAACTAGTACTTTGTCAAGCTAGTTTTGAGGGTTTGTAGTCAGCATTTTAGTGGTTAGAAAATAAGGACTAAAGTCCCCACTACGAACTTGCTTATCTATGAATGCTGCTCGGTTAAGAATATTCGTAGGTTGGGTTTCGTTCCTCAACCCAACCCAACCTACACATTTTTATTTTTTAGGGTTAACCGAGCAGTATTGGCTTACCTATCACTTTAAACTTGATAGACTATTAGTGCATCCACGTAAGCATATTAACTTCAAATAACCGAGGATAAAATATCTCGTGTTTATACTATTATTCTGTATAAATACGAGATGTTTTAGTTAATATTTTATTGATATCAGTGCTAATTACAGATGTGAATATAAGAATTTATTGCTAGTTTAAATTATTAAAAATAATTTAAACAATTTATCACTTAGTTCATTTTTTGTATAGATTATGAACCTACTTTGGGAATACTAAGTGTAAGCAAGCTTAGACGAATTATACATAAATTGATTATTGTTTAACTTTTCTCTAATAGCTTTCGCTGCTAAATAATCTAGATTGCTTCTCCGAATTAAAGTAGGGAAATAATCTGGTTCAACCAAGCTGACTAAGTTCTGTAAAACTCTCATTTAACCCAACAAGTGAAAAGTAATCTCCCTTTTTAAAGAGAGCCAGGGCGTTGCGAACTTTCCCAAAGTTATGGTAACTGGCGTCAGCTTTGCTGAGTGCCAATTTGAGATTGAATAAAAGCCAATTTGAGATTTTTTGGTTGAGATAACAATGTTAGTGACTTACAATGGCGAACGTGGTAGTGGCAGATAGAACGAGTGTGGAGTTTTCCTTCGACTATTTGCAGAAATTTTTATAGTGTTGCGATCAAAAAAGTCAAATCCCTCGTACTTCAGTTGGGAGATCAGCTTAAATAGCGGCAATGACTTTGCTAATGGCACAATTGAATGGTGTGAGTTCGACTTGACGAGTGCCTCCATGCCCATAAGTCAAACTCACACTCAGATAACTATCTGGCTTGTAGGGCAATCGTTCCGCCCATTCAACTGCCACAATTCCTGGTATGACTTCAATACCTTCCCAGTAGCTTTCTAAATTCAGGGTTGCAACTTCTTGCGGTTCTAAGCGATATAAATCCAGGTGGTAAAGGGGAAAGTGCCCTTCCGTGTACTCATTAATCAGCGTGAAAGTGGGACTGACAATGGGTTCAGCAATTCCCAAACCTTTACCAATTCCTTGAACTAGGGTAGTTTTCCCAGCCCCTAAATCACCTTCTAGTAAAATTACACTGCCAGGGGTCAGGGATTCGCCAAGAGTAATACCTAAGCGTAGCGTCGCTTCTGTATCTGCAAGAAAAATTTTCATAATTAGTCATTAGTCATTAGTCATTAGTCATTAGTCATTAGTCATTAGTCTAAACAAAGAACAAATGACTAATTTTCTATCTTAAGTGATGACCTCTACCGTACCACCGCAACAATACTTGTGCTAGTTTTTGCGGATTGTGACGTACAAAACCCGTTTCATCTTCATATAAAACATTAGCTGGAACAATCCGTCGCCCTAGCTGAGTTACGGCTTCTCTATCTAGGAAAACGGGATGGGAGTTTTGTTGGGCGTAGCGGATGAGTGATTGCTCTGAGGGGGATTTTTTGTGTATCAGTACAGCATCGAATAGCCGTCTTTCCCCACAAGCAGCATCAATTGCTCTGATGTGATCGGCAACAGTGTAGCCTTCAGTTTCTCCTGGTTGAGTCATTATATTGCAGATATAAATACGGGGGGCATTTGTTTGAGCGATCGCATCGGCAATTTCTGGTACTAATAAATTAGGAATTAGGCTTGTATAAAGGCTACCTGGGCCAATAATGATGTAATCAGCTTCTTTAATTGCCTTAATAGCTGCTGGCACCGCCGGAGGATTAGCTGGAATGCAGCCAATTTTGACAATTTTACCGCCAGCTTTAGGAATGCTAGACTCCCCATCAATACGACGACCATCGGCTAATTCTGCCCAGAGGCGAACATCACTGAGAGTTGCTGGTAGTACTTGTCCCCGTACTGCTAACACTTTGGAACTGGCTGCAACTGCTTGTTCTAAATCTCCTGTAATATCACTCATTGCCGTTAAAAACAAATTGCCAAAACTGTGACCCGTTAACCCATCTCCAGCCCGAAAACGGTATTGAAACAATTCTGTTAATAACTTTTCTTCATCTGCTAGTGCAGCCAGACAATTGCGAATATCCCCTGGTGGTAGCACTCCAAATTCTTGGCGCAAACGCCCAGAAGATCCACCATCATCGGCGACAGTGACGATCGCAGTAATATTAGCGCTATAGGTTTTCAGTCCTCTCAACAACGTAGAAAGTCCCGTTCCACCACCAATTACCACTATTTTCGGGCCTCGGTACAATCGACGATGGGCCATCAAGACATCAATGAGTTCCTCCCCGCCTTCTGCTCTTAGTACCTTAGTAATTGAGCCTACGGTGCGAGTTTGCCCCCAAAGCACTAACAGCAAGCCGCCAAGCAGCACCAAAGGCCCACTGATATAGTTCGGTAAGAGGTTGGTGATGACTCCCAGAAAACCCCTAATCAACTCGATCATTAAAAAAATTGGGGTCAGCTTAATCCAAATGGCTAACCCCAAACTCGCTAGCAGTACACCGCCAACGCTGATCAACAACCAGCGTTTTACCGATAGTCCAGGGGATAACCATTTGAACCACTGGTTAACCCGATAGGAAGTACGAGAGCGCGACTGCTTTTGCAGGGCGTTGAGGGCTTGTCTGAGAAAACCATTTGACATACCTGATTTGGAGCAGTGCTACAAACAATAATTAACAGAAAATCTACATCACTTGGTTTCAAACACCAGGTGTGAAACTATTATATTTGTCAATCCTATTAGACTAAGAGCAAGTCGTGAAGATTGCCAGTATTCCTAGTTAAACAATACCCTGGCTTGGTAAAAGTGAATTTAATGGAAAAACGAATTTTAGGATTAGATCCAGGACTGGCAATTTTAGGATTTGGGGCAATTAGCTGTACACAAAAGCTCAACAAGGTGCAAGAGACTACAGTAAATATGCTGGACTTTGGAGTAATTAAAACGTCGGCAGATGTAGAAATGGGACAGCGCCTATGTACTTTATTTGATGATTTACACACTGTGATGGAAGAATTTCAACCAGATTTAGTGGCGATCGAGAAACTATTCTTCTATCGTATGTCAAGTACAATCCTGGTTGCACAGGCGCGGGGTATAATTATTTTAGTGTTGGGCCAGCGTCGTCTTCCTTATGTAGAGTTTACTCCGGCTCAAATTAAACAAGCTTTAACGGGCTATGGCAATGCCGATAAGTCGGAAGTGCAAGAAGCGGTGGCGCGGGAGTTGGATTTAGATGAAATTCCTAAGCCGGATGATGCTGCGGATGCTTTGGCGGTGGCTTTGACGGCTTCTTATCAGCTGTAGGTGTAAAACGAGAATAAAGTTATTAAAAGTTTTTTCTAACTTGTATGCAAGTATAAATACTTGAAACTTAGCTCATCCAGGTTTTGACTTTTAACGTCATCTGGAGAAGCCTATAAAAAATCTAATCCCCCTTTTCTACCTACGGTTTACACACAAGTCTGAAAGAACTTATTAACTGAAGTTTTAGCGTCAGTTTTATCCCTCCCTAACCCTCACCTTGTCAAGGGGAGGGGAGACAAAGCAAGCGTAGCTTTGGCTCTTTGGGGTTCTTATTTGTGATTTATGCAAGAGGTCTACTACCTTCTCTACAAGACGCTGCACGAACGCCATTAGTAATTATGAATTACGAATTGTTAATCTCTGTTTTTGTCGGTTGCGATCGCCCTTCAGAATTCAGTTTTCAATTATCTTCTTAACTGTCTTCTTAACTGTCTTAACTGTCTTAACTGTCATTGCATTTTTTTGGCGATGGCGAGAAAATACAAACGTGACATTCAGAAGGCAGAAGTAAGCCATCTTTAAAAAGTGGGATTCAAGCTAGGCAATGACCCACAATTATGGTTCCTGAGCTTGTCGTTGGCGCCGCCTAAGAAGAGAAGGAAAGTTTTTATTAATACTTCTTATATAGCTGCCTTCTACCCTTCTTTGTAAAAAACATTTGTCCATAATGCAACGATCTCAATCAATTTTATTCTTTTTAAGGAGAAAAATCATGAATTCATTCAATCAAAGGCAAAATTATATACTAACACAAGGTCAAGGTATTTATCTGTCTGGGAATCCCATTCAAACCGAAAAATTTTCTATTCAAAAGACCCTACGGAATGGTGGAAAAATCCGTTTCAAAATTCGTTATTCTGCTGAACTACAGGGTTTCTGTCTGCTGGAAGTTTTTCTAATGAGGGCAGAGAATGGAACACTAACTGCTGGCATGACTATCCCTAATAGTGGTTCGACAGCTAATGTTCAAGAACAAGAGCAAGAATTTAGTATTTGGGAGCCAGGAGATTATTACTTCTTTTTCAAAATGTCTTCCAATAATGGAAAATTTTATATCGAGGATTATCAGCTTTATTGGTTAGCCAGTTAATTATTTTTCCTTGGAAATCCTAAAATCAGTAGCCTTAAACTACAGCCAAATAAAGACGTAATTTGTCAGGATTCAGGAGTAATATCATATTCGCTTGATTGCTTATTCAACGCCAAGAACTCAAAGAGCCAAAGCTACGTTTTGTCTGCCTGTCCCTAATCCCCAGAGGGCCCCCAAGTGGGGGATTAAGGCGAGCCAGTACGATGCCAGAGAAAGAGTATCTGATAGTTTTTTCTCAAGCACGTTTTTGCAATGATTTATATTCAAATTCAGTAACACCTAATTGTTTTTTAAAGTAGGCACGGTATAGTTCACAACGCGGTAGGATGCGATCGCCTTCATAAGCGATCAACCCCAAGCTTTCGAGCTTATGAGCCTCAATGGGATTCAGAGAAATGCTTTGCTTTGCCGCTACAACTTCAACGTATGCCTTTACTAAACTGGGATTTTCTTGTAACATTGCCCAGTGTCGCCATAGATGATAACGATAGATACCGCCGTTAGCGATCGCATCCTGTATCAGTTCTTCTAAGGTGATTCCTTGACAGCATAGATAATACAGAGCAATCCGAATCAGTGCTGGATGTCCCCCCACGAGAGACATCAGTTGGTTAACTTCGTTATTAAAGGCCCAGTCTAGACCATGCCGTTGGGCTAAGTATTTTACTTGATGCTCGGTAAATTCTGGCAGATGGATCGGTAATCCAATATTAAATGGGGAGCGGTTGATATCCAGGGAGACATATATTTCTGTGGAGTAAACCACTACTAGCCTTAGTTTCTGCAAGTCGCGATCTTGTCGTGCTTCCTCATACCAAGAGCGCAACAAACCAAAGAACTCTGGAGCAATTTCGGGATATTCAAAAAAGCGGTCAACCTCATTTAACACTAAAACTACTGGACTTTTACACTGCTTGAGCAAATAAGATTGCAAATATAAACTACAACTCAACTTACAGCCTATTTCTTCATCCCAGTTGTCATCTAGCTTGGGGTTAATGCCTAATTCTGTTGCAATTTGCCAGCAAAGAGAACGCAAAAGCTTGTTTAAGTCTCTCAGACAGCTTGAATCGATTTGGCTGCAATTCACGTTCACCGGACGATAACCTTGCATCTTGGCAAAAGCTAACAGCCGTAGCACAAGAGAACTTTTTCCCATTTCTCTTGGTGCTCGAATCCGAATCACACAGCCTGGTTGAATTACTTCTCGATAAACAAGTTCCTCGATGGGGGGACGATCAACATAGAAGGCGGAATCTATAGGTACGGGGCCATCTGGGTATGACCAAAGATTTTCGAGTTGGTTATAGTGTTGAGTCGCAAACAAATCTAAGGATAAAGACGGAGGTAAATTTTTTTCTCTTGTATCTAAACTCAGTGAGATAGTTTGAGAGCTTTCAGTATGATTCGGTTCACTCAGGATTCCATAGTCTTCCCTGCCTAATTCTAGGTTAAAGGCGCTAAAGCACAATTTTAGGGTTTTTTGATCCACGCCTGTATTCAACGACCATAGTCGATTCAGAGTTTTGGTAGAAACCTTCATGCGATCGCCTAAATCTTCTAAAGTGAAGCGATGTCCATTGTTTTGTACCTTTTCCATAGCCAGAATAGCCCCTTGTAAACGCTTCAGCCCAGCGATCGTTAGGACAAGTCCCCGCTTTCGTGTACTCTTAGATTGCTTCATATCACTAATTATCAATCTGCTTTCTTTATTTACTGTCTTAGCTATTTCCTCATTGTTTCATGTTTTTAAACAGTTACTCAACAGTTACTTAGCTGTTCTTAAAGTTCTATTTAATTGGTAAAAAAATATACATATCTGCTGGAGGAGAGTTAAATGAATGGGTATCAACAAACATAACTATATTGATTGTGATTTTTTCTCTTCTACAGAAAGACGCTGACGCTTCTGCATCAAGTATCTTTGACTACAACAAATGACAAGCTGAATAGTTGATTTTATTTCTACCAATTTACTCAGTGTTACTGAAAAATATTTTTTATTTGGTATTAATCTAAATTTTGCATTGCAGACGCATCCAACAAGGTGGAGACGATGTATAACGAAGGTAGCGTCTCGTAGAGAAGGGAGAAGGCTACACTGTCTCCCCTTAACGTATCGCGGAAGTCCCCATCTTCTCTGCGAGACGCTAACGCGAACAAGGTACTCCTAAGATGGGGGTTGTGAGCCTTGGTTGTTCGCGAAGCGTCACGAAGTGAGGATTGCATCTGGAATTGATTTTTTGCTGTGCAAAAACAAATTTTGGATGTATGACGAATCCCCAGGATTTTCTGGTAAGATAGGTAATATATTGACCATCAATGCCACAAGCGAAAACCATTAGCTTTTAGGTATATGTCGTAAGAGAAAGATTTGGGTCTTGGGAACCAGGACTCCTGCCCTTGGAGGGAATGTCAGACCAAAAAAACTACGGAGTAATTGATGGCTATTCCCGATGAATTGGGAGAGCTACGACTTCAGGCGAAGCCAAGTCTGAGTAGTTCACTCCCTTACCAAAGCAAGGAGAAACAAAGTATAGTTTTGAGGCTTTGGGGTTCTTCGAGTTTAAAAGTAATCAAGCGGACGTAGAATTATAACACGCAGTAGGGGCATACAGCTAGCTGTACGCCCCTACTAAAAACCTATCTATATTTAATGCAACTGACGAAACGCTACAATCTATCATCACCAAGGATGAACGCCTTACCCAAATATTAGAAGAGTTCGTTGGTTAGACACCAGCCTTCCTAATATTACTCATTTATTGGCGAAAAGTTATTATTACTTACTGCCAAGTCAAGATTGTAACGCATTCAGTGTCAAACTTAGTTAAGGATTTTTTTGCCTGTTCGTGCTGCACTATCCCCTACATCACTAGCAGTTTTTTGAGCACCTTCTACGTAGCCCGAGCCAAATTGTTTAAAGGCTTCTGCTGACTCTCCTCCAATCTTTTTAAGTCTTTCACCAGGAGAACCTTCCGTTTCACGAGCTTCTTTGTTCCACTCTCCGATTGTTCTCGGTCTTTGAGAATCATTTTGCTCTATCTGTTCACGAACTCTTTCCTTTAAGCCTCCGTTATTGTCCCCAGGAGCAGCATTCGTCGTCAGCACTAGAAAACCAACTACGACAACAGCCAAAAAACCTTTTATCTGAAGTCCTTTAAGCAGGGAACTGATATGACCAATCGTCCTAGAAATCAAATTTTTCATGCAAATTAGCTTGTTTTTTAGAGTACAAGTAAAGATTAACTATAAAAAAATAATTATCCTTCTAACAAAAGGCATATCTCAGTAATGAAAAATATTGGATAAGACTATGCCAATCATCCGCAAGCATATCAACGGGTGCATCTCACTTTTGTAAAAATATCCCTAGCCTTAGCGAATGGAATTCGCGGCCATACAGACAAAAGCTACCGATCCTGGGTTTCAAATTCCTTGAGTCCGGGCGGCGGACTACCCTTCTCCAAAGGAGTACGGGAACGCCAAGGGCGAAGGTTTGTAAGTAGTCGGACTAGTATTTGATTTTTGAAATGCACGTAGTGGACTGTCTAGGCAAAATAGTGCATTAGACGTAGACGTAGGTTGGGTGGAGCGGAGCGCAACCCAACTGATGAGAAGGATGTTGGGTTACGCAAAGCCTCCACCCAACCTACAATTTTTTTGTCACATTAAAGCCATGACAGTCCACTACAAGACTACCGAGATTTTTTCAGAAATCAAATATGATTCCTATAGCCGCAATTTCTAATTGCTAGGTATATTTGCAAGGGTGAGATGCTCCCCAAATCAACTAAATCAAACCATTATACATAGAAGTGAAAATTGCACAACTCATCCCAAAAAAACATTTAACTGCTCAATAACAGCTTTCTTATAAGTCTGGCTGTTTGTTTATAAATCATGCTTGATATCTCTTCGGCTGCCAAATGTAGCACTAAATACATTTTTAATGCTACATTTGGTTTTTAATACAAATAGAAGTAAAAAAAACATGTATCTCTGGTTGTAGAAACTATCAATTTTAAGAGATAAATGCTTAATGGATAATTCCCAAATAGTTACTAATAACAATTAATAGTCGCACGACTTTTAGACTAGTAGACTGTGGCGGAAGTTTGCCTACCTTTAACAAGTTGCTTGAGCAATTTGTCTAGTTAATTGAGATGGTAGCTGGATTTCTGCCGTGCTGTACTAGAGGCGTTGTTTATCTGACTGAGTGGATTTATACCGTAATCCCTAGATATTTGAAGGGCTTACAGACAAAAAACTAATCCACATTTTTCCTGAACACGATAACTGCTTCATGTGGAAAGCCAAAGGATGAAATACTGCATAAGGAAATTAGCAATCTGTATAGTATTAGTGTATAGCTTGTTCCTCTCAACTGATTATGCAGGAGCAAACCAAATTTCAAATATTTCTAATATTGATGTGCAGCAATTAAATGCACTACCAACAGTTAAAAAATTAGCAAGTGCTGACAATAATCTGGCTGAGATTATCAAGGAAGATTTTTGCCGATTTAATGGGATTGTTAATCGGATAGATAAACTAGTGGGACTCTTCACACTTTATTGCAGTGAGGATTCGGGAAAAGTTTATTTAGAACTTAAACCAGAGCAGTTAAATAAAGACTACCTAGCTATAGTTACATTGGAATCAGGCCTCGGAGAAAGTGGGATTTATAGTGGATTACCTCTTTCTGATTTTATCTTTTACTTCCGACGAGTAAATAATAGATTGCATTTTGTTGTACGTAATGTTAAATTCCGTACAGACAGTAGACCAGAACAGCGATCGCTAGCTCGTTCATTTAGCGATTCAGTTCTTTATTCACTACAAATAGCCACTATTGATCCAAACAATCAAAATATTCTGATCAACCTAGATGAACTGCTAATGCAGGATTTTCCCGGATTAACTCCTCTATTGAAATACTCTTTACAGGCTGATTACCGCTTAGATGCACGCAAGTCATATTTTGGTGATATTAACAGCTTCCCAGAAAATGTAGAGATTGATTCGATTTACGGTTTTTCATCACTAGAAGGATCAAACTTAGTCAGCGTACCCGATAGCAGGGCAGTCACTCTGAAGGTACATTACAGTTTTTCTCAGCTTCAAGAAAACAATGGTTATATTCCCAGACTTGCTGATGACAGAGTGGGATATTTTATTACTGCTTTCCAAGATTTCTCTAACAATAATCCTCAGGAATCTTATGTACATTATATCAATCGCTGGCATCTAGAACCATCCGACCCTAACGCTCCTTTATCTCCACCCAAAAAGCCAATTGTCTATTGGATTGAAAATGCTGTGCCACTAGAATATCGCGATGCGATTCGTGAAGGCGTTTTGATGTGGAACAAAGCATTTGAAAAAGCCGGGTTTCAAAATGCCATTGAAGTACAGCAAATGCCAGATGATGCTGATTGGAAGCCAGCAGATGTACATTACAACACTATTCGCTGGTTTAATTCTTTAGATGCAGGTTTTGCCAAAGGGCCGATGCGCGTCAACCCATTCACTGGGGAAATATTAGATGCAGATATCATTGTGGATGCCAATATGGTGCGTTTGGTTCAGCAAGAATATCACGCACTGATGGAGGCAGATTCATCATTGAGTACAAATTCATGTCAAGAAAAGACAAAAGGACATGAAGACGCGGGGAAATTCCTGGATAGATTCTTTGCGTCATCTTCCCCTACTCTCTTTTCCTCCTCTGAATTCTGCTATGGTATGGAATCTTCAAATCAAGCAGCTATGGGGGCGCTGGCGTTGTCAATTTTGCCAAACACTACAAGTAGTGAAACGATGAAGGAGTATGTGCATCAATATTTGCGTTCTCTCATCGCTCACGAAGTCGGGCACACTTTGGGTTTGCGCCACAACTTTTATGGCAGCACCATGTTAGCGCCAGAAGAATTAAATAATACTGAAATCACTCACACCAAAGGTTTAGTAGGTTCGGTAATGGACTATCTACCTGTGAATATAGCACCACAGGGAGTACAGCAAGGTGACTATTTCCCAGGTGTTATTGGGCCTTATGACGAATGGGCAATTGAGTATGGTTATAAAAGATGTCCAGCAACAGCACTTGAGGTAAGTATTCCAGAATCAGAAAAAAGTTTTTTAGACCAGATTGCACTGGCGTCGCCTCAGCCAGAATTATCTTACGCAACTGATGAAGATATCTGGGACATCAATCCATTGGCAAATGTCTGGGATATGAGTAGTGATGTACTACTTTATTCACAGTGGCAAATGGATAATGCTCGTTTTATGTGGCAGCGTCTTGATAAGGGTTATCTATCGAAAAGAGAAAACTATAGTAACCTGCGCCTTAAATTCAATAGAGTATTTAAATATTATTTTCGGAACGCCACTTTGCTTTCTAAATACATTGGTGGACAATCGTTTCAGCGTCTCCATACCAGTGATGATGCTTGGGCATTTGTACCAGTTTCTCTTTTAAAACAACGTCAAGCATTGACAAAGTTGCAAGAGTATGTTTTTGCCGAGGATGCTTTCAGCTTTTCACCACAATTACTGAATCAACTGGCACCGTCGCGTTGGGAACACTGGGGTAGTTCTGCACCTAATAACCGCCTTGATTATCCAATTCACGATCGCATTTTGAGTTTTCAAAGTGCGATATTGCGATCGCTATTAGACAGCGATCGCCTAAATCGTTTACAAGATATAGAATTAAAAACTCTGCCTGGGCAAGCGCTTTCCATTCCAGAACTGTTCGACACCCTGCAAACAGGCATTTGGACAGAAGTTTTTGCCCCAGGAGAACCAAAGCCAATTTCTAGCATCCGCCGTTCATTGCAACGGGAACATCTGAATATTTTGCTACAGATGATGTTAGGTACTACTAATACACCTGAAGATGGTCGGACATTGGCTTGGTATGAATTGCGCCAACTGCAAAAAGCCATTGATGTTAGACTCAAACAACTTGGTGAACAACGCTTTGATGGGGTTCCCCCCCTTGAAACAACTGGCGTTAGCGCCGCGTTAGCGACGTTCGCCTTAGCGTCTTTGCAGGAGAAGGAGCGTCACCCAGACGGTGGCCTTGATACTTACACCCTAGCCCACTTAGAAGCTTCTGGCGATCGCATCACTAAAGCATTAAATGCACAGTTACTTTCTAGGTAGACATGATGAATTGGGCATGGGGCATTGGTTATTCTCCTGCTTAATCTAAAATCTAAAATCCAAAATTGAGTCACCCAAGATACCGCTGCAATAGACCAATGAAAACTTCTGGTATTTCCAAATGAGGTAATATGCCAGTATCTGCGATCGCAGAAAAATCTCGCATGGCGCTGGGATTTAAATTTGCCAAGCGTTGTCCTAATTTGATGTTGGTAAATTGTGCCTTTTCTCCCCAAAAAATGACGGTGGGAATTGTCAGTTGTTGAATATATAAACTCAGATCAAAGTAAAGATCGCCCCGCAAAAATGCTAAAGCAGCAAATTTGGCATTAGGTTGTTGTGCAGAGGTTAAATAAGCCTCTACCATCTCTTGGGATACTCGTTGTGATTTCGCAAACAGAAAACTTTGTAAAAAATTTCGGACTGCAATTTCATTTTCAGCACCAAGGATGTAAATAAAATTGTCCAACAGAGGCGTATTGATCACCGAAAGCGGAAGTCTGCGTCCAGCACCCTCTCCAAAATCATCAAATCCAGAGGGGGAAACCAAAAAGAGTGCTTTAAATAAATTGGGTTGAACAATAGCTAGGCGGATAGCAAAAGCGGCTGTGAGAGACGAGGCTATCACCGTCACAGGCTGGCGACAAGTTTGGATGATAAACTCTGCGATCGTGCTGAGATAATCCCTAATTTTATAATCCCGGACTGGATGAGCCGATTCTCCCCAACCGATGAGATCGGGGGCTAAAATGCGGTAATTAGAGGCAAAAGCTGGGTAAACTTTAGACCATTCATAAGCAGACGCTCCACCACCAAAGTTATGCAGAAACAGTAGTGGGGGTAAATCTTCAGTGTCAGCAATCGCCCAAGGTGCATTTGTTTGGGTATAGTAAACCATTGCCCCTAATGATGTATGGATGACTTTATGTCCAAAGCCAGGAGGTTGAAACTGAAGCATAAAATTAAAGAGTTTAGTTTAGTAAAAATATCCCTAGACCTGGCGAATTGAATTCGCAGCTATACAGACAAAAGCTACCGATCCTGGGTTTCAAATTCTTAGAGTCCGCGCAGTCCGACTTAGTTTGTGTAGCTGCGACTTCTAATCGCCAAGTATATTTGCTAATTGATAATTGATAATTCATAATTTACCCTTGCTTTTTGTCGGCATCTCCTGTGATTTGAACAAGTTGATGGAGGTTATCACCACTGATTTGATATGCTCCCCCAAAACCAACTACAAAACGACCTTCACTCGGAGTTAGCCGGAAAATCCGAAAGTCAGACAAGCCGCGCAAAACCTCGACAATTTCACCAAACCGCCCTTGAAATTGCTCAACAATTTGATTCCAATTGTCAGTTTCACGCTCGATCAAAGTTGCCGTACAATCAAAACTCAAACGACGACGGGCAAAAATTAAATTACTTTTAGCTTCATCCTCGATAAACAAGACACTAACATGAGGATTGGCATAGAGATTTTTGGTATGAGTCGAAAGACCACTGACGTAAATGTAGATATTTTTGGAATCGTCCATTACAAAAGGAGCATAACTAGCATTGGGTATTGCCTGTGCGCTCACAGTGCTAATGATTACACTCTCAAATGCTTCCGGAAACTTTTCGTACTCAGCTTGAATATTTTCAAGTTGACTCATAAGTAAATTACCACGCTTATTAGGAACATTAAGTATCCTAACGTGATTGAGCGATGTCTACGAACCAGAGAATGCCCAAAAAATCAAAGCGATCGCTCCCTTTAACTCAAGAGCGATCGCTAATTTTTCGATTTTAGAATACAGCTTAAGCAGCAACAGGTTCCAACAATTTAATGTCAGAGAAGATAAATTCCTGAGTAGAAAATTGTCCTGCTGTCTCGGTGCGAATCTCCCGACGATTTAGGATGAAATAGTCACCAACTTTTTCATACTCATCAATAAATTCGCTTCTACCGCCCTTTTGTTCCCCAGTTTTGGGGTCATGGTACATAGAGTCATAGCTGTGGGACAGGTAGCCTGACCCGGTGTCGTGACTGCTGAAGGTGTCAATGGTCACAAAAGTACCGTGGATTAAACGGTGAACATGGCAGACTTCATTCTTGCGGACTTTGTATTTATCGCCCTCAGCCTTACCACCCATTAAAAGCTCAACCGCACCAGTTTCGTCAGTTTTACCATAGCTAAAGGTATTGGCGCTGTGAGTGTCTTCAAAGCTGCGGCGGACGCGGTGAATTGCTATCTCCCAGGCTTGACCATGAATTGCTTTCTGGGCTGACTCATCATCTACATCCAAAACTTCGGCTTTGAGATTGGCACTGATGATAACTTTGCCTGTAAACACTTGATCATCATGCTTAAAGGTAATATTGGCGGTATAACCGGGAAAATTCTTGTCCCAAGTATAGCGGTTTTCATAAGCAGCCCGGAAAAGTTCCTGAGCAGAGAGTTGTGTAACTGTCATGTGCTTCTCCTAGTCGCTACTGTAATTAGCGTTTTAGTTTCGTTGGTATTAGCATAGAAGTAATTGTTGAGGCTTGGATAGTCCCCAACTGGGTACACTTATGGCTAATTCTCTCCACGCCGTATTTCATGCGATCGCTAATGTCCAGAATGAGCAAGAGTTAAGACTCGCTCTCACGGATAAAATTAGCGAGCATTTTGGCGTGCAAAATTGGGGTATTTATTTCCTAGATGAGGAGCCAAGCACTGATATTAATGTTCCAGGCATTCCGGCAGTATGCTTAGAGAGCAATCCAGTGGGGCGCTACGTGGTTGAGCGTCATGCTCCCGCTCATGAGCAGTTATTATTATCACCAGGAGACTGGAAGCATTTTTGTTCGCGTTCCGATCACGAACACGTAATGACTGGGCCAATTGTTTGCGATGGTCGTCTTGTCGGAACGCTTAACTTGGCTCGTGACAAGGGAAATCCTGCCTTTAATGGCAACGATTTAGCTGACTTGAGCGCTTTATGCATTCATCTGTCAGCAAAAATGGCAACCCTACGGACAAAACCCAAAATATCCAATTCCCTTTTAGTTAGTCCTTTAACAGCGCGTGAGTTAGAAATTGCCGATTTGGTGGCGCAGGGGTTAACGAATGCGGAAATTGGGGAAAAACTTTGGATTACGCAAAATTCCGTCAAACAAGCTTTGAAGAGGATGTTTCGGAAGTTGAAGGTTTCGGCGCGTGCAGAAATGGTGGCAAAGCTACAAGATATACAAGTTTCTTGAAGGAGGTAGCAGATAGAAGGAAAGAATGATCAATGAAAACTTTAATTCTGGGTATAAAACCCAGTTTTAAAATAAGAATTGTATTGAGTAGAGTGCAGCGAGATACAATTCTTCTTACTTCAATCTCACGCTTTTAAACGTGGGTTACTCCTGCCTCCTGACTTTTCTAAGAGACGCTGCGCGATCTGCCTTTTGTTATAAATACTCTAACTGATGGTAATCTAAGATTGTTGAACCCGATTAAATAAAAACTTTTGTTTTTGACAGTTTTATTTTTTGGACAATAGTAATATAAGTCGTGAATAAAGTCTTTGACAATTAAGACTTGATTATACTTTAAGTAAGTTATAGATAACTTAGTTAGTTTTTTAACAGGAGAAGTAGGGTGCTTAACAACCTTCATCAGTTATTATCTCCCCGTAAGTGGGCAATTTACCTCGCGGGCTTAGGCTTACTTCTCGGTTTGGGCTTTATAGCCAAGCAGACTCAAGTAATCTCAGTTATAGATTCTCGATTATCATCGGCTCAGATTCACAAAACCTCCGAAAACTCTCTTTTGTCGCAGCTTAGAAAAGTTCGAGAGCAGAGAAGTCAACTTAATGCGGCTTCTGGAGATAGAGAGGTTTTTTTCCATAAGAACGGAAAAACAGCACCTACAACCACAGCGCTGGTTCCAGGCGATCAGGGAACTACAAAAGGCGCAGGAGTTTTACCAAAAGCAAATTTTCCTGTAAAAGATGGGATTTACCTCTATGGTCAATCCCCAAAACCAAACCAGCTTGGTCAAGGTTATATCATATTTCAAAAGCAGCAGGACAAGGTAAGGGGTGCGTTGTATATGCCCGAATCAGAGTTGAACTGTTTTCAGGGTACAATCAACCCATCAGGAGAGTTGGCGATGACGGTTAATACTTCGTCAAATGAAGCCAGTTCTGAGCAGTCGAATCAGGTAGCTACAAGCAATAGACTGCCCAAAGTTGCTGAGGATGAGTCAAATTCTTATGCTTACTCCCTGGCTCTGCAAGACTTTTATCCGTTAAATTCGATCACTGCTAGCGATCGCCGCACCTTGCAAGTGTGCAAGTAATCTCCAATGTTTTGATAATGAATAATGAATTTTTGACAGGAACCTGAAATGGTACAGATCCCTGCTAAAATCCTGACTTTAAGTGAATTCCTGGATTTGTCAGAGACAGAACCTGCCAGTGAATACATTGATGGGCGGATGATCCAAAAACCGATGCCACAAGGAGAACACAGCGCAATTCAGACCGAGTTAGCACCTGCAATTAACTTGGTAGTAAAACCCAAACAGATTGCACGTGCTTTCTGTGAACTTCGCTGTACTTTTGGCGATCGCTCAATTGTACCTGACATTTCTGTGTTTATGTGGGCTAGAATTCCTCGCAAAGAAAATGGTGGGGTTGCTAACGTCTTCTCAATTGCCCCAGATTGGACAATTGAAATTCTATCTCCCGATCAAAGTCAAACTAAAGTTACCAAGAATATTCTGCATTGCCTCAAGCATGGAACTCAGATGGGATGGCTGATTGATCCTAAAGAACAATCTGTGTTTGTCTACTTGCCAGATCAACCAACCACTTTTTACGAAGAAGTTGGAACACAGTTACCAGTGCCAGAATTTGCTCAAGATTTCAGCCTGACAGTAGAAGGTTTATTTAGCTGGTTGCTGGAGTAACTGTTTTTGAATGTGGAAGAAAATGTTGGGTTGATTCTAGGAAACCTAATCTAAGGTGAATATGTACCCTTAATCCCCTCTGATTTCAACTAACGCTTCACCAGATCGCAAAAGCTCTAATGCTTCTGGCAATGTTGAATTCAGAATCTCTTTCAATCGGTCATTTGATGTATTGCCACACGTCAACCAGATAACTTGTGGCGGTGTTCCAAAACGATCAACTAAGTCAGCAAAGTCACTGTTAGCCCTCGTTGCCTCGAAAATCTCAGGATCTTCGGCATCTCTCAGCCCAGCATCACGCAAAGCTAATGCCGTTATGCCGAATGTAATGGTGATCCAAGTTGCAATTGCAGGTGACAGATGTGCATCTATCCAGATCGTCATGCCACCAAAACGGGATGATTGAGCTTACGTGAAGCGTACACAAGTGCTGCTTTCAGATCATCCGCTTCCAGATCGGGCATTTCTTCTAGGATTTGTTCGGCACTCAGTCCAGCCGCAAACAAGTCGAGTACATCTGATACCCGAATTCTCATGCCCCGGATACAGGGACGACCACCACACTGTTTGGAATTAACTGTAATTCTTCCAAGTAACTCTAACATACGGTTTCACTCGGAAATAGTCTTTAACCCAGTATATGTAAAGTAGGCGCTTGTTACATCACTTCTGAAAAATTAAGGTGATTCGCTCTATCCATCTCAGAAAGATTATATTACTTACTCAACACTGGTAATCAGGCAATTTGAAGCGTGCTAGGTTCAGGAATAGATTCACCTTCTACTTCCCAAGCTTCCAAGTACATTTCAATCACTTCTTCGCCATTACGAATAGCTTCTTCACGAGTTTTGCCGTGAGTGCAAGGCATAATAACGCGATCGGTAAACTCTGGAATGGTGACTAGGAAAAGCTGATATTCATCAGACCATTGAAGAATCATACTGTCTCGATTTATCATTACTCATCTGCTAACCACTTTTCGTAGTTGCAACTCATCAGCTTTTGCTTAACGGAATCAATGACCTCATCTGAAAAAGTCGTCATTGACCCAACTCGATAGACATCATTTAGGACAATGTGGTAATCTTTGCCCGTATAATCAGCAATAACTTGAGCTAAACTGCGATCGGACATATTTGTGTAGAGTATTGACAGCAGAGGTAAATATCTTTGATCATCAATGCCTTGGGGAAAAGCACACTGGAGCAACTGATAAGTACTTGCTAAATGGGCTGGGATTGTCTTCTGCATAATTCAACTACCTGTTAATGAAAAGGGGAGATGAAGATAGACATTAAAATCAACCCCTTGGGCACTGGCTGCGCGAACAGCTTTTGCATCCGCTGTCATGGTTACAACACCCATTTGATCGCCTGTTCCTAGAATGATTATATCGTTAGTATCCAGGCTCCGAGTCGGTCTTAATTTTTGGGCTGCTGCTGAAGGATTGTCTGGAACAACCGTAACTCTTTGCAAAAAACGATTTGCTCGTGTCTGTTCTGAGCTACCTGCTGAGTACTGCACAATATTTACGAATTCATTAAACAGTAAACCAAAAAGTTTTTCCCCAAAGAGCGATCGCTAAAAAATTGGTAGTTTATAATACTAGTAAATACGGAATCCTCTAACCAGCAG
>NZ_JBALEL010000048.1:0-68896 GCF_036917935.1 Nostoc sp. | reverse complement strand
GTTGGAGTTGTTGGGGTTGGAGTTGTTGGGGTTGGAGTTGTTGGGGTTGGAGTTGTTGGGGTTGGAGTTGTTGGGGTTGGAGTTGTTGGGGTTGGCGTTGTTGGAGTTGTTGGAGTTGTTGGGGTTGTTGGGGTTGGCGTTGTTGGAGTTGTTGGGGTTGTTGGGGTTGGCGTTGTTGGGGTTGGCGTTGTTGGTGTCGGAACCGAAGTATCTGCAAACTCTATGTTTCCGGTGACTTTAGACGCATCTATTTTATTTCCTAGAGAAACCAGCTTGTTGGAACTGGCATTTTGCAAATCAAATTTACCGTTATTGCGTAGAGTATTGCCCCCTGGATTGTTAGTACTGCCGATATCCGGTAGAGCAGTTCCAATCACTGTGATACCATCATCAGTGTTATTTTCACTGACATTATTACGTAATACGGGACGGGCACTACCAGAGATGATAATCCCAGAACGGTTTTCATAAATTCTGTTATCTCGCAGGATGGGTGATGCAGTATCACTAATGGCAATGCCAAAACCTGTTTTGAAGTAGGTGTTATTTTCAATTCGACCTTTAGAATTTTTAGCGATCGCAATTCCATTGGCTGCATTTTCACTGAACACATTACCTAGAATCACTGGATTAGCATCGCCTGTAGCAAATACTCCCTCCCGCTTATTGTTGGTGAAGGTGCTATTAGCAACAGTAGGGGCAGTTGATTCAATCCAGACACCACTACCACGGCTAGCCAGATTTGTTACAGTCACTCCTCGGAGTTCCGCTTTATCCAGCAGCACAAAAGTGACATTCTGACCAGCAAAAGTACGGCTAAGGTAATTACCACTTCCTTCAATCAAAATACCATTGCCTTTATTGGCTTCATTACCCACCACTGTCACACCAGATGGAATCGTTAACGGAAAGACTTCACCGCTAGCAGCATTGTAATTACCATTTGCTAGTTGAATCTTGGTATCAATAGTAGCTACCTTGAGGGCTTGGGTAATAGTTTTCAAGGGGGCTTGTTGGCTACCTGGGTTGGCATCGCTGCCTGCTACTGAATTTACGTAAAAAGTTTGAGCCATATTTATACTTTTATAAAATATATAGCTATCCTAGCGCTAACCATGAAAGTGGGTAGCAGTTGATGCATTAAGTAACTTTAAGTACTTCTCACTGCAAAGTTAAAAAATTATGCAAATCTTTCTCACCCAACGAGTTATGGTTGCTTGATCACGCCCTAAACATTCAGAAGCGCGATCGCCTAAAACTTCAGATTAATTGTGGGCGTACATCTTCTCTACGCCCACAATTAATCTAATATAAATCTATTTTTATCCTTAACCTGTAATTTTTTAATATCTGCTACTGGAAAAAACTAGAATATCTATTACTTCGCCCACTACCAAACCCAATACCGCTAGGACTATTAAAACCCAAAATGAATCTAGCTTGTTGAAGCCAGAAAAGCGCATTTCCAAATCAGCTAAAAGCATCGTTGCTAAGGGTATGATAAAAAGCCTTAATAATATCGACCAAGTTGCTACTAAAGCAATTGATATACTTAAAAATAATATGACAACTAAGGTTTTAGAGTCAAATTCAACTAAACGCTCTAACCAAAAAATACTCTTTCGCACTACAGCTATAACCATAGCTGTAACAAAAGCTCCCACTAACCAAATAATATGATTAGCAGCAAGATACCATCCTAGAAGAGTGTAAGCCAATAAGACTAATACTAAAGGTATTAAAGGAATCCTGTTAAAAAATTCCACATTCATACTGCCAAGACTTGTGAAAATACCAAGTTAATCTCTTAATTTTAGTCAACAATTGTTACTACTAAAACTTTTAAATATACCAACTTTACTCAGGATATTTCTCTATCTACAGAGTCAATTTAAGCACGTACTCTTTTGTCACGACAATATATAGCCCTACTTAATCATTTGTGTACAACACTTAGAGAAGTCAGAAATCTGAGCGTTAGACGCTTATAATGACTGTGGCAACAACAGCAACAGTCTACTAAATCGCAAATTTTATACTTGTAATCTAATTTAACTTTGTTTGATGTCTAGGCGTAGCCCGTCGTAGACATCGTTTAGCAGGATAACTAGAAACTTGGGTTAGCGATCAGAATCTATTAATTATACGTATTTTATTTGTAATTAAGTTATATTTAAGACATGAATGTAGTAGTTTAAGAACGATAGTATTAGGTTCTCAAATACTAGTGATATGTAAATAGATTGACTTCGCCTCTCACCTATTTGCCATGAATTTAATCAAGAGGTGGTTACAATTCCCAGTGTACAACTTTGACAACTGTCCACAATACTGTTGCATGTCTCAAGGTCATGGTAATATTATCTTACTGTCAGGGAGATATTATTTTATACATTAAGTTGCAACCATGCTGAAACAGCTAGTTAGGTGTGCTACCTCCAAAAAACAAAAAATTATTCAACCTACCCAGGAAATCAACAAAAGCCCTAACGTGCAAAGCACAGAGCTTTTGAAAGTCTGCTTATATAACGTACTAAAGAGCTAATAAAGCCCTTTTTCAGGAATCATGACAGCCAGCTATAAAGGCATAAAAGCCTCTTAGAATGGCAAAAAATTAGACAAGAGTAAATAGAAAAGTTTTGACGCAATGTCAATTGTTTTTTGTATATGTAAAAATATCAAAAAGCCTAATTTGTCTTGTCAAGAAGACATTACTATTGTGTGTTTTATTTAGATATTGATTCTCTTTGTGCTTAGTTACCTACATATAAAAGTCCTATTTGATTAGTGAAAACTTAAGCTACCCTCAACCAAATGAGGCAAACACTTAAATTTAACAAATTAACAAATGATTTAGGACTGCTAGATCAATCTTGATTTAGTAACAATTCGATTATTCACAAAGTAATTAATAGTAACAGGAAAAACATGAATATCATTGTTCGTTTGTTTGGAGCGATCGTTCTCCAAGTATCTGTGTTGGCTGCAATGTCAAGCATGGCAATGTCTGATGACAAGCCCTTCCGCGTCAATACCCAGCAGACTCCTGCCGTTTCTTTACGGAAAACAACACAGAGGATTTGCTCTTTAGATCCCATTGAAGATTTATTACCTCCACCACAAACGAAGGCAAGTAATTCTTTGCTTTCTTACCTTGCTGAACAGGGTTTTACACAAAATAAAGAGGGTTCCTGGGTCTGTTATGCCAACGATCCTAAAAAAGAAGGGCGTTACTTTACTCTATTTAAGGTCAAACAAGTTAATAGCAGGCTCATAGCAAGTTCTTTCCTAGATGAAGGCAGTCTGATTCAGGGGCAGGAAAATCGTAGCTTGGACTTCTTTATGATGCTGATTGAGCGTCATACGAATACTACTAAAGAGAACCGTCAAGGTATACGTAGATATCTACAAGCCTTCGTTTCCTTAGTTAAGCAAGGGAAGATCAAACCCACACGTCGTGGGTATCTTTTTGACCAACCAAACCGGGCTATGGTCTTATATCACCCACTCTCATCAGGAAACCTTAAAGGTACCGGAATCACGATCAATATTTATTTACCTAAGAGTTGAATTGGGAAGTGGGGACTGGGGGAGTTAGAACTTGAAGCATTCACCTCAAAGACTCATTCATCTCTCAAACCTGCCAATCCCCAATCACCAATTAAATTGCTGTCGTTAGTGGAGGTGCATCTTGTCTAAATCAATTGTTCAAAGAATTGCGATGCCGAAGGTAGTTCGCTTTGCAGCGATCGCATTTTCATCTGTTGCAGTAGTACTCACTACGTGTCAGTCTGCTTTTGCACAGCTAAATATTGGACGCTATGGTATCCAACCAGGACTGGAGTCTGAGTATCTCCAGTACCAAATCAATAACCAGAATCTCAGCCAGATGCGAGTCATTCCTGCATGTGATGTGGGATTTGGTCTGGCCTGTAATAAAACTGGCTCGGTAATCCAACGATTAGTGGAGTTAAACAATGGGACTAGTTATCAAAACCTTCTGATCCGAGCAGCCGGTGGGGAGAAAAACTTCCAGAATTTCGCTAGCTTCTACGGCAATAATCCCAATCTCTCTGCGGTGCCTTACGCCTCATTTTGGAGAAATGCATCCCCCGCAATCATGGATGGATCTCAATACCTTCTTGGACAACCTTTTGGTCGCAATCCCGTGGAAGGACTCGGACTTGTAACCAAGCAGTTCTACTGGGCACCATACTCAGGAGTCAATGACTCTGTTAGCCTCCGTAATGGATTACTAGACCTGAAATTGTCATACGGACGACTCCTGTTTGAAGAGGCCTCAAAAATTTCCAACATTCAAGAGCAGATTCAGTCTCTAGGTCTGTCACCAGAGATGACAAATTTTTATTTAGATAAAATCTCTACAGGGTTGGATGCATTGAATTCTGGAAATCAGAACCAACTCCAACAGAAGATTTTTGAAGTACTATCCTTTCCATACTCCGAAGATGGTGGGGAACTCGGACGCCCCAATAATGCGATTCCACAGGAATTTAATCAGCTCTTAGGAGAAGATATCGCCGGAGATACTTTGCTGAGTGACAATCCACTAGCGTTGGAGGGAGAAACAATAGCTTTTGATGCTTTCCCTGGCTCTGCGGGAGATGTCTTGGTACCAAATACTTCTGATTCTTTTCCACTTTGGCCAATAATCGGAGTTGGGGGTCTTGCTTTACTTCTGCTTCTACTACTGGGTGGCGATAGTTCTTCAGCTCAACCATCTGTTTCTTCATCTTCAGTTCAACCATCTATTTCTTCATCTCAACCGCCTGTTTCTCCAGGAGATACACCTTTGTCTCTCACCACCAAAGGCGAATGCGATTTGACTGCTAGTGGTAATGGTTCCAATCATACACAGATCATTGAAATTCCGTGTAATGTTGCTCCTCAAAACCCCACAGAAGTGAAGAAGGTAGTGGAGCCATCAACGATCAAAGCGCTTGTATTGCTAATTGTTCTACTATGGATAGTGCGTAACAAACACCGAACTTTAAAAATCCTTAATTCGTAATTATGAGACTTCTTGCATAAATCAAAAAAAGAACCCCACCCCGCCTTTGACTTACGTCAAAGTCTCCCCTCCCGAAGAGCGGGGAGGGGTTGGGGTGGGGTGTTAGGGGACTTTTGCAAGAGGTCTATGTTACATAAGGGGATTTAGCGAAAAGTTGGAGCGCTAGTTTGCAGCGATGTCTACGACGGGCTACGCCTACGCAAGTCTACGAACATCAGACTTAGAAAGAAATAATTAACTACGTAGGGTAGTACAGCTAACTGTGCTACCCTACCCGTGTAAGTAGAGCGGCGTGAATAATTCAAGGTTTGTAGTAAGGACTTTAGTCCTAATTTGAGGGCTGTTCGCGAAGCGTTCCCGCAGGGGTAGCCCTCTCTACGAGACGCTACACGTAGCTTGCTTCCCCAAAGGGGTACACTACGAACACATCTCCAGATTTTTTACATTACTTAATCTACTTTGATTTATTCTCACCTACTTACTTAATTCATTCAAATGAGAATCGCTATTATTACAAAATTGTAATTCAGAGAAAGGGAAAGCTGTCATATTGGGCTGGTGTAATTAAAACTATCAACTCTTTCCAATCTCAGCAAAACAAGATTGATTGTTATGATTATTCGTCAATTTCTAGCTTTGGCAGCCATTTCCCTCACGCTTGCAGCCTGTGGTCAAGCAGGCCGTAACCCGAACCTGACCGCCCAAAACTCCCCTCAAGCGGGTGAGCAACTACCGCAAGGGAGGCGATCGCACCGTCAGATAGATTTTACAGCCGCGGCTCAAAAACTCGGTGTTACCGAAGCCAAGTTAAAAGAAGCTTTGGGAGTACCTACTAATCCAACCAATCCACCAGATGGAGAGCGTCGCCGTCCCGACATGAAAGCGGCAGCTACAAAGCTTGGTGTTACCGAAGAAAAATTGCGGGAAGCGTTGGGGATTCCGGCACGTCCTCCGAGCAATTCTTCTAATTAATCAATTGCTGGTAGGAGTCGATCGCAACGACTCAATTGTTGTTTACAACCAAGGTGCATTTATAACCTATGACACTTAATTCTCCCCAACAAATTACACTCAAACCTTTTAAAGAAGGCTTAATAAAACCTAAACTGACGAAATGGCTGATGGGTTTATTGATATTCAGTTCACTCACAGGCGGTGGATATCTCTTTTACCGTCAGACGGTGATTTCCTCCACTCAAGAAGCCAGAAGCAAAATGCAGACGATTCCAGTCGAGCGAGAAACTTTACCGATTACCATCTCAGCTAACGGTACTGTTGAAGCCAAACAATCGACCAACGTCAGTCCCAAAAGCTCTGGACAGCTAAAGAAATTGCTGGTAGATGAAGGTGACTCTGTGAAAGTGGGGCAAATCCTGGCATACATGGATGATTCAAATCTGCAAGGGCAACTAATTCAAGCACAGGGTTCTCTGGCTGCTGCTCAGGCGAATTTGCAAAAGGCGATCGCTGGTAATCGTCCCCAAGACATTGCTGCTTCACAGGCACAATTAGAACAAGCCCAAGCGACTTTAGAAAAAGCACAAGCAGGTAATCGCTCTCAAGATATTGCTCAGGCTGATGCACGTTTAAAAATAGCTCAAGCAAGTTTAACAAAAGCCGAAGATGATTTGAGCCGCAATCAACAACTATATAATGCTGGTGCTATTTCCCTTCAGACTTTAAACCAAAAACGCGCCGATCGCGATAGCGCGAAAGCTTCTGTAAATGAAACGCAGCAAGCGCTAGCATTGCAAAAAGCTGGGTCACGCAAAGAAGATATCGAGCAACTCAAGGCAGCGGTTAAGGAAAAACAGCAAGCTTTAGCACTACTCAAAGCCGGAAACCGCCAAGAAGATATTGACGCCGCACGCGCTCAAGTGGTTCAGCAACAAGGCAGCCTAAAAACGATTCAAACACAAATTGAAGACACAGTGATTCGTGCGCCATTTAGTGGTATTGTGACTTCCAAGTATTCTGATCCAGGTGATTTCGTTACACCGACAACATCTGGAAGTTCGGTTTCGGGATCAACCTCTTCTTCGATTCTGTCGCTGGCATCAACTTATCAGGTAGTGGCAAATATTGCCGAAACCGATATTAGCAAAATTAAGGTAGGGCAGTCGGTAAGTATTACAGCCGATGCGTATCCTGACAAAACCTTTAAGGGAAAAGTTGCCCAGGTTGCGGCTCAGGCAACTGTGGCAACTAATGTTACCAGCGTTAAAGTCAAAGTGGATTTCACTGACCCTCAGACTCTCCTGCTTCCAAGCATGAATGTTGATGCGAAATTCGATGCAGGCAAATTAAACAATGTGCTTGTTGTACCAACAGTGGCGATCGCTCGTCAGAGTAACGGCACTGGAGTGCAGGTGCTTACAGAAAATGGTAGCACTCGATTTGTACCAATTAAAACTGGAGCTACAGTAAATAACAAAACCGTTGTGCAATCAGGTTTACAAGGAAATGAAAAGATTTTGGTGAGTGCGCCATCGGATTCTAAGAAAAATAGTAATACTAACAGGGGTGTTTCTCCTGGTGGTATGGGTGGCCCTCCTCCTGGTGGCCCTTAGTACAGTTTTGCTTGCCTAAAAGCGTAGCATTCTTAATACAGGAGAACACATTAACAATGCAAGCCGATGCATTCACAATGCAAGCCGATGCATTAACAATGCAAGCCGACGCATTAACAATGCAAGCCGATGCATTAACAATGCAAGCCGATGCATTAACAATGCAAGCCGATGCATTAACAATGCAAGCCGATGCATTAACAATGCAAGCCGATGCATTAACAATGTAAGCCGATAAATAGCATTACAGGATATGACCAAGAATTAATAGAATGCTGTACTTAGATTTAGTGTCACAAGCAAAGTTTAGCAATGATCAAATCACGCAATCGCAAACCACTGGTTAAACAGGCATCTACTCTGATCCGCAGTTCTTCGGTATCAGCCGTAGAAATTTTGACAATGGCATTAGAGACATTGTGGAGTAATAAACTCCGCACTGCGCTAACAATGCTGGGTATTATCATTGGCATTATGGCAGTGATCGCTGTCACCGCTATTGGTCAAGGCACTCAAAAAGCAACCGAGCAACAACTACAATCACTTGGAACCGACATTTTGCAAGTGCAAGCGGGTGCATCTAGAAGTGGCGCGGTGCAACAGGGCGCTGGAAGTGCTACGACATTGACTTTAGAAGATGCTGAAGCGATCGCGCAACAGGTTTTAGGGGTTGACCGAGTGTCGGCTATTTTGCAACAATCTGCTCAAGTCGTCTATGGCGAAAACAACGACTCGATGACCATAATTGGAACTGATGTCAATTATCCAGATGTACGCAACACCCATCCTCAAACAGGCAGATTTTTTACTGAGGAAGAAGTCAAGGCGGCGAAACCTCTGGCAGTTTTAGGCGCCACCGCCCGCGATGAACTGCTGGGGTCAGGAAGTATTGCAGAAGGCGCACAAATCCGCATCTCTGGACAAACCTATGATGTGATTGGCGTTATGGAGACGAAGGGAGCGCAAGGGCCACAAAACCCGGATGAACAAATTTATATCCCGCTTACCAATATGTCTGCTCGGCTAGTAGGAAATAATGCCGTTAAGGGAATTGCCATTAGAGGAATTTATGTCAAAGTCAAAAGCCAGGAACAGCTAGACGCGGCTCAGTATCAAACTACGAATCTCTTGCGGGTAAGACATGGCATTTATCCAGAAAAAGGAGATAAAGATGATTTTCGGACTGTAAATTCGGCTGATATCATCAACACGCTGACCAGTACATCTAAGCTTTTTACGGTGATGATAGTGGCGGTTGCGGTAATTTCTTTAATTGTTGGCGGTATTGGTATTGCCAATATCATGCTTGTGTCAGTGGTTGAACGAACGCGGGAAATCGGGATTCGGAAAGCGATTGGAGCGACTAGCACTGCGATTTTGAGCCAGTTTTTAGCCGAGGCAGTTGTAATTGCGGTCATTGGAGGGGTAATTGGTATTGGATTGGGAATTGCGATCGCCTTTGCCGCCTCAAATTTGTTTAAATTTCCCTTCGTGATTTCGCTTTGGTCAATACTGTTCGGCTTTGGTTTAACGTTTGTAATTGGGTTACTAGCTGGCGTAATTCCCGCTCGTAATGCTGCCAGTCTTGACCCAATCACGGCGCTCAGAAGTGATTAAAACATTCTGGAAGTAGAGAATTATTAATATGGCAACGATGATTTGGATGGAAGAAATTCAGAAAACATATCGTCTTGGAGAAGTCGAAGTTCCGATACTCAAGGGTATTGACTTGTCTATTGAGGAAGGCGAATACGTTTCAATTATGGGAATGTCTGGTTCGGGGAAGTCTACGCTGATGAATATTGTCGGTTGTCTCGATCGCCCAACATCTGGACATTATGTTTTAGAAGGTAGAAACCTGACTACGCTAACCGATGATGAGTTGGCATATATCCGCAATCGGCGGATCGGTTTTGTGTTTCAGCAGTTTAATTTGCTGGCTCGTTCTACGGCTTTAGAAAACGTGATGCTGCCAATGGTCTATGCAGGTGTTCCCAAATCGGAACGTAGACGACGGGCAGAGTCAGCTTTAACTCGTGTTGGTTTGGCAGAGCGAATGTTAAACCGTCCTAACCAGATGTCTGGTGGACAGCAACAGCGAGTGGCGTAGGCGTAGCCCGCCGCAGGCATCGCCCGCGCCCTCGTCAACCGCCCTGCACTTGTTCTAGCAGATGAACCCACTGGAGCCTTAGACAGTGAAACCTCTCAGGAAGTGATGGATTTGTTGACTGAGTTAAACAGTCAAGGCATCACGATTGTCATCGTTACGCATGAACCAGATGTAGCCGATCAAACTAACCGGATCATTCATGTTAAAGATGGTTTAGCTGAAGGGGTAACAAAAAAGCTACAAACCAGACTGGATAATTGTAAAACCTGATGAAAATAGGGTAGTTTACCAGCCCTTTGCGTAGCATTCAGTTAGGGGATCGTCCTGTAGAGAAGGAAAGGTATCGCCTGTTAATCTGCGGCCAATTCACCACATTCCACCAATTATCCAAATACTCAGCCCGACGGTTGCGATATTTCAGGTAATAAGCATGTTCCCATAAATCATTACCCATAATCGGATATGAACCGTCCATAATTGGGTTATCCTGATTTGCTGTAGTGACAATCTGGAGTTGATTTTGGGGGTTACGTATTAGCCAAACCCAACCACTACCGAAACGAGCTACACCCGCTGCGTTAAACTGTTTTTTAAAGGCATCAAAACTGCCAAAAGTTTGGTTAATTTCTTGAGCGATCGCTCCCGATGGTTGTCCTCCACCTTGGGGACTCATCAGTTGCCAAAAAATCGTGTGGTTGAGATGACCACCAGCGTTATTACGTACCTTTGTCCGAATATCTTCAGGTACGCTGTTCAAATCCACTAGTAAACCTTCAACACTTCTTTTTTGCAAATCTGGATACTGCTTTAATGCATCATTTAAGTTCTTGACGTAGCTAGCATGATGTGCATCATGATGCAATTTCATCGTTTCAGCATCAATAGCTTTTCCTAGTGCCCCATAAGCATAAGGCAATGGTGCTAGCTGTGCGGGAGAAGCACTTAGCGATCTATTAGGATAAGCTACAGAGGAAAACGACCTAGCAGCCGTTGGCGTTAGTATTGGTGTAGAAGATTGTGCCTCAGCTATGAGTACTTGTTCATGAGAAATTAGCAGAATTGTCAACACAATTGTTGTGAAGAAAAAAACTATTGTTTTTCGCCAAAATCTTATCATAAATTGTCGCCTTAAAATCAATATTATTGGCTTCTAATCTGATCGTAGACTGTTGTTTTGCAATCCAATCAAGCCGAATATTATATATACTACCTTAGTTCTCAGGTAATTCGAGCAGAAATAGATCTGGCTGAAGTTTTATTTTGTTAAACCTATAATTCAAACCTTGTAACTAAAAAATTCCTTTGGCTAAGAATAATAATTATCAATCAAACTCCTAATTTTCTTGTGGTCTCCTCCACCCGTGTGAACATCTTGTTCACACCATAATAGCTAGATTTTATCCACTATTTTAGCTGGGCTACGCTACTACAACTTTTTTATTATTCAGCTTAGTTTTTTGTTTTTAATCTGTCTGTAGATAGCTGCAATGTTGCGGGCATCATCAATACCACGATGGTGTGTGCCTTTTAATTCTATCCCCAACTCATTGAGAGCTAGTGCCATGCCAAACTTTTTAGATACGCCAAGATATTCGGAAAATTCCTCTTTGATATTTATGTGTTCTGAAGTAAAAGGATAAGGAAAATTATGAAACGCGCAATCTTGAATAAATTGCTTTTTGTCGTAATTTCCCCAAGAACAAAAAATATGATTTGGAAATAAATTCATCCATTCTTGGAAGCGAGAGATTGCCTCTAAAAATTTTGGTGCTTCGTCAACATCTTGCTGCTGAATACTAGTCAATTCACTGCAAAAACTTGTCAGTTGTGGATGTCTCACAGGTTGGATGAATTGCTGAAACTCGGAATCAATTTCCCACGTTGTTCGATTGAGCATCACTGCACCGATTTCAATTATTTCCATTTGGTGACGGGGAATAGTTCCAGTGTTACAGCACGTAGCCTCCAGATCGACTATCAAATAATAGGGGGATATTTTAGTTTGCATATTAGGTAATAGAGATTGATACACAATGATAGTAATTATTTATACGTACTTTTTAACTTACACAATCAATTCTGTATTCTATTTGTATTAGTTGTGCTACAAGAGTGCAATGTTGACAGCCTTTTTCATCTATTTGAACCACAACCCCCAGTATGGAAGCACATCTGTCATTGGTGTCAACTTAACGTGAAAGCCAGCCTAGAACCAGCTTTTAGATATTGTCTCGTTAAGAGTCTCCGACTGGGAATGCTGTCCTAGAGGCTCCGCCTCCCTTGCTGGCGGCAGAGCCGCCAGGAGCAGCATTTCCAGCCTAGAGGCTGGAAACGAGATTTGAAAAGGCTTTCAGCTTAAGTTGACACCAATGCACATCTGTGGGCCCCTACTATGCTGAAAAGACAAATTTTATAGTCATTTTCTCCACTTCAGTAAACAAGAACTTACGGAAAGGGAATTTAGATTGATGAAAAAGGTTTAACCCAACGGAATTGGATAGCGATATCAAGAGCCAACGCAGCCAGTGCAAACCATAACAAACTTTCTCCCGCCAACACCAAAAAAGGCCAAATTGTGCTGTGGGAATTCCACCCAAGTTCTATCTGAGTTAATCCACGCACTAAGCCAAAGGCTAACACGCCACCAGCTTTGAGTTGAGGATTTTTATCTGAGCGAATGATATATCGGTAGGTGACACCAAATAGGAAACCAATAAAAGTTGCAACTGCAAGACTCCCCCACAAGTGCCAGTTAACATCACTTTGCAGACATGCGAGTGTCTGAAAATACTTTGTCAGTACTAAAGTATTCAAAAGACTGGCAATTGCAAAAGCGAAACACACAGATAAACCCCCAACTATTCCAGCTTTCAGGGATTCTATGCGTTCTGCCATTAATTGAGGATCTAAAGTTGGGTTCACTCTATATAGAAATTAGGGATTGGGTATTGGGAAAATTTTTCCTTACTCTCCAGTATGATAAATGCTAGAGCAGTTTTGTAATTAATTAAATGTTGTTATCAAGTGGGAATTTTGATGATAAACTCGGTTCCCTTACCTGGTTGAGAATTCACTTCTAATACACCTTTGTGTTTCTCTACAACTATTTGATATGCGATAGACAAGCCAAGTCCAGTACCTTTATCAACGGTTTTTGTGGTAAACAACGGCTCAAACAAGCGTTTTTTAAGCCGTTCAGGAACACCAATTCCATTGTCAGCAATCCGAATTACAACCAATTGTTCAGAATCTATTTCTGTTGCAATTTTAATTTCAGGAATTAGATTGTTAATTTTGCCTTGCATTATAGCTTCATCAAGGGCATCAACTGCATTTGCCAGAATGTTCATAAATACTTGATTCATTTGCCCAAGATAGCAGCTGACTTGTGGTAATACTCCATAACTTTTAATAACTTCAATGCGAGGACGATGGCCATTAGCATGGAGGCGGTGTTGCAAAATCATTAGTGTACTATCTAATCCTTGGTGCAAATCAGCAGATATTTTGGCATCCCTGTCTGAGCGGCAGAAGTTGCGGAGTGAATTAGAAAGGTTCCTAATTCGTTCACTTCCTAGCTGGAGTGAGTTTAAGATTTTTACCATATCTTCGAGAACAAAGTTCAGATCCAAGTCCTCAATGGCATTGGTAATTTTGGCTGTTGGGTTTGGATACTCTTGTTCATATAGTAGGAACAACTTAGTTACTCCGGCAATGTGTTCTTGCAAGGGTGGAATATTGCTGGAAATAAAATTGATAGGGTTATTGATTTCATGGCCAACACCAGCGATTAACTCTCCAAGTGTTGATAGCTTCTCTTGCTGCACTAGTTTGACTTGGGCTTGTTGCAAAGCCTTGGTGCGATCGCTAACTTGTTGTTCCAAAGATTCAGTCAATTGTTTGAGTTGTAAATGCACGCGCACTCTAGCAATGACTTCCTCTTGTGCAAACGGTTTAGGGATATAGTCTACTGCACCGAGAGAAAATCCCTTCGTTTTGCTCTCCGTATCTGCTAAGGCAGTGGTGAAAATAATTGGAATATTTTGAGTAACAGGATTGGCTTTCAGGCGGCGACAAGTTTCAAATCCGTCAATACCTGGCATTTGTACATCCAGCAAAATCAACTCTGGTTGATTGCGTTCAGCTTGAGCGATCGCACTTTCTCCATCGACTGCAACACGGAAACGAAAACCCTCACTATTGAGTGCTTCACACAGAACAGATAAATTTGTCGGATTATCATCCACAATCAAAATGAATCCGTTATTTTGAGTTTTGCTCATGATGAATTTAAAACTGAATTTTAACTCAAATTAATTAATGTATTGTTGAATAAAAGTTTCCAAACGTTTGAGTTGGAAATTACTAGCAAGCTGGACGATTTGCTGGGCAAAAATGCCTAACTGCTGATCAGATATAGAAAGTTCCTCAGCCAGTTTCAAGATTTTTTGAATATCGCCGTCTTGTGTCAGTTCTAGTAACTCTTGTAAAACCTCTTTGGCAGGATAAATCATCTCATTTTGTTGATCCAAACCACCTGGATAGGTTTTTTTGATTGCGTCTACCTTACCATCAAAAATCCATTCTAGGTGCAAAAATTGTCGTAGCATTTCCAGCAGCGTCTCAGCTTCTACAGGCTTTGGTAGAAATGCATCTGCACCGACATCAATACTCTTGTGCTGGTCGATTGCAAACACACTGGCTGATGAAGCGACGACAGCAATCTCTTTAAATGGGCCAGACTGACGCAAACGTTCGATCAACTCAAATCCATTCAATATAGGCATTACTAGGTCAGTGATAATCATGTCTGGTTTGTAGATTAGAGCCTGTTCCCATGCTTCCTGACCCTGACTAGCTTCTACAACAGTAAACCCAACAGGCTCTAATAAATTTACAATTACTGATCGGTTTTCCCATTTGTCATCCGTAATCAAAATGGTGCGCCTTTGTCCTTGATAACCAATAATAGTCCCCTGCTCAACTACTCTAGAAACCTTTGCCCAGTCTTTAGATTCTGACAGTTTTGCCTCAAACCAGAAAGTGCTACCTTTGCCAAATTCACTTTGCACCTGAATTTGACTACCCATCAACAAAACAATATTTTGGCTGATTGCTAATCCTAAGCCTGTACCTTCAGATTGTCGTTTCTGACTTCCCACTTGCTCAAAGGGCTGGAAGATTTTCTCAGCTTGTTCAGGGGTTATACCCGTGCCGGTATCTATTACCTGAAAGCGAATTTTGTAGTTAGTTTTTCCATTGGTATTTGATTCTTGACCAATGACCTGAACTTTGAAGGTGACACTACCTTGATTAGTAAATTTAATGGCATTACTAAGCAAGTTAATCAGTACTTGCCGCAGGCGTTTTTCATCAGCATGAATACCTATTGGCAAATCAGGATCGAGTTCGATGTGAAATGCGATGACCTTTTGTTCTGCTCGGATGCGGCAAATTTCAGTCACGCTATCTATAAAGGCGGGCAAGTAGAAATCAACAGGATACAATTCCAACTTCCGGGCTTCTATTTTGGAGAGATCCAGAACATCATTAATCAGGGTTAAAAGATGGGAACCACATTGGTAAATGATGCTGACTCCTTTGCGTCCTTTTTCACTCAAAGATTCTGTGCGTTGGAGGATTTGTGTATAGCCCAGAATACCGTTGAGGGGTGTACGTAGTTCATGACTCATATTGGCGAGAAATTCACTCTTGGCTTGGCTGGAGTTTTGAGCGACTTCCTGTGCAAGGCGTAGTTCTTTTTCGATGCGCTTGCGCTCTACTATTTCGCTTAAAAGCGCTTGATTGATAATTTCTAACTGGGCAGGGCTGGGTAGTGTCAGAGCTTGAGGCATGAGATAAAATAACGCAAATGCCGTATATATCGAAATAATGGCAGTTAGAGCTTTTAAAGCACCTGCAATCCAATAGTCTGGATGCCAAAGCGTCCAAATATCCATCAAATGTCCAGTACCGCAGGCAATGATAAAAGCACCAAATAATAAAAAGATTCCATTGAAAGGAACGTCTTTGCGCTTGGAAATAAAGTAAATTAGTAAGAAGGGAATAGAATAATAGGCAAGAGCGATCGTGGCATCAGAAATAATGTGGAGCCAAACTAATCCAGTTTGCCAGAGATAACAATGTCCGTGGGGAATAAAACCGTTAGAGTGGAAAGGATAGTTGAAAAATGTCGGCATAATACTAGGGGTTGCTGGATTTGAAATATATATCCATAGCCCTAGTATTCCCAAACCATCAAGTCAGAAAACGCGATCGCTAATTTTTTATATTCGTCTTTATCATTCCTTAAATTACTAGCGTACCAATAGAATCTGGTGTCTTTTTTGCGTGCGATGCCTACGGCGGGCTACGCCTACGGAAAACTTACAATGTGATTGATAAAAAAATCTGAGTCTGCCCAATCCCTGTATGATAAATATTAGAAACCTTTTGTAATTATTTGAAAAGTGGGACTATGGAGATTTTGACACTAGGTTGGGTATCGTTGTTAGTTGTGTTCACTTGGTCAATTGCAATGGTAGTGTGGGGACGTAACGGACTGTAGAGGTATGGTGGAAAGTCCATTCTTGAGTATTTTGGCTTTATTTGCTGTAGTGCTGCTCGTAGTAGTCACTGGTGGTATTGGTTACTTGACCCTGGCAGATTGGCGCGATCGCCGCCGCCGAGATGAAGAGAAACGCACCACCCGCAGCGCCACTCCCAAGCGGCGATAATTTTCTCGTAGTTGAAAAATATTTTTGTAGGGACACGATAATATCGTGTCCCTACACTATTTTTTATAACATTCTAAGGAAATAACTGTTACCTTTGCGATCGCAATGGGAATCATGAGATAGAAGGCTTTCAATATTTAAAGTCCCACTGGGAATGGAAAACTCCTCTACTACTCAACCCATAGAACCAAATTCAGAACATCAAGAATCTCATTCAGATATGACATTCCCCTTGCGTCAGAATGAGCAACAAAAAGCCTTGTCTGGAGTTATTGCCCGCATTCGGGAGTCTCTAGACATAGACGTGGTCTTCAAAATTACAGTCACTGAAGTCCGCCAACTTCTGAAAACGGATCGGGTTGGCGTGTTTCGTTTTTATCCTGATTTGGCATGGGAAGGGAAATTTATCTATGAAGATGTGGGAGCAGAATGGGGTTCGGTACTAGCAGCCAAACTGCGCGACCACTGCTTTGCTACGGAGTTTGCAGGGTTATATCAGCAAGGTCGGATTAAAGCAATGGCTGATATATATCAAGCTACTGTCAGTGATTGTCACGTCCAGATGCTAGAAAAATTCCAAGTACGTGCCAATATAGCTGCCCCCTTGATGAAAGGTAAAGAATTATGGGGATTGCTGTGTATTCATCAGTGTAGTAGTCCTCGCGAATGGGAAGCATCAGAAATTGAGTTTGTGCAATTAATTGCCGAACATCTGGGAGTTGGCTTGCAGCAAGCAGATTACCTGGAACAAGTAAAACTACAATCGGCACAACTAGCACAAGCAAAAGCCAGAGAAAAAGCAGCTCAATGGCAGAAAACCATAGCCATAACCATTGAGAAAATTCGTCAATTCCTAGACTTGGAAAGCATTTTCCGCACAAGCACTGGAGAACTTAGGCAGCTATTAAATGCTGACCGCGTGGCTATTTATCGCTTCAATCCCGATTGGAGTGGTGAATTTGTGTTTGAATCAGTGGCAGAGGGTTGGATTTCCCTCATCCATGAACAATTGCAGCGGCCGGAATTGAGGGAAAACGTCAGTGAATGTAGCGCCAAAGATTTAGCTAAACCTCCAATCGCTGACACCTACTTACAAGATACCGAAGGTGGTAGCTTTAGCAGCTGTGAAGTATACCGGATTTGTAATGATATTTACAATTCCGGCTTTAGCAACTGCTACATTAAAATTTTAGAGATTTATCAAGCAAGAGCTTATGTAATCATTGCCATTTACCACGGTCAGAAGCTCTGGGGCTTACTGGCAGTGTACCAGAATGCTGAAACCCGTGATTGGCAAAAAGATGAGGTTTACTTGCTTACTCAAGTGGGCACCCAACTAGGTGTGGCTTTGCAGCAAGCAGAATTTATACAGCAAATGCAGAGCCAAGCAGCAGAGATCAGCAAAGCTGCCCAAAGGCAAAGGGCGTTGGCGAACACGGTTGAAAAAATTCGTCACTCTCTTGAGATTGAAGCCATATTTAAAACCACTACTCAAGAAGTTCGTCGGCTATTAGAAGTGGAACGAGTCGCAATTTATCGCTTCTATCCTGATTGGAGTGGGGAATTTGTGGCTGATTCCATTGTTGATGGCTGGACACCAATGGTTAAGCCGCAGCCAGTGACGGAAGGCGTTCTTGTGCAAGGAAAACAAGCGGGTAAATATGCACGTAATGAAGTTTTTGTACCAATTTCTCAGGGCGAAAAGCTGTGGGGATTGCTAGTAGCTTATCAAAACTCCCAGCCCCGTTATTGGCAAGATGAAGAAATCAACTTGCTAGCACAAGTTGGCGTTCAATTGGGGGTAGCATTACAGCAAGCTGAGTCCTTGAAACAGATGCAAGTGCAAGCCCAAAAACTGGCTAAAGCCGCCGAACGAGAACGGAAAGCAGCCGAAAGGCAGAAGGCTTTAGCTGCAACGGTGGAGAAAATTCGCCGCTCTCTTGATATTGATACCATTTTTGCTACCAGTACAGAAGAAGTCCGACGGCTATTGGAAGTTGACCGAGTGACAATCTATCGATTCGGGGCTGATTGGAGTGGCGAATTTGTTGCTGAGTCTTTAGCCCAAGGTTGGACACCAGTAAAGGGAATTGTACCTACGATGTCTACGACGGGCTACCCCTACGCAAGTAATTACTTGCAAGAAACCCAAGGCGGGGATTTTGCTAATGGTAAAACTCTTGTTATTAAGGATATTTACAGCACCGATGATTCTATTCCTGATATTGCTCTGATTGAACTAATGGATGCTAGGTCATATATGATTGTGCCGATTTTTCAGGGTGAGAAACTTTGGGGATTATTAGCAGCTTATCAAAATATCAAACCCCGTGATTGGCAAGAACATGAGGTAGATTTGCTGATGCAGATTGGTACTCAGTTAGGGGTAGGACTTCAGCAAGCGGAATTACTCAAACAGACTCAACGTCAAAAAGAAGAACTCAGCCAGATTATTAAAGAATTACAGTACACTCAGAGCCAGTTAATTCAAAGTGAGAAAATGGCAGGCTTAGGGCAGTTAGTTGCTGGTGTAGCACATGAAATTAACAACCCGATTAGTTTCATTTACGGTAACATAAGCTATGTTACTGAACATACCGAAAATTTATTTAAATTACTGCACCTCTATCAGAAACAGTATGCCAAAGTAACAGGAGAAATTCAAAAGCAAGCAGCAGCAATAGATTTAGATTTCATTAGTGATGACTTGCCCAAAATTCTGACTTCAATGAAGATGGGGGCAGAGCGGATCTCTCAACTAGTCTTGTCATTACGAATTTTTTCTCGACTTGACGAAGCAGGAATAAAGCCCGTTGACCTTCATGAAGGCATCGACAGTACTTTGCTAATTTTGCAACATCGACTGCAACCACACACTAATTCTTTTACTATTGAGGTAATTAAGCAATATGGTGAATTGCCCCCTGTACTCTGCTATCCAGCCCAGATAAATCAAGTGTTTATGAATATTCTCAACAATGCAATCGATGCACTGGAAAACTCAGCAACTAGTGGAAAAATAATTGAAAATCCTAAAATTTTGATACGTACAGAAGTCATCGAAGAGAATACTATTCTGATTTTGATTACTGACAATGGTTGTGGGATTCCAGAGATTGCGCGATCGCGCATTTTTGAACCTTTCTTTACCACCAAACAACCTGGACAAGGTACTGGCTTGGGGTTATCTATTAGCTACCAAATTATTGTGGAAAAACACGGCGGTAATATCAAGTGTGTTTCTGAACCTGGTAATGGCTGTGAGTTCTGGATACAAATTCCGATGAAACGGACAGTTAATTAAGAAAAAATCAGGCGATGCCTTCTCTACGAGACGTTGATGACTTTAAAGATTTTTCTGCGATTGTAATTGTTGATTGGCGCAGTGTTATACCGCAGTGTTAATTATATTGTCAGAGCGATGCCTTCTCTACGAGAGAACGGTGGGCTTCTCTGCCAGAGGCTACGCCAACGCTTGGTAGAGTTTTGGAACTGCCTAGCCTACTGTAGGTATCGCCTCTATGCTCAGGCAATTTATGAGAAACTAGAAGATATTACAAAAAAATAATTTATGTTGGGTCTGGAAAGAATTACATTTGATCCTTGCATTATGGCGGGACAAGCGTGCATTCGCGGGATACGGATTCCAGTTTCATTGGTGGTTAATTTGGTAGCTAATGGGAAACCTGTAGAAGAGATTTTAGAAGAATATCCTGATTTAGAACCAGAGGATATTCGTCAATCTTTACTTTACGCAGCTTGGTTAACTCAAGAACGGGTTTATCCCTTCAAAACGGCTTAATTAAGTAAAATGAAATTTTTAGCTGATATGGGAATTTCTCTACGCACTGTGTCTTGGTTGCGTAGTGCTAATTATGTATGATGTGGTACATTTGCGCGATGAAGGGTTGCAAAGACTACCAGATGATCAGATTTTAGTGAAAGCTCGTACAGAAGGGAGAATTTTATTAACTGTAGACTTGGATTTTGCCCAACTTTTAGCTACTAGTGGGGATAATTTACCCAGTGTAATTTTGTTTAGATTAGGAAATGAAAATTACAATGCAATTAATGAGCGTTTGACGGAAGTTTTAAAGGAATGTCAGGTAGATTTAGAAGTAGGGGCAATTATTTCTGTCAGTAATGAAACTTTCCGGGTTAGAGGTTGTTTGAAAAGTCCTCTTGTCGGTATCAAAATATTTTAGATCCCCCTAAATCCCGCGATAAATTGGGGGACTTTGACTCCGGTTCCTCCCTTTTTAAGGGGGGTTAGGGGGGATCAAAGTGCCTAAAATCACAGCCAAATACTTTTCAAACATCCTCTAAGGCGATTACCGATATGAGTTAAGTTGATTAATTGTTAGTGCAGCTTAACGGAGCCATGCCTGCGGCGGGCAACTCTTGGAGACGCTTCGCGAATGCCTACGCACTATGGAGATTTTGCAGGCGATCGCTTATTATAATTTCACTAGTATTAGTAATATAGTTGCTCTATGAATTAATATGGAAACCAAAGAAATTCTCCAAGCACTTCCAAGTTTGAGCATAAGCGATACTCCTACGGAGTCACTTCGTGAACGCCTGAAAATAGCTGAATTAGCCCTGCAATTAGTTCTTCAAGAAAAACACTCACTTACCAAAGATGAGCAAAAACGCCAATTAGAACTAGCCGCGATCGCAGCGATTGCAGACTATGCACCTGGTAGTGAATTAGATATATTCTCTGGCTTAGAGGGAGAAGATTTTTGCGACTATCCAGATGAAGACTTCCACAACTCAGGGAATTATGTACAGAGGTGAAGTCTGGTTAGTTAATTTAGATCCAACAGTAGGGACATAAATTAGCAAAAAACGTCCTTGTATTATAGTCAATGATGATGCTATTGGGATTTTGCCTTTGAAGGTTATTGTCCCAGTTACAGATTGGAAAGAAAGATATGCTGTTAGACCTTGGATTGTACGGCTGGAACCAAGCACAGAGAACAGTTTAGCCAAAGTTTCTGGTGTAGATACTTTTCAAATACGTTCAGTTTCAGAAACAAGATTAGTGAGAAAACTAGGTCAACTCTCCGACTCAGAAATGCAACTTATTTCTCAAGCATTAGCTGTTGTCTTAAATATTTCTCACTCAATATCTTAGCGATCGCCTTTTTTAACGAACCACAGAGCAAGAAGAGAGCGATGCCTACGCACGGTGAAAATTTTTCAGGCGATCGCTGTTTTGAATGAACGGCGAAGACTAAAAAAAGAGCGATCGCTTGGTAGAATACATATTTTATTGCTGATGTTGCAACCAAGCCACTAAATCAGTTTCAGTGGATAAATCTAGTAAGGCTTCGGCTAAATCCTCTAACAATGTTAAAATTATATATCCATAAAGGAGAAGATTATGAGCAATCAATCTGTTCCTAAAACAAATAGTCTCTATGCACAAGATTATCACTTGTGGTTAGAATACACTGTTGATTTATTAAAAAACAAAAACTTTTTAGAATTAGAGTTAGAAAATTTAATTGAAGAAATTGAAAGTATGGTAAGAAGTGAGAAAAATGCTTTAAGGAGTAATCTTAGAGTGCTTTTAATGCACCTTCTCAAATACAAATTTCAACCCCAGAACCGATCTAATAGCTGGTTATATACAATCTATGAACATCGTCAAAGATTAGAAGAAGCATTTGTAGATAGTCCTAGCTTAAAATACTATTACACGGAAGTTTTTGACAGTTGTTACCAACACGCTAGAAAAGAAGCATCTATTAAAACAGGTCTTCCTCTGCCTATTTTTCCTAAAGACTATCCTTTTTCTGTTGATGAAACCTTAGATTCTGATTTTTTTCCAAATTAATCATAATCGCACGGTGGAGTTTTTGCAGGCGATGCCTTCTCTTCTCTACGAGAGGCTACGCCAACGAGACGCTACGCGTAGCTTGCTTCCACGAAGTGGTACGGCGGGCAACTCTTGGAGAGGCTACGCCAACGCCTACGCTCTTTAGGAGTTTCGGATATCGCTTTTTTGTTTCGCGCAAAGTCGCAGCGAAGCAAAGAAATTATTGAATCTCTGAAAGGCATTTCTATTTAAAATAGGATGAGTAAGGTTATTATCTTAGATTTTGCGCCTGTGGGAGAATTACTAGTCCATCACTTTTGATTGCTGCTTTAGGAGACAAAAAATGACCATACAGCTACAATTGAAACCAGAAATAGAGGCTCGTCTCATTGCTGAAGCTGCTGCACAAGGTTTATCGGTAGAAGCTTATCTTGCATATCTGATTGAAGATAGTTTAACCAGCCATGAAGAAAAATGTTTTTATCAAGTATCAACTCAGGAAGAATGGGAATCTATATTAACAGATTTAATAAATAGCCCTGCTTTTTCTTTAGCACCAGCACTTTCAGATGCAGCGATTAGTCGAGAGAGTATTTACACCAGAGAAGATGAAATGTTATGAGCTATTTGGTGGATACTAATATTTTGCTGCGTTTGGTGCAGAAGAATAGCCCAATGCACTCTGATACTCAAAAAGCAATATTGGTGTTAAAGAGACAAGGTGAATTATTATATATAATTCCACAGAATCTCATTGAGTTTTGGGCTGTTGCTACAAGACCGATTAATAGTAATGGTTTAGGTTTATCCACCGCTCAAGCAGTACAAGAAACTGAGAAACTCAAGAAGATATTTATACTATACCTTGATACACCGGCAATTTTTGGTGAGTGGGAATATCTAATTGTTAAATACCAAGTCATGGGAAAACAGGTGCATGATGCACGTTTAGTGTTTAGTTGCGGCGATGAGAACACATCAGATTACACATCTACTTACGTTTAATATTGATGACTTTAAACGTTTTTCTGCGATTGTAGTTGTTGATCCGCGCAGTCTTACACCGCAGTCTTAATTATATTGTCAGAGCGAAGCCTTCTCTACGAGACGCTAGGCGAACGGCGGGCTTCGCCTACGCACTGTGGAGATTTTTGCAGGCGATCGCTTTTTATCTCACGCAAAGGAAGAAGAGAGCGATCGCACGGTGCAAATTTTTCAGGCGATCGCTTTTTTAACGAACCACAGAGGCACAGAGGACACAGAGGAAGAAGAGGAGCGATCGTTTTAAAAGCGCCTTAGTGTGGCTTACCAAGGATATAGTATGAGGGCAGAATGTTAAGGTAAAGTTAGTAAAAATAGTTACAGTAGCAGTTTTATATGGAGAGCCAAATTAAATTAAGACAAGTTGCTTCTGGATGGGAATTTGAAAGTGAGAGACATTTAGAGAATTTCGTTTGGAGCAACTTGGAAAAACTATTTGGCTATAAACCTTTAAAGCGACAGCATCAAGTCAATGGTCAATATTGTGACATTATAGCTGTTGGTAAGAGTCAGGAACTTGTGGTGTTAGAACTGAAAAACTCTGAGGACAGATATATTGTGCAACAGCTTACTCGCTACTATGACGCTCTTTTGCAGGAAAAACATTTTTATCAACAAATCAATTTTCAAATTCCTGTTACTCTTATTGCTGTTGCTCCAAAGTTTCATAGGGATAACTACATCGATAGAAAATATCATCAGCTAAAATTTCAGTTTTTGAGTTTTCATGTTATTTGTAAAAATGAAAGATTTAGTCTCAATCTAATTGATGTAGATACCAATGAAAACTTCCACTTAAATTTCGACTATTCATTTAAAACATTATCAGATAAGAATATTCCCATCCCTCCTAAACGGTTTTATCAATTGCTTGAAAGATGTACAAATGAACAAAAATCTAAGCTTGCAAAGTTTAGAGAAAAAGTTTTAATATTTGACTATCGTATGGAAGAAGTAGTGCATGACGGAGGTATTTTATATGGAAAAGGCAGAAATAAATACTGTGCTGAATTAAGACTAAATAGCAAAAAAGAGCTTGTGTGTTTTTTGTGGCTACCTCATAAGTTTTATACTGGTGAACAAGTCAATATTATAAGATTCAGAATCTGGACAGATTGGCAAAGGGCAGCTATTGTTAGACCTGCTGCTAGAGGACTTGGTAAGATAACTTCAATTGATATTGAACTTGCAAAGCAAGCAGCTACAAATCATAGTTTAAATAAATTTATTGATGAGGCTTTACAGAGGTGGTTTGAAAGAATTTAATTGCGAAATGACTTCATTGCTAATATTGCTGTTAATTTTAGTAAGTAGGTAGGTGAGAAAATTTATAACTATGTCATTGCGTTCGCCCTTGGCGTTCCCGCAGGGTACGTAACGAAGTGGAGTGTTCGCGTAGCGTGTCGTAGACAAGCAATCACAAGGTTTTCACCGCTTTTACTTTTCGTTACATAGTTAGGTTTATTTGTGCCTACCTACTTATGCAGTCTATGAACAATCAACACTATTAGTGAATAAGATTTGAAACTTCCAGGACTTACGCAAAAGGGTAGTGAAAGCCTTGATTTACCGTAGGGGCAATTCATGAATTGCCCCTACATTTCCTACTTGATGCGTAAGTCCTAACTTCCTTTCTTTGCGCCTTTGCGTTAGGTAATTCCCCAACAAAAAAACTTGCCCCAGAAGCATCACACCCCCAAAGCAAGCCAACTCTCTAATTCTTTCTTTACTTCGCGCCCTTCGCGGTTCGTTAAAGTTGCTTCACCTCAGAAACCAACTTCGCCACCATATCCTTAGCGCTACCAAAAAGCATCGTCGTTTTATCTTTGTAGAACAACTCATTATCTACACCGGCAAAACCCGTACTCATCCCGCGCTTAATCACAATCGTCTGCTTCGCCCGATCTACTTCCAAAATCGGCATACCATAAATCGGGCTATTCTTATCACTCCGCGCCGCCGGATTTACCACATCATTTGCCCCAATTACTAAAGCCACATCCGCTTGATCAAACTGGGGATTAATATCATCCATGTCGTACAACTGCGTATAAGGCACATTTGCCTCCGCCAGCAACACATTCATGTGCCCCGGCATTCTCCCAGCAACGGGGTGAATCGCATACTTGACATCAACGCCCATTTTTTCCAACTGATCCGACAATTCCCGGACGCTATGTTGCGCTTGGGCAACTGCCATACCATAACCGGGCACAATTACCACAGAACGGGCATAACCCAACATCATCGCCCCTTCTTCGGGATCGATGCTGCGGACGGTTTGATCAGTTGCACCACCACTAGCAGCAGCACCACCAGAACTAGAACCTGTACCAAAAGCGCTGAACAGCACACTAAATAAGGAGCGGTTCATCGCCTTACACATAATCTCGGTGAGGATTAACCCAGATGCTCCCACCAAAGCCCCAGCGATGATTAACATATTGTTCATCACCACAAATCCCGCCGCCGCCGCCGCCACACCAGACAACGAGTTCAACAGCGAGATTACCACAGGCATATCGCCGCCACCAATGGGGATGACGAACATCACGCCCAGCACCAATGAAACGCCAACCACTCCCAAGAATATGGGTAAGCTATCTGGTGTGATGATTAAATAGACACTGCCCACTACATAAGCACCCAGAAGCGCAAGGTTAAATGGTTGCTGGAATGGAAATGTAATCGGGGAACCGCTAATTAAACCTTGCAATTTGGCAAAGGCGAGAAAACTACCTGTGAAGGTAACACCACCAATTAACACGTCCAAAAGTATGGAAATGTTCACATCTAGGGGTATCGACTGAGAACTATCTAACAACCGCCAGAATTCGGCAACAGCTACTAGTGCCGAAGCCGCACCGCCCAAGCCGTTGAGTAAACCGACCATTTGGGGCATTTCGGTCATTTGGACTTTGTAGGCTACGATCGCACCAATTCCCGATCCAATCGCCAAGCCCAACAATATCATCTCGTAGTTCAACACATGTTGATCGAGCATTGTCGCGGCGATCGCCAGCAGCATCCCTACAGCCGCGACGAGATTACCGTTTCTCGCTGTAGCAGGTGATCCCAGCTTTTTCAACCCCAGAATGAATAACGATGCAGCGACTAAGTACGTCAGCTGAATGCCAGTTGGTAAAAAGTCGCTCACGCCTTAATCTCCTTCTTCTTGAACATTTGCAACATTCTGTCTGTCACTAAAAAGCCACCGACAACGTTGATTGTTGCCAATACCACAGCAATCAAACCGAGAATTACCGATACATTCGTGTCTCTCGCACCAGCAGCAACTATTGCCCCAAGTACCGCAATCCCAGAAATGGCGTTTGAGCCTGACATTAAGGGCGTGTGTAGAGTCGGTGGGATTTTGTTGATGACTTCAAAGCCAATAAAAGATGCCAAAACAAATACAAACAAAGCAGCAAGTAATGCCTCTGTCATGAAATCAAAACTCCTTATGGTAATTTGGCTACTAACCTGCTCCAACGCCGCTCAAAGCTTGTAGTGCATCCCGCACTCGTTGATTGCGAATTTCACCAGCGTGGGTAACGCAAGCTGCATCAACGATGTCGTCGCTAAAGTCAACCTGCAAAGCTTTGTCTTTAATTAGCAGTTGCATCAACGAAGTTACGTTCTTGGCATACAATTGGCTGGCGTGAATTGGCATTGATGATGGGAGATTGATCGGGCCGATAATTGTCACGCCGTTCCAGACAATATCTTTACCGGGTTCTGTACAAGCGCAGTTACCACCCTGGTCAGCAGCTAAATCCACAATCACTGAACCGGGTTTCATTTGTGCTACCATTTCTTCTGTAACTAGCCGTGGTGCTTGTCTCCCAGGAACTTGGGCGGTGGTAATTACAACATCAGAATTTTTGACGTGTTCGGCGACAACTTCCTGGGTACGTTGTTTGCTAGCCTCAGAAATTTCCTTGGCGTAACCACCTGCGGCGACAGTTTCTTCGTCTAATTTGACTTCAACGAATTTTGCCCCTAAGCTTTGCACTTCTTCTTTGACGGCGGGACGAATATCAAAGGCTTCTACTACTGCACCCAAACGTCTAGCGGTAGCGATCGCTTGCAATCCGGCTACACCAGCACCCATAATAAATACTTTCGCTGGAGCGATCGTACCTGCGGCTGTGGTTAACATCGGGAAATATTTCGGTAATGCTGCTGCGGCAATTAATACTGCTTTGTAACCTGCTAATGAAGCTTGCGAGGACAAAGCATCCATACTTTGCGCCCTGGTAGTACGGGGAATCATCTCCATACTCAAGGCTGTGACTTTCCGATTTGCCAGTTGCTCTGCTACAACAGGATTTCCCAAGGGATTGAGGAAACTGATTAATACAGCCCCTTCCTTTAACAAGTCAATTTCTGAGCGTCCATCTTCTCGTTCTTGCGGTGGGCTGACTTTCAGCAGAATATCTGTTTCGCCCCATAATTTGGCAGTATCGCTGATTATTGTGGCTCCTGCTGCTTCATAGGCAGAATCGTTGAAAAAAGCTCCCTCTCCTGCACCTGTTTCTACCCAGACTTCCAAACCTTGTTTTACCAATCGGGCAACGGCGTCAGGAATTAATGCCACACGACGTTCACAAACTTCAATCTCTTTAGCAACTGCTATTCTCATGAAATCTCCTGAAGATAAATACCTAATCTCTGCTAAGTAAGCGATTGTCTAGATGAGGGATATCCCACACTCATAGTACTTAGGCAGGAACATCAGCGATGAATTTTACTTGTAGATTGAACCTCGAATCTTTCCTCTCCCACTCTTCGCTCTCCAGGCAAAGCCTGACTTTGCCGCTCGCAGATGTCATATTTTCAGATAGTTGCAAACAGGGTTACGTATTGCACATCCTAAATTGATTCCCAAATTTTGCATCTTTATCTTCAGCTTATTTTCGGGATTGAGAAATTTTGGTATTCCTTTCTTATAGAGTAATATTGACCAAATTTTTGAAGCTTGATAATTTCCCAATCAAATTTTAATGATTACGACTTGGATTCCAACTTATTTTAATCAATTTAGCTCAAGTTTACTGGCGATCGCTGATGACACGGCTCAATTTTTATAACAAAGTTTTCAAATTTAGATACACTTATACATATTTTGAAATACAATCTAATCCCAACTGTGTTTCTATTTAGTTCAATATTTGACCAATCTAGTCATCAAATCAGCACCCTATAAGGGTAATGAAGCCAATTGATCTCGTGTTGAATTTATAACTAAGTAATTTTGCCACCGCCCAAACATCAGGGGGGATGGCACCTTTTGTTGTTACTAAACGTCAATTGTCAGGAAGTGAGTAGTAAACTTTAGTAACGAATACTAAGACACGGTTAATTAGATAACAGATTTATATTTTGGTGGAGGAAACCCAATTATGCGACGTTTACTTTCCGCTTTAGCCGTGACTAGCTGCTTAGTGACTGGATTTCCAGCTATGACGTGGGCAGATAGCTTACCAGGATTTACGCTCTTTAGCGGTGTCAAAGCCGAAAATCAACTGCCCTTCCGGTTAGATTTTGGTGGACAAGCGAATGGTTGGGATCGATACATATTAAGGATTCCAGCCCAAAGAATGAAATTGGCTGTTGGTCAATTTGCCATTACCTACCCTGATTATTACAAAGGAACTTTTGACCAGAAACAAATTGAAGTCCGAGTCAAAGGCAAAGCAGTTCCGCTTTCTGAGGTGAAGTGGGACAAAGAAGGTAAGCTGATTAATATTTTTCCCCAAGAGCCAGTGCCAGCAGGTAGTGCAGTTGAGGTAGTCTTATCTAACGTGAAAAACCCAGCCTTCGGCGGAGTTTACTATTTTAACTGTCAAGTACTCTCCCCTGGTGATGTGCCACTATTGCGCTATATGGGAACATGGATTTTGAGCATCAATTAAGAGTGGGGAGTAAGAATTTTAGATTTTGGATTTTGGATTTTGGATTAAAGAATTGAAATTTAATCCAAAAGACCCCTATGACGCTCAATGACTCGCTAACGGTGTGCTATGGTCAATCCAAAATTGAATCCCTCAATTCCCAATTCACGAATAAAGTGATACAATTAGAGATTGTGAGTTTTTATAAAAATCACCTAAGAGGAGAACAGTATGAAAAGAACACTGGGCGGCACTAGCCGTAAGAGAAAAAGAACCTCTGGTTTTCGCGCCAGGATGCGGACACCAGACGGCAGAAACGTGATTAGCGCTAGAAGAAGAAAGGGACGTCACCGTCTGAGCGTTTAGGGCATATCAAGCTAAAAGAGCATCTGTGGCTTTGCCCAAAGCAAATCGGCTAAAATCCCGAAAGGATTTCCAGGCAGTTTTCCGGGAAGGAATTCGGCGTCATGGCTCTTATTTAACATTGAGAGCCTTAAAGCCGTTATGTTCAACGAAACCTTCTTTGGACACTGCCACCCAGACGACACAAACAACTGACTCACTACATCTTGCCAGCACGCAGATTGGCATTTCGATTAGCACAAAAGTCAGCAAAAGGGCAGTGGTTCGCAACCGAATCAAACGGCAAATTACTGCTGCTTTACACAACTTGCTGCCAAAATTATCACCAGGATGGCGGCTAGTGGTCATTGTCAAACCCACAGCAGCAGAATCTAAGTGCGTAAGCCCACAATTTCTGCAAGAATTAGAGCAGTTGTTGGCACAAGCTGAGGTGTTCGATGGGAATTCGTGAAGATGTTTATTATGAAGGTGGCCCCCATATTGGGGATTTAATTATCAACCTGCTGATTGGGCTAACCGTCGTTGGCATACCCTTAACAGTTGGGGCAATTGTCAGGGCATTGTGGCTGCGTTTCCGCATCACCGATCGCCGAATTACCGTGATCGGAGGTTGGCAAGGGCGCGATCGCACTGACGTAATTTACTCAGAAATTGTCAAAATCGTCAAAGTCCCCCGTGGCATTGGCTTTTGGGGAGATATGGCGATCACCCTAAAAAACGGCAGTCGTCTCGAATTGCGTGCAATTCCCAATTTTCGGGAAGTCTATGACTACATCAATGAAAGAATTGCTGCGAAAAATCCCGAATTTAGCGCTGCTGCCAACAAATGATGGGAGTACGGGAAGTAGGGGGAGCAAGAATTTTAGATTTGAGATTTTGGATTAAAGAATTGAAATTTAATCCAAAATTTAAAATCCAAAATCCAAAATTGAATTGCCCCATTTGAATGTGCGGCTATCCGTAGCGAAAGATAGTCGCCGACAAATCATCTATTTAGATAAATTAGATTCAGTTTACAGTACCTCAGGTTGAATTCAGAATAATGGATTTTGGTATCGGCTTTCTCTCGAACAACGTGATGCTGCCAATCATAGATTTTTTCTATGGTATTGTGCCTAGCTACGGATTAGCGATCGTTGCTTTGACCTTGATAGTCCGCTTTGCGCTCTATCCCCTGAGTGCTGGCTCAATTCGCAACATGCGGAAGATGCGAATTGTACAACCTCTGATGCAGAAGCGGATGGCAGAAATCAAAGAGCGCTATAAGGATGAACCGCAAAAGCAGCAAGAGGAAATGGTCAATGTCCAAAAAGAATTTGGCAACCCCTTGGCAGGCTGTTTTCCATTACTAGTACAAATGCCAGTTTTGTTAGCGCTGTTCGCCACTTTGCGGGGTTCGCCTTTTGCAAGTGCCAGCTACAGCGTTAACCTGCAAATTCTTCCCGCAGAACAAATCGAACAAATTCAACCGCAAGCCTTTGCCACTGCTTCTCAAAATATTTATGTTGCAGATGGGGAACACGTTAAAGTAGCTGCCATTCTTCCCAGCGGAAACAAACTAGCGGTGGGAGAACAAACTAAGATCCAATATCAGACCACTGAGGGCAAACCATTTCAGGTACTTTTAGCAGAACACCCAGAAAATAAGCTAATTCCTGATTGGAAAGTCACCAAAGGGGAAGATAGGATAAAAATTGATGCCCAGGGCAATGTAGAAGCCTTGCAGCCGGGAGATGTCACCATTCAAGGTACAATTCCGGGACTAGCAGCAGAAAAAGGCTTTCTATTCATTGATGCTTTAGGCAGGGTTGGCGCACAAGATCCAGATGGCACAATCCACTGGGATATCGTCGCCATGATCGTCTTCTTTGGGATCAGCCTTTATGTTAGCCAAATGCTTTCTGGGCAAAATTCCAGCGGTGGCAATCCGCAGCAGGATACAGTTAACAAAATCACCCCCGTCATCTTTTCTGGGATGTTCTTGTTTTTCCCCCTACCAGCTGGGGTACTCATGTATATGGTGATTGGTAATATTTTCCAGACTGCACAAACTTATTTTCTCTCCCGCGAACCTCTACCAGAAGAACTGCAAAAAATCGTAGAAACCCAGGAGAAAGAAGCAGTAGTCACAGAACAAAAGGCATTGCCGTTTGAACCAAAAAGTTCTAAGAAAAAGGCGACAGGGGGATCATGAACGACATTCCGATGCAGCGAGGTCAGCAGTGGTTAAAAACCCTGCTAGAACTCACTGGAATACCTGCTGAGATTCAGAGTCATTTAGATACTGCCCAATCTCAAGACAGTGATTCCCCAGAACCAGATAACTACTGGTTGACTATTGACCAAACCAATTTGACATCAGAACAAATCCAGCTATTAATTGGTGCTGATGGTTCTGTGTTAGATGCGATTCAGTATCTAGCAAATTCGGTTCTAAACCTCAGCCAACCCCCGGAAGAACAAGCCTCTTACACGATTGAGTTGAATGGCTACCGCGTCAAAAGAGAAGCCGAAATTCGCGCATTAGCAGAAGCAGCAGCCGATGAAGTGCGCTTTTCTGGTAGAGAAGTGGAGATCAAATCTCTTAGTTCTGCTGAACGGCGTCAAGTTCATACCTTCTTGAAGGAATTTGGAGATTTAGAAACCTTCAGCCGAGGTAAAGAGCCACATCGTCATCTGGTTGTCTGTCCAGCTTCGTTGGAAGGAGTTAGGAGTTAGAAGCCATTCAATTTTAGATTTGAGATTTTAGATTCAATCCAAAATCCAAAATTGAAAATCTAAAATTGGCAGAGTTTGAAGCTAATTCAAAACTCATAACCATATAATTTCAAAACTTCTCTTGTTCTTAAGAGATAAAGTAAAGATGTCTTATCAGTATAATTGCTGATAGTCAAGATAAATTTTAGTGAGGATGTCTCACAAATCCTATGGACGCAATTTATATTCCGCAGCTAACTCAAGCCCCAGAGCGGACAGAGGAAGTTCAGGTTAATGAATTTCTGCCTGGTCTGGAAACCTTGACACCAGTTCGCGGTCATCTGCGCCTACAGCATCATGGTAATTACTTAGAAGTTTCTGGTCAGGCAGAAACAATTATTACTTGTACCTGCAACCGCTGTTTGCAGCAATACAATCGACGTTTAGGGCTTGATACGAAAGAAATCATCTGGTTAGACGAAACTGCAAATCAGCCAAATGACTTGCCCCTAGAAAGGGAAGTGGTTCTGGAAGATTTGCTTGAAACCCTACCGCCCGATGGTTATTTTTATCCCAACGAGTGGCTGTATGAACAGATGTCCTTGGCAGTACCTCAGAGGCAACTGTGCGATCGCAATTGTCCAGGTATTCCTGTAAGTACTACTGTTGAGAGTTCTGATAGTCTTGAAACGCCAGTTGATAATCGTTGGGCTTCTCTGGAAGCACTGAAAAAGCAACTTCCGGGATAGACAGATGACTTTCAACTTCGTTAACGCGCTTTTACAAGCGCGTTTATTCCAAAAAGTCAATTATTATATAGCAATCTTATTTGATTTGTGAGAATTGCAACCCGCAGATCCCCGACTTCGTAAAAGTGTGTCGGGGATCTTGTTTGTTACGAATGATTCAGGATTGCTATAGCTGTAGGGTACACAGTAAAGCCAGCAACTGAAAGCATTTAGCCGTAATAATAAACACAAACTGGCAAATAATGTTCTTTATTTATCATTATGACTATGCTTGATTTAGTCTCGGCTAAGTGGTTGATTTAATCGTCTTCCACATTTAGTACAGAAGTTGAAATTCACCGGATTATTGCAACTACAATTGGTACACACTATATTTTTCTCAACTGGAGTTTGAGGTGGAGTGTCTCTATTAAAATTGTTGGTTGAATTGAATTGAGTGAGTGCATTATTCCTATCAGTAGACTGATGAATTGGTTGTGAAGTTGGTTGAATAAATACTGGCTCCATTTGGGCAAAATGCTCCAGCAGCATTCGATGGATAAAAATGTAACTACCTCCAACTTTTTGCAAAAAGATGTGTTCAGTCGCATATTCCAAAAAGCGGACATAGTTTCCAGGTATGGAATTTTGTCTGTAAAGAAAGAGGCGTAAGGTAAAGTGTTGTAGGCAAGCTTGACCACCCCCAAACACAAGCCCAGCTACAAGCCCAAACACTAAACACAATTGCATCCATTCAGTTTTTCCGAAGATTTGTTCACCAATTAATCTCCCAAATAATCCGCCAAGTAATCCCCCAATCAATCCCATTATCAGGGCATTCTTCGCTGAGTTCCATATCCCTTGGTTAGGAATTGTTCTTATCACTATCTCTGGGCCTCTCAGTCCACCTAACAATCCTAAAATCAGTCCATCAATTAGCGCGTATAGTAAACCTAATTGCAGCCCAGTTTTGAGATCAAATGGAGTCTTAACTAGCTTAAAAAACACTCCTATAATCAGCCCCAAAACTAATCCACCTGGTAGTCCATTCTTCAAAAAGTTTTTGGCTTCTTGCCAAGACCATTTCAAAGTTTCAACTGGTTGGATTTCTACCGTACTCCAAGTTAAAGGTATTCCAGCCGTAATTACACCAATTAACGCCCCGGGTGATTGATGTATTAGCCAGCCGATAAACCCACAAATTATTACTCCAACCAGCCAATTGACCAATTGATAAAGTATTTTTTGCACTGGATTTGACAACCATGTAGGCTGTATTCTTTCAAGAAGAAAGACCGTTTGAGACTTCTGAAACATCTGCTGTGCTAGCCAAATTAGCCAGCACATTGCTTGCAATTTTGAGTATCTTGGCTCATATTCACGACGCTTAAACATCCGTTCAATATAAGTATCAAATAGGTGCTTTCGGCGTTCCTCTTTAGAACCTGTATTGGGTAAATCTTCAAGTTTCTTACCTTTATAAGCTAGGGTCATAACGCTTAAAGTCAGGGGAGACTTGGCTAACTCTTGCAGCGTAGTGTCTTCTTGAAGCAATGTTTTTACTGCTTCCAGTTGTTCACCAGCCCTGTCTAAATATTGGTTAACTTGCTGAAATGTCAAAGATTGGAGGCAGATAGCACCTTGCAATTGTAAACGAGTAGAGAGAGCTTCATAATCTCGAATACGGCTTGTCACCACAATCTCGATCAACCCATATTCTTGCATGAATTCGTTGATGGCTCGAATGCAGGTTTCCCGACGCTCAATTTTCACCTCATCTAAACCATCTAACAGCAGTAATATTTGTTGATCTTCAATCCAGACTTTACCAAGCGCCTTAGAAATTTGATATGTACTATTCAATTCCTCAATCAGCCAATCAGCAATTGTTTGCTGTTTATTCCCCCAAGAAGATAAGTTCAGCACTACTGGAATAGGTTGGCTAAAATCTTTTTCGGTACGAGCAATTAATTCTTGTGCCAGCTTCAGGAGAGTGATCGTTTTACCCGCACCGGGTTCTCCTAAAATCAGTAAGGTTCGTCCTTTTCCCATCTGATTGAAGACATCAGAGACACTTTTACCTTCAGGTAAGGTTTGCCCAGACTCATTAGGAATTTCTTGAACAATGTTAGACGGGCGCTTTACTGCGTCTAATCGTTCTTCTAGTCCCAAATCAATTAGACTTTTGGTATACAAAGATTTTTCTAGTACGCCTTTAATCCAATACTGTTTGACTTTATTAAGTAAAACTTCTCGGAAACGGTACTCCTCTTTCCCTGAAGGAGGTTTTACCTGCCTATGACCTATTAGTTTAGCTAGGCTAAAGCTTTCATTCACAGTTAGATACTGAATTTGGTGCAAGTCGCGTCCAGCCTGTCCAATTTGAGCTTCCCGAATCAAAGCATCATCAATATTCAAATTCTGAAGGGGTTGTTCTTGATTCATAACCTTTCTTCATGTAAAAAATAAAAGACTTTTAACTGCAACTCCTAACCAAGGAGCTAATTGTTTGGCAATTGGCTCTAACTTTTGCCAAATTCCTTGGCCTGCATTAAACGTTTCGTTCGTTTCTTTGAGGACTTTACTAGCTTTTTGCAAACTTGTTGCCGCAGTATTTTTGTCTGGTTCTTTTTCATTAACTGCGTCGGTTGCATAATCCAGATGTTTCAGTGCTTGTTTCTTTTGCTCTTCTGGTAAATCTGAATTACGAAATATGGATTCAATTTCTGCCATTAATTCCGCAACCTCAGGTAAGGTCAATTGTTTCTCAGCCCCACCTTGAGTATTTTGCTGATTTTGGGTCATGTCGCCAGCAGCTTGTCCAACTTGAACACCGGAAAATTGACCACCGCCAATGTTCAGGGACATTCCTCCAGGATTTTTAGGCTGTGAGTTATTATCTGCCATCTTATTTGCTTGATAAAAACATAACTTTATTTAAGCTTTATTCCAGATTGAGCAGACAACTTTCCCGAATATTAAAAATAATTGCGTATATAGTGAGCTAATTAATACATTAAAGATGCTAGCGTAAATTCACTTATTCACAGTTTCCACTTGCAAATGCAAGGTTTGCGACTCTGCTTCTACTTTTATGTTTTATTGCCTGGTAGACGCAGGTAACGAGAGATATATTCGTTTTTAGTTGTGAGACAGAATACAAACCTGAACAATGAGAGAAGAACAAATAACCACAGCTAAATATGAACTTCCGTGAAGAGTTTAAACTGCTGCTACGTGCCCGCTACCCCTTGATTTATATTCCCACTTATGAGGAGGAACGGGTAGAAGCAGCTATCCGGGAAGAAGCAACCAACCAGGGTAATCGCCCAGTGTATACTTGGGATTTTGTCGATGGCTATCAAGGAAACCCCAATGATGTTGGGTTTGGGCGACGTAACCCGTTACAAGCTTTAGAATTTATCGAAAAATTACCAGCTTCCGCACCTGCGGTATTGATTTTACGAGATTATCATCGCTTTTTAGATGATGTTGCGATCGCTCGCAAACTCCGCAACCTGTCCCGACTGCTCAAGTCGCAACCCAAAAATATTGTACTCTTGTCGCCACGCATCGCCATTCCTGACGATTTAACCGAAGTTTTGACAGTCGTCGAGTTTCCCTTACCCGCCGCCCCAGAAATTAAAACTGAGGTGGAACGGTTACTACAAAGCACTGCTAACTCCCTTTCTGGGAAAGTTTTAGATGACTTGGTGCGCTCTTGTCAAGGACTTTCGATGGAACGGATTCGCCGGGTTTTGGCAAAAGCGATCGCAACCCACGGAGAATTGCAACCAGAAGACGTGGATCTGGTTTTGGAAGAAAAGCGCCAAACTATCCGCCAAACCCAAATCCTGGACTTCTACCCCGCCACTGAGCAAATTTCTGATATTGGCGGACTGGATAACTTGAAAGACTGGCTGATTCGTCGGGGAGGCTCATTTACTGATAAGGCGCGACAGTACGGATTACCGCACCCCCGTGGTTTAATGTTGGTGGGTATTCAGGGAACTGGTAAATCGTTAACAGCAAAAGCGATCGCTCATCACTGGCATTTACCCTTACTACGTCTAGATGTGGGAAGGTTATTTGGTGGTTTGGTGGGTGAATCAGAATCTCGGACTCGTCAAATGATCCAAGTAGCTGAAGCCCTCGCTCCCTGTATTTTGTGGATTGATGAAATAGATAAAGCCTTTGCTGGAGTTGGTAGCAAAGGTGATGCCGGAACAGCCAGCCGTGTTTTTGGCACTTTTATTAACTGGCTAGCCGAAAAAAGCTCACCCGTGTTTGTTGTCGCCACCGCTAACGACATCCAAGCTTTACCGCCGGAAATGCTCCGTAAGGGGCGATTTGATGAAATTTTCTTTGTCGGTTTGCCCACCCAAGAAGAGAGAAAAGCAATTTATGATGTTCATTTATCCCGATTGCGCCCCCATAACTTAAAAAGTTATGACATCGAAAGATTAGCTTATGAAACGCCCGATTTTTCTGGGGCAGAGATTGAGCAAACTTTAATTGAAGCGATGCATATTGGATTTAGCCAAAACCGCGACTTTGCTACCGACGACGTTTTAGAAGCAGCCAGTCAGATCATCCCCTTGGCGCGAACCGCTGTAGAGCAAATTCAGCAACTCCAAGAATGGGCGGCGGCGGGGAGAGCGCGTTTAGCATCGAAACACAATCCTTTGAGCGATCGCCTCCGGCGCACTACGTGAACCCGAAAAAATCTCGAGAGGTATCACTGCTACTTCTCTATAAGGGTTCTGGATAACCCATATTTAATTTCACCAGATGTCTATTCAGCATAGCTACAATAATGAGTTAGTCAAAAGTCAATAGTTAATGATGAATTATTATGGACTATTGATTTTGAACGGTTACTTGCTTCTCTACTCGTAACCCTTAAGAGCCAGTTCAACGCCACTCCCCTTAATGGGGGAAAATACCCACGTGACTGGCTCACTTTCACCCTTGACTCTTGATAATCAGGTTTAACTATGTTGTCTGGCTTCACAAAGTTTATACTGGGGTTTTTCTTAGCGATCGCTGTGTTAGTAGGTGGCGGTGTTGCAGTTGCACTCTACTTCATGAATCGCACTGGTATACCCCCTGCTAAACCCGTTTTTTCCAACGATAGTCCTTCGGTGAAAGCCCAAGCTCCAAAAGCAACTGAGCCTGGAGGAAATAAATCCACCCTGACACCTGGGACTTCGGCTCAATCGTCTCCAAGCCCAACCTCTACTTCCACAGAATCACCAAAGGCTACCCCATCACCAAAACCATTGCCATCAGGAGCTTACCGAGGGCGTGTTAGTTGGGCTGAAGGCTTGAGTTTGCGATCGCAACCAAATCAAGAAGCTGAAAAGATTGGTGGGGTTGGTTTTAATCAAAAAATTATTATTTTGTCAGAAAGCGACGACAAATCCTGGCAAAAAATCCGTTTGGAAGGTAGCGAACAAGAAGGTTGGGTGAAAGCAGGTAATACTGAAAAAGTTGATGATCAATAGGTATGAGGTATGGGGCAATTCAATTTTAGATTTTGGATTGACGATCGCGGAGCGGTAGCGAGTATTTTCGAGTCGCGTCTTTTGGATTCAATTTCAATCTAAAATCTAAAATCTAAAATCTAAAATTCTTACTCCTCTGCTCCCTCATCTCCGCAGGACAATTACTTGTAAAGAATCATACGAAAAGTAATTATTACACAGAGAAAGCGGTATACTTTTTTATAGTCATCAACTTGAAAAAAGCAAGTGAAAACAGGGGTAGATAGCTATTTAACCAAGCTTGCCTCAGTCCACGAGGCATCCGAAAGCGTCAAGGTTGTTCCTACCGTAGCTAATTTCAAATTTTTGAATTGGAAAAAGTTATCTAGCAGTGCGGCGATACGTCTTTTGTCTGTGGCACTGATTACGGGGCTTGTGAGTATTGCTGGACAAGCTTTAGCACTTCAGAAAATAGGAAGTAATGGGACTGAAGTGACCAGTAGCCAGAGATGTTTAAAAAAGTTAGGCTATTTTAACGGCCCGGTGACAGGTAAGTTTGCTGCCTTGACTCAAAATGCTGTGATCAAATTCCAGCAAGCTAATAGAATATCTGCTGATGGAGTTGTGGGTGCTAGTACTCAACGAGCCTTGCAACGAGCATGTCAAAGTAGAAGTTCTAATAGAAATACCGGTGGCGCATTGCGTAGGAGCAGCCCAACCCAGGCATCGCCAGTTGCTCAATATCCGACTCTCTCTCAAGGCAAAACTGGTGCACCCGTGACAAGGTTGCAACAGCGTCTACGGCAGTTAGGCTACTTTAATGCTAATCCCACTGGGAATTTTGGACGAATTACTAAAAATGCTGTAATTGCATTCCAGCGAAATTATCGCATACCTGCTAACGGGATTGTGAATCAACAAACTTGGAACGCACTAATGGGTTCCTCTCAGACTTCAGCTAGATCGAGTCTCTCCACTCCACAAGTGAGAGAACTCCAAGTGCGTTTACGGCAGCTAGGTTATTTAAATACTGATGCTACTGGGAATATTGGCCCAATGACTAGAGAAGCTGTAATTGCATTCCAGCGAAATAATCGCCTACCTGTTGATGGCATCGCCAATGCCCAAGTTTTGGACTCAGTGCGTAGAGCCTCGACTGGTGGATCTACTACTCAACAACCAAGTAGAAATTATCTAACTGTAGGCGATCAGGGAGAAAATGTCAGATTAGTTCAAGAGCGTTTGTCGCAGTTGGGTTTCTCTAATACCAATCCTGATGGCTTTTTCAACGATTACACCAGACAATCTGTGATTGCATTCCAGCAATCTTCTCGACTTAATTCGACTGGAAATGTAGATTGGCAAACTTGGCAAGCATTAGGGTTGAATGGTTCAACTGGGGGCAATTATACTGAGAATAATGGTTATGTATTAGCTGAAACTAATCGCTATGCATTACCTCCTGCAAATGACTATGTAGCACCTGTTACCAATGGCAACACATTGGTTGCCAATAATCCTTACAGAGTAATAATTCCCATTTCCAATAATGATACTCTGAGTAAAGTGCAACAATATATACCCAATGCTATGGCGGAGCAATCCAATCTAGGGGATTATGTGAATGCTGGAGCATTTAGCGATCGCGCCCAAGCAGAAACCCTAACGAAAAAGCTCCGCTCATTAGGTCTTGATGCACGGGTAAAATTCAATTAAATTGACAAACTCAACTGCGAACCTTCTTGAGTTTTATTGACTTCAATCCGGGCTTGGAAAGCTTCTTTGAGGTGGGGCATGTGGGTAACGGTGAGGATGCAGGCAAAATCGGAGGAAATCGCATTAATCGCGGCAATCAAGCGATCGCATCCTTCAGCATCCTGTGTACCAAAACCTTCATCTATAATCAACAATTGCAACGCCGCCCCCGCCCGTTGCGCTAATAATTTCGCCAAAGCTAAACGGATGGCAAAGTTAATTCTAAAAGCTTCACCACCTGAGTAAGTTTCATAAGCTCGTGTTCCTCTAGAATCGGCGATTAAAATATCTAGGGTGTCTATCAACTTGGCATTTTTCTTACTTGATTTAGCACTCCGCCCAGCTTTTTGAGTAATAAATTGTACATGAAACTGATTCCCGCTCAACCGCGAAAGTAGTTGATTTGTCTCGGCTTCCAGTTGCGGTAACACATTCTCAATCATCAGTGCTTGGATACCATTTTTACCAAAAGCTTGCGCTAATTCCTGATACACACGATATTGCTGCTTACAAGATTGTAATTGCTGCTGCTGTTCTTCACACTGAATTTGCAGCGTTTCCAGTTGATGCGCCAGCTGTTCTAAACGCCCTAACTTTGTAATTTGCTCATCGAGTTGCCGTCTACGGATTGCTAACTGCTGCTCAAGAGTTTGAATTTGGGCAGAGGGGTTAGCTGTTGCTTGTAGTTGCTGGATAATGCTTTCAATTTGTCCGCCGAGTTTTTGCCACTCCGTTAATCTGGCGCTTCTAGACTCTTCTAACTCTTGCAATCTCGTCTGGAGTTGCGGATACTGCTGCTGGGCTGATAGCAGTTGTTGATACCGCAAATGCCAAGATTGAGCTTTCTTTGCAGCCATGCGGAGATTGTTGTGCTGCTCAGAACTGTAGGCAATTTCGGCAATGTGACGCTCAAGAGCCGCGATTTGTTTAGCACATTCAGAATCAATCTGATCTTGCTGGATTCTGGCTTGTAATTGGGCGATTTGGGATTGTAGTTCTGGTTTTCGGGCTAATAGTTGCGCTTGTCGCTTATTAGCATCTTTAATCTGCCCTTGTTTAATTTCTGCCCATCGCCACCGCTCAACTTCGCTCCGAGCCAGGGCGTGATCTTGTTCATTATAATTAGCTTGTTGCAGATATTGCTCTAGCTGCCGGAGTTCGGCTTGTTTATCGGGAGCGTAATCACCAGCTTGGAGCGATCGCTCTAAATGCTGTTTTTCGGCAGCAATTTGTTGTAACTGTTGTTGGACATCAGTTGTCGCTTCTAACTGTGCTGCCAACTGTCCCCGTTGTTCGCGTAAACCATCGTAGCTCGCCAACTGTTGCGAAATTTCCCGATATTCCTGCCTAAGTACTTGAATTTCTCTGTCTGACACAGCCATTTGTTCTCGCACTACCCAAAACTGCCCTTGAGTATCCTCTAACTCAGCCTGGGTTTTTTCCACCACCCGACTCCAGTGATGTTCATCCAGTGGACGTTCGCATAATGGACAAAGAGCTTCAGGATTTTGGAGCATAAGCAATTTCTGCTCTAATTCTGCCAGCAGTTTTTCATAGTCATGTTGATGAGCTTGCAGACGTTCGATAAAGTGACGCCTTTCTTGCCCTTTTTCTTGGACTCGTTGCAGATAAACCCGCTTTTTCTCCAGTTCCTCAATCTGGATTCCCACATCCATCACCGCTTGTTGCAGTTGCGGTTGTCGTCGCTGCTGGCGTTGCAATTGGTTTTCAGTACTTTGGAGTTGTTCGAGTCGCGCTACTAAACCAGCATGAGTGCGATCGAGTTGGCTTTGTAAAGTTGCTCGTTGTTGCAACAAGGGAGTAACTTGCATTTGCAGTTGATCCAAACGAGCAACATGGTGACGGGCTGCGGCTAGTTGTGACAAAGCGGCTTCTACTTCACCTGATTTAGTGAGAGTTTGCTGAATGTCTCGCTCTTGTTGCTGTAAAGCTTCTAGCTGCGCTTGGGCTTGTTGCAGTTGCCGTTCGATTTCGTGAATTTGTTTGGTAAGCTGTTGTTGCTTTTGTTGGCGAGTTTGTTGGGCGCGGGTGTACTCTTCAAATTTGACAGCAAAAGCTTCTTCTTGAGATTGGAGACTTTTATATTGGGCGTATCCAGCTTTAATCTCAGCTTCTTGGTGTAATATTTTTTCTAAATCTGATAGCTGAGAGCCAATAGCTGATTGTTCTTGTTGGAGGCGATCGCAATCTTGGGTAAGATTTTGGTATTGCTGCTTTACAAAATTGAGTTGTTGTTCCCAATTTTGGCGCTGGTGCTGGACAACTTGCAAACTTTGTAATTGAATATTATCAAAGGCTTGCACCTGTTGCAGTTGGTTGAGTTGTGCTTCTAACTCTACTCTTTGCGCTTGGGTGATTTCGCGTTGTTGCAGCTGAATTTTAATCGACTCCAAAGAACGCTCTAACTCTACTGCCCGTGCTTTGAACTGACGAGAAGATTCTTTTGCCCGTTCTTCTAAATCATCATACTGATTGAGTTTCAACAACTCCGCTAAAATTTCTTTGCGTTCTGTGGGACGCTTGAGCATGAATTCATCTGCACGACCTTGACGTAAGTAGGCAGAATTAATAAAAGTATCGTAATCAAGCTTGATGTGTTCTAAAATCAAATCTTGGGTTGCTCTGACTCCTTTGCCGGTGAGTGAGCGAAACCCAGATGGTATTTCTATTTGAAATTCGAGGACGCTAGTACCTCCCCGAATTCGGGTGCGAATCACCCGATATTTTTGCTGGTTGCTTTGGAAAGTAAAATCAACCCGAACTTCTTTTGCACCAGAATAGATGACATCATCTTCAACAGTGGCACGGCTTTCACCCCAAATTGCCCAAGTGATTGCTTCTAAAAGAGAAGATTTACCCGCACCATTGGAACCACAAATACAAGCCGTATGCAAACCGCCAAAATCTAAATTTGCATCACGGTAACTAAGAAAGTTTTTGAGGATAAGTTGTACTGGGATCATTCAGGCTATAGCGCCACATCTACTTTTAATAAATAACAGTACAGATGCACTGTTTGTTAGTTTAGCTATCTGGATATCAGGTTTCTAGTCTTGAAGACATCAAATTTACAAAAATTAACAATATTATGAGTGAATTTTTCTTGTTGCATGAAAAAGTTTTGCTGTCTTCAGAGAAAAATGAAACTCTCCTGGAGGCTTTTCGTTATTTCTTTCTGTTGACTGAGAGGAAAACATGAAAATAATAGTTGCTCTCGGAGTTGTGGGAGATTATTTTGGCTTGATTTTCCAAGGTTCTTTACTTTTTAAAAGGAAGGGTAGCCGGAAATTGTCTTTGCTATGACTGTTTTAGGAGATTAGGCGTAGATCCGAAGGAGCTTGTCATCAGATGTCGCTTTTTTGTAAAAAATACTAAAAAAATCAAACCCTGCTAACGAAGGTTTTAATTGTGTCAAGTATCACCATAGACCAGAAAATATCTGGGCATGAGTATTGATAAAGAAGCTAAGGTTTACTTAAGCCTTGCTTGAGGATCACCCCAGCGCCGATCAACAGAAGGTGCACAAAGATGATCGCGATCAGTCTCAAGATACTTAAATGTATTCAAATCACCTTGCCAGAAGCTTTCATCAGCGTATTTAGTGTAGAGAGTATAAACACGTTGATAAACTTCCTCAGCAGTCAAGCCTTCAGCGAAAGCGCGATCAATTTCTGAATCACATTCAAAAAATATATCAGCACTTTGAACAGTAAAAATAAAGTCTATATCGTAACCGAAAAAGGCACGACAACCATGTTGGACAAAATCAACTCCGAGTAGTGCAGCTATTTGGCAGGATAAAAAATGAATAATTTTGCCTTTAGATTCTTCTGTACTGTAGTTTCCGACTGTAAAAATTGGATTATTATATTGACCAGTAAAGGTGTCGTAGCTACCATGTCCCACACCTGTCAAATATACAACATTAGACCTTCTTGCTGCTGACGTAACATAGATACGGCGAGCCAATTGACCTTGGCAACGTTCAATAACAAAGCCTCTTTCATATAAATAAGGATAAACTTTCTCTTGCCTATAATTAAATGCGGCTGTAGTAACGAAATCATGGTTAGAATCAATTGCTATTACAGCCGCATCCATTTTAATTTTAATTTTTCGGCGCTGAGGCTGATCAATCATTGATAATTCCTTTTAACCGCCCACTTTCTGCTTCTTTAATTAGTCGGTTAATTAAACGTTGTTCTGCCTCAACCAAAGTTTGTCCAATTGGTGTTTGTGACTGAATCTCAGCAATTGCCCGCTCTTTACTGATAACATCACCTCCAATAGTGGCAATTGTCACTTCTGGTTCGCGTTTTATCCGTTCTACGGTAAGGTCAACTCGTTGCTTTGGGGTCAAACTTGATATAGAAAGCGACTCTTTGTTCTTATCCTTAAGGAAGTGACGCAGAGTAACCTGTTGACCTTTGTAGTCAAAACTTACAGGTGAATCTAGCTGTTCAATGATTGCTTTCGGGAAAGTAGACATTCTTTTACCTCCAAGCTTAAAACTCTAAGGTTTACGAAAATAGGAAGTTAGTTTACCCCTTATATCATTCTCACAGAATCATGTTTGTGTTTAGATTGAATTTAGGCTTGCGATGGGTATGATTAAAGATTGCGATGTGAATGATTTTTATATAAATTTTTATTTATTATATAATTAACATTATGAATATTTTTATATGACAGGGCGATCGCTTTGCTGTTCTCCAGAAGGTATCCAAAAAGCAAAGAGAGCTTTAATTGGTTATTCTTTAACTCAAAAGGCATTAGCTGAAGAGTTAGAAGTAACTCGCCAGCCGATCGGAAAATTCTTTACAGGTAAACCTGTTGACCGCAATCTTTTTGTCCAGATTTGCGACAGGCTAAACCTAGAGTGGGAAGAGATCGTTGCGGAACCAGTTAGTGAACCACAGGTAAATCAAGACAATAGTATTGATATTGATGCGATCGTACAATTAGTACGCGAAAAGATAAAACCCCTCATTCAACAGCGCTGCGGCACAATGCGGGTGTTAGATATGACTCAACCCATTGGGTTGAATGACATTTACACCAGCGTTAATATCCTGGAAAAAATCACTGGGCGACAACGGCTAGGAATTGATGAATTATTAGAACAGTATAAGAGCCAGGATTTTGACCTCTTTGGACTCAATAAAATTACTGAAAAACGAGTGCCAGGACTGGAAGCGGTTGAGAAATATTCCAAGCTGATGATTTTGGGTAAACCAGGTGCAGGTAAAACCACATTTTTGAAGTATTTAGCGATTCAGTGTATTGAAGGTAAGTTTCAGGCTGAACGTGTCCCGATTTTTGTTAACCTCAAAAACTTTGCGGAAGCTGCCAACAAACCTGGATTATTGCAACACGTCACTGAAGAGACGATAAATCCTATCTCTTCTATCCGAGATGTACTAACCTATGGCAAGGCATTAGTTTTACTCGATGGGTTGGATGAGGTTAGAGAAGAGGATAGCGATCGCATCTTAAAAGAAATTCGTGAGTTTTCTGATCGTTACCCAAAAAATCAGTTTGTGATGACCTGCCGAATTGCAGCACGAGAGTATATTTTTGAGAAGTTCACAGAGGTAGAAGTTGCTGATTTTGACGATAACCAAATTTCCAATTTTGCCAATAATTGGTTTAAGGATAAAGCTGTAAAACCAGAGACTTTTATCAAACGTCTCGAAGAGAATAGCCGTATCAAAGAACTTGCTGCAAGTCCGCTGCTGCTGACGTTACTTTGTTTAGCATTTGAAGAGTCAGGAGATTTTCCTGCAAATCGTTCTGAGTTATATAAAGAAGGACTGGATGCGTTATTGAAAAAATGGGATGCCAAGCGGGGAATTCAACGCGAGCAGATTTACAAAAAGCTATCAGTTCAACGCAAAGAAGATTTACTCAGCAAAATGGCGTTGACTACTTTTGAGCGCGGTGACTATTTCTTCAAGCAGAAAGTAGCAGAACAATATATTACAGAATACATCCGCAATTTACCCGATGCTAATACTGACGAAGAAACATTGCAACTTGACAGTGAGCAAGTTTTGCGTTCGATTGAGCATCATCATGGGCTAGTTGTCGCAAGAGCGAAAAGGATTTACTCATTTTCTCACCTGACATTTCATGAGTATTTCACAGCTAGAGAATTTGTGGTTGTGAGACAGTCATCAGAAAAAGCGCTGCAAAATCTTGTTAGCCATATTACTGAGAAATACTGGCGGGAAGTCTTTTTGCTGGCGGTTGGGATGTCTCCAAGTGCAGATCGGTTATTGCTGTTAATGAAAGAGAAAATTGATTTTATGGTGGCTGGCGATCAGAGGTTGCAGGAGTTTCTTCTCTGGGTACAAAAAAAATCTCTTTCCGTTGAGGTTTATTATAAACCAGCAGCAGTTAGGGCCTTTTACCTCGACCCAGAACTCAAAAATTGGCTGCAAAAAATTCGAGAGCAACTACCAACGAGACAAGACTATATCGGTGATGATTGGCAGTTCAGTAATGAGCAAAAGGAATTGCTTCAGCAGTATTATGATGCCAATAAACTACTGATAGATTGCCTAAAAAGCGATTGTTATGTCAGCCTTGAAGTGCGACAGCAAATAGAAGACACCTTGCTATTACCGATCGCAGAGATTAAACAGCGCCAACAGCAATCTTAAATACCCATATAGCTGATAGTAAATAATTCGTTAAAAAAGTGAAAAAATTTTCCAATTCCTAGCAAATAAATTTATAATAAAAGTAATAGTTCACAGTCAGCCTATTCGCCTCTATTCAATGGCTTAGATATGTGGATATGAGTAGTAAAATAACATTCTGGAACAAAATGATACTCATTTTACGTCTTATGAGTGTTTAGCCTCTTACTTTTTGTAACGCACATTAGCAGGATAGAAATTCTGAACAGCGATGTCTACGACGGTCTACACCCACGCGATCGCACAGACTTCCGATCATAATAAGTACTTGTATACGCCCATAGACAGGTTCCAAAACAGTCAGAAACAAACTCAGTGAATCCTCGTCATTAAATACATCACATACACAAAGGATAACCCTCTTATGACTCGCCTACATCAATGGAAATCTGGAACTGCTGCACTTATGGCAATGGCTGTTACTACAAGCGTCATTAGCCCCCTATTTAGCTCGGCTCCTGCTAATGCTCAATACAGAATTGGCCAAGACAGAACTGGACAATACGGAAACGTTACCATTCCTTCTGGAGTTGCTTTTCCTGTCACCTACGAAAAAGAGACAATTACTATTGCTCCTGGGGAAAGTAAATCTCTAACCTTGAGAATAGCCAATGACATTATCGACAAAAATAGAAATGTCTTGATTCCTGCTGGTACTAAAGTAAATGGACGGCTAGAATCTGTTGACTTAGATAGTTATTCAAGAGATACAAGAAATACAGATGATAACCAAGGAAAAGGCGTGCGGTTTGTCGCTCAAGAATTAGAATTTTCTAATGGTCAGCGTCAGTCGATTAATGCAACTTCTCGGACATACACCACAACTCAAAAAGTTTCACAGGGGCCCAACACCAGTCAGGTTTTAACTGACGCAGCTATAGGTGGGGGTGCTGGTCTTTTAGGTTCACTACTTACTGGTAATCGCAGAATTGACGATTTAAAACCTGTTCTCGGTGCGGCTGCGGGTGCGGGTGCGAGTGTACTATTGCGGAAAAAAGAAGGAAATGCTTTTGTCCTCAGACCTGCACAGGATTTAAGGCTTACACTGAATTCTAACTTGAATTTAGTACCCCAATCCCGCTACTAGATTTAACTTCATTCAAGTTGTGAATTTAATCATTCCCCATAGGCGATCGCCACTTTAACTATAGTGTGCGATCGCCTTCATTTTTAACCCGAAAAAATTCTATCTAACAGCAACCATTCTACCTCTATATCGTCTTAATCAGTATCGATATTTATTGGAATACTTATTTAATTGCGCTCTGGGAGAGCTAGAAAAGTTGGCTCTATTGTATTCTGTATCCAAATGAGTATTCAAAATTACGGAATATCCTGATACTTTTGTTAAGTAGTGGCGATAAAGGAGCCTTTTCTTGTGGTAATTCAAGGTTTCGGTTTAAGCACATATCTTGCAATTCCCGTAGTATTAAGTCTTTTGGCTCACGGAGAAAGGATAAAAGCATCTTTAGTTGAAAACTTCGCTCAGGTATCCACTAACAAGGAAGTGAGCCTATCCAGCCGCGACGAGCTAATCAGCGCGAATTCAACACCGAAAACATACTATGTTAGTGGTACTGGAAACGACAATAATAGCGGACTCTCTACTTCATCCGCCTTTAGGACAATTCAAAAGGCAGCAGACCTTACCAACCCTGGCGATACAGTATTGATTATGAACGGAGTATACACAAATTCACCCAAAGATACGAGTGTAGTAAATATTAAACGTTCTGGAACTGCAAATGCATGGATTAGGTATAAAGCATATCCTGGGCATTTCCCAAAAATTCAGCACAAGACATGGAATGGTATCACGATTTCAAATAGAGCTTCATATATCGAGATCAATGGCCTAGAGGTTATAGGAAACAATGCCAATATAACCCTTGATTATGCCATGAGTCAGAAGAGTAACAAGGTAAACCCACTGACTAATGGAAACTGTATCAACGTTGATGGACGAACGAATGGTCATGTTCATCATATCCGTATTTTGAACAACAAAGCGCATGACTGTGGAGGAGCAGGTATTTCAGCGATTCAAGCGGACTATGTGACAGTAGATAATAACGTGGTGTTCAATAATGCCTGGTATGGTGTTTATGGTTCTAGTGGTATTTCAATGTTGAATAATTGGAATTCTGACAACAACCAGGGATACAAGATGTTTGTTACCAACAACAAGACCTACAACAATCGCATGTACATCCCTTGGATTGCAGTCGGAAAGATCACAGACGGTAATGGCATTATTATCGATAGTACAAGAAATGATGACAATTCAAAATTGGGTGCATATAAAGGACGTACTTTAGTTAAAAACAATCTGGCATTTAATAATGGTGGTTCCGGGATTCATGCATTTTTAAGCGAGCATGTTGATATTGTAAATAACACCGCTTTTTTAAATAATCAGAGTCCAGAACTCGGTGGTGGGCAAATATTTGCTCATACTTCATCTGATGTCAGAATTCTAAGGAACATTCTCTATGCTTTTCCTGGAAAAAATATTAATAATAACACGAAAAATAAAAACGTTATTTATGATTATAATATCTATCTCAATAGTTCTAAGATAAGTGTTAAGGGGCCTCACGATATTGTTGCAGACTCACAGTTTTTAAGTAAGCATCCCACTCTCGAAAAAATATCTGAGGATTTGAAATCACAGCAAGATAAACAAAATCCGCCAACGCGGAATATAGAGGTTAAGTCGGCAGGTTTTGTTTGCGATCCAGTGAATTATCCTTTGCAAGGCAAACTCATCAAAGTGGGATGCTCGCCGCTATCTTTAGCTCAAACTGCTTTTTCTGATGTTTCATCTAACTATTGGGCGGCACAATTTATTCAACAATTGTCACAGCGAGGTGTAATTGCTGGATTTCCTGATGGTACCTTCCGCCCAGAAGAACCAGTGACACGCGCTCAATTTGCCGCGATGGTCGATAAAGCTTTCCAAAAAGCACAGCGACGGCAGGCAATCAATTTTGCTGATGTACCTAGCAACTATTGGGCATCCAGTGCGATTGGGCAAGCTTATACCATTGGTTTCTTATCTGGTTATCCTGGAAATCGCTTTGAGCCTAACCAGGCTATTCCCCGCGAGCAAGTTTTGGTTTCCCTGGCTAACGGTCTGGCATATACTCCTAGCGGTAATACCGAAAGCACTCTCCAATATTTTAACGATGCCTCTAACATCGCTAGCTATGCCCGTAGCCCGATCGCCGCAGCAACAGAAAAGCAAATTGTCGTGAATTATCCGAATGTGAAGTTACTGAATCCAACCGCAACCGCCACTCGCGCCCAAGTAGCAGCTTTTATCTACCAAGCATTGGTTAGTTCTAATCAAGCCTCAGCAATTAACTCGCCTTATGTTGTGTTAAAACTTAGCAATTAACTCACCGTATACAGTGGTTGTCGGGTCTACTACTTCAACATCTGTATAAGTCACAATTAGAATCTGTTGACTTAGATAATTATTCAATAGGCGATCGCCATTTTAAATATAGTGTGCGATCGCTTTCATTTTTAACCCTAAAAATTCTATTTTCCAGCAACTATTCTATACACTGTATCGTCTCACTCAGTATCTATATTTCTTGGAATACTTGTTTAATTAGTGTTAAGAGATAATACGGTGATTAGACTACTTCTATTGCCTAAGTAAAGCGGCGTAAATAATCGAAGGTTTGTAGAGTAGAAAGTTTAGTCCTCACTCGTTCGCGTAGCGTCTCGTTGGCGCAGCCTAAGAAGAGAAGAGAGGGCTTCAGCCCTTCTGACAATATAATCTCAAGACTTTTTACATTACTTAACCTACTTTGTTTTATTCTCGCCTACTTGCCTATTTCCTTTGACAGATATTTTTTGAGCGTGACTATATTACTAAGGTAATGGTTTTTACAAAAAGCAGAAATAATTGGGAACCTAATACTTCGGTAAATGTCTAGGTAATTAACAGTAAAAAAAACTAATTGTGACTGGAGTTAAAAATTAATGTTTACTTTAAATCGTTGGCAATCTCGAACAGCTGCACTCATGGCTTTGAGCATCACAGTCGGTACTGTAGCGCCTTTCATTACAGCTTCGCCATCTTTAGCTCAAACTACTTTTTCTGATGTTTCATCTAACTATTGGGCGGCACAATTTATTCAACAATTGTCACAGCGAGGCGTAATTGCCGGATTTCCTGATGGTAGCTTCCGCCCAGAAGAACCAGTGACACGCGCTCAATTTGCCGCGATGGTCAACAAAGCTTTCCAAAAAGCACAGCAACGGCAGGCAATCAATTTTGCTGATGTACCTAGCAACTATTGGGCATCCAGTGCCATTCAACAAGCTTATACCATTGGTTTCTTATCAGGATATCCTGGAAATCGCTTTGAGCCTAACCAGGCTATTCCCCGCGAGCAAGTTTTGGTTTCCCTGGCTAACGGTCTGGCATATACTCCTAGTGGTAATACCGAAAGCACTCTCCAATATTTTAACGATGCCTCTAACATCGCTAGCTATGCCCGTAGCCCGATCGCCGCAGCAACAGAAAAGCAAATTGTCGTGAACTATCCGAATGTGAAGTTCCTGAATCCAACCGCAACCGCCACTCGCGCCCAGGTAGCAGCTTTTATCTACCAAGCATTGGTTAGTTCTAATCAAGCCTCAGCAATTAACTCGCCTTATGTTGTGGCGGCTGTCGGGTCTACTACCCCAACGCCTGTATCAGTCACAATTCCCCAAGGGACTGCCATTGCTGTGAAGTATGACAAGGCAGAAAAAATTCTGGTAACAAAGGATGAAACAGCGCCTTTGACTTTGACAGTATCGCAAAACGTGGTTGCGCAAGACGGATCTGTAGTGATTCCTGCTGGTACTCAGGTTATTGGTCAACTCAAACCTGCTACAGGCGGTTCTCAATTCATTGCGGAGAAACTAGTTTTGCCCAGTGGTCAAGAGTATCAGCTTAACGCTACCTCTGAAGTGATTACCAAAACTGAAACCGTCAAAAAGGGTACTAGTATTAGTTCAATTATCAAGAACACTGTATTGGGCGCAGGTGCAGCAACTGCGGTATCTGCTGTCACTGGCGATCGCGCCATTGCCACAGAAGAAGTCTTGGGTGGTGCTGGTATCGGTGCGTTGGTTGGTCTGTTCTTGGGCAAGAGTAGTGTTGACTTAATCGCCATTGACCCAAATACCGATTTACAAATGACAATCAATCAAAACTTGTTGGTTTCAGTTAGATAGTCATTAGTCATTAGTCATTAGTATTTACAAAGGACAAATGACCAAATCTCAACTTCAGTTATTAGCCATTAGTCTTTACAAATGACAAAGAACAAATGACAAATGACTAATTTTGAACTTCCGGCAACCAAATAATAAACGTAGTCCCCGGCGCATCGGGTGAAGTTAGCTTAGAGTTGATTGCAGGGCTGAAAACCTCGATTTCGCCCTGCATAAGTTCTATTAATTGTTTCGCGATCGCTAACCCCAAACCAGTGCCAGGGATTTCTGTTTGCGCTTGTACACCCCGATAATGCCGTTCTCCAAGATGCTCTAAATCCTGGGGTGGAATACCAGGCCCGTTATCACTAATGACAATTCCCTGAAAATTAGCTTTTTCTTGCCCCGCCTGAATCAAAATTTTGCCACCGGTGGGAGTGTATTTTAAAGCATTATCAATAATGTTAGTCAAGACCTCTCGTAATGCTTTGACATTGGCACGTACTAGAGATGAATTCTGTTGAATTTCAGTTATTAGTTTTAGCTTTCGCTCTTGGGCGATTGCTTTGGCTGATATTAATAATGGTTCTAATATATCTGCTAGCGAGCAATCAACTGCTTGATCTCCCGTTCCCGGCAATAATAACAGCGGTCTCGCATCTTTTTGGATAGTTGCTTCTACAAATAATTCATCTTCCGTCAGATGTAGTGGTGCTAAATCTGCCTCTGTTAAGTCAATTACTTGCTCAAATTGTTGCAGTAATTCTTGGAGGCGATCGCTTTCCCGCACAATACTATTTGCCACATCTCGGTTAGCGTCTGCTGGTCGTAGTCGTTTCAATAGCAGTTTGCCAAAAGTCCGCAATGCCGTTAATGGGTTACGAAACTGATGCAACAGGTTATCCAACAAATCCCGCTGTTTTTCTTGGAGAATTTGTTGCTCACGCAATTGCTGTTCAAACCATGCTCGCCGCTGATCTAAAATACAAGCGATCGCTAATGTTTGGGCTATTCGTTGAATCTGACTTTGCTCATGTTCATTCCATGCCCGGTCTTTCCTACCTGTCACCAGTAACCCCATCATCACACCTTCATAGACCAGAGGTAAAACAATTTGGTTGCCACTAAGTAGGTATTCCTCTTTTAGATCGGGTTGAGAAGCATTTGGTATCTCAGACTCCCGTGACGAAGTTGGAGATTCTGAACCTGCTGTCAATAACCTTCGGTGATGATTGGGTAATATAAACGCATTTCCAATTTGAAGTTGCTTGTATCGCGTCGCTTCAGCAGTCTCCTCCCCTGGTGGTAATAATGCTGTTTCCGGGTAAATTACCACAGGAATCAGTTTGGCATCGCCGGAAGGAGTCTCTACCAATTCTTGTGTTAGGTACACAATACTTAAAGTTGCTCCCAGCCCTTGGGTTAGCAGCGCTATTTGCTCTCGACACAGAGCAAGAAAATCGGAACTGGCAGACATTAACATTTTTTAGTTCTTGCTCAAGATGATAGATTTTGAGGCATGATGTAAGAGAGGATACTTAAGTTTTTACCTCACTCATTTAATAAAGCTTAACTAAAATTTTCTTAGAGATGGTTTATAGCAAGGGATTATATCTGAATAGTAATTTTGTTTTCTCAATTTTCAAAGATATTAATTTTCTTATATTAAAAGGTTAAAAACTATTGATATTTTGAACTAGAACCTATATAATGACGACGTATTTTGTAGCTATCACTACAATCTATAGCTTGAAAGAGGAGGACAATAAATTGGCAAGGAGACGCAAAAGGAAGAGTCGTCGTCGCCAGGAAGGACGGCGCATTTTGGAGCACGTGCCTCAATATAGCATCGAAAGTGGCGAAGAAAAACCTGTGACAGCAGCGAGAAGATTCATTCAAGCTGAAGGGATTTTGCCACCGGCATTGCTACTTGTAAAGCGAAATGAACACACTACAGACCGTTATTTCTGGGCAGAAAAGGGACTGTTTGGTGCTCAATACGTAGAGGAAAACCATTTCTTGTTTCCTAGTTTGAGGGTGTTAGAACCTTCGCCAGGTCAAGAACCTCTTGCTTTAGCTAGTCGGTGAACCTATAGATGGTCATCTTAGGCATTGAGTGTGGCTCCTGACTACTATTAACTGGCAAAATTGCTAAGTTTATGCAAAATTTAATTTTTTTTTAGTTTGTAGCTGATTTGGCAGTAAATCTAGTCCAGGTAGTTGGAAAGTGAACCTGTCTCAAACCATGCTAGATTGCATGGGTTGATACTATTTTGATGATGCAGAAGGGAATGGGTATAAAGCCAAGTGCGTCCAAAAGCGCTAGTGAAGTTGCGCTCTTATGCCTTAAATTGTTAGGCAAGCTATGTCAATGAATTTAAGTTAATGAATTTAAATTTTTTCCCCACGACCCAAGTCGTGGGGAAAAGTGACAAAGCAGCAATCTTGATTTTCTCCTTCCTACTTTCCATTGCCTAAAGAGTAGGTCAGGTCAGAAGTCTGCATATCATAGTTAAGAGATGGTCGTAAAAAGCAACAATTATTTCCCAGGCTTTAGCTGTAGAGTCCTCTGTAACTCACTGAGTTCATCTCGATGGGCAACTACAGTTATCTTACTTGAGGAGGTTTGTTCGCTCTGAGTTGTTTCTACTTTGAGCGACACCTTCTCAAGCCTTCCAGATTTTTTCCAATAAAATAGACCACTTAAAGGCGACAGTAGTACCATCGCCAAAACAAGGGTACTGAAGCTAGGAAAAAGCAGGGATACAACCAGAGATAGACAAACAATCCCAGTCGCTGCCAGTGAAGTTAGAAATATAGCTAAGAACCAGCTGGGGCGAACATTACCTTCAAAAGTCACCTGGTTTTGTTGTCCGTCTACCGCTGCCACTCGGTAAGACCGCGATTGAAAATACTCTTTTAATTGAGACATTAAAGCAGCTTCGTCTTGCTCAGATACCAGTTGCGCTATTTCTGTGCGGTCTTTAGTCGAGGCACGAATAAAGAAAAACAGCCCAACTGATAACAACAAGGTTAGCAGGAACGTAGATGGCAGAATAGCAGTATCCATAACTAATTGTTAGTGTTTGACTGGAGGAGACTTATTCATTATCAATTATTCGTTACTTTTTCCTCCCGTTGATGTAGTCAAGCCATTGAAAAGCTAAATCCTGAGCTTGAACTTGCCATTCGGGAGAAACTTGGTACATCCGCCTGGGGCGTCCCCGTCCTTCGAGTTTCTTCCAATATCCAGTGATTGCCCTTTGGTCTTCCAGAAATTTGATTGCACTATAAAGTACGGTATCTGAAAGCCGATAGATGGGATATTCAGTTTCTAATTGCTCGATCAACTCGGTTCCGTAGGATTCACCTTTTAATAAAACAGACAGTATGTAACAAACTGCTAGTTCCTGACAAAGGTAAGTTGGCGGAGGATTCTCAAAAAATTGATATATATCCTCAAGTTTCATGGTTAGTGAATGGCTAAAAAAATGCCTTAGGGTAAGGTCTACAATCCTTGTAGTCAGTATACAGTGCTACTCCTAAGTGAGTAATACAGATAAAGCTACTGAGACTAGATATCCATTGCGTAAACATCAAATAATTACCCACAACTTCACAGATGTGGGACGAGTTTGCGAGTTTTAGGGGCACAAAATAATGTATCCCTACCCAAGCTCGATACGGTGTGGTGAGGAGCGAACAGATAGTGGCGAAGTCACTATCTTGGTGTTAAGTGATGCCGAACTGGTTAGAACCGCTTAAGCAATAAAATGCCATCGAAGAAATTTTACAGGTAAAATGCTATTTTGTCTGTAAAAGTTAATAAACACTTTGTTTTTCAGTGATTTTCCCAATGCGAATTCTAAAAGCTTACGCTAAAGGATATATCTGGGTTAAAGCTGGTACGCCAGTGGAAACACTTAAGCAGTAACCATTACTGATTTTCTCGATCAGATAATTTCTTGTCTGTTATGGCAAGTGTGATAGTAAATTTATCAAGGAAGACCCAAAGGCGGGGGGAAAGAAGACCTGACTTTTCACGTTATAAAACCTAACCCCCTAATCCCCTTCCCGAAGCAGGAAGGGGGAAAATTCTTCATCCCTCTCCTTTTAGGAGAGGGATGAAGAAGAGAGGTTTTTCAGATCCCGTGAAAATTCAGAAAAAAGAGCGGGAGTTGTGGGGAAAGAACTCTCCGTGTCCCCGCGTCCCCTTATCCCCGTGTCCCTTAATCAAGCGCCCAGCAAATTGGTTCACTATGTCACAAACTCCTGATGCCCCATCATCTTCCTCAACTCTCCGGGCAATTGCCCAAACTTTTCGCCTTACAGGTTGGATTAGCTTCTGGATTCAGCTAGTACTAGGCGTTGTTTCTAGCATAATTGTGCTGTTGTTCGCCATCTTTAATCAAAGAACTGGCAGTTCTAGTAATAATCCGGGGACTGGCTTTGGCGTATTTTTAGCAATTTGTGGATTGGTTGTTTTGGGTGGGGGCATTTATTTAGCTTATCGTTACACTAGAATTGGCAAGCAATTAGAATCTTCCAATCCCAGTAACCGCCCTCGCAAAAGTGAGACTGTGCAAGTATTACGTTTGGGGCTGTGGGTGAATTTAGGAGGAACACTGGTGACTCTTTTGGGCGCGCAGGCGATCGTTGGGACGCTGGTAGCAAGATCCATATCTCCTCAAGCTATAACTACCCAATTTTTTGACCCTACCCGAATTATTAGTGGTCTAGATATGCTTGTGGTACAAGCAAATACCAACACCGTCTCAGCCCACTTTGCAGGGCTGGTGGCATCACTTTGGTTACTCAATCGCATTAACCGACCTTAAAAAGGGGAGTCGGAAGAAAAGGTAATAGTCAAAAATCAGCAATTCTTTTGACTTCTTTTCTCCTCCTTTTGAGAGGTTGTATGGCGAATAATTCCAATATGTTGATTGTACTTTTCCGAAATTATCAAAGTACAGTGTGAAAAATAATACCAGTTACTTATATTAGCACCCATCTACAGAGTGATATCAGAACCGTTACAAGGGTGAATTAATCTTTATCGGAGGTCTTACACTATGAAAAAACTAGAAATCTGGAAATTTGGTATACAAGTACTTTTTAGTACATTGATGATTGGATTGTGTAGTTCCCTAATCTTTATGGAACGCGATAATAGCCAAAATCAAGCAGTGTACTGGAGTTGTTTATCAGGAGTACTTGCCTACTGGCTACCCTCACCTGCGAATACTCAGGAGTTTGGAAAATCGCAAAAGTAATCCCAAATTTGGGATTTTAAATTTTTCTAGCCCTGGCAAGATTGGCAGGACAAAATTTTTATGGTTGCTTTTCTGCTCATGCCAAGCCAAAATCAGTATATGCTGATGTGTTGGCAGGTAGATAATAGGCTAAAAACTGAGAAAAATCTGTGCTGGATATCAAGCAAATACGGGAAAATCCGCAATTAGTTCAAGAAGGATTGAATAGTCGTAGTGGTAAATACGACATCGAACCGATATTACTGTTAGATCGGCAACAACGGGAACTTGAGGGGACGCGTAGTCAACTCCAAGCCCGTAGCAACGAAATTGGTAAAATTGTCGGTCAGAAGATTAAATCTGGGATCGATCCTCAAGACCCAGAAATTAAAGCTTTGCGGGATGAAGGTAACTCTGTCAAAGCTACGTTGAGCCAACTGGAACCCCAGGAAAAAGAACTCAAAGCTGAAATTGCCCAACTTGTGTTGGCACTTCCCAATTTACCAAGCGACTCTACACCCCTTGGAAAGAATGAGGAAGATAACGTAGAAGTGCGCCGTTGGGGTGATGAGTACATTCCCCAAAATCCGAATATTCTCCCTCACTGGGAAATTGGTGAAAAGCTAGGTATTCTCAATGTTGAACGGGCTGTAAAAGTTGCCCAAAGTCGCTTTGTGACATTGATGGGCGCTGGTGCGGCATTGGAGAGGGCATTAATTCAATTTATGCTGACTCTTCATACTCAAGCTGGATATGTAGAAGTTAGTCCGCCTCTGCTAGTTAATACCGAGTCTTTGACGGCGACCGGTCAGTTACCCAAGTTTGCTGAAGAAAGCTTTAAATGCGCTGATGACGACTTGTGGCTGATTCCTACGGCGGAAGTTCCAGTTACAAATCTCTACCGGGGTGAAATTCTCGCTGCTGAAGATTTGCCTATTTACCACTGTGCTTTTACTCCCTGTTTTCGCCGCGAAGCTGGTAGTTATGGGCGCGATATGCGGGGATTAATTCGCCTGCATCAGTTCAACAAGGTGGAAATGGTGAAATTTGTCGAACCCAGTACGTCTTTTGATGAATTGGAGAAATTGGTGGGGAATGCAGAAGCAATTTTACAGGCGTTGCAGTTGCCTTACCGAGTAATAAATTTAAGTACTGGGGATTTGGGATTTGCTTCTACCAAAACTTATGATTTAGAGGTTTGGTTGCCCTCTTCTGGCAAATACCGCGAAATTTCTAGCTGTTCTAATACTATAGATTTCCAGGCGCGACGGGCTGATATTCGCTTCAAAGAGGCGGGGAAGAAAGGTACTCAGTTCGTACATACTCTAAATGGTTCGGGTTTGGCTGTGGGAAGAACGATGGCAGCAATTTTGGAGAATTATCAACAACCTGATGGGACGGTGAAGATACCAAAAGTGTTGCAACCTTATTTGGGACGTGAAGTGTTGTAATTAGTCATTGGTCATTTGTCATTTGTCATTTGACCAATAGCTTCTTGCATAAATAATTTTTTGTCTCATGCAAAGGCGAGTCAGTACTTTGGGCGGGTGTTGATGTAACAATACATAGGTAAATGTAATAAATAATTTTTGAAAATAGATTATCCAGGAGGAAGCGGACACCCTAAAGGAATAACAAACAGGATAAGATTCTGTTGACCTTCAATGAGGATTTGGGGTGGGATAATGGAATTATTGCGATCGCTCACTATTTCCGATTTAGAACCGTTTCTAGCTGACCCGACACAGCTTAACACTCAACCCGTCGCCTTACAACTAGCAGTGGCGAGTTATTCCCCAACGCCACGCCCCTTGCTAGAAGTCTTAGTTAATAGCCCCTACGCGCCCGTTGCTGAAGCCGCACAATTGCACATCAACTGGGCAGGAGAACTCAGTGAAAATGGGCAGAATGCCATTGAGGAAGTCTTAAAATCGCGCTATATCGGGCAAAATGACAAATTAGCAGTTGAACTGCTCAAAATTGCCCCTGTTCCCCCCTTATTCCTCAGTGAGTGGGTTCCTAACCCATATCTCATTCAAGCCCTCAGCAATACCTATTTACCGCCACGATATCACCTCCAGTTACTGGAACGGTTAGCAAAAGAACCCAGCCTAGAACCGCGTTTACAAGTCGCAGAAGATCCTCAAACCCCATTGGCGTTATTAGAATCTTTGGCGGGAGATTTGGAGTTAGCTATTCGTCTCTCTGTGTCATATAATCCCAGTTGTCCGCCGGAGTTAGTGCGCTTAGTGCAAGGACAGCATGAGATAGCGCGTGATTGCGATACGGATGCAGAACAGTTAGCAAATTTAGCACAAAGTCGTTGGGATTGCATACGTTTAGCAGTGGCAAAAAATCGCTCAACTTCTCAAGAAACCCTGCTGGCTTTGGCAGAGGATAAAGTCTTGAAAATTCGGTTAGCTGTGGCGCAAAATTCCGTTACCTCAGCCCAAGTTTTGGCGGTATTAGCAGACTCTTATCACGAAATTCAAGCTGCGGTGGCGCAGCATGAAAATGCTACTGAAGAGATTTTACATCGTTTGTTTGCGACACAACAGGGAATTATTAAAAATCGTGCCAATTTACCAGTCAGTATTTTAGAGCAGGTTTTTAATAAAGTGGGAACAAGCAATAATCAGCGCCATTTCTTTTTCCGGCAACCGAATACACCCACTTGGATTTTAGAACGATTTGCAAATGTGGATGTAGAAGCTATCAGACAAGAAAAAGTTGCACTCCGTCCTCATGAACCAGAATTAGTAGAGAGATGGACAGCAGAGGCTTTAGACTTTCTGGTAGATATTGCTAAACATCCTCAAGTTTCTGAAGAAATTTTAGAAAAATTCGCACAGTATCCTAATGAAAATGTGCAGTTGGCTGTAGCTCAGAATACTAAAGCACCTGAAGAACTGAGATTGCAATTATTAGCAGATTTAGTAACTAATTCAAGCGATCGCACCAAAACTAAGATTGCAGAACATCCTAGCACTCCTGTTACTATTTTGGAACAATTAACAGGAGAGTTATTTTCGTCTCGCCAAAAAATTTTAGAAATCAGTCAAAACATTCCTAATTTTTCTCTGACTCTTATTGATACAATTGTTGACTTTTTCAATCACTATCAATCTCCAGAGCAAATTCTATTTTGGCTCAGACAAGATGCAGCATTTGGAGAGCCTATTTTACAAAATTGGAATGAATTAGTAAATGCTCTTGATGAACAACAAAAACAGCAACTTACCGCAATTGGTGGCGCAATGTTGCCCGCAATTGGTTTAAATGGTGGTGTTCCTTCTCAAGATCGCGTGTGGTTGAAGGGTAGTCCTTTTGATGCAGACAACAAAATTCTGCCTAATTATGTTCTCTATGGCTTGATACTAATTATTGGAATGTCAGATAGCAACACTCAGTCTAATGTTGTTGTTGCTTTGCTTGGTAATCCTTCTACACCTAATACTTTACGCGATCGCTTATGGCAAAAATATAGAAAAGAACCGGATAGTTTAAATCGTCATTCTGATGATGCTTCACTGCGATTAGCTCTTGGTTATAATTCAGCAGTTACTGAAATAGAGCGATTAGAATACCTACAGCAAGCATTTTCTGCTCCGTGGACAAACATTCAGGAAGCTATTGCTAAACATCCCGATACACCAGCAGTAATTTTAGAACAGATTCTTCAAAAAAGAGTAGGTGGATTACAGAAAATTGTTGAAAATCCTAACGCACCTGTTCATCTTCTTGAGCAAGCTGTTGAGCAAATTGAAAATTCTTCTGGACTGTCTCACACCTTAGTTAATGTTGCCAAAAATCCTAATACACCTATTGATTTGTTAAAACAACTGGCTTTCAATAAAGGTAACTATGGAGTCAGTGAAGCCGTTTTACAAAATCCTCATCTTGATCAATTAACTAAATATCAAATTCAAGTAGAACTACAAAAAAGAGAAGAAACTTCACAAGTAAATCAACTTCTTGCTAATCGTCCTAACAGTTCCTATGCTCTAGCCAAAGTTCTTGAAACTGGAGATAAAAACGCTAAAATCACCGCAGCCGGTAGCAACAAAACTCCAATCACTATCCTTGAACAACTAGCAAAAGATAGTGATGCCACCATTCGTCAAGTTGTCTGTCAAAATCCTAACTTACCGCTTTCTGCTCTCTTGAAACTCACCCAAGATGAGAATGTGAATGTCCGCTTGATTTTGGTGCGTAATCGTTCCAGTCAAATAGAAATTTTAAAACGATTAGCTCAAGATGAATCAGAATTAGTGAGGGTAGAAGTTGCACGAAATAAAAACACTCCCGTAGAAATATTAACTCAACTCGCTCAAGATTCGAGCATAAGTGTATGTAAGGCACTAACTGGAAATCAGAATACACCTGTAGAAGTTCTCGAATTTTTGGGAGTAGAAAAGCAAATTGCTAGTGTTTACAATCTTAAAACTCCAGGAAATGCCTTAGCAGCAGTAGTAGAATTTACTCTAAAAAATAGTTATACACAAAAGAAAGAGTTCGAGTATTTGCTCATAAATCTAGAAGGCTCTCAAATGCCCGCCAGTACCCTCGAAAAACTATCAACAAACACAACTTCATGGATTAGATCGAACGTTGCCCATCATCGCAATACTCCATTGTCTGCATTGGAAAAAATGATAGATGATACTTATGAACCTGTTCTTTGGGGTATAGCCAGAAATCCTAATAGCTCACCACAATTGCTAGAGAAGTTGCTAAATAAATATGATGAAGAAGTTGCTGGTGCAATGGTAGAAAGAAATGAAATTCCTGTCAATTTAATGGGAAGGTTGTTAGAACATAAGTCCCAATATATTCGTGAAGTTATAGCATCAAGTCTCAATCTCCCTCCAGAATTGATGGCGAAAATAATTGCGACAGAACCAGAAGAACCTGTCTTAATTTCTCTTGCTCGTAACCCGAATCTAACACCAGAACTATTAACTCAATTTATCCAGCATTCTAATGCAAATGTGCGTATTGCTTTAGTCCGCCATCCCAACTTAACCGAAGCTCATTGGCAACAATTAGCCCAAGATAGAGCATTACCAGTCCGTGAAGCTGTTGCTGCTAGTGGGAATGTACCGGCTCAGGTTTTAGAGCTTTTATCAAGGGATGAAAAAGTAGAAGTGCGGCTGAAAGTAGTAACAAATTCTCGAACTCCAGCAAGTGCATTAGTAGCTTTGACGCAAGATGAAGATTTAACCATTCGTGCTGCGGTGGCAACTCATCCTAACTTACCATCGGCTCAACTCGAACAACTTGCCCGTGATGAAAAAGTAGAAGTGCGACGTGCTGTAGCGAAAAATCCTCATACCCCTGCTGCGGTGCGTGCTTCTCTGCAAGATTTAGTCAAATCGATTGTAAATCAACCCCCAACCAGTCCCACACTACGCGGTTTGAGCCGGATCTACAACCCCCAAACAGATGACTTAGAGACAGTATTATCGGAGTATGCCGAGTCAGATGTTCCTTTTGTACGTTTGGTGGCATTGCTGCACCCTCTCACCCCTGCTGAGGTGTTGCAACAGCGATCGCATTCAGCATCTTGGCTAGAACGTTACGCAGTGGCTGATAATCCCGCCACACCAACAGATATTAAACAACAGCTTACCGAAGATAGTAATCGAATTGTTAGAGCAGTGGCGATCGCAAGTTTAAATTAAGTATAGGAGTAAAAATTCATGAAACCTGAAACCGAGCAACGCTTAGGGACACTGGAAGTTATTTTGGAAGAAGAAATACGCTACGGTCTTCCATGTCATGAAGATGGTGCAATTTTACAACCCTATGCGTGGGATGGAACTATAAAAGATCAATTCACGCCCTTAAATCTGATTAAATCTGAAGGTTGGATCATAGAAACTGACCCAGAAGTTGCTTTGGCAAATTGGCTGTGGCCAGAACAGAATGGTTTAGCATCGAGTCTTATTCATCTTTATAATAAAGACCCAAAAAAAAATCTAGATGAAGATACTAAAAATCACAGATATCAACAATATTCTAATTTAATCAAGTTATTAACAAAGAAAATCAAGAAGTTACAGGCTTTTTCTTTTAGCTATAACTCTCATTATTCCCTATCGGTTCTTGTGGGGAAAATTCCTGATAGTCAACGCTGGATTTGTCTTGCTTCAACTGTTCCCCAAGAAACACCTAAATTTATTAATAAACTTATTCACTGTTCGCCATACAAAGAACAAAAACAATCTAATTTAGAAGCAGAACAATTGTCAAAGATTGAGAAGACAATTAATAACATGATTAAAGAGTTAGGCGAGATCATGATATATGGCTACTATGATGGTGGCTATGGTCATATTCATTATCACAGCATCGTTTTGGCATCAGGAAATAGTCAAGAAGAAGCAATTAATAATGCTTTGTTAAAATCTGGCTTAGTTGAAATTTATAAAGTTGAAAAAATTATGATTCAAGGAGATGGAGGTTCGGGATTTCGTGTTGATGATAGAGATTATAATACAGATAATATTACTCACTTAATCAAGTTCTTAAATATTATGTTTCCTAAATTGCTACTTTATCGCTTTTGTTTTTGGGATTATGAACATCTTTATATTTTAGGAGAGACAGACGATTCCCAACAGGATAGTTCCGCTTCCTGCGTCGGAGTTGCCATTCACAGTCAGTTTACCTACAATCCTTAACTCTATCGTCTATAGATTTTGATGCAGTTTGGATTAGGGTTGCCGCCACTTTTTTCGCCTGTGAAGCAGTTGACCAACTTCCTTCCATCATTGCCACCACGATCGCAAGCAGTTACCTGGCTAACTGTTAATGCATCTTTTGACTTGAAATAATGCCCAATGCCTAAGCCCCATGCCCAATGCCCAATACCCAATTAGAATGGAGATAACCGTATCTTAATATCTTCACTAAATTTACTCTATGTCAGTTTTAGCAGCGATCGCAGTCTTGGCTGTTTTGATCTTGGTACACGAGTTGGGACATTTTGTTGCAGCCCGTTCTCAAGGCATTCTCGTTAACCGTTTTTCTTTGGGTTTCGGCCCAGTTCTTTTGAAGTACCAAGGTTCACAAACCGAATATGCTGTCCGCGCCTTTCCTTTGGGCGGCTTTGTCGGCTTTCCCGATGATGACCCCGATAGCGATGTTCCACCCAATGACCCAAATCTGCTGCGTAACCGTCCAGTTTTAGACCGGGCGATTGTCATCAGTGCCGGAGTGATAGCTAATTTAATATTTGCCTACTTGGTGTTGGCTCTGCAATTGGGTATTGTCGGCATTCCCAAGGAATTAAATTATCAAGCTGGTGTCCTTGTACAGCCTGTTAATCAAGAATCTGTTGCCTATCAAGCAGGAATTCGGGAAGGAGATATTATTCTGGCTGTTAACGGTCAAGAACTCCCGGCTTCTGATAAGTCAACTCCTTTGCTGACAAAAGAAATTCAAACTCATCCCAATCAGCAAATCGAACTGAAAATTCTGCGTGAAAACCAACAACAATCCCTGAAATTAACACCAAAACTCGGAGCCGATGGCAAAGGTGTAGTTGGTGTGGCACTTAGTCCAAACGCTACAGCAGTTTATCGCCGTCCTAATAGTCCTTTTGAAATTTTCGGCATTGCTGCTAACAGGTTTCAACAATTATTTGTTGGGACTCTGAGCGGTTTTGGACAATTGATTACCAACTTTCAACAAACTGCTGGACAAGTTTCTGGGCCAGTTAATATTGTCAAAATAGGTGCAAAGTTAGCTGAGGATAATAGTGCAAATCTGTTGTCTTTTGCCGCAATTATCAGCATTAACTTGGCTATCATCAACATTTTGCCTTTACCCGCTTTGGATGGCGGACAACTCGCTTTTCTGCTGATTGAAGGTTTGCGCGGTAAGCCGGTGCCAGCCCGGATTCAAGAAGGTGTAATGCAAACCGGTTTGGTGTTACTCTTAGGCTTAGGAATTTTTCTGATAGTCAAAGAAACCACCCAATTAACTAGCCAATTGGAATGGGTGCAAAAATTATTCCAGTGAAAATAGGGAGTGGGGAGTGGGGAGTAGGGAAAAGAAACTTTTACCTTTAAGGAAGCGATCGCTAGAAATTTTAGCTCGTCTGAAGCGTCTTTATCCAGATGCTACTTGCTCTTTGAACTACTCAACGCCAGTACAATTGTTGGTGGCAACGATTCTCTCGGCTCAGTGTACTGATGAGCGGGTAAATAAGGTGACACCAGCTTTATTTGGTAAGTTTCCTGATGCTGAAAGTTTAGCGATCGCTGACTTAGTAGAATTAGAAAGTTTGGTGCATTCCACAGGATTTTATCGCAATAAGGCCAAGAACATTCAAGCCGCCTGTCGGATGATTGTCACTGAGTTTAACTCTGTTGTCCCCAACCAAATGGAACAGTTATTAAAGCTTCCAGGTGTGGCGCGGAAGACAGCAAATGTAGTCTTGGCTCATGCTTATGGCATTAATGCTGGCGTAACAGTAGATACTCACGTCAAGCGCCTGTGCCAACGTTTGGGTTTAACTCAAGCAAAAGAACCCGTTCGGATTGAGCAAGATTTAATGGGTTTATTGCCTCAGCCTGATTGGGAAAATTGGTCAATTCGGCTGATTTATCATGGTCGTGCTATTTGTAAAGCCCGCTCTCCCGTCTGCGTTGCTTGTGAGCTTGCCGATTTATGTCCTGCTGCTAATAAGCCAGTGGTTGTAGGGTAAGCGACATGTGTAACCCCAGAATTGATGGAGAGACTGTAGAATGGAGAACGGTGTCTTTAAATTAAGTTAGAGAATTTATGGCAAAAAAGAGCTTGATTGAGCGCGAGAAAAAGCGCACCAGGTTGATAGAAAAGTATGCTGACAAGCGAGAAGCTCTTTTAGAAGAGTTCAGAAGTGCACCATCTCCTCTGGATAAGCTGGAAATCCACCGGAAGATTCAACAGCTACCCCGGAATAGTGCGCCCACCCGCCACCGCAACCGTTGCTGGCTGACTGGTCGTTCTAGAGGTGTTTACCGCGATTTTGGGTTGTCTCGGAACGTGCTGCGGGAATGGGCACATGAAGGTCTTTTGCCTGGAGTTGTTAAGTCTAGTTGGTAGTCAAGAGTCATTAGTCATTAGTCATTGGTAAATAACAAAGGACTAATGACAAAATTATTGACCACAACACTTATCAATTCCCAGACTTTCTAAGAGTAGATCGCTGACGGCGTTGGCGATCGCAAACTCTCCATAGAAACTATTGGAAAAATCATAGGACTGCATCTCTGTGACAATGGCAATTACCAGAGAACCAAGGTCATTTTCTCCTTCCATCCGTTGACGCACAAAAATCTGTGCGGCTCGTTGGGCAATATTTTGGTTTACGGCTTCGGGGATAAATTCTGTATCTAGCCACCGTTGTAAGCGCTCTCGTAACCATTCACCTTCGAGTTGGGGATTTTCAGGCGGTGGTAGGGTGATGGGTGGTATTGGTTGAGTCATTTTTTTTTAACGCAGAGGGACGCGGAGGGAAACGCAGAGGAACGCAAAGAATCACTGTTAGCATCAAATTGCGTTTCTAAGAGTGTTTTTTTATATTTATTTATGCAATATGATATCGCCGCTATTGTTGAGGGCTATGCACAAGGCTATTTTCTCATGGCTGATGAGCGCGATCGCCTGAGTTGGTACGGAAGTCGCGATCGGACTTTTATTCCTTTGGATGAGCGATTTCGTTACCCCAAGTCTTTGCAGCGTGTCCTGAATCAAGAACGGTTTACTGTGGCGATTAATCGGGATTTCCAAGCTGTGGTGGCTGGGTGTGCTGACAGAGAGACAACTTGGATTTCACCGGAATTGCAAAAGATTTATTCGCTACTTTACCAGAATGGTTATGCTTATAGTTTTGAAACTTGGCAGGGTGACGAATTAGCTGGGGGAATTTTAGGGATTGTTATTGGTGGGGCTTTCATTGGCGAGTCGATGTTCTACCGCATTCCCGAAGGTTCTAAGGTGGCGATGGTTAAGTTGGTGGAAAGATTGCGTCAGAGGAAATTTGTGTTTTTTGATGCCCAAATGATGAATCCTCATTTGGAAAGATTTGGGGCTTATCGGGTTGGGGATAAAGAATATCAAACTTTACTTAAGCAAGCGTTGCAACGTGCTTGTTGCTTGATATAGGGGTGTTTGAGTTTTCTTGGGCTACCCTAAAGATACAATCGGTAAATTAGCCTTGTTATGAGTGTTGTAATCTCAGACGAAATTCTACAAGCATCTCAGCTTACCCCAAGCGAGTTTTGTCAAGAAATTGCGCTGTTCCTATTCCAGACAGGACGGTTAACGATAGGCTACGCCAGTCAGCTAGCGGATATGCAACCCAATACCTTTCGCCAACTCCTCAAGCAGCGAAACATCCCTCTCTACTCCTATGAAGTAGAGGACTTTGAATTGGATTTGAAAAATCTGCGAGAGCTTGGAAGGCTGTGATTGTTATCAGCGATACGTCGGCAATCACAAATTTGGCAGCAATTCAACACTTGCAACTTCTGCCTCAACTCTACACTCAAGTCACCATTCCCGAAGCGGTATATTGTGAGCTTACTGATATCGATCCTCCCGTTCCTGGAACCTCTGAAGTTCAAGCTGTTTCTTGGCTGGAAGTTCGACAAGTTGCAAGCCGTGAGATTGTTGAACGCCTTCGATATGAGGTCAGATTAGACGCTGGAGAGTCTGAGGCGATCGCCCTCGCCTTAGAACTGAGTGCTGATTTACTATTGATTGATGAGCGTAGAGGTCGAGCAGAAGCCAATCGCTTGGGGTTGAGGATTACTGGATTGCTGGGTATTTTGATTGAGGCGAAACACCAAAATCTCATCGTTACTGTCAAACCGTTGATGGATGCCTTGATTACTACATCAGAGTTTAGAGTCTCTCCAGCCTTATACAATCAGATTTTAGATATGGTAAATGAAGGTTGAGTAAGCAATATAATCTTTCTAAAATGGATGGAGCGATCGCTCAATTTGCTCTTCAGGTACGATGAAAATAGGTTCTAGTGCGATCGCTGATATTATAAGTTTGGTTAAAGCTAGGAAACCCAACATATTTTTCCATTCACAATCTTAACCACTTACACTATTACAGGTAATAGAGTGGTCAATGTCCATTATTTAGCGATAATTTCGTTAAATTGCACAACCACTTATGGGACAATCACATCACAGCAAAATATACTTGGCACTGTGATTTTTGGTTCACATAAAACGTGATTAATCTAGATACTAATACCGCTATTGCATTCATTGCCGAGGGTTCTCACGTTCGCCATGAACTACAAGCGTTTGTCAACAAACAACAAATGGTAATAGCACAAACTGCATTTAACAGTAAACCAAAAAGTTTTTTCCCAAGAGCGATCGCTAATCAAGTTTACGTACTTCAAAGTACTATATACTACTAAGTATATAATTAATGCTTAT
>NZ_JBALEL010000047.1:0-115216 GCF_036917935.1 Nostoc sp. | reverse complement strand
AACCACAGATAATACTGTGGATGAACTATCAGAAACTTCCTTCGATTTCAGTTTTGGAGAAACTTCAGATTCCGTATTAGCCCAAGCACAGCCAGGTGATTTGTTCGACTCTGAAGATGAAAATCACCAACTGCTGTTTGAAGATGTAGCGACAGATCACTCCACCTATATTCAGATGGAAACCACAGATAATACTGTGGATGAACTATCACAGACTTCTTTAGATTTCAGTTTTGGGGAAACTTCAGATTCAGCCCAGACAAGACCAGAAGTTTTAGATAGTGAGGAAAATAATAATTTAGAAACTACCTTTGAATTCACAGAAAACACCCTTTTTGAAAATGATTTATTGTTTACAGAAACCATTGAAGTAGTTGCTCCAGAAGATGAATTTGCAGACTTGGCAGCATTACTAGGAGAGGAAGTAGCACCCATCCCCAAAGCTAAGAAAATACCAGAAGTAGATTTTACTGCCCTGGAAGAATTGCTAAGTACAGATAACAACAGCGATGTCTACGACGGGCTACGCCAACGCCAGCCCTTCAACACTCAACCAGTCTTAGCTAAAAATCCTATTCCATCACCAGCCATAAAAGATGAATTTGGTGACTTGGAGAAGTTGCTGGCAGAAGCAAATCAAACAATATCCCATTCTCCTCTAGTAAAATCGAACACCAACAAAACTACCCCCCCCTCTACTCGTCGGGCTGCGAGATTTGAAGAAACAATGAAGGTTCCAGTTAAACAACTGGACGATATGAGTAATTTAGTTGGGGAGTTGGTGGTAAACCGTAATACCTTAGAGCAGGATCATGAACGACTGCGACAGTCATTAGATAACTTGCTGATTCAGGTACAACAACTCTCGGATGTGGGCGCAAGGATGCAGGAGTTGTATGAGCGATCGCTACTGGAAGCGTCTCTGTTAGCCGGACGCAAAAAGAAAGAACCCGGCTTACAAGCCCCTGATTTCAATGCTGATAGGGGTTTTAGCGAGCTAGAAATGGATCGTTTTACTCCCTTCCACACACTCTCACAGCAGATGATTGAGCGCATTGTACGAGTGCGTGAGTCAGCTAGTGACATTGATTTTGTTACCGAAGAAACCGAACGAGTAGCAAGGCAGTTCCGCCAAGTAACCACCCAGTTACAAGAGGGATTAACTAGAGCGCGAATGGTGCCTTTTGCTCAAACTATCGATCGCTGGCGGCGAGGAGTGCGCGACAACGCCATCAAGTGTGGCAAACAAGTAGAGTTGGTGATCGAAGGTGGCGATACCTTAATTGACAAGATGATTTTGGATCATCTTACCGATCCGCTGACTCACATGCTGAATAATGCGATCGCTCACGGTATTGAAACGCCAGAAGAAAGGCAAGCTGCTGGTAAACCAATCGTGGGAATCATTACTATCCGTGCCTTCCACCAAGGCAACCAAACGATCCTATCTGTAGGCGATGATGGCGCAGGCATCGATTCCGCAAGGGTTAAGGCTAAGGCGGTGAAGATTGGCATGATTACAGAAGCGCAAGCAAAAGCCATGTCTCGTCTGGAAGTCTACGATCTGCTGTTCCAGTCTGGTTTTACGATTAAAGACCAAGCTGATGAAATTTCCGGTCGTGGTGTGGGTATGGACGTAGTGCGCTCTGAGATTAGCGAAATTCGGGGAACAGTTAACACCGATTCTGCGATCGGGAAGGGAACCACCTTTACTATTCGTTTACCACTGACTCTGAGTATTTGTAAAGCTCTCTGCTGCGTCTCCGATAGAGCCAGAATAGCCTTCCCGATGGACGGTGTAGAAGATACGCTGGATATACCACTCAAAAATATTCAGCACGATGACAATGGGCAATCGTTTATTTCCTGGCGTGATACAGTGCTGCCATTCCGACCTCTGAAGGAACTGTTAACCTTCAATCGCCAAATCAGTCGCGGTAATGTCTATGGCGGCACCAGAGATGATGATATGGTTTCTGTGGTTGTGGTGCGATCGGCAAATACCCTGATTGCTCTACAGATTGACTTGGTGTTAAGCGAACAAGAAATTGTAATTAAGCAATTTGAAGGGCCAGCACCTAAACCCATTGGTGTAGCTGGTGCTACAGTCCTGGGTGATGGTCGGATTATGCCCATTGCTGACGTGCTAGAAATAATTGACATCTTCCAGGGACGGATTTCTACACAAACTGGTGAAAATTCTTGGCAACAAAAACTCACTCCCCCAGATACCTCTCCCGCGAAGATTGACCCGACAGTCCTGATTGTGGATGACTCAATTACAGTCCGAGAATTACTATCCCTGACATTTAACAAAGCAGGTTATCGCGTAGAACAAGCGCGTGACGGTCAGGAAGCTTGGGATAAACTCCGCTCCGGTCTGCCTTGCGATATCGTATTTTGCGATATTGAAATGCCTCGTTGCGATGGGCTGGAATTACTCTCTCGCATCCAGAAAGACCCTAACCTTAACCACTTACCGATCGCAATGCTCACCTCGCGGGGTGCAGACAAACACAGACAAATTGCAGCTCAACTCGGTGCTAGTGGCTACTTTACCAAGCCATATCTCGAAGAAGCTCTACTTGAAGCCGCGGCGCGGATGCTCAAAGGAGAGAAACTCGTTAACTAAATCAACCAAAAGACTTCGATTTTAAGGAAAACTGTACACGCTTCTACCTGCATTAAAGCTGATACCAGTTTTTATAGTACAATTGTTCTAGAAATGAACATAGCACGTATTAGCCCCGTCAGAAGCCGGGGCTTTCCCTTTGAGAACAATTAGAGTGTATCCATCCAAGTCTTGGGTACTATCTTTGTAGTATGTAAAGAAGCACTTTGACCTAAGATTATGCCTTCTTCTAAAAAATCTCTCATTTACCCAACCAGCTATAAGAGCAATCAAGCTGATAATTACCACGGTACCTTAGTCGCAGACCCTTACCGGTGGTTAGAAGATCCTGACTCCGAAGAAACAAGAATTTGGATTGAGGCACAAAATCAAGTTACTTTTGGCTACCTGAGTGAAATTCCTGCTAGGGAAAAAATTAAACAGCGCCTCACCAAACTTTGGGATTATGAAAAATACGGTATTCCTTTTAAAGAAGGCGAACGCTACTTTTATTTCAAAAATGACGGACTGCAAAATCAAAGTGTCCTTTACACCTTGAAAACCCTCGACGACCAACCCCAAGTTTTACTCGATCCCAATAAACTCTCAGAAGATGGCACTGTTGCTCTTTCGGGATTGTCGATTAGCGAGGATGGTAAACTTTTAGCTTATGGTCTATCCTCCTCTGGTTCTGATTGGCAAGAGTGGAAAGTACGCGATGTTGAAACTGGTGAAGACCTCCAAGACCACCTCAAGTGGATTAAATTCTCTGGAGCATCTTGGACACATGATAATCAAGGTTTTTTCTACAGTCGCTACGATGAACCAAATGAAAAAACTCAATTAGAAGATGTCAACTATTATCAAAAGCTCTACTATCATCAACTAGGGAAATCTCAATCAGAAGACGTACTAATTTATCATCGTCCTGACCAAAAAGAATGGGGTTTTAGTGGTGGCGTTACTGAAGATGGACGCTATCTCATAATTTCAATTTGGCTAGGTACTGACTCTAAAAATTTGGTTTTCTCCAAAGATTTAACTAACCCTAATGCGGAAGTCATAGAACTAATTAACCAATTTGAGGCAGATTATAGCTTTATAGACAATGATGATAACGTTTTTTATTTTCGCACAGATTTAAATGCACCACGGGGAAGAGTTATTGCGATTGACACGAAAAACCCTGCGCCAGAAAATTGGCGAGAAATCATTCCCCAATCTGTGGAAACTTTGGAAAGCGTTGGTATACTTAATAATCAGTTCGTTGCTGATTACCTCAAAGATGCTCACAGCCAAATAAAAATTTTTGACCTCAAAGGTGCGTTTATTCGAGAGGTAGAACTACCCGGACTCGGTTCAGCCGGAGGTTTTGGTGGTAAGCGTTATGATACTGAAACTTTTTATAGTTTTACCAGCTTTACTATACCAGGCACTATTTATCGCTACGACATAGTGACAGGAAAAAGTGAGCTTTTCCGTCAACCACAGGTAGATTTTAATCCTGATGATTATGAGACAAAACAAGTCTTTTATCAGAGCCAAGATGGTACTAGAGTACCAATGTTTATTACGCACAAAAAGGGTATTAAATTAGATGGAAATAACCCGACTTATCTCTATGCTTATGGCGGTTTTAATGCCTCAATGACACCTGGCTTTTCTGTGAGTCTATTGGTGTGGATGGAGATGGGTGGTGTCTATGCTATGCCCAATATCCGCGGCGGTGGAGAATACGGCGAAGAATGGCATCAAGCAGGAATGAAGGATAAAAAGCAAAATGTCTTTGATGACTTTATTGGGGCTGCTGAGTGGTTGATTGTTAACAAGTATACTAAGACTGAGAAGCTAGCGATCGCAGGTGGTAGTAACGGCGGTTTATTAGTCGGTGCTTGTATAACGCAACGTCCCGATTTGTTTGGTGCAGCTTTACCAGCAGTCGGTGTGATGGATATGTTGCGGTTCCACAAATTTACCATCGGTTGGGCTTGGACTTCCGAATATGGTTCAGCAGATAATCCAGAAGAGTTTCCGGTGCTGTATGCTTATTCGCCATTACACAACATCACACCAGATGCAGCTTACCCAGCAACCTTAATTACCACAGCCGATCATGACGATCGCGTTGTCCCTGCTCATAGTTTCAAATTTGCTGCCGCTTTGCAAGAAGCTCACGCAGGTGATGCGCCAATTTTAATTAGAATTGAGACTAAAGCCGGACATGGTGCAGGTAAACCCACGGCTAAAATTATCGAAGAAGCCGCAGATAAATGGGCTTTTTTGGTGCGTGCTTTGGATGTTGAAGTTTAGCAACTTTGTCGGGTGGGCATTGCCCACTCTAGGAGGCTAAACTAACTGAATCAATAATCAATTTACACAAAAAGTTTTCAATACCTGAAATAAGATGACAGGGAAACTCAACAGATTTTGTGTGTACAATTTTGAATCGATTTCGTCTTTCCCAGAGAATAGAATTTTTTACTTTATCAAAAGTGTAAGTAGTAATTTCTGTATCTTCAATTATTGTATATAGACTGGTTGCAACCATTACGCATCCACTTACTACGGCGATGATTCCAGGATAATCAGCACGCTGGAGTACCAACCCCAATAAACAAAGGAAAAGACCAAATGGAATCAAAGTTATACTAATGATGAATACACCCCAAAGCGATTTTTGGAAACGCAAAAGGAGCCGATGCTGGTTTTGTTCAATAATCTTCATAAATTAATTGAGATAGTAGGGCTGGGTTTCGTTCTACTCTCTTATCTGCAATCAGAGGGTGAGTCTCAATATTAATAGATGAGTTAAAATTAAATCATTACTCTAAGCAAATATTAATTATGAAATGATAAGAAGTTTGCGAACACAAACAATTACAAGATTTACCCTTCAAAAGAGCGATCGCCTAAATTACTTACTTTTAAAATGCATCTCAAAAGTATTGATAATCTTTAAATTAAAAATTACATAAAAATAAACTTTACTTAATTTAAATTATCATCTATTTCATAAATAACGCGATATTAACCTTGACAAAAAGTTAAGTGATAATGGTGAAGGCAAACAATTATTTACCTTCACCCTCAATACGGTTTGGTTAAGGTTTTTTGATGAGAATTCTAGAACGCTAAAGATGCGATGAATCACTCTCTCTACGAAGGAATGATTATTGTAGAGACGGCGATTCATCGCGTCTTGTCTTAGAGGATGTTTTAAAAGTTCTCTGGTCGGTAGCAAAACGTTTTAGATCCCCCTAAATCCCCCGATAAATTGGGGGACTTTGATTCCGGTTCCCCACTTTTTAAGGGGGGTTAAGGGGGATCTAGAAGTGCCTAAAATTACAGCCGAACACTTTTAAAACATCCTCTTAACCGAATAGTATTACCGCTTTTCCCGATGCGAGCAAGAAGTTTAAATCTTTATCCTTCTTGTGTAGTTAAAACGCGACAGCTTCGGCTGTACCAGTCAAATGGATTGTCGTATAAGTTTGTCTTTGCCCCTGGTTGAATTTAGGAATCACAGAAAAGAGGTTTGTTGTTGTAATTCCCTTAATTTCAACTGGCGCTGAGTTGCTTTTTCCAAGGTTTATGCGGGGTAAGATCAAGGTAAACACGGTATTGCCTGTATCTACTGTCTTACGGATAGTTACAGTTACTAGTGTACCAATTTCTGTTTCTACACTACGGATCTCATCAGTACCTTGAAAGTTTAATATCTGTTGCTTATCTTTATAGGTAAAAAGGGGCTTACCACCAAAGCTTGTGGTTGAATACGTAATGCTAATATTCTTGCATTGAAGCTGGTACAAGTTCGGTACTGCTTCCGAGGCTTTAGCCGATAATACAGGTATTGCTGTTAACAGCATACCTAATGTGAACGATCCAATTAAGTTTGTGGTTTGCATATCTTAAAAAGTTATTGCTAGTTTGACCGAGACACCTGCTTTATATGGGATGACAACAGGTCTAATACCAATTTAAAAAAATGATATTCCGAAAATCGTGTCAAATGGAACACATTGTAAAGGTTGTTAATATACTTCTTGCATAAATCAAAAAAAGCACCCCACCCCGCCTTTGACTTACGTCAAAGTCTCCCCTCCCGAAGAGCGGGGAGGGGCTGGGGGTGGAGTGTTAGGGGACTTTTGCAAGAGGTTTAATATACTTGCAATAATTTCTGATATTCTGTAAAAGTTTTATCTGCAAACCTTATTACACTCAGTAGATTTAACGGCGTAAATCCAGCGACTATCTCAATTAACCAAACAAATTGCTTGAGCAACTAGTTAAAAGTAGGCAAACTTCCGCCACAGTGTACTAGCAACTTGAGTTAGATTTAGATTTTGAAATACCCTTTGGGGTTTTATTTGAAACTTGGAAATTTTGTATTGCTTATGAAACGGCGATCATACATGCTTCTAGGATTTTTCCTCAGCCTTCTTTTAACTGTCGTGCCCTTGTCAGGTAATTTCACTAATGCTGCAACACCAACAGCAGTCACACCTGTCTCTGCTCTCTCATTCACCCAAGGCGTGCAAAAAACGGTATTAGACAACGGCTTAACGGTACTAACCAAAGAAGTTCATACCGCTCCAGTGGTGAGTGTGCAGGTTTGGTATAAAGTTGGTTCACGCAACGAGGTTAAGGGAGAGAATGGTATTTCTCACCAGCTAGAACATTTGATGTTCAAAGGTACAAATGACCGTCCAGTACAGTTTGGACGGTTGTTTAGTGCCTTGGGTAGCCAGTTCAATGCTTTTACTAGTTATGACGAAACAGCTTACTTTGGCACAGTGCAGCGAGACAGATTGGAAGCACTGCTGACACTAGAAGCCGATCGCATGGAAAACTCCTTAGTTGGGACTGAACAACTCACAAGTGAAAAGCGGGTGGTGATCTCCGAGTTACAGGGATACGAAAATTCACCAGGCTATCGTCTGAGTCGGGCAGTGATGCGAGCTGCTTTCCCCAATCGAGCCTATGGCTTATCGGTGGGAGGTACAAAAGCTGATGTAGAGAAATTCACGGTGGAGCAGGTGCGGAATTATTACCAAACCTATTACAGCCCAGAAAATGCCACGTTGGTGATTACCGGGGATTTTGCCACAAAACCTGTACTCAAAGTTGTTCAAGAAACTTTTGGTAAGTTATCGCAACGAGCAAAAAAGGACACGGTAGTCAATAATGCCAGGAGAGCAATTGATAGTTCCTCGGCATCTTCTTCCATTGCTGACGCTTCCCCGTCTACCCCTGTTGCTAAAAAAGCACCGATTGTCCTCAAGCAACCTGGAAGTGCAGCACTATTGCAAGCAGTGTATCCTCTGCCAGATATCAAACATCCTGATGTTCCAGCAATTGATTTGATGGATGCTATTCTCACAGGTGGACGTAGTTCTCGGCTTTACCAGGCTTTGGTGGAATCTGGACTCGCTAGTTCAGTGAGTGGCGGTGCTGCCGAACTCATCGAACCGGGTTGGTATGAAATTGATGCTACGGCGGCTCCAGGTCAAGAGTTGGAGAAAATTGCCCAGGTACTCCAGGAATCTTTACTAAAATTGCAAGAGCAGCCTGTTACCTCAGAAGAGTTGAACCGGGCGAAGACGCAACTGCAAGCCTCGTATATTTTGGGGAATCAAGATATTACTAGTCAGGCTAATCAACTGGGGTATAACCAAACGATCGCAGGGGATTATCGTTTTATTGAAAGGTATCTGGCTGCGATCGCTAAAGTCACCCCTGCTCAAGTGCAGCAAGCAGCGAAAACTTACCTGAATCCGGCTCAACAAACCATCGGCTTCTTTGAGCCGACTCAACCAGATGGTAAACCAGGGACTTCTAGCGCTGGTTCTAGTCGCACAGTGGAAAATTTCAGCCCTGGTAAGCCTGTAGATCCGGCAGAACTAGCGAAATATCTGCCACCTGCCACATCAGCGACAGATTCAGCTAAACAATCGCTACCAGAAGAGTTTACCTTAAATAATGGTTTGAAGGTTCTGCTTTTGCGCGATCGCAACCTTCCCACCATTAACCTGAGTGGACAAATTAACGCTGGTAGTGAATTTGACGGCAATCAAAAAGCTGGATTAGCGAATTTGACTGCAAACAACTTAATGAATGGGACGCAGACTAAAAATGCTCTGACTCTAGCAAAAACCTTAGAAGATCGGGGAGCCGGTTTGAGCTTCAGCGCTAGCCGCGAGGGAACTAATGTTAGCGGTGAGGGACTTTCAGCAGATATGCCGATATTGATTCAAACTCTGGCAGATGTGTTAGAAAAGGCCACTTTCCCAGCCGATCAGTTAGAACTGAGTCGCCAGCGGGCACTGACAAGTCTGAAAGTCCAGCTAGATGACCCGAAAGGACTGGGACGACAAGTATTCCAGCAGGCAATTTACCCTGAAAACCATCCGTTCCACAGCTTTCCTACAGCCGAGAGTTTAAAAAGCATTACCCGTGATGATTTGCTGGGCTTCTACCAGACACACTACCGACCGGATACCACAACGATCGCAATAGTTGGAGACTTTGATTCAGTTAAGGTAAAAGCTTTGCTGAATCAGGTGTTTGGTAAATGGCAAGCCACAGGTAAGCCACCTGTTCTCAAAATACAGTCTGTACCATTACGGCAAACTTTGACACGTCTAAACAAAGTAATTCCTGGTAAATCTGAGGCTGTTACCTACATCGGCTACAGTGGCATCTCTCGGAAAGATCCACGTTATTATGCGGCACTGGTGCTAAATCAAATTTTGGGTGGTGATACCTTAGCCAGCCGCCTGGGTACAGAAGTGCGCGATCGCCAAGGTCTAACCTATGGTATATATAGTGGTTTTGCCGCCGGAATCAATCCTGGCCCGTTCTTGATTCAAATGCAAACTGCTCCTCTTGATGCCCAAAAAGCGATCGCCAGTACTCTCGCTTTACTCAAACAGTTGCGCGAGCAAGGAGTGACTGAGGCTGAATTTAACACAGCAAAACGCTCAATTACCAATAGCTACCCTGTGGATTTAGCTAATCCCAGTGATGTATCAAGTATCATTTTGGATAATGCGGTCTTGGGGCTTTCACGGTCAGAAATCCGAGAGTTTCCCCAGCGGATTCAAGCGGTTACTATGGCTGACATGCAACAGGCAATTGAAGATTTAATTCAGCCAGAAAATCTGGTAATTGTCACCGCTGGGCCTGGAGATACTGTAACCAAAGGCAACTAATTACCTCAGATATACGCAAGACCCAGATCCCCGACTTCTAAAAGTATACAGATGCTGAATAGGGGATCTGGGCAGGAAGTTGGGTTATTAGAAGGATGGAGCATACAACTTATCGCCGACAATCCCGCGAATTGTCTCTACTAGTTGGGTGTATGCAAAGTTAGATAAAACTGGTTTTCCTGCTTGCAAGTGAATTGGTTGATCTAAATCAATCCATGACTTACAGCCAGCGTATTTGGCGTAATAGGAAATTTCTTGCTCTTGCGGTAGGTTATAAGTCCGCAGGAGGAGAATATAAAGAGGCTGACGTGCTTTCCATTTGAGGCGATCGCTAATAAAATGGTCGTTCCAAATATGGAAGGGAAGCAAGGTGTTAACAATAGACTCGTCACTAACTGGCAAAATATCTGTAATTTCAGCCCAACTGCCGATGCGAACTGTTTCAGGATGCCAGCCTGATGTTACTGGATAGACACTATTGGCATACTCAGGTTTCAACATGAAAGCTTGTTGATGTTCATAAGTGGGGTAAAGCAAAATTTGCTTGTGGGCAACTTGGAAATGTCCATTTCGTTCATGGATACCGCCTTTGCGGAGCAACATAATTGTTTTGCCACTTTCCAAGGCATTTATGGCAACTGCCCATTCTTTGAGAGCATGAAAAGTTGTAGTCAATTCCATCGGCATCTACTGTAACTCTGATTTAATTTGAAGCTAAGACTGATAAAGTATCAACCTGTCCAAGGTAATGAATTAGGAAACAGTTATAGAAAAGCGATGTCTACGAGAGGCTGTTCGGTGACGCTAGGTACAACTGAAGTCAAAACCACACCCATCCTAATGGGAACTTGGCAAGCTGGTAAAAGAATGTGGGTGGTAATTGAAGATGCTGACTCGATTAAAACCATCTGAGCCGCTTATCAAGCTGGTATCACGACAATTAATACTGCTGAACTATATGGTGAACGACACTTTGAGCCAATTGTTGCTGAAGCTTTATAAGAATAAACTGTTTCAAGGCGAAAACTTTGAACATGCTCAACAAGCGCGAGAAAAACTACGTCCTATAGCCCTTCTTGATAATTGTATCCTTGCTCAGTTAGTTTTAGCCTGGTTAATTGCTCAACCGCAAACAAATGCGTAGACGCGCAGCAGCTTGTCGTCAGATATCACAGGGGCGCGTTATCCTGAACAAGCATTAGACAAAATTTCTAGCTTTAGATTGCAAAATCTAACAAAACGTCAACTTTAGTAAACCAAGGGTTTCAACTCACAAACTAAGTGATAACTTAAATAGTAGGACACCAAACAAAACCAAACCAAACAAAAAGGGTCAATGGCTTAGTGTCTCCTTGTCATCAGCCCAAGCAAATTTCAGCATATCAAATATTATATAAGTGGCAAAAAGCCTAATTTAGAAGGCAAAGCCAAATCCTAAAGCGGAAAAACGCGGGAATGCTGAGTTTGTTAGTTTTTTAGTCCACCTTAGTTATTAACCTTCAGTTAGTTAATTAGTTTAACAATTTGAAATCTGTAAACTCGATAAAACCTGGTCAACCCCGACCAGGTTTTTGGTATTTTACTGTGATATAATTTTATAAGTACGGCAGGTAGTGCCGGAATTCACGCTTGAGGAGCTAGTTGTGAGACTAGGATAACATTAACAAAAAACAGTTAATGTGCCCAAGAAACCCAAAACCTTTTGGTTAGGGTACTTCACTTATTTTGCTAAAAAAAAACAAGCCCATTTATGTGGGCTTGTTTTGTACAATATAAACTCAAATTAAGACTGTGGCTAATTCTCCAGCAGAGAATAAAATAGGACAGCAACATATCTGCTAGGAGAATTTGATGAAAAATTATAGCTTTTTAAATAAAATCACTACAGTTCTTATTATAGCGACCCTTTCTTTTTCCTGTAAGTCTGCTGTTAACAGAAAAGCAGAACAGGCAAAGGCAACCGAGAAACCGAAGCCACAACCAAATCTTGTCTATGGGGATTTAATCATTAAAGAACAATCAGATTATCTGATGATTCCCGTTACTCTTCCAGAGCAGAATCAAGATAAAGGAATTGATTTAAAACTTTCACGTTCTTATGAAAGAAGTAATCAATTATTGTATAACATCATATTTTATCAAAAGCAAAATGGTGAAGCTCATCCTTTATTGAATAAAAAAGCCATTATCACCTCCTTCGATTTATTGGAGGTCAAAACAGCAAACAAACCAACCACAAGAGTTTGGTTATATAAAATCATTGACCAAGATACAAATACAGATAAAAAACTCAACGGCGAAGATGCTACTATTGGTTATCTTTCTGATTTATCAGGTAAGAATTTACAGCAAATTACCCCAAATAATACTCGAATAATCAGTTGGGTTGTTGTTCCAAGTCAAAATGCAATTTTTCTAAAAATTATTAAAGACTCGGATAATAATAAAAAGTTTACAGAAGAAGACAAAACAAATTTTGTCAGGGTTAACCTCGATAAAATTGCTATGGGAACTGAAATTATTAGTGACCAAATCGAGCAAGAAATTAAATCTTACGTTTTTAAATAAGCTTGTTTGTAGTAAGTGGCTGGAACTGCTTACTACAAACTTTTAATTATTCATGCCCACTTACTTAGACAAAACCCAATCGCGTAAAAGTTGGTTTACTCTATCAGGTACTTCATCATGGGGACAATGACCTGCTGTTAAGAAATGCTCTGTCAATTCAGGACAATATTGACGAAACTTTTGAGAACGTTCTCTAGCATTTATCCAAGGATCGGCTTCTCCCCATAACATCAATAAAGAACAACTTAATTGCTTCAACAGCACATCAACTTTTTCCCCTTGAGGACTACTAAAAACTGAAACAAATACATCCAACGCACCCGGATCGAACGCAGGACGAGAAATTTCTTCTACTAATTGGTCTGTAATCGCACTTTTATCAAGATATACTTTTTCTAAAGTTTGGCGAATTACCCAACGTTGTCGCACGTATTGAAATAACACAAATTGAGCTAAAGGTTGTTGAAAAATCCACTTAACCGAATCACCCAAAAGTTTCTCTAAAGCAGAGGGTTTTTTGGGTGGCTGAATTTCGCTTTGCAGAGCTTCAGGTTCAGATGTCGGCTGGCTTTCGCTAAAGGGGCCAGCGCTATTGAGTAACACTAAACCAGCTACGCTACCAGGACGTTGTGCTGCAACACATAAGCAAGCATAACCACCAAGAGAATTACCTGCTAATACTGTTTTTTGACCAATTACTTCGTTGATAAAATCGTGGAGTTGGTCGCGCCACAAGTCGCCACTGTACTGCAATTTTGGTTTTGCCGATCGCCCGAATCCCAAAAGGTCGATCGCAAATACTTCAAAATCTTGACACAATCCTGTGATATTCTTGCGCCAGTGGTCTGTAGAAGCACCAAATCCATGTACCAAAAGCAAGGGCGGACGTTGCGTTTGTTTCTCTCCCGCACGCACATAGTAAACGTTGTGCCCGCGCCACTGCCAATATTTACCAGGTGTTGGAGTTGTAGAGAGGGCTGTAGTTGCCTGCATGATTTAAAGAAATGTTAAGGAGCTTCTAATAATTGTAGGCTAGGTGAGGGAGTGCAAAGATGAGGGACAAATGACAAATGACTAAAGAAAGATTGATTACAGGCAAAACTAAACTACTAGGTGTCATTGGACATCCGGTGGAACATTCGCTGTCGCCAGTGATGCATAATGCTGCGTTAGCGCAGCTCGTCGTTGGCGTTCGCGTTAGCGTCTCTGAAAGAGAAGCCTCTCGTAGAGAAGACATCGCCCAATTAGAATTAGATTACATTTATCTGCCTTTTCCCATCGAACCACAGAATTTAGAGGTGGCGATCGCAGGTTTTGCCGCTATTGGTGTTGTCGGCTTTAGTGTCACAATACCTCATAAACAAGCAATCATCCCCCTACTCTCAGAAATTACCCCCCTGGCTCAAACTATCGGAGCAGTAAATACTGTTAGCCGCCAAAATCACAAATGGGTAGGCACAAATACAGATATAGAAGGATTTATCGCCCCTTTGCAGACAACATATAAACAAGATTGGAGTCAGAAAGTCGCGGTAATTTTAGGTAATGGTGGTGCAGCTAGAGCAGTTGTAGCAGGTTGTATTCAGCTAGGTTTTGCCCAAATTCATGTTGTTGGGCGCAATATGCAGAGATTACAGGAATTCCGCAACAGTTGGAGCAATTCACCCCTAGCTGATAAATTCCAGGTTCATCAATGGGAGGAATTGCCAAAGCTCATTCCCCAAGCAAATTTGTTGGTAAATACAACTCCTATAGGGATGTATCCCAAAGTCGATCAGTCGCCTTTGAGTGTAGAGGAAACAGCAAATTTACCAACGGGTGCGATCGCTTACGATTTAATATATATTCCTAAACCAACGCAATTTCTACAGCACGCTGAAAAACAAGGTGCGATTGCCATCGATGGATTAGAAATGCTAGTTCAACAAGGGGTAGCAGCATTGAAAATCTGGTTGCAGCAGGAAATAGTGCCTGTAGAAGTGATGCGCCAAGCGTTACAAAATCACCTGGGTTTACGGGAATAAGAGTTCTGCAAAGCTAAGAGGATGAATGAACAAGTCCTCTTCTTGGTAGCAAATACTTTGAGATCCCCCTAAATCCCCCTTAAAGAAGGGGGACTTTGACTCCGGTTCCCCCCTTTTTTAAGGGGGGTTAGGGGGGATCTAGAAGTGCCTAAAATCACCTTCCCTTGCAGGGCTACGGTATACACACACTTGACCTGCACCTTTGTTGTATAGACCTGCACCTTTGTTGCATCGACCTGCACCTTTGTTGCATAAGTATTAACTCAGCCATTGACTAGATTTTCTACAGTATCGGCATCATTCGGCAACGCATCTGTTAAAACTTCGCTGCCTTCTGCGGTAACTAAAACATCATCTTCAATGCGGATTCCGCGTACATCAGCAAATTCAGCTAAACGCTGCCAATTCACCACACTGTGATATTTTGAACGCACATTAGGATCATTTAAAATTGCTGGTACTTGATAAAAACCAGGTTCAATTGTGACTAACATTCCTGGACGCAGGGGACGATTTAAACGGAGGTAGCTTAAGCCAAAGCGATCGCTTCTTTCACGTCCCTCTTCATACCCAGCTAAATCGCCCAAATCTTCCATATCATGGACATCTAAACCCAGTAGATGACCAATACCATGAGGGAAAAACAGCGCGTGGGCATCCATTTCTACTAAATCTTGGGGATTTCCTTGTAAAATGCCTAACTCTACTAAACCTTCAGCTATCACCGTAGCAGCTAGCAAATGAATATCCCCATACTCTACACCAGGCTGTATTTTGACAATGCAAGCATCATGGGCGGCCAACACGACATCATAAATATCTCTCTGGGTAGATGAAAATTTACCGGAAACTGGCCACGTGCGAGTTACATCACCTGCCCAGCCCGTCTCGGTTTCAGCACCAACATCGGCAAGCAGTAAGTCGCCTGGTTGTAGGGGGTGGTGATACTGCTCGTTATGCAAAACTTCACCGTGAACAGTGACAATACTGTTGTAAGAGGTGGTCATATTGTGAGCAATAATTACCCCTTCCATCGCTGCGCGAACTTCTGCTTCTAGTTTGGCTTTAGGTGTTGCAGCCATACCAGCTTTGTGTGCATCTACGGTGAGTGCAGCAGCTTTTCGTAACTCGGCTAATGCAGCTTCATCGTGGGTGAGGCGTAAGGAAGCGATCGCTTTAGCTAACTCTAAGTCAATTCCTTGAGGAGGACTTTGTGGTAAAATCCATCTATTTAATAGCTGCGATTGCTGCGTCCAAGTAGCTGCATCTTGTACAGCAAGTGTGGCGGCATCTTCTACCCAAGACTCTAATTCTGCCATTGGTCGAGCCACATCCGCCCCAATATGCAGGGCTATTTCGTCGCGCGTTGGCATTTCTCCATGCCAAAGGGCGCTGCTGGGTGAGGGATTGTCCATGAATAACTCTAGCTTACCCGCTTCTAGACGAATTGCCGCTTTTGATAATGGCAGTCCGGCAAAGTAGAGAAAATGACTGCTAGCACGAAACGGAAAGGGATTTGCGGGAAAGTTGCGCGGATTGTTGCTACCCGACCATAGAATTGCGGGAAAATCAATCAGGTTGGCTAGTTGTTGCCGTCGGTGGCGTAAAGTATCGATTAGGGAAGTAGAAGTTTGTTGGATAAGCATAAATGTCAGTCCACTCAAAGGAAAGGATAAAGGTGATAGCTTTGCCTTTATTTAGTCGTTATCGTCATCTTTTTTATCATCCTTGCGATCGCTATCTTTTTTATCATCGTCATCTTTGTTCTTTTTCTTTGTCTGGTTAGGCTTTTGGGTAGTTTGTACGACTGGTTTTTGTTGCTCAGTTGCAGCAGGTGGCTGTGGTGCTTCAACAACACAACTAACTAATCCTCCACAAATTAGCGCTAAGTTTACAGCAGCAAAGATGCTTCTGAAGATTTTTATCCTCATGTTTCCGTTTTGCTTTAACATTGACCCTAGTTTTTGGAGATTGTATTACTAATTTATAAGGTAACGTGAGTTTGATGAACCTCTCCCTGCTTGAACTAGAGTTCAAGTCTGTCCCTCTCCGAATCGGACAAGGACTGTTTTGCATGGTAAAACTTCTTAGAGGTCTTTTTATTCAGCTAATTAGGTGACTCTAGTGGGACAAATCATTACTCAGGTTGATGCCTTTACCAATACACCTTTTGCGGGTAATCCTGCTGCTGTCTGTGTTTTGCGTACTCCTCAAGATGAACGCTGGATGCAGAACGTAGCGCAGGAGATGAATTTATCTGAGACGGCTTTTTTAGTTAGACAGGATGATGGCTTTAATCTGCGTTGGTTTACACCCACGGTAGAAGTGCCGCTTTGTGGTCATGCAACTTTAGCTAGTGCCCATGTACTTTGGTCAGAGGGACATTTATCACCTGATGAAGTTGCGCGTTTCTATACCAAAAGTGGAGTGCTGATTGCTAAGTTACAAGGTGAATGGATTGAGTTAGATTTTCCTGTGAATCACTCACGAGTAATCATCGGACCTCCAGAACTCAAGGCGGCTTTGGGTGTACCATACAGATTTACCTTGCAGAATTCACTAGCTTATTTAGTGGAATTAGAATCGGAAGATTTGGTGCGGCAAGTGCAGCCTAATTTTCAACTATTAAAAACTTTACCACTTGGTAAGGTTATAGTTACCAGCTTGACTAATGCTGATTCAGATTATGATTTTGTCTCTCGCTTTTTTGCACCAGAGGTAGGTATTAATGAAGATCCGGTGACTGGTTCAGCCCATTGTTGCCTTGCTGCGTTTTGGCGCGATCGCTTGCAGAAAAATCATCTGTTGGCTTATCAGGCATCAAGTCGCGGTGGCGTGGTAAAGGTGTATTATGACGGAGGCGATCGCGTCTTTCTCGCCGGACAAGCCGTAACTGTGATGCGAGGTGAGTTATTTACCGCATAGACGCTAAAAGCGATAGCGAGTCATCGAGCGTCTGGGGTCTCCCCAAGTGGAGCGACTGGCGTGGGTTAGGGGGGATCAAAGTGCCTAAAATTACAGCCAAATACTTTTCAAACATCCTCTTATATGATTCGGAACGCTATATATATTTTGAATGCTGATGACAGCATAAGTTATTGGTATTGTATTTGCTTTTGTACCCAAAGACGAAAAGCTTTGAGCGTTGCATTTCTACCTGCTGTTGTACTTTGCTCCAGATATTGGGGAATCACTTCAATTAGTGGGAATAGAGGAAAATTTAGGCTTTGCGAAGATTCTACATAATGGTCATTTTGTAGAACATTAATTTGGAGCTTTCCGCGCTCAAAACGCCAAAGCTCAGGTACTTTTAGTGCTTCATAAATATTAGGATGAGTCCGAGAAGTAATATCAATTTCTAGAGCTAAATCTGGAGGAGGGTCTACTGCTAAATCTAGTCGCTTTTTGCCGCGAATCTTGGATTCATTTTTTATATAAAAACACTGGTCGGGTTCTATACCTTGAGCCATTGCTTGGTTTTTGAAAGTGGTAGAACCAAGGCATCTAAACTCAATATCTAATTCTTCCAAAAGAGCTTTAACTAAATCGCTAATAATTTCTTTATCGTCTTCATGTTCTGGCAGTGGTGCCATAATCTCCAGTATTCCCCTGTCATAAGCAATTCGTGCAGCCCGGTGTTCCCCTAAATCCTCTAGAATTGCTTCTAATTCCTGCCAGGTTACATCTCGCAGTAGCACTCTTTGTCCTGGTGGAACATGGATGCGCTTTAATTCCAACAACATCATCTCCACTCCCAGTAGCTCAAACCTAAATTTAGCTTACTCCAGTTGACTAATGCGCTGCGACAATTTTTGCTGCTTGATCACTAGAATTGTCAGATGCTTGCATACGCCGCAGCTTGTAGTCAGACACCCCCTGATTGAAGTGTATACTGGGGCGATCGCTCCGAAAAAGATTACTAGAGTAAAGAAAAAACCTCTGGGAACTCCAGAGGTTTTGGTTCCTGATTTAGTTTCTACTTGTTACTCCAATTTGTCCTCAGTCATTTCCCGATAATCAAAAAAATTATTTGAACAACAAGATCCCCGACTTCTCTAAGGATACAGTTGGCGAGTCGGGATCTGACTCCTTAAAGACAAAAGCAGTTTCAGGAACACAGTTCTTTTGTGGTTACTATAAGGTTTTAGTGCGGAATTCTGCCTTCTGCGGCTCGACAGAGCGATCGCTGAACGTCCTCCTGTCTCCTTCAAATTGAATAAGACACTGGGAAGGATTTTGCATCTTTTGGCTTCACATAGACTCGCTGTTGAGGTTCTAACTCTAAATCATTAAAGCGATCGCGTGTTAAATGCGCTGTCAATACTTGTCCATCATCGAAAGTTAATTCCACCTGAATTTCCCAACCCAAATGTACTAACCGACTCACTGTCGCAGGTGTAGTGGCATCGTTGGCACTAGTTTCAAAAATCACATCTTGCGGACGCAAAAACACTTGTGGGTGTGGCGCATCAAATCCGCTACTTTTAAAAATCTTCGAGGTGCTAGGTAATATGTTCACTGGGCCGATGAAGCTCATCACAAATGCCGTGGCAGGGTCATCGTAAATTTCTGCTGGTGTCCCCACCTGTTCCACACGCCCTTTATTCATGACCACAACTTCATCGGAGACTTCCATTGCTTCCTCTTGGTCGTGGGTGACGAAAACCGTGGTAACATGAACCTCATCATGGAGGCGGCGTAACCATGCCCGTAAATCTTTGCGGACTTTAGCATCAAGTGCGCCGAATGGTTCATCTAGCAATAAAACTTCCGGTTCTACTGCCAGTGCCCTGGCTAAAGCTACCCGTTGTCTTTGACCACCAGAAAGTTGTGATGGATAGCGATCGCCTAGTCCAGTCAATTGTACCAATTCGAGTAACTGTTCTACCCGCCCCTTAATCTTCTTTGGCTGTGCCTTACGAATTTCTAGACCAAAGGCAATATTCTGCCTGACAGTTAGATGCTTGAATAGGGCATAGTGCTGAAACACAAACCCAATATTTCGCTCTTGCACACTTTGATATGTAGCGTCCTTACCGGTAAGCAGGATTTTGCCGCTATCTGGCATTTCTAAACCGGAAATTAACCGTAGTAGCGTAGATTTACCTGATCCCGATGGCCCGAGCAATGCAACTAGCGAACCACTCTTAATTTCCAGGCTGACCTGATCAACTGCCTTGAAACTACCAAATTGTTTGGATACGTTCTCAACTACTATGCCCACTGCTGCTGTACCTCTGCAACTAAATCTACAGATCCTTGGTAGGATTACTGTGTCTTACATATACCATAGATCATTATTTATGGATGAACAAGATTTAGCTACCGCAACTACCGCAATCGAGGAAGCTACAATCAGCACCACTGCAATCTAGGGAACTGCAATCAGCAGCACCACAATCTAGGGAGCCACAATCAGGAGTTATGCTGGCACAATTGCAGCCCAAATCGGCACAATCAAAACAGTCAGTATTGTCGTTGCTAATAAATGGGGATTTTTGAGCAACTTTACCAGATGCTTGTTGTGGTTGCTGCGTGTCTGCTTCCTCCTCTGTGGATTCTTCTGAGTTCTCGGTTTGCGTAGACACGTAGCGGCTTGCTACGTGTCTACGCAAAATTTGATTAGCTTGCTTACAAGCTTGAAATCGTTCATGAGAATTGACAAAAGCTGCTTTTAATCCTTCCTTGGCAATTACCCGCTTGATGTATTGAGAGCAAGATTCGCTGCCATATAGTATTCTGTGGGCACAAGCAAAACCTTTGTGTGGGGAAATGTGCTTTTGATATCCGGTAATTGCGGCGGCACTAACTTGTCTAGTAAAAGAATCCAACAAGGAAATCTGCATATTTGGGAACTGGGAACTGGGGACTAGAAACTAGGGATTAGGCAATATTCTTCCTTCATTCTTCCCAATTCCCTACCTTCCCCAATCCCCAATTCGTATCGAAACATTAAGGAATATTGCATTTCAGTAGAAACCTGAAGGTAAAGCGCCAAATCACCAGAAAGACCGTGGTAGTATGCTCTCGGTAAATGTGAAGATTGGGAGAAAGACCTTTGACACTACGGGTTGCTGTTATTGGGTCAGGCCCTGCTGGTTCATCTGCCGCAGAAACGCTGGCAGCCTCTGGGATTGAAACCTACCTGTTTGAGCGGAAGCTAGACAATGCAAAGCCTTGTGGGGGCGCAATTCCCCTATGTATGGTGAGTGAATTTGACTTACCACCAGAGATTATCGATCGCCGGGTACGGAAGATGAAAATGATTTCGCCTTCCAATCGCGAGGTTGATATCAATCTGGTAAATGAAGATGAATATATAGGAATGTGCCGCCGGGAAGTGCTGGATGGCTTTTTGCGCGATCGCGCGGCAAAAGTAGGCGCAAATTTAATTAATGCCACTGTTCATAAACTCGATATACCAGGAAACAATACTGATCCCTATACCATCCATTACATTGACCATACAGAAGGTATATCACAGGGTATTGCCAAAACCCTGAAAGTGGATGTAATTATTGGGGCAGATGGGGCTAATTCCCGCGTTGCTAAGGAAATGGACGCTGGGGATTACAATTATGCGATCGCCTTCCAAGAGCGGATTCGCTTACCCGAAGACAAAATGGCCTACTATAACGACCTCGCCGAAATGTATGTCGGTGATGACGTTTCTACCGATTTCTACGCTTGGGTTTTCCCCAAACATGACCACGTAGCTGTCGGTACTGGTACAATGCACATCAATAAAGCCAGCATCAAACAGTTACAAGCTGGTATTCGTGCCCGTGCTTCCGAGAAGCTAGCAGGCGGTAAAATCATCAAAGTCGAAGCCCACCCCATTCCTGAACATCCCCGTCCCCGTCGTGTTGTTGGTCGCATCGCTTTGGTGGGAGATGCTGCTGGTTACGTTACCAAATCCTCTGGTGAAGGTATTTATTTTGCCGCTAAATCTGGGCGGATGTGTGCCGAAACCATTGTCGAAACATCTAACAGTGGTAGCCGCATTCCTACAGAAGGCGACCTCAAGGTTTATCTGAAGCGTTGGGATAAAAGATACGGACTCACTTACAAGGTGTTGGACATTCTGCAAACCGTGTTCTATCGTTCTAACGCCACCCGCGAGGCGTTTGTGGAAATGTGCGATGACCTTGATGTACAACGGCTAACATTCGATAGCTATTTGTATAAGACCGTTGTCCCAGCTAATCCCATCACCCAACTGAAAATTACTGCCAAAACCATTGGTAGTCTAATTCGGGGTAATGCCCTTGCACCTTAACTGAGTGCAAAGGACTGGAAATTACAACAAATACATGACTCAATTTTGTGGGGTGGACATCCTGCACGCTCATGAATCAGGGCGGGCAAGATGCCCACCCCACAACATATATCAATACTTCGGACAGAATTAAGCAATCTAACTACAGTGTCTTCGTCAGATATACCCCCGTTTAACTGGCGTATTTCAGGTAAAAATAATTCTGGAAAATCCCGTCCGGGTCATACTTGCGCTTGAGGGCGAAAAATTTAGCAGCTTGTGGATAAGCTCTACGGAATTGTTCAGGTGTGGCATGAAGACGATAGGGGAGATAGTACCTACCACCAACCGCTAGGGCTGCCTCAATCAGTTTCTGGGTCATTACCTGCATCTTTGCCTCCGCCTCTTGGGTGCGTTGCTGATGAAACAGCATCACCAGTCCAAAAACTTCCTGATCAGCATATCTGAGAAAACTGTCGTTATCCTGGTGAACATTTCGCACCGTGACATTGAGCAAATCCCCTTCAGATTGGGGAATAATGGTGCGACACTGCTCTAAAAACGCTTCCAGAGATTTAGGGGGAATAAAGTACTCATGCAGGATGTCAGTCTCTGCCTGGTGACGATTCTCAAATAAGGCGGAGGAACGGTTGAGAATCTGGTTTCTCGAAACTCGGTTTTCGGCTTCTCCCCCAACGATTTTTTCTAGTTGCCAGCGCAAGCTCTTGCCATAGTCATTGCCAATGCTGCCACGGAAAACCGTCCGAGCTACTCCAAATGCCTGTTTTTCTAAGGAGACAATAGCCTGAGTTGCTTGTGGGACTTGGTGGTAGGTGGTGAGAATAGCTTCTTGTAAAAAGCTTTCCGGTGCGACAGAAAGTCTACCGTATACCATACCAATAGTGGCTGCACCATCTACCCGTTGCCGATAGGTATCAATATAGTTCTTGCTCTTAATCACGAGCCGTTCAGCTATATACGTCTCATTGGGTACTACTCTCAAGTCCACGTCAAGAATGATCCCGAATAGTCCGTAACCACCTAAAACTAGAGAAAATAACTCTGGGTTTTCCTGTCTGGAACACTCCACAACCTTGCCACTTGCCAGCATTAACCGGAAACGTTCGACCGTGCTAGCAAAGGGGGGACTATTATGTTGCCAGCCATGAGCATTGGCACTCATCGTGCCGCCGACAGAAAAATCGTTGTTGGACTGCATGACGGCGACAGAATAACCACGTTCATTTAGGTAAGGAATAATATCAGACCATTTAGCTCCTGATTGCACCGTCAGGATTTTAGTTGCTGGGTTGAATTGCATCCGGTTGAAGTGGAGCATCAAGAGGGAGATGCCATTAGCATACAGAGTGTGACCACCCATAGTGTGGCGTGAACCCGCGATCGCTACCTTCTGACCTTGACGTAAGGCATCTCTAAGTACAGACTGTAGTATCATCTCAGTAACTCCAGGCTGACTCTTAACCTGCTTAATTGTCACCTGTGTCTGGTTCAAGTGACTGGCATCATCAACTGTGCCGGGAGGCAGAGGTTGACGGTCATCGCGATCGCTCCAGGCTGTTAAAGTAAGGTGAGCAACAGGTCTGCCTATGACTGTCAGGGCAATAGTGGTAGTTGCCACAAGGACAAGCAGTATAATCCTCAACCTGCTTTTTAAGAATTTACTGCGGTAGGAACGCTGCATAACTTGGATTGAGGGGGCAAAATAGAAAACATGACGATTGAATCCGATTCCTCTAATCTACCAACCCCAAAACCAGTCCCCGAAAATGACTTGCAACCAGATGACTTTGACGGTAATTCAACTGAGAAGAACCTAACCTCAGAAGCACTAGCGGCGATTGGGTCTTTGCAATCTCCGCAACATACAACTGCTCTCAAACAAGCTCGTTCTGACTTCAAGCAACCCATTGCCAACCAATTCACAGTTAAGCCGAGGGCATTGCTGATTACTCTAATCGCGATCGCCATCACCTTCATTGGAATTATCCTGAATAACTGGATCGTTGGCATTATCGGAACACTGATGACTTTGCTGTTATCCCTGGCGATACTATTGCCTTGGTTGCAAAAAGCCTTAGACGAGTGGTTTTCTCCGGAAGAGCGCACCCTGTTTGTTGCTTTTTTGGGACTAATAGTAGCCATCATCGGCTTGATCAAGTTTACAGGTGTGGGCGATCGCTTGCTACTTTGGGGACACCAAATTAACTGGGATATTGCTGGAACCCTAGCAGACTGGTTTGGCGCTTTGGGGCAAATTTTCATCGCTGTCATCGCCGTTTACGTGGCGTGGCGACAATATGTCATTTCCAAAGACTTGACAATTCAGCAAAACCTGTTAACAGTTCAGCAAAATATTATCACTCAGCAGCAGACAATTGATTCCTATTTTCAGGGCGTTTCAGACTTGGTATTAGATGAAGAAGGATTATTAGAAGATTGGCCCCAAGAAAGAGCGATCGCTGAAGGACGGACGGCGGCAATTTTAAGTAGTGTAGATGGCAGTGGTAAAGCGAAAATTCTCCGCTTTCTCTCACGTTCTAAGTTGCTGTCACCCCTAAAACGCGATCGCTTATTAGGTCGAGCCATTCTCGACGGGACTGGCGGATATGCAGAAGACCGCCTGGATGGTGTGCGTGTCATCGATTTAGGCGTCATGCTAGCCGCAGCAGACCTTTCTGGTACCGATTTGCGTTGGACTGACCTGAGCGAAGCTAATCTTGTCCGCGCTAATTTGGTCGGTTGTGATTTAGTAAAAGCCAACCTCTCCCGCACAATTTTATATAATGCGAATCTCAATGGTGCTGACATCAACGGGATTCGCCTATTCTACGGTGTAGTAGAAAAAGCATCACCCCGCAGTCGCACCCAAGCACCAGATTATGAAACCGGCGAACAAACTGGCGCTGTGGTAGAAAATGCCGATTTCAGCAATGTGCAACGGATGTCTGAGTCAACACGTAACTACTGTTGCACTTGGGGTGGCGAAAAAACTAGAGGTACTATTCCTGGTGGTTGTGAAGGTATTCCTAATAAGTTGGGACGATAATTATACCAAGTTTAAATACTTCTCCCCAGAGAGCGCCACATATTCCCCCAACCTCTAAATCTAGCAACCCGCAACAAATATCTGTTCTGCGGTTAAATTCAGGTCTGGAAATGTTTGGGAGATGAGGCGTTCTGTTCCCCTAAACTGTTGTCCTTGATAAGTTCCATCCACTAACTGATAAATTGTAATCACAGGTTGTTTAGACGAGCCGATGTAACGTTTGCCTCCTAGCCCTAGATAATCTGCGATCCAATACTCCCCAATGCCTAATGCTTCGTAGTCTTCCACTTTTCGGGCATAGTCATTCTGCCAATTTGTACTCACAACCTCTACGACCAATTTAACAGAATTGCCTAGTGTAATTACTGGCTCAGTTCTCCATAATGGCTCATTAGCCAAACCTGTCTGATCAAGAATCACAACATCGGGTCTAAAGGCTGAATTTTGACCTAATGGTTTAATCAGGCATTTCATGGGAATAAACCAAGGCAAGTTGAGTAGATCAATTGCTACGTTGAGCTTACGATTAATTAACCCAGCTACCTGTTCATCAAGTCCAGTGGGTTCCAAGTCGATTAGTTCTCCGTCGATTAACTCGTAGCGTACATCATCCAGATAGCCAGCAACGAATGCCTCAGAGTTAAGAGTACCTGTATTAATAGTGGCTGAAACCATAGAGATTTGTCCTTCCAGGTTCAGAACTAGAGCAAGTATTGCTGCTCTTAATTATTCTAACTCCGCATCCTTACGTCAGGCTAAACGATAAGTTTTTAAGCGGACATGATATCAATACGGTACTGTTTCCACCTGTAATAATTACAGTAGGGGATGTTTGTAAGTTGATGATCTCTCATTGCTCAGGGGTAAATCTCGCCTTCAGGTAAGGTAAGGATTTCAACGCCGTTTTCAGTTACAGCTAGGGTATGCTCACATTGAGCAGAAAGTTTGCGATCGCGCGTGACAGCAGTCCACTTATCGCTGAGAACTTCGACTTCGTAAGTGCCTTCGTTAATCATTGGCTCAATAGTAAAAACCATCCCTGGTCTGAGGCGCTTGCCCTTACCGCGTGTGCCATAATGAGGAACATCCGGCGCAGTATGGAAAACGTTACTGATGCCGTGTCCCACGAAATCTCGCACCACAGAAAAGCCTTCTGCTTCAGCATACTCTTGAATGGCTGCACCAATATCGCCAATGCGTCCCCCAGGTTTAACTTCAGCAATACCCAGACGCAAACACTCTTTTGTCACCTCTACCAGCTTCCTCGTTTTTGCCGAAGGTGTACCGACAAAAAATGTCTTCGATGTATCGCCGTGATAACCCTCAACAATCGGCGTGACATCAATATTAATGATGTCACCTTCTTTAAGGATTTGCTTGGCATTGGGAATACCGTGACAGATTACCTCATTTACACTGGTGCAAATCGATTTAGGATAACCCTTATAGCCAAGGGGTGCGCTTTTTGCTCCATGCGCTTGTGTCCAACGTTCGGCTTCATCATTGATTTCGAGAGTGCTAACCCCTGGCTTCACGAATGGTTCTAGATGCTGGAGAAGTTTAGCAGCTAAACGCCCAGCTTGGCGCATTTTGTCTAATTCTCTCTGGGATAAAATAACAATTAGTTCAGTTTTCATTAACTTTTATCTAAAGTATCTTTCATAAACATAGTTAACCCAGTCTGTGCGGCTCTTTGTGCAGCATCAGCAACATGCAGGGTATATAAGCTCTCCTCTGGGGTAACGTACAAAGGAGTGCCATCAAAAAGATGGTCTAACACCATACTCGTGTCTTTGGCGAACAAACCCCGGCGAGGGCCAACCTCTATAGGTGTTGTTTCCCCTGGCTGGATGAAAATTCCGGTGTCGCCATCAAAAATTAAACCACCTTTTTCACCATGAACTTCAAACTTGCGTTCTGATTGCCAAATAGTTTCGCCTTTGCCATAGACTACTTGGGCTAAAAGTCCACTGTTAAAGCACAGTTCACTAGTGCAAAAACAGGTTTGGTAATATTCCGGTTCTATTTCCCAATATCGCTGGTGACAGTTAACTGTAAATACTTTACCAAATAAATCCGTGAGACGATGTAGGCGAGACAAAGCCCCCATTAAGGGAAAACCGAACATCTCATGGTTATAAGTCCATTTGCGGGGTGCCGGATTCTGGTGATTGATGGTGCTGTAGCGAACATAAAACACTTCACCAATTTTGGCTAAGTTTTGCTTCAAGGCTTGATGCAAACCACCCAAAAGTTCCAGGTGTTCAACATGCAGGAGTTTTTGTTGTGCTTTGGCTAAGGCAATTAGTTCCTCAGCTTCAACTACATCCAACGAAAGAGGATACTCTACTATCACATCTTTGCCGTTGGTAAGTGCTGCACGAGCGATCGCCCCATGATCTCGATTAATAGTAGAGATCGCTACTAGGTCTATATCTTCACGTTCTACTAGCTCTTGCCAAGAACTCAACGCTTCAATCTGATACTCTTTGGCAAAGGGTTCGGTTTTTTCTCTTGTATGGCCAACAACTGCGACTAAATGCGATCGCTCATCATGGAGCAATGCCTCAGCCCGAAACTTTGCCGCATACCCAGTACCTACCAAACCTACACGCACTCTTGCTTTTTCCAAAGCTACTTCTGAATTGTACATGATCCTCACTAGTTCTGTTTTTGATCATCCCACGCTTCTAATGGTGATATTCTTTCTTCATGGGTTTTACCAGTCTTGACTCTACAACATTCGTCCTACCCCCTCAAGCACTAATGAGACTTTATTTGAAGCTAGGCAGAAGTACGTATGCTCAAAAAGGGAGACTTCAAAAGAAAAGCCCCTTTGTTCATTGGATTTGACCGACATCCCGGATGTCGGTCAACGCGACACTTTGACTATTACAAAAATGTGTGTAATGACAAGGCTTTAAGAGTAGAGATATGCGATCGCGTTGTCTAATTTAGATGAGGAAATGAAACAGCCCTGCTTTTTAAAGGAGTTGGGGAGTCTCTTCTGCGTAAATCCTCCAAAATATCGGCAACATTAACCTTACTCATGTTTTCTTTTCGATAAGATAACTTTTTCTAATCACAACCTGACTAGGGTAGAAAATAATATAAATAAAACTTATCGGGATTAAGTAACTAAATTTCATTACTAATCGGGTTCAATTTCCAGTTACATCGTTTAATTTTTCTCGTAGTATCAGAATTGAAGCAAATTTAAACCAGCGGCTAATTCCACAGAACAGCCGTGATCTTTGCCTTAAGATAACTTATACCGCCGTTTGCAAAAGAGAGGATTACTCAATGCCAAGTTATAAAGTGACATTAATCAACGAGGCCGAAGGACTTAACACAACACTTGACGTTGATGATGATACCTATATTCTAGATGCTGCCGAAGAAGCTGGTCTTGACCTGCCCTATTCTTGCCGCGCTGGTGCTTGCTCGACCTGTGCAGGTAAAATCGTCAAGGGTACTGTCGATCAGGGCGATCAGTCATTCTTAGATGATGAACAAATAGAAAAGGGATATGTCCTGACTTGTGTCGCTTACCCAACCTCTGACGTAACAATCGAAACTCACAAAGAAGAAGACCTTTACTAAGAGTTAAGCGACTCAACAATAAACCTCTTGCAAGAGTTAGTAATGTTGACAAAAAAATAGCAGCAGGGGCATCTAGAATTAACACCCTTGCAATGCCATCTCTGGCTCTAAAAACGACTTTGACAAAAAGCCTAATTTTGTGTTGGGCAGGAACACAGTAAATGTTGTGTTCCTGCTTAATTTTTTAAGTCTGGAGTTTCCTGTTTATTTTTTGCCTCTTCTTAACTCCCGACTCCTACCTTAAAGATGTAACTTGAATACCAATTAGCTTAAAACTTAATCTCTTTGCTGAGAATTTGAATCTGAGTACCAGGATAGTAAAATTGGAGAATTTTTGGACTTGACCAACCTAGTTTTGCTAAATTTTGAGCGCCAGTTTGACTCAATCCGACTCCATGTCCTAATCCACCACCAATAAAAGCGTATCCCCAGAGTTCCGGTTTGCCTTTGTTCAGGGGTTCTATGTAAAAAAGCGTACTTATAGGGGCTGCAAAAGCACTGCGAACTTCGTCTTTGTGCAGAGTAAAGGTGCTGCGATCGGTTTTAACGGCAAGTTCAAGGATACGTCCACTCTGGCTTCGCTTCACTACTGCCATAGCCTGAATTGTCTTAAATTTGGCATCGGGACTGTTTTTCACCTGCAAAAATTTCTGCAAGTCCTTGATAATATCTTTTAACGGGGTTTCCTTGTGCCAACGAAACATATCCCACTTGCTTTCATTAAATCCTTGTTGCGTATTAATAAATTTTTGGAAGTTCTTTTCATCCGCTAAACTCTGCTTAGACAAGTCCCAAAAATTAGTCGGAGCATCCAGTACAGGGCGCAGATAGGGACGATCGTCGCCATTCCAGACATCGCTGAAGGAGGCGGTGACGCCACCAGTGGTAGAAGAATACAGGGCGTCTACTAGTTCATTTTTATAAGTTAATACTTTACCCCTAGTTGAGGCGATCGCTTGGTCTGTTTTGGCAGCTGCTCCCTTCAGCCCATAATAAACTTGGCAGTGAGTATCCGCACACAACTGATAGTTATCTGCGGCAAACCTACGTAAATTTCTTAAGGCATAAGTCCGGGCAAGAATTGCCTGGGCTTCTAGCGCCGCTGTTGGTACATCTGTCCCTATTTCGTAAGGTACAACCCCACGCAAATAAGTTTCTAAGGGTACTTGGTTGACTAGAGTGTATGTGCCATAAGAATTTGGCTGCAAATTCAGTCGGCCGGCATAAAGACGAGCATTTTCTGGTTTTTCGCTTTTATTTACCCGAATCAAGTTTTTATCAGTGCTAATTTCTAAATCATTCGGGCTATAGCGTTTACCATCCACCACCCAACTAACTCGCGGCACTTGTTTCCAAATCTTAGTATCAAGATATACTTTCTCTTTAGTAGAAGCTTGGATGTTCTGCAATAGCAAGCGTCGCAGTAAAGGAGTGCTGTAAACATCTCGTTTAGCCCAAACCTGCCAGCGTTCTGGCTGGGCTATTTCCACTTCCATTCCCTGAGAACGCCATTTATTAGCACTATCTTCCGCCGTTTCAAAAGTGCGATATGTGCCCAAAACTACTACTTCTTCCACTGCTGACTGGGGTAAAGCTTGCATGAGAGTTTCCAGCTTTACAGGGTTTTTGGTAAACAGGATTTGCTGCTTATTGCCCGCTTGAAATTTTAGCTTTAAGCGATCGCCTTTTATCGGTTCCAGTTGCAGCTTGGCTGTGGCTTCGGCGCCAAATCGCTGCACAATCCCAATTTTCAGTTCTATATCCTGGATGTTGCTCTCAGGCCCTGATGCAGCAGTCAGTCCCAATAGACAAAATGTTGTCAGCACAGTGTGGGAAAAACGCCAAAACGAAAATTTCATGGCTACCTGATAGCGTACCCCTACGGGGAAGCAAGCTACGCGTAGCGTCTTGTAGAGAAGCGATCGCGAGTACTCCAGCGTCTTCTGCCCCTTAATGCGTCGTTGGAGCTGATTTTCCAATTGCTTTGTAGTGCGGTTTTTTTGTCGCATGAGTGCTCCAATGATACCATTAACAGTTTTGCCCCCAAAAAGTTGCAAAACGAAGTCATAATGACTATGATTTATTTAGAGACAAAAACAGAACTAGTTGGATAAACTCTTTATGGTTAGAGTCCAAGAAATTCCATTAAATCAGATAAAACGTCCATTGCCCCGTACAAACGATCCAAATAAAGTGCAAGCCTTAATGGAATCGATTGCGGAGATTGGGCAGCAAGAACCGATTGATGTCCTAGAAGTAGATGGACAATATTATGGCTTTTCTGGTTGCCATCGGTATGAGGCTTGCCAGCGTTTAGGCAAAGAAACCGTGTTAGCCAGAGTCCGTAAAGCACCCCGCAGCGTTTTAAAGATGCACTTGGCATAGAAAATGGAAGTGGGGACTGGGGACTGGGGACTGGGGACTAGGAATCAAAGGCTTAATTTTCTTGCCAATCCCCAATACCCAATCCCCAACCTCAATTACATATAACCTAATTAGGAGAAAATTATGTCATCGAAAGTAACAGTCAAAAATGTAAATATCGGCATTGACGAGGCGAGTAGGGCTAAAATTGCCGACGGTTTATCTCACCTGTTGGCTGACACTTATACACTGTATCTGAAAACTCATAACTTCCATTGGAATGTAACGGGGCCGATGTTTCAAACATTGCATTTGATGTTTGAGACTCAGTATACAGAATTAGCCTTAGCAGTTGATCTAATAGCCGAGAGAATTAGAGCGCTTGGCTATCCCGCACCAGGAACCTACAGCGAATATGCCAAACTAAGTTCGATTCCAGAAACTCTCGGAGTTCCTAAAGCTGTGGAGATGATTCGCGAACTTGTAGAAGGACAAGAAGCCGTAGTCAGAACTGCACGGTCTATTTTCCCGGTGCTAGAGGAAGTTAACGACGAACCTACCGCCGATTTATTGACTCAGCGGATGCAAGTACACGAAAAAACAGCTTGGATGTTGAGAAGTTTACTGGAAGAATAGGGAATAGGGAACAGGGCATAGGGAATAGGAGACAGAGAAAAACTTAATCGCCAATGTCCAATTCCCAATGCCCTATGCCTAATGCCCTATGCCCAATATTAATTTCACCCAAAAGTTGCAAGATTTAATGCAACAGGTAGGTATTTCTAGTTTTAAAGGGCTGAGTCGCGCTGCTGGTGTCTCAGAGCGTCAACTTTTGCGCTTACGCCAAGGAAAGCTAGAGCAGATGCGGGTAGACGTGCTGCTCAAGCTGTCGCCAGTGCTACAGATGCCATTGAATGAATTAATCGCAACTTTTTCAACAGTTGAGTTGTTACAAGAGAAAACAGCGCCTACTCAGCAATTGTTACAAGAAATTACAGATTTAAGAAGAGAGTACGATCGCTCGCAGCTTCAATTACAACAACAGCGAGAGATATTGCTACAAGAACTCCAGCAGTCGAGTTTGCAACTGCTGGAGTCTTTATTATTGCAATGGCCAACAGCAGCACAGAAAGCGCAGGAGAATTCACAGCTAGCAGCAGTCAAAATATTACCGTTGGTGCAAAAACCCCTGGAAAAGCTTTTACAGGCGTGGGGAGTAGAAGCGATCGCACCCGTGGGAGCAGAATTACCTTATGATCCCCAACTACACCAATTGATGGAAGGAACTGTACAACCTGGAGAAACAGTCAAAGTACGCTACACTGGCTACCTTCAAGGTGAGAAGCTGCTTTACAGAGCTAAAGTGAGTCCTGTTTGAGGGTGTGAGGAGTTACAAATTCATAACTCTTTACTTTTTGTATTGTATGTTGATAAATGACAGATATTGGGAATACTAAAATAGCAGAGGCGATCGCCTTCAGAAAACTTCTTTTAAAGCCTTGGTGTAGGTTCGAGCTTGCTTGGCGCTGTTGAAACCTAAATTTTTGGCTCTAGAGTGGTAGTCCAGAGGTAAATTATTTCAATTATGTAAGTAATTGGACATAAATAAACGTAGATCCTAGTTACTATCATCAGTACTCAGGAAGAAGAACGCCGCTGCTAAACCGTAGGCATCGCTGCGACTGGTTGAATTTTGAATTGTTTAATGTAAGGCTATAATCATGAGATTTATTGGAGAATCTCAATTTTGCAAACAAAAATTTTTGGTAATTAATCTGAAAAGCAGTAACTTCAGCTTGTAGATAAGTATATATCTATAGGACTCATATTTAATTTTTGAAATACACGTAGGCTGTGTTACGGAAGCCGTAACACAGCCTACATATACTTAGATTTGATTTTTTCAAAAATAAAATCGGATTGCTATAGATCAATGAGATGCAAGTAAGTCAGCGTTAAAAAACAAACATCTGTGACGAAACATAAAATCAACGAACAGCTTAGAAATTGGTCATTCCAACATTTTTACAAAACTAAATATACCAGTTTTTTATCGTGCCAACTTACTTAGCGTGTTTATTTATAATTGGTCTGTTCCTAGTAGGAAAAGTCTACTTCATGAAGCTAATTATTTTTTTAAAATTACAAAATATCAGACGATAAAATTGATAATTAATCTTTATCTATCCTGATTAATTATCAATGATTACTCAATATGTAATCTGAGATTTTATTTTACAAGCATTTTTAAATGTTCTATAATGGCGAAATCAGAACATTATTTACGCAAATCAGAGTGACATAATTATGAGAGAACAAGTAAAAGTTATTAAGCTCAGTGGTAATTTGAACGCCACAACTTCACAAGACTTTCGACAAAATATCACTGAGATTCTAGAAAGTGGTGCGAAAATTGTATTAGTTGATTTTAAAGATGTAACGTTTATGGATAGTTCAGGTTTGGGAGCTTTAGTATTAGCTTTCAAAACCTTGCGAGCAGCGGATATTAAGCTTGCTCTCTGCTCAATTAATGAGCAAGTCAGGATCTTATTTGAACTGACTAATATGGATAAAGTATTTGAAATCTTCCCTAGTCAAGATGCATTTAATCAAGTTTTAGTCTCTCAAACGTAATTAATCAAACTTCATTTGCAAAATAGATAAATCATCATCAAAAGCATCTTTGGAGTTCAGAGCGATTAAATAACTGAGTACGCGTTCGAGTTGGCTATCAATAGGATCTTGTAAGCTAACTAGTAGCTGAATAAAAGCATCCAAACTCCAAAGTGTGCCGTCTGATTTAGTGATTTCATAAGCGCCGTCACTAAAAATGTAAAGGGTACTGAATTTTTCAATATTGCAAAACTCATCAACATATTTTGCCTCTGGAAACATGCCAACTGGCATACCGGGGGTTTTCAAGAGTTTAACTTCAGATTTCCTTGGAGATGCGCCGGTTACTAAAACGGCTGGTGGATGACCTCCACTAGCATAAATTAACTGGCGGTTGATTCGGTTGTAAACTCCGTACCAAATCGTAAAGTATTTATCATTTTGATAATTCATCTGAAAGGTATCATTTAAAGCCTTCAATACATCACTAGGTTGATAGTAATTCAGACCTTTGAGCGCACGCGATCGCAGTAGATTCAGCACTGAAACAGAGGGAAGAGTCGCTTTGAGTCCATGTCCGGCAGTATCGAGTAAATAAATTGCCAGATAATCATCATCGAGCCAATAGTAATCGAAACAGTCACCGCCGAGTTGTCGCGAGGGAATGAATCGGAAGTTTATATTGAAGGGTTCGGTCATGGAAAAAGGCAGTAGCGATCGCACATATTCTGCTGCTTCTGACATTTCTGATTCTAGAAGCAACTTTTGAGCCTGCAAATCTCTACTCAACTGATGTAGGCGTAATCCCGCTCTTACCCGTGCTTGTAATTCATTATGCTCAATAGGTTTGGAGATAAAATCATCAGCACCAGCATCTAGACCTTTGACGCAATCGGCAACGGAATCTAAGGATGTCAATAAAATAAAGAATGTGGTGAAAAATTTGGGGTCTGTCTTAATGCGGTGGCAAACTTCCAGTCCAGTCAACCCCGGCATGATCCAATCGCAAATAATTAATGCTGGACGGTAAGCCAGGGCCTTTTCTATTCCTTCTTCGCCGCTACTGGCAGTAACTACCTCATAACCCTGTTTTTCCAACATCCTTTTCAGGAGTATTTTTATTGAATAGTCGTCATCAATTACTAATATTTGAAACATAGAAAGTCGTTGAAAACACTCATTAATAATTTGTTGGCAAAATAGAGAATAAAAATATGCTATGAGCGAATAGTAATATCAATACAGAGATGCTATTATAGCGCTGACCGTTTGTATACAATAGACTTTGACCTCTATCAAAACCTCTCTCATAAAAGGAGAGAGGCTTTGAATCTTACTTCCCTTCCCTACCTTTCCCTAAGTTAGGGAGAGGTAGGGAAGGGGTTGGTGGGTTAAGTCTCTATTAGACTCAAATGAGAAGTGCTATAACTCATTTGTATTTACCCATAATATTTTACGACTGTTGAACAGTCATAAAATATTATGGTGCTGCCAGAGGATTTAGCCACAAAAGGATGTTGCTTTTTAACTGGTTCAAGTCGCGGTATGCTTCTTGCTTGAACCATTGCCCTAAAGCGTCAAAGGGGGTAAAAGATGTTCCAGTTTGCCATTTAATATCTTGACCTAAAGGTGTTGTATGATTTCCTGGTAAGGTTTGTGCTGTCACCATCTGATCAAAACGTTCTTGTAAGATTTTGGTTAAAGCTGCCGATTGATCAATGGTGTCATTACTAAATTTTATTAATAAATTGCGCCGGATATTGTAACGCTCTTGGACAAGCTTGTTAGTTTCCAACGGTGAGGGGGTAAACTCAATCGCAAAAGTAGAAGTGAATTGTTCTACTAGGGGGATAGCTTCTTTAGCGGCGTAGTTGTTGAAGGATATTAAAATATTGCCTGCACGTTCTACTTTAAAGAGGCTACCAATCAGCAAGTGAAGTTTACAGCCCATACTGTGTCCGACGCCGTAGATGGGGAAGTAAAGCTTGCGTAATGCCCCAGAATCATGTAATCGTTCGAGGGTGCGGTCAAAGTTTAACAGCACGGATTTTGCGATCGCAGTATGATCCAATGTATTGACGAAAGGCGTAGCAATTACAACATAGCCTTTACTTGCCAGTTGTTCGAGTAACCAGCGATAAGTAATGTGCGGTGCAGTGGCGACAAATGCACCTCCTAAAAAATGAACGATACCAATGGGATTTCGGGGGATGATTACCCAGTTCCCTCTAATTTCTTTCCAGTCCATGCGGATAAGCGATCGCTTTACGAATATTCTTTATGTTAGACCGGGGATTGCAACCGTGGGAAGGATTATGGAAAAAAGCCCTTGAGAATATCTGACTAGTAGCCTGGAAGCCAACCCACCCAGCAGCGTCTAATATACTTACCCTGAGTATCTACGCTTTTTCCAACTATTACTGAGTGCTGAATCAATTCAGGGCTGCTTTCTAAATCCCCCATTACGAATTACGAATTATCTTAACGCTGAGTTTGTAATCTTTTCATTTCGTATTGCACATCTAATGCAATTTGTAATGCTTCATTGAGTAACCTTCCATGTTCAGTAGCCTGTTCGGTTACTTGCATGGCTGTTAAAGTTGCTAAATTGTTGACAAATAGTTCTGTATTACTCAGAATAAAATTCTTATTCTCTCTCAAAATCCTTTCTGTCTTCAAAGCACGAACTAAATCAGCTTTGGTAAGCTTAAGCGCTTCGATCACACCCTCCCTTTCCTTTATAACCACTTCTGGATTCCCAGCTTCTTCTATTTGGTCATTGATATCTATTACTCTAATAACAGTATTATATCTATTAACCTCATTTAACAGGATTTGCAGAGATTTTGTCATATTAAGTTTAACAATCTTACTTCTACTTTTCCAGGTTAAATATAGGATACTTTGCATCAGACCCCCAACCCAAAGACCTAAAAATAATAATAATATCCAAGATGGAATTGTTATCCACGTCACAAACATTTTAATAATTATATCAAATAGAATATAGACAAAAACAAATGTAGAAAATCCAATAAAAACTACAGTTGCCCCTTCAGAGCTTTTCAGCTTTTGTATATATATGTTTGCTAATCTCTTGAGAGGATTTGTAATGATTAAAAGTTCCTCATTGACAGGTAAATTAGTCAGCTTTTGCAGATCATCCTGACTAATTTCCAAGTCCTGTAAATCATCCCGCACAGCTTTTCAACCCTTGCCAGAATAGTTATTTAATCTAATATAGCAATCAAATTTATAGAATGCTGGCATTTTGTCTAAACTTTTTTAAGCAAGTTAATACTTCTAGGCAATGTCAAGATTTTTTGTACAATATGATACTCTTTTGCCAAGATAACTATTTATATTGTAGGTATCAAAACGTTCTAGATCCCCCTAAATCCCCCGATAAATTGGGGGACTTTGATTCCGGTTCCCCCCTTTTTAAGGGGGGTTAGGGGGGATCGCTAAGTGCATAAAATCACAGCAAAATACTTTTCAAACATCCTCTAAGAGTCAGGATAAAAAAACAAATCAATTGCCTGTAAATATAATCAAAAGGCGACAGGTTATTGTTCTGGTAAACAGTCATTTGCAACTACAATAAAGAATAAGAGTTGATTTATAAAGTAAATCAAAAGTTAGGGTGTGTTATGGCTTTAGCCTAAGAGGTTGTTTGAAAAGTGGTCGGCTGTGATATCAGGCACTTATCGATCCCCCCTAGCCCACGCCAGTCGCTCTACTTGGGGAGACCCCATCGCGCAGCGTCTCGTAGAGAAGACCGCGCTGGCTCCCCTTAAAAAGGGGGGAAACGGAATCAAAGTCCCCCTTAAAAAGGGGGATTTAGGGGGATCTAAGAGTATTTGATACATCACTAAGGACTTTTCAAACATCCTCTAACACACCCTACAGGAATTTTATTTTTACTTTATAAATGGTCTCTAATGGAAAAGTTCGTTCTTGCGGACTTTATTTGTTTAGTTATAAATAATCGTGTCTCACTCGTTACATTAACTTCGCTTTGGAGAAGATTGTTTCTGTTTTGAAACACGGGGCTGAGGGTTTAAAAATGGGGGGATGGGACAGTCTAGCGTCATGGCGATCGCTCTAAGTAAATCTGCTTCTGAAGGAGTAACTTTGTTATCTAATAGTACCGTGTGGGCGCAAGCATCAACAATAGCCTGTTTGAGTTTGGGAGTGGCAAGACGCAGGCGCTCAATACTTTTCTTGAGTTCAGTGAAATTACAACTTGGTGGTATTTCTGGTTTTTCTTGCTCTCCGGCTTTGGGGAGTCGAAAAACTCCAGAACGAAAAGCATAGGCGATGTCTTCGGTAGACGCATCGGGTTGGGAGTGTCCGACACGGGCAATTACGGACAATACTAATAGACTATCTGGCCAAATCTGTTCGATGGAGGTGAATTCTACCGTTGTAGTAGATGCGGGATTTATACTAGGTTGAAGACGATGCCATAGTATTAACTGCAACACAAAATGCCACAGTGATAAACTTTCGGTGGCTACAACTAAACCGTGGACGCATTTGCAGACACTTTGGCATTCTTTGGCAGAATTTTGGCGTAATACGGGTACTGCCAAATCCACAAGTGGCAAGCGAATTCTGGGATCTAACTGACTAATTTCGCTACTCAATTCCAGGGTTTTGTCTACCAAATCAGCAGGCTGCACCTCGCGTAACCAAGCAATTTGACGTTCTTGGATTTGGAGATTTTCTGTATCTAACGCTAGCGCAAAAGCGATCGCCATTGCACTTTGCTGCTCCCGCGCACCTAAACGCAGGGATTCTGGTAACTGCGATAACACCGCTTGAGCATGGGCAAAATGCTCTGGTGTGACGCTTCCAACTTGGTTTACAACCTGCTCTGGCGTGGCGTTAGAACCACCAGCAAAGCCCATTGTTAGAGATTCCTGGGAAGAAGTACGCATCTGATTGCGAGATGGCATTGCTGCTAAATTAGTGACTCTCAAACCCCCAACGCGGCGGATACGTTCTGCTAACGGTGGGTGGGTAGAAAACATATTTTCCCAGAAAGAGGGGTTGAGGGCATTGCCAAAAAACATGTGACTGGCAGCTTCTGCACCCGGCGAAATCAAGCGTGAATCCATCTGTTGAAGTTTTTGGAAGACTCCGGTAAGCCCATTGGGGTTGCGAGTGAACTGTACAGCTGAAGCATCGGCGAGAAATTCACGTTGGCGAGAGACTGCGGCTTTAATCAAGCGTCCACAGAGTAATCCGATACCGCCAATTGCCATCAGTGCTAAACCAAAAGCCCACAGAGGCAAACCCTTGTCTTCGCGGGAAGTACCACGAATCCGCCAAAGCAATTCCCCAGTTAAATAAATAAACAAAATCCCGTGCAATAGTCCCACTAAACGCAAATTTAGCCGCATATCTCCATTGAGAATATGACTGAATTCGTGGCCGATGACTCCTTGTAACTCATCCCGGCTCAAGTGTTGCAAAGTTCCACGGGTAACTCCAATTACAGCATCATTGGGCGAAAATCCGGCAGCAAAGGCATTAATGCTGGTTTCTCTTTCAAGGAGATAAACTTCTGGGACAGAAATACCAGAAGCGATCGCCATTTCCTCGACAATATTTAATAGTTGTCGCCCTTGTTCATCTGCCGTATCTGGTAGCAGGAGTCTTCCTCCTAACTCCTGGGCAATTACGCTTCCGCCCTCCCGGAGACAGGCAATTTTGTACAAACTTCCCACTGCGATCGCAATTATTGTAATCCCAGCCACGTAGAGAAATAATCCTGGATGCCACCAAACACGGGGAGCCATGCGGAACAGAAATAAAGTGGCAATGTAAATCGCCATAATCATGACTGCGATCGACAGGGAAAATAACCCGATTAATTGTTGCGTATTTTGGCGTGCCCGATCCTGATGTTCAAAGAAATTCATAGATACCTAAAAAGACACGCGGGGAGCATTTCTTATTTCTGGAGTAGCTTCGGCGAGCAATTCTGCAACCGTAAAGTTAAAAGTATTTGCCACAAGGTTGCTGGGGAAAGATTCGCTCTTGGTGTTGTAAAGTGTCACTGCGTCATTAAAAGCCTGACGTGCAAAAGCAATTCGGTTTTCAGTAGAAGATAATTCTTCCATCACTTGAGTCATGGCGCGATCGGCTTTCAATTCTGGATAAGATTCCGAAAGTACCATCAACCGACTTAACGCACCCGTGAGCGCCCCTTCAGCATTGCCCAACTGTTGCATCGCTTGGGGATCGCCGGGATTTTGCGCGGCACGACTGCTAGCATTAATTGCAGAATTCCGGGCGGCAATAACTGCTTCTAAGGTTTCTCGCTCATGTTTCATGTACCCTTTAGCAGTTTCTACCAAGTTGGGAATTAAGTCATAGCGGCGCTGTAATTGAACATCGATTTGAGAGTAAGCATTTTTGTAACGGTTGCGATACTTGACTAAATCGTTGTAGCTATTAATGATAATTACAGCAACAATGGCAACTAAAGCAACAGAAAATATTAAAAGCCCCATATTTTTAGGTTATTTCCATTAGGTACTTACTTTTTTGCAGATTTACCAATCACGGTAATCTTTGATATCCAGGAAAATTTGTGTGGATATAAAGATGAGTCTACTTGTAGCAAGTTGGCTTCGTCGTCTGTAAAATTAGTTACGCAAGTTTACTGAGCTAGATAAGTTCTAGGATTTTTTTTAAATAACCACAGAGGCACAGAGAACGCAGAGGCAAAGAAACACAACAGACAAGAGTAGGATTTACGCACAAGAGATCCCCAACCCCCCAATTTATCGGGGGGTTTGGGGGGATCTAGATTTCAGGTTTTGAGTGCGTAAGTCCTGAAGAGAAATAATTTACAACATTTCTGAACTCTAAGAGGTTGTTTGAAAAGTCCTCTTGTCGGTATCAAAATATTTTAGATCCCCCTAAATCCCCCGATAAATTGGGGGACTTTGACTCCGGTTCCTCCCTTTTTAAGGGGGGTTAGGGGGGATCAAAGTGCCTAAAATCACAGCCAAATACTTTTCAAACATCCTCTAAGCTGTTACGTATACAACTTGCATTATCAGGGCGGGCAAGATGCCCACCCCACAATCATATTGGAAAAATATTAGTGTAAATTAAAGGCGCAACAGCTTATCATCTCTCTTTTCTCTGTGTACTCTGCGCCTCTGCGGTCGATTAAAAATTGTAGCTAGATATGTCACCGATGAATCTGAGTAAATAGGGAATAACCGCTAACAGCAAAAATAAAAAGGATGGCGGCAGGAAAAATTATTACATCCCTGACAATAAATAAAATCCAATCTTTTCTCAGTTCTTGTTTAAACTTGAGTTCTCGCAGTTTTCGCTCAAGTTCTGCATCTTCTTGTGACTGCAAGTTTACAGGTGACAGACTTAGTGGATTGTCGCCTTTATTAGGAATTATTTTTGATAAATCTGTTATATCTAACATACTGTTTAGATACCAATAATTTCAGTTTCAAGGTTTTGGCAATCATCTACAACCCAGATAGGTTTGCCTTTTTGGTTGGTTTTTACAGCTACTTCTAGGAGTGCGTAGGCGTAGGCATTGCCTTTAACAAAAAAAAGAGCCAGAGAGTTAGTTCTCTGGCTCAAAGCTGGAGACAAAAGAATCATCACGTAAAGGCTAACTTGGGTAAGAACCTAAATTCTTCCCAGGTTATGCAGCCCTAAGATAGTGCCCACTCCTAAGATATGACCAAAGGCGGTACTTGCTAAAAGGGCTGGTAAACCAAAACCACCAAAGAAATTGGCTGAGGGTAGTCCTGGTTCGGCGTTGGGATACTTGATGGTAGATTTGCCAAAGGCAATGGCAACGATATTAGCAATAATCATAATCAGTCCAACGATAGGACTCCATTGCAGAGGTGTGGTTGCAGCAGCGAGTAAGGTTGAAGTCAACACCTGATTTGCTCCTGAAATTTATTAATGGTTGAAAACATAATCTGAAACTTTCCGAAGCAAATTCAAGAAAATACCCGATTTTGCATCAATATTTAACAGTTATTCTTACTACTTAATACAACATGAGTTCAACGCGGTGATCTGATCGTGATAACTGGTTTGAACTTCAATATCGGAATTAAATGATTTTTAGTTTCAATTTATACATTAATCAACTGTGATTTTCCTGAATTAATGTCTACACATCTATAGCAATCCGTACAGGAGTTACGAACCAAAAGATCCCCGACTTCTTCAAGAAGTCGGGGATATGAGTCTCTGGGTGGAGAGCAAATTAAACGGGATTGCTATGTCTATGAAATTAGAGCTAGCCACAAATGAAAAAATATAATTTTCATCTATCAAAAGTATGAGATATAAGTATAATAATTTTCTATATCTAAAGAAATTAAATATTTGTATCTAATCTAAAAGTATACTTCTGGTAGAGGATGTAAAAAAATATTAGACATAATAAATTAAAATCAACATTAATCAAAGTTTCTAAAGAATTCAGGCAAGTGTGCTATACACGAGCTTGGAACAGCCTAAAACTTTGTTAGAATTAGCAACACACAAACTATGAACTCTACCACCGAAAAACGTATCGCCTTAATTTCCGTCCACGGAGATCCAGCGATTGAAATAGGGAAAGAAGAAGCTGGGGGACAAAATGTTTATGTGCGTAATGTGGGTGAAGCACTAGCGCAGCTAGGATGGCAAGTTGATATGTTTACGCGCAAAGTGAGTCTGGAGCAAGACTCGATTGTTGAACATAGGGGCAGTTGTCGAACTATTCGTTTAAAAGCTGGCCCTCTTGAGTTTGTGCCGCGAGATGAGATTTTTGAATATCTGCCAGAATTTGTCGATAATTTCCTCAAATTTCAAGTAAAAAATGAGATTACATACCAATTAGTTCACACTAACTATTGGCTCTCTAGTTGGGTGGGGATGGAGTTAAATAAAATCCAAGAGAGTAAACAGATTCACACGTATCACTCCTTAGGAGCAGTCAAGTACAACACTATAGAAGATATTCCTCTGATTGCAAGTGTGCGATTAGCAGTGGAAAAAGATGTGTTGGAAAAAGCAGAGCGAATTGTAGCGACAAGTCCGCAAGAACAGCAACACATGCGATCGCTAGTTTCCACCAAAGGCAATATCGACATCATTCCCTGCGGTACAGATATTCAGCGGTTTGGTTCAATTGCACGAGAAGCAGCCAGGGCGGAATTGGGTATTGAGAAAGAAGCCAAAGTTGTATTATATGTAGGACGTTTTGACTCACGCAAAGGTATAGAAACCTTGGTGCGGGCAGTAAACGAGTCTGGGCTTCGCGACTCCAACAATCTCCAGCTAATTATTGGTGGTGGTAGTACTCCAGGTAACAGCGACGGGATTGAGCGCGATCGCATTGAGCAAATCGTCAACGAATTAGGGATGAGCGACTTAACCACTTTTGCCGGTCGTCTGAGTCAAGATATTTTGCCAACTTATTACGCAGCTGCCGATGTTTGCGTTGTTCCCAGTCACTACGAACCCTTTGGACTGGTGGCGATCGAAGCGATGGCAAGCGGTACACCAGTTGTGGCTAGTGATGTCGGCGGACTTCAGTTTACGGTGGTTAATGAAGAAACTGGTTTATTGGCTCCACCGCAAGACGTAGATGCCTTTGCCTCTGCCATTGACCGAATTCTCTTAAATCCAGAATGGCGAGATGAATTGGGTAAAGCTGGTAGAAAGCGCGTCGAAAATAAGTTTAGCTGGGATGGTGTAGCAACTCAACTGAGTGAACTTTACACCCAACTGTTGCAGCCACAACCAGTAGCACCAACAGCAAAAGAACTAGTGGAGTCAACAGTCGAACTAGTGCAAGCAACAGCAAAAGAATTAGTGCAATCAACAGCCGAATTAGTGCAGTCAACTGCACAAACGCCAGTTTTGGTTACTAAATAATTCTCTTGCCCAAGAGATAATGGTGAGTGAGTAACTCGGAAATAAGCAATAATTTTCTTTTCTAAGTCCTCAGTCGCCATTACTCAATCATTTGATCGTATTTTGGGTTTAACTTTGGCAGCGTACGCGAAGCCCGCCTTCGGCATCGCTTAAGCTTGGAAAACTCGACACCAAAAGCAAACTGTATAAAAAAGTAACTTGTCACCTCAGCGCAGAAGCTTATCTTAATGATAGATTTCCGCGTTTTTTTATTCGCAGCTATCACCAAACCAAGTAACCGCTATGATAGTTGAGGTCTGCTATGCTTTGATTAAACGAAAATAAAAACATAGCGATCGCTACCATTTGAATGTTAACAACTAATCGCTTTGCAACCAGTTGACTTTACCACTCTCACAGCTGCTTGTAGCGAAATCCGCGCTAACTGGCTACCATCACGCTTAGAACAGGTTTACCAGCGCGATCGCTACACGATTGCGATGGCATTACGCACCCTGGAACAGCGAGATTGGCTACAGATTTCTTGGCATCCTCAAGCTGCACATATTTGTATCGGCGATCCGCCACCGCGATCGCCAGATACCTTTACATTTAGCCAACAATTGATACACCAATTGGGTGGTTTAGCACTGGTGGCGATTGAAGCGATCGCTCCTTGGGAGCGTGTTATTGATTTGCAATTTGCCCGTCGTCCCGGAGAAAGCGCCCTATATCATGTCTATGCAGAAATCATGGGCAAGTATAGCAACGTCATTCTCACCGACGCCAGCAATATAATTATCACCGCAGCTCATCAAGTCAGTCAGCAACAATCTAGTGTTCGTCCCATCCAAACCGGACAACCTTATGAAACACCACCGAAACTGACTGGAACTGTCCCCAGTTTGAGCGAATCTCAAGAACGTTGGCAAGAACGGGTAAGTTTAGTACCAGGAGCAATCAAGCGGCAATTGCTCAAAAGTTATAGTGGCTTGAGTGCAGCATTACTGGAGTTAATGCTGCTAGAAGCAAATATCGCACCAGAAACATCCACCGATACTCTCAACTCCGACGACTGGCGACGGCTGTTTGAGCGTTGGCAAGAATGGCTGCAAGGCTTGAATTCCAGTAAATTTCAACCTGCTTGGACAAAAGATGGCTACACGGTAATGGGTTGGGGTGTAGTTGAAAAGGTCAAAAATATCCAAGAGTTACTCAACCACTACTACAGTAACCAAATTGATCAACAGTTATTTTCTCAATTGCGCCATCAGTTGAGTCAGAAATTAAATAATATTCTGGCGAAATTACGGAATAAAGCTCAAACCTTTAAGACGCGCTTGCAGCAATCAGATCAAGCCGATGAGTATCGGCAAAAAGCTGATTTATTGATGGCTCACCTGCAAAACTGGGAACCGGGGATGAAAGAAATTATCCTTGCTGATTTTGAGACAAATTTGCCAATTGCGATCGCACTCCAGCCAGATAAAAATGCTGTCCAAAATGCCCAAAGTCTTTACAAACAGCACCAAAAGCTGAAACGCGCTCGTGCTGCTGTGGAACCGCTACTATTAGAAGTGCAGACAGAAATTGAGTATTTAGAACAAGTAGAAGCTGCGATCGTCCAGATAGACACCTACCAAACAGCAGAAGATTTGCGAGCTTTAGAAGAAATCCGCGAAGAGTTGATTGGGCAAAAGTATCTGGAAGATCCAGAATACCGCAGCCGTAGCGCAAACGAAGCCCCCAGCACCAACTTTCATCGTTACCTTACCCCTGGCGGCTTTGAAGTATTAATCGGTCGTAATAATCGCCAGAATGATCAATTGACTTTTCGTGTAGCAGGTGATTATGACATCTGGTTCCACGCTCAAGAAATTCCAGGGAGCCATCTGCTACTACGTCTAGAACCCGGTGCTGTTGCAGAAGAAGCTGATTTGCAATTTGTAGCTAATCTTGCTGCCTACTACAGTCGCGCCCGTCAGAGTGAGCAAGTGCCAGTAGTTTACACTCAGCTAAAACACGTCTACAAACCCAAAGGAGCAAAACCGGGAATTGCCATTTATAAACAGGAGACCATACTTTGGGGAAAACCACAAATAGTCATTAGTCATTAGTCATTGGGCATGGGTTATATATCTTGGAGATGTTTCAGGTAGAGGAAATTCCTCTAAGTAAAGCTGCGTTGCCTCTCTCAAGCTAGCAATTGCCTGTTCGATTGTCTCTCCCTGATCAATCGTACCAACTTCGGGACACTCAGCTATATACATATCGTCCTCTTTATAAATAAGGATTGCAAAGCTGCGAGTTTTCATCGTATTGTATCCTCATTGGTTTCAAGGTTTTGTTTCATCTCTACACCGACGGCACGAGCAGCTGGATCTGAACTTTGTAGCAGTGTACTTGAGACATTGTGCTGCTCAACTTGGCTTCGGTTTTGACTAAGTTTGTACTTACCTTCCAAACGTGTAACAGTTATTTCAAATCCCACAATAGCATTCATCAAACCTTCACGAAATCCGTCAGATAAACCTTGCCAATGCGATTTGTAGTCAGCTTCGTAGGTGTCTATCATCTCGTTTATCATTTGGTTCATTGATTCTGGGAAGTCATTGAGCATGATGACTTTGGGAATACCATAGGCATGAACAGCAATATAGTTCCATGTCGGTACGCTCTCATGCTTTTCATACAAAGTAGGAGAAATGTAAGCGTGTGCCCCTGTGAAGATAGCAAGTAATTCAGTGTCAAGGGCTTGTGATTGAGGATTTTGCTTTGCCAAATGACCAATTAATTTAACAGTATCACCTTGCATTGCAATAACAAGAGGAACGTGTGAAGCATAAGGTACACCATCTATGATGGATACCAACGTAGCAAAACTATTCGCTTTCATAAAGGCGATCAATTTATCAACATTATCTTCTTGAAAAGCAGTTGATCTATACATAGCGATCTAACCTCACTATCAAGTTATAAATTCTACACCTTCAAGATGCGGCAACATCAATTCGGCAAACCATCAACCCGCATTAAATCTAATTCGCGTTCAAATATTTCATCAATTGGTAACATTTGACCATCAACAGTCATAAATTTATGGTCTTTTGTTGCCCGAACTATTGAATCATCTTCCAAACAATATTCAAATACCTCTTGTTGTCCGCGATCGTGCCACTGTGCTACAGGTTGCGTGTAAATATTTCCATGATTATCAACACTGTACACACTGCATTCAATGCGTTTTTCGACAATTTCTCCAATCGGTATTAATCCATATTCTACTGTCAGAATTTCCGTGTCATAGCTTAAACAATATTCAGCAAACTTCAACATCTGCTCAAATAATTCATCCGCAACTTTTTTATGAACGCCATTTTTCGCTGCGCCATCCACGAACTTTTCTCGCTGCTTTTGCATCTCCGAAACTTTCTTTTTACCCATCGCCCGGCGCAGCAAGTCAGCTTGTCCTAAAGAATATCCCGCCATATCCTGAGCAATTTTCATGATTTGCTCTTGATAGACCATAATTCCATAGGTTTCGTCTAATATTGGTTCCAGAATTTGGTGTTGATAATCAATCTTTTCTCGTCCATGTTTACGATTGATAAATTTAGGAATTAGTCCCGCATCTAACGGGCCTGGTCGATAAAGTGCCAAAATTGAAGAAATATCTTCTATATTAGAAGGTTTCAAATCTCGCACGATCTGACGCATCCCAGAAGATTCTAATTGAAATATCCCTTCTAACTCACCTGCTTCTAATAATTCATAAGTTTTTTGGACATCTTTTGGTAGACTGCTATGTTCACCTTTAGCTAATATCCTCTGGGCTTTTCTTTCCTGGCGGGGAATTTCATCGGGATCAACCCGATATCCTCTCGTTTCTTGAATCAAATCAACAGTCTTTTGAATCAGCGTTAGGTTCCGTAAACCCAGAAAATCCATTTTCAACAAACCCATTGATTCCAGGTCTTCCATGAAATATTGGGTAATCACGGAACCGTCATTATTCTTCTGTAGCGGCACAATTTCATCAAGTGGATCGGCAGAAATTACCACACCTGCGGCATGAACACCAAAAGTTTTGTTAGTTCCTTCAATTCGCATCGCCATATCAAGCCAATGGCGAACATGGGGTTCTTTATCATATTTTTCTTTAAACTCTGGTTCTGGAGTTTTATCAGAAACCATCACCTTGAGTTTCGTTGGTTTCCCCCGCACCACAGGAATCATTTTCGCCATTTTGTCAGCTTCCCCATAGGGAATATTTAATACTCTGGCGACATCTTTCAAAACTGCTTTAGAAGTTAGGCGGTTAAAAGTAATAATTTGGGCAACTCTATCAGCACCATATTTATCAGTGACATATTCAATAACTTTATCTCGTTGTTCAATACAGAAATCCGTATCAATATCAGGCATGGATTTACGTTCTGGGTTCAAAAAACGCTCAAATAGTAACCCATGATGTACAGGGTCAATATTAGTAATTCGCATTGCATAAGCAACTAATGAACCAGCCGCCGAACCCCGACCTGGCCCGACAGGAATGTTATTATCTCTAGCAAATTTGATGTAGTCCCATACAACTAAAAAGTATTTGGAAAAACCCATCTGCTGAATCATTTTTAGTTCGTATTCCAATCTTTCTTTATAAACGGAATCGACTTCTTGGCGAGATTTGCGATTTAACCTATGTAAAAGTCCTTGCCATGCAACATCTTCGGCATAAGTGTCAGCAGTATGACCGGAGGGAATGGGGGGTGTAGGAATCTGAGGCTCACCCATAATATAGTAAGGCTCGACTTTATCAGCGACTTCTTCAGTAGTGGCGATCGCTTCTACAATCACATCATCCGGCAAATGGTCACGAAATAGCTGCTGCATCTCCTCACCAGATTTGAGATACTCTGTGCCGCTATAACGCATCCGCTTATCTTCAGCAATTAATTTACCAGTTTGAATACAGAGCAAAGCGTCGTGGGCTTCAACGTCAAAACAAGAAATAAAATGTGAATCATTGGTAGCAATAATTTTAATCCCTAGCTCTCTAGCAATTTTGACTATTTCAACATTCACAATCCGGTCTTCTTGGGAACCGTGGTCTTGAATTTCGAGATAATAATCATCACCAAATACATCTTTATACCACTGAGCAACTTTCCGGGCTGCGTCTGGCCTATTACTGAGAATTGCTTGAGGAACTTCTCCACCCAGGCAAGCGCTGGTGACAATCAAGCCTTCATGATATTCTTTTAGTAAATCTTTATTAATACAAGGACGAGAAAAAATTCCTTTGCCTTGAACACCTTTGAGGTGAGAAATTGTGGTTAATTTAACTAAATTTTTGTAACCTTTAGTATTTTTAGCTAAAACGACTTGATGATATTTGGGGCGGCGTTCTTGTTTCTCGATATCACCGTTTAGAATATACATTTCATTGCCGATAATCGGCTTAATATTTTGACTACGGCAGATTTTGATCAGTTCAACGGCTCCATACATGACACCATGATCGGTAAGGGCGATCGCTTTCATCCCCAGTGCGATCGCTCGATCTACCAACTCTGGTAGCTGACTTGCCCCATCGAGCAGACTGTAATCACTGTGAATATGTAAAGGGACAAAGGACATAAGCATCTCCAACCACAAGCCAAGACACCTCTAGGGGCCTACCTTTTGGTATACCCTTTCGAGCTAGATTTTACAAAGCAATGGAATCTTAGATTAACAGTTTTTAACTAAAATTAAAGCTGTTCTTTTTCTGGAATTATCACTATCATTAGTGTTGTTTTAATAGTTACAGCAGTTAACCAGTATCTAGCCAATGAGTCAAACAGAGAGAACTACTTCGCCTGAAACCAAAGCTAGCCCTTGGTGGCAGCGTATCCCTCTCACGTTACAAATTCTCATCGCCTTAGTAGTAGCGGTCAGCGTCGGAATTGCCCTTGGTGCAGGGAATCCCAACCCCAGCAATGCCGTCTTAATCAACAATTTAGCAATTCCGGCTGAATTGGTGCTAAAGGCTCTCCGTGCCTTGGCTACACCCCTGATTCTGGCAGCAGTGCTGCATACTTTGATGACGACTAACATCCCTGGTACCGCTGGACGGCGGTTGGCGGTGTTACTTTTAACCAACACTACCGTAGCTATTTTAGTGGGACTTCTCGTAGCGAATGTGCTGCGTCCAGGGACTTGGGGCAATGTAACCACCTCACCAAGTACAGAAGTAACTCCTCAGAGTATTGACCCTTGGGGAATACTCAAAGATGCAGTACCGGAAGCTGTCCTCAAGCCATTGGTTGATAATAATGTCATCCAACTAATTGTTATTGCTCTAAGTTTTGGCATCGTCCTGCGGGGATTAAAATCTGAACAAATCGCCCAAGGCAAGAATGGATATCAGCCGATAGAGGATGTGATCGGCATTTTATTTGAAGCGGTAGTCCGTATCCTCAACTGGGTAATTGCCTTAGTGCCGTTCGCAGTTTTTGGGATTGTAGCTAAAACTATTGCGATGCAAGGCTTTGCACCATTTAAATCTTTGGGTGCCTTTATACTGGCGGTGCTGTTAGCGCTGGGATTGCAAGCGTGCTACTACCTCACCAGAGTAAAATTTGGTTCTTGGGTACACCCGTTAAAATTCCTAGCTGGCGGTTCTGATGCCTTTTTGACAGCTTTCTCAACTTCTTCCTCTGCGGCGGCAATGCCCGTAACCTTTGAGGTTTTGCAAACAAAAGTCGGTTTAAGAGAATCTTCTGCTGCTTTGGGGGCATTAGTAGGGGCAAATTTTAACAATGATGGCACTGCCCTTTATGAAGCAATGTCTGCATTGTATATTTCCCAACTAATTGGGCAACATCTGAGTCTCCCACAGCAGTTAATTGTCATCCTTACCTCGATTTTTGCATCTGTAGGTGCGGCAAATATTCCCAATGCTGGACTGGTAACGATGACACTGGTGTTCACTTCTGTAGGTTTACCTACCCAGTACATTGCTTTGCTAGTTACTGTAGACTGGTTTCTGGATCGCTGCCGCACCGCAATTAATGTCATGGGAGATATGACTGTCAGTGCTTTACTTGACGGCAAAAAGCCACGTTCTGTAGACGAGGCTTAGTTTGCTAGCTTTTAGTTGAGTACAGCAGCTTTTCAGATATTTAATGCTGTTGAGGCCCCTTAGCGTCACATTCTTTAGTCCAGCAGCGTTCTAGAAGTTGAAGACGCCAGATCAATGCAAAGCGTTGGGGATTCAAAACTAATTTAGCATCGTGACTAAATAAAGGCTGGTTCAGATACTGCCAAAGGGGAAATTGAATTTTGGTGTGTTTTGGAGTCATAAGAACAACAAATATTATAAAAGTTTAGTGGCCATAGTTGGCATTTTTTCTAGCAATTGCCTGATAGTGTTTTTCTAGTTAAAGACTACACTGCCTTTTTGCAATTGTCCTGGTGGCAATTGCGGAATTTCAGCAAGTGAGTTTATGTTGTTTCCGCTTTAATACTGAAATTGCACGCACAATTTTTCTGATTCCACATCACAAAGCCGTTGCTGCCGTTGAGATTAGATGGGTGAAAAATTGCTCAATTAGATATCATTGATGTTGATTTTTCTTAAATTTTGAATTGCTTTTCATCCTACCGTTACCACCCGCCGAATTTCGTCGCTGCGAAACCCGATCGCCATTGGACGACGTACCCCCAAAAGTGCTACCACGTCGTACAATTCCAGTACCACCCCTTCTATCCGCAGAGAATGGACGATATCACCGCTTTTCAGGTCAATCACTAGTAACCCACAGCGAGGCTGAACGTTTTTCTGATGCAATTTCTCGTCTAAAGCCAAGCCGCTGAATGTCTTGTTATGCCTGGGTTGGGAAATTCCCACTACTGCAAAGTTGCCATAAAATGCACAACCGCGCAGATATCCCGGACAGAAGACGACTGGTTCAAACACTCCCAGCTTTAAGTCGGCAAAGCCAAACTCTCCTGTGCCTGAGTTGAGCAGCCAGAGTTTTTCCTGATGCCAACGCGGGGAGTGGGGCATAGACAGCCCCCCCAAGACAATTTCATTGCTTTCTACGTCAATAACACAGCCCCCATTTGCCCGATAGTCCCGCCAGCCTTCGGCTACGTCCGATTGGCTAACAGCGGTGACGTATTTGGGTTTTTCTTGCTGCATTGCCAACCCATTCAGGTGACATCTATCTTCCGCCGCCAGCTTGCTAATAAAGGTTGGCTGCCATAGAGGAACGAAACTGTGGGTTTCGCTGACTGTTCCCAAACAACTAAATAAAGTATTGACAAATAATAGTTTTTGTGATTTTACATCTTTCTCTTCTGCTTTACTCAAAGCGATATCGTGAATATCCAAATCTCCTGTCACATAACTCATCTGGGGCAAATAGAGAGCATCATAGCCTTGGTGGTTTTCTCCGGGTTGGATAATGTTTTCAAATCGCCACAGTTGATATAGGGAACTCATGTAGAGGCTGTTGCCATTGGCACACAACCCCATGCAGCGCTCAAAGCTACGTTCAAATACAGACAATTTGCCGTTTGGTTGCAAGCCGATGAAAAATAATTTCCCTGCTTGATAGGTAGTGAAGCACAAACTGAGGTTTTGCTCATACAGCCAAGCGGTAAACTGGCGCGAAGCGTTGATTTCTAAAGATGGTTTGTCAAGGGGATTCATTTAACTTTGACTCCTTAATAACTCTGATGTTAAATCCGTGAGAATCTTGCCGCAGGACAGAAACAACTTTCAGTCAATGTCTCTATTGTCCATAATCTGGGCAATGCACGAGCAACAGCCGCTTTGTCAGGTCAAACAAAGCATTTGGTATCTATATCAGAAACCATATCGAAATCAGCAATAGTATTTTATAAATCTGCAATTCTCAAGATTGCGCGAGATTATCTTTCAACGCACAAGTCTTGAAGTCTGTTTGTAGCTTAGACTACTATTTTTTAATTTTCAGAGACGACTATTTGAGTTTATATGTAAATTTATGTAACTCATTCTTTTATTCAGTGATAGATAAAACACAATCTTCCATGTAGTCGAATGTAGTACTTTGAAGGAAGAAAAACATGACTAATGCAGTTTTTACCGACATTTTTGATGGCAATCTAACTGACAATAACACCACAACAGGTACTAATTTAGACGATGTAATCCTTGGTGATAATGGGAATGATTTTCTAAGAGGCTTGGCTGGTAACGATCTTCTGTTCGGCAATAACGGCAACGATAGGATCGACGGTGGAGATGGCAGCGATGAAATCAACGGTGGATTGGGCAACGATACAATCGACGGTGGATTTGGACTTGATATCTTAAATGGTGGTGCTGGTGTCGATACTCTGGATGTCACTTTTTTCAGTGGGGCTTATGTACTCAACTTGACAACCGGAGTCACCAATTTTGTGGGTGAGACGGCAATTAATTTTGAGAATGTCAATACTGGTGCTGGGAACGACAGTATTACTGGCAGTGTGGCTAATAACGTCATCAACACTGGTAGTGGCAACGATACGATTAATGGTGGAGATGGCGACGATATTCTGATCGGTGGAGCAGGTACTGATAGAATAACTGACGGTGGTGGCGATGACATCTACAAGTACTTCAGTACTTCTGAAAGTCAGGTAGGTGTGGCACGGGATATCCTCACAGATTTCACATCAGGGTTTGACAAGATCGACTTGTCGGCAATAGATGCTGAACTCTCAGTTTTTGGCAATCAAGCCTTTAATTTTATCGGTACTGCTGCCTTCACTGGAACTGCTGGAGAAGTACGCTACTTTACAAGTGGCAGCAACCTATTCGTTCAGGCAGAGATTAATAACGACGGTAATACACTCGCAGATTTAGAAATTCAACTGAATGGATTATCAACGATTGCCGCGACTGATTTCATCCTTTAAGTTTGGGACATATTGGAATCACACTTTCAATTGTTTAAGTTTTGTCAATTAAGCATGAAAAAACTGGGATGGGCAAGATGCCCATCCCAGAAAAAAAGAGAATTTTTGTGATCAAACGCCTTAGCTATATTCTAGTTAAGGCGATTTCGTTAGGTAAAACTTCTCACTATCTAATAATGAGTGCCAGTTTTGCGATGGTTGATGGCAGTAACAGCATCAGGCTTGAGTAATTTCCCTTCGTCCACAGTTGCATACACAACCCAATGATCGCCACATTCCAGACGTTGATTGACTGAGCATTCCAAATATGCTAATGCATCAGTGAGGATGGTACAGCCGTTATCTGCAACTGCGGTACTAAAGTTAGCAAATCGATCTTCCCCAGGCGCGAAAGATTTGCGGAAATGTTTCATGTAATCTTGATGATTACCTTCAGGTAGAATATTCAAGGCAAACTTACCGCCTGGATACATCAAAGATTCGATCGCTCGCTCTTTGGCGATCGCAACTGTTAGTCCAGGTGGGTTGAAGGTGGCTTGAGAAACCCAAGCCCCTAACATTGCGGTAGACACATCTCCAAGTTTCGCTGTCACCACACAAACAGAACCAACGATCCGGCCAACAGCCTGTTCCACAGGAGTAGCGGCTTGTTGTGGTACGCGTACCTTTTTAGCTTTTTTCAGTGCTTGGGCAAAGTCTGTACCTAGTTCTTCACAGAATTTGAGAGTGACATCATCAGGTTTAAACTTCACCTTCAGGGTGTCAAAGCCAAAGCGATATCCAGCATCGCGGAGTTTACCTTCAATTAAGTCAAATGCTTCGCCACTCCAGCCATAAGAACCAAATACCCCGGCGAGTTTGCTGTTGTCACCGCTTGATAACACAATCCCTAAAGCAGTATGAATGGGAGTTGGCGCATGACCACCGATAGTAGGAGAACCAATGATAAAACCCTCTGACTGTGCTAGACTGATGCGAATTTCATCAGGGGTAGCAAATTCACAGTTAATCGATTTGACTGCAACTCCACCTTTAGTTAGTCCCAGAGCGATCGCTTGTGCTAAAGTCGCCGTATTCCCATAAGCTGAAGCGTAAAGTAGGGCAACGGAAATCTCGCGATCGTTGTGAGAACGGCTCCACTCTGCATAAGCTTTGGTGAGTTCGATTAAGCTGGTGCGTACCAAGGGCCCGTGACCCACAGCATACATTCTCACCTGCAAATCTGATATTTTCTCCAAAGCTGCTTGCACATGAGCAATTTGGGGAGCCATCAGGCAGTTAAAGTAGTAACGCTGGTCTTCTTTAAGCGCTTCCCAGTTATCATCAAACACTTCATCACCACAGAGATGAGTTGCAAATAACTTATCTGTGTAGAGAATTTGGGTTTGCTGATCGTAGGTACAAAGTCCTTCCGGCCAACGCGGACTAGGAGTGGGCAAGAATTTCAAAACATGACCCTTGCCTAAATCCAGAGTTTCTTTCCCCCGCATCACCAAGACTTTCAAATCATGATCGAGGAAAGCAGCACGCAAATTGTTCGCACCGGGAAGAGAACAGACAAAAGTTACCTGTGGTGCTAGTTCTAAAATTGCTTTCAGGGTTGCAACTCGATTGGGACTAAAATGACCCAGGATTATATAATCCAAATGTTGTAAATCTAAAGTCTGCCGCAATGCCTCTAAATAAATTTCGGTAAAGCTTTCTGGCGGTGGATCGATAAGTGCGGTTTTATCAGCTTCAATTAAATAGCAATTGGAGGTAGTACCTCTTTCAAGTGCGTATTCAATTTCAAACCGCAGACGTGACCAACTACGCGCTCTGATAGCTTTAGTATTGGTAGCAATTGGTAAAACTTGTACGTCGCGTGGCTTGGAATTGGTCATAGCTGTTTAAAGTTTGGGAACAGGGAACAGGGAATTGGAGAAGATGAGGGGAATGAGGTTCTGATGCTGAAGCTTGAGCTTTTTAACCTTGAAGTTGAGCCTTTGAACCTCGACGTTGAGCTTTTTAGCCTCGAAGCTGTGCCTTTTAACCTCGAAGTTGAGCCTTTTAACCTCGAAGTTGCACCTTTTAACTCGGAAGTTGCACCTTTGAGCCTGAAACTTTAAGTTCCAACTCTCCCCTTCCTCTTTCGATCCAGTTCGGATAAGACTTGATCCCCCCAACCCCCCTTAAAAAGGGGGGCTAAGAATGGATGGCTCTATTTCCCCCTTTTTAAGGGGGACTAAGGGGGATCTTTAAGGACTATGCACCTAACCGAAACGTATTGACTCAGCACTGTTTCGGTTAGTAGTAATTACCTACTTTGCGATGACGAACGGCTGTCAATCCATCGTTTTTGGAGACACGACCTTCTTCGACAGTGCAGTACAAAATCCAGTGGTCGCTGCATTCCATGCTGGTCTGTATTTCACATTCCATGTATGCCAAAGCATCTGCCAGAATCGGCGAACCGTTTTTCGCGGTTTGAGTTTTCACTCCCGCAAAGCGGTCAGCACCGGGGTGTAAGCGCTTGAGAAAGTGCTTTTTGAGTTCTTGATAATTGCCTTCTTCCAAAACGTTGAGGACGAAGCGATCGCCTACTTGCATTAAGGAATCAATGGCGCGGTCTTTCGCAACGGCAATTGTGAATCCTAATGGTTGCAAACTGGCTTGTGTTACCCAAGATGCCAGCATTGCACTTGACACATTATCTTTTTTTGTGGTGACTATATATAGTCCGCTGCTAATGCGACCCAGCGCCTTTTCCATGTTGACATCAAGGGACTTGATTTGCTTGATGTTGCGATCGCGCACTAGCAATTGTCCAATGTCTTTACCCGCTTCTTCACACAACTGGAATGTTGATGCGCTGGGAGTCTCTTTAATCCGAATGGGTGGGAAAGCTTCTTTGATGCCAGAGTTAAGAAATTGTCTGCGGAGTGTATCAATGGGTTCATCATCCCCACCGTAACATTCAAACAACCCAATCAATTGCTTGTTCTTGGCGACAGCTAGCACCGAACTGATACTAGCTTGGGCGGCGGCGCTTGTAGTCGGGGGCATACCAATAATGATCCCAGCTGCTCTCCCGGCTAGTTCTTGGATTTCTTGGCTCTGGGCAGTACTCAGATCCAGTACTTCTACCCCAATGCCAGTTTTCAGTATACCTTCGGCAATTGCGTGACCAAGGCGTTCGCCATACCCATATTCTGAGACAAAAAACATGCCAACTGTGGTTTCTGCTTTAGCTTGTTTTTGGCTCCAATTTTCGTAACACCCGGTTAGAACATCTAAATGGTGGTATAATAATGGGCCGTGACCGTTGGCAATAATATTAATCTTTCCGAGATCACCCATCCGCTTCATCGCATTCAGCAGCGAACGAGCGTTAGGGCCCATCAAGCAGTCGTAGTAAAATCTAAAGTCAGCTTCGATCGCTTCTAAATCTTCGTCGAAGGTGCGATCGTCACAGAAGTGCATCCCAAAAGCATCACAGGTGTAGAGAATTTGGGTTTTGCGGTCAAAGCTAAAGATTGTATCTGGCCAGTGCAGGTTAGGCGCACTCACGAATTCCATTTCGTGTCCTTTGCCGATATCGATGCGATCGCCAGTTTTCACGACCCGCTTACTAAAAGGATCGTGGACTAATCCTTCCAGAAACTGAAGTGCAACTTTTGAGGCTAAGACGGTGGCTCTAGGAGCTAACTGGAGGACATCTTCTACTAAGCCGCTATGGTCTGGCTCTGTGTGGCTGACAATTATGTAATCAATTGTTTTGGGGTTAACAAGACCTTTTAGAGTCTCTAAATACAGATCGCGAAACTTCTGGTGAGAAGTATCAATCAAAACTGTTTGTTCGCCCCTAATTAGATATGAATTGTAGGTTGTACCGTTTTGCAGTCCGAATTCGATATCGAAGCGATCGCGATCCCAATCAAGAGAGCGAATCGCCGTTGTGTTAGGGGCAATTTCTACAGTTTGTATAGTTAACCGATGTTGAACGTTCTCTGCGTGGGCATTGCCGGTCGTAGACATCGCTACCATTATTCGTCTCCGAGCGCAAATTAACAGGTTTTTCTTCTGCACCCATTGTCTCTATTATTTATTGTTGAAGTTGTAATGAATATCAGTTTTTGAAAAATTTAACTTGTATCAATTATTGCTGTTTTTTAACAGAAAATATGACTTAAAAAAATACTAAATATTAATTAATTAATTCCTGAAATTTACTGAGTATTTAATTTTGCTACCTATCTAGTTTTATCCTAATTCAAAAATATCATGATCGTCAGATTTTTTGACCAAAAAAGCATAATTTAAACAATATTAGATTATTGGTTGATCTACCAACCCTAAATTACTTGTAATACTTGATGTTGTCAGAAAATATATTTATATGTCAAATAGAAAAATTTATTTTTTCGGGGTACTCCCTTAAAAGTAATTAGGAAAGGTGGGAAAGTTGGGGAAAGTAGGAAAGGTAGGAAAAGTAGGAAAGGTGGGAAAAGTAGGACAAACTTTATTAGGTTTTCAATAAGCATCAAACAGGCTGTTAACACTGGTTGATCCAATGGGTATTGAATATATTGTTGTCTTAATCAAAAATCTGGTTAGGTAGAATATAAACTTTATGTAAAGTCGAGAAAACAGATATTTTGTTGGAGATGTATAAGGCAAATTTCCAGAGACTAGTTGAATAAAAAGGAACTAGGCTTGTATCTATTTTTCTGCTCATCCAAATGGAACCTAGCGTAAAAATCATTTTTAAAGTTTCGATAAATCTCCGTAACCATACGAATAATCTCAGAAGTTTAATGATACAGTCCTTTATTATCGACTTTAGACATTAATCAGGATAACGCCAACAAATTCTTATTGTCATAGCTAGAAGCTAGAGCTTCAGGCTATCGAATAAATTTGCCTATATAGGTTAATGGTGTCATCTCGATGTGCCTAACTTTTTAGAAAAATCCATTGTTGATCAGAAATTGCAAACTTTGATAGTGTTCTCAAGCTAATACTTATTGCGTAGCAGCCTTATAAATGGCGACATCCTTAATACTTGTAGTTCAGTTTTTTGGAATGTATTATGAAATACCTAAGTAATTAAGCATGTAGGCGTAAATAGATACAAAAATAGCAAAAATTGATTGTATAAAAGGTTATTGTTTATGGGATGCCGATTAAAAGTGTTTCTCACAGAAGAAGAAAAGCTGACTTTAGAAGAGTTGAGAAAAGCCAAAGATGTTCCTCAACGCACCAAGGATCGCGCTCAAGTTTTACTGCTGAATACTCGCGGCTTAAAAAATGAGCAAATTGCAAAAGGCTTGAACTGGGCGATTTCAACAGTGCGTCAAACCCTTCATCGCTGGGAAAAGATGGGTTTAGCAGGTTTATGGGATGCTCCAGGTCGAGGGGGAAAACCGCGATATTCGGAATCAGATTTGGTTTATCTCGAAAATTGTTTAGCTCAAGAGTCACAGGCTTATAACTCTAAACAATTAGCAAAAAAACTGGCATCTGAGCGTCAAGTAAACTTGAGTGCAGATCGACTACGACGAGTACTGAAAAAAAGAGGAAGGAGGTTTGGAAGCGCACGTACAAGCGATCGCATATCTTGACTAGAACGACTGCATTGTTACGTGGACTATTAATTGGATTAACTGGGCCAAATTATAGATATAAAAAAAAGAGCGGTTCCCAATCAAGGCATTCACAACTCATTAATAAATACTGTACATTTTGCTTTAATATTTGGACTATTAGGATTGCTTAGTGGCTTAGGTTTTAAAGCGTATGAAGCTTGTGTTAATGACTCTCTACAATATTTATTTCAGCTTAAGAATGTAAGCTTTAGTATGTTTTTTGCATCACTCGGTGTACTACTTGGAATGATGTACACAAAGTATTTGGTAAAAATTGGCACGTTGGTGGTGATGTTAAAATTGGTGATGTAACTCAGGAAAACCGAGGTGGCAGATAATTCTGTCAGGGGAAAATCAACTGCCAAAGTTTCTGCTTTTTCTGCTTTTTCTGCTGAAAGCCCACAAATGCTCAGAATTACTTGTTGATATTTGATGATTTAATCTAAATTTTTCTTGGACAACTCGAATAATTTTCGATTTTGAATTGATTCCTTTCTTTCTTGGGTCAATTCCATCTATTGATTTAATCCCATTAAACCTCAAATTATGTTCAGACACCAAAAAACAAAGTCCACCTTGATATCAAATTACGAGGTGGACTTGTTAACTATTTTTAGTGGATCCGAGCAGAGTCGAACTGCTGTCCAAATTGGGTATTGACTCCCCGCTCATTCACAGGTTTAGCCTTTCTGATCCTCAAGGCGGGAATCGTTCATTATCCCGAACGTAGGATGCTCTGATTTAATCTTAGCCAGCAAGCCAACCAGAGAACGCTTACTAGAGCATCCGTTGGGGTTTGGTCTTCAGTCCTTAACGGAGTCAAACTAAAGACGCTCGAACCTATAAGAGGTGTTTAGGCTGCTACTAGAGCATCCTTACGAGCAAAGCTAACGATGTTATTCGCATTTACTTTTTGTTTGAGCCTTTGATTTCCGAGAGGAGACTCACTCTCGACCTGAATCACAGAGCAGCGTTCGCCAACCTGTCGAAACCGTGACGGACCCATGCGCTTCATAACTTCAATTATAATACGTAATTCTTGAAATGTGTTGCTAGACAAAAATTTTTGATTTATGCAAGTGCTGCTGAGAAATACAGGGTGTCTTTTGTAGTATTTAACATCAGGATAATTTCGATCAATAGGCTTGATTATTTCATAAATCTCAGTACATAAAGGCTCATACACCGTCAATGACATCTAGTTAAAAGTCCCAAATACTAAAAATAGCCAATTGCTAACCTTCAAATAATTAGCAATTAGCTATATTTTAGAAGTAAATAATTAGCTATATCTTAAGTTAGTGCTTCAGCACCGCCCACAACTTCAAGGAGTTCTTGGGTAATTGCAGCTTGTCGGGCTTTGTTGTAAGACAGCGTGAGGGTGTTAATCAGTTCACCAGCATTTTCACTGGCATTACTCATGGCTGTCATCCGCGCTGCTAGTTCACTAGCTGCCGATTCTTGCAGCGCCCGCAATAGCTGGTTACTCAGATACAGGGGCAACAGAGAATCGAGAATTTGCACTGGATCTTGCTCGAAAATCATATCAGGAGCCAACAGGCGGACTTGCTTAGTCACTTTCTCGCGTTCTACTTCAAATTTACCGCCACGGGTTGTCAAGCGGAAGATTTCATCATCGGCTACTTCTAGACCTTGTGGATCAAGAGGCAGTAGGGTTTGTACCACAGGACGGGAGCTAACTAAGGAAAGGAATCTGGTATAGATTAATTCGATGCGGTCAACTTCTTCGGAAAGGAACAAGGAAAGTAGTTGGTCAGCAATCTGATTGGCTTCTGCTGCCGTGGGGATTTGCTCTAAGCCGCTGTAGGTGGCATCAATTGGCTGATCGCGGCGTTGAAAGTACTGTGTAGCTTTGCGTCCGACGAGTACAAATTGATAGTTTAAACCTTCTGCCTTGATTTCTTTGGCGCGGTTTTCTGCACGACGGATAACGTTATTATTGTAGCCGCCGCATAGACCGCGATCGCCTGAAATAACCAACAACCCGACTGACTTAACTTGGCGTTTTTTCAGTAGTGGTAGGTTTGCTTCTTCAAAGCGCAGACGGCTTTGCAAACCATACAATACTTGTGCCAAGCGATCGGCAAAGGGGCGAGTTGCTAGCACTTGTTCTTGCGCCCGACGCACTCTAGCGGCAGCTACGAGGCGCATGGCTTCTGTAATTTTTTTGGTGTTTTTGACCGACTGAATGCGATCGCGTATTGCTTTTAGATTGGCCATAACTTTAAGTTCTGAGTCCTGAGTTCTGAGTCCTGAGTGGCAGAAAGTACTGAATGCAAAGCTTTATAGGAATTGGAAATGTGAGAACTTGTAAGCATCATGCTCATCTATCTTCACTCTTGACTCCTCTTCTCACTCAGCACTCAGCACGGGCTAAACCCTAGCTATCCGCTAACAGCACTCTATTTATTACGCTGTAGCTTTGAAGGTCTTCTTGTATTCGGTCAGTGCTTCCTTCAAGGCAGCTTCTTCTGCATCACCTAGTGCTTTAGATGCTTGTACTCCCTGTGCATACTGGGTTTTTCCAGTCTTTAAGTACTCACGCAGACCTTTGGTGAAGGTGGTTACTTGATTTACAGGGATATCATCTAGGTAACCATTGATACCAGCATATAAAATTGCTACTTGCTCGTATACCGAGAGTGGCGAATTTTGTGGCTGCTTGAGGAGTTCGCGCAACCGTTGACCCCGTGCCAACTGGTCTTGAGTGGCTTTATCTAAGTCAGAAGCAAATTGTGCGAAGGCTTGCAGGTCGTCAAATTGGGCTAGTTCCAATTTAATCTTACCGGCAACTTTTTTCATTGCCTTGGTTTGAGCCGCAGAACCCACGCGGGATACAGAAATACCGGGGTTTACAGCGGGACGGATACCAGCGTTAAACAAGTCAGAAGACAGGAATATCTGACCATCGGTAATCGAAATTACGTTGGTGGGGATGTATGCTGAAACGTCACCAGCTTGGGTTTCGATAATTGGTAGGGCGGTCATACTGCCTTTACCTAATTCGTCACTCAATTTTGCTGCTCTTTCTAACAAACGAGAGTGGATGTAAAATACATCACCAGGGTAAGCTTCGCGTCCGGGTGGACGACGCAGCAGTAGAGACATTTGCCGATAAGCTTGGGCTTGCTTGGAGAGGTCATCATAAATTACCAGGGTAGCTTTGCCTTTGTACATAAAGTACTCAGCAATAGTTGCGCCTGTGTAGGGAGCTAGGTATTGTAGGGTTGCTGGTTCACTGGCGCTAGCAAAGACAACGACGGTGTAATCCATTGCGCCTTTTTCTTGCAATGTCTGCACCACGTTAGCAACTGTGGAAGCCTTTTGACCGATCGCAACGTAGACACAAACTACATCTTCTTCTTTTTGGTTGATGATGGTGTCGATCGCGATCGCAGTTTTACCGGTTTGGCGATCGCCAATAATCAATTCCCGCTGACCACGACCGATAGGAATCATTGAGTCAATAGCTGTAATACCCGTTTGCATGGGTTCGTGTACAGACCGACGGGCAATGATACCTGGTGCTGGAGATTCAATCAAACGGCTTTCTGAGGACTTGATCTCTCCCTTACCATCGATGGGAAGACCCAAAGCGTTTACAACTCGGCCAATTAAGGCTTCTCCTACGGGTACTTGGGCAATTTTACCAGTGGCGGTTACAGAACTACCTTCTTGAATTTCCAGCCCCTCACCCATAAGCACCGCGCCCACGTTGTCTTCTTCTAAGTTCTGGGCGATGCCAATTGTGCCATCTTCAAATTCTAAGAGTTCCCCAGACATAGCCTTTTCCAGACCATAAATCCGGGCAATCCCGTCACCAACTTGTAGAACGGTACCAACGTTAGCAACTTTGACCTCTTGATCGTATTGCTCGATTTGTTGTTGGATAATGCTGCTAATTTCGTCAGGTCTAATTGATATGCTCATGTGTCTATCTTGTTTGCTTTCGAGACTGAATTCCGTGCTGTTAGCGGATAGCTAGGGTTTAGCCCGTGCTGAGTTAAAAAAGCAAAGGTTAAAAGTCAAAATAAATTACTATTTACTTAACTCCTAACTGCTAACTCCTAACTTCTAATTTTCTAGCTATTAGTTAAGCGCAATGAAAGGCGGCGCAACTGACCCCGGATACTGGCGTCAATTACCTGCGAACCTACTTTAATGATCACACCACCAATTAACTCGCTGTCTACCTTGGTTTCTAGTTCTACCTGGCGAGCATTCGAGATGGCGATGACCTTTTGGATGATTGCCTGCTGTTGAGCTTCTGTGAGGGGAACGGCTGAAATTACTTCCGCTAATACGGTTTGATTCAGCTGCCGCAACAGCGCCAGATATTGTTGAAAAATTGATTCCAAGAATGCAATACGGCGTTTGTCTACTAGTATTAGCAAAAAATTGCGTAAGTAGGGGTTAGCGCCTTCACCGAGTATTTGTTTGATCAGAGCTTTTTTGTTCTCAGACTGAATAAACGGGTTGCTGAAGAAGTTGTGTAGCTGTTTGTCTGCCCTGAGCAGTCCCAGGAAAGTACGCGCATCTTCCCCGAACTCTTCTGTCAAATTTTTCGATTGCGCTATTGACAAAAGTGCCTGTGCGTAAGGTTGGGCTACTTCGGCTGCCGCTACTTGGCTTGTCATACATTGCCTCCCAGTTGTGCGATGCTGCGGTCAATTAAACTTTGTTGAGCATCGTCGGCAATCCCGCCTTTGAGTTGCGATTCGACTTTTTGCAATGCTAGTGTAGCAACTCGTTGCCGCAGTTGAGCGATCGCTCGATCGGTTTCACTGTTTAAATCTGCTGCTGCTGTTTGTTTCAAGCGTTCTACGTCTTGCACTGCCTTCGCTAACAAGGCTTCTTTCGCTTTTTGGGCGTTTTCTTCGGCAGATTGGCGGATACGTTGCGCTTCTGCCTGAGATTGCTTCAACTGCTCTTGCGCTTGGGAAAGGGCAGTTGAAGCCTCTTTTAAGCGCCCTTCTGCTTCCTGAATTGCAGTGGCAATATTGGATTGTCGCTCGTTCAGGATATTGCTTAAAACCTTACGTCCGAAGTAGAATAGTATGCCAATCAGAATCGCTAGATTGATCAGATTGGTTTCAAAAATGTCTAGGTTTAGACCGAAACCACCTTCTGCTGCGCCTTCTGCCAATTCAGAGTGAACAGCGTTCGCTTCTGCGGCAAGTAATAAGAATGTGCCCATGATACCCATTTACAAGTGCGCTGCTCGCTTGCTAATACGTTGTATTTTCCCAAGGAGAAATAAAGTATCTTTTCCCGTAGTAAATAAAGTATCTTTATCTCGTAGGGAAAAAGTGCCTTTTTTTGACACTTAATTAAGCGCTCTGGACTAGGGCCCAGTTGCGCGTATGCTTTCACAGAACCAGTCTAGTTAGCTTATCTAACTGGAGTTGGCCCCAATAGTTTTTCTAGAATCTGCCGGCTTAAAGCATCAACTTGTTGCTCTAAGGTGCGAAAAGCTTCCTGCTTTTGTTGTTCTATTTCAACAGCAGCTTGTTCTCGTTGAGTCTGAGCTTCCTTTTGGGCCTCAGCAATTTTCTCGGCAGTAATTTTCTTAGCTTCAAGTTGAGCTGCTTCTACAGTTGCTTGCGATTGTCTGCGAGCGTCTGCGAGTTGCTGCTCATATTCGGTAGCCAAGCGCTCGGCTTTAGCCAAGCTCTCGCGCGCTTCCAGGGTATTCGTTCGGATATAATTATCGCGATCGTCTAGTACCTTGGTCAGTGGCTTATAGAAAATTGCATTCAACAAAGCTGCTAATAGCAGGAATTGCAATGCCATGAAGGGCAAGGTAGCATCGAAATCAAACATTTGTCTCCTCTTTGGCTGGAGTAGCAGTTTTCGTGGCTAGCAACATCATCCAACCTTTCATATTTTAGAGACCCATAGCCAATAAGGGTCAACTGAACATTAGAACTATTAAGATACCCAAAACATTTCGATTGTAGAGGCGTGATGGTTCACGTCTCCACACTCACAAAAACTTTCAGGTATTAAGCGAAGGGGTTAGCAAACAGCAATACCAAGGCAATTACTAGACCATAGATAGTCAAGGATTCCATGAATGCCAAGGTTAATAGCAGAGTACCGCGAATTTTTCCTTCTGCTTCAGGTTGACGAGCAATACCTTCTACTGCTTGTCCAGCAGCGTTTCCTTGACCAATACCAGGGCCAATTGCAGCTAAACCAATCGCTAAAGCAGCAGCGAGAACTGAAGCAGCCTGAACTAATGGATCCATGTTGATTTTCCTTGCTTTGATTACAAAACTAACAGACATTACGTTAACGATTAGAAACGTGTTTTTCACGCTGCACCGGGTTCTTTAAATCGCGCTTTGCGATGTTTTGAGCGAATATGCTCTGGGAACTGTGCTATCAGCTGAGAAGTTTAATGCTCCTCATGTTCTTCTCCACCATGCCCCTCCATTGCCTCATGAATGTATGCTCCGGCGAGGGTGGCAAAAACCAGGGCTTGAATGGCACTAGTAAATAAACCCAAGGCCATTACAGGCAGAGGTACAAATAGAGGAACTAGCAGCACCAACACCGCTACAACCAATTCATCCGCCAAAATATTACCAAATAGCCGGAAGCTTAGGGAGAGAGGTTTGGTGAAATCTTCAAGAATTGCGATCGGCAACAAAATAGGTGTAGGCTCTATATATTTCTTAAAGTAGCCTAAACCCCGTTTGCTAAAACCTGCGTAAAAGTACGCTAAAGAGGTCAGCAGTGCCAATGCAACAGTCGTATTGATGTCATTGGTGGGAGCTGCCAATTCGCCCGAAGGTAGCCTGATGAGCTTCCAGGGAATTAGCGCACCTGACCAGTTCGATACGAAAATAAACAAGAACAATGTGCCAATAAATGGCACCCAAGGGCGGTACTCTTTCTCACCAAGTTGGTTTTTGGCCAAATCACGAATAAATTCTAGGGCGTATTCCATCAAATTTTGGATGCCCTTGGGAATTCTTTGTGCGTTGCGAGTCGCAGCTATTGAAGCCACTACTAAAATACTAATCACAAACCATGAGGTGAGAAAAACTTGCCCATGAATTTTAAGATTGCCCAACTGCCAGTAGAAATGATGTCCTACTTCTAATTCGGCGAGGGGAAAAGAATTAAAGGCGTTTAAGACACTAAGCATTTGCATTCTTCAAGCATTTTCCCCAACGAGCGAGGATGGGATTACTATCTTTGTGAGCCTGACTTTTAAGAATCAGGAATGAACGCAATTTGCACCATATAGACGAGGAGCGTGGCTTTGTAAGTTAGAAATCCCAAAAAAATGGGGAGAATCTGTAGCTCACGCCATTGAGTTGCCACGATCATCACTCCCAAAAATACAGCAAAACGAGTTTTGCTCAGACTGGTTTTCTCACTACCGAGCTGCTCAACATCTCTAGCCAACATTTTTAAGTAAACCACACCTGTACACGCCCCAATTAAATAATTTAGGGCAATGTTTAAGGAATAAAAAATCCACACAGAGATAAAAATAACCCCCGTCAAGACAAGCGTGATTACCAATAATCGCTGGAAGAGTTGATGGAACTCTTGCATGGAGTTACCTGATTCTGTGTCTTCAGAACCAGTTTTAGCATCTTGTTGCGTTGTCGGAGTGGGCGCAATTGATTCGTCAGACAAGCTCACGGGACTTGAAACCAGTACAGTAAAATATGATGACTGCACATTCAGTCAGATGAATCATATCACGATCCGGTAACAATACTTTAGGAAAAAACAATTAACTTCTTGTCAACATTAGCCAGTAAGTGCCGACGCACTAAAGCCTACGGCACTTTCACTAAGTCCGCCGACATGGGCTTGGTGAAAAAGTAAGGGTTTTATCGGATATTGATAAATTGAGGGTGGGCAAGATGCCCACCCCACAAGAGTCTTGGGTTGAATATACCTCTCGATTAAATTATCTTGGCAGTCCGCAGACCGAACAGCAAACCTACAGATAAGCCAAAGAATAAAGCCAAGAAGAGGACATAAGCTACAATTGCAAACATTTATTTCTCTCCAGAATACTTCCTAAATCTATTGAATCATTAGTTGTTGGGCATTGGGTATTGGGCGAATGGCATGGGCATTGTGCATTGGGTATAGGGCAGAGGGGAAATACTTAGTACAACTTCCCCCTGCTTCTTCCCAATCCCCTATGCTCTATGCCCTATCCCTATGCCCATTTCCTAGATTGCGATACAATACACCCCACAGGCGCTTGTTTGGGGTTGGGCAATGACTTCTGTAATTAATGTAAATCTACCAGAGCAGTCTTATGAGATTGCGATCGCACCTTCGAGTTTAGATCAACTGGGTCAACAGATGTCCAGTCTCAAGCTGGGCAAGAAGGTACTGCTGGTTTCTAATCCGACGATTTTTAAGCATTTTGGGGAAAGAGCAATCACATCCCTAACATCTGCTGGATTTGAAGTTGCTAGCTGCACCCTACCACCTGGTGAACGCTACAAAACCCTCAATTCCATCCAAAAACTCTACGATATCGCCTTGGAAAACCGCCTAGAACGTTCTTCTACAATGGTGGCTTTGGGCGGAGGTGTAATTGGCGATATGACTGGCTTTGCGGCTGCAACTTGGCTGCGCGGTATTAATGTTGTCCAAGTGCCTACCTCTTTGTTGGCGATGGTAGATTCGGCAATTGGTGGCAAAACTGGCGTGAATCATCCCCACGGTAAAAACTTAATTGGGGCATTCCATCAACCGCGTTTGGTTTTGATTGACCCAGATGTGTTAAAAACTCTACCTATGCGTGAGTTTCGGGCAGGGATGGCAGAAGTTATTAAGTACGGTGTGATTTGGGATGCCGAATTATTTTCCCAGTTGGAAGCAAGTAAACGCCTCGACCAACTCCGCTATGTCAAACCTGACCTAATAACAAACATATTAACGCGCTCTTGTCAAGCTAAAGCTGATGTTGTTGGCAAAGATGAAAAAGAAGCCGGATTACGCGCAATTCTTAACTATGGACATACCATCGGTCATACAGTAGAAAGTTTGACTGGTTATCGTCTAGTGAATCACGGTGAAGCAGTGGCTATTGGCATGGTAGCAGCCGGTCAAATTGCTGTGGATTTGGGACTGTGGCAAAAGGAAGACAGAGAACGTCAAAATGCTTTAATTCAAAAAACGGGTTTACCGACTAAGTTACCAGATGGAGTAGATATTGAAGCAATTATTGAGGCGTTGCAGTTAGATAAGAAAGTCAAAGCCGGGAAAGTGCGGTTTGTTTTACCAACAGAGATTGGTGTAGTAACAGTTACCGATGAGGTGCCATCGGATATTATTCGGCAAGTTTTGCGGGGAATGTGAACAATTTAAAGAAGAATTCAGGAGTCAGAATTCAGGAGTCAGAATAAAAATTAGTTGCTCTATCCTTCAATTACGAATTACGAAGTTATTGAGCCATGATACTCCAAGCTAAGAGGATGTTTGAAAAGTCTACGCTTGTATCTAGATCCCCCCTAGCCCCCCTTAAAAAGGGGGGAATAACGTTCTCAAAGTCCTCCAATTTATCGGAGGATTTAAGAGGATCTAAAGTTTTGGATACCTCACTCACCACTTTTCAAACAACCTCTAAGAATCAATTAACCTTGCAAGAGTTCTTAAATCTTCCAACAGGTAAGGGAGATATAAGTTATGAGCTTGTTGATGGTCAAGCAATTCCTAAAATACGAGCTAAAAAATTCCACTCTAAACTTACCCGCGCTCTTCTCAATTTAATTGAGCAGTGCTGTGATGCTAAAGGAGAGGTTTGCCCAGAATTAGCTGTCGCATTAACTCGTCGAGGGCGAGATTGGATGCCAATACCAGATATTTTATATATTTCTAATGAACGTTTACCCCCTGATTGGAATCAAGAAGGAGCATGTTCTGTTCCTCCTGATTTGGTGATTGAGATTATTTCCCCAGGACAAACCTTTGGGCAAATGACGGCTAAAGCCAAAGACTATTTAGATGCTAAGGTGCTGCGAGTGTGGGTATTAGATAGTAAAGCCAGAAGCATTACTGTTTTTTATCCAGATGCAGCACCACAAACTTATATGGGAGAAGAATTACTCACAGATTCTTTATTTGAGGGACTAGAATTTACTGTTGAGCAGGTGTTTCAAAAGGCGAAAATACCATTATCTACTGAATAGCACAATTCTCTTACTCTCAACATCCATCGAAATTCCAAGCGGCGGAAGTTTGCTTACCTTTAACAAGTTGCTTGAGCAACTTGTCTGATTAATTGAGATGGTAGCTGGATTTTCGCTGTGCTGTACCAATAGTTTAGTTGATTAATTCACCCATTTGTAGGAGGTAATTAGCAACCCAATAAGTGTACTTTGCTTATAATCAGACCAATACAAGATGGTTTGAAGCAGGATTCACGCAACAGATGTATCAACTATGTTCAACCTAATATTCACCAGATGTATAAAAATAAAACTCTTGGTGGTTTCAACAGCTTTTTTTCTGGCTGTACAAACTTCTGCCAATGCTCAACAGGCTGTTCCTAGTTTGACGCCAGCACAAGCTCAACATTTATCCCGTGACTTGGTTCCATATAATTCTCAAGACTTTTTTAGGCAAGGAAAAGATTCAATTGAGAGAGAAATTCAAATTCTTAGGCAAAGACAACAGCCCTCAATTAAACCTGTTCTTAAGATTGATTCAGTACCGCAGATTAAAAGACCACATCCCCAGCAAAAACCCCAACGTCTTATCTAAGTAAGAATAATCATTATTCTATGAGACTTTAGATGGCAATTTGTTGTAGTGTTAAGTCTGGAGACATAGCACATAAACTACATTCCCAGGCATCAGAATCACTATGCTCTGCTTCTGGGTTACACAGGTTTTGCGTTTTCAATTAACTTTGCAATATAAATTTACAATTTTAATCGTCTAGCAAACTCATCAACGCTTGAATTTCAACGTCTTGCGGCTCTGATAATTCAGCTTGTAACTTTAATAATTGATTCTGTAATGCCTCTGCTGCATAGATCATATTAGATTCTTGTGCAATTTTTAGCTGATTTTCTTTAATTTTGATTTTTTTAAGTAAGTTATTTTCAACATGAATTGAATTGTAATGTTGAGCAATCATAGCTTTACATTTATTATCAATCTATGGAGTGCAATTAAGTTTACCACTTATGTATTATTCCACACTTTTCTCATTTTTTAAATATTGCGGTTTTCAGTGAGCTACAAGAACCCCACCCCCAACCCCCGCAAGCGAGGAGAGGACTATGATAGTTTTTTTCACAGTTCCATTCTCAATAGTTTGGGGATATGGGCTTAAGAGGATGTTTGAAAAGTCGCAAAATATACTAGCCCTGGCGACTAGAAGTCGCGGCTATATAGGCAAAACCCACCTCCGTGGGTTGGGTTTTAAACCCTTGATTTTCTCTTAGTCTACGAAGGTGGACTAAGCTTTGTCTACTAGCGAATGATATTCGCCTAATACTTTTCAAACATTCTCTAATACTATGTCCATATTTTTACAGACTTTTACAAAAACAGAAATCATATATATAAGATTGATTGACTTGGGGCGGATTTTTAGATACACAGATTAACTTGTCTATTATTTTACCGAGTCTTGTAGATATGTTAAAGAATTTTTTCGTGAACAGTATGAACTTCAAGTTGATAAAGGGAAACATTTACACCTTTGTAAAAATTATATCTACAGTGCTGATAACAAGTGCAATTGGATTGGAATCGTGGAATATTTATGCAGTAATAAATAATATTAATGTACCAAGCAGCCTTAATCCAATTTTTTGGATTGAGCGTTTTGCTATGATGAGCCATTTCATCGAGAGTATTATAGCAGCTTTTTACGCACCTTCAAGAAAAAAGATGCCAATAAAATATGCTACTTATACTTTTTTTGTCGGCACTATTGGGTTGTTAGAACTGTTTGATCGGCAGGATGACTATTGACGCTTCTACGCCTTGGAGATATAGGTTTTTGGATGAGGTTGGTTGCTTGGCTGCGTAATGCGATCGCACTCTACGTACAAAAATTGTAAGTTATTAAATATACGCTCCTCAGCAAACCTCAGTTACGGGGTTTTTCGAATGTAGATAACTGGTGAATCTGACCGGCAGAAGGGAGTATAGTTTATATAGTTAGCTTTTTGCTGAAATTTTAGTTTGATACTAAGGAGTTAAAAAAATGTCTACTGATACTCAGATAGTTGCTTACGTTCAAGAAAGTGAATTTGATGTTGTTTTAAATGGAAGTGATGAGAAAGTTGTTGTTGTTGATTTTACTGCTACTTGGTGTGGCCCCTGTCGCTTAATCAGTCCATTAATGGATCAACTTGCTGAAGAATACAAAGGTCGCGCTAAAGTGGTGAAGGTAGATGTTGACAGCAATAAGCCGATTTTCAAACAATTCGGTCTTCGCAGTATTCCAGCGGTTTTAATTTTTAAAGATGGTAATTTAGCAGAAACCATCGTAGGAGTTTCTCCTTACGAGGACTTCAGCAACGCTGTTCAGAAGCTTCTTTAGCTAATTCGTAATACTCGCCTCCGGGGAGAAGCAAGCTAGATAATTCGTAGAGAAGATCATTAAAAATTACGAATTATTTTAGACATTTCCTTTTCACCCATAATGGTTAAGGCTAAAAACTAAAACTGGCGTAGGTTGGGTTGAGAAACGAAACCCAACCCAACTTAGTATTCTTCTTAGGGACTTCCAAATAAAAAAACATCCAATAATTTCTTGTGGGGTGGGTGTCTCACCCCACAAGATTGGATAGTTTATTTGTTGGAAATCCCTTAACTCAAGTGTATTGACCTATAATGTGCTTGAAGTAAACCACCTGGGTATTGTTTTGAGTTAATCAGCTCCAATTTTTCTTCAGGGGTAGGTGATGGGAAAAGGTATATACCGCCACCTAAGATAATTGGAATAGTTGAAATAATATATTCGTCAATCAAGCGGTGCTGAAGAAACGAATTGATTAATGCTCCGCCACCAACTAGCCAGATGTTTTCTAAGCCTTGAGCCTCTATATTTGCTAACGCCTGTTTTACTGGGTCAGAAACAAACACAACGTCATCACGGTCAGATTGGAGATGGCGCTGGGTGAAAACGAAGGATTTCTTTCCCGGATAAGGCCATTGATCAAAACCAAGCCCTACTTGATATGTCTTGCTACCTAAGACGATAGCATCAATCGATTCGTAGAAAGCACTGTAACCGTAGTCTTCACCGTCTGTATCAAGGATTGATAGCCAATCAATTCCGCCATCATTTCGAGCAATGTAGCCATCCAAACTAGCTGCAATGTAGAGTGTAACTTTCGTCATTGTGCTTGGTGAATTTGGTAGTTTTCACTCAATTGGTGCAAGCGATGCCTGCGGCAACGCGAAGCGCGTAACACAGGCTTATTTCTTCTACAGCATTTTAGATATTTTAACGTATCGCGGAAGTCCCCATCTTCTCTGCGAGACGCTAACGCGAACAAGGTACTCCTAAGATGGGGATTGTGAGCGGGGGATGAGGATTGCATCTGGAATTGATTTTTTGCTGTGCAAAAACAAATTTTGGATGTATGACGAATCCCCAGGATTTTCTGGTAACATAGGTAATATCTTGACCATCAATGCCACAAGCGAAAAGCAAGCTAATAGGTATATGTCGTAAGAGAAAGATTTGGGTCTTGGGAACCAGGACTCCTGCCCTTGGAGGGAATGTCAGACCAAAAAAACTACGGAGTAATTGATGGCTATTCCCGATGAATTGGGAAGCTCAGACTTCAGGCGAAGCCAAGTCTGAGTAGTTCACTTGAACATATCACATCATAGCGATGTCTACGACGGGCTATGACGCTCGATGACTCGCTACCGCTTCGCTATCGGCGTCGCTTACCCAATTACTTAAGTTTTTTGATTGTGCGATTTAAACCGACCTGCAATAAATTCTCGCTGAGATAAATGCTTTGTATTGCGTTTGGTGACTCGCTCTCGCCACATCTTGAAACTAGATTCTTTCATTTCGCGCCTCATTAGGGCGATTACCTGTTTCTCCAGTAGCCCAAACTGAGCCTCAATAGCATCAAAAGATGTTCTATCTTCCCATGCCATTTCGATGATCCGATCGATGGTTTGTGAATCGAGGTTAGGTAGCTTCATTCTTTTGCTGACAATTGGTAAATTCTCGCTATATATATTTTACTTTTCATTTTGAAGAACCATTGTGTCTGCTGCACCCAGTTGCAGAGCATAGAGGTTGGCATAGACACCCTGATGATTGACGAGTTCGGCGTGAGTGCCCTGTTCTACAATTTGTCCCTGCTGAATTACTAATACCTGATCTGCCTGGGTAACTGTACTGAGACGGTGGGCAATTACGAAACTGGTACGACCTTGGAGCAAGCGAGCGATCGCACTTTGCACTAGCGCTTCTGTACGCGTGTCAATGCTGCTGGTGGCTTCATCAAGAATCAAAATTCGGGGATTAATTAATACCGCACGCGCAATACTGATTAGTTGTCGCTGTCCTTGACTGAGGGGTGCGCCCCGTTCACCCAATTGAGTTGTATAACCCTGTGGTAGTGAGGTAACGAACTCATGCACATTTGCTAGTTGTGCAGCCTCTTCGATATCAGCTTGGGTGGCGTAAGGAGCGCCAAAGGCAATGTTTTCGGCGACGGTGCCGCTGAACAGAATATTGTCTTGCAGGACGATGCCAATTTGACGCCGCAGACTTGCTTGAGTAACACTACGCACATCAATATCATCAATTTTCACTGCACCGCCAGATACATCGTAGAAGCGCAAAATCAAGTTAATAATTGTACTTTTTCCCGAACCGGTCTGCCCTACTAACGCAACCATCTGCCCTGGATAGGCGTGCAAATTCACTCCTTTGAGAACTAGTTGATCTGGGTTATAGCCAAACTTCACATTCTCGAATGTCACCTCACCTTGAATAGGCGGCATTTCTGTGGCATCGGGTGCATCTTTGAGTTCTGACGGTTCATCTAATAATAGAAAGATTCGCTCTAATCCAGCGAAGGCAGATTGAGCTTGGGTGTAAAACTGGCTGAGAATTTGGATCGGGCGGAAGAATTGCTGGACGTAAAGTAAAAAGGATGTCACCACACCCACTGTTGCAGCTCCTGTTACCGCCAGATAACCGCCATAAGCTAACACGCCTGCGGTTGCTAGTGTGTTGAGAAAATCGATGGAGGGCAAAAAGGCTGAAGTAATTGCCACAGCCTCAACGTTGGCATCTCTATTGGCAGCGTTAAGAATGTCAAATTCTTCAATATTCATCTGTACACGATTAAATGCCTGTGCTTCTCGCACGCTGCCAATATCTTCTTCTAACTTGGCCGAAAGCTCCCCAATAGTTTGTCGGGTGACGCGAAATCTGGCTCTTGCCCAACGTGCAAATAAGCTTGTGGTAAAAATCATCAGTGGTACAACCAGGTTGCTCAACAAACCAAGTTGCAGGTTGATTGAGAGCATTGCAATTACAATGCCAACCAAACTGAAAGTGTTGCCCAGCATTTGGGCGATCGTCAGTCCAAATGCTTGATTCACAGTATTGACATCATTCAGCAATCGGCTCATTAAATCGCCTGCTTCGCTGCGGTCAAAAAAGCTGAGTGGTAGACTTTGGATTTTAATGAAAATATCTTGCCTCAGTTGAGCCAGTAATCGCTGCATAATCCAGCCGACTCGAATAATTTGACCCCGAATTGCCAACACACCAAGTCCATAGTTCAGCCCTAGTAGCCCTAACAACATCAGCAGTCCTTGCAAATTCCCTTGTGCAATCAGATGATCGATCGACCAGCCGATAAAGAATGGCCCAACTGCTTGGGTTATGGCACCAATTAATACTAATGTCAGGGCGATGGGAATTTCTTTGCGATAGAGTAGCACGTATTGCAAAAAGCGCCGCAGGGTGGAAAGTTGCTGACTCGTCTGCTCAGATGCAACAACGGGAATAGTGCCTCTCATAAAAATTTTGGATTTTAGATTTTGGATTTTGGATTAAAAGTCTTTTTTACAAGGCTGGTTCAAAATTTCCAGCCAGAGTAATTATCCTAACTTGGGATCATTTTTTTGCTTCGGCTTTACCTGAGATTCCAAAATCACACCGTAGAGTGGGCTGGTTTGCATCAATTCCTCGTGAGTACCTTGTGCTACCAATCGTCCTTTATCCATAAGAAAAATGCGATCGGCATTCTGGACGGTGCTAATACGTTGAGCTACTACAAAGGTTGTACAAGCTTTTTGGCGCATTAAGTGGTCTAGTTCGGCTTGAATTTGGGCAGCAGTCTTTGCATCTACCGCTGAGGTACTGTCATCAAGAATCAGAATGCTGTAATCGGTTAGTAAGGTACGAGCGATCGCAATTCGTTGTTTTTGTCCACCAGATAAGCCCACGCCCCGTTCACCCACAATCGTCTCGTAGCCATCGGGTAGACCGCTAATAAAATCGTGCATTTGGGCAGTTTTGGCAACTTCAATCACCTGCTCTAAGGTGGCATCGGGTTTGGCGTAGGCAATATTTTCGCGGATTGTGCCAGAGAAAAGGGTGGTTTCCTGAAATACAATACCAATACGCGATCTGAGGCTTTTGAGTGTGAAACTTTTTATATCTCGTCCGTCAATGCGAACTGCTCCCTTTGTGACATCGTAAAAGCGGGGAATCAGGTTCATAATTGTGCTTTTCCCCGAACCAGTCATTCCGAGAACGGCGATTAGCTCGTTGGGCTTGGTTTCAAAGGAAACTTCTTTGAGAGTTTCGGTTGTCGCTCCTGGATAGCGAAAGGAAACATTTTCAAAGGTAATTCTACCCCCACAGGTGTCAAATGGGACAGCACCGGGGCGATCGCGAATTTCTACCTCTGCGTCTACAACTTCGTAGACTCTTTCCGCAGAAGCAGCTGATTGAGCGATCGCGGGTGCGGCAAATCCAATTAACAAAATCGGTTGGAGTATCAACGCTAGGTAGGAGTTAAACGCCACCAGTTCCCCAATGGAAAATCTGCGCCCAATCACCTGCGCTCCCCCATAGCCGAAAACTGCCAGTGTTACCAAATTACTCAGTAAAAAGATCAACGGAAAGGTATCACGGATGGCGCTAATGGTTTTCATGTTTGCCTTGACTAGGCCATCATTCAGTGTCGTGTAACGCGACCTTTCAGTTGACTCCCGCACAAAGGCTTTCACTACCCGGATTCCTAGCAAGTTCTCTTGCAATACAGCATTGAGGTTGCTCAGTTGCTCTTGTACTTGCCGAAAAAGTTTGTTATTTCGGCTGATGAATCGCGCCATTAACCATGCGGAAATGGGCACTACTGTGAGGGTAATTAGGGCTAATTGCCAGTTCATCACCAGCAAAAGTACCGAAATACTCACCAATGTCACAATTGAACCGACGACCTGAATTAAGCTAGTGCCAACAAAGGTACGAATCTGCTCAATGTCGCTGGTGACACGGGTTAGTAGTTGGGAAGTCTGCGCCTGGTCATGATAGCTGAAACTGAGATTTTGAATTTTGCTAAAAATTTTGTTCCGCAGGTCATAAGCAACACCCTGAGACACTGCTTCTGCTAGATAGCTTTGTCCAAAATTAAATACCCCACGAGCGATCGCCGCTACTACCATCCAGGCGGCGCTGTATAGCACAATTTGGAGGTTTTTTGGCGTGATCCCCTGATCAATTCCCCACCGAAATAGTTGTGGGGTAATAGCGTTGGCGATCGTTAACAGCAATAAGCTGACTAATGCTCCCAGTGAAGTCCATCGGTAAGTGCTTAAACTCTTAAGCACACGCTGGGTTGACTTGATTGACGAAGTTTCCTGAAGTTCTGGTAGCTGAACCAATGGTATTTACCCCTGTATCTTTGGAAAATTATCACCTACTTTGATTGTATAAAACTGGTTGGCTAGTCCATCTAGGGTGTTAGTATTATCACACTCCCCAGACTTTGATAGTAGTATCGTTAGCAAAGTAACTACTAACGTCACTGGAACTGACAATAGTTTGGCCATCTGGGCTGATAGCAATGTCTACAATTCGAGATGAATGACCTTCCAGTATGCAAAGTTTTTCACCCGTTTGTAAATCCCACACAATGATTGTATTGTCTGCACCTCCACTAACGATAACTTTAGCATCTGTGCTGAAAGCCACAGGTGCGGAGCCTTCAAGCGTATGTATTTTTTCTCCCCTAATTAAACATACACTTACTATACCTTCAGATGAAATGAGAAGTGTTTGCGTATCAGAAATGAAAGCGATATTAACATAATCAGTAACATCATCAACATCATCATTTGGTAAATCTATATCCAAAGTGCGTATTAGGTGACCTGTTCTTAAATCCCAAAGGTTGCACTTTCCATTATCAACACTTACTAGAGTTTTCCAATCTGAACTGATTGAAAAACACAAAGACATTACAGTTTCCCCATTCCATGCATGAAGGCATTTAAAAAATTCATAGGGTATATATTCTTGTAATACCTCTTTTGCTGACAATTCTGTACTTTCTTGAAGTAGAAAATAGGCAGCTTCCCTCACTTCTCTTGAAGAGTCATGCAACGAATGAATAATTATTTCTAAGCCAGCTTGACCATATTCAAAAGCATCCAGAAGAGCATCAATTTTTTGCTCAATCCTTCCATACGCCATCAACTGGTTAATTCTTTCAAGTTCTCCCAAAACTACACCGTCTGCTGGGAATTTAGAATGACCGCACAGAGATATATCATGCTCTTTTGGCTCTTGGGAATTATCTACCATAATGTAAGTAGGCAGACATAATTAAATCTAATATGTAATTGCGAAGAGGAACGACGTTTGCGGAGCTTTCCCGTTAGCATAGCATCTCTGCCAAAAGAAGAGTAGCAAGGTTTATGTTGTTTTTGATTAAATACTGTATGACTTGCGGCAAATTATTTGTGATTAAAATTTCAAGTTTTGGGACAGTGGTATGGGAGAATACATTTCTAGCAAGCATTGCGGCTAATCAATTTCAAGACCGAAAAAAACCAAAGAACAAGAATAATGGCTCAAAATTTTCATAGCAATTCCCAACTTCCCTTAGATATTTCATCTGCTATCAGTCGCACAGCAAAGCCAAGTTCTGAGTTCTACTCTCTTTTTTCTGAAGAAGAAGTTTTAGGGATGATTCATGCATTAGAAGTCAGACGAGAAATACCTCTAAAGTATTCTTATAAAGGTAGAGGTGCAACAATTTGGAACGATTTTTATCTAAAATATATTATTCCTAGATGGTATGGAAGATCAAATGTAGAAATTGACCTTTTAAAAGATAGTTTTCAATGTCTAAATAACAATATAAAACCTGGCAAAAAAGTCAATATTGTAGACGTTGGTGCAGGAAATTCCTATCCAGTTAAAAAATTTATCCGCAGACTGAATAAATTAGGAAAGGTGAATAAATATATTGCCTTAGATATTAGTGAAGAATTACTTCATGTATCCAGAAATAATTTTAAAAAATGGTTTCCTTTCGTTGAGTTTATTAGTTCCCCAATTGATATAGAAAATAGTTGTGTACCCAAAATTTTATTCCAAAATCCAGCTAGTCTGGAAATTGACGACACAGCAAAAATCTTTTTACACTTAGGAGTTACCATTGGGAATCATCAAAATAGAGATGAGGTACTCAAAAATTTTAGAGATAGCATGGGGAAAAACGATTTTCTGGTATTCACCAACGAAACTGGTTCTAACTCTCAATGGGATGGAATAGTTAGAGGTGGCTGCAAGTATCATGTAGAAGAAATATATGGGTGGGTTAAAAATAAGATTGGGATTAAATCTGAAGATTGCGAATTAGTAAGAAAGTATGATTTAAAAACAGATAGTATAGTTGCTAATCTGAAACTCCGTCATGATTACACTATAAATTTTAGTCAGATGGGGATAGATAAAAAGATTGAAATCTCTGAAGGTGAAGAGATTACTATTTGGCGACATCACAAGTATGAAATGCCTAAACTTTTGCAAGAAATAGAACGTTCTGGACTACAACTTCTTCACTATAATACTGACAAATACAAATCACATATTATGGTGATTTGTCAGGTTGCTAGTAACTAAGCTTTTCAATTCGATTTCCTCTGTCATTTCCAAAACAGCGAACCTACAGCAAATTGGGTATAACTCAATACGCTTGGGTTAACGCAAAAACCCTTAAACTGCGTAGGTTGGGTTGAGGAACGAAACCCAACATTTCCGGGGCTTTGTTGGGTTAAGCAAAGCGCAACCCAACAAAGCAATTTTTCTGACAAATACAAATCATATATTATGGTGATTTGTAAGGTTGCTAGTAACTAAGTAAGTGGGCGTGAATAATTCCCATTGTTCTCTCGTTTATCTCGTTCCCAGTCTCCGACTGGGAATGCCTGATTAGGGGCTGCTGCCTCCAGTCAGATATTGAGTCAGAGACTCAATGAATGCATTCCCAGTCGGAGACTGGGAACGAGGGAAGTCTTATCAAGCTAGGTTTTTAGGAGAGAGATGAAAGTGTATTGCATACAAAGGAGCGATCGCTATAGTGAAAATTTTTCTTATCCGTATCTAGGGCGTGTCAAACATTTTTGATGATGCTAAAAAATCAGTTTTACTTAGCTTGTGTATCAATTAAATGTACATCAAACGTGGTCTAGCTTCAGGAACTGGACGCCCCAAATCCTTAGCCGTTTCTATCCATTCCTGCATAACTAATTCTACATTATGCAGGGCTTCTTGATAAGTATCACCGTCAGCAGCACAGCCTGATAATTCTGGTACTTCAGCAATAAAGGCTTGATCTAATTCACTCCAGTAGAGAATAATTTCATACCGAAACATCATTTTTACTTCCTAGCTTATACTTGAGAATCACTGCCCGAACTTGTTTAATTTGATAGCTTTTGGCTTTTCCTCTTTTGTGTTGCAGGTTCAATATTTCCTCAACATCGGCTTTGATAAAAATACGATGGTCGCCACGAATCCGCTCATCAAAGCCTAGTTTATATAAAAGTTGCCACAGTTGAGCGAAAGGGATGTCTGTATCAGAAGTCCCAGAGATAATTTTTTCTAAGAGTTTGTCTTGCTGACTCACGTTTTTCTGACCGTCTTAATGTTTCTATAGTCTCATATTTCTTTAAAATCAGGGTATACAAAAGCAAAACTATGATTTTGTTCCTGAGTGAGAGTATCCCTGATGACAATGGCTAGTCGAGTTTTCAGGGCAAACTTTAGGCTGAGATACTACTGGACTGATTTACTTGATTGCAAAAAATGCTAATTATTTGGATGTTACAGATGCTTTCTTTGAAGCAATGTTTTGCAGTAAGTTTAGTTTTGTGACATCAGTTTTGCCTATCGTGGAGTGTATCATTTTTCTTGACGAATGCTCCTCGTTTACCATGATTACCGGAGTTATCAGTCTTAATATTGGCTCAATTGATCGCTTGACTACTTTTCTACAATCCTTTAGCGTAGGGTTCCGCAGCAAAGGTATCGCCAATTTATAAGTGATATAGGCAACTACAGAGGGCAAATTGTTGAGATTGCTCATATCATAATGCTGAGGTATAAATCCGTCTCAGTTAATGTTGGTATTGAGTAAGAAATATTACACAAATATGAAAAAACAAATTCTAGGTGCAGCTGCATTTTTAACCACGATTAGTTTGATAACAACCGTACAAGCAGCAAATTATGAACATGTTAAACAGTTATTAGCAACTAAACAATGTCAAAACTGTGATTTGACGAGTGCAGGTTTAGTGATGGCTGACTTATCTGGAGCAAATTTGAGCGGTGCTAATCTCACAGGTGCTAACCTCAGCCGTGCAAACTTGAGTGGCGCAGATTTACGGGGTGCAAACTTGAGTGGCGCTAGTTTATTTGGTGTTAACTTGAGCGAAGCTAAATTTAGTGGGGCAAATTTGGCGGGTGCTGATTTGAGAAATACTTATTTAGCAAATGCAGAATTTACTGGTGCTTACCTGAATGGTGCTAACTTTCAGGGTGCAGTTGGGATACCATTACAAATTGCTTCCGCAAAAGAGTTTTATGCTTGGGGTGTAGCAGAAGGACAAAAAGGCAACCAACAGCAAGCAATCGGTTATTTTAATCAAGCGATCGCTATTAAACCAGAATATGCGGATGCTTATCTAGCTCGTGGTGTCGCCCGTTACCAAATACTAGATAGACAAGGTGCATTCCAAGATGCCCAAATTGCGGAAAAATTGTTTACATCCCAAAACAACAGCACTGGAACGCTAACAGCCCAAGCTTTTATCAAAGAACTGCAAACACCCGTCAATGAAAAGGTAAGTACTGGTAGCCCCAGTTTCGTTGACTTTTTGGGAAGTATTGGCTCAGTCTTGCTTCAGTTTTTCCCTTTTTGAAGGGGATAATAACAGATGACCAATAACAACTAACAAATGACTTTATCTCAGGAATTATGGGCAGCAAATCAAGACTTGGCCCAAGCTTGCCTAGAGCATCCTTTCGTTCAAGGCATTGGCGATGCTACTCTTGAGCAAGCTAAATTTGCTTACTACGTAGGGCAAGATGCTTTTTTCTTAGAAGCTTTTGCCCGTGCCTACAGTATTGCCGCAGCTAAAGCACCAGATTGGTTAGGTTTCACCACATTTCATAACTTAGCTAGTGGAGTTTTAGAAGAACTGCGGTTGCATAGTGGCTATGCTTCTGGGTGGGGAGTCAATTTACATTCTGTGGAACCTGCATCTGCCACCCGCCGCTATACTGACTTTTTATTAGCAACTGCTTGGGGTGGAGATGTGGGTTTAACTGCGGCGGCGATGTCTCCTTGTATGCGTTTGTATGCCTTTTTAGGAGAAAAATTGGCTGGTAACGGTATTCCTAATCATCAATATGCAGACTGGATTCGTACTTATAGCAGTGCAGACTTTCAACCACTAACACAACAATTAGAAAATTTGGTTGACAATTATGCCGTTACCAATTCTGTTGTGCATTCCACTTATCGTTATGCGATGTTTTGCGAGCGCGACTTTTTTCAGGCTGCGTGGATTTTGGTATAGGGATGCACAGCTAGCTGTGCGCCCCTACTTAAGCAAATGCGATCGCCGATATAGCAAATGCAATCGCTGTTGTGGAAGAGTGAGCGATCGCATTATCTAGGCATTCAATTCTCAATTTTGCGAAGTTCCTAATACTATTGCTACCTCCTATCACAACCCCAACCAACACCGCAAAGATTGCTCTAACAGTTCAGCATCAGCATCAGCTAACTTGCCAATCACTTTTACAACCAAGCTTTTATGCACTGTATATAAACCTCTCTTGACTGCTGTAGCCACGTTTAGCCCTGCTGCTGCCCATTCACTCTAACAAATAACGATACGTTGCTTTGATAATTTGGGACAGCGCATAAGCTGTATCTGAATCAAGCCGTTTATCTCCCAATAGCAACAAGACAAACTCGCCTTCTAGTAATACTCCAGTTTTGCTCGTCAAGGGTGTAATTAGGATGTCTTGAGAAACGTGTGGCGCACTTATAACAACAGCAGGTCTAATTTTTGAACTAGACAAATTTGAAAAGGGATACTGAACCAAAATGATGTTATTTTTAGAGTAGTTGGGCATAGACATCATCCTCAGCCTTATCCCAAACTGCATCGAGTGATGTTTGACTGGCTTGAAGCCAAAATTCAGTTTCATCATTAGGAAGCAGCGTCACTAGCACTCTTGTTCCTTCCGGTAATTCCTCTGACTCCAGCAGTTCTATTTTTCCTTGCCGAACAGTAGCCCAAAGCGTTTTTAGCATATCCGTTTTATGAACAGTCATATTTCGATTTTATGCTTGGATGGCTAAAAGAGCGTAGGCGTTGGCGTAGCCTCTCTAAGAGTTGCCCGCCGTAGACATCGCCTTGCACAAAACCTCAAAAATAATGCGATCGCGTGTTGGGGAAAAATGAGTGCGATGTCTACGACGGGCTACGCCTACGCCTTGCAGAAAACCTCAAAAACAATGCGATCGCCTTACAGAAAACCTCAAAAATAAAGCGATCGCCTGTTGTGGAAGAGAGAGTGCGTTAGCGAAGCTCACCGTAGGTATAGCCTTACAGAAAACCTCAAAAATAAAGCGATCGCCTGTTGTGGAAGAGAGAGTGCATTAGCGAAGCTCACCCTAGGTATAGCCTTGCATTAAAACCTCAAAAATAAAGCGATCGCCTGTTGTGGAAGAGAGAGTGCCATCGCGCTTGGTATTATAATCAATTAGGCAGACATCAAACGCTATCTAAATTCAGGAATAGGAAGACCTAATTCTTGAGCAGTCTCGTTCTACTTCTAAGTTTCACTATCAATAAAATATCCAGGCAAGTTTGTAACTTCGGCGTTGTCTCTCGTAGAAGCAGCGATACAATTTAGAGATACAGTCCGAAAATTATAACTATACTAAAAATACATGAAAATTGACAAAGTACAACTGGGAGAAGTCACATTGGAACTACTCTCTAGTATGAGACCTTGCCTAACTTTTTCTGACTTCTGTGTACCTGCTGGGACTATAGATTTTAACGCTTATGAAGGTTTTTTACGGAATTCAGTACAGCTTTTTAATTTTTCATATCGTGATTTCGTATTTGAAGCTAAGATTCACAATGGCATGGTTTTTATTAAGCGCAATGATTTATATCAGCATAGTGAGCAGTATTTGGGAAACGAACCATGCCAGGTATCTTTGCAGTGGAATGCCGACTCTATAGGATGTGGTATTGTTCCTTACGGTTCATTGACAGATATGAATCAGCATATGATATCTGTTCGTACACCAATTACAATACCTCCGGCTGAAATCGTGACAATTCTAAGGAGAGAAAATCTTCTCTCAAATGATAGTTATCCAAATATGGATGATTTTTTTTCTACTGTCTTGGATTGTCTTCATTGCTGTCAGGAAGACATTCGACGGCATGGCTCTGAAACTCTCTTTTGGAGACCTGTAGATAAAAAAATACGAAAACCTCTCAATGAACCAGATATAACAAAGGGAGTTGCGGCTTTTTTAAGCATTTACGGAACGATGAAAAACTTCGATGTTTTATGTGAAACAGTTGCTGGCAATGGCAGGGTAGATTTTTATGTAGTTGCGCCAGTATCTAATATCAAAGGTCTAGGAAAGATAGCAATAGAAGCCAAAAAGGCTAATTCAGATGATTTGGAGCATGGTTTAACTGTCCAGTTGCCCAAATATATGCAATCGATAGGAACAAATTACGGTATTTATCTTGTTTACTGGCTGAAATCAGCTGATGATTCCAGTTATTCTCAAAATAGCTATCCAGAACTAGAAATTGCAAAACTTCATCCTATCAAGCGTCCAAATACAATTCGTACTGTTGGTATGGATTTATCAATAGGTATTTCTCCTAGCCAAAAATTATAAAATTTAATAAACCAAGAATTTGCACTCTTACTCTCTGCGCCTCTGCGTGATATTTAAAAATGTGGTTCATTTACCTGAAAATTGCTCTAAATTTCAATTATTAAAAAATAATTCTTCACAATTTCTTATAAACCAATGTCATGACTTGCTCATATTCTTCTTTATGGCTTTGCAAAGCATCCCAAAGATCAACTTTTTGCTGAAGATTAAGCCAAAGTCTTGGACTATTTCGTAAAGCTTTACCAAGACGTATTGCTATATCTACCGTAATTGATCTTTGACCATTAATAATCTCCTGAATTGTTTGATTAGATACTCCTAAAATTTCTGCAAAATTTGCGGCATTAATATCTAAATCATCTAAAATATCTGCAATTACTTCGCCAGGATGTATTGGTCTTACTAATCTATCATCAGTAATATCTTGCCAATTATCCATAATTAATGTATCCACTTACTTAGCTGAGATTGAACTAAATTTACATAAATCGCGCTTGGAGATTTTCAAAACATCTCTTAACTCACTGCATATTCTGTAAACTGTCTCATAAAAGGAGATTGGAAACCTAACACAATGTCATCTTTGGGAACTCCCGCAGCTACCAAATTAGCTGCAATATCATCTTCTGTACCATTCCACTGAAGCCAAATTTTTCCACCCTTAATATCAATATGAATAATACAACTATGTACCCAGTCTTGACCTTCCCAGCCTACATTAACTATTTGATAATGGTCACGTTCTGTATCAAAAATTGTTTCAACTTCTATATTTCCGTAAGCGGGTTTTTGCTCACTATATTCCTGTAATATCTGTTGTACAAGCTGGCGATATCGAGTTAATTTATCTATTGGAAAATCACCTCTTGCTCTAAATCACATTATATTAAATTTTGATAGCCAATTTACTCAAGTTATTAACTATTACCAAATCGCTTCTAAGTTTAAAATAAATCTCGGCAAAACATCTTCTCCTGACAAAGTAACAGGCGATTCCAACACCTCAACCTCTTGTCCTTGCCGATAAATCTCCACTTGCCGCGATTTACGATTAATTAACCAACCCAAACGCACACCATTACCTATGTATTCCCTCATCTTTTCCTGAGCTACTTTCAAACTATCACTTGGCGAAAGTAACTCAATTACAAAATCAGGAGAAATGGGAGGAAACTTTTGTTTTTCTTCTTCAGTTAAAGCATCCCATCGTTCTAACTTTGTCCAAGAAGCATCAGGTGAACGATCTGCACCATTAGGTAATTTAAAACAAGTAGAAGAATCAAAAGCGATGCCAGTAGCATCAGTATCTGACCAATTAAATAATTGTTGATTTAGTCTACCATTACGATTTCCGGTTTCTCCCCCGGTTGGTGGCATGATAATTAATTCTCCGGTTGCAGTGCGTTCAAACCTCAAGTCACGGTTTGCCTGACATAGATTAAAAAACTGCTCATCTGTCAGTTCCAATACTGATTGAAGGTTGACGGTTAAAGCATTCATAGTCATATCTCGGATTCAAAAGTTAAGGCAGGCATAACGCCTGCCCATGTAATCCTATTCTATCCCTTCAATTCGGTCTTCAACTTCTTGGTACAACTCGCGCAGACGATCTAAATTATCCTCGCTAGTCTCCCAATAACCGCGTCCATTCACTTCTAACAAAGTTGATACAATCTTGCGGAAAGAATGGGGATTAAGGTTCAACAACCGTTTCTGCATTTCTTCATCTTTGATGAAGGTTTCGTTAGTATCCTCGTAAATCCAGTTATCCACAGCGCCAGCTGTCGCACTCCAACCTGTTGTATTCACCAACCGCTTGGAGAGTTCGCGCACACCTTCGTAACCGTGTGACAGCATCCCCTCATACCATTTGGGATTTAACAATTTGGTACGCGCATCCAAACGCACGGTTTCCGATAATGTCCGCACTTGAGCGTTAGCTGTGGTTGTATCTGCAATATAAGATGCTGGCTTTTTACCATCACCGCGCAGACTTGCCACAAGCTTGGTGGGATCTGAGTCGAAGTAGTGGGAAACGTCCGTTAAGCTAATCTCCGAAGAATCGAGATTTTGGAAAGTTGCATCAGCAGTTTTCAATGTGCTTTCAAAAATACCGCGCGATTCGTCCATGATTCCGGGGTTATCGGAATTGAAGGAGAAGGATTTCCGGTTGAGATACATTTCCTGCAACTCGGCTTCGCTATCCCAAGTGCTGTTTTCTACCGCCAAGTTGATATTTGAGGAGTAGGAACCAGAAGCATTGGAGAAAACGCGCGTTGCTGCTTGACGCAGATTAATTCCCATTTCCTCAGCTTGTTGCAAAGCGTGTTTGCGAACAAAGTTCATATCTAAGGGTTCATCTGCCTCGGCTGCCATTTTCACACCTTGATCTAGCAGGTTCATTTGGTTGATGAACAAATCGCGGAATACACCAGAACAGTTGATTACCACATCTATTCTGGGGCGTCCCAACTCTTCTAAAGATATCAATTCCAACTTGTTCACCCGTCCCAAAGCATCGGGAACTGGACGCACGCCCACCATCCACATAATTTGCGCCAGGGATTCACCGTAAGTTTTGATGTTATCGGTTCCCCAGAGGACGCAGGCGATGGTTTCTGGCCATTTTCCTTCGTTTTCTGCCTTGTTACGGATCAAAAGCCGATCTACAACGATTTTGGCTGATTGTACTGCTGCTGTTGTTGGGATGGATTGGGGATCGAGGGCATGGATATTCTTACCTGTGGGCAATACATCCGGGTTGCGGATGGGATCGCCACCAGGGCCAGGTAGGATGTATTCACCTTCCAAGCCTCTGAGTAATGCTCCTAGTTCGTTGTCGGCACAAACTTGTTGCAGGCAGAATTCCAAATACTCAAATAGGGGTTTGAGGGCTGCGGTGTCAACTTTGGGATAACCTGCTTTATGCAATGATTCTACCCAAGGTTCTTTTTTGCCCATGTTGAAGAAATTCAACCGGGAAACCAGAGAAACTCGTCCTTCCGCGTCGATTTGCTCTTGAACAAGGGCAGTAACTGCTGCACGGGTCGCCAAAGTGATATCTTGCAATAACTGGACATCTTCTAAAATGCCTCTGTCGTTACTTTGGTAAATATCATCAATATTACGCCCAATGCTGTTAGCGATAATTCCCGGCAAGCCTTGAAGTCCTTCTTCTTGACGATCTAGACTAGCAATATTAACCAGAGTTGCGATCGCCTCTTCTGCACTTGGCGGTTTACCAATAACGTGCAACCCACAAGGCAACAACCGTGACTCGATTTCCATCAACTTGCGGTAGACGTTGCCAACAATATTATCCCGCTCATCGGTACTCATGTCTCTGGCATCGGTTTCTGGCAGGTTAATATCCTTATCCAGATTCACGATCCGGCATTTATCCATGATGCTGTTGACAATGGAAACACCGCGTCCACTATCTTTTAAGGTTTGGTAGGAAGCAATTAATTCGCTGAGTTCCTTCAAACCTTTATACAAACCAGCATTTTCTGCCGGCGGTGTCAAGTAAGAAATTGTTTCGGCATAACTCCGGCGTTTGGCAATTGTCGCCTCACTCGGATTATTGGCTGCGTAGTAATACAAGTTGGGAATTGAGCCAATCAAGTTATCTGGATAACAATCACCAGACATCCCCATCTGTTTACCTGGCATGAATTCCAAGGAACCGTGTGTACCAAAATGCAGTACAGCATCAGCTTGCCAAACTTGCTCTAGGTAAGTGTAGTAAGCAGCAAAACCGTGGTGAGGACTAGCTGAACGGGAGAACAACAGCCGCATCGGGTCGCCTTCGTAACCAAATGTGGGTTGGACACCGATGAAGACGTTACCGAATTGCTTACCATAAATCAGCAAGTTTTGCCCATCGCTGTTGAGATGTCCAGGAGGTGGGCCCCAGTTTTCCTCTAAGCGGTGAGAGTATGGGGTCAGCGCCTCATACTCAGGAACCGACATTTTGTAAGCAACGTTCAGTTCTGGGCTGTTGTACTGCGCTTGAGCGTCATGGATGACTTCTTGCAGCAGCGCTTCGGCTGATTCTGGTAATTCTGGTAAGTCGTAGCCGTTATTTTTGAGGGCTTTCATTACCTCGTAGATGGAGCCGAATACATCCAAGTAAGCGGCGGTTCCGACGTTGCCTTTATCTGGCGGGAAGCTGAAAACGGTGATGGCGACTTTTTTATCCAGTTTCGGCTTGCGACGGAGGTTTGCCCATTTTAAGGCGCGTTCGGCGACAGCTTCAACCCGATCGCGCAGTGCGATCGCTTTCCCTGTAGTCCCATCCCTACCTGATAAGACAATCGGCTCAATTGCCCCATCCAATTCGGGAATCGCAATTTGCAAAGCTACTTGAATCGGATGTAACCCTAAATCGCTATCCATCCACTCTTCTGTGGTTTGGAAAACTAAGGGTAACGCCACCATATAAGGACGGTTTAAGCGTTTGAGTGATTCAATTGCTTTGGGATGATCTTGTCTAGCTGGGCCACCCACTAAAGCAAAACCAGTCAGCGATATCACTGCATCTACTAACTGTATTTTGGTAATTGGTTCGTAGAAGTAGGCATCCACAGGCTTGGAGAAATCCAAACCACCAGCAAACACAGGTAATACCCGTGCGCCCATTGCTTCCAACTCCTGCACCATTGCGACATAATGGGCATCATCCCCTGTAACTAGGTGAGTGCGTTGCAATACTAACCCGACACAAGGAGCTAGGGGATCTTTGAGATCGCTAGAAATATCCTTACGAGCTGTATACCAATTGAGGTACTCTCTGACATCCTCAAACATACTGGGAGCCAAAGGATGCCAAATCCCTAAATCGGGATAAACCACCGGCTGTTCGTATGTAGAAGGTGCAAAATTTTGTTTCTCTAAATCTTTAAATACGTATTTATCAGCTAGCATCAGCAAGAAGTTTTCCAGATTTTCTGGAGAACCACCTAGCCAATACTGAAAACTGAGCATGAAATTTCGGGCATCCTGGGCTTTTTCCATTGGTAGGAACTTCAGCACTTGCGGGAGTGTTCGCAAAAGCTTTAGCATTCCATCTTGGAATCCCGCACCGGATTTTTCTTTGCGTTTCCGCATAAATTGGGCGATCGCACTTTTTGACTGACCCAACTGTGCCAGGGAAAAGCTGCCCATTTTACTCAGGCGCATTACTTCTGGCATCGAGGGAAAGACAACGGAAACGTCCAAGCGATCGCGGTGTGGTTCTACTGCTGCTACTACTTTCTGTGCTAAGTCTTCGATGAAAATGAGAGAAGCGATGAAGATATTCGCACTCTCAATTTCTCGTTTGAACTCCTGGTAATTCTCTGGGTCGCGGAGTTCCTCAATCAAGTACCCACTGATTTCAATCGCCAAGTCGGGATTGTTCGCGTTAATCGTGCGAACCGCTTGCGACAAAGCACTTTGGTACTGGGACTCTAGCACGACATAGACCACCTTGATTAAATTACGTCCGCGTAAGTCATCAGGCGCAATGTGTCTAATGGTGGACTTGACGTGGGTGAACATGCTTCTTCGGCTCCTTTGATGCGTGTTCTCTACTCGAAGTTCCTAGCGGCATCATCAGCCACAGGTAACTTGTGATATTTAGGCAATATCTGTTTTTTATCAGAAAACGCTTGCCCAGTGGGAATTTTATCGTGTATCTGACACAAATTGATATAAAAAACGAAATATTTCTTTGTAATTATTTACTGTGTATAAAAGTATTTGCTCAATTATTTGTAAATTTTTTGCAATATTTATTAATGACTAAATAGCTATTAATAAATATTGTGGCGTAATCCTTCCCTACGGGACGCTCCGCGAACGGGGAAGCAAGCTACTGATAGCTTGTTCTGAACCTTGCGTTACATTTGTAAGTCGCTTGGAAAGTAAAGAATCAGCTTCATCAATAAATAGCAAAGCATTATCTCTTTCTGCTGCAAGAAAAATTGCCTCCAGATTCTTCGGACCTTCACCGTGATACATACTCTCAATTTGAGCATAACTAGCAGCTAAAATTGGTCGTTTGATTTTAGAAGCTATTGCATGTGCAGATAAAGTTTTTCCAGTACCTGGTGAACCGTAAAAATTTAATGCAGTCCGGGGAAAAGGTTCTATTTGTCTCAAACCCCAATCATCAAAAACCTGAGCTTCTAACTTAATTAAGTCAACTGCTAGCAAAAGGTCATCTTTCACTTCTTCAGTGATGACTAACTGTTCAAAATCAAATAGTGGTTGTGCAGCTTTGTATTTACCAGCACGTTCTTCGACTGATAAATCATGATTATTTGATTTTTGATTATCAGCTTCGGTTTTTTTTATAGAATTTCCTTCATCTATATTTCTTGCTTCCGAAGCAGTTGTTACAATTATATTGATTTTCTCTAAACTTGTTTCATCAACTAATTTATTTACAGCATTTAAAATTCGAGAACGAAAAAGAGCAGCAATATCTTCAGGTACATTATTGGGGATACCCTGGATTACGATATTTTGAGATACTTTCATTTGACAAATACCAATGTTTTAAAAACTTGTATGTGATTCTATTGCCAAATAACAACTTCACTTCCTCGGTGAGCATCTCTAATATCTGAATCGAGTTGATCGTACTTAATAGTACGTGTTTCTACAGTATCACCAGTTTTCTTATTAAAAATACCCTGAACAACAACATGTTCTCCACTATCTAGTTTTGTCTTGATAGTTGCAGCTACATTATTAGGTTGAGTAGCAAGATGTTCATTGTCTTGAAACCAATTAACAACTATTGTCCAGGTAAGGTAAGCATAATAAACAATTTCACAAGCTGCCATTGCAAATATTACGCCACGAATCAAAAGTGAAATGGGGTCAAACATACTTTTTTACTCCACAATAATTAAATCTTTATCACCAAAAATATCCCGCAACTCTTCATCAAGCTCTCTAGCAACTAATTGACGACCATAGGGTTTTCCATTAGCTTGACAAAGAACATTATTATAACTATCAAGAAAAACTTGAGCTAAATAATAACCTTGTTGGTGATGTTGCTTTAGAATCGCTCCCCTTTTAACTTCTGCTTCTGGGTCGGATGGTCGCTCTGTCACAAAATACTTGAAAGCATTTTCGTAGGTCATTACAGACACGACTTCCCGCACCTTAAATAAGTCTTGTAACCATTTATTGAGATTATCAAGATTAAAGATTAGAGATTCATGAAAATCATCAACTTTTTTCTGCTTAGGTAAGTTTTTAGATAACCAATCCGGTAACATCAGTTAATTCCTCTCATGCAAAATTTAATGATTGAACTTAATCAAACAACCACTTAAATTTTTTGTAACTTTTATTGCTTTGATCTCAGTATCTTTCAATTAAAAGCTAATTATCACTAGCTGCCATCAGGAATTATGGTAAGATTACATCAGGAAATCTAAGACAATCTTCAAGATTTGACTATGGCATCTAGCAATTATTAATCTCTGAGTATTGATTATATGGCGCTTATAGGTGTTTTGTTAGCACCCGACTTCTCCCAGAAGCCGGGATTCTAAGACTCTTTTGGCGTATCATTGACTCACTCAGCTTGATTACCGTGAGGTTTTAGCCTGTAATTGCTCAACTTGCTCGACAGCTAAACCAGTAACACGGACAATTAATGCGATCGCAACTCCTTCGTTGAGCATATTTGTTGCAATCTCCTGAGCTTTTTGTTCAAAACCTTGTTCAATACCCTGTTCAAGCCCTTGTTCTAAACCTTGTGCAAGCCCTTCTTGCAGAATATCTTGATAAATTACAGATTCGCGCATAAGATCACTCCGCAATATTCTTTTAATCACGTCTTTATTTAATACTAGCCCAGCTAAGACTGCTCTTGATGCAGCAACATTACTGCGGATTCGGGTGTCGTTGAGTGCTTCAATAACTTGGGCAACTTCTTCTAAGGTTCGCGTTTGATCGTTGGTTTGACTTAAAGCTGCAAAGGGTAGCAAACCCGGAGAATTGAAAAATATTTCAGTTGGCTGTTCCCAAAGTCGAATTACTTCAAATCTGTGCAGACTATTTTCTAGAACAAATTCCGTTTGATAGACTAGCTCAGAATCAGTTGGTTTTAGATAAATTACCACCTGACGCATTCGCTTATGGGGAAATTTTCGATATGCCCGTAAGCGATAATCATTCATCCGAAAAGGAATATCGGCTTTAGGTACGGTTTGGAATTCGAGATGGAGGACAATCTCATCCGACTGCAATAAAATTAGTGCATCGGCGCGAATGGGTTCGAGGGATAATTCAGAAGGACTCAGTTCTGTGAGAGTTATTGCTTCACCGAGTAGCCATGTTGCAAAGTCGGCTGAAAATGACTCAGCAAGAAACTTACAGACATTATCAAACATATAGCAGATTATATCAGTTTAATAACAGACCAGAGAGCGATCGCTCGTTGTAAACACAAAACTACTAGAATTACAATTAAGACGCACTGTAACAATCGTAAAGCTGCCATTGCTGCGATGTCTACGACGGGCGTAGCTGCGGCACCCCTGAATTTGAATGACTCTCGTTGTGTCTGTAACCGAGAACTCAGCCATTGCAAGTATTTTCTGAATACCGATACGGATACGATTTAGGATTATAATTTATCGGATAGGTAATTCAATCACAAACTCTGTACCCTCACCTTGTGTTGAATAGCAACTTAGCTTGCCGTGATGATTGTTAACTACAATTTGGTAAGCAATTGATAAACCTAAACCTGTTCCTTTTCCGATGGTTTTTGTAGTGTAGAAAGCATCGAATATTTTTATCCGATTTGCTTCACTGATTCCTGAGCCATTGTCTGCAATTCGGAGAATAACTTGTTCTCCAATTTTCTCAGTTTTAATCCAAATCACACCAATATGTCTAAAAGTTTCATCCAAGTCTTGATTTTTTGGTATTTCTTCAATTGCATCGATCGCATTACCAATTAAATTCATAAAAACCTGATTTACTTCGCCTGGATAGCACTCAATAAGTGGTAACTCTCCATATTCTTTGTTTAGTTGGATTGCCGGACGATGAGCATTTGCTTTGAGTCGATGTCCAAGAATGAGTAGCGTAGTTTCTAACCCTTCATGCAGGTTAGCCCGTTTCTTCCCTGCTTCTCCGTGTCGAGAGAACTTGTTCAACGATGACACAATTTCTGTCACGCGATCTGTACCCAATTGCATAGATTGAATAATTTTGGAGAAATCATTTAATAAATAGCTGATATCTTTTGTTTTAATAGCATTTTGAATTTCAGCAGGTGGATCGGGCAGATACTTTTGATATAGCTCGAGTAAATTGACAACCTCTTGGAAATATTGCTCAATAAAATTCAAATTGCCAGCGATAAAATTAATGGGATTATTTACTTCATGGGCAATTCCTGCTGTCATTTGACCCAATGTTGCTACCTTTTCTGCTTGAATCAGTTGGGTTTGAGCCTGTTGTAATTCGGCGTTTTTAGCAATCAAGGTTTTCGTCAAATTTCTCAGCTTTAGTTGGTGCTCTACTCGCACCAAGACTTCTTCATACTGAAAAGGTTTAGTAATATAATCTACGGCTCCCAATCGCAATCCTTTAACCTTATCAGCAGTATCTGAAAGAGCAGTCATAAAAATGATCGGAATATCCTGGATACGAGGATTGCTTTCGCTTTTTAGGTGTTTACAAGTTTCAAACCCATCGATACCTGGCATCATCACATCAAGTAAGATTAAATCAGGTAAATTATCATTGTCTAATCTCTGAATGGCTTTTTCACCACTGCGAGCTGCCCAAACTTCAAAGCTAGACTGATCCAAAAAGCTGGATAAAACTTGTAAGTTGGCAGGGTTATCGTCAACGACTAAAATAATTCCTCTGGTAGGCTCGCAATTCAGAGAATTTTTTTGATCGCCTATCGTCGCTGTCATGCTGTTTCTACCCTATATTGAGTTACGTTGTTTCTCTGTGAGACGCCAAAGACAAAGGCTCCGAATTCAAAATTCATAATCTCCATAAATAAATTTAGAGGAATCAATCCTCAACTTTTTTGGTCAAAAAGTTGAGGATTAAATCTTCGTCAAACTGCCTCGCTAGTTGCCGCAATTGGTTAGCAAAGGCAGCGAATTTTGTGTCTGTTTCCTCTAGTTTATCGGCCCATTTGAGAATGGTATTGAAGTTACCTTTGCTGGCTAAAATAACTAGTTCTCGCAATACATCGGGGGAAGGAGTAGTCAATTGATCTGATGGGCTATCACGTGTTGTAGCCGAAGAGTTGATTCTTTGTTCCTCAGACTGAGACTGCTGGTAAATCCATGCCAAATTTAAGTGGCACTCTAATTGCTGGAGTAATTCATCTGCCTGTATAGGTTTGCTCAAAAAGGTGTCACCTCCTGCTTGCAGACTGCGATGTTGGTCGGCTTCAAAGACACTAGCGGAAGAGACGATAATCTTGACATCCTGGATGTCTGGGGTATGACGCAGGTGTTTAATCAATTCAAACCCATCCATTTCTGGCATGAGCAAATCTGTAATGATCAGGTTTGGTTTAAGGGCGATCGCTTTTTCTAAACCTTCTTTACCGTTGCTGGCTTCAACCACATTGAAACCCAATGGTTGCAGTAAGTTTGTAATTACTGTGCGATTCTCCCAGCGATCATCTACCATCAGGATGGTGTGGGGGCTACCTGCAAAGCCAATGATTTGTCCCTTGGATGCAGCCATAGCAGACTGTACCCATTCGCTGGCTTGGGCGATCGCAATTTCAAACCAGAAAATACTACCCTGACCAAGATGACTTTTAACCTGGATATCGCTACCCATCATCTGCACCAACTGCCGAGTAATAGCTAAACCCAGCCCCGTCCCTTCTGTCTGACGCTTTTTATCACCTACTTGTTCAAATGGCAAAAAAATCTTGTCCAATTCGTTTGGAGTTATGCCAATTCCTGTGTCTTTTACACTAAAGTGAATGCGATATTTCACTGTTTGCCCATCAGCAGGAAGTTGATCGATTACCTCAACCTTGAAACTAACTTTACCCTCATCCGTAAATTTGATGGCGTTTCCCAGCAGATTCAAGAGAACCTGACGTAACCTTTTGACATCGACATTAACCCCTGTGGGTAAGTTGCTGGCGAGTTCATAGACAAACAAAATGTCTTTTTGTTCTGCCCGAATCTGGCAAATTTCCCCAATCCCCTGTAAAAAAGACGGGAAATGCACATCTTGAGGATGCAGTTCCAGTTTTTGCGCTTCAATTTTGGAAAGATCCAAAATGTCATTAATTAAAGTCAGCAGATGAGAACCACACTGTTCAATGATGTTTACATGATATTGCTCTGGCTCCGGCAAACCTTTAGAACGCAGCAAAATTTGAGCGCAACCCAAAATACCATTCAAGGGCGTTCGCAGTTCATGGCTCATGTTGGCTAAAAATTCGCTCTTAGCACGATTTGCGGTATCAGCCGCTGCTTTGGACTTTTTCAGTTGAGCCTGTTCAAACGCTTGCACCTGCCACAAGACAGTGATCATCGTCACTGTCAACCCGCCCACAATTAAGGCTATCAGATCGAGGAATTGTAGCCGAGATTCAATATTTTGGCGTGGAATTACCAAAGCCACAGACCAATTAGCTTCTCGCAACGGCATATAAGCAACATACTTTTTGGTACCGTCAATTTCCATCAACTGAATTCCCTGTTGTCTGTTTACCATCTGCTGCGCGATCGCATTTAAATTGCGATCTGGAATTTTCAGCAGGCTGGGTGCAGGTTTTTCTAGCGTTGACATTAACGTTGAGTTGGGGTAGACGATCGCTTCTCCTTTGGAATTGAGAGCGAACGCATAGCTATTCTTGCCGTAGCGCAGCGAGTTGACCACCTCTGCAATGTGATCGACTTTAACATTGCCGTGAAAGACCCCAATCGGTGAATGATTGGTAAGAGAATTTGACCAAATTGGGGTGGCGATCGCAATTAAAGGAATGCCCGTGGAACGGCTGATAAAGGGATCAGAAATGTTGCTTTTTCCAGCTAGTGCTTTTTGAAAGTAGTCTCGATCCTTAATATTCTTATTTGACCGGCCAACCTTAGTATTAAAATACGAACCATCCGGGGTAGCTATTAGGAAAAAGAAAAATTCATTGATCCGCTCAACTTCTGACTTTAAATAGGGTTCTGCCACAGACCAGTCTAAGGAGCGTACAGTTGAAGTATGAGCAAGGGTTTGCACCTCCACTTTGCGAACATGCAACCACTCCTCAATTTCATCAACCCCTCTCTCTACCTCTAAAAAAGCTTTTCCTCTCAAGTCTTCTAGGGTTATTTTTCGAGCAGCCTGATAGCTAAAATAAGCAGAAATACTCACAATCAGAGTAGTGCCGCCAAGAATAAATCGGATCAACAAATTGCGCGAGGAATGTATTTTGGCATCAGATGGGCTGGAGCTGCCTTTCATCAAAGGTATCACCCTCTAAATAATGGGTTTGGTAAGCAAAAAAAGGGCTATATTTAGATTGCCCAAAAAATTATTGATAATCGCAGCTTTGATTGTTATCCATAACAAAATAATCAATATATTTATATAGGAACAAAATGTGATTTTTGAAAAAGACTTATTTAAGTGAAGTAGGACTTATGCATTGACAGAGACAACCAACTGTAAATTACCTTTGGTAACAAGGTAGCAGCCCAAGAACAAGTCAGGGCAAGACTTTTAACTTAACAAGTCTGCCACGCATATTATAGTCAATGTGTAAAGTCTTTCCTAGATCAAGTAGACGAAATTACCGATATTTCAGTCTCTGAAAATGGCCAATTGCTACTTAGCTAATATTTACCTCTTGACTAATGACTCAAGTAGATATTCTTATCCTTTCAAATGGCCCAGGTGAAGTAACAACCTGGGTGCGTCCAGTAGTAAGGGCATTGCGGCAAGAACTAGGGGATGATCCTTCTGTAGTGAGGATTTCTGTGGTATTATCACCTTGCTCAAATGCCAGTGGTAAAGAAGCAGCGATCGCTCTTTCTTATCCAGAAGTAGATAGAGTACAGGGAGCAGAGCATTTTTGGCAATTTCTGCTTTGGGGCAAAACATTTGATCATTGGGACTGGTGCGATCGCGGTGTAGTTGTTTTTCTAGGTGGCGATCAAATTTTCCCTGTAGTCATAGGCAAAAAGCTCGGATATCGCACAGTGGTTTACGCCGAATGGTCAGCCCGTTGGCATAACTGGATTGATCGCTTTGGCGTGATGAAAGCTGAAGTTGCTGCCCGTGTTTCCCAAAAATATGCCCACAAATTCACTGTTGTGGGAGATTTGATGTTAGAAGCTAGTAGTAATTCCTCTGACAAAGGACAAATAACTGACTTAATTGGTGTCTTACCGGGTTCAAAAGCGGCAAAATTAACCCAAGGGATACCTTTAATGTTAGCCATTGGCGAATACATCCACAGCAAAAGACCCCAAACCAAATTTGTGATTCCTGTCGCTCCAACCGTCGATTTACAAACCTTAGCTAGTTTTGGCGATTCCCAAAAAAACCCTTTTGTGGAAACTTTTGGTTTTAGCGGTGGTTCCTTAATTATTTCAGAGGACGCTACAGGCAAGGCATCGCTAAAAACAGCAAGTGGTTTAACTGTAGAACTGTGGCAAGAAAACCCTGCATATCACTTATTATCCCAGTGCTGCATGTGCTTGACTACAGTGGGGGCAAACACTGCTGAACTCGGTGCTTTAGGAGTGCCAATGATTGTTTTGCTACCAACACAGCAACTTGATGCCATGCGTTCTTGGGATGGTTTACCGGGATTGTTGGCAAATCTGCCAGTAGTCGGTACACTATGCGCTAAGGTGATTAATTGGTCATTTCTGAGATTCGTGAGACACAAAGGTTTATTAGCATGGCCAAATATCTGGGCACAGGAAGAGATCGTGCCAGAACTTATGGGTAAACTTGAACCGCAAGAAGTTGGGGAAATGGTTTTAGACTTTTTGGCACATCCAGAAAAATTGGCTGATATCCGCGCCAAACTCCGTAATATTCGCGGTGAAAGCGGTGCAGCCCAGAAGATAGCAGAGATTGTTCGTGAGGAAATTGGCAAGTAGTGAAAGATGAGGGAGTAATGGGAGCAACATCCCCCTCATTTTCACTCTGGCTTAATCCGAAGATTCTCCATCCCTGCGCCCAAGTTCATAAATGCCGGCACCCATACAAGCTAATATACCTGTACTAATTCCCCAACTTTCACCTAAACTAATTTCCAGACCCCAGTTACATAAAGTGCCGACTACCAAAAAAGGCACAATGCTAAACAGTGAGGCGTAGAAAGCGTTTTGGGATTCTCTAGCTTTACGAGTCTTTTCAAATTCTGACTGGCTGGTGTAAAGCGATCGCTCCGCAAAGTTAAACCAGCGATTGAGTTGCTCGATTACCCATTCATTGACTCTGGAAAAACCTAGATATAGGGCTAATGACCACAAACTCGCTCCGGCGATCGCGATCGTGTCTAACTCAAAGCGGAAAGGCAAAATTTCAGTCAGCATTGCTTGGGAGAGTCCTGCAAAGGGTCAACTTTAGCTGTGAGTAGATGCTAAATAAACCTCTTGTGCAATTTTAAACATAAATGCTAACAAGATTTCAACTACTTGGCAACTCTCCGGCTTCTTGGCTTCAAGAAAAGCTAATTTACGGATTGCTGAGTAAATTATCGGGGTCGATACCAAGAGAACGTAAATGCTGCGCCAACTTTTCTGCTTTTTCTTCTCTCGTTAAATACCGATTTCCTTGTTCGTCATACCAAGATAGAAATTCCTGACCAATCCCACCAAAAACACCTTGATGTCGTCCAATCCCTAAACCAACTTCTGGCATCCAATGGGGTTCGCCAATTTGTAATTGATAATTTTTATCTACCAATTTGTAAATTTCAAACGTTTGGCGTCGATCGCGTTGCCAATATTCGGGTAACTCTATTTTATGTTCACAAGGTCAGAACTCGAAATCAAAACCACTGCTGAGTTAAGAGACTTGTGTAGGCGCTACGGACTAAAGCCTACCGGCAATGGAGGCTACAAGGTTAGCTGAATAATTACCTTGATGGCATTTCCACAGATAGCACTCGCTCAACTAAGGCAGGGAAGAGGATTAAAGTCACCAGGCTTTAGCGTTATTCAGTTCCTTGAAGGGGTAGTAGTTGACATCCTCCCTGACCTAAAGGACAGGGATTCCTAAGACTCACGACTTAGGTTTCTGTTTCTTTCCACTTCGGCTATGCTCAGTGCGAGCCAAAAGGGTTTTTTGCAACTGCCCAATAAGCTCAAGATTATTAGGTCTTACGTTCGCTCCACAGACTGAAACGGCTAGCCCAGCCGCCAAAATATTCTTACTTGCGTTGACGTCCCGGTCGTGATGTGTCCCACACTTAGGACAATCCCAATCTCGTACATTCAACGGCAATTTATCAACGATATGTCCACAGTTGCCACATCGCTTAGAACTTGGAAACCATCGGTCAATCTTGACCAGAGTGCGGCCATACCAATCGCACTTGTATTCAAGTTGTCTGATCAGTTCGCCCCAACTGGCATCACTGATAGCAAGAGCGAGTTTCCGGTTCTTCATCATGTTCTTCACAGCCAAATCTTCTACGGCGATGGTTTGGTTCTCTCTCACCAACCGAGTCGTCAACTTGTGTTCGCAAAGCGTCCCGAAGGGAAGAAAATCAAGTCTTGCGTCACTAATTTCTGCATAGACTTTAGCGACTTTGAGGCGGGCATGAGCGCGATTGTTCGACCCATGAAGCTTACGGCTCAATACTTTAGTCGCTTTTTTGAGCTTGGTGCGTTTTGCCTTAAAACCTTTGGGGTTCGCAACCTTCTCACCCGTACTCAGAACAATCAAACTCGTGATGCCCAAATCAATCCCAACAGCGTTAGGAGACTCCGGCAATGGTTCAATCTCAATATCCACCAACAGGGAGACGCTCCAGCGTCCAGAGCGCGAGAGCTTCACCGTCACGGTAGAAGGTTCTGCGCCTCCGGGAATGGCTCGACTCCATCGGATGTCCAAAGGTTCCGAACTTTTAGCCAGGAACAATTGACCATCGCGCCATTTGAAAGCAGATTTGGTAAACTCCGCACTACCGCCACTGTGCTTCTTTTTAAAGTTTGGGTATTGCGCCCTTCCTGCAAAGAAGTTAGTGAAAGCGGTTTGCAGATGTCTCAAGCCTTGCTGCAACGGCACACAACTGACATCGTTAAGAAAATCAAGTTCGTCTTGCTTTTTCCAATCTGTCAGCAGACTAGAAGTTTGGGCATAGCTGACTCGCTCAAGGCGAGTCAGCTATGCCTCAGTCCTTGCGGCGAGGGCACGGTTATAGACCAATCGAGTACAGCCCAACGTTCTCCGAAGCAAGGTTTCTTGCTCAGAAGTTGGATAGAAGCGGTACTTGAAACTGCGTTGCATTTATTTGATATGCCTATTTACACGGTAAGTAGCAGTCTTTTTGTGACAAGAACGGCAAAGCGTTCTACCGTTGCTAATATCCCAAAGGGACTCACAATTTCTGGATTGTTCGATCGTTTTGAGGCGATGAATATCAATCAATTCATGGAGTGGAATGATGTGATCTGCGTGAAGAATAACTTTATTTCCTGGAGCCGATTTGTCTCCGCAATCTTGGCATATATATTCATCTCGCTCAAAAATGTTGCTTCTCCATTTTTTGTAAAGTGCATCTGCTCGAATAGCCTGACTAAGTTCAGTTTTTCCTCCCTTCCAAAGAGGGTTTTTACTTCCTCTAAGTTCGGGCTTCCCGTTGACCCACTTTCTATTTTTGGTTCGCTGACTAATTTTGATAGCTTCCGATCTACCTCTTCTGATTTCCGGTTTCTTTTTGTAAATAGCAGATTGCACAAGTCCTTTAGTGCAATTCAATTTACCTGCGATCTCGCCGTCAGAAAGACCTTGCTTATAAAGCGTAAATATCAGATTGTAGTCAACAGAAATGTACCTGCCGCGAGTCCTAATTGCAATATTATTCCGCTTCAAAACCCCATTAATCACTCTATGCCCTGTCCCCAAAGAATTTGCTATCACAGAGGTAGATTCTTTAGCGATGTATCTTTTGCAGATTTCAGCCTCTTGAGATGGTGTAAACAGTCGCCTCATTTATCGGTACTTAAAAGCTTTTTGTGTCATCCTCACATTGTAGCATTTATTCTGTGAGATGCACTATTCCCAATATAAAGCCGCCTTGTAGGGCGGGGTTTCTACCCATTTTTTTGATGAACTCACCTACTGACGAGCAAGCCGCGCTGATTAAGCTAACAATGGAGGGCAAGGCTATGAGCTACCCTGATAGATTTGACCCAGAGAACCTACTCAACTTGCACAAGGCTAGAATTCACCTTGAGATGGCGATCGGATTACTAAGCCAGTAAACAAGTCAATTCATCGTCAAAGTCAAGTTAAAAAATGTAAAAACCACCACTAGTTTTTCTACCGTTACTAGGGTGGTTTTCTTGAATCCTTGATATATCAAGGCTTTTTACATATTGAAAGTATGCCAGGAACCGGACTTGAACCGGTGACACGAGGATTTTCAGTCCTCTGCTCTACCAACTGAGCTATCCCGGCTGGGGCTTTTATGAGCCACGATTAATCAATGTAGCAAACATCTAAGAATATAGCAAGTCTTTGGAGAAAAATAGTTATGCAGCTTTCAAACTCAACTTAAACCAGATGAAAACGGCTACAAATAGTAGAAACTGGACAAGAACAATACTTGGCCCAGAAGCAAGGTTGAAAATACCTGACACCATGATGCCAGCAATGCTGCTGATGGAACCAACTATCACCGACATGACTAGAAAGCGGCTAAAGTGGTGGCTCATCAGTTTGGCAGTGGAGGCGGGAATGACCAAAAAGGCATTCACTAGTAAAACGCCAACAGCTTTAATCGCGACAGCAACGGCGAGTGAAAGCAAGACCACAAAAGCGTAGCGGTACAATTGGACGGGAACGCCTTGAACTTGAGCAACATCGGGGTTAAGGGTCAATAAAATTTGCTGTCGCAGAGTTGATAGTAAAAATATGCCGCCTCCCACAAGGACTAGCAGCGTCAAAATCAAATCTGTGGTGTCGATCGCTAGAATATCCCCGAAAAGGACAGCCATCAAGTTGCCACGATATCCTTTAATTAGGCTCGTGAGAATTAGACCGATCGCTAATGCTCCAGATAACACTATACTAAGTACGCTATCGCTAGCTAAGTCGGTTTTGTCGATAAAGTAGAGGACAATAACCCCAAAAACTAAGGTAAAAGGTAACAGCATCCAAGTAGGATTTACCTGTAGCAGCACACCTAACGCCACACCTACTAATGCTGCATGACCAACCGCGTGGCTGAAAAAAGACAACTGGCGTAAGGTGACAAAACTACCCAACATCCCGCCAAGTATTCCCATCAAGGCAGCACCGACGATCGCACGCTGCATAAAGGGGTGTTGTAACAAACTTACGAAGTCATTAATATTGGCGATCGCTAGCCAAACTATCTGACAATCATTGAATAAATTCATACTTATGGGCATTAATGTTGGTGCTGGTAGCGACTGAAACCTGGGCCGTAGGTTGCTAACAGGTTTTGCGGTGAAAGGGCAATTTCCGGCTTACCAGTACAAACAATGCTTTGGTTCAGGCAAAGCACGCGATCGCAATGGCGATTTACCATATCAATATCATGAGAAACCTGCAATACTGTCCAACCCTCCTCCCGTTTTAATTCATTTAGCAAAGCGTAAAAATCTGCTGAACCTTGCACATCAACACCAGCAAAGGCTTCATCTAGCACCAACAGTTTCCGAGGCATTACCAAACAATAAGCCAATAAAACCCGCTTGAGTTGACCACCGCTAAGAGTACCAATAGCTTGATGCTGTAAATGATAAGCATCAGTTCGCCGTAAAGCTTCTATTACTGCTGCCGATTTTTCTCGGTCTTGTCTCCACAGCTTAGAGAAAAACAAACCCTTTCTTTTGCCTTCTTTAGTCCATCCCAGTCCCACCAATTCGCTGACAGAAATGGGAAAGCTGCGGTCAAAGATGAAGTTTTGCGGCATATAGCCTAATGTGTGACGTAAATGCCCCAACCTGGCAATTGGGCGACCTAATATTTCAATCGTACCAGCACTTCGAGGGATCAAATCTAAAACCGCTTTTACCAGAGTACTTTTACCAGCACCATTGGGGCCAACGATGGCTGTATCTGTTCCTGGCAACAATTCAAAGGAAACATCTCGAACAGCTAGATAGCTGCCTTGATAAACAGTTAATCCTTCTACTTTCAAAATAGCAATCTGATTATTCATTATTTCAAAAATAATAATTGATAAATTAGGATTTATGACTTTTAACTCCTAACTCATTTACACGCCGTTTCTAAAGTTTGCAAGTTAGCTTTCATTGCCTTAAAATAATGCTGCGGATCTGTTTCGCCAGTTTCCAGAGAATCCAGAGTACGCAAATTTAATTTCAAGTCTTTGGAGAGACTAGTCAGAAGTTTATTATCTACTCCTGGTTCGCTGAACAAAGCTTTAACTTTGTACTTTTTCACGGCATTGATTGCATTTTGTACATCCGCTGGTGAAAGTTGATCTTCGGGAATTTGCACCACAGCAACTTGCTTGAGATTATAGCGTTTAGCTAAATATGGAAAGGCATCATGAAAGGTAATAAAGGTACAATTAGGAGTTTTCTGCAAAGTCTGCTGAAATTCGCTGTTTAAACTTTCTAATTCTTTAATATAAGCCGCAGCATTGGCCTCATAAGTAGCTTTGTTTGCGGGATCGGCAGCAATTAATCCATCCCGAATATTTGTTACTTGTTGTTTTGCCAAAACTGGATCTAACCAAACGTGAGGATTACCTTGGGCGTGGTCGTGGTCTTTTTCCTCTTGCGCCGTTTTCACAACAGGTGAAATTTCATTTAAGGGTTTAATACCTTTAGTAGCATCAATTTCAATTAATTTGGGATTTTGGGCATTTTTGACAGTACCTTCCAGAAATTCCTCCAAACCTAAACCATTTTTCACTAACACATTCGCATTAGCGATCGCTTTAACATTTTCTGGTGTCGCTTGGTATTCATGTACCTCCGTACCGGGTGGCACTAGAATTTCTACATCTGCCACATTAAGAGCTACTGCCTTGGTAAACAAATATATCGGCAAAAATGTCGCCACTATTTTAGTTTTTCCTGACTGCACCGATGGGGTAGAGGCAGCTTCCTGTGCTTGCGGCGACTGTTCGGAAGTACTTCTCTGATTCGGATTCGATTGACTACAGCCAGTAGCCATTGACAACATTAATAGAGCAATTATGGGCAAGATGCCGCTTGTTTGTCTGCCCCTTGTTTGTCCTCTGCAATTCATCATCACCATGTTTTCTCCTCGAAACGGATGCTTGCTCTGCCTCTGTCACAGTTTCTATTGACAATCAGACCTGTTCTACATTTTAGACTATAATAATTCTCATTCTCATTCAAAATATATAACATCATTCTGCGTTTCCTGTCTAATGAGTAACAACAAAATTTTTTCAGCCGATACAGCCCTCTGCAATTTAGTTTTCCCTGAATAATTAGGAATTCTTGACTTTTTTATTAAAAAGTTTGCTTACTTCTGATAAGATTACTGAGAAATATTCTCATAAAATACACGTTTTTTTAAACGTGGTTTGGGTGTGAATTGGAGATAAGTGTGAGGGGAAAAATGAAAAAATTCTGTAAATATCTGCTAGTTAGTCCAGCAGTCTGCGGTGTAATACTATTTGTGAATACTGCTGCATTTGCAGGTGAAACTTCCAGCACGTCTGAAATCAATCAACCGCAAGTTTTAGCTAATCCAGACATCAAAGAAAAAGATCAGAACATAGGGCAAGTTACCTCCGTATCTCAATTTTCCGACGTACAACCTACAGATTGGGCATTCCAAGCATTGCAGTCCTTGGTTGAGCGCTATGGCTGTATTGCAGGATACCCAAATAGTACTTATCGTGGTAATCGGGCATTAACGCGGTATGAGTTTGCTGCTGGTTTGAATGCTTGTCTCGATCGCGTTAATGAACTTATTGCTACAGCCACTGGCGATTTAGTTAAAAAAGAAGATTTAGCCACATTACAAAAGCTGCAAGAAGATTTTTCAGCAGAACTGGCCACACTCCGAGGTCGTGTGGATTCAGTAGAAGCACGCACTGCTGAATTAGAAGCGAATCAGTTTTCAACCACAACCAAACTGAATGGGGAAGTGGTAATTGCGATCGCCAGTGTCATAAGTGGAAATACAGTTAAGGGTCAAAAAGTCAACGAAAATCCTGTCCTTGCAGACCGCGTGCGTCTGAACCTCGACACCAGTTTCACAGGTCAAGATTTACTCAGAACACGACTTCAGGCAACAAACCTAGACCCCTTCTCTCAGACTGCTACCTTTACACCAGAAGGTGACTTCCGATTTGCTGGTGGTAACAACAATAATGGAGTTGTGGTAGACGCGCTGTTGTATCAGTTTCCTCTCGGTAAGAAAACAGGCGTCACCCTGGAAGCAAATGCAGGTGCAATTGATGATTTCACTAACACAGTCAACCCCTACCTAGATGGGGACGGTGGTAGCGGTGCCTTTTCCCAATTTGGGAGTCGCAACCCAATTTATTATCTAGTCAACGGTACTGGTATAGGAATCAAACACGAGTTCAGTGATAACCTCGAACTAAGCTTGGGGTATTTAGCGAATAATGCTGCTAGTCCTCAGCCAAGCTCTGGACTCTTCAACGGTGCTTATGGTGCTATGGGGCAGTTAACTGTTAAGCCTAGCAATCAAATTACCCTTGGTTTGACCTACATTAACGCCTACAGAAATACTTTTTTTGCTAATGGTAGTGGTGGTAGCAATAACGCTAATGACATATTGCAGAATGCTTCTAGTAACTCCTACGGTGTACAAGCATCCTTTCAACCTAGCTCAAAATTCGTGATTGGCGGTTGGGCTGGCTTGACCAAAGCTCGCATCCTTTCAGTTACTCCTGGTGATGCTGACATCTGGAACTATGCCGTCACACTGGCTTTCCCGGATCTTGGTAAAAAAGGTAACATTGCAGGCATTATTGTGGGTATGGAACCTAAAGTTACCGGCGTGAGCAGTTCTCTCCGTAATGCAGGTATCAACAAAGATCCAGACACTTCATATCACATTGAAGGTTTCTATCAATATAAGCTGAGTGACAATATCAGCATTACCCCAGGAGTTATTTGGCTAACAGCGCCAGATCATAACAATCAAAACGATGATATCGTGATTGGTACAGTGAGAACCACATTCACTTTCTAATTTTTAAAATCTTGCTTGAAGACGCAAAGGATAAATTTGCGTCTTTTATTTTGTCTGTAGTTTCAAAAATAAAACTCAGCAAAAATGCTGAGTATGGTATCTCAAAACATTATAGTGATTTTCATGTAGATATAGCAGTTGCCAGGTAGCGGTTGACATCAGTTAATCAGAAAACACTGACACCAAGAGACTTTCAAGCCTGTTAAGAGTTCCCTATTCCCTGTTCCCTGCTATACAACAATTTGTAGGAGCAGGAAAATTAAAATCTCTAGTGAATTGAACGCAGATGAAACATAGAAATTGCGGAAATTACTTAAAGATGGCCCCTTTTTAGCATTGTCAGTTAGAGCCTTGAAGTTATTAACTAGAGATGCTCAAAGTGTTTGTAGTCAGTTATCGGATAACCAATGCATGAGTACTTTAAATACAAAAAGACCAGCCTCCCACAGCTGGTCTAGAAAATGTTTTTTTGCGTTGTCTTCTCAAGAGAGTTAAGACCCAATTGCGCGTTCCCAAAATGCAACGGGCAACTTTTCTTAACAATATTGTAACAGCCAACACAGATTTTTCCTGAATATTCATCAAAAAAAGATATGGGCAAAGCTTAAAACCCTCTATCTATGAGGATAATTCCGCAGATTGCAGGGTGTAGATGGGAGAGGTAAAGGGAGAAAATTTTACCTTGTCTCCCTTATCTCCCTTCTCCCCGCGTCAGTCTCAACCGATCAATTTCAACTTGACAGACTACTGATACTGGGAACGATTTCTGCATCTGTTGATGTTTCACCCACGCGGAGGATTTTAGCCCCCAATTGCTGCAACTTCATATCAAGTCGATCGTAGCCGCGATCGAGGTGCTGTAATCCTTGAATCGTGGTTTGTCCTTCTGCTGCCAGTCCTGCGATGACTAACGCTGCCGATGCTCTTAAGTCTGTACCTAATACTGGTGCGCCAGACAATTTTGGTACTCCCCGAACGAAAGCAGCGTTGCCTTTAACACGAATGTCTGCCCCCAAGCGATTCAACTCTGAGGCATGACGCAAGCGATTTTCAAACACGGATTCGTTAATTACGCTGTCGCCTTCTGCTAATGTCAGTAAAGCCATGAACGGCGCTTGCATATCTGTAGGAAAACCTGGATGGTATTGGGTTTCAATATCCGTTGCCTTGAGAGTTTCCGCTGGCAGAATATGTAAGTGTTCAGGCTTTTCCTCAATTATCGTTACTCCAATATCCCGCAGCTTGGCAATCACTGGTATGAGATGTTCTGGAGCCACTGGCGAGAGGATAAGTTCTGAGCGAGTAATTGCTGCTGCCAGCAAAAACGTCCCAGCCTCAATGCGATCGGGAATAATGCTGTAGTCAACAGAATGCAACTTGGGGACTCCTTCGATAATAATCCTGCTAGTCCCCGCGCCCTTAATCTTCGCTCCCATCGCGTTACAGAAGTTAGCTAGATCAACAACTTCCGGTTCTCTAGCAGCATTTTCGATGATCGTTTCCCCCTCTGCTAGGGTAGCCGCCATCATCAAGTTTTCCGTCGCTCCAACGCTGGCGATGTCTAAGTAAATCTTCGCACCTTTTAATCTTCGGCTGCTGCCAGGGACATAAGCATTACAAATGCCATGCTCAATTTGTACTTCCGCTCCCATTGCTTGCAGTCCTCGAACATGCAAGTCAACTGGTCTTGCCCCAATAGCACAACCGCCTGGTAAGGGCATCTGTGCTACTCCCAGTCTTGCCAGAATCGCACCAATGGCGAAAAAACTCGCCCTCAATTGGGTAACTAGTTCATAGGGAGCTTTTGATGTTTTAATCTCGCTGGCGTTGATGTCTAAAATGTCACCTTGTCGTGTTAATTGTACACCCAAAGCCAATAACACCTGACCCATCCGCTCTACGTCCGCTAATAAAGGGACATTGCGGATACGACAATCGCCCGGACACAGCAAGGCTCCAGCCATGATTACCAGTGCTGCATTTTTTGCCCCGCTAATTTTCACATGACCTCGCAAAGGATGCCCACCCCAAATTTGCAAGACTGAGGAGTCTGCTTCTGGAGCAATTTTGGCATCTGGTAAGCTGGTAGAAGGATTAATAAGCCTACCTCCAAAAGTAATACGTATTTTATATGTTTGAAGTTGGTTTTGATTCTACAGTAAAGATTCAAAATGTCCACGTTTTAGGGCAGCGTCTTGCATAAAAAAATTGTTTTATGGCGAAAAAAACGGGCTGAAAAGAAGCAATAGTCAGCTTTTTGAGCTTTTTAAAATTTTAATAAAAAAGAATGAATAAGTAGTAGTTTAAAGCAAAATTAAATACTCAGTAAAATAACTTAAGTGTTCTCTAAAAATCAATGCTGTACTGTCCAGTTAATATTTTGATTTGACCTATCGCCTGAATCACTCCTTTCCAGTCTAAGATTCTTAACTAGGTGCGATGTTGTTACTTGACAAAGGTAGAAAATTACGCAATAATAAGAAATTGTCGTCAAGTGACAAGTGCCAGCGGAACTGGCGGAATGGCAGACGCGCTAGATTCAGGTTCTAGTGCCGCAAGGCTTCCGGGTTCAAGTCCCGGGTTCCGCATATCAATTTTGGATTTTAGATTGCCGATTTTGGTGAAGCAGCGGGGTCTTCTCCGTTTGGGAGAGGCTAGGGGTAAGGGGTTTCCCCCAAGACCGATTGCTGTTAGCGTTCGCACAGCATCTCCCAAAGGGAGAAGGGATTAATCTAAAATCCAAAATCCAAAATCTAAAATCGTGTTGACCAGCTTACAGAATTCTCTAGTCAAGCAAATTCGCAAACTGCACTCCACCAAGGAACGGCACAAGCAGCAGTTATTTTTACTAGAAGGGACACACCTGTTAGAAGAAGCTTGTGCGGTGAATTACCCGCTAGAAACAGTGTGTTGTACCCCAGATTGGCAAGCAGCCCACCCTTCCCTGTGGGATGAAGCTTGTAGTCTATGCGATCGCGCCGAAATTGTCAGTAAAGAAGTCTTGGATGCGATCGCTACCACAGTCCAACCGGATGGTGTGGTAGCAACGGCAAAACGAAGTGAACGCCAAACTCAACTACCATTTACTGGTTTAGTGCTAGCTTTAGAAACGGTGCAAGATCCCGGCAACCTGGGTACAATGATCCGTACTGCTGCCGCCGCCGGAGCATCAGGTTTGTGGGTAAGTGGAGATAGTGTAGATTTAGATAGCCCCAAAGTTCTCCGGGCTTCAGCAGGACAATGGTTTCGCCTCGCAACAGCCGTAACCGAAGATTTAAAAGCGACAGTTCAACAAAGTCAGCAGGCAGGAATGCAGGTAGTGGCAACCTTACCCAATGCGACTTTAACTTATTGGGAAGTGGACTGGCGAAAACCCAGTCTGATTTTACTGGGAAATGAAGGTGCTGGATTGTCGGCAGATTTAGCAGCGATCGCAGATCGGCAAGTAAGAATTCCTTTAAGTCCTGGGGTGGAATCTTTGAATGTGGCGATCGCCGCCGCTTTAATGTTGTACGAAGCTCAACGGCAATTGATTTGTCAGTAATGAATTTTAACTTTTTACCCCTATTCGGTTTTTGTTATTTCTTCGAGATATTGTTCAATATCGGCAACGGCGTCCTCAAGAGCCGCTAAATCAATATCTATCAAGTCTTGATCGAGTTCGACTTCAGTGAAAGTACTAGTATGCAGTTGGGGGATCTCTTCTTCCTCAGTCGAACTTTCTTGTAAGATATCCTCCAACTGATCGAGGGATTGTTCAAACACTTGATCGGCGACGCGGGGCTGTTGTGGCTGATTTTGCTCCATAATATTGACTTAAAAATCCTGATTTGCTGAATTAATTTTGATTCTAGTTTTTACAGATTGGAATTTTACACTTATAACATCATAGTTGTGTGCTGTATCAACTTTAGCAGTGGTTATCAAGAATATCGATAGCTGTCTGCAATTGCTAGGACTGGAGATTTATCGCGATCGCTACGAGATACACTTTTGCATGTTTTGCTATGTTTAGGTAAGTTTTATAAAACAGGTCTAATACTTAATTTGATAGACTATCTTAAATTTGAAATTATAAAAGCTGGTAGCTCAGGGCTGATAACTAACTATGAGTGAAGCCTTATTCTGTATCGAAAATCTGCGAGTTGCCTATCCTCAGAGGAGTGGAGAAGAAGCAAGCTGGGCGGTTGATGATGTATCTTTCACCTTGCAACCAGGTGAAAGAATGGGATTGGTGGGAGAATCTGGTTGTGGTAAGTCAACTATCGGACGGGCAGTAATGCGTTTACTACCAGCCTCTAGTCGTGTTGAGGGACGGGTGATATTTCAGGGACAGTCAGTGTTTGACTTGACACCTAACCAGTTACGGAAATTTCGGGGAGAGGCGATCGCATTAGTTTTTCAAGATCCCATGACACGCCTCGATCCGCTGATGACGATTGGTAAGCATTGTATCGAAACCCTTCAGGCGCACTCACCAGAATTATCAACGCGGAAAGCCAAAGAAAAAGCACTTGCTACCTTGGCAAAAGTGAATATTCCCGCTAGTCGCTGGAATCAGTATCCTCATGAGTTTAGCGGCGGAATGCGGCAACGGGTAGCGATCGCTTTAGCTTTACTTCTTAACCCCAAGTTAATTGTTGCCGATGAACCCACCACCAGTTTAGATGTGACTGTTTCCGCGCAGATATTGCAAGAATTAACTCGTCTGTGCGGTGAAGAAAACATGGGACTGTTGTTGATATCTCACGATTTAGCAATGGTGGCTGAGTATTGCGATCGCATTGGCGTGATGTACAACGGCAAGATAGTCGAAATGGGTTCTACAGAAACCGTATTTAGGGAACCTCAACATGAATACACGCGATCGCTCTTAAAAGCAGCTTTACACATTCAAGCAGTAACTGATAGTGGAGAATTGATAATTGTTAATGACGGAGAAAAGCAATTACCGATTATCAATGAGAAATCCCCAATTTTGAGTGTTACAGAACTCAAGCAACACTATACCATCGAACCTAACTTTATCGAACGACTGTTTAACACACAAACGCAGACAATTAAAGCAGTAGACGGGATCAACCTGGATATTTATTCAGGAGAAATTCTCGGCTTAGTCGGGGAATCAGGTTGTGGAAAAAGCACACTATCACGAACAATTTTGCAACTAATTCGTCCCACTAGTGGCAAAGTTGAGTTTTTAGGACAGGATTTAACTAAACTGTCGCGTCAAGAAATTCGTTCCTCACGGCGACAAATACAAATGGTTTTTCAAGATCCTCATGCTTGTCTCAATCCCGCGATGACAGTGGGACAAAGTATCGCTGATCCTTTATTTATTCACAATCTTGCCAATCCTGCCAAGGCAAAAGAACAGGTTTTGTGGATGCTAAATAAAGTTGGGTTAACACCGCCAGAATTGTATTATGAGCGTTATCCGTCGGATTTGTCTGGTGGACAACAGCAACGAGTAGCGATCGCTCGTGCTTTGATTACTCATCCTAAACTTTTAATCTGCGATGAACCAGTGAGTATGTTAGATGCTAGTGTGCAGTCGCAAGTGCTGGATTTGATGTTGCAATTAAAGGAAGAGTTTGAGTTAACTTATCTATTTATCACTCATGATCTTTGGTTAGCTAGATTTTTGTGCGATCGTATTGCCGTGATGAATGGCGGTAAAATTGTCGAACTCGGTCTTACAAAAAAGATTTTTGCTAATCCTCAGCACCCTTATACCAAAACCTTACTAGCTGCTGCTCCCTTACTAGCACGCGCTTAATTAAATAAAATCAGGAGTTATCGAAACAGAATTCAGGATTCAGGAGTCAGAATTCAGTAGGGGCCACAGTTGTGCGCCCCTAACCGCCTACTTTATTCAAATGAGAATCGCTATAGAAGCCGTAGAATTGCTACTGTTAACACTGTATTATTTTTGAATATTTTATTAAGATTTTTCCGAGACGGTAGCAATGACTATTCGCCATGCGACTGAAACTGACTTACCTGCAATTGTGGCAATTTACAACACTGCAATTCCTAGCCGCATGGCAACCGCTGACTTAGAACCAGTATCTGTGGAAAGTCGCCTTGCTTGGTTTAAGGGGCGATCGCCTTCGCAACAACCACTTTGGGTAATTGAAGTAGACGGAGTAATCGCTGGATGGCTTAGTTTCCAATCCTTTTATGGGCGACCCGCCTATAGTAAGACTGCCGAAATTAGTATTTATATAGCCCCTAGCTTTCATCGGTGTGGCTTGGGACGGCAACTCTTAACACAAGCAATTAGTGAAAGTCCTAGTTTGGGTCTAAAGAGCCTAGTATGTTTCATTTTTGCCCACAATCAACCCAGTTTAAAACTCTTTGAAACATTTGGTTTTCAGCGCTGGGGACATTTGCCGCAAATTGCTGAACTTGACAGCGTTGAACGGGACTTAGTGATCATGGGACTGCAAATTAGTAAACCTGTTGTTTAAGGCGATCGCTATTTTCTTAAACTTGTAAATTAAATTCGCTCACAATTGGTCTAAATTAATTCCCCGTTCTTGTAGTAAAGCACGGAGGGCTTCTAACTGGGCTTCAGCTTGTTCTGCTCGTTGTCTTTCTTGCTGTCGTTGTTGGTCTAGTTCCAAAAAGGTCAGAAAGCGATCGCCATCAGGACGATAAATTTGCAGTTCTTCCTCAGTCAACTCGAAACGCACCCCCAATCGAGGACTCACCCGACCAACAATTTGGTCAATCACTTCTAATCTTGAGTTCCGTCGCTGCCAGCCTGTCAAGTCAACCACATCAGGTTCATACAGATAATATTCTTCCACACCGTAGCGCTCATAAAACTCTAATTTTTTCGCCATTTTAGAGATCCGGTTTCCAGGCGACCAAATTTCAAATACCACCTGCGGGGGAATGTTGTCTTCAAGCCACTGTTGATAAGAACCTCGGTATCCCTTTGGTCTACCAAATACTACCATCACATCAGGAGCTTGGCGGAGCTTGTTATCATCTTCCACCGAATACCACAACAAATCTCCAGCGACAAACACATTTGGGTCATTGCCAAACAGCAGTTCTAAATTATTTTTAATCCAGACAATTAATTCAAACTGCTTAGTGTTGTCTGCCATTGATTGTCCATCACTATCAGGGTAGATAATGTGTTTTGGACTGGAAGATGGTAGCTGTGTAACCATTGCGAAGATTCTCAGATAATTCTTAGAGGATGGGTTAGCGATCGCTTTTCCCACACTGTTCTTATTTCACATCGTAGCTTGACCAAACATGGTGCAATATATTAAGTATCTTTACTCAATCACTGTAGACATAAACTCAGTAATCTTTATATGGACAAATAATTGGATATGTGTCAAAACACTAAACATAACACTTATCTGCACTTTACTTTATTGCACTGTTGAGATAATTTATTCTATCCCATAGCTATTTATGAGTACAAAAATAATTCAAGTTGCTTTTCAAACGCCTTATTATATTTAAACTACAATCCTCATACTCAAATCCAACCACTTCGACTGAGTAATCGGCGCACTGCTAGAAATATAATCCACACCCGTCTCTGCAACACTGCGAATGGTTTCCAAAGTCACATTCCCCGAAGCTTCGATTTTCACCCGACTATCCTGCTGGCGAATCAACTGCACCGCCTGACGCATCATATCCAAAGGCATATTGTCCAACATAATAATGTCAGCCTTGTGCTGCAAAGCTTCTTTCACCTGCTCTAAATTTTCCGTCTCAACCTCTATTGTCAAGGGATAAGGTATCTGAGAACGAATACGGATAACTGCTTTTCCAATTCCCCCAGCCGCCGCAATGTGATTATCCTTAATCATCACCGCATCATCCAACCCCATGCGGTGATTAATTGCCCCACCCAAAGCAGTCGCGTACTTTTCCAATAGTCTCAGCCCTGGTGTCGTTTTACGCGTATCCACCAACTGAGCAGGTAAATCAGCAATTTTCTCTATATATATATTAGTCAGCGTAGCAATCCCACTCAACCGCATAGCCAAGTTGAGTGCCACCCGTTCTCCCATCAGTAGCGCATCCAGAGAACCATGAATTTCAGCTACGATCTGTCCTGGCTCACACCATGCACCTTCAGCCGCAACCGCCACAAAGCTGACTTTTTCATTCAAAATCTGAAACACTCTAGCTGCAACTGGTAAGCCAGTAATTATCCCTGAAGCTTTAGCGATCCATTTAGCAGATCCTAGCGTCACATCTTCTACTAGAAGCGTATTTGTAGTGCGATCGCCTCTACCAATATCCTCCAACAACCAGCTACGCAACAGAGGATCTAAAACCAGCCAGGGCGGCAAAACAGCAGAATAGCTCACAAATTTCATTAGTTCCTTAGAGACTTGAGGAATACTATAGCCTAAACCCCTTAGTTTCCAAGGCTTTGATAGTGATGCAGAAGCCGTCCAAAATTATTTTGGAAAAAATAGTTGACATGAGGAGGTAGGTTCGCTATATTGAATAAGTGCTGGAAGCGGAGCGCGAAAAAGCGACGCTTC
>NZ_JBALEL010000046.1:0-32953 GCF_036917935.1 Nostoc sp. | reverse complement strand
ACCCTGATTCCTTCATACACCCCTGAAACGGGTTTTAACCTGATTATTTATTCTCCCACCAATATGGTCTGTTTATTTCCGCCGACCAGTACTAGTTCCTTAACCATTGAATTGAAACTTTTGAAATAAAGAAGATTTTTTGAATTTACTGGAACGCTATAAAAAGTATAATCAATACTAAGATATGATAGTTTTTCCCAAGATATACTTCCTTGTTTTAAAGGAATATATCGCCAATATGTTAGATATTCATCCGTTGTAATTGTATCAATTTGCATTCTGACAATAGTTTTATTTTGGCGGTTGGGAATAATTAGCCATAGAAATAAGAGTATCTTTTTCGATTTTCTATCAAAAGATAACTCTGCACATGGTCTTATCTTATCCTTGCCATATTTACTTGCATATATAATACTTCTATTCACAACTGTTTCTTCTAACCTACGATCAAAAGTTAATATCTGATGTCTAATTTTCGTGAAGTTTTCTAATTCTGTGTTTGTTAAAGAACCTAACCAATCTAATAATAATCTTGGTGGTTCAGGAATATTATCATTTTCTTTATTTTGGAGATTAACTTCTTGATAATTAATTTTTATAATTTTTGTTTCTGATTTGTTATGAATCTGAGATAAATGAAAATAAAATTCATCATTTTCATACACAATGAAAAAAGTAAATAAATGAAAATTTAATCTACTGTGTTTTTCATCAATTAGATTATGGCGATGAAAACTCGGACAAATGGCTAACAAACTGATTTCTTCATTATAGTTAATATTAGTTTTCAAAGGTTGTTCTTCTAATAAATTATCATAATAGCGTGTGAGTTAATTAATCACATATCTATCTTCTGTATTTTTCAGTTCAATAATAGTTAGTTGATTATTCTCTCCTATTGCTAGGATGTCACAAATTTCTCCTTTGATAGATAATTGGCGCGTTAAGGGCTTTAGTTCAAATATTTCTTCTAAATTATCCCAAACAAAAGTTTCTAATTCAGACTCATCAATAAATTTCCAGCCTTGATCAGTTTTACGTAATGCTACGTTGTTTTTTATCATAATAAATCCACTAATAATCTGTACAAATCCGATTTAGGTAGAAAACATACTGAGACTGAAAAGCAACTTTTGTAAGGCTTTTATCTGAGAGATAGTTAAAATATCAGACAGGAGTTATTTATTTAATTTATACTAAAAATTATCTGATGTCCTTATTTGGGATAAGTAAAGGTAGTGAACTGCGATCGCACCCTCGCACTTTGCACACAGACCTAACCCCCCAGCCCCCTTCCCTACGAGGGAAGGGTGAGAAATTCGGCTCCCCTCTCCGCCTCGGAGAGGGACTGGGGGAGAGGTCACACATAAACACCTATTTTCATACTTCATAAATGAATAATCCAACACCCGAAGAACCCTATCCACTGATAAAAGAGGGAACTCGCAATATTGTAATCGGATACAAAGTAGACTTAGTTAAAGTGCAACGTGCCAAAGAACTTCGTCAGCAAATGACACCAGAAAAAAAAATTCTTTGGCAACATCTTCGTGCTAATCGCCTGAATTGTTTACACTTTCGCCGTCAGCAGATTATCAATGGCTTTATTGCAGATTTCTACTGTCACGCAACTAGATTAGTGATAGAAGTGGATGGTAAAATTCATGAACAACAAGCCGAATATGATGCAGAACGGGACAAAGTTTTGTCAGCTAGGGGACTGCGTTTGTTGCGAATTAAAAATGAAGAAGTGAGACACGAACTTGATAAAGTTTTAATGCGTATTTCCACAGCTTGTTCTCAAGAGACCTAACCCCCCAGCCCCCTTCCCTCGTAGGGAAGGGGGAGAAATCTGGCTCCCCTCTCCGAAGCGGAGAGGGGTTGGGGGAGAGGTCAATCCATGCGATCGCGCAAGCAACTTAATCAAGCGATCGCCTCTTTTTTGTTAGTCGATAAAATCGAACCTAATATTTACTATCCTTCACTCACTATAGAAGAATTACATGAGTTTTTGGCAGTGGAAGACACTGAATCCGTATGATAAATCTTCAAGCTGAAAAAAGTTTATGTCAAAGTGCGTAGGCGTAGCCCATCATAGACATTGCTTAATATTCTCAATCAGGAAAATCAAAACGAAATAGTCCTAATATATACCCAGCTTTGTGAAAGATATTAAAGCGCTTAAAATTATACCACACTTCGAGTATATCAAGGTACTTGCCTTTGAAGAAACACCGGATACTGAGCCAGTAATGTATTTTATAAAACAGAATGCTTCTTGGTAATTAAAGATAAATGTTTTCTTCACAAGTTTCTCAAATTGTTTTGTTATAAACATAAATATGAGGCGAAAACCTTTAAGAAATTTAAAATTTATAAGTCGCTAAACATAGTTGAGGGTTTGGTGATTTTTGACAATCCAGCATTTGGAAACCCGAAACCGTAAAGACCAATTACCAATGAAATCGGAGGTCTATATGATGTTTAAAAAGATTCTAGTTGCATTAGATCGCTCGGAAATAGGGCAACAGGTTTTTGATGAAGCCTTGGGTTTAGCAAAGTTAACACAAGCTAGCTTAATGCTACTGCATGTCCTATCTTCCGAAGAAGAGGGTAGTCCTTATCTACCGATGCTGTCTAATATGGACTACTATCCAGGATTGACTAGTCAAAACTTTGAGTTATACCAAAAACAGTGGGATACCTTTAAAAATCTAGGAATCCAGATGTTGCAATCTTTCTGTGCCCAAGCGAACACAGCAGGTGTAACTACGGAATTTACACAAAATGTTGGTAATCCTGGTCGCGTCATTTGTGATTTAGCTCATAGTCATGGCGCTGACCTAATTGTCATGGGGCGTCGGGGTCATTCTCGGCTGATGGAACTGTTTCTCGGTAGTGTGAGTAACCATGTTCTTCACCATGCTCCTTGTTCGGTGCATGTTGTGAATCTTTCAGTTACTCATAAAATAAATGAAGTTGTCAAAGAAACTACAAGCGCTTTCAGCGTTAACTAACTACTAAGCTGTTCCACGACCTCTGTAAGAGGATGTTTGAAAAGTGTTTTGGTGTGACTTTAGGCACTTTTAGATCCCCCCTAACCCCCCTTTTTAAGGGGGGAACCGGAATCAAAGTCCCCCAATTTATCGGGGAGCCACTGCGGTCTTCTCCCTTGGCGCTAGCCTCTCCCTTTGGGAGAAGGGGAGACGCTAAAAGCGATAGCGAAGCGGTAGCGAGTCATCGTTCGCGCAGCGTCTCGTAGAGAGCGTCTGGGGTCTCCCCAAGTGAAGCAAGTGGCGTGGATTTAGAGGGATCTAGAACTTTTGATACCAACAAGAGGACTTTTCAAACGCCCTCTAAAGTCAGTCTCCACAACCGATCCATAACTACAACCTATTGGGCTAAAATTGAGCGTAGGCGTAGCCCGTCGTAGACATAGCTTTTTCAGTGAGAAAGAAAAAGTCCGCTACCCAAAATTTAGAGTTGAGAGCGAAAAGTGGATCTATGAAAGAAGATAATATCGAGATCGCTGGTTTTCATGCTCATGTTTACTTCGATCCCGCGAGTCGGGATGTAGCTGCGCGTGTACGCGAAGGATTAGGCGCTAGGTTTGACGTGCAACTCGGACGCTGGTTTGATAAGCCCATCGGGCCCCATCCAAAAGCGATGTATCAAGTTGCTTTCTTACCGAATCAGTTTGATAAAGTCGTTCCTTGGTTAATGCTCAATCGTGAGGGATTGGATATTCTCGTCCACCCTGAGACAGGCGATGCTGTGGCAGACCACGCAGTTCATTCCCTCTGGTTAGGAGAAAAGCTAGATTTAAATATTGAGTTTCTTCGACAGCTTAGTCCGACTTTATCCAATTAAGGGAAGTAAACGACTCTGTTGGATAAAACTTTTGGTTTGGGGCGTGAAACTTTTTCTATTGTGACTAATTGTGGTGAAATTGGAAAAGTCTAATTTCTTAATAAATAAAGGTTTCAGTTTATGCGTAGATGCTTTAGCTTGCTGTAGACATCGCAAGAAAACAAACATGGATCAAGAGAACCCAAATATTTTGCATTTTTACTTGCTATCTTACGAAATAAATACTTTAATAGCTCATTTTTTGATCAAGTTATAGCGTTTCCTAATCATATAAGGTACATTATAGTCCCCTCCCCGCAAGGTTATGGTGTAAACCGTAGCCTTGCGGGGAGAGAGATGAAGAAGAGAAGTTTTCCAGATACTATGAAAAGTCAGAATAATTGCTAAGTGTAAAAACGTAGTATTCTACATATTGGTATCTACAAATAAGTCCAAAATTATGAGGAGAAAGCCCATAGCATTACTACTTAGCGGAGTGATTGTTAGCTTCGGACTGTCATCATTGTTAGCTCAAGCACAACAACAGGTTTCTGATGCCCAAGTTGCGGCGATGGTGGAGGCGCTGCGACTGGCTGCACCGCAGACCGGCATCGCAAATGATGGACTTTACAGCGAATGGCAAGTTAAACCAGAAACCTTAAAAGGCTGGTCGAAACATTGTCTCAAACAAGAACTAACACCGACGCAGTTTGAGAACAGCCCCGCGACGGCACGCCAAGTTGTGTCCTGTATCACGCGCCGTGAGTTAAACAAGCAGTTTCTCGCCACCAATAATAATGAAACCGCCGCTGTGCGTGGTGTCGGTTGTTGGTGGATGACTGGCAGCTATACAGGCTGCAACAGCGGATTTACGGCTGTATATCTTCAAAAAGTTGTGGGTTTTTACCAGCAGCAGCGTTCAAAACCAGCAACCACTCCATAGACATCACCAAATTAATCGTTGCAATGTGGCAATAGAAATATGAGTGAAAAATGAATGTCGAGATGTAGCAGTGCTACGTCTCTACAAGGCTTCTGGATAAGGCATATTTAATTTCACCAAATGTCTAATGATTAAGCGATCGCAATTAAGAAAAATCAACTGCTACGCGTCTACATTGACTTTCATAACAGAGTTTTAGGCTTCACTCAAGCGTATTGAGTTATATCTAAGAAAGGATTGTTTGACCTTTGCCAATCCTGTTAAAATGCATCGATGTCAAAAAAGCAACATCTCTTAAACAAAAAACCCGGTTGGTCTTTGGATGAGCGAGATCCAAAGTTCATAGAATCTCTGATGCCCCTGTTTGGCTTTTTGTATCAGTACTATTTCCAAGTTCAAACTAGTGGCTGGGATAATATTCCACCCCAACAAAAAGTCCTATTTGTCGGTTCGCACAATGGGGGACTCGCAGCACCCGATATGGCAATGATGATGTACGACTGGTTTCGACGATTTGGTGTCGAGAAACCCATTTATGGTTTGATGCATCCCAAGGCTTGGCAGGTTAGCCAGCCACTAGCGCAACTGGCCGCCAAGGCTGGAGCAATCATCGCCCATCCAAAAATGGCTTATACCGCCTTGCGCTCTGGAGCGAGTCTGCTAGTTTATCCCGGTGGAGCCGAAGATGTCTTCCGACCACATTATTTACGTAACAAAATCTACTTTGCGGGGCGGCAAGGATTTATCAAGTTAGCGTTACGGGAAAATGTGCCGATTGTGCCTGTGATTTCCTGGGGCGCTCACGATACGCTGATTGTGATCGCTGACTGCTACAAAGTTATGCAGCAACTCCACGAGTGGGGGATGCCTTGGCTGTTGGGGATTGATCCGGAAGTTTTTCCAATCTATCTGGGACTGCCTTGGGGATTAGCAATTGGCCCGTTACCCAACATTCCATTACCAGTGCCAATCTACACACAGGTCTGTCCGCCAATTGTATTTCAACGCTATGGTCGAGATGCAGCCAGCGATCGCCACTATGTCAATGAATGTTATGAATTAGTTGTTAGTCAGATGCAGCAAGAGTTAGATAACTTAATAAAGCTAACTGCTAATATCAATTCTCTTTGAATAGTTATGAGTTAGAAGTTTTGAATCTTTAACTCATCACTCCTAACTCATAACTGTTTTCCTAGCCGCCGCTGACTGGTGGAATCAGCACGACTTCATCCCCATCATGTAGTAGGGTATCTGGTTCGACAAATATCAGATTAATCCCAAAACGGGTTATCTCACGCCATTGCGAGAGTTCCGGGTGTTCAGCAATGAGGCGATCGCATACTGCTTTGACTGGCATACTATTAGGAAATTCCAGCACCAGTTCCGAAACTCTAAAGGCTTCTTGATAAGCAGCGAACAACTTAACGGTAACGGTGATTGCAGATTTAGACATATAACATACTTTGGCAGTACGAGCAAGTAGTTTAATACTTGACAAGCATCCTGAATTATTGGGATTAATTATACATCACTAACGACATGATTTCGGATCATATCCAAATAATTAGTTATCATTCTCACAACCATTCCACCCTACACGCCAGTTGCTTCTACTCGTTTTTTTGAGCAACTTATGTTTTGCTTTCTTGCGCCTTGTGGGTAGAACAAATCCAAGCATAAGCTGTTGGGACTGGCTCTAAGCGTTCGCGTAGCATCTGGTAGAGAAGCTATGCCGTTGGCGGTTGGCAAAGCCTCTCGTAGAGAAGAGAAGGCTTTACGCGGCGCTATCGTCAATCTAAAATCCTTGAGCCAAGTAACCTTATGGTCTCTTTCAATCCAAAATTGCAAATCTAAAATCCAAAATTGTTTGACTATTCAGCATTGAGGATTTTTGGTACTTTGAAAAATTCACCTTCCTGTTCAGGCGCACCGTTGAGAATACTTTCCCGGTCAGGATAGGGTTGCAATTCATCCTCTCGTGTGATGTTGCTGACATCAATTGCCCGTGTTGTTGGTAGCACATTACTGACATCAAGTTCATTCAGTTGTTCGATATAGTCCAGAATGCTTCCCAACTGGATAGTGAATTGTTCCTCTTCTTCTGGAGTCAATTCTAAACGAGCAAGATTAGCTACCTTGTGAACTTGTTCTTGGTCAATCATATTTTTTAGTTGGGAGTTAGCAGTGAGGAGTTAGGAGTTAGGAGTGAATAAATCATAATTCCTAACTCATCACTTTTAGAAAAATACGTCAATTTGCGATCGCCCGGTGGTTTTCAGCCAGTTTTGGGCTTCAATGTAGTTATTGGGAGCCATGCGAATAGCGCGAATCCAATAGTCTGCTGCTTGGTCAAAAAGTGCTTCGCCAGCCTCGTTATCTCCAGCTTCTTTTTCTTTTTCGCCTTGGTAGTGATAAATCACAGCGATGTTGTTCAAGGCTTGCGGCATACGTGGGTTTAACTCAATTGCCCTGTGATATAGTTCTAAAGCCTTGTTGTGGTCGCCATTGCTGGCATATATTAGCCCCATATTGTAGAAAATATAGCCGCGATCGTTGGTATCTTCCTCTAGTGTTAGAGCTTCTTCATAGTATTCTAATGCCTCAGCATATTCCCCTTCCGCTTGGGCCGACATACCATCTCGATAATAAACAAACGCTTCTTTAGCTTTCTTATTGGTTGGCAGGATCTTCAGAATGATATCCGCCATCACTGTAAAGGATTTGTCAATAAAATTATCGTTTTTTTGTGTTCTTGGCATATTTGTCTCTGGGTATTGGGTATTGGGGATTGGGGAAGGTGGGGCCCCCTCTGGGGATAAGGGGTATTGGGTATTGGGGAAGGTGGGGCCCCCTCTGGGGATAAGGGGTAAGGGGTATTGGGTATTGGGCAATTCAATTTTGGATTTTAAATTTTAAATTTTGGATCAAATTTCAATCTAAAATCCAAAATCTAAAATCTAAAATTCTTGCTCCCCCTCCTCCCTCATCTCCCCAATCTCCTAGTTCACTCAATAGACCTCTTGCAAAAGTCCCAAACACCCGACCCCCAACCCCTCCCCGCAAGCGGCGAGGGGAGCGTTTGCGTAAGCAAATGCGGGGTGGGGTTCTTAATTTTTGATTTATGCAAGAAGTCTAATAGCTAATTTAACTGATTTGCGGGGGCATTCTTCTCACTCAGGGGTACGATACATTCTGAACTTTTATGTCGAGAGTTGTTTACCAAGGTGCTAACTGGATATGCAGTCATTGCTGACACTGGATAGGGACGCAATACCTGCTGTAGGGTTTGGGGCGTTTGCACTTGGGAATCTAGCCATAAATCGTAATCTTCTGGCTCCAGAATCACTGGCATCCGCTCGTGGATGGGTTGGAGCAATTCGTTAGCTGCCGTTGTCAAAATTGTACAAGAGATTATTTCTTCGTTAGCAGGCGATCGCCATTTCTCCCACAAACCGGCAAAACCGAAGGGTTGCCCATCTTGGAGACGAAAATAAAATGGCTGTTTCTTACCTTGTTGGCGTTGCCATTCATAAAAGCCATCAGCTAGCACTAAACAGCGTCTGTGCTTAAAAGCCGAACGAAAAGCGGGTTTTTCAGCAACAGTTTCGGCCCTAGCGTTAATCAGCTTTGCCCCCATTCCTGCATCTTTCGCCCATGACGGAATTAACCCCCAATGCAACTGCTTAAATTCCCGCTTTTCGCTTTCGGGATTTTGTAACACTGTTGCCACCATTTGCGTAGGCGCAATGTTATATTCGGCTGCCAAATCGGGAACTAAATCGACATGGAAAACTTCAGACAATCCTTCTGCCGACTGGTTTAGAGTAAATCTTCCACACATACTTTTATTCTCGACCACTAACTAAATTAAACATCTCAATCTAGAAACAAATCATCTTCTTTTTTATTTTCTAGAATAATTTCTGTAGTACGCTCAGATGCTAAATACAAAAAAAATATCCGGTTTGGGGAAAATCTTTTGGTAAAATATTGTATTTTGAACCTTCACTTATCAACATATTGCTAACTGTATTGTAACATGGAACTACTGCATTTGTACGATTTTTTACCTTCTGGTCATGGTTATAAGATACGTCTTTTATTGACACAACTAGGTATGCCTTTTGAGAGGATAGAGCTTAACATCTTGAAAGGCGAGACTCGAACACCAGAATTTTTAAGTAAAAATCCTAACGGTAAGATACCTGTTCTGGAAATCGAACCAGGGAAATATTTGGCAGAATCAAATGCCATATTGGTGTATCTGAGTGAAGGTACAGAGTTTTTACCTTATGACCGCTTTTTACGAGCGCAGGTGTTGCAATGGTTATGTTTTGAACAATATAGCCACGAACCTTTTATTGCTACATCACGATTTTGGATTTCTATTTTAGATAAAACTGAAGAATATAGTGAAGCCATCAAGCAAAAACGTCAACTAGGTTATGCAGCACTTAACTTGATGGACAAACACTTAACTTCTCAAGCTTTTTTTGTAGGAGAGCGTTACACGATTGCTGATATCGCCTTGTTCGCTTACACTCATGTAGCTGATGAAGGTGGGTTCGATTTGACACAATTTCCTGCTATTCAAGCTTGGATAGAAAGAGTCAAAACTCAACCAAGGTATATCAGTATTACACAGGCATAAAAATTAGATTTTGCGAGTTTATGTCTCTCGTTTCTTGGCTCTAGTAGAAGATGTACTGGGTGGGACATAGCATCACATTCACGAGGCAGCAGAATCTTCAAAAAAGGTGTTATTAAGCAGCAACTAAATATCTGTATCGATTTCTATCAGCTTTTGCCGAGAGGACAAACCTAACTTAATTCTGATATGAGATTTGGGTAGATCAAATTTATCTGCTAGTAGTTTAATTAACTCTTCATTAGCCTTACCATCAACTGGGGGGGATTTTAAATACACAGTCAGACTACCATCAGGTTGTTCTTCAATTTTTTGTTGTTTTGAATTAGGTTTAACTTTGACTTTTTTTTGCATAACCTATTCCGTATAATTGTCGCAGCCACAACCAACCTAAAACAGAACCCAATACATAATGAGGAAAATCCCACCAAACAAAGGTCGTACCAAGTAACAATTTACCTATCAAGGTGGCGCGAATTTCCTCTAATAGTGGCGGATGCCAAAGTTGCAAGAATTCTAGTATACAGGTGATGACAAAAACCCATATAGGAATTTGGATTACCGCCGCCCGACTTCTGAAAAACCAAAATGCGAACAGACACCAAAATATTTCATAAAATACAGCGGCTCCGTAGTCATTAAACCAGTGATGGGCAGGGCCGTTATAATACTTAAACAAAAAGCCCATTGGTACAACGATGAGTACAGAAAGAATAATAAATATTGTTTGGTTACGGTATCGAAGCATTTTCTATAGACTAGAGACTAAGCAAAATTTTAGCAGCCGAACCACTATAAGTTGCTGCTGGGTACTGGGGAAGAAAATATGAGTAAGATTTGGTTGGGGTCTGAACCCCATTTAAATTTTCAAGAGTCCCCAGTTTAAAGTCATCTGGTTTGGCTTCAGTCTAGGCTGTTGACTTTGTGCCTTTTTAGGCGTTTTCGTTCATGCAGTTTCTGTATCGTTAACTAACTCTGAAAGTAATGAATCGTATACAGAAAAACAACCTTTGGCGTTCCGATACTATTGCATATTTACTGTTATAAAAGCTCCATTTATCCCCTTTTCGTGCTGGGTTGTGGTCAGTGGCGATCGCTGTCATACTTGCTCTACTAAAGAAACCATATAAAATTTATGTAAAGTTTAAGTGTTATTAAGCGTAAAAATCCTCTAGATAATATATTAGTTTAACTTATCTATTTAAAAATTATTTCTTTAATAGATAAGTATTTTTTAATTTAAAATAACACTTTTTTAAACAAAAAAATTATATTGAAACCTAACTTAATGATAATACCCCATTGAGCCAAAAAGCTGGCAACATTAACCAAATAAATCAGTAAATTGGAAAAAATATTTAATTTAAGGTTTAAAAAGATATATCAATGTATTATGAATCGTATTTATGAAGATTTTGAAGATTTGGTAAAGAAGTTTGTGTAACCTTGTACTTCATGATAATTAAATAATTACAGCGTGGGTTCAAAAAGTTGGGAAAAAACCAAAATATTTGACCTAATTACTTAATCATTTGCGTAATCAATTAATGGATTCTTAGGAAATAAATTATCTAATTTTGTAGAGTAGGCGTCTCGCTCGCTCGCAATCAAATGCGGGCTTTTTGGGTCAGCCTACAATAAGTTGTTGGATATTTTTTTCTTTAGAAGTTCCTAAGCAAATAATTAGTGTTTTCTTCTTTTAGATTACGCAAATGGCAAGTAATTTCAATTGAACTGATGAATAGTTCTTTGGCTGAGGCGGAACTTACGTATTAGTGAAAAATTCAAGAGAGATAATATGGCTTTTATTTTCGGCACTACAGGGCCTGATACAAGAAATGGGACTTCGGGAAATGACACCATAGTTGGTTGGGCTAGTGGTGGTAATGCCAATAGTACCTCCGGTAACGATACCTTGAATGGTTTGGCCGGTAACGATTCCCTCGCAGGTGGGACGGCAAACGACAGTCTAAACGGTGGAGATGGCAATGATATACTTGATGGGGGCACAGGAAACGACACTCTAAAAGGTGGTGCAGGCAGTGACACCTTTAAAGGTAGTCAGGGTAACGACAGCATTGATGGTGGAGATGGCATTGATACCGCAGACTACAGTCAACTAGGTCAAATCACCTTGTCAGGTGTCGGAACCATTCAAAAAGCTGGGGGATTGGGAAAAGACCAACTCTTTAAAGTAGAAAAGGTTATTGCTAATGCTAAGGTTGCCAATAACACTATAGATGGATCTCAATCTTTGGCTGGGGTATCTATCAGCGTTAACCTGCAAACCCAAAGTTTGGCTGCCAATAACGTTCCTGGTTTGGGAAGATTGTCATTTACCGCAATCAACTTTGATAATGTCATCGGCACAAATGGAAATGACAGCATTGCTGGCGACAACCAAAATAACCAATTATCCGGTAATAAGGGCAATGACACAATTGATGGCGGCTTAGGTATTGATACTTTGAATGGGGGAGCCGGTGACGATACTTACCTCGTTGACACTACTCTTGATACCATTACAGAGGCTGCGAATTCAGGCATAGATACCGTCCGGTCTTCTGTCAATTACACACTAGGAGCCAATCTAGAGAACCTGAGGCTGAGAGAAGGTGGTAACATTACCGGGACAGGTAACAGTTTTAACAACTTCCTGTTTGGTAATACTTCTAATAACACTCTAAATGGAAGAGTCGGCAATGACACGCTAGACGGTAATGATGGCAATGATATCCTCAATGGTGAGGACGGCAATGATAGCCTACAAGGCGGGCCCGGCAATGACATACTCAATGGGGGATCTGGAAACGATATCCTCATCGGTACTTTTCCTGGTAGTCAGCTTCCACCTGGATTAGGGGAAACTGATACCTTAACTGGCGGAACTGGGGCAGATAGATTTATTCTGGGGGACGCTGTAAATATTTTCTACGACGATAACAACACCGCAAATCCTGGTTTTGGGGACTACGCTACTATTACTGACTTCGACTCTAGCCAAGATCGAATTGAACTCAAAGGATCTTTACAGGACTACCGCCTGCAAGTTGTTGGAAGCAACACACGAATCTTCTCAAACAAACCGGGAGCAGAACCAGATGAGATCATCGGTATTGCGCTGGGGAAAAACAATCTCAGACTTGATAGTAATGACTTTCTTTTCTTTGAGGGGGAAAATGCTGGAGAAAGTACAAACAACACACTGGCCACCGCTGAAGGGTTAGGTTCTTTATCATCAGGCTCAAACATTAATCTTTCAGCCCAGATTGCCACAGTTCAACCGGGGGACAATCCCGATTCCGACTTTTTTACATTTTCTGTAGCAAATCCCGGAACTGTCACTATTAACACAGCAACATCGGGAGATACAATTCTCGGACTGTTTGACAATATTGGGATTGGGAATTTACTGCAAAGTAACGACGATAGTGGCGGCAGCAATTCGTCATTAATCACTAGGTTCTTGGATGCAGGTACGTACTACATTTCAGTGAGTAAATTTCCTTCCTTCCCTGAAGATGGCGGAACTTTCTCTGGTAGCAGCTCTGGTTCTGATTTTTCTTATACACTAGGTGTCAGTTTTGGATAAGAACGTTGTCAACTTAAGAAAGTACTAACATCAGAAGGCAGATTCAAGGATACTTTTGCTCCTGACTAGGGGAACACGGCAACGTGTTCTCCTTTATCCGACAAGAGACTATTCAAAAAACCAGCATTGATGTCGAAGGTGACAGACTCAGTTTTGCGCTCATTCAAGGGGTGGTTTACGCCAATGTCACGATGATGGATGAATATCTGCCAGGGATTATGTGTGTGATCTATGGTAATGTCTCACCAGAAGAAGCGATCGCCAAAATAGAAGGGTAGTTGGATATTTGTTTTTTTGCTAGTCCCTAAGCAGAAGTCATAGTAACAATTGCCACTATGACTTCTGCTGTGGTTGAGTATTTCTGAGTCTTGATTTAAATTCCCAACTAAACCTTTGCTTCCAAAGATTTGAGTAACTCGGTATTCACACCCGACTCACGAGTCAGGGCAATTTTGCCAGTGCGGGCGATTTCTCTCAAACCAAATTTTTGCAACACTTGCACGATCGCTACCATTTTACCTGGATCTCCCACAACTTCTAAGGTGAGAGAATCTTCCGCCACGTCCACGACTCGCGCCCGGAAAATCTGAGACAATTCGATCACTTCTGAGCGATTGCTGCTACTAGCATTCACCTTCAAAAGCATCAATTCCCGCTCGACACAAGGGGTTTCGGTAATATCCTGGACTTTTAGGACATTGACTAACTTGTACAGTTGCTTGGTGAGTTGCTCGATGACGCGATCGTCACCAGGGACAACCATTGTAATTCGGGAGACTCCTCCTTGTTCAGCAGGGCCAACAGCAAGGCTTTCAATATTAAAGCCGCGACGCGCAAATAAACCAGAAATGCGGGAAAGAACACCCGCCTCATCTTCTACGAGAACTGAAAGGGTATGTTTCATCTTCGCCAACAGAGGCTAGAGCAGGAATTGAGTAACGCAGACACTAGCAAAGGGCAACGCTAGACCTACTACCGCACTAAATTTTCAGTGCGACCTCCTATTGTAAACTTAAGCGTTGCACTCATTGCATTCTCAATCGATAAATTCTCTAGAAATCATACTGCAAGCAAGAATTTCATTGAATATATATCTTTTCATTGACAGATGCAACATTTGTTGTAAAGCTTTTATACTCAGATTTGATAAGCCTCTAATTAGGAGAAAAGTTTTTATGGGTTGGTTACAAAGATTGTTTGGCATGGAAAAACCTCAAAATGCAGAAGTAAATCCGGCTCCACAGGCTGTACAGCAAGCTCCTAGTAGTGATGTCGCTACTGCTACGCAATCAACACCCCCAGAACGTCTGGGATTAAGCGGAGAATATGACCAAAGTGGTTTAGCCAAGCGGGTAGCGTTGGCATTTGATGAAGACCCCGATCTCGACGATGTTAATACCCTTTGGGTTGCTCAAACAGGTAGCACTGTGGTGTTGAAAGGTAAAGTCCCCAGTCAGGAAATTCTCAATAAGATGAATTCTGTGGCGCGTTCAGTGAATGGTGCTACAGATGTTGATACTAGCCAAGCGACGATTGGCTAGGTACTGCTGATGCGATCGCTCTCATTGCATAATATTTAGGGAATAACCAACGGTTGGCGATGCCTGCGGGGGGCTTCTCTACGAGAGGCGACGCCAACGCCTACGCCAACCCATCTCTCAATCCAATCTAAAATCGCTTGGTTAACTTGTTCTGGACATTCATCATGGGGACAATGCCCGACATCCTCCAGATTCAGCAGTTCTAACTTCTCATTATATTGGGCAAATTGGCTAGCCAAGGCTGGCGGAACAAACCGGTCTTTTTGTCCCCAAATTAAAAGCATGGGAATTGTTAAGGTTGGTAATACTGTCTTGACACTAGGACTAAAATTAATTCCGATCGCAGCTTTGAATAAAGCACTAAACGCCCTCGCAGAACCCCGGTCTAGGGGAGGCCCTGCTAAAATTTCGATCAGTTCATCGGTAATTGCCTCTGGGTTAGCGTAGGCAAGACGTGCCCAGCGACGCAGCACCCCAGGACGGCGCACGAAGTTAAATACAGGTTTAAGTATCAACGGCGAAGCAACAACATTTTTAATTGCTGTGACGAGTGGGCGCAGCACAGGAGGAATTGCTTCTTGTTCTAATGACGGGTCAGGTAAACTCATCATCACCATACCCCGCACCATATCGGGGTGGGTGGCGGCGGCGGCCATAGATATCAGTGAACCGTTGGAATTGCCTATTAATATTGCTGGTTGACGGATAAATGTTTTCCAGAAATCGTAAACTTGTTCAACCCAGAGTTCGATGCTGTAATTAGCTGCGGCTTTTTCAGAAGCGCCAAAACCCAACATATCTATGGCGTAAACTGTGTGATGCTCACTCAACACCTCTAAATTATGTCGCCAATGACCAATGGAAGCGCCAAAGCCATGTAACAGAATTAGCGGTGTTGTATTGTGGTGATTTTGGCTGGGGCGAATGTAAGTGTAGCGGGTTTGCCAGCCGCGCCAAATCCAATCCCTTTGATTACCAACCCTTTCCTGCCAGTGTACCGTAGTGGTCACACTTACCTCCGATTTATCAGCACTGAAATCCTATTATAAGACCTCTGATTTATCAGCACTGAAATCCTATTATAAGAATTGGGGATTGGGCATGGGGATTGGGGATTGGGGATTGGTTATTGGTTATTCCCAGTCCCTAGTCCCTAGTCCCCAGTCCCTATTTATCTAACAAATTTAGGCATAATTTCGGCAGCAGTGAATATTCCATAAATGCCGCGTTGGTGCAATTGTCTACCAGCTTTGAGATAGCCGAAAGCAGGACCACAGACATTGGCTGCCATGCTGGTTTCATCTCCCAGAGTAAAGGTATGGGTGGAAATCTTTCCTTCAAAGGTACGTCCTGTTACCTTAACATTGGTGCTGAGAGGCTTTTTGGAATTGCGGGTATCGACTACACCACCAACTGTAACGCGATCGCGCCCTACTATCCCCGCTACTTCTAACATCACATCATCAGCGTGTTCCATATTTGTCAAGGTAAGCACGCCATTAGTTTTATCTAGTAGTGCTTCTACTTCTGCGTCAGTCATCGCCCTTGCAGTTTCTACTGTGTAACCAGGGATATGACCTATATCTTCCCGAACAGTGGCGCGGTAAGCTTCCCAGTTAGCAATTCCCACCCCAAAGGTAATTTCAACTTGATGAATTTCAGCGAAGCTTTGGGCGGCTAATGCTGCTGCTGCTGTTAACAGTCCAGGGGTAGCACCACATCCTGTCATGTAGGTAATCCCGGCGGCTTGCAGTTCCTCCTTCATCGCTAGGAGTTGTTCTACAGCAGTGGTGCGTTTAATCGCATCTACTAGTACCCCACGCCAACCAGATTTGATAAACTCCTTAGCGACATTAGGAATAAAGTCATTAGGTAGGTTAGGTAAAGCCAAAAAATACCCATCTACTTCAGCTATTTCGATTAAATCCTGAATACTTTGATTTGTTAATGTACCAATTGGCTCTAAATAACCCACCGAACCTTGGGACTGATAGGTTGCAATGGATTCTTCAGTATTTAAACCGTCATTAGCATAAACGTAGCCTTTTTGATCTGCTGCGGCGACTAAAATCATTTCTCGTTTGCCAGCAACTACCTTGGCGGCTGCTTGTCCGAGTCCACCGAAACCCAATACTCCCACACGTATCGCTGGCGAAATATTTAGAGAATTTTTGATTTGTTCAGAATTCATAGTCAATTCGTTAAGTTGAATCAAAAGCCTTGAGTATTAGGCATCTCAGCTTCCGGCTGGTAACTGGTGGCTGATGGCTGATAACTCAAAGCTATAGAGATTAATTATGATTCATTATCCTGGATTCTTTGGCTGGATATTGCAGATATTTATCTCTTAGCGATCGATTTTGAGTTTTTTGACTGGGAATATACCAGATTTACAGCAATGGCCGCAACTGGCAACCTAGAAGAAACCTTAAGGATAGTGACTGGTTTTGTCCAAGGTGAGTTCAGAATGGCTAAAGGTAGAAGTGTGTGTACTGATAACGCTAAACTTGTGAAATTAAGGGATGCAGAAACTGGCGATTCTTTTGGTAGAAGTGTTTACTGTCCGCCAAACAACCAGATAAATTTTATCTAGTAATATTTGACTTGTGCAGAAGAAGATTTAGAAGTGTAAGCATAGTTTATAAATATAGAAATTTTGGCAGCACGAAGCCTTAATTAGACTGATGCCTAAGCGTCGCTCATCGTAGACATCGCTTCATTATCTATAGTGATAATAAGTTTGCCTGTCAGCAGTAATTTTAACGCTCATAAATTTCTAATGGTAAATTGTCTGGGTCTTTAAAGAAAGTATATTTTTTACCTGTAATTTCATCAACTCTGATATTTTCTATCTCTAACCCTTTTGATTTTAAATAAAAAACAGTTTCCTCTACATCATCAACTTGAAAAGCAAGATGTCTTAAACCACAAGACTCTGGTTTACTAGGTCGTTCTGGAGGATTGGGGAAAGAGAATAGTTCGATTTGAGTATTTTCTGCAACTTTTAAATCTAATTTATAAGAATTTCTGGCGGCGCGAAAAGTCTCTTGAATAATCGAAAAGCCTAAAGTTTCGACATAGAATTTTTTGGAGCGATCGTAGTCAGAACAAATAACCGCTACATGATGAATACCAGTGATTTTCATTGGAGTTTTGCTTATTTTTAGTACAATTATTAAGAGAGTGTACGTAGGTGGGAACCCAACCACATTACACCCTCTTAAGTCGAGGTTAAGCTTTAATGTTTTTGATTGATCTTACCTTTCTTTTCATGAACAAGCCAATAGTGCCAAGAAGAAGTGTGCTACCTAAAGTACTAGGTTCAGGTACTTGTCGATAAGAAACTATACCGGAATCGGAAGTTTCGGAGGAGACAGAAAATAATGTTCCAGCAATTTCGTAACTTTTGTCAGGATTAGCTTTGTCAAGGAAGCTGTACAGCAATCCAATAGGTGCGTTATCTGCTAAGGATACAGTTGGAAATGCAACGGGATAATCTGGATATTCAACATCATCAGTTGCGGTATAAATATTGGGGTCATTATCGAATTGAAAACTTAGCGCTTGAACAGGCGCTACTGGGATATTATCATTACTGAAAGTTGCGTCATCAAAGCTAAATAGACCGTTACCTTTAGCTGTAGAACTATCAACATTGAACGCATAATTAATAATTACAGCCGATGCAGATTTAGTGGTTAAGGTAGTTAAACCCAGAATCAGACTAGTAGCGATCGCTAATTGTGGAAACAATTTCATTTCAATTTTCCTGTTGCATTAGATAAATAAACTATTTAAACCCTGTAGAGACGTAGCAGTGGTACATCTCTACATTTTCACCAGACACCTAATACTTACTTCTTAGCGCCAGTAGAGTTATTCGTTTGACTCAATTGCCAATCCTTTAGAAGTTGAGCGCGGTTTGGCCGTAAGTTTTTACCGTTACGTTTTTCAGGATAAGGAATATTACCGCCCTTAATTCCTGCCCAGACAATTTCGTTGAATTCTTCTGCATCCACGTTATCTTCACCGATAAAATTGAACCCCTTGGTCATAGCAGCCCACCATTTTGCATCATTTAGAATGGGTATAGCTGCTGTATTTTCAACATTGGGGTCTTGGCAAGCTGGTACTAGTTTCGGATCTACAGATTGAGCACACAAGTTACCTGGCACAATAGCTGTGTAAGGCTCAAAGTTTGGTTGTCTTGTGAAGGCATCTGACATTGGTTGAGCATTAGCATCAGTAATTGCCAAATAGTTAATGTTTAACAAATCCTCCATTGTCCGCAATATATTAATGGTGTTGTAGTTAGTGCTAACGAGCACACCCCGTTTTGTATAGGGCGAAATAACGTAGGCTAAGGAACGGTGGGAATCAACGTGATCTGGCCCATTTTGAGAATCATCTTCAATGATGAAAATTGCTGTTTCTTTCCACTCCGGTAGATGAGAAATTTTCTCTACCAACTTGCCAATAGCATAGTCATTATCTGCCATTTGCAGTTCAGGAGTATTTAGTCCAAACAAAGCAGTGCCAAAGGAACCAAAATGATCGTGAGATAAACGCACAAGCATTAAATTGGGTAATCCATTTTGCTGAAGATCCCTTTGCCATTCGTTGTACAAATAAATATCGGCATTATTTTGATCGAATGAGCGGAAGTAAAGATCGGTTTTATCCAACAATGCAGTTTTAGTAACGGGAGCTTGAGGAATCTTGTCAGCGTAAGGGGTTGGGGAGATGGGGATATAAGCTGGGTTTTTCGGATCGGGTTTGGTTGGATCAGTTTGGCTAGTGGTGTAAGGAATTCCGTTATCAACGAAGAAACCGTAATTGCGTACAGTCTTGCCAGCACGTAGCGCCGTATCCCACAGATAACCACCAATGGCATCCGGCTTGAGATTACCATCTCCTTCGGGAGCATCAACATCCCTGTTTCCAGGTAATATGGAAGACTGCCCAGAAGGATCTAAAACTCCTGTTATACGGGTATTGATTGGCGAGTTATTCGAGGAAGTTTGCGGTAGTCCAAGACTGATATTCCGATTTGTACCTTCGTAATCGTAGGTTAAGCCGTTAAAGCCAGCGTTACCGTAAAGAACTGATTGAGTTTTTTCGGTGTAGTCTGTAGTACGACCGTAAGTAGACCAGTTCCAACCTACTCCACTGGATTCGCCACTGTCGTAGAAGTTATCAAAAGTTGCAAAGCCAAGGGACAGCTTGTGATGGTTAGGTGAAATTTTGTATGGAAACAAGGTAAGTGATGGGTCGCCATTACCGATAGGTAAGTCACCGAGTACCTGGTCGTAGGTACGGTTTTCTTTAACTATGTAGATAACGTGCTTAATTTTGCCTTGTAAATACCTCATTATCCGGTCAGGACGACGATTATAAAAACCGTTGTTTTTGTCTACCTGCGTTGAAAGCATAGCCAAAGTACTGCTACTTGGCACTGGAATAATTGAGATCCCAGCTTTTTCTAAAGCCCAGGTGTAATCGTTTTTAAAATTAGTGTTACGTGCAAGTCCAGCTGGTGTCGTTCGACTGTTTGACGGGTTGGGGCCGGAATTACTTTTAGCATTGACAACGTAAAGTCTTTGACCATCTCGGCTGACACTTACAGAATTTGGATACCAGCCAGTGGGGATGCGTCCATTCACCTGACCAGCTTGCAAGTCCACAACAGCGATCGCATTCTCGCCGCCTAGAGTAACATAAAGTGTTCGTCCATCTGGACTGAGAGTTAAAGAGTTGGGATTGCCACCTTTGTATTTATCACCAGGGCGAGACAGAGAGATGGTTTGAACAACCCGATTATTATTTGTATCAATGACTGAAATCGAGTCATCATTACCATTAGCTACGTATAGTCGATTTTGATCGGCTGAAAGCAGTACTTTGTTTGGCTGGCTACCTATTGGTATACGGGTGATTTGTCCAGAAGTAATGCTAACAGCAACTACTTCGTTATCGCGCTGGCTACTAATGAAAACTTTAGCTGCTTGACCATTTTCTGTACTTTTGATAGCGACATCAAAAGGAAATTCACCGGTTGCTATTTTATCGCCTGCCCTAAAGAACTTAATTTCTTTAGTTACCTTACGGGTAGGATTGTCAACGATTGATATAGAGTCATTCTCAAAGTTTGCAGCCACTAAGGTCTTGTCATCCTGACTAACTGCAATACCCGCTACAACCGCTCCTGTACTCACAGCCTTAGCTGGTGTATCCTTCAACAAACCACCATCGTATTTAGGGAAGGGGGCAGTTTGGTTAGAATTGTGACCTAATAAAATAAAGGGGGCATCTGGTACGTACTGACTACCATTAGATGCATAAACATACACGCGATCGTCAATTCCGCCTGAGACAAAGAAACGTGAGCCATCTTTAGCCCAAGCCAAACCGTTATAGGTATTAGGAATATTAATTTGTTGTTTTTTAACTAACTTACCGCTACTGACATCATAGACAAAAACCCATTCTGCTTTTGGGGTTGTTGTACCACTTGGCTTGCCAGTTAACGGGTCTAATACAGGATAAGTGAAAGTACTACCTGTATTTTCATCCTTGAAGTTTTGGTTATAGCCACTAGTAAGCACCAGTAAAGTTTTTCCATCAGGGCTGAGGGCTGTACTTACGGCTTCAGCAGCATCAGCATTATTATCTGTACGCAAACCAGTTCCTAAAGGTGCAAACGTCGAGCCTGGTACTGCTGCAGGCGTGATGATTTGACCTGTAGGTAGCAAAGCTGCTCCACTCTCTGAGTTACCAACGGGTCTGGTAGTTCCAGCGCTAGCTGATTGGATACTTGCACTCAAGCTACTTACCAGCAAAAGACTTAATAGATACCCTTGGTTTCTACTAGTTTTCATGCAATTTTTCTATAATAGGGATAACCATAACTATTCAAGTACAGATGTTTATGGTTGATGATTAAGCCATGAGTAATTTTTGGTTATATTTTGGTAGTGGCAAATTTTATCTAGTTAAGTTTTGTTTAAAACCTTGTTTCTTTTTTGATGTTGCTGAGTGGAAATATCGAAATCCAGTTTTATTTCTGAAGTTTATAAAATTAGTTGCTAATATTTTGAATTTTGAATTTTACTTTTGAATTGTAATTATTTAATTTTTCTATTTTAGACTTTATCTTTACCATTTTTTATATATAACGTGGTTTTTATTTGTCTCTCACTAGCAGATTTTGAATGCTACTAAGAGAGTTTTATACAAACTTTAATATTTTTGCTTAATCTAAGCTTAACTTTCATTTAACCACTGGTAATGGATACTAAAAAAGTAAAAAAACTGACAATATTTTTTAATAAATACTGTCTTTTAGCAATAGAACTGATATGCTCAACAAAAGTCTCATTTTGTCATTGTTGGTGTTATTTGCAATGGCTCCTGCTGCCAATGCAGAGGTTAAATTGATTGCAGTTGGGAGCCTCGATGGTAAGATTGGCGATCGCTCCACCGAAACATCTGCTCCTTTGGAAAACGGCGTTCCAGGAAACCTTTTGGGTGGTCTAGGGTCGGGACTAGCTTACGCTGGCAATAATACCTTTATTGGTATCCCAGACCGAGGTCCAAATGCAGTGGCATACAACAGCGCTGTGAGTGATACAGCATCCTATATTAACCGCTTCCAAACTATCAAACTGAAACTCGTACCAAGCAATGGTTCATCAACCTTGCCTTTCACCCTTACCCCTCGCTTAATTGACACAACTCTGTTATTTAGCAAAGAGCCTCTTTACTACGGAAATGGTGCAGGATTGAATCTACCTAACGGTGCCCCACTACCTAACGGTGCCCCAGCCTTAAATACCAAGAATAAAAACTATTTCACTGGACGCTCGGACAACTTTGACCCCACCCAAATCTCCACATATTCTAACAATGCGCGTTTCGATCCTGAAGGGGTGCGTGTATCCAATAGTGGAGAGCAGATATTTATCTCGGATGAATACGGCCCTTATGTATATCAATTCAACCGCAATACAGGTAAGCGTATCAAAGTGTTTAACCTACCTAGCAAGTTTGCAATCAGCAACTTGAGTCCTGTTAGTGATACAGAGATCAATGGTAACACCTCCGGTCGGGTTGCGAACAAAGGCATGGAAGGACTTGCAATTACCCCCGACGGCAAGACCCTATTTGGTATTTTGCAAAGTCCTTTGCTCCAAGACGGTGGCACTAGTGGTGCTTACACCAGAATTGTCAAGATTGACATAGAAACAGGTGCTACTCAGGAATACGTCTATCAGCTAGATAATATTGGTACGGCGGCTAAACCGAAGTATCCCACCGTCAGCGAGATTTTGGCCATTAGCGATCGCCAATTCCTAGTAGATGAACGCGATGGCAAAGGTTTGGGCGACGGCTCTAAGGCTGCTTTCAAGAAGATTTACCATATCGATCTGACAAATGCTCAAGAAGTAAGCAATATCACTGGGGAAAGCAACCTTGTTGGCAAGGCGGTTAGTAAGAGCCTGTTTCTCGACGTGGTGCTTGCACTAACTCAATACGGCATCAAAGAAGAGGACATTCCAGCCAAGCTTGAAGGTTTGGCTTTCGGAAAAGATGTGAAGATCAACGGAGTGGTAAAGCATACATTATTCATCGCTAATGACAACGATTTTCTTGGTACTTTAGCGGCGGATACCAATCATTCGACAAGTGTTGACAACCCAAACAAGTTTTTCGTTTTTGCGGTTGACAGTACCGATCTGCCGGGTTTTGTCCCGCAGAAGATCAAAGGAGAAGACGAGGATAGCAGAGGTGATGATTGATATTTGGTTCATTTGATATTTAATAGACATCTCCGAAAAAGAACGTAGAGACGTAGCAGTGCTACGTCTCTACAAGGGTTCTGGGTAACGCATATTTAATTTCACCAGATGTCTAATCATTAGAAACTGTTGCCCCGTCAGGGATTACCACTCTCTGCGGCAGCATTGCTACGTGATGCAGGTATTGCAAAATCTCATACATGGAATCAGCAACGCCCTCAATTGGATTGTTTGCTGCGAAGCTTTTGGTTGTGAGCGATCGCTTTATATTGAAATAATCTGGATTTCCGTTACTCGGTGCATTGGTTTGGTTGGCTTTTCAGTAGTGATCAGTTGATCGGCTTTAATTTGCAGAGCAGCCGCCACATGAAGTGCATCCATCGCAGCTAAACCGTAAGTACAGGCAATTTGATCAGCATTCTGTAAAATTTGCTCTAAGTCAGTTGCCCAGTGGATGACAGCACTAAAAAATGTTTCGTAAAATTCTGCAACGCCCTTGTTGCTTGTTAAAAGTTGCTTTAGGCAAGACTTCTAACTGAACGAAGCGACTTGAGGCAAACTCCAGATTTTCATCGTTAAGAATTTGATGAGCTACAATGCTGATTGACTGAATGCCACAGAAAGCGCTGATCAGTACACCAGAGTCTATGTAGGTCTTTTTGCGACTCACGGAATCCACCGCGCCGTGCAGCAAGTTCAAGTTCAATTTCGTCAACGTTTAGAAGTTGCAATCCAGCAGCGATCGCTCGTTGTCGGATTGACCATAATTTTTTGGCTAAGGGTGTTTGTGGCAGAAAATCAGATTTGGGGGGTGTTGTTTATGACTCCGATTTAAGTAGTTCAACGAACTCCAAAACTTTTTGTTGCTTTTCGGGTGTGAGTTCTCGCCAGTGTTCAAGTAGTTCAACTTCATTACCCATAAGTACTTTGCTATTGAATGATTTTTCTATTTTAGTGGCAGAAGCCTTATTTACTGTGCCTTGCTATAAAATTTTGCTTGGAGTAGAATCGTTTCTGATCAACATAAGCGGTCTAATTTTGCTAAGAGTAAGAATAAATCTTAAGAATGTATAATTGCTCTCGCTCCCAGCCTAGCTATAGCGCAATATCTATAATACTTAGGGTATTCCGAACTTTCCCACAATTGTTAGTAATGTCAGTTTTTATGTTTGAACAACAAAGAGAAAATATACAGCTTCATGTTAAACAGTTAGCTACCGAAGCTTTACAAAAATCAGAACCATCGGCATGGTTTGAAGTTTTATATGCCGAAGCTCAAGGTGATACAACACAAATTCCTTGGGCAAAGTTAGCTCCTCACTCTTATCTACAAGATTGGTTGACGAATCATCAACCGTTCACTTCTGGACAAAAGGCGCTAGTTATTGGTTGTGGCTTGGGGGATGATGCACAAGCTTTAGCTCATCTGGGATTTGAGGTAACTGCTTTTGATATTTCCCCCACGGCTATTGCTTGGTGTAAGCAGCGATTTCCCAATTCGACTGTCAACTATGTAGTTGCAGATTTGTTAGCAATTCCCCCACAATGGCATCTTGGGTTTGACTTTGTTTTTGAATGTCGTAATATTCAATCTCTGCCGTTGAATGTGCGTTCTTCAGTTATTTCTTCAGTTGCCTTTGTCGTTGCTCCTGGTGGCACACTTTTGCTAATTACTCGTGTTCGGGACACAGAAGTTGAACCTTCTGGGCCACCTTGGCCATTATCAGACTCGGAACTCAAACAGGTTGAAAGTTTGGGATTACAGCAAGTAGAAAAACTTGAGTTTTTAGAATCTCAGCAAATTGAGGTTAAGCAAATGCGGATTGAATATCAAAGGCATAATTCTTTGACATCCTCTGAGCGCTAACGCTGATTCTTCTGACTAAGTAATAAATGCTGCTTAATCCCCATTGCTGAGATCCGGTTATTTACCTTTATCCAATCTACTAGAATCTCTGGTATTTATCTCTGTAACTGCTTTATCTAAAGAGAAGCATTGTGTTTTCATCTGCGATCGCCCCGTGGTCGATTACGATTTTTGTAAGGAGGTAGGGTTACTTCCATGAAATAGCAATCCCAATCGCATGAATGGACAGCCCTCTATTCGTAATCTTCGGCTTACCGTTCGTCGAGTGATTGAGTTATTAGCTACCTACCCTAATCGAGAAGAACTGCGCCAGGAGTTTCCCGAATTAGAAGATGAAGATATTCAGCAAGCCTTAATTTTTGCATTGTCCTACTTGAGCGATCGCATCATAGAACTACCTAACCGCTATGAAGCCGTTACAGTTGAGCCAAGCCGTATTCGTATCCATCGTTTACCGTTGTTGTCTGATGTCTAACTTTTGACATATTTAACTTAACGCAATATAAAATTAATTAAATTGTCTCGTAGTAAGGGCTTTAGCCCTGAAGCCCTTACTACAAACCTTTAATTATTCACGCCTACTTACTTAGACAACAATTAGCAGCTTAGAAAACTTAAAAAAATAACTAATTTTTAAGTTTGTTTTGGGAATCATAATTCTTAGAACATTGTTCGACTGTGAAAGAATTAAAGTAATGTTATGTATAATTTTGTAACCATAGATTTCGAGCCTGCTATCCGCCATACAATTGCCACTCTAATTTCTCAATACCAAAAATACCTTTCACCCTTGAAGGGGTATTCTTGTCCGCATCGTCTATTCTATGGTAATGAATCTTGCTCTCAATATGTTAAACAGACAATTTTAGAACAAGATTTACGAACTGCTTTGTATATGTCGAGACAAAGATTTAGGCAATGTTCATTAGCTGGTCAACAACTTGTAAGATTAGCTGCTGAGAGCAATGAGTCTTCATGCAATGATTGTTGTTCTAATTCTTGTTTGCAATGTTGTTGCATTGTGCCTAGCTCTTGTGACATTGTGCCTAGCAATGATTTCGGGAAACGCATAATTAATTTCTGGAGATGTCTATTGTTTTAGATTTTTTCAGCGTTCCTAATCAGAGCAAATAATATAATATCTACATAACGAATACCAGTAGGTTGCATAAAAATTACAAATTATCAAAGGGCTATTCTTGTAAAACGGTCTTTGATACAATTCTAGTTTTCTTCAGGTCTGCTTCGGAAAATTCTTCGCCAGCTTGCAGTCGAGTGGCGGAAGTTTGCAACACTGTTGCTGCACCTTTTCTCCAATTTGTAAAGCGGTTTTAGCAGCCGTTTGTAGCATTGTTGCTGCACCAGTGCGATCGCCTTGTTGCAATTTCGCCTCAGCTGACTGGTTTGGCGATACCTTGCTTTACTTGAGGTCGGGAATTACCTGAATCAGTCCAGTCTGGAAGGCTTTGTCGTAGGTGATGACAACTAAACTTTCGAGTTCAGCCTGAGCCATGATCATGCGATCAAAGGGATCTCTGTGGGCGATCGGTAGGCTTCCTGCTCTGAGCGCATGGGCTGTGGTGATGGCAAGTTCGATAAATTTAGCCTGATGCAATATCTGTAAATATTGCTCAACGAGTTGTTTGGCTTCGGGTAGTTTACCCATCCGGTATTTGGTGGCAATTTCCCAAGCGGAAGCACTGCTAACAATGATGCGATGATTTGGGTTGCGAATGATCTCTCGGCAGTCAGTGTGAAGTTTTGGATCGTCAAAGAGCCACCACAGCAGAATATGGGTGTCGATGAGGTAGCTCATTCCCATTGCTGGAGTTCATCTTCTGGCAGTGCTTCAAAGAAAGCATCGCCGAGCTGTCCTTGCAATAAACCAGGGGTGCGAGGTTGTGTACGTTCTTGACTTAAACCTAGTCGAAAGTAGTGAATTAGATCATAAAGTTCTGCTAGTTTGTCTTCAGGGATGTCTTGCAATTCTTGGACAATCTTCTGGATCAGCATAAGTCAAACTCTTGGGTGGTTGTTAATCAATAAGTTAGGAATATGCGACTACTTTGTTGCTCAATTGAGGAATAAAATATTTTTTCTTGCTTTGCGCGGCAGTCGCTTCAAGTCGGGAAACCCGCCCAACGCGCTGCCTTGCCTTGGCACGAAACTTTCATACCATTAATCAGCAACGCTGGATTTTTACTATTCTTGTAAAATTGTCTTTGATACAATCCTAGTTTTCTTGAGGTCTGCTTCGGAAAGTTGTTCTCCAGCTTGCAGACGAGTGGCGGAAGTTTGCAAGACTGTCGCCGCCCCTTTATCTCCGATTTGTAAAGCGGTTTTAGCAGCCGTTTGTAGCATTGTAGCTGCACCAGCGCGATCGCCTTGTTGCAATTTCGCTTCAGCTAACTGAGTTTGGCGATACTTCGCTAATGCTAAAATAGACTGTTGCACCTGGGGATTTAACGCCGGTTGATACGCCCGCACTACATCTGCATACACTGGCACCACAGGCGAAAGTAAACCTTGTTCATTAACCAACGGGTCATCATAACGGATTTGCAGATGCGCGATCGCTTGTTTACCTTCTGGCAATTGTCCCAGATAAATGTTCGCCAAAACTACCCGTTCTACATCCTGCATCAAATCTCCCAAACGCACAGCAAAGCTACCATCAGCTTCCGGTTCTATTGGTAACTCGATTGTGTCTGGGGCAACTTGGGCAATGGGTTTTAATTCTGCTAGTCGGACATTAGGCACTAGAGATAACAACAAGTAGGCATTAGTTAGCCCAATAGACTGAATCCGCCCAAACAGTCGGCTAAACTGATCTACAGCTTGTTCTGGACGTTCAATATGGGCTAAAGTCCCACCACCGACATCAGCAATTTTTTCTAGCAAATCCTGATTCCAGCTATTACCAAATCCGAAAGTGTTGATAGTTAGGTTCAGCTTGGCAGCCTTTTGCGCCAGTTTAAGACAGCGCTTATTGTCATCTCGCCCAATATCCCACTTCCAAATCCGCAAACCGCTTTCACCATGTCCATCCGTCAGCAGGAACGCCTGGGAAACAGCGCCTCTTGTACCCTTCATCAGTTCTGTAATTCCCAATTCCAAACCATCAGCGATGACAGTACCGCCGCTAGCAGTCAGTTTGCTTTTAATTTGAGATTTGATGCTTTCGGGGTCTTCGATCGCTTGGTTGGGAATAATGACTGACGCAGAACCGGAAAAAGCCACAACTGAGATGCGATCGCCTACTTTCAACCGATCTATTAATCCTTCCACTGCCTGGATCACCGTTTTAATTGGTTGTCCATGCATGGAACCACTTCTATCCAAAATCAAGCAGAGATTAAGGGGGAGATTTTGGTCAAACTCACCAGCGATTGCAAAAATCGTCATTGCCAATTGACGTTGGCTACTTGTTTGAGCCACATCAACATTATTGTCATTTAACGCCGATAGCAATTTAACTTTCATTGCGGAGGGGTATCTTGCAAAACTGTTTTGGAGACCATTCTGGTTTTCTTGCGATCGCTTTCAGATAAATCTTGTCCAGCTTGCAACTGAGTAGCAGAGGTTTGTAACACCGTCGCCGCACTTTTATCTCCCATTTGCAGCGCAGTTTTAGCAGCCGTTTGTAACATCGTCGCCGCACCAGAGCGATCGCCCTGTTGCAATTTCGTCTCGGCTAGCTGGGTTTGGCGATACTTAGCTAATGCTAAAATAGAATGCTGCACCTGGGGATTCGGGTCTGCTTGATAATTTTTGACTACATGGGCATAAACTGGGATACTTGGTGTAACTAAACCTACTTTGTTGGCAGATGGGTCATCGTAGCGGACTTGCACATTAGCGATCGCTTGTTCACCTGTTGGCAATTGTCCCAAATAAATATTAGCTAAGATTACCCGTTCCGCATCTTTCATTAAATCTCCCAACCGCACCGCAAAACGTCCATCAGCTTCTTGTTGCAGTGGTAACTCAATTGTGTCTGGGGAAACTTGGGCGATGGGTTTGAGTTCTGCTAACCGGACATTGGGCATTAGAGACAATAACAGATAAGCATTAGTCAATCCCACTGTTTGAATGCGGCTGAACAGGCGATTAAACTCATCCACTGCGTCTTCGGGTTTTTCAATGTAAGATAAAGTACCCAAACCAGCATCAGCAATTTTTTCTAAAACATCTTGGTTCCAGTTGTCACCAAATCCCAAAGTATTTAAAGTTAAATTATAGCTAGCAGCTAATTGGGCGAATTTCAAACAGCGGTTGTTATCACCGTGTTCATTTTCCCCGTCGGTTAACAAAAAGGCTTGGGAAACAGTATCTTTTTTGCCCTTCGCCAACTCCTCAATCCCCAAGCGCAGTCCTTCATCAATTGCAGTTCCACCATCGGCAGCTAGGCGGTTAATTTGCTGCTTGATTTTCTCTGGATTTTCGATACTTTGACTAGGTACTAAGACTTTGGCACGGTGATCGAAAACTACCACACTGAGGCGATCGCCAGGATTGAGTCTATCTACCAGACGAATCGCTGCTTTTTTCACCGTTTCTAGCGATCGCCCATTCATCGAACCACTATGATCGAGAATTAAGCATAAATTCAGGGGTACATGGCGATCTTGAGTCTCTGCGATCGCCGAAATCGAAACTCCCAACTGACGTTGACTGTTCAGTTGATTTGCGTCCAAATTACCATCATTCAAGGCAGGCTGCAAATTAACCTTCATAACTCAAAGTCCCTATTCAGGATATACATATTAATAAATAACTTCAAAGCACTACTTTAGCTCTACGGAAAACTTATCCAACATAAATACACTAATTTGACACTCCCCTGGCTGAATAAGTATCGCTACGCTCACTTATTCGGAATCATGGGGATTCTACATTCACAGACTCGCCGTTAGACGGCAGGCTTGCGCCAACCGCCCAAGAGGGCAAATCTCCTGTAGCGTAAATTCCGGTATGCCCTACCGTACTCAATCCTAATCTTAAAATATTGATGCTAGCATTCAAATCTCTATCCGCCACGTAGTCACAATGAGGGCAAACATGGGTTCTCGTGGACAAAGATTTTTTCACTTTCTCGCCACAGTTAAAACAATTTTGGCTTGTATTATAGGGAGGAACAGCAATGGTTACTTTCCCATATTTATGTCCAAAATATTCTAACCACAAGCGGAAAGTGTACCAACCAGCATCGCTAATAGATTTAGCTAGATGTCGGTTACGTACCAGAGCCTTCACATTCAAATCTTCATAGGCTACCAAATCGTTAGATTGGATGACGGAGTACGCTAATCTTTTGCAATACTCTTTTCGTTGCCTACTTACCCTTAAATGTTTACGGGCATACTTATTTCTAGCTTTGTGGTAATTGTGAGATTGCCGAGCTTTGGCTTTCTTCTTTATCGTGCTAAACTTCTTGGACTTTTTACGATTAGCACGGTTGAAAGCTTTCTCAGACTTGCGGTAAAACTTAGGGGCGGGTTCCACATTCCCTTTACTATCAGCAATGAAATATTTTAACCCTAAATCAATACCAACTACTTCAAAAGTTGGTTTGGATTCAACCCTAACATCAACATCAATCGCAAACTGAGCATAATACCCATCAGCCCGACGTACTAAACCGACTCTTTTTATTTGCTTAATATCGTAGTAGTTTAGATCGTAGGTTCCCTTTAGTTTTAGGGTTCCGATGCCTTTTTTATCTGAGAAAATAATTGCTTTACGATTAGTCGAAAGTTTGTAGCCACTTGTCTTGTACTCAACTGAGCGACAATGTTTTTTAAATTTAGGGAACCCCTTTTTGCCTTTAACTTTCTTCTTGCAGTTATTGTAAAACCGCGCTATCGCCGACCATGCACGTTCAGCAGCAGATTGTCTAGCCATTGAATTAAGTTCATCGGCAAAAGAAAATTCTTCAGCCAATACCGCACAGTATTTATTGAGGTCATATCTACCTATACTTATGTTGTCCATCCAATAACGTAAGCACTTATTTTGGACAAATTGGCTGGTACGAATCGCCTCATCAATAGCCCGATACTGCCTCTCTTTCCCTTTTACCTTAAACTCGTAAACTATCATGGCTCGACCATTATTCACCACAATAGTTATGTTATCACGCTTTACATAAGCTAATTGATCTGTGTAGAAAAATAAAGCGTCACCAAGGCGTAAACGCCTTAAATCATTTTCATCCCTGGCGTCTTCGTGGATGTGATCCGATTAAGAGATGTCTGAAATAAAGTATAACTAAGCAACCTAAAAACTTAACTAGATTGGTTGAGTGCGTAGTCACATCTAATGGTGTAGCAGTTTAGGAAAGCTAGATTTTGATCAGACTTAAAATACAAAAAAATTAATTGAGTACGGTAGGGATACGGTCATTTACTAGAAAAATGGGTAAAAGCCCCGTGCTTCTAGCACGGCTTTATATTGCATTTCCTCAAGATACTTTATAGTCTTATGATGAGTATGCTACAATAAGATAAGCGAAATATAAAGATATCCATGCTAGTTTTTGAGTTCAAAACCTACGGCAAAGCATTGCAATTCCAAGCAATTGATGAAGCAATCCGAACCACTCAGTTTATTCGGAATAAAGCTGTCAGATTGTGGATGGATGGGTTTGCTAAATCTTGGATTGAACTATCACGGCATTGTGCATTGCTAGAAGACAGAGTTCCCCTTTGCGAATAAGCTGAACTCAATGGCTAGACAAGCCGCAGCCGAACGAGCATGGGCTGCTATATCTCGCTTTTACGACAACTGTAAGAAAAAGATATCTGGTAAAAAGGGATTTCCCCAATTCCAGAAAAATTGCCATTCTGTTGAGTACAAAACATCAGGATGGAAACTTGCAGATGATCGTAAATCTATAACTTTCACCGATAAAAACGGTATTGGTAAATTAAAGTTAAAAGGCACTCGTGACCTGCATTTCTACCAAATCAACCAGATAAAACGGGTGAGATTGGTAAAACGTGTGGATGGTGTGTATGCTCAATTCTGTGTTGATGTAGAACGCACAGAATTGAGCATACAACCAACTCATCAGACCGTTGGGCTAGATGTCGGGTTGGAAAGCTTTTATACTGATTCGCTTGGTGAGAAGATTGAAAATCCTCGGTTCTATAGAACTGGGGAGCGGAAAATGAAACGGTCGCAAAGACTTGTTTCTCGGAAAGTTAAAGGTTCTAGCAATAGACGCAAAGCGCGGAATACATTAGGTAGAGTTCACCTCAAAATAACTAGACAGCGTAAAGACTATGCCGTGAAATTGGCAAGGTGCGTAATCACATCAAACGATGTAGTGGTCTACGTTAGCGAAGCGGGGCGCTCTTAGCGCACAGATTTGAGGATTAAGAACATGGTCAAAAATCATTGTTTGGCAAAATCAATCAATGACGCTGGATGGTATCAATTTAGAATCTGGTTAGAGTATTTTGGGAAAGTATTTAAGCGGATTACTATTGCGGTAAATCCTTCATATACAAGTCAAGAATGCTCTAGCTGTGGCGTAATGGTGAAAAAGTCACTATCTACTCGTACCCACGTTTGTCAGTGTGGCAGTAAGTTAGATAGAGATCACAATGCGAGTATAAAGTGCGATTCGTTCAGTCGAAACCGAGCAATCGGAGGATGACTGGCATCTACAGGGTAATCCATAAGGATTGAGTTCGCACTTTAATCCCTTG
>NZ_JBALEL010000045.1:0-17041 GCF_036917935.1 Nostoc sp. | reverse complement strand
TTTTTGAAATGCACGTAGTGGACTGTCTAGGCTTTAATAGTGGATTAGACGTAGACTTTTGTTGGGTGGAGGCTTTGCGTAACCCAACATATATCTAGTATTTGATTTTTGAAATGCACGTAGTGGACTGTCTAGGCTTTAATAGTGGATTAGACGTAGACTTTTGTTGGGTGGAGGCTTTGCGTAACCCAACATATATCAGGATGTTGGGTTACGCTCCGCTCCACCCAACCTACAGCCATGACAGTTCGCTACAAGACTACCGAGATTTTTTCAGAAATCAAATATGATTCCTATATAGCCACCTGCCAATTCAAACACAAGGCAAAGTTGACAATATCTTGCTGAAGATACACTTTTCGACGCGATCGGCAAAAGACTCAAGAAGCCAAAATACCGATGGCAATTCGGGATATGTGAGGTAAAGAATTAAAAGGGTGGTTAGAAACCGCGTCTACACCAGGCAAAACCCATCTCCGTGGGTTAAAAACCTTAATTTTCTCTTAGTCAGCGGAGGCGGACTTTGTTTAGACATCTCCAGAAAAGAAAAAAGACCCCGCTTCCATTCCTCTCCCCGTTTCGGGGAGAGGCTTTAAAACCCCCCTTCCCGCACTTCGTGCCGCTGCGCGAATGTAGGGAAGGGGGGAAGGGGGGTTAGGTCTGCGTGCAAGTTTGTGGTCTCTAAATCTTTTCCAGAGATGTCTTTTGTATAGCCGCGAATTCTATTCACCCTGGCTGTGCTGTACTGTACTGCTATAGTTATTTACCACTATAGAAAAAGGCAATTTCTTTCTCTTTTAGGGGTGCGAAATCAGCATCTACGAGTAATTGGTCGAGTTCTACTTGGGGAATGTGTTTTGCCCCAATTCGCACAATGCGCGATCGCATCGTATTAGATACACCACTGCGCTGTCTATTGCCTTCTAGCGCCATAACTTGACCATAAAGTTCTAGCTTGGCAGGTGGAATTGGCGAACCATCAAAATCAATTCCCTGTGCGATCGCTTCATCAATCGCATCAGCACCGGTAGTAGTTTGATTCCCTGGGTTAGTTTCGGTAGGCATGGTAATTTTCTCTTCTTCGCTATGGGTAGATTTTACCAGCCTTGCTGACACCAAAGCTGCCTACTGGCTTTTTTGCTGCCGAGGATAAATTGCAATTCTTTGCCTGTTTGCGTGAGAAATTTATTAAGCAAAACCGTCCCTCTCCGAGTCGGAGAGGGACGGTTTTGAACTAAAGTTCAATAGACCTCTTGCAAAAGTCCATAACACCCCACCCCCAACCCCTCCCCGCTTGCGGGGAGGGGAGCGTTTGCGTGAGCAAATGCGGGGTGGGGTTCTTTATTTTTGATTTATGCAAGAGGTCTAAGGCAGGGAGAGGTTCATCGAACTCACATTAGACTAATCACGAGCTTCTCGCGTCACCAAACCACCAACAAACGCCCCTAAAATAGTGCCTGTCCATAATCCTGTTGTACTACCTTGCCACATTGCTCCTGGTGTCATCCAAGCATTGCACATCTCTTTAAAACCCCAAGGTTGGTTTTGGCACTTTTGGCTATGCAGCATTATGGTGATTTGCCCACTAGTGTAAGCACCAAAAAGACCTGATGACAGCGCCAAAAAAGTGCAAATTAAAATTCTATTTTTTGTCATTAGTCATTTTTCACTTATTCCCATGCCCAATTCTCAATCAACCTGTATTTCTCATCCCAGCAGCAATACCATTAATAGTTAACAATGCTCCTCGCAGTAACTCGCCTTTGCTATAACGAGAATGAATTACTCCAGAAGTAGCAGTAGTACTTTGGGACTGGCGTAGGCGCTTGAGTAGTGAAACTTGGATAAATCCCAAGGGGACAATTGTGCCATTGCGTAACTGCACAGATCGTTGTAATACAGGATCGCCATCTAACAGTCGATTGTGATCGGTGATTTTTAACACCAAATCCCTTGTGAGATAGAACTCGCTAGCAATTTGATCAAAAACCTTGGCAAAACGAAGTTGATCTTCTGGTTTTGATAGTTCCTGGACGTAGTGGTGTGCCATTTGCATATCTACTTTTGCCAACGTCATCTCGGCCTTAGAAATCACCATCTTGAAGAAGGGCCACTTAACGTAAAAGTAGCGCAGCAATTTCAAATGTTCTTCTGCTTCTTCGTTCAAGAAGTCTTGCAAAGCGGTGCCAACGCCGTACCACGAAGGAAGTAAAAAGCGGGTTTGCGTCCAACTAAATACCCAAGGAATAGCTCGCAGACTGCTTAAATCTTTCTTACCAGATGGACGGCGGGCGGGACGGGAACTGATTTGTAGCTGGCTAATTTCTTCAATTGGAGTTACTTCGTGGAAGAAGTCAACAAAATCAGGCTGTTCGTAGATTAGGGCACGATAATGTTGACGCGATCGCGCTGCTAATTCTTCCATAATCTCATTCCAGGGTTCAATATCATCAAACCCTGTCCGCAGCAAGCTAGCTTGAATCACCGCAGTCGTGATAGTCTCCATGTGATACAAAGCCAAGTCCAACAAGGAATATTTGGAAGCTAAAACTTCTCCTTGTTCGGTAATCTTGATTCGCCCATTGATACTATGACCTGGTTGAGCTAAAATCGCCTCGTAAGCAGGGCCCCCACCCCGTCCCACAGAACCGCCGCGTCCGTGGAAAATTCGCAAATTTAGATCGTAGTTTTCGGCTATTTGTTGCAGTGATTTTTGAGCTTTATGAATTTCCCAGTTGCTACTTAAAAAACCAGAGTCTTTGTTGCTGTCAGAATACCCCAGCATTACTTCTTGTAAGTTCGTGGTGAGGGGAGAGTAAGAGACAGGGGAAGATGAATTTTCATTTGCATCCTCTGCTTTTGTCTGTTGGTAGCCGCCGGCTAACAAAGCGCGATATAACGGGAGTTCAAAGAGTTTCCGCATGACGCTTCTGGAGCGTTGTAAGTCTTCTACTGTTTCAAATAGGGGGACAACTTGAATAGTTCCGACGGCAATAGCAGGGTCAAAAAGTCTGGCTTCTTTGGCTAACAGCAATACTTCTAGCACGTCGCTTACATCGCGGCACATGCTGATAATGTAAGTTTGACAGATGTTGACACCAAATTCTTGCTGGAGCGATCGCACGACGCGAAAGGTTTCAATTACATCGTTGGTTTTTTCCGAAAATGGTAATTCTGCTGGAATTAATGGCCGACGGGTTTGCAGTTCTCCTGTCAGCCAAGCAACTCTTTGCTCCTCGGATAGTTCGTTGTAAGGTTGAGATAATATTTGCAGGTATTCGAGTATTTCATCGAGCGCATCAGCGTGGCGGGATGATTCTTGACGGATATCTAGCTGTGTCAAGTTAAAGCCAAAAATTTCTACCTGACAGATGAGATTTTCTAATTCTCGACAGCTTAAACCTGTTTCTGTTAAGTTGCGCTGAATCATCCGCAGTTCTGCTAAAAAATCGTCTCCCGAACGATACAGAGGGCTATCTTGATTTGTTGGCGTTTCCCGATTGTACAAAGCTAGATTGCGATCGCGAGTATTTTCCAGCCGTTTCAGCACATAAGCCAGTTTCAGCCGATAGGGTTCTTGGCGATAACGTAGCGCCAGTGCATCATATACCTCGCTCAACTGGGACTGATCCAATTCTAGAGATTCCAGTAAGTCTGGTAAAACATCGCTCCAGTGCATCGACACACTCAACAATTCAATCAGATTTTTCACTGACTGAATATATCTCCCTAGCACCATTTTGCGCTGATAGCAAGCCGTTTTCCAGGTGATTTCTGGTGTGACTGATGGGTTGCCATCTCTGTCTGAGCCTACCCAGGAGCCAAAAGAGCAAAAGTTTTTACTCGGTGGTTCTAGCCAAGGAAAGGTATTGGATAGGGTATGTTTGAAACGCTTATAAAGTTGGGGAATACCATCAAATAAAACTTCTTGGAAGTAGTGCAGGGCATAATCTACTTCATCTAGCACTGTGGGTTTGAACTGGTGAAGTTCGTCTGTGCGCCACCACAGACGAATCTCTTCTAGCAATTGTTCGCGGACATCTGCTGCTTCCCAAGGATATGCTCCTGGTGTAGTCCCAGAATGGTTTTCCAAGGCATCCAGTTTTTGCAATAGTTGTACCACTTGTCGCTGCTTATCCCGGATGGTATGACGAACAATTTCCGTCGGGTGGGCTGTGAAAACTAAGCGTACATCCAGATGTGCAATTAGACGTTGAATTTGCTGGGGTGGTACATTCAGTTTGAATAAATAGGGGAACAAAGCAGCGAAAGTACCTTTTGGTTGGACTGGCGCTTTTTCTAAATAACTTTTTCTCAGGAAGGCTGCTGCTATTCCCTTGCTAACAGGCGCGTCATCTTCTCTTTGATTCGAGGAATAGTTGACATTGGATGGTGTTTCTGGCTGTGTAGCCTCTGTTTCTGCCTCATAGCGACTCAATTGCTGACGTTGTTCGTATTCCTGCTCTATGATGTTAATCAACTGAAAATAGAGAGCGAAAGCACGAGCCGCGCGAATTGCTTCGTTGATATTTAGTTGTTCAATTAATTTGACGGCTGAGGATGCTTGGTCATTGGTTGCTTGTCCTTCTGGTGAACATAAATCACGCAACTGCCGCAACAAATCTACCATATTTTGACCACATTCTTGCCGGAGAACTGACTCCCACAATTCTTCCACTACCTGGAGACGATGACGCAAAAATAATTCCGACACCGGGTATATATCCGCAGTTTGAGACGAAGAGTATAAAAGGGAACCCATATTCTCTATTCTTGTAAAGCTAATTACTGTTTACGGTTGTAGGTTTTGCACTTAATGCTTACCGGGTTGTTCCTGAGCAAATAATTATTTGGTGTATATCTTCTCATCTTGATTGATTTCGTGTTCATCTGGGAAGTCTAGGTTTGGTAGGCGATCGCCTCGAAATAATTCTTCACTGGCTTCACCGATGCTTTCTAGTGCTTTTACTGTAGTTTTTCCGGTAATGAGCAGCAGTAATATAGACGCTGTACCTATTTGTAAAAGGAACGACTGAGGAATGGTAAATAAATCCAGATTGGATGCGGGTTTAGGTGAAGACTGTTGGTTGGTAGGAGGCATTGCTAATTTTTGGTTATGGGAATTAAGAGTAAAAAGGAGTCAGAAGTTAGGAGTTAAGATCACTCCAACGATCAAGAAATGGAGTTGAAATGGGATAAGCTTATTGTTTGTTTCGCCCATTCGGGACGTTACGCGAGTCCGGCTTTAAAGGACAAGTCATCAGCCAGTCATATAGAATTATTCTGACTTCTAGCTCCTAACTTCTAAATTCTGACTCCCTATTAGTAAAATAAACGCAAAACTCAACATTAGTCAGACTTGCAACCCATACAAGACTATCTTGGCCGATTTTGTGAGCTACGAAGGTAACAAAATTGTTAAAAAAAACCGTCAGAGTGTGATAGACCTATGGTTCTAGTTTACAAGTGCAGGCACTATCCCCGACCAATCGCTGACTGTAAAGTTAACTGAGCATGAAAACAGTATTACCAGATCGCCAGCAATCCTTAGTGCAATGGGTAAGCCAAGCAACAGGGATCAACACTTTCGGAGTGAAAGTCCGGTTGCGGGGAAATGACCTTCATATTCTTTGTGAAGGTACAGAATGTCCGCAGCGTTGGCGTACTTTGTCTGACTTGCTGCAAGCATTACAGCAAACAAACTTAGATATCCTCACAAGCAGCGAACAAACCTCAATATATCAAGTATTTGTCTATGGCCGCAGAAAAGGGGAACAGCGCCCCTCATGGTGCCATCGAGTTCACTTAAATCAAATAGATAAGCATCTGGAGCAGGTGCAACAAGCGCTGCTAGCAGACTCAGAAAAATCAAAACAATCGCGTGGGGCGCTAATTGTCTCTAACGAAAGTTTGGCACGCCAAGGGAACCCAGAGGCGATCGCTCGATATCTCAGCGAAACTCTGAGTACGTTAGGTGTATCAGTACAGGCAAAGATTAAGCTATATAAGCCAAAGAACTCTCAGCCAGAAGAAAATCGCCTGTGGATCTTTTGCCAATCAAGCTATAGCCCTGATGCATCGTTGCTTGCCGAACCAATAGCAGAGAAGTTGCGTTATCTCAAGCTTTCCGGCTACCAAGATGCCGTAATTGTTTCCCAGGTGAGCGGCGAAACTGCCCCAGATTGGCTGCTGCGGATAGATTTGACACCTCCAGAGGTGATGCTTAAAGAGTGGGCGCGTTGGGGAGATATCCAAGCGATCGCTCGATTATTAACTGAGGTACTATCAGGATTAAAAGTTGCTGTCCAAGTTTCTCTGAAAGAATCAACGCTACATATCTTTTGTACCCCAGCTTTTGATCCTTTAGGAACTGCCCCAATCCCAGACAAGGGAGTCTGCTTAGAGGCGATTTTACCCCAGCTAGAAGCGATCGCACCTCAAGGCATTCTCGCCGCCACCCTCTACGGACAAAAAGCAGGTGATAAAGAACCTTTTTGGATTGATTGGGTGGCTTTACCGGCAGCCAAGCATCCCGCCTTTGCCATGTCACCGCTAGATTTGGCCAATACTGGCGATGAACCAGCGATCGTATTTTTACTGGAGCGCTTACTCAATCCTGACTTGGATTGGCGACTATTAACAGGTGGAATTCGCGTACTCCTACTGAAGAAAAATGATTTATTGCACATTATGTGTGATGCACCTGTTTGTCCAGCGCGGCAACAAGTAGCAAGTAAAATTACGCAGTTTATCCGCCAGTTAAAAATTCCCGGTATTATGGGAGTACGTGTCTACGGTCGCCGTGCTGGGAATAAAGAACCTTTTTGGCACTATGGCCTTGATATTGAGCATCGCCAACGTTTAGTGCCAGAAGCAACCCCAGAATTTGCTGCTACTTCTATATACGTTAACGATTTAGTAACCTCTGAGACTAGTGAGCCAATTTTGCGCCCAGACTTAACCACAGAAGAAGTTCAAAGTTTTGTAACAGAAGTAGCGCGAGATTGGATGGCAACGGCGAGTTCAACTGCGAAAAAATTCCTGTTGAAAAGCCAGCTATTTACCGAAAGCAACCAGTCAGCGGAAAATCAACCTGATATTCAAGGACTTAAAATTGCTCTGGTTTGGGGAACACTGGGATTATTGCTCACCATCCAAACTGATTGGCTAATAGGTCGAATTATTGCAAGTACTACACCCAGTTCGCCAAAAGTCGCTAGTGTCACCCTGCCATCATCTTCTGAGCACAAGGCATCTTTGACATCTGAAAAAAATCAGCGTCAGAAAACAACATTTTTTACCAGCACTTCCAAGACAAAATCTCCTCCAAATCAGAGTTCTGTATTTAATGCTTCGGAATTTACCCAAAGTGATGATACTCCAACAAATAATTTGGCAGCCGCACCACTGAAGGAAAAAGCAACCGCCACAGCTATTCTTTTAGCAGCGCGATCGCAGATGCCAAGTTTTAATGTCAGGCAGTTAGACGAGCAACTAGCACTGTATAAACAGCGTTTAGCGAGAACTGGTAGTCCGCCAGATGTGTTGATTATTGGCTCCTCCCGCGCCCTCAGAGGAGTAGATCCAGCAGCACTTTCTAAAGCTTTAGCGACTCAGGGCTATCCAAATCTTGACGTGTTTAATTTTGGAATCAACGGTGCTACCGCACAAGTTGTAGACTTTGTGATTCGCCACGTACTGGAACCATCAGAACTACCCAAAATAATTATCTGGGCAGATGGTGCGCGTGCTTTCAACGGTGGACGCGAGGATATTACCTTTAAATCGCTTGCTGCATCAGCTGGTTATAAACAAGCATTCCAAAAAACACCAACAGATGCAAGTAGCAATGATTTGCCAGAGAATCCGGTAAATTCAGGAGAACAAAAGACAAATGAAGAAAAACAGGAGATTAGTACTTATGAAGCTGTCAATCAGTCATTAAATCAGGCTCTAGCATCTGTTTCTGCTAGCTATCAAAACCGTGACCAAATTAAAGGTTTACTGCAAAAACAACTGCTCTTATTTGGTAAGAATCAGACAGTTGTATCACAAAAACAATTGACAGACGGTACTTCAGATGAGAGCATTTCTCAGCAAGCAGTTGACTTTGATGGCTTTCTACCTTTGTCTATTCGTTTTAATCCCGCTAGATACTATCAAAAACATTCTAGAGTTCCCGGAAGTTATGACAACGACTATAAATCTTTCCAAGTAGAAGGACAGCAAGATACTGCTTTTCAAGAAGTGCTTCAGTTTACCCAGTCTCAGAAAATTTCCTTAGTGTTTGTCAACATGCCTCTGACGGGAGATTATTTAGATCCAGTGCGTAGACAATATGAGCAAGAATTTCAACAATATATGTTGCGTTTGGCAACTAATCCTAACTTTATTTATCGTGATTTGAGCCAACAGTGGACAAAAGCAAATGACTACTTTTCTGATCCTAGCCACCTCAACCGCTTTGGTGCATACGAAGTCTCGAAAAAGCTAGCTAATGACCCGATGATTCCTTGGCCAGTGAAGTAGGGGACTGGGGACTGGGCAGAATAATCTACAATACCCAATGACTAATGACTAATGACTAATGACTAAAAAATGAACTTTATATCAATTTTCTATGGGCTGTTCTTGCTGAGTGTGTTAGGGATTTACTGGTCTTTAGCACAACATAAATTACGATTGTGGACGCTGCTAATTGCCAGTTTGGTTTTCTATGCATCTTTGCACATTCAATACATACCATTACTATTAGCATTGACATTTATTAATTTCCGTGTAGGGCTGGAAATTGGGAAAAACACATCACCAGGAAAACATTCTCTTGACTGGCAAATTTCTAATGAAGCGTGGCAATTTGCTCAAGTTGATTGGAATCGTCGCCGTCTAAAAGTTTTGTGGCTGGGTATAACTCTAAATGTTTTACTGTTATTAGCTTTTAAGTATTTTACGCCTTTATTCAAGTTTGTTTTTCATGTCCAAACAAACTCACCAGATAGCTCTTTTAAATTGATTGCACCTTTGGGAATTTCATTTTTTACCTTTGAATGCATTGCCTATTTAATAGATGTTTATCGCGGTGCCCCTGCTAGTGATAATTTTCTCAAATTTGCTACATACAAATTATTCTTCGCCAAACTGATTTCAGGCCCGATTACGCGCTACCACAACTTAGCAAATCAATTCAATACACTAGAATTACCCAGCACCGATAGAGTAGCTGAGGCGCTGTGGTTGATTGCTAGGGGCGCAGTTAAAAAAGGTATTTTTGCAGACCACTTGGGAATTTTCGTCGATTTATGTTTTGGTAATCTGCAACGGGCGGGTAGTACCGATCTCTGGTTAGCTACATTCGCCTACGGCTTGCAATTATATCTAGATTTCAACGGTTATGTAGACATCGCCCGTGGTAGTGCTTTGCTTTTCGGCTTGGTTATACCTGAGAATTTCGACTTTCCCTATTTCAGCACCAATATTTCCGAATTCTGGCGGCGCTGGCATATTACTCTAGGAGATTGGCTGCGTAACTATGTCTACTTTCCTTTGGGTGGTTCCCGTCGAGGTTTAGTCCGTACCTGCTGGAATTTATTTATTGTGATGCTAATCGCTGGTATCTGGCACGGTGCTGCTTTGGGTTATGTAGTTTGGGGCATATTTCACGGATTAGCCTTGGTGGTTCATCGACTTACAGATGCTATTAGCGATCGCTTTGAAAATTTAGAACAATTCTGGCAAAATCCTCTGGGTATCTTTGTCGCTTGGTTATTGACCCAACTGATGGTTTTTACCTCTTGGATTTGGTTCCGCCTACCCAATCTCCAAGACTCTTCTTTGGTAATTCGGCATCTTTGGGGTTATCCGGCTGACGCCCAGTTTGCTGAAAAAGTCTATGTGGAAGCCTTAAATATGAGCCAATCCCAACTCACTTGGGTACTTCTAACTTTAGCTACCCTTATGGCTGTAGTTTATGCCTTCAACCGAATGCTGAAGTTAGAGTTTAACTGGCCCCTTAAGCTTGTCTTTGTTCCCCTATGTTTTTACGCTGTTTGGTTATTAGCTCCTGAAGGCAGTTTGCCCTACATTTACTTTGATTTTTAACTGAAACATCAGACAATATAGAACTTATTATCTCGTTACAAATCAGCCAGACTTAAAATTTTTTCCACAGGCTAATTGTAAAGAAGTGTAAAGGTAAATAACTAGGCGATCGCATCATTGAAAGTGATAGCTAGTTTGGTCTTGAAGTGGCTTACAAAGCCTCAATCCATTACTTCTTATCAAGTAGGAAAACTTTACAGTTCTATGAGCTTGTTAAAGAATTCTGTTACAGAATATTAAGTCAAAGATCGCGTCCAAGTAAATTCATGTAGACTATATTTCAGCAAGCAAATTTATTTTGCTTGTTCCATATTTAACAACCCATTGCACTTATAAAACAATGACCACAACCTTACAACGGCGCTCTGACGCTAGCGTATGGGATCGCTTCTGCGAGTGGATCACCAGCACCGAAAACCGTATCTACATTGGTTGGTTTGGTGTGCTAATGATTCCTACCCTGCTAGCTGCGACCACCTGCTTTGTAATTGCCTTCATCGCTGCTCCTCCTGTGGACATTGATGGTATTCGTGAACCAGTTGCAGGTTCTTTGATCTACGGAAACAACATCATCTCTGGTGCAGTTGTTCCTTCTTCAAACGCCATCGGCTTGCACTTCTACCCAATCTGGGAAGCTGCTTCCTTAGATGAGTGGTTGTATAATGGCGGCCCTTACCAGTTGGTAGTTTTCCACTTCTTGATCGGTTGCGCTGCCTACCTTGGTCGTCAGTGGGAACTTTCTTACCGCTTAGGAATGCGTCCTTGGATCTGCGTAGCTTACAGCGCACCTTTGGCTTCTGCTTGTGCAGTATTCTTGATCTACCCAATCGGTCAAGGTTCTTTCTCCGATGGTATGCCTTTAGGTATCTCTGGAACCTTCAACTTCATGATTGTGTTCCAAGCAGAACATAATATTTTGATGCACCCCTTCCACATGTTAGGTGTGGCTGGTGTATTTGGTGGTAGCTTGTTCTCTGCAATGCACGGTTCCTTGGTAACTTCTTCCCTAGTTCGTGAAACAACCGAAGTTGAATCTTTGAACTATGGTTACAAGTTCGGTCAAGAAGAAGAAACCTATAACATCGTTGCAGCCCACGGCTACTTCGGTCGTTTAATTTTCCAATACGCATCATTTCAAAACAGCCGTCAATTGCACTTCTTGCTCGCAGCTTGGCCTGTCATTGGTATCTGGTTTACCGCTTTGGGTATCAGCACAATGGCATTCAACCTGAACGGTTTCAACTTCAACCAATCAATTATTGATTCCCAAGGTCGCGTCATCAGCACCTGGGCAGACGTAATTAACCGCGCTAACTTGGGTATGGAAGTAATGCACGAGCGTAACGCTCACAACTTCCCCCTAGATTTAGCTGCTGGTGAAGTTACACCTGTAGCAATGACTGCTCCTGCTATCAACGGTTAATACTGAAGTATTAGCTAAATAAAAAGCGTCCTCCAGAAATGGGGGGCGCTTTTTAGTTGTAGCTACGTACAGTGATGACCATAAGAGAAGATTCCCCTATGTTAGATTCAAGCTACAACTCCTGTGGATGAGGAATCAGGTAATGACGGCTTCTGTGGAACATGGCTTAAATAATAGCGCTTTTATCCCTCCCTTAGAAAGTGGCGATCGCTTAACCCGCCACGAATTCGAGCGTCGTTATACAGCAATGCCCAATAAAAAAGCAGAATTAATTGAAGGAGTCGTCTACGTGGCATCACCTCTGCGTTTTAGAAGTCATGGTTTACCTCATGGAAACTTAATTATCTGGTTAGGAAATTACAAAGTTTCTACCCCAGGCGTAGAACTAGGCAACAATGCTACTGTGCGTTTAGATTTAGACAATGAACCACAACCTGATGTTTTGCTGTTAATAGATAAACCAGCCAGAGGACAAGCACAGATTACTGAAGATGATTACGTAGAAGGCGCACCGGAATTAGTCGCAGAAGTAGCAGCCAGTAGTGCATCTATTGATTTATACGATAAAAAACGCGCCTACCGTCGCAACGGAGTACAGGAATACATCGTCTGGCAGACTTTGGAAAATAAACTCGACTGGTTCTGTTTGCAAAATGGTGAATATTTGCCACTCGTCGCAGATGCAGATGGTGTAATTAAAAGTAGGGTATTTCCAGGTTTGTGGTTAGCTGTCACCTCACTCCTTACAGGAGACATGACAACAGTTTTAGCAGTGCTGCAACAAGGGTTAAATTCAAAAGAACACACGGAGCTTGTTGAGCGTTTAGCTGAGTAAGACTTAATACAAATGCTTTTAAAAATACAAATATTTACATAGATAAAATTTTAAAAAAATATCTGGTGTATTTGGGTACAATTACTAAATTGTTACTTACTTTATATTAGTAAATGCGTTGGTATAAATAAAAATAATTAAAACTGTCAGCAGTTAGTAAACTAACTGCTGACGGTTATTCCAAGGGTTTATATCCATTGTGTTTTCACTGACTAAAAATCTCAGATTTTAGTTTTTGTCTCAATTCAATATAAAATCTAAAACTTAAAATCCAAAATCAACATGGCAGACCTAACTCCGAATTCTAGTTTTAGTTTGACACTGCGCTTGCAGATTCCCAATCGTATAGGGATGTTGGCATTAGTAACCCAGGCGATCGCAACCAGTGGCGGTAATCTCGGTCAAATTGATTTAATCGAGCAAACCCGCAAAGAGTCCACCCGCGATCTGACTGTGGATGCTGCTAGTACTGAACACGCTGAAACCATTGTGCAAGCAGTCAAAGCATTGCCAGATATCAAGTTACTCAGTGTCTACGATCGCACCTTTAATTTGCATCGTGGTGGCAAAATCAGCATTGTCAGCAGAATTCCCCTGAAGAGTGTTTCTGATTTGGCAATGGCTTACACGCCCGGAGTCGGTCGAATTTGTACAGCGATCGCTCAAGATCCAGAGGAAGTTTACAACTTAACTATCAAACAAAACACTGTTGCTATTGTTACCGATGGTAGTGCCGTTTTGGGTTTGGGAAATCTCGGCCCAGCAGCTGCCCTACCAGTAATGGAAGGTAAAGCAATGCTGTTCAAGGAATTTGCGGGGCTGGATGCTTTTCCGATCTGTCTCGCCACCCAAGATACAGAAGAAATTATCCAGACAGTTAAGAATATCGCTCCGGTGTTTGGGGGCGTGAATTTAGAGGATATTGCTGCACCTCGCTGCTTTGAAATTGAAAGGAGATTACGCCAAGAGTTAGATATCCCCGTTTTTCACGATGACCAGCATGGTACAGCAATTGTCACCTTGGCAGCGTTGTTTAACTCCCTGAAACTGGTACAGAAGTCAATGGCAGAAATCAAGATCGTGATTAACGGTGCTGGGGCTGCGGGAGTGGCGATCGCTCGGTTACTTCGGAAAGCTGGGGCAGAAAATATCTGGATGTGCGACTCTAAAGGGATTATCTCTACCAGTCGCACCGATTTGACAGAGGAAAAACTCGAATTTGCTGTGAAAGGTCAGGGTACATTAGCGGGTGCAATGCAAGGGGCAGATGTGTTTATTGGAGTCAGCGCCCCAGGAGTTTTGACGCCGGAAATGGTGCAATCGATGGCGAAAGATCCAATTGTCTTTGCAATGGCAAATCCGATTCCAGAAATTCAGCCAGAATTAATCAGTAAAGATGTTGCTGTCATCGCTACCGGTCGCAGTGACTACCCAAACCAAATCAATAATGTCCTTGCTTTTCCTGGGGTATTTCGTGGTGCTTTAGATTGTCGGGCACAAACAATTACCATCAAAATGTATCTAGAAGCCGCAAGTGCGATCGCCTCTTTAGTCAAACCTTCAGACTTGAATCGGGAACATATTATTCCTTCAGTCTTTGATGAGCGCGTTGTCACTGCTGTTGCTGCTGCTGTGCAACGTGCCGCGCGTGAAGAAGGTATCGCTCGGAATTAATTAACTCAAATAATCACTCTTATCGGATGGGCATCTCGCCCGTCCCTGAACTTTTAGGCTGCAATCAATTTGCGCTAGAAACTGATGTTAAACAGATGAGAATTGATGCATGATTGGTGATTAGATGAGTTTGGGCTACCAATTTAGGAGCAAAGTAACACATCTAAAACATCATCACTTTGTCAACTGTTTGCAATGAAGTATCAAGTTGGGGACGAGTTTTTACAAGAACTGCCACTGATTTTAGGGGGGCCAATCCTCAAACATACTGAGCCAGAGTCAGTAACGGTATGGGTGGCACTAAAACAGTCTTGTCAGGTAGAACTTAAGGTTTATGACACAACAAATGATGGTGAAGAACTAGGAAATTGCTTATTGGAGGGAGAAGGCTCTACCTTTGCTTTAGGTAAGTATCTTCATGTAGTTGCCATCACGGCTCGGTCTACAATTGGACATCACCTAACTGGAGGTCACATCTATGCATACGACCTCAAGTTTACAGTTGCTGACCAAACCTTGCAAACTCTGCAACAAGCATTATGCTCAAACTCCTCTCCTACAGTCAGCATCAGCTACTTCGATCATCAAAAACCAACCTTTGCTCTACCGCCTACCCGTCTTCAAGATTTGCAAATTGTCCATGCTTCCTGCCGTAAACCTCATGGTCATGGGTTTGATGCACTGCCAATTCTCGATAGTATGATTCAGGCGTCAGCAAATCAACCCCAACACCGCCCTCACCAGCTGTTCCTCACCGGAGATCAAATTTACGGAGATGATGTAGCAGATGCATCGTTGTGGGTTGCGACTATTCTTGGTGATGCCCTCTTGGGTTGGGAAGAACAACTTCCTGTGAATGGAGTGTACTGCACTCCCCAGCAACTACCCCCTGGAGAGCGGGCTGATGTGGCGACAAATCAAGCTGGCTTAACCGCAGGATTACATAATAAACCAGAGAAAGTTAACAGTCATCTTTTCAGTCTGGGTGAATATTACGCTACTTATTTACTAGCTTGGTCGCCAGTGTGCTGGCCGGCCGCATTTCCCAAAGGACAACAAGTAACGAGCGATCGCCATGCGATCAAAGACTGGAATCGGGCAGTTAAGCATTTGCGACAATTCATTTATACGCTTTGGAAAGTGCGCCGCGCTCTTGCCAATATTCCCATGTACAGCATCTTTGATGACCATGATGTTAGTGATGACTGGAATTTAAACCAAGCTTGGTGTTTGCGAGTATTGGGGCGTCCCTTGGGGCGAAGAATAGTCCAAAATGCCTTGTTAGCCTACACAGTGTTTCAAGGTTGGGGCAATACACCAGGGCAATTTGTAGAAGGGAAATCAGGTGAAAAGCTGTTGGCGGCTGCACAAGCTTGGTCAGTTTCCCAAGGAACGGATACAAAGGCTGATCAGGCGATCGCTCATTATGTAGGTATGCCAGCCAACGATCCCCACACAGACTTACCTATTTTAGTCCGAGACGGTTCAGTATTTATTCTGGATCGACATCCTGAAGCACTGACTTGGCACTACACACTCAGGAGCGATTGCCACGAAGTAATTGTACTTGATACACGTACATGGCGGGGTTATCCAGCCGATCAAAAAGCGATGTCTAGGACGGGCTACGTCTACGCCCCGCCGATGTTATTGTGTCCTCAAGCCTTTGAGCAACAACTAGTTTTACCTTTACAACAAATAGCTGAACAAACTCAGATTCAAACTACATTTGTGATTGCGCCTACTAATGTATTTGGATTACAAGTGATTGATTGGATTCATCATTGGCACTTAAAACAGGAGAAAGTTTTTTCAACCGATGTTGGAGATGCCTGGAACATTAATATGGAAGCACTGGCGAAATTCCTAACCACCTTGTTTGAGGAACGTCAACAAGTCGTTATTCTATCTGGGGATATCCACTACAGTTCTGTTGCTCACTTGTCTTATACACGCACCCATTCCAAATTGCAGTCTGTCTTAGTGCAGTTAACCGCTAGTGCATTGAAGAATGAAGAGATTTTGACGCGGCTGATTCATACACGATTGAAAGATTGGCTGCTACCAGAAAAGGTACGACATTGGAGAGGCTGGATCAATCCACCCAAAATGGTAGAAATTTCAGAGAAGCAATTACACCATAATCCCCATCTGCTGACTAACTCTGACTGGCATTGTGTGCTGGAGTGGATGCCTCGAAACAGTGTTCAGACTTCTGCCTACACAGCAGATATATTATCGTTGATAGTTCCCTGGAAACGAGCCGAAAATGCTAAATGGAAATGGTTACAACCCCTGATGTTTTGGAAATCTCGTTGGTTTCAGGAAGGGCGAGAAGTAGTTGGATTGAATAATTTAGCTGTGGTTCACTTTCAGTTAGCAGATGAGAGTAGTTCTGGCAAAGTTATTCAAGATTTGTACTGGTTTTCTTCTTGGTATCCAACCCAAATTGTTTATAGCCGTTTTGAGAGCCAGTTAACGCCCAATCAGTCTTTATTAGGATAACCAGCTTTGCTGTGTGAATGGAAATTTTAGTTATATATATGGGCACTCTAGATTTAAGAAACATACTGGAGAGTGATTTTTATGTCTACGACCCCAATTAGTGCAACACTGGCACAAACAGAGAGAGATGCTGTGTTGCAAGCGATCGCTACGATTAAAGAAAAGCTACCATTTTTGGTTGATTTGAGTTCTGGCGATCGCAAGACTTTACCCAAGATGGGAGATAAAAGTCGGGCGTTTGTGAGTAAAGCATTAGAGGTGGCGGCGCAGAATCCAGAGTTTTTACCGCGATCGTTGTTGGTATTCTAATCACTAAAAGTTGAAAATTTATGAAGTCAATTCCCTGAAATAATTGCTCCTCTTGAATCAATTTTAGAAATTTACTTCGTAAAACTGGTGTTCAGGACTCTCAGAGGATGTTTGAAAAGTATTTGGCTGTGATTTTAGGCACTTTGATCCCCCCTAACCCACGCCAGTCGCTCCACTTGGGGAGACCCCATCGCGCA
>NZ_JBALEL010000044.1:0-370 GCF_036917935.1 Nostoc sp. | reverse complement strand
GAAGCGTCGCTTTTTCGCGCTCCGCTTCCAGCACTTATTCAATATAGCGAACCTACCTCCTCATGTCAACTATTTTTTCCAAAATAATTTTGGACTGTTTCCCTGTCTCCTGAAACTGCCCACAGTGCCGGATTCTAGGCAACAATGGTTTATGCACTGTGTTGACTAAGGATGGAGCAAGCGTGAATTTTCAGTCGGTAATAAGTTTATTGCATCAGTTCTGGGGTGAGCGCGGTTGTCTCATCGCCCAGCCCTACGATATTGAAAAGGGGGCTGGTACTAAGAATCCACAGACCTTTTTAAGAGCTTTGGGACCAGAACCCTGGGCTGTTGCCTATGTTGAACCCTGTCGTCGCCCGACTGATGGACG
>NZ_JBALEL010000043.1:0-19064 GCF_036917935.1 Nostoc sp. | reverse complement strand
ATTAATCCCGATTTTGCAGTAGCTTATTTTTACCGGGGTTTAGCTCACTATAAATTAGGAGATCACCAAGCTGCAATTGAAGACTACACTCAAGCTATCAAAATTAATCCCAACGATGCACTAGCTTATTTCTACCGGGGTTTAGCTCGCTATGAATTAGGAGATAAGCAAGCTGCAATTGAAGACTACACTCAGGCTATCAAAATTAATCCCAACGATGCAGGTGCTTACAATAACCGGGGTAATGCTTACTCTGCTTTAGGAGATAAGCAAACAGCAATTGCAGACTACACCCAATCCATCAAACTTAATCCCAACTTTCTATACGCTTACCACAATAGGGGTGTAGATCGCTATAAATTAGGAGATAGGCAAGCTGCAATTGAAGACTACACTCAGGCTATCAAAATTAATCCCAACGATGCACTAGCTTATTGCAACCGGGGTGTAGCTCGTGGTGAATTAGGAGATCAGCAAGCTGCAATTGAAGATTTCACTCAAGCCATCAAAATTAATCCCAACTATGCAGCTGCTTACAACAACCGGGGTGTAGCTCGTGGTGAATTAGGAGATAAGCAAGCTGCAATTGAAGACTACACTCAAGCCATCAAAATTAATCCCAACTATGCAGCTGCTTACAACAACCGGGGTTTAGTTCGCTATGAATTAGGAGATAAGCAAGCTGCAATTGAAGACTACACTCAGGCTATCAAAATTAATCCCAACTATGTAGGTGCTTACAATAACCGGGGTAATGCTCACTCTGCTTTAGGAGATAAGCAAACAGCAATTGCAGACTACACTCAAGCTATCAAAATTAATCCCAACGATGCACTAGCTTATTTCTACCGGGGTTTAGCTCGCGGTCGATTAGGAGATAAGCAAGCTGCAATTGAAGACTACACTCAGGCTATCAAAATTAATCCCAACGATGCAGATGCTTACAACAACCGGGGTATAGCTCGCGGTCGATTAACAGATCAGCAAGCTGCAATTGAAGACTACACTCAAGCCATCAAAATTAATTCCAACTATGCAGATGCTTACTACAACAGGGGTTTAGCTCGCGGTCGATTAGGAGATCACCAAGCTGCAATTGAAGACTACACTCAAGCCATCAACATTAATCCCAACGATGCAGATGCTTACTACTTGCGGGGTAAAGCTCACTATGCTTTAGTAGACAAACAAGCAGCAATTGAAGATTTCACTCAAGCCATCAAAATTAATCCCAACTATGCAGATGCTTACCACAACCGGGGTATAGCTCGCTCTGCTTTAGGACATAAGCAAGCTGCAATTAGACATTTTCGTAAAGCTGCCGATTTGTATAAGCAACAAGGAAAAGAAAGCAACTATCAAGATGCTCTAAAGCGCATTAAACAGCTTGAGAAATAACCAGATCGCCAACTTGTTCAAAAAGTCAGTAATATTATTCGCAAAATGGAAAAATTCTGGTGATCGCGATTAATCAAGATTATCTGGATCTATGCCGAGCGATCGCAATTTTCCCCACAGCACACCCAGTTTCGCTATAACCATGAGCCACCGCTAGTTCTATCAAGGGATATGTGCAATTTTGCTTTGAAAAAGCGATCGCTCTGCCTTTACTCTCGGTTCACCCATTTTTTGATGAGTTATATCATGTCTGCTTGATTACTTATTAAACCCGAATCACCCCAAAGAGAAAAAGCTACGTTTGTCTCTTTGGGGGAGACGCAATTGGCATCTGGGATGCAATGACCGTGGGTACTTATAAGTAATTATGCGGACATGATATGAGAAAAATCGAAGTACATGAAGATATCTTAAGTATTTTAAAAAACTAGTACCTCTGAGTTAGCTTTATGCAAACTCTCGGTCAAATCGGCTAGCCGAGAGTTACGTGTAATATAAATCACCACCAAGCTAGAGGAAAGTTAAAAATGGTTGCATTTGCTTTAAACACAACACAGATGCTTAGACGCATACTATCCGCATCGCTACTTAGTCTGATATCCTTAGAGGTTCTTACCACCGCAGCGTTCAGCAACCCGCCCCCTGCGTCTGTCGAAATCAAGGTGAAAGTGCCAAGTACAATGAGCTATTGGCCCTTTGATACTAACCGTTACTTGAAAGTGCCGCCCAACTTCTCCATCTCTGTTTATGCTCGCATTGAGGCAGCTCGCTTCATAGCAGTTGCTCCCAACGGGGATCTTCTAGTGTCACAGCCCAGCAAGGGTAAAGTGTTAATTGTCCGGTCAAACGGCAGCAAAGACCCAATTATTTCTGATTTTGTGACGGGTCTACGCAAACCACACGATATTGTGTTTCATAAGATTGACAACACCACATACATTTATATCTCTGAGAGTCATCAAATTAACCGCTTCATCTACAACTCTGGAGACTTAATCGCAAAAAATCGCCAAATCGTTGTAATTGGCTTACCGGACGGCAGCACATCGGAACTCAAAGGTGCTTATGGTCACGAACTGAAAAATATCGCACTTGATGCCAATCACAAACTATACGTGTCGATCGCCTCTACGTGCAATGCCTGTAAAGAAGATACTGTCAGTTACCCAAAGCGTGGTGCGATTTACCAGTACGACGCTAATGGAACCAATCAGCGGCTTTTTGCCCAAGGTTTACGTAATGCCGAAGGATTAGCATTCTTACCTAACACAAATGATCTTTGGGTAGTCGTTAATAATCGAGATAATATTGCCTATCCCTTCAACGATAGCAGTGGCAATTACGGTAAGATTATCCCCTCCTACGTAGACGACCACCCGCCAGAGGAGTTTACAAAAGTCCGAGATGGCGGTAACTATGGTTGGCCATTCTGCAACCCCAATCCTGACACCTCAAATGGCCTCAACAATATGCCATTTGACCGCGACTATCAGTTCAATGCTGATGGACACGTTAATTGCAATGCAATGGATAGGATTAGCAAGGGTATCCCAGCCCATTCCGCTCCCTTGGGACTAACATTCTTACAAAATACCAATTTTCCCAGCCTGTACTCAACTGGGGTAGTGGCGGGGCTGCACGGTTCATGGAATCGGCAGAAGAAAACGGGCTACAAAATAGCTTACTTCCCCTGGAACACTACAACAAAGACCCCAGAGCAGGAGATGGATTTAGTCAGCGGTTGGGTAGTTTCAGGAACGCAAGGAATCTGGGGGCGACCCGTGGATATGGTAGTAGATCAGCAAGGTAATTTGTTAATTTCGGATGACTACAGCGGCAGCATCTACAAGCTCTCCTACACGCCGTCACAACAGGTTAAGGTCTACAGAGACTCTAACTTTGCTGGAGTTTCCCAGTCTTTTCCTACAACTCCAGGAGTATACAAAGCTAACAAAGGTGACTTAAATATTGTTGGTAATGATACTATTAGCTCATTAAGTGTACCACCAAATACAGTGGTACGTGTATGCCAACATGAAACTGGTGGTCTATGCCACGAGTATACGGCTGGTGATTATAAATACCTTGCAAATGGCCTAGATAACATCATATCGTTTATACAGGTCAAGTAGTACCAAATTTTCTTTGCATTCACTGTTAACGCCAACTCTACCTTTTGAACTAAACCATCGTTTCAGAGGCAGTGAAGCTTTGAATAACAGCATTTTGGGTGAATTGCAGAACTTTACTGGCAATTTCCCCTGATAACGGGACTGGCAATCAACTGGAAACCGCGATCGCAATTTTCCCCACTGCCCGCCCAGTTTCGCTATAACTATGAGCTGCCGCTAGTTCTTGTAAAGGATATGTGCGATCAATCACCACACCTATTTTACCCGCTTCAATTAATTCTTTCAGATAAATCAAGTCTTGAGTGTTAGGTTTCTCAAAGAGAAATTTAGCTTTTTGACCAGGAAGAAACGCTGTTAAGACGCTCTCTAAGAAGACTTCGGGGCTGGGTACTGTGGTGATATAAATTCCATTGGGTTTGAGGACTCTTTTAGTTTGTGAAAGCGATCGCTTTCCCACTGCATCAAAGATAATGTCATACTGCGCTGGATCTTTGGTGAAATCTTGCTGCGTATAATCAATCACGCGGTCTGCTAAGAGAGATTTCACCAAATCCAAGTTTTTAGTACTGCTAACTCCCGTCACCACTGCCCCTAAAGCCTTAGCAATTTGTACTGCAAAACTGCCTACACCGCCCGCAGCACCATTAATCAAGACAGTTTGCCCTGTTTGAATATTTCCCTGATCTCGGAGTGCTTGCAGAGCCGTGAGCGCTGCTAAAGGCACAGCCGCAGCTTCTTCATAAGATAGATTCGTTGGTTTGAGAGCCACCAAATTTTCTGGGACGGCTGCAAGTTCGGCATAACCTCCTCCAGGGAAATTAGTACTGCCATAGACAGCATCTCCTGGTTTAAAACGTGTGACACCAGAGCCAACGGCTACGACTTCTCCCGCCACATCAAACCCCAGAATCTTCGGGAATTTGCTGCCAGTAATCAAACTCAACATCCCTTGGCGAATTTTCCAATCAATGGGATTAACGCTACTAGCACGAACTTTCACAAGTAACTGCGTTGGCTCAATTTTCGGCTGCTCCACGTCTTCATACCGCAAGACCTCAGCCGCGCCATACCGACGGATAACGACTGCTTTCATCGCATTCCTCCTGCTACCCTGTTTTGCTGAATGAACTTACACAGCTTATAACTACAGTGTAGCGATATCTAGGACGGGCTACGCCTACGTATGGCATTTAACGAAGATGTTAGGCGCAATCAGACTCTTTATTCTTCAGTGGTAAATACAACACCTTCATACAGCAGTTCAATTGGACACTCAAATTCAATGCTCGATAGAGTTAGCATATCTCCAGCCGTGTAGGGATAGTAAAGCCACATTCTACCCTCACCCCGACAGTAACGCTCAACGGAGATTTTTTCCGAGTCAATCAAGATATACTCTTGCAAACTGGGGATTGTCAGATAATAAGTGAATTTTTCACCCCGATCTTTAGCGCTTGTACCTGGGGAAAGAACTTCAGCAATCAGCTTGGGATGTTGAATAAATTTGCGGGCATTCAGGTCTTGAGGGTCGCAACTGACAATAACATCAGGATAATAGTAGCGGCTCTGGGGAGTGAGTTGCACTTTCACGTCTGACACATTAGCCCGACAACCTCTGGAACGCAAATGTGGGCGTAAAGCAGTGTACAAGTTTAGTGCAATGTCGTTATGGGGAATTGTACGGCCTGTCATGGCAAATACTTCGCCATTGGCATATTCGTAGCGAACGTCTTGCTGAGGTTCCCATTCGAGATATTCCTCAACGGTCATTTTTGGCGGCTGTTGGCGGATGGCTATCATAACTAAGATTTTTTCACGCTTGGTTTGATTGTAGCTAAATAGTATACGCAACAAAAAGCGGTATCTGGAAAACCTCACTTCTATTTCTCTCTACTCAGAGGAGAGAGACTTTGAATTTCCTCCCTACCCGTTAGGTTTTTCGTTAAGGTTTGTAGTGAGCAATTCAGAAAATTCATTGCGATCGCACAATCATGTTAGATTATAGTTTGTTGTTTCTCTCAAACACAAAATCTGAGAGTTTCTTAGCCATCTCCTCATTGTGGGAATGAAAAAAAAGGAGTTAAAAGTTAAGTTTTTTGAAAATAATGTGCAGCAACGCCTCTATTTCTATCTGCTCACATAGCTTACCAGATAAGACTTACAACCCCAATTGAATATCATTGTCAAAGCAAAAATTAAAAAAATATGAATTGCATTTTTACCCTCAAAAAAATGATATGTTAGATACAGAATTGAATTTCGCTTTTTTTCTGGAGTAGAACAATATAGACTACTCCAGTTTTTCACCCTCAAACCTTTGGCATTTATTGCTTTTGACGGAATTTGAGGGCAATGTGAGTACACATTTAAATAACCCAAACCCAGTTTTAAGTTAGTTAAAGTCCTTGCTGGGATTGGGTTTTAGCCGAGTACAAATAAATCCTGAACCCCCATCTATAAACACTAGAACCCCAACCAAAAAATACTAGAACCCCTACCCGAAAAATAAATTTTTAATCCTTGTAATGCTTGAAGAATTAGGGTTTTTGTTATTTGAGTACAAAAGTAATAAATCCAATAAATTCTATCCTAGAGAGACGCAACATCTGGCTGGGAGATGGCTGCTATAAATCTTATATCGCCAATCACTTAACGCTCTGACACAAAACAAAGCGAAGAGTGAGTGGAGGGATGACATAGCACCATGCCTGAAGTGAAGAGAAGTCGCGGCTGTAAACACAAATTCTACCCAAGAACCGAACGTTGACACACACCAGCCGAACATCAAATAGATATCGCCTGCCTTACTTGAAAACAAGTCGCCCAAACCCAGGCGTTGCAGGCAGTGTGAAAGACGCGACTTCAATTCCTGGGCATATAAGAGTAGCAACAACATCTCCCACAGTGGCAGCCAAGTCCACCGACCTTTTGCGAAACTCAATGACATCACCGTCTACACGACTCCTCAACTCCAACGCTACGGAATCGACAACCCAAGCAAAATCCGGTGGTTGCGGCTGCGACAGCCCCAGCAGCGCCACCGTGGAAAGGGATCAAAAGCTCGAAGAACGCATTGCTAAACATCCCTGCTACAGCGAAGACGCCCATCACCACTATGCCCGGTTGCACGTTGCAGTTGCACCAGCTTGCAACATTCAATGCAACTATTGCAACCGTAAATATGATTGCGCTAACGAAAGCCGTCCTGGAGTAGTTAGCGAATTGCTAACCCCAGAAGAAGCAGCACACAAAGCTTTGGTCATTGGCGGCAAGATTCCCCAAATGACAGTTGTGGGAATTGCGGGCCCTGGCGACCCTCTGGCGAACCCAGATAAGACTTTCCGCACATTTGAGTTGATTGCAGCCCAAGCGCCAGACATCAAGCTGTGCTTATCAACCAATGGTTTAATGCTGCCTGACTACGTTGATCGCATTAAACAATTAAATATAGATCACGTTACGATCACCATTAACATGGTAGATCCAGAGATCGGTGCTAAGATTTATCCTTGGGTTCACTATAACCGCAAGCGTTACAGAGGCATTGAAGGCGCAAGAATTCTCCACGAAAGACAGATGGAAGGATTACAAGCCCTGAAAGATGCTGACATCTTGTGTAAAGTCAACTCGGTGATGATTCCCGGAATTAATGACCATCACTTAGTCGAAGTGAATCGAGTCATTCGTGAGAAAGGTGCATTCTTGCACAACATCATGCCATTGATTTCTGCACCAGAACATGGCACACACTTCGGTTTAACTGGTCAACGCGGCCCCACACCCAAAGAACTCAAAGAAGTTCAAGACAATTGCTCTGGTAACATGAAAATGATGCGTCACTGTCGCCAGTGTCGTGCCGATGCCGTAGGATTGTTGGGAGAAGACCGCAGTCAGGAATTTTCCAAAGAGAAATTCTTGGAAATGGCTCCAGACTATGACATGGATAAACGCCAAGAAGTTCACGACGGGATTGAGAAGTTTAAAGAAGAACTGAAAGTCGCCAAAGACAAGGCGCTAGCCGGTAAGAAAATTGCCAATAGTCCTAAAATCCTAGTTGCAGTCGCAACCAAAGGCGGCGGATTAGTTAACCAACACTTCGGTCATGCCAAAGAATTCCAAATTTACGAAGTGGGTGGAAACGAAGTTCGCTTTGTCGGTCATCGCAAAATTGACCAATACTGCCAAGGTGGATACGGCGAGGAAGCTACTTTTGAGCATATTATGAAAGCGATCGCAGATTGCAAAGCAGTTTTAGCCTCCAAGATTGGTAACAGTCCTCAAGAAAAATTGCAAAAAGCTGGAATAGAAAGTGTTGAAGCTTACGATGTGATTGAAAAGGTTGCTTTGGAATTCTACGAGCAATACGTTAAAGAATTAGGGAATAAAGAATAGGGCATGGGGCATGGGGGAGCCTGTGCCGGGCGGCTCTGCCGACTTGAGGCGACTGGCGTCATAGGGCATGGGACAAGAAGTATATCCCTAATGCCCTACCCTAAACCCAATCCTCAATGCCCAATCCCCACTGCCCCATTCCCAAAAAAGGAGAATAAATCATGGCTTACAAAATTCTTACTAGCCAGTGTATTTCCTGCAATCTCTGTCTATCTGTATGTCCCACAAATGCAGTTAAAGTGGTTGATGGACAGCACTGGATTGACCCTGAACTTTGTACAAATTGTATTGGTAGCATTCATACCATGCCTCAGTGTAAAGCTGGTTGTCCTACATGCGACGGTTGCGTTAAGCAGCCTAGCGACTATTGGGAAGGCTGGTTTGCCGATTACAACCGCGTAGTTGCTAAATTAACAAATAAACAAGATTACTGGGAACTTTGGTTTAACAGCTATTCCCAGAAATACTCCGAACAGTTGCAAAAGCGTCAATCCCAATCAGTGGGGTCTGAAGCTTAAATAATTCGTAATTCTTAATTCAAGACAACAATGCAAAATAACTGCATCTATCTCGATAATAATGCCACCACTAAGGTAGACTCAGAAGTTATAGAGGTAATGCTGCCTTACCTCACAGATTATTACGGCAATCCCTCCAGTATGCATACCTTTGGTGGGCAAGTCGGTAAAGCAGTGAGAACCGCAAGAGAACAACTTGCAGCCATCCTGGGAGCCGATGAGTCAGAAATTATCTACACAAGTTGTGGAACTGAGGGAGATAACGCCGCAATTCGAGCCGCACTTTTGGCGCAACCAGAAAAGCGACACATCATCACCACCCAAGTTGAACACCCAGCAGTACTCAATGTCTGCAAACAATTAGAAACCCAAGGTTACACTGTTACCTATCTATCAGTAAATCATCAAGGGCAGTTGGATCTAGATGAACTAGAAGCTTCCTTGACGGGTAACACCGCCTTGGTGACAATTATGTATGCTAATAATGAAACTGGCACGATTTTCCCGATTGAACAAATTGGGTTGCGGGTGAAAGAATATGGTGCTATCTTCCATGTAGATGCGGTGCAAGTAGTGGGAAAAATCCCCTTGAATATGAAGACTAGCACCATAGATATGCTAACCCTGTCTGGTCACAAGCTGCACGGCCCCAAAGGAATTGGTGCTTTATATATCCGGCGCGGGGTTCGGTTCCGTCCCTTCATTCTTGGGGGACACCAAGAACGCGGACGTAGAGCGGGAACAGAGAATGTTCCAGCAATTATCGCCTTGGGCAAAGCTGCCCAACTAGAACTGTTACACTTAGAAGAAGCGACCAAAAGAGAAATAAAGCTGCGGGATCGCCTGGAACAAACTTTACTAGCTAAAATTCCCGATTGTGTTGTCAATGGTGACGTTACGCAGAGATTGCCCAACACCACAAATATCGGCTTCAAGTATATTGAAGGTGAAGCTATCTTACTATCCTTGAATAAATACGGTATCTGTGCATCATCCGGTTCTGCTTGCACCTCCGGCTCACTGGAACCTTCCCATGTCCTGCGGGCAATGGGCTTACCCTACACAACTTTGCATGGTTCCATTCGCTTCAGCCTTTGTCGCTACACCACAGAAGCCGAAATCGATCAAGTGATCGAGGTAATGCCCAGCATTGTGGAACGTTTACGCGCCCTCTCACCCTTCAAAAATGATAATGCGGGTTGGCTGCAAGAACAAGAGCAAGCACTGGCGCATCGCTAGGGACTGTTTTCAAACTCGAAGATCCCCCCTAGCCCCCCTTAAAAAGGGGGGGAAAGAAACTCTCAGAGTAAGGCTTTTTAAGAAGAGAAAACAAACTCTAAAAGCCCCACTTTTTAAGGGGGGTTGGGGGGATCTCCAAAGACTGGGGTGCTTAAGGAAAGGTTTGAAAACGCGCCTCATAATCGAGAATGGAAGCAATACCCCACTCCCCCAATCTAAAATCCAAAATCTAAAATCTAAAATTCATTATGTGGGACTACACTGATAAAGTATTAGAACTGTTTTACAATCCCCTGAATCAGGGAGCCATTGAAGAATCTGGCGAACCTGGGGTTAAGCTTGCAATGGGAGAAATCGGTAGCATTGCTTGCGGTGATGCTCTGAGATTGCACCTGAAAGTGGAAGTAGAATCTGATAAGATTCTAGATGCTCGTTTTCAAACCTTTGGCTGTACTAGTGCGATCGCATCTTCTAGTGCATTAACCGAAATGATCAAAGGTTTAACCTTAGATGAAGCCCTGAAAGTGTCCAACAGAGACATTGCAGATTACCTGGGTGGTTTACCAGAAGCAAAGATGCACTGCTCTGTCATGGGACAAGAAGCGCTAGAAGCCGCTATCTATAATTACCGTGGCATACCTCTAGCTACCCATGATGAGGATGATGAAGGCGCGTTAGTTTGCAGTTGCTTTGGGATCAGCGAGGCCAAAATTCGCCGCGTCGTTCTAGAAAATAATCTCACTGGTGCCGAAGAGGTAACAAATTATGTGAAAGCTGGTGGTGGATGCGGTTCCTGTTTGGCGAACATTGATGATATAATTAAATCAGTTCAACAGGAATACGCCTCACCTGCTCTCAACGATTACGGCGTCAAAGTTGCCACAGAAATTGTTACGTCTAAAGAGCGATCGCTAACTAACGTCCAAAAGATTGCTCTAATTCAAAAGGTTCTTGATGAAGAAGTCAGACCCGTACTCATCGCAGATGGGGGAGACGTAGAACTCTATGATGTCGAAGGCGATCGCGTTAAAGTTGTGCTGCAAGGTGCTTGCGGTTCCTGTTCTAGTAGTACAGCAACTCTAAAAATTGCGATCGAAGCCAGATTACAAGATCGTGTTAGCAAGAGCCTTGTAGTCGAAGCAGTTTAGGAATTGCTTTCTTGACTTAACGTACTCTACAAATACGCCCTAATATGCATTCAGCCAGGAACAGAAAGTAGGATTTGAACCGAATCATTGTCTCCACTCAATGCTTCATACCAATTCGCCAAAAGAAAGTCACAGATTCAAATCTAACTCTCTTAATTACGAATTACGTAGACACCCGAAGGATTGCTCCCCCCAAGGTATTACGAATTACGAATTGGTATCAGTCCTATCACTATTACGGCTAACAGCATATAGGCTTCATAGATTAAGCGCCTAAAAAGCAAATTTCATCATCTAACTCGCTTCAAAGGAACAGGATATGAGTACATTGTACGACAAACTGGGCGGACAACCAGCTATTGAACAAATAGTAGATGAACTCCACAAACGCATTGCCACAGACAGCCTCCTCAATCCCATTTTTGCTGGTACAGATATGGTCAAGCAACGTAATCATCTAGTTGCTTTCTTATCTCAGATATTTGAAGGGCCAAAGCAATACGCCGGTCGTCCAATGGACAAAACCCACGCGGGAATGAATCTACAGCAACCACACTTCGATGCGATCGCCAAGCATCTCGGTGAAGCAATGGCTGTGCGTGGAGAGTCAGCAGAAGACACCAAAGCTGCACTAGAGCGCGTCACAAATATGAAGGGCGCTATTTTGAACAAGTAATCGGACTTATGCATTGATTGTTGACAAATAACAACATCAAGTCCTATTGAATCTTGCAAGCTGAAACACATTATGACGTATTTGTAAATTGCGTAATCTCCTAGTCATTAGTCAGGATAAATGATTAATGACTAGGGACAAAAGAAAAAAATTTAGCCAGGAAATATATGTACTTACTTTCGATCATTTTAGCTGTGGAGCGATCGCCCCCAGCAGGCATTTATGCCAACTGTACCAACGATGCTCTACACGCGCTCACTACTGTCGCTCAACTGGCGTGAACGCAACTGACAAACGCGCATACCCACCAACCAACCAATTGCAGGGAAACACGAATCATGACTGAAGAAAAGATTAGACAGATAGCTTTCTACGGTAAGGGCGGTATCGGTAAATCTACCACCTCCCAAAACACCTTAGCAGCTATGGCAGAAATGGGTCAACGCATCCTCATCGTCGGTTGCGACCCGAAAGCTGACTCCACCCGTTTGATGCTGCACAGCAAAGCTCAAACCACCGTTCTTCACCTCGCCGCAGAACGTGGTGCAGTAGAAGATATCGAACTCGAAGAAGTAATGCTGACCGGTTTCCGTGACGTTCGTTGCGTTGAATCTGGTGGTCCAGAACCCGGTGTAGGTTGCGCCGGTCGTGGTATCATCACCGCCATCAACTTCTTAGAAGAAAATGGTGCTTACCAAAACCTAGACTTCGTATCTTACGACGTATTAGGTGACGTTGTGTGCGGTGGTTTCGCAATGCCTATCCGTGAAGGCAAGGCACAAGAAATCTACATCGTGACATCAGGTGAAATGATGGCGATGTATGCTGCAAACAACATTGCTCGTGGTGTTCTCAAGTATGCTCACACTGGTGGCGTGCGTTTGGGTGGTTTGATTTGTAACAGCCGTAACACAGACCGGGAAATCGACTTGATCGAAACCTTGGCAAAACGGTTGAACACCCAAATGATTCACTACGTACCCCGTGACAACATCGTTCAACACGCAGAATTGCGCCGGATGACTGTTAACGAGTACGCACCAGAAAGCAACCAAGCTAACGAATATCGCACATTGGCTACAAAGATTATCGACAACAAAAATCTATCTATTCCTACACCCATCGAAATGGAAGAACTAGAAGAATTGTTGATTGAATTCGGTATCCTCGAAAGCGACGAAAATACCGCAATGCTAGTTGGTAAGAGTGCTACTGAAGTTCCTGTAGTATAATTCGCTGCTAAGAAATAACGCTTTAGCACAAGGAAAAAGGAAGAGTTTCATATCTTCCCTTTTATCCTCTCCCTTCCATCTCCCCCCTAACCTTAGAGGGGACTCCTAGTCCCCCTATGCCCCGATCCTTACAAGTCACAGAGGCTAAGTATGACACCTCCAGAAAATCAAAACATCATCGAAGAAAGAAAAGAACTAATTAAAGAAGTTCTCAGTGCTTATCCTGAAAAAGCCGCTAAAAAGCGGGAAAAACACTTAAACGTATACGAAGAAGGTAAGTCCGATTGCGGCGTTAAGTCTAACGTTAAATCCCTTCCTGGGGTAATGACCGCTCGTGGTTGTGCTTACGCCGGTTCTAAAGGTGTGGTCTGGGGTCCTATTAAGGACATGATCCACATCAGCCACGGACCTGTAGGTTGCGGTTATTATTCTTGGTCTGGTCGTCGTAACTACTACATCGGTACCACAGGTATTGACTCCTTTGGTACCATGAACTTCACCTCCGACTTCCAAGAACGAGATATCGTTTTTGGTGGTGACAAGAAACTTACCAAGCTCATCCAAGAACTTGATGTACTTTTCCCCCTTAACCGTGGTGTTTCCATTCAATCTGAATGTCCCATCGGTCTAATTGGGGATGACATCGAAGCTGTTGCTCGCAAGACATCGAAAGAAATTGGCAAGCCAGTTGTACCTGTGCGTTGCGAAGGCTTCCGGGGTGTTTCCCAATCTTTGGGACACCACATTGCTAACGACATGGTTCGTGACTGGGTATTCACCAAATCCGACCAAGCCAAGAAAGACGGTACACTCAAGTTTGAAGGTACCCCTTATGACGTAGCCGTTATCGGTGACTACAACATCGGTGGAGATGCTTGGGCCAGCCGCATCCTGTTAGAAGAAATCGGCTTGCGCGTAGTCGCTCAGTGGTCAGGTGATGGCACCATCAACGAAATGTTGATGACCCCCAATGTGAAGATGAACCTCATCCACTGTTATCGGTCGATGAACTACATCAGCCGTCACATGGAAGAAGCTTATGGAATACCCTGGCTTGAGTACAATTTCTTCGGCCCCACTAAGATTGCTGAATCTTTACGGGAAATCGCTTCCAAGTTTGACGAGACAATCCAAGCAAACGCTGAGAAAGTCATCGCCAAGTATCAGCCAACAATGGATGCGGTACTTGCTAAGTATCACCCCCGCTTGGAAGGTAAGACTGTTGCCATCATGGTTGGTGGTCTACGTCCTCGCCACGTTGTCCCAGCGTTCCAAGACTTGGGCATGAAGATGATAGGTACTGGTTATGAGTTCGCTCATAACGATGACTACAAACGTACTGCTGGCTACATCGAAAACGGCACCATCGTTTATGACGACGTTACCGCTTACGAATTCGAGGAATTTATCAAAGCGCTCAAGCCCGACCTTGTAGCCTCTGGTGTGAAAGAGAAGTACGTCTTCCAAAAGATGGGTCTACCTTTCCGTCAAATGCACTCTTGGGATTACTCCGAACCTAGCGATGCCTCCGGCGGGCTACGCGCCAACGCACTTCAACATCATAGTAATGCAATTTTTTTTGGCGGCGGGAGAAAAAAGAGCCTATTTCTAGCCTAAATGCGAGTTGTAGGGTTATGTAGTAACAATCTATTTTGATGCTTTAAATAGTATAACTCTTATGGAGTCTGGTTTTGAGATTTTGCTTGCATTTTGCTTTAAGAAAAACTGTTAAATTGAAAACTATTTTAAATGACGATTTTTTAGATTAAATGGGGCGATCGCTTTGAAGGAGAGACAAGGTAGGCAATCGTCATACAAAAGGGTTAAAAAGCAGATTATACAGTAACTATTAGCGAATGCATATCAGAGTAATAAGACTTGTAATCTCTCCAGTTAAGAAGTGCTGTAATATTGCTAGCAAAATTAATTAAGTTACCATTTTCTAAGTCAAATGCTGGATCTTTAGGAGATTGGTCTGTAGAAGCATCATAATTGTGTGCAAGAAGATTAAAGATTGTTATATTTGGTTCTCTAAGTTCTTCATCATCTATATGATTAAACTGATTACGACCAGCGTAGATTGCTAGCCCAATAGGTAAATTTCTAACCCTCCGACCTATGCAGAATTTAGTAACTTTTTTTCCAGGCTTTATCAATGAGTATAAAGCTTCAGATAAGTTTTCAGGGATCTTTTCATTTTTAGAAAACCATTGAATTCCCATTGCAGCAATTTGCAGTACAGAACCGCATAGTGTAGCAAGTGCAAAACTTTCCGCACAGAATTCTTTCTGTGCTTTGAGTGATGATTGGATTTCAGGTTGATTTGCAGCCATCCAGTTTTTATAGACAGGTCTTTGGTTTAAAGTATCTCCAGCATTACCTACGTAGATAGGTGGCTTTGAATCATGCAAAATTTGGAGATATGAATCAATCCCCTCAAAAATTTTAATAACTGCACTTTCTGTTCCTTTAAGATATTCCTCTGCTGAGTCCATTTTGTAAATCTCCACTTTACTTACTTGGCATCAGAGCATAAATGCTTGTGAGCTGCATTATAGATCACCTTAATGTTATGAGTGTTACTGAAAGATGCTGTTTTATTCTCCAATGCTTGTTTAAAGCCCATTTCGTAGATATCAGCACAGGAGCCGTATCCGGCTACGAGTAAAGTTGCATCTGGTTTTTGATGAAATTCACTACGGACATCCTGAGTATCAAAACCTTGTTGCTTGACAGCAGAAAGGTAACTTTTTGGAGCTTCAGGACGAATAGAAACTTGAACACCTCTGTTAGGACAGAGATAAGAGTTTGCAAGAGCGTATATCGTAACTAGATTGAGCAAGAGTTCATCCGCTATGCTTGTTGCTGATGGCTCTTCAAGAAGTCGTTGCAACTGCCCAGTCATGGAAGCAAAAATTTGTCCCTTCTGTGTAATGCCAGCTTTTAGTTCACAATACTTGTCTGACGTCTCTAAGACATCTTGATTAGTCTGTGGCGATCGCTTTTTCTGTGGGAAAGCTTCATAGAATCCAGCAATCAATTTCGCTTGAGCCTGATGCTTCGGACTACGATCAGCCGTCAGTTCTCTGAAAGGACTCCAGTTTTCGCGTTTCATTGTTACTGAATCGTACACCTGAATCATTTCACCACAACCGCGAAAGAAAAATATTCCACCAAAAATCAAGATAAAGCCGAGAATACCCCCAATTTTCTCTTGCCACATAGCCTTAACCAACTTCATTCATCTAGGTTGCCCATCCGCCCCAACTCAACAACACTCTACTGCATATTTAGAGATTGTGTGTGAGATGCACAAGAAGTAGAGCGTTGTAGCGATCGCCCCAACTTGACAACATTTAAAGATTATCTGTGAGATGCATAAGAAGTAGATCGTTATCGCGATGTCTACGACGGTCTACACTTATGCATTCACTCGACAACCAGGTTGCGATCGCGTGATGAGGGTATGCGATCGTATTAAACTGTCCAATCCTCAATTAACAATCCGGGTACTTTGCCCAAATCCCGATGATTGCGTGTTAATAAAACTAATTTACGAGATAGTGCGATCACCGAATAGCCCGTCTTAGACATCACAGTAAAAGAAGTAGACTGTTGTTGCGATCGCCTTTACTCGACAACACGCCACTGTATATTCATACTGGGTGAAGTTAAGCGATCACCTCTAACTCAGGAATATACTCAGTTTCGTAGTTTTCAATTAAAACACCAATAACTTCCATTAGAGACGCGAGTGGATGCGTCTCGTCTTCACCAACTTGATCGATGAGACAATCAAGGATCTCAACCAAGCGTTCATATTCCTCTTCTGTGTGAGGAACAAAGACGTTTTCGGCAATGGATGACCAAGCGGTGATGGTTTGATCAAGGTTGAAACTTTGCATTATTTCTTCCACTTGCGAGAACAAAGTGTTATCCAAATTAACTACTAAATTGCTGAACGATTGTCTGTACAATTGCCAAAATAGCTCCGACATTATCCAAGTAATATCTTTGCTGATCAAGCAAGGCCACTTTTTGCGAAAGTTGAAGAAACTGCCATACTTCTCCTGTTGTCACGCATCCATAGATGGGTATTTCTGTTTGTCCAGATGAACGATTGAAGAAATCCGCCGCTACCATTTGGGCGATGCACTGTCCTAACCCAGCTTCAACATCATTTTTCTTCGCTTCCACAACAGTAAGAATTGGCGATCGCAACGGTGGTAAAGGTGGAGCCATTGCTAAAATAAAATCACATTCCCCAATCAAGCCCTGTGCAGGATCAACGTCAAGTCTTTGTCCAGAGAAAATAGCCAAGCTATCTTGGCTGAGATCGCGACAGGCTAGTAAAATCGGTACAATAATAAATTCACTCCGAGCCTTTTCACTAATCAGAGCTAATTGGGTTCGCTTTCCTAAAGTTTCATTTAACCACGAAGCAATAGAAAGAGGTACAAGCTTGGGAAACAAATCTGCTTCTTGGGTGGTGATTCCCAAAACAGCCGAAACTTTTTCTAGAGTAAAGTCACTGTACGCCATAGTATTGACTCAGGAATCTTGCTCAATACACTTGAGGAACAAAGAACTGCTCATTACGGGGTGCGCGAAGATAATCCTCAGCCACAGGTCTAGACGGAAGCTCTAACGGAGGAGGTGTCATATCTTCGTAAGGAACTTTGCTCAACAAATGATGAATGCAGTTGAGTCGCGCACGTTTTTTATCATCCGCTTCAATTGTAAACCAGGGGGCTTCTGGAATATTTGTGTAAGCAAACATCGTATCTTTTGCTTTGGAGAATTCTACCCAGCGATTACGTGATTCCAAATCCATCGGGCTGAGTTTCCAGCGCCTTGCTGGATCGTGACTGCGAGAAAGAAAGCGTTGCTCTTGTTCTTCATCGCTGACGGAAAACCAGTACTTGATTAAAACAATGCCAGATCGCACCAGCATTCGTTCAAATTCCGGGCAAGATTGCATGAATTCTTGATATTCTGCTTCAGTACAAAAATCCATCACCCGTTCAACTCCGGCTCGGTTGTACCAACTGCGATCGAAGAGGACTATTTCGCCAGCTGTCGGAAGATGTTGCACGTAACGCTGAAAATACCACTGAGTTTTCTCACGATCGGAGGGGGTTCCCAGAGCAACTACACGACAGCCACGAGGATTGAGAGGATCGGCAATCCGTTTAATTACTCCTCCTTTGCCGGCAGCATCGCGCCCTTCAAATATTATGACAACGCGATAACCGACGTGCTTAATCCAGTATTGCATTTTGACTAGCTCAACCTGGAGTTGCTCTAGTTCAGTTTCAAAAGTCTTTTTGGGAATTTTCTTGTTAAAAGCTTTTGTGCTACCATCAAAAATCCGTTTTGATTTTTTAGATTTTTTCTTGTCTTTTGCCTTTACTAGGTTTTCTATTAAGTCTGTAGCGGGTTGAGCTAGATCATTATTTTGCTGATTTCTAACTTCATCAATTGACATTGCAGTGACTCCATGCCATTAAATCGGCATAATTAGAGCTTATCTATAAAGTATATATTTTAATGCGGATTGAGTGTAAATATACACCTTCGGAAGTATTCCTACACCAAAGATTTGACACTCCCCGCGATAAATCGACAGGGATTCTTGGTTCAACGAAACCACTTAATCTAGAGTCCTTGCGTCATCTAGACCAGAGGTGGGATTCTCCCCAAGCGTTAACTTTCCGAGTGCCCCTCGGTAGTTGCATTCCTGCAAGTCCTGTTTTGCTTGAAACAATTTGTTCCAAAATTCTGAGTCGTCTAGCCCCTATGAATCTTTTACCTACTGCTAGGAAGAAACTAGAACAATGCAGTAGAACCGCATAGATTCAATTATCAAGGTTCAGTGCTTTGTCTCTCGACACCTAGGTTTTTTAAGTGGTTGATTACCTTTCCACTATTATTAGTATAGTGCATTGGTACACTAATTAATTGAAAGCCGTCCTTTATGACGGGGCTTTAAACCCAATTTCTCGGTAAATATGACTTAGGCATTGACAATAAATATTAAATATGCGTAACTTTAAAAACCACATCTTTCGTAAGGGCACAGCATTGCTGTGCCCTTACATTCTGGTCTATTGACGATCGCAGGATAATTAAGAAAAGCCTGAAACAACCGGGAGCATCGTTAATTCATATCACGAGGCAGCCGTTAACTTAAATCCGATCAATCTTCTCTGCAATCCGCTCTAATACTTCAAGTTCACTCTAATAACCGTTGGCGAATTTTAACAACCCCTCAATTTTTAAAGTTACTGAGGGGAAATTTTAATTAGTTAATCGGATGACTTAACTGC
>NZ_JBALEL010000042.1:0-37762 GCF_036917935.1 Nostoc sp. | reverse complement strand
TGCCGAGATTGTAGTAAGCAGTAGCTAAGTTGGGGTTGAGTTGAATTGCTTTTTGGTAGGCGGCTACTGCTGCATCTAATTTCTTCTGCTCTCTCAGGGCAATGCCGAGACCATTGTAAGCATCAGCATCGTTGGGGTTGAGTTGAATTGCTTTTTGGTAGGCGGCAACTGCTGCATCTAATTTCTTCTTCTCTCTCAGGGCATTGCCGAGATTGATGTAAGCAAAAGCATAGTTGGGGTTGAGTTGAATTGCTTTTTGGTAGGCGGCAACTGCGGCATCTAATTTCTTCTGCTCTTTCAGGGCAATGCCGAGATTGTAGTAAGTATCAGCATCGTTGGGGTTGAGTTGAATGGCTTTTTGGTAGGCGGCAACTGCTGCATCTAATTTCTTCTGCTCATATAGGGCATAGCCGAGATTGTAGTAAGCATCAGCTAAGTTGGGGTTGAGTTGAATTGCTTTTTGGTAGGCGGCAACTGCTGCATCTAATTTCTTCTGCTCTTTCAGGGCAATGCCGAGATTAATGTAAGCATCAGCTAAGTTGGGGTTGAGTTGAATTGCTTTTTGGTAGGCGGCAACTGCTGCATCTAATTTCTTCTGCTCACTCAGGGCAATGCCGAGATTGTAGTAAGCAAAAGCATAGTTGGGGTTGAGTTGAATTGCTTTTTGGTAGGCGGCAACTGCTGCATCTAATTTCTTCTGGTCACTCAGGGCATTGCCGAGACCGTTGTAAGCAGTAGCCAAGTTAGGGTTGATTTGCAAGGCTTTCTTGTGAGATGCGATCGCCTCCCCTTGTTTCCCTTGAGCATTTAGCACATTCCCAATACCCACGTAAGCTTCAGCATCATTAGGGTTTAGTTGTAACGCTTTCTGGTGCGCTCCTAATGCTGCATCTAATTTCCCCTGTCGCCGCAAAGCATTCCCCAAATTGTTATAAGCTTTGCCATTATTGGGTTCAAGCTGCAAAACTTGACGCCAAATTGTCTCCGCTTGGGAGTTGTTACCCACTGTTTCGGCAGCGTTGCCTTGTTGAAATAGCTGTTCTATATTGTTTTGAGCAACTACAAGCTGGGGTGTCGTAGTCAAAGATAGAATTAAAAATAAATTAGTAAATATACGGTTGTGCATAATCATGCTAATACGTTTTCAGATTGTATCAGGGGCGACGGAAAAATCGCCAAAAACCGGATGAATTTTTAATACATACTCGTGAATGAACCTCAGAGGATGAATGAACAAGTCCTCTTCTTGGTAGCAAATACTTTGATATCCCCCTAAATCCACGCCACCTGCTTCTCCCTTAACGCTAGCCTCTCCCTTTGGGAGAAGGGGAGACGCTGCGCGTAGCTTGCTTCCCCGGAGGGGTACAAGTCGGGAAACCGCAAGGGCGCAGTGGCTCCCCTTAAACAAGGAGGACTTTGACTCCGGTTCCCCCCTTTTTTAAGGGGGGTTAGGGGGGATCTAGAACTGCCTAAAATCACAGCCAACCACTTTTCAAACATCCTCTCAGAGCTTCGTGAATGAACCTCAGAGCTTCGTGAATGAACCTCAGAGCTTCGTGAATGAACCTCAAAGCTTCGTGAATGAACCTCAGAGCTTCGTCGATGAACCTCAAAGCTTCGTCGATGAACCTTAGAGCTTCGTTGATGAACCTCAGAGCTTCGTGAATGAACCTCAAAGCTTCGTCGATGAACCTCAGAGCTTCGTCGATGAACCTCAGAGCTTCGTCGATGAACCTCAAAGCTTCGTCGATGAACCTCAAAGCTTCGTGAATGAGTCTTTGATACTCGTGGATGTAGTTTGTAGCTGAGTTTAATACAGACCTAACCCCCAGCCCCTTCTCTACTAGCGTTGGGGAGTAAGATTCAAAGCCTCTCTCCTAAAAGGCTACGGTACACAAGTCTTGTCAGGTTGCCCCACAGCCTTTTGATCCCCCCAACCCCCCTTAAAAAGGGGGGCAAAAAATTCTCAAAGTCCCCCTTTTTAAGGGGGATTTAGGGGGATCTTACGATGTTTTACATAGTGTGTAGAGATGTGTGTACACCGTAGCCTAAAAGGAGAGAGGTCAAAGTTTATTACATACAAAAGCGATCGCTTAAATAATTCTTACCATCCGATATATTTTTTCTTCAAGCTGACAAATTGCTTTTAAAACTTGTAGCAACTGACTTGAACGCTCTCTTTCCATTAAATTTAATTCTGGCAACAGATAATAAATCGGGGGATTTCCTTTTGATATGCTAAATTAGTTAACCAAGTAACGCACCAGCTTCATCTCGTCTGTTAAGGTGCGTTAGCCTAGGGCATAACACACCCTACTAAAAATTATTAAGTATCGTATTTATTCTGTCCTTTAACCGGATTCATCCACACTTCTAAGCGACTAAACGCCTGTGAAGAAAGTAACGTCAAACATAAATAAACCACCGCTACACCTGCGTAAATCTCAAAGGCGCGATAATTGTCAGCAACAATTAACTGTCCTTTACGTAGTAATTCTTCAAACCCAATCACAGAAACTAAACTAGTATCTTTCAATAAACTGATAAACTCATTACCTAAAGGTGGAATCATCCGCCGGAAAGCTTGGGGAAAAATTACATAACTCATGGTTTGTATAGAACTCAAACCTAATGATTTTGCTGCTTCTGCTTGTCCTGGTTCAATTGATTGAATCCCCGCACGCACAACTTCGGCAATGTATGCAGCGCTATTTAAACTTAAGGCAATTACCCCAGCTACCAAGCGATCAAAAGTAAATGTAAAACCAAGTTCTTGCGAAATTGCTGGTAATCCAAAGTAAATCATATAAATTTGCACCAGCAAAGGCGTTCCCCGAAAAAAATCTACATACGCCCTCGCCAACCAACGCACAGGTGCAATATGAGAAAGGCGGACAATACCAATCAGCGAACCTCCAATTAAACCAAACACCACAGAAAGCATCGTCAATTGCAATGTTACCAATGCACCCTGCAATAAACTTGGAAAAGCCTGTGAAATCACGCTAATTGAAGTAAATATTTTAGGTGCGTTAGTGTTAGTGTGATCCTCAAATGGTGATTTAGCTGGTAGTGATGGCGGTTGGGCTTTAAACCATTTTCGGTAAATTTGGGCATAAGTGCCATTTTTTAGCACCCGATCTAAACCATCATTGATTAATGCCAAATTGGGCGAATTTTTAGCTGTAGCAATGCCGTAAAACTCCTCTGTCAGCAATTGCTGTACTATTTTAATTCCCTGAAGATTACCTGTATTAATAGCATATAAAGTAACAGGTGCATCATTAATTACCGCATCCACATTACCATTGAGCAATTCTTGCAGGGCTAGAGGTGCTGAATCAAAACTCCGAATTTGTACCCCAGGAATACTCTTAGCCTTTGCAGCCCCAGTTGTACCAATTTGTACCGCAATTTTTTTATTTGTGAGACTGTCAAAGCCAGTAATATTTGGATTGTCTGCGCGAATTGCGATCGCTAACCCAGCCTTAAAATAGGGACGGGAAAAAGAAACAGTCTTCGCCCTCTCCTCTGTAATCGTGATCGAACTAATGGCCGCATCTACCGTTTTGGCTCCTAAAGCTGGGATAATGCCATCAAAAGGCAGACTTTGAAAATCAACTTTAAACTTAGCAGCAAGTGCAATCGCATTCATCAAATCAATAGAAAAACCCTGCAACTCACCACCTTGTCCTTTAAACTCAAAAGGTGGAAACGCAGGTTCCGTAGCAACCCGCAGAGTTTTCCCCGCGCTAGAGTTCACAGCACAGCTAACCAGTAACAAACAGCTAAAACTTATAACTAAAGATAAGCGCAGCCAACGGATAAAACTAAATTTAGCCATATTATTTTCTCTCTCCCTCTGCGTTCTCTGCGCCTCTGCGGTTCGTTAAAAACCTTACAATCAACTGTAGAGCAGCTTGACATAAGTAATGAACAATACCATCCCCGCGATTATTTTTGACAATATCGAAAAAAACTTTGGTTCCCTGAAAGTCCTCAAAGGAATCACCGGCGAAATCAACCGAGGAGAAGTCATTGCAGTTATCGGTTCCTCCGGTTGTGGTAAAAGTACCCTACTACGCTGCTTCAACCGCTTAGAAACCATTGACAACGGGCGTTTAATAATCAACGGTATTAACTTATCCCGACCCACTGTCAACTATAGCCAACTGCGGCAACTACGAACACAAGTAGGCATGGTTTTCCAACAGTTCAACCTGTTTCCCCATCTCAGCGTCCTGAAAAATATGACACTCGCCCCTCAGAAAGTATTGGGTAAAACACCGAGAGAAAGCGCCCAACTAGCGAGATTATATTTAGAAAAAGTTGGCTTATCTGATAAAGCATCTGCTTATCCCGAACAACTTTCTGGCGGACAAAAGCAACGAGTAGCGATCGCCCGTAGCTTATGTATGAATCCCCAAATCATGCTATTTGACGAACCCACCAGCGCCCTAGATCCTGAACTCGTCGGCGAAGTTCTGCAAGTGATGCAGCAATTAGCCGCAGAAGGGATGACAATGGTGGTTGTCACCCATGAAATGCAATTTGCAAAAGAAGTAGCCCATCAGGTGATATTTTTAGACAAAGGTATTGTCACAGAACAAGGCCCAGCCTATGAAGTATTGACTAATCCCCAAAGCGATCGCCTACGTATTTTCCTCAGTCGCCTGAACGTTAGATAGTTAGGAGTTATAAATTAAAGACTTCTTTTAAACTCAGCACTCTTCAAAGGTACTCACGCAAGAAATCAAAGGGATCATCTTCCCAACAAGGTTCAGGTATCAGCCAAAACAAACTCCTGTGGATGTCGGCTTCAATTTCATCACCGTCTTCTCTATCAAATAGTTCTATCAAAGCTGTCCAATCACGTTCTCTCAGAAACGTTAACGATGAGGCATATACCTGGAGATTATTTGAGTAATTCACGCGCAAAGTTGTGCTTTACAGCCGTAAAAAGTTAGTATAGAAATTTGTAAATAATCAGATTTTTGCTTTAAAAACCGCAGTTAAATAGTTATTTTGATACTATTAAATATCGACTACTCTTATGAGTGTCTCACAATTTAAATAGGACTGCTATAGTATTTATTACATAATTACAAGCTGAATTTACTCAGACTGGAAAAATCCTTGAGGCTGAGATTCGACTAATTCCACGCCAAAGACTTCCGCAAAGGATTGTGCTATGTAAAAACGCACTTCTTGGCAGGTGATACCTGGAATCCATTCGGCTAAACTGCCTACAGGTTTATCAGAAATACCGCAGGGTACAATGCGCTCAAATCCTGTCATGTCTGGACAAACATTTAACGCAAAGCCGTGCATAGTTATCCAACGGCTGACTTTAATCCCAATAGCCGCAACTTTTCGCCCTTGTAACCAAACGCCAGTAAAAGCCGGAATTCTTTCTCCCTGCAACCCATAAACTGCCAATACGCGAATTATTACTTCCTCAAGTTGCCGTAAGTACCAATGGAGGTCTTTACGATAACGTTGCAGATTTAAAATTGGATATCCCACCAGTTGACCGGGACAATGGTAAGTAACCTCGCCGCCTCGTTCCACTCGATGCACATCATACTGACTTTTGTCAATCTCAAATTTGATAAAATCTGAGTTCGATCCTTGCCCCAGAGTGTAGACAGGAGGATGTTCTAGCAAAATTAACACGTCATCTAGACTGGGGTCATGGATGCGCTCAGTGAGGAGCGATCGCTGCCATCTATGAGCCTCTAAGTAAGGCATCAATCCTTGGTTATACAACAAACAACGGTTTACGCGTGATTTCATACTATAGATAATGCCAAAAATCAACTGTATTGAGGACGAAATATATTTCAATTTAGAGGATTGCAGTCAACAAATGTTAAGTTTTGCAAAGGATTTTTAAGGAAAGTCAAGGGAACCTGCATTAGAAAATACAAAGTGCTAGCTTGAATATTAACCTCAATAGGTTTTAGGAGGAATTCTCTGCAATAAGCATCATGCCAAGACGATAAGGACGAATGCATTGGCTGATGACTCTTATAACATTGCTTGCATTTCAAACAGAATAAAACTTCCACAAAGACTTGTATTAAAACTAGCAAGCAAACTTCAACCGAACACAGAAGGAGCAACTATCAACAGTTCTGTAAACCTTGCTTTAAATAAGAAAGTAGTCACGGCAGCTACCATTCAGATTGCCTCACTCAAGAGTTGTAAGTGGATATCCAATTGGATACCAGCGCAGAGATGAGGAGGTAAATCAAGGTTATACTTGAGACAAACTCAGATGCAGCAAGCTTAGAGATAGCTTACTAGCAGTACATACAATATAGTTCACAATTTGTTTTGGCGGGAGTAATAGACCTTACCGCAACTTCTTTTCATACAAAGCAAATTCACACATCCAAATATTCAGCGGGAGAGTATTACATGAAGCTTGTCATCCACGGCAAAAATATTGAAATCACCGATGCGATTCGTGAGTATGTACATCAAAAAATTGAAAAAGCAGTTAGTCACTTTCAGAGCATTACAAATGAAGTGGATGTGCATCTTAGCGTCGCCCGGAATCCCCGAATTAATCCCAGACAAGCGGCTGAAGTAACTATTTATGCTAATGGTAGTGTTATTCGTGCTGAGGAAAGCAGCGAAAGTCTATATGCCAGCATTGACTTAGTTGCAGATAAAATTGCCCGTCAACTGCGGAAATATAAAGAACGTCGTCAAGATCAGAAAACTCATGCCCTACCAACAGAAGTAGTTGTTGCAGAATCGATAGTAACAGATTTAATTGGCGATCGCACCCCTGAATTGCCCAACGAAGTTGTCCGCACTAAATATTTTTCCATGCCGCCGATGACCCTTGCAGAAGCCCTGGAACAACTGCAACTCGTGGGACACGACTTTTATATGTTCCACAATTCTGAAACTGGAGAGATTAATGTAATTTACGAACGTAACCACGGCGGTTATGGTGTGATTCATCCCCGCAATAATAACGGCCATACTAACGGCAAGAATGGCAAGGCAAGCCACGCTAATATTGGCATGCCGGAAAAGTCGCATTTGAGTAAATAGAGACTGGGGATTAGGGACTGGGGACTAGGAAAGAGTTTCTCAATCCCCAGTCCCTAATTCCTCATTTCGCAATCTGTTGCAAAGTTTTCAGCGCTTCCTCAACGTGACCTTTAAAGTTAAACATTGAATCAAACACGTATTGCACAACTCCCTGTTGGTTAATAACGTAAGTAACGCGACCAGGGAATAAGCCAAAGGCTGCTGTTGCGCCATATAGCTTCCGCACTTGGTCGCCTTTGTCGGTTAACAGAGTAAAAGGTAGATTGTATTTCGCAGCAAATCGCTGGTGAGATTCGCTGGAGTCAGCACTCACGCCGACAACTTCAGCGCCAGCGGTTTTAAACACTTCATACTGATCGCGAAAGGCGCAAGATTCAGCCGTACATCCGGGTGTGTCGTCTTTGGGATAAAAATATAGGACAACAGCTTTTTTGTCACGAAAATCTTGGAGGCTAACTGTTGAGCCGTTTTGAGCAGGTAGAGTGAAATTAGGAGCAGTATCTCCGACTTTAATTGCCATAGCGAGTAGTGGTAATGACTTAACAAAATTTTACCTTGTATCCAAGTTTATAAATTTTGCTTGATTACCTGCATCAAGCGGGGTAGCTTAGATACTCATCTAACACAAAATTCCGCTTATGCGCCTGACTTCATTGGATGTTTTTCGCGGCATTACCATCGCTGCCATGATTCTCGTCAATATGGCGGGTGTCGCAGATAATGTATATCCTCCCTTAGCCCACGCTGATTGGCACGGCTGCACACCAACTGACTTGGTATTTCCCTTCTTTCTCTTCATTGTCGGTGTGGCGATGACTTTCTCGCTGTCAAAGTACACCGAAGAAAATAAACCAACCTCAGCCGTTTACTCGCGGATATTGCGCCGCGCCGCGATTCTCTTTGCCTTGGGATTGCTACTAAATGGCTTTTGGAATCAGGGTATTTGGACTTTTGATTTGAATAGTATCCGCATTATGGGAGTGTTGCAGCGCATCAGTCTTACTTATCTGCTGGCTTCCCTAGCTGTTCTCAACCTTCCCCGTAAAGCTCAATGGATACTAGCAGCAGTGTTACTCATCGGCTACTGGCTAACGATGACGTATGTCGCAGTACCAGAATATGGTGCGGGAGTTTTGACACGAGAAGGTAATTTCGGTGCTTATGTTGACCGCCTGATTATTCCGAAAGCACATTTATATAAAGGTGATGGTTTCAACTTTATGGGAGACCCAGAAGGACTTTTCAGTACTATTCCCGCGATAGTAAGCGTCCTCGCTGGCTATTTCACTGGTGAATGGATACGCAGTCAACCAGTACAGTCACGCACAAGTATCGGTTTAGCATTATTTGGAGTTGGTTGCTTAATTATTGGTTGGGCGTGGGGGTGGACATTCCCCATTAACAAAAAGCTGTGGACAAGTTCTTATGTAGTATTTACAACCGGTTGGGCATTATTATTGCTAGCAGCTTGTTATGAACTCATCGAAGTCCGGCTGATGCGTCGCTGGAGTAAACCTTTTGAAATTATCGGCTTAAATGCGATCGCTCTTTTCGTTGCATCGGTTTTATTGATTAAAATTTTAGTCAAAACCACTATTGGCACTAGCAAAGACGCTCCCACTACCTACAATTGGATTTACCAGAATTTTTTCCTATCTTGGGCGGGGGCGCTGAATGGTTCCCTGTTATTTGCCCTAGTCACCGTGTTGTTGTGGTGGGCTGTTGGTGTTCTGATGTATCGGCAACGCTGGTTTCTGAAAGTATAAAAAAGATTTTTGTTGTTATTTACGTTTTAGTGTTTTCAATGTTACAACAGGTGTTAAGTGATAGATTTGTAACACTTTAGGAACAAAGGCGATGTCTACGACGGACTACGCCTACGCAGCTTTATCTATATTATTGGCGCGTTAATCTGCGTTTTATTTGGCGAACTCATATCATGTCCGGCTGATTAGTTGTCATTGCGAACGAAGTGAAGCAATCTCCGAACCCTTGTGATTGCTTCGTTCCACTTCGTTCCACTCGCAACGACTATCGTAAGTTATTAAGCGGACATGATATCACTTAAGTTCTGATATCGTTTCTAACGGCAGAAGCGTATACAGACTGATCTGTGCGTTTAAAATTCTTATTTCTTCTAATTCACTAAATTAATCCATATAAAAATTGTGAGGTAATGGATGCGTCGCCTGAAATTTTGGGTATTTTTGCCAATTGCCTTGATATTCGGCTGCTCAAATCAACTGCTTCAATCTAACCCCTCTGTAGCCAACTCTAACCCCGCAGTAGTTGAACAAACTAGTCCAACTTTATTAGCAAAGGCGAGTTACCTTTCACCATTGGAACAACAGGTAATTGTTGAAACAAATAAGGTAAGAACAAATCCTAAAGCATACCTGCCAATTCTGGAAAACTATAGAAAGCGCTTTCAGGGGAACCGAGTCAAAATTTCTAATAATACCTATTTGCGAACTCAAGAAGGAGTCAAAGCAGTTAATGAAGCGATCGCATTTCTCAAATCAGCACGTCCGATAGGAGCCTTGAGTGCATCTAAGGGTATGTCTTTAGGAGCAAAAGACCACGTAAAAGACCAAGGGCCAAAAGGTGTTACAGGTCATGATGGTAGCGATGGTAGCAACCCATTTACACGCATCAACCGCTATGGTAAATGGCAAACAACCGCAGGCGAAAATATCAGTTATGGCCCAAACACCGCTCAAGATATCGTTATGCAATTAATTATTGATGATGGTGTGAGCGATCGCGGTCATCGAAAAAACATTTTTAACGGCGCTTTTAAAGTCTCTGGTGTTGCTTATGGAACTCACAAATCATATAGAACAATCTGCGTGATTGACTATGCTGGAGGGTATAGGGAAAGATAATTTGCGATCGGGAATAGGCAGTAATATACCTGGCGATTAGAAATCGCGGTTACACAAATCAAGTCCCCCGGCGCTGACTCAAAGAATTTGAAACCCGCTTAGGGGGGTTTTGTTTGTGTAGATGCGGTTTTTAACTGCCCATTTAGCTATTCCTCCGCAAACCAAGCACCATGAAACCCATAAGGCACCCGTTGGGGAATTATCACCCGCGCCACAGGTTCAGCCGTTATATCTTGGGCATTCACCACTACTAACTCTGAAATATCTGAACCCTCATCGTGGACGAAAGTCATCAGCCAACCATCATCCTCAGCCGTTGCACCAGGACGCGGCGCAAACACAGCTTCACCACCATAGCGCCCCTGTCCAAATTCATGTGTTTGGGATTTTTCACTGTTGAAGTCGTATTTGATGATACCTTCAAATAAAGGCAGGGGACTGTTTGCCACTTTGTTAGTGTAGCCATATCGGTTTTGTCGTCCCAATCGGTTTTCATTGACGCGGGGAAATTCGGAAGCTATATCATCCAACATCTCTTCACGCACTGTCCCCGTGCTGAGGTGAAACCGCCAGCGATGCAAACGGGGGATATTTCCGTCTGGGTCGGGTTGCGAATCATCAGAACTCAAAACACTAGTAGAACTCATGCGACAGGCGATAAGCACTACTTCGTCTCCCTCTTCGTAAGCGTTGAGGGTATGGAAGACGTAGCAAGCAGGACTTTCAAACCAGCGGATATTACTGTTGTCACCGTGACGTGGTAAAATACCAAAGCGACTAGAGCGATCGCGCTCAAACATCATTACAGGTTCTCCCCGTTGCGCTCTTTCTAGGTTAAAAGTCAGCGGCAAATCCATGAAAATCGTGTAGTTTTCAGTGATGGCGAAATCGTGCATCATCACTCCTATCGGCAGGTCAATTGGCACTGTCTGCAACAGTTTGCCTTGTGCTGAAACTACACTATATTGCAGGTAGGGTGGCGCAAACAGAGAATAGCCAAAGAAGATCATTTCCTCTGTAACGGGGTCTACCTTGGGATGGGCTGTGAAGGCAGAAACCAGCTTGCCATTGTAGCTATACTCCCCAATGGTTTCTAATTCCGGCAGCTTGATGGCGTGAGGTTTACCCCCCTCGTTCAGCGCCAACATCTGACCAGCGTGCCACACTAAGGCAGTATTGGCAGTATTTTTGTAGCCACCGTGGGGGTTGTCCATCTGCCGTGGTTCCATCAACCCAGTCCAGATAGCTTTACCTGCTTCTCGTTCTTTTTTCCATCCGCCTGTCTGGACGTAGCGGTTACGATAAGTGGCTATGCCGTTGCTAATTTGCACACCATGCAACATCCCATCCCCATCAAACCAGTGATATTGACCGATAGGTGTCCATTGAGGGTTAGGGCCATTCCGCACAAACATCCCTGATAGGTCAAGGGGTAATTCACCGATGACTGACAATTTGTCGGTGGTGATTTCTTCATGTACTGGAGCAAAATTGCCATCGAGATACGGATTGACTGCTATTGTTACCATTGTCTTGATTTGACTATAAATTCGGGTTTGCCATCATGCCCACGTAGAATTTTTGAAGGCCTTGTGGAATTTTTGTAATCGGTCTACAAATTAAACTTTTTTCTCTAGCTGTTTAATTCGTTTTATTTGTAGGAGGTTCCACTCATCTTCAGAATAGGGTGTGCTAAACCAGGTATCTAATATTTCTTTAGCGATCGCTTCTGTAGTTGCACGTAAACTTAATGCAAGGACATTTGCATGATTCCAGATGCGGGGCCCGCGTGCTGTCTCGGCATCATGGCACAATGCTGCACGTATCCCTGAAACTTTCTTTTCCCACGGTCGATGTAACTTTGACTAAATTACTCAAAGGAATCATTTGATTCTTTTGGGAACGAACGTACAGTTTACCAAGGGCATTAGACCTCTTGCAAAAGTCCCCTAACACCCCACCCCCAGCCCCTCCCCGCTCTTCGGGAGGGGAGACTTTGACGTAAGTCAAAGGCGGGGTGGGGTTCTTTTTTTGATTTATGCAAGAAGTCTATTGGTTATTTCCCCCCTGCTCCCCTCCCCTTCTACTCCCTCATCTCCCGTCTTCAGCTAAGGCTTCTGACTAGCCGCTTCTGCCGGTGCAGGTGTGATGTGAGCGCCATTAGTGAGGCCGAGAATGCCGGAAACAACAATTTTTTCCCCAGCTTTTAGCCCTTGGATAACTTGATAATTATTCCCCTCAATCACTCCCAATTTCACGGGCTTTTGTTGAGCTACTAGGTTAGGCGCTCCAGGTTTAGACTTTTCTTGCGGTTCTTGAGCCACAAATACAAAAGTCTCCCCACCCAAGCGAGATATTGATGTAACTGGAATTAAGATTCCCGGATGTTCGTTCCAGATTACTTTGGTTTGCACTGACTGAAGATTGAGCAATCGATTTCTCGAATTGCCAAAGTTGGCTTTCACCAAAACTGTCTGCGAATCTAAAGTGGCATTTGGGGAGATAAAAGTGATCTTACCCGTTGCTATGGCTTTATCTTGGGCGTCCAGCATTTGTATTGGTAATCCCAAGCGCAACTTTTTGGCATCGGCTAGCGGAACGGAAATATTCAGTTCTAAAGAGTCATTTCTAGTCAGTGTAGTCAGCTGATCTGCTTTTTCTACATAATCTCCCACTTTTGTGGGAATATCACCAACAATACCAGTGAAAGGTGCAAGGACTTTTGTGTATTGCACTTGGACTTGAGCAGCTTGGACTTGGGCAGCTGCTTGAGTTACTTGCGATTGCGCTTGGGCAATTTCTTCTGGGCGGGAACCATTTTCTTGTTGCCTTAAGTTTTGTTTCTGTTGTTCCAAGGCACCAGCTAGCTCATTGATACTAGAATTTCTGCTTTTGCGAACTTGGTCTAGGCGTTTCTGGGCTACGACTAGGGCGGCTTCAGCACTTTGCTGTTCTTTGACATATCCTTCTAGGACATCTTGGGAAACTGCACCCTCTTTTCTCAATTGTGCGTATCGCTTGGCTCGTGATTGTGCTAGTTCCACATCAGATTTAGCTGACTGAATTTGAGCTTCAGCTTGAGCAATTTCTTCTGGTTGCGATCCCGATTGGGCATCTCTAAAGCGAGCTTGGGCTTGGGTTAACTGCGCTCTAGCTTGGGCAACTTCTTCTTGTCGCGTACCCGCTTTGAGTTCAGCAAGACGTGCTAGGGCTTGTTGTAGTGCGCCTTTAGCTTGTGATAATTGAGCTTGGACATTCTCACTTTGCAAGCTAATAATGACTTGCCCTTGTCGAACACGGTTGCCCTCTTTGATGAAAATATCGGTAACTCGCCCTTCAACTTGTGGCTTGATAATTACCGAACGTGGAGCCTCTAAGGAGCCAATAAACTCCGAACTTTCCTGCACAGTTTCAGTTTCCACAGTTGCTAGCTTGACGGGAGTTGGCGGTTGAGCGGGTGCTGCTCCTGCTGCGGGTGCATTGCTAGCATTACTAGTTTGCCACCAGCGCCAACCAAAACCAACACCTGCAACTAACAGGATAATTCCCAAGATTAGGGGCCAACGCCGTTTTTGAGGTGGCTGAGGCGATCGCTGTGGCAATGGTTGCGACTCTTGACTAGAATCAGTGACAGCAGGCTGTTCTATTTCAATGGGAAGGGGAGAGTCAGGGAACTCAGAATGGGACATCTTCGTTTTCTCGTCTTGTGGATTTAGACTTGGGCAATCTACTCTTCGCTAAAAAAGCATTATTTGAATAGTTTTTTAGCCCTTTTTTCTCTATGTTGGTGACAAAATGTTTGGGTATTTGGGCGATCGCTCACGATGTCTAGCACCTAAAACAAAGCAATATCGTTTATCACATTATGGTTAATTTGTACACCCCTTAACTCCGATTATTTTCTTATTCAAGTGTAATTTATAAAACTTTTTTAGTTAGTATAAACCCAGTGCCTTAGCTCACAGAGAAAGCACGGTTCATCTTGTTGCAGGCAAGAGTGGACGAGTTTGTGCCGTCCTTGATGCTAAGTTTTCTATGAGTGTTTGCAAGCGCTTGCTTGCATTATAACCACATAGCAGACCATATTGGTATCAGCTATAGATGAGTTTATCGCTCTTGAGTAGTAGTGAATACTGATCTTAAGGAAGAAAAGTATCTGGAGCGATGCCTTCTCTTGTCCCAAGGGGAGACCAGGGCGAACGAGACGCTTGTCTGCGACAGGCTACGCGAACGACGGGCTACGCCGACGCTGATTAATTCAGCGCTATTAATCAAGGTTGCGGGTTTCATCTACTTATCCTCACCAAAAACGACGTGCAATCATCAATCAGTATTCTCTAGAGTCGTATTTTTGAGCAGTCTCAACTTCCTACAGTTAGTTCACCCAATCGGTTGATTTTTAACTCACCCAAATGGGTGATTTAATTTATCCTAATTAGGGTTTTGTTTTATGCTCCAATGCCCTTCAACCATCCACAACTGATTTTTGAGAATTCAATTTCGGTAAAATACCCACAGTTGATTTTCGGTTAGCAACAATATGAGAAAATAGCCACTCATACCGATCAAGCGCTTGCTCTAAGGAATAGTTTTCTTCGGCAAACTGTCTTCCTGTGTTACCTAGCTTCGTGGCTAGAGCAGGATTAGCATATAAATCATGCACCGCAGCGGCCATTGCATGGGGCGATTCTGGCTCAACAACTATCCCACCACCACTGAGTTCAATCGCTCTAGCAGCAGTACCAGTGGCGGGAACTGAACCCACTATTGGGCGACCACTCGCCAACAGCAGTGGTATTTTTGAAGGCATATTGAACGAAATCACATTGTGCTTTTGGACAATTAGCCCTATATCAGCTGCTGCTAGCATTTCGGGTAGTTTTTCTCGCGGCTGTAACGGTAGCAGCAAAACATTATCTGCTCCATTTAATAGACAATATTCTTGCAACCTTTGCAATGCTCTTGATTCGCCAACAATCACAAAGACAATATCCTTAATATGACGTAAGCAAACAGCTGCTTCTATTACTGTCTCTAAACCTTGGGTTAAAGCAATGTTGCCTGAATAAAGTACTACAAATTTTCCATTAAGTTGATGGCTAGATATCCAGGAGTTGTTCTCTTTCGCTAAGGGGCGGATGAAATTTACATTCACCCAATTGGGAATACAAACGATTTTATTTACAGGTACTCCCTTATTTACTAAATTCTCACGAAACCCATCAGCGATGACACTAATAGTGTGTGCAGTCCGATATGCAAATTTCTCTAGGGCTGCAAGAGTTCGGATCATCCACTTGTTTTTTAATAGCCCGATACGCACAGCAGCTTCTGGTAGAATATCTTGCACATTCAGAATTACTGGGCAATTGTATAACCAACCAAATATTGTTGCTGGTAAAGTACCTAGTAGCGGCGGAACTGTTAAGATAATCACATCGGGGCGTCCACCTTTAAAAGCTTGGGGTAAGCTCGTAAAAACAAAACTCAACTCCAATAAAAGCCGATCCACGAGGTTGGGTTTAGACTTAATTCGGAGGTAACTTCGTTGAATGGTGACGCCATTTTTTTGTTCAGTAACGTACCATTTACCCCGATATCCATCGTAAATCTGACGCTGAGGATAGTTGGGCATTCCGGTAATCACCCGCACTTGATGACCTCGCTTTACTAGTCCTTCTGCCAATTCAGTCATTAAGGGAGCAATTCCAATCGGTTCTGGATGATAGTTGTAGGAATAAATCAGAATGTGCATGAGCTATTTGTAAATTTTGTGAAGACAGTCTGAGATGAGCGAATTTATTCCTTAATAGCCAGTAGGGGCTGCTACTTTTATTACATGTTTGAACTTGTAAGATTGTTTGATTAAAGTTGCGTGAAACATTGTTTATGAATTTTCTTAGTGATTTTTAAAAGAGAATCTTTGTACTGCGTAAAACAGTTAGAAATCAAAATGCTACCTTGTATAAATAGGTTAGATTATTATAGACATCGGCTTTATTTTCTGGTGATTATGGCAATAGTTGGTCTGATTGTTTCTGAACTAATGCCTAAATTTATACTTGGGGGATTGTAGCATTATATTCACGGTTGTGCATAGAACCCTCATTCCGCCTTTTAAACTGGCACATGAAGTATTTTTAAGCAAGTCAACAGTATTGTATTCTTTGGGGAGAATGCCAATTTTTTGAGTAGTTAAAAGGCGCTGACCAAAACAGTGCTGAGTAATGAATGCTGAGATAAAAGTAAAATTAATTGCACTCATCACTGAGCTTTATAAAAGTGTTGATGACGAATTAATAGACCATGTAAACGATAATTGCTATAACCCCACCAGTTCAGTGAACTAGTAGGGTTAGAATAGAGATTCAGTAAATTTGGCGAGCTCTGACTAGAAAGCCCTAATTTCTAGAAAGAGGCTTGCTTTTTCTTAAAAGTTGAACCTACACCCAAACCAGCAAATGCTAGCAAACCCAAGAGAGAAGCAGGCTCAGGCACTTTGGATACTTGAATAGAGCCAGAATTTTGATCTAGTGTTGTTGACGTTCCTTGTTGATCGACATCCTGACGTAATGCCAAAGAGTCGCCAACCGTTCCCTGAAAGAAATATTCTCCAATTACACCCGTTCCTCCGGCGACATCAAAGGGGCCAAATAATGTCTGAGTGGAAGTATCAAAATTGAAAGCGAAGAAGCTAGATTGTGACACTCCACCACTAACGGTGTTATAGGTTCCCAGAAGATTTTTAGATGCGTCTAAGAAGGAGACATTCAAGGATTGTAAAAAGTTGGTGGCTCCACTACCAGCTTCTGAAATGATTGTTGGTGCTGTAGTTTCGTCGTAGCTGAATGAACCTGTTGCTGAATAACCAGCATTACCTAGCCAGTTAAAGTTGAAATCAACAGCTTGAGCCGGGTTGTTACTACTAGCAGCGATCGCTACACTAAGAGCAGTACTGGTTGCTGCGATCGCGGTGATTTTGGCGAAAATATTTTTCATGGTTATAACTCTAAAATTGATTGAAATGATGCAAATATCAATGCATCAAACAACACTAAGCTTACGATAGAAAGATATATCCGTAAATACCGCATAAAATACGGTATGTAATGTAATGAATTTATGAAGAGAAGCACTTTTTTTATAAAGTTTTGCATAAAATGTCAAGTCTATAGTGATGTCTGACGACAAACCCCTCCGCGTCTACGCTTCTTTCACTCTGGCTTAACTTACATTCCTCATTTATCGTAAATTAAAGGGTTTAAGATCCCTGCATTTACACGTAGCCCAGTTACTCTAGGGGATCTTGCAAAAGTAGGGGTTTAAATTCCCGTCTGTTTGCGTAGCGTGCCGCAGGCAAAATGTCTTTAATGTTGAATTTGGAATTGTTAACTATGGGGTTTCCCCTTATCCTCTTCGATGAACGATTCAGCTAAAAATTACGAGCGATCGCTAGATAATAACTGATAAAGTTGAGCTACGCAAAGTTGAAAACAGTGTTATATGCCTGGGTTTCTATTAGAAGTTGGTACAGAAGAACTACCTGCAAGTTTTCTCAGTGATGCTTTAGTGCAATGGCAGGAACGCATTCCCCAAAGCCTAGAAGCAAACAGTCTCAAGGGCGAAAGTGTCCAGGTGTACGGTACTCCCCGGCGGCTGGCGGTAGTGATTAAAGGTCTACCATCGCAGCAACCAGATCGAGAAGAAGAAATTAAAGGGCCTCCCGCCCAAGCCGCCTTTAAAGATGGTCAGCCGACTGCTGCTGCTGTCGGCTTTGCCAAAAAGCAAGGTGTGGAACTGGATGCGCTGTTTGTTCGCCCCACTGACAAAGGGGAATTTGTATTTGTGCAAAAAAGAATTCCCGGTCGTCCTGTGGCGGAAATTTTGACAGAACTTGTTCCCCAGTGGATTTGGGGGTTAGAAGGTAAGCGGTTGATGCGTTGGGGGAATGGGGATGCCAGGTTTTCCCGACCTATTCGCTGGCTGGTAGCTTTGTTAGATCAGACGGTGCTGCCTCTAGAATTAGTAAATGGTTCTAAAACGATTCAGAGCGATCGCATTTCCCAAGGTCATCGTGTCTTGCATCCTGAACCTGTGACAATTGCCCAAGCTAGTGATTATGTTACCGCCCTCAAGTCTGCATCTGTCACCGTTGACCCAGAAGAACGGGCAAATCTGATCAAAGAGCAAATAAATGCAGTAGCAGAGAATTTAGGCGGGTATACAGTAATTTATCCCGATTTGTTAGCGGAAGTAACCAACCTTGTAGAATATCCTTCCGCAGTTGTCGGGAAATTTGAACCAGAATTTTTGGAATTACCAACTGAGGTAATTACTGAAGTTATGGTTACTCATCAACGTTATTTTCCTGTATTCAAACCAGGGAGTTTTGAGCAAGAATTATTGCCTAATTTCATCACCATTTCTAACGGCGATCCCCAAAAATCAGATATTGTTGCTGTCGGGAATGAAAGGGTAATTCGTGCCAGATTAGCTGATGGCAGATTTTTCTACGAAGCTGATTTAACTAAGCCAATAGAAAGCTTTTTACCCCAGTTAGAAAAAGTCACTTTCCAAGAAGAATTGGGTTCGGTGCGTGCCAAGGTAGATAGAATAGTTAAAATTGCCGAGCGAATTAGCAGCCAATTAGAATTAGACGAAAATCAAAGCCAAAGAATCCAACGTGCTGCTTTATTATGTAAAGCAGATTTGGTGACACAAATGGTGTATGAATTCCCCGAATTACAAGGCATTATGGGAGAAAAATATGCCTTAGCCAGTGGTGAAGATGCCGAAGTAGCAAAGGCAATTTATCAACATTATTTGCCAACGGGAGCCGGTGATGTCTTACCTGGAACACTCACGGGTAAAATTGTCGGTTTGGCAGATAGATTAGATACTTTAGTGAGTATCTTTGGTTTAGGTTTAATTCCCTCCGGTTCCTCTGATCCCTTTGCCTTGCGCCGTGCTGCCAATGCTGTAGTTAAAATTACTTGGTTTGATAATTTGCCGATAAATTTAGATGATTTATTGAAGCAGATAGCGACAGACTTCGCAGCAAAATATCACAAAGAACAGGTATCGTTAACCACAGCATTACAAGAGTTTTTCTTGCAACGCATCCGCACTTTATTGCAAGAAGAAAAACAGATTGATTACGACTTGGTAAATGCAGTTTTGGGAGAAAATGATCCAGAATACACAGAACGGACGTTAAAAGATTTATTGGATGTACGCGATCGCGCCGTATACTTACAACAAATCCGCAACGACGGTATTTTAGATAACATCTACGAAACCGTTAACCGTTCCACACGATTAGCCGCCCAAGGTGATTTAGATACAAAACATCTTTTACCAACAACCGTAGTTCGTCAAGAATTATTCCAAAAGCCCTCTGAGATAGCTCTGTATAATGCGCTAATAGAATCAGTACCGCAAACTCAAGCAGCACAGCAGACACGAAATTATCAACTGTTAGTAGCAGCACTCACAAAAATTGCTCCGGCAGTTAGTAACTTCTTTGATGGCCCGGATAGCGTTTTAGTTATGGACTCCGATCCAGAAGTTAAGCGTAATCGATTACATCTGCTGGGATTAGTTCGCAATCATGCCCGTGTTTTAGCTGACTTCGGTGCGATCGTCAAAAATCTGTAGCGTAGGTTAACAAAAACTGGTGTAATTTTTGCCAAGAAACGCTACTATAGGGAGTGCTTAACCAGGGACACTCTGCTGCAATCTATGTCCAAAGCTACTGTAATTGGATTGGGAAAGTCCGGTATTGCTGCGGCGAGATTGTTGAAACGGGAAGGTTGGGAGGTAGAGCTGAGCGATCGCAATACCTCCGAAACCCTCCTAGAACAACAACAAGAACTCGCTGCCGAGCAAATAACCGTTAAACTCGGCCAATCCCTAGAATTGAATGGTGCTAATCTACCGCAATTAATAGTCGTTAGTCCTGGCGTGCCTTGGGATATGCCCGTATTAGTTGAGGCACGCCAACTAGGTATTGAAACCATTGGCGAAATGGAACTTGCTTGGCGAAATTTACAATCGTTACCTTGGGTAGGAATTACCGGCACTAATGGCAAAACTACCACCACAGCTTTAATTGCTGCCATTTTCCAAGCAGCAGAATTAAATGCACCCGCCTGCGGTAATATTGGCTACGCAGCTTGTGAAGTTGCCTTATCTTGGAGGGGGAGACGAGTAGGGGGAGACAAGGGAGACAAGGGAGACAAGGGAGAAAATTTTACTTCCTCATCCTCTTCACTCGATTGGGTGATTGCCGAACTTAGCAGCTATCAAATAGAATCCTCTGTCTCTCTTGCTCCCCGGATTGGTGTTTGGACGACTTTCACGCCGGATCATCTTAGTCGCCATCAGACTTTAGAGAACTATTACAACATTAAAGCCAAGTTATTAAGTCAGTCCGAGTTGCAAGTGTTCAATGGCGATGATGCCTACTTGAGCCAGTTAGGTTTAAGTGCTTGGCCTGATGCCTATTGGACAAGTGTGAGAGGAAAAGATTTTCTGATTAGCGAAAAAGGCTTTTATATCGAAGACGGCTGGGTTGTGGAAAAATTGACTGCAACCTCGGCACCAGAACCGATTGTGAAAGTATCTAGTTTGCGAATGGTGGGAGAACATAACCAGCAAAATCTTTTGATGGCAGTAGCAACAGCAAGATTAGCGGGAATTAATCGTGATGCGATCGCGCGTGCAATTCGGGAATTTCCTGGTGTTGCCCATCGTTTGGAACATATCTGCACATGGGAAGGGATTGATTTCATTAACGACAGCAAAGCTACTAACTATGATGCTGCTGAAGTTGGTTTAGCATCCGTTAACAGTCCAGCCATTTTAATTGCTGGTGGAGAAGTCAAAGCAGGTGATGATACTGGCTGGCTAGCACAAATTCAAACCAAAACTGCTGCTGTGTTATTGATTGGTTCTGCTGCACCTGCATTTGCCAAACGTCTGCAAGAGGTGGGGTATCATAACTACCATATTGTGGAAACTATGGAAAGGGCAGTTCCCAAGTCGGCAGAATTAGCCAAGCAGTATCAAGCGCCTGTGGTGTTGCTATCCCCGGCTTGTGCGAGTTTCGACCAGTACCCGAATTTTGAGGTGCGGGGCGATCGTTTCCGTCATCTGTGCCTTGCTTGGGCGGGAGGTTGGAAACCCGCCAGAGTAGAGCTTCCAGAACTTGAAAACTCTAGTCAAGAATCCATAGTTCAAAGTCGATAAAGTTCGTAGTAAGGACTTTAGTCCTTGTTTTCTAAGTACTAAACTCCTTACTACAAACTCTCAAAATTAACTTGACAAAACACTAAAAGGATTATTTAAACCTCGTCTACCTTGAGAACCGTAGTTTTGTAGGTTGGGTGCAGCGATAGCGTAACCCAACATAAATAAGCTGGTAATGTTGGGTTGCGTTTCACTCCACCCAACCTACATAAATATATCTTTTAAAAAACTCTAAGTTTCAACATAGATGAGGTTTAGTACTAATTTAGTAGTTTTAAATTATTATATTTTGCTGTAGTTTGCAACTTCAACCTCATGAGCGATGCTTGTAGGTTTAGGAATAGGTAAACCATCTTCTAGCATTCCTTCTAGATGAAATTCAATAGCTTCTGCAATCATCTGCTTGACTTCATCTATTGTTTCACCCACAGCTACACAACCTGGTAAATGAGGCACATAAGCGCCGTAGCTAGTTGCTCCCTTTTCAATCACAACTGTATAACGCATCAGTCTTCCTCCAATTGAACTTGTCTCCAGATATTTTTCAGAGTACCAATTGGCACATCCACATTTGGCTAACCAGCCACTGTTACAGTACCAGGTTTATCAGGATGTTTGAACTGTCGATGACTACCTTTAGTTCTAGCAAGATACCAACCATCAGCTTCTAGTCGTTTGATAACTTCGCGTACTTTCATGCTACTACTTATCTGCACAGTTAAAATTTCTGTTACAGATAGAGGGCCTTATTAAAAAAGCAAAGTAAACGTAATTCTATCCGTCATTTTGTCGTGCTTTTCAGCATTACTATCCAACATATCAATCAACCAATGGGGCGATTTCCGGGATTGACTGCATGAATATATTCACTACCCGATCGCGGCCTTCCTCGTTTATAATAAGCTTCCTCTGGTTTACCCCATCCTAGCTGCAAAATCATTTCCAAAAAGCTAGAATTTTCCCACTTGCACAAACTTGCCCACTCTGTTCTTTGAACAATTCTTTCTACATCAAATGTGATAATTTGTTGGTGTTGTTTACTATTATTAAAACTCAAGTATAAGTCCATCCCCATCGTGACTTCATGCCAAAATTCTACGATGGAATTTTTAGCAGCTTTTAATATCTCTAAGTCACCATTGAGGGCAATTAACTCAGTATCTATTTCGGGATAGTGCAAGTTTTTCCCTTTAACTGTCACTTCCCGCCAGATAATACCGGAAACTCGATTTTCTCTCTGATAGTCGTGAATTGCAGTTTTGAAATCTTGATAGGCAGTGAACTGTTGCAGACCATCACTGCTGATAAACTGGTCAATTACAGGATTGCCAGAGGCTGTTATTTCTAATTTTAGGCGTTTTCCTTTGAGGCAAGCTTGGCGTTCGGCTGCCAAAATTTGAATTAGCTCTTGGGTGGTGTAAACCTTTGACATTAGAATACACTCTATTTAGTCATTGGTCATTGGTCATTGGTCATTAGTCAGTTGTTACGGACTTATAGACTAGAGATTAACTTAGTAATCTGTTAACACAGATATTTCAATATTATGCTTTGACATTGGCGGCAATGTAGTAACAGATATCACTAAAAATTAGGGCAGACCAATTTGGTCTACCCTATAAGTTACTTAGCTAACTCACTACTAAACTCATTAAAGGCTCGCCGCTTTAGCTGTGCTGTTTCCGTGCGTGGTAACAATTCAAAGATTTTGCGAAATTGATCGTCTATCTCTTCAAAAGCTACTTGACCCTTTTTATTCAAAACTACCTCACCTGATTTATTAAACACCACGACTTGAGGAACACCTCCAGAATAGTAATATCCTACTTCTGTAGGGTCGTAGGTCTGTTTAGGCGGGATAGTATCGACATTAATCGGGATAATTTCTGCTACCCTGCCATAGAATTCCTGTACCCGTGAAATGGAAATAGCATATCTTTTGGACTCGCTGCTGTCATCTACGTAAAAGGCCAAAAATACGGGTTTATGTTCCGCTAAAGATTGTGCCAGTGTCTGTCTGGGAGGAACCAATGAACCATTGCCAGCATAAACGACAAAGATGTTGCCATCATATAAATCATTATTAAGACCAGCAGATGCAGGTTGCATACTTATAATGAAAAGACTTGCAAGCAAGAACAGGCATTTGGACAACCACCTTCGCCAGCCAGTAATTTGTTTATGTAAAAAAAGAAACTTTGTGCTATTCATCAAAAGGAACCTTGCAAGCTACTACTTGTTGTGAGTTTGTGCTGAATTCGGCCAACTGGGCTGGATATGTAATTACGCCCACGCACTATTTTTTAAGATAACGCTTACTGAGATTATCTCTCGCAAGTGGCTGGTATCGCTACGCGCAAGTCAAAACAAAGGCGAAGTAGTGCAACAATCCAAAATCTAAAATTCAAAATTGCTATGGCTGGCTTTTTCAGTCAGGATTCGCTAAACTCACAAGATTAAATTTGCACTTTTAATTAGCAACCGCCAGAAGACTAGGGTACAGATGTGGGAAACAAAATACAATTCATAGATAGGCTGCGATTGGGTTTCGCGGTGTCAGTGGCAAAAAGTGTAACGTTTATTGTACAATTTTTGCGTCTAGGTGCTGCTAGTGTATTACCAGGCGCGATCGCTCGTCGCATTCAACCCCGACTTTTAGAATTATTGAGTCAGCAAGTTAAAAATGGGGTGATTTTAATTGCTGGTACTAACGGCAAAACCACTACAGCGCTGCTTTTATGCACGATACTAGAAGGCAAGGGTTTTCGCATCACTCATAATTCTACAGGTGCAAATCTGGAAAATGGCTTGATAAGTGCGTTATTGGAAAGCACCAACTTACTAGGTACACTAAATGCTGATTACGCCATTTTGGAAGTTGATGAAAATATTGTACCAAGAGTATTAGCGCCACTCCAGCCGCGAATCATTCTCTGTTTAAACTTGTTCCGCGACCAACTCGATAGGTACGGCGAAGTAGACACAATTAGTAAGCGTTGGACAAAAGTTATTTCTACCCTACCAGCAGAAACGGTGGTAATTCCCAATGCTGATGACCCAACTTTATCTAACCTCGGTCAGCAGTTACCGCAACGGGTGTTATTCTTTGGCTTGAATGAACCAGAACATTATCTAGAAGCTATTCCTCACGCTGTCGATTCTATTTATTGTCCCAGATGTGGGCATTCCCTAGATTACAAGGGTGTTTATTTGTCTCATTTGGGAGATTTTACGTGTCCCAAGTGTGGTTTTACTAAAAGTAAACCGACTCTGGAAAGTAATGAATGGTCGCAAATTCTGGTTGGTTTGTACAACAAATACAATACTTTAGCTGCTGCTACTGCGGCTATTGAGTTAGGAGTTGATCAAGCAACAATCAGAGATACTATTAACAATTTTCAAGCTGCCTTTGGTCGGGCTGAAGATTTAGTAATTAACGGTAAACGGGTGCGGATATTGTTATCAAAAAACCCTGTGGGAACGAATGAAACCATTCGCGTAGTTACTCAAAGCACAGATAAAACCACACTGCTGGTATTGAACGATCGCACGCCCGATGGCACTGATGTATCCTGGATTTGGGACGTGGATACGGAGAAATTAGTCGAACGCGGCGGGACTTTGGTAGTGAGTGGCGATCGCGTCTATGATATGGCACTACGTCTACGTTACAGCCAAAAGTCCCCTGAGAGTAACTTAAATTTAATAGTCGAAGAAGATTTGCGACAAGCGATCGCTACTGCATTAGAGCATACACCAGAGAATGAAACTTTGCATATTCTACCTACCTACTCAGCAATGCTAGAAGTGCGAGAAGTTCTGACTGGTCGAAAAATTCTTTAAATTTGTCATTGGTCATTTGTCATTTGTAATAGTCCCATTCCCCATTCCCTAAATTTATGAGTTATCAAAATTTGGAATTAACAATTGGTTGGTTGTACCCGACGCTGATGAGTACTTATGGCGATCGCGGTAATGTAATTACTATAGAACGTCGCGCCGAGTGGCGGGGATACGATGTTAAAGTGTTACCCCTGGATCAAAATGCCACAGCCGCAGATATTAAAACTGTAGATGTCATAGTCGGTGGTGGCGCACAAGATCGCCAGCAAGAGATTGTCATGCGTGATTTGCAAGGTGCGAAAGCTGACGCGATGCGCGAGAAAATCGAAAATGGCACACCGGGAGTATTTACTTGTGGTTCCCCCCAATTACTGGGACATTATTATGAACCAGGCTTAGGACAACGGATTGAAGGTTTAGGAATACTCGATTTAGTTTCCGTGCATCCTGGTGAAAATACTAAGCGCTGTATTGGTAACTTGGTAATTGAAGTTACAGCTTCTCGTTTAGCGCGAGATTTAAAAGAGATGACGGGTAGCACACCATATTTGGTAGGCTTTGAAAATCACGGCGGACGCACCAAGTTAGGGAAAGTGGAAGCATTGGGGCGAGTGGTGTACGGTTTGGGAAATAATGGTGAAGATGGGACAGAAGGAGCATTTTATCAGAATGCGATCGCTACTTATTCCCACGGGCCATTGTTACCGAAAAATCCTTTTGTCGCCGATTGGTTAATTCAAACAGCATTGCGGCTAAAGTATCAGCAGGAAATTACCTTGCAACCTTTAGATGATAATCTTGCTGTCCAAGCGCGGGAAGCGATGTTTAAGCGGTTGAAAGTGAGTTTACCAAATGCTGCGGCGGCGAAAGTTTAAATTTTCGTGTTTTTCTCCTTCCCTGACTCTCACAGGGAACACAATTCCCCGGTTTCATCTGGAAAGGGGTGACAAACGCCCCAAACTCATATCTGAGTTCATGTTTCCTCGTTAACAACCACTAACCCCACACAGCTAATTGCTACAGAACAATCCAAAACAAACTGCATTAAAATCTTCGCCCCTCTTCAACCATTTCGCGGATTGAGGTTTTATCTAAAGCTACTTCTCGCCGCAGTTGTTGCATTTTGGCAATTGCTTCTTGAATCGATTTTTTTGTCGTCGGCTTTCCCCAAGCGTTATATTGCAGTACGGTGTCATCGCATGGTGCAAGGTCTGTTTGATCTAACGGCTGCACAACTACCACTACTTCTACAGATGTATCTTTAAAATCAGTGGGTGTCTGAATGTACAATATCCCATCTGTCCCAATATACGTTCGCCCTTGGCGTTGGCAAAGCCATCGCAATTTTTTCGTTTCCATTTTTACCTCCAGGAAATTAGAGAATTTTTTGTTTCCTGGCTTTTACAGGGAACGTAATTCAGGAGACTCTGCCTCTCATTTTAAATTAACAAAGGGCAAAGTATGACTCAAGCCTTAACCAAACAAGTAACATTTGATAAATTTATCGCTTGGTATCCAGAAAACTCACAACGACGCTATGAACTGCATAATGGAGTAATTGTTGAAATGGCTCCTCCCACAGGTGAACATGAACAAATTGTTGGATTTTTAGTTGGGGAAATAGTTACAGAATACAAGCGTTTAAAACTACCTTATTTCATCCCCAAAACAGCATTCGTTAAACCGACTCAGAGCGAAGCAGCTTACTCACCAGATGTACTGTTGTTGAATAACTCTAATTTAGTAAATGAACCTCTGTGGAAAAAAGAATCTACTGTAAGCCAAGCGGCATCAATTCCTTTAGTAATTGAGGTAGTAAGTACTAACTGGCGAGACGACTATTTTACCAAAGCAGGTAAATATGAAGAGGTCGGAATACCTGAATATTGGATTGTAGACTATCTAGGTTTAGGTGGTAGGCGCTTTATTGGCAATCCTAAACAACCAACTATCTCGATTTACCAACTAATTGAAGGTGAGTATCAAGTTAGGCAATTTCGGGGAGATGATCGCATTCAGTCGCTAGCGTTCCCAGAGTTTAATTTAACTGCTGAACAGATTTTTCAAGCTGGAGAAGTCGCGTAAAAAACGGCTAAAGATGTAAAAGAGTCAATACAACCCATTAATGAGTGACAAACACTCGTGCGCGAGTCTGAAATACTAGACCTCTTGCAAAAGTCCCCTAACACCCCACCTCCAACCCCTCCTCGCTTGCGGGGAGGGGAGACTTTGACGTAAGTCAAAGGCGGGGTGGGGTTCTTTTTTTGATTTATGCAAGAAGTCTACTCATCCACAAAGCTCAAATACTCATTCATAAGTTCCAAGTGTTCGTGAGTTAGTCTCAAAGACTCGTCCCTGAGTATTTGAGATTTATCGACGAATTACAAAGACTCGTGAACCGGCAAAATATCCTCGTGAATCGGCAAAATATCCTCGTGAACCGGCAAAATATCCTCGTGAACCGGCAAAATATCCTCGTGAACCGACAAAATATCCTCGTGAACCGGCAAAATATCCTCGTGAATCGGCAAAATATCCTCGTGAACCGACAAAATATCCTCGTGAACCGACAAAATATCCTCATGAACCGGCAAAATATCCTCGTGAACCGACAAAATATCCTCATGAACCGACAAAATATCCTCGTTCACGAGTATCAAAGATTCATTAACGGAGTTCATAGATCCATTCACGAGTATCAAAGACTCATCAACGGAGTTCGTAGCTCCATTTACGAGTATCAAGGACTTGTTTACAAGCCAATCTGAACCATTATTAATGATAAATTATTTTGAGATTGCGTAAAAATTATTAGCGATCGCGTAGTGTTACACAGGATAGTAGATTGCTTTGATCTCTTGCAGCATTGTCAATTAGCACCCGCGATCGCCTGAAACTCGAACTTCTAGGAACCAATAGCCAAAGCCACTCAAGTAAACTAAAACCTAAGTCTGGAAAGAATTTAGTCCTCTTAAGAAGAGTTTCGCTATCAGCCATAAGTTTCTAACCTGTGGCGGTTGTTGAGATTAGTGCAAAATATTAGTAGTTGCAAGATTGTCCAGCCAAGCAGGGGCATTAAATATAATTTTAGTTGACAGGTGAACCTCAGTATGGAATATACACCTCAACGTTTCCTTGAAAAAATCCGAAAAGCAAAAGAGAAAAAGCTTAAAGAATTAGATTTAAGCAATTATTGGCGTACTGATAACAAAGAAAAATTAATAGAGATTCCTGCTGAGGTGTTTGAACTGGAATGCTTGGAGGTTTTAAATTTAAGCAGTAACAAATTAACGACACTGCCAGAAGCCATCACCCGCCTGCAACACCTCACTACCCTAAGTTTAAGCGATAACCAATTAACTAGGATTCCAGAAGTCATCACCCGCCTACCACAACTCACCACCCTGGATTTAAGCTACAACCAAATAACGACGCTGGCAGAAACCATCACCCGTCTGCAACACCTCACCACCCTGGATTTAAGCTACAACCAAATAACGACGCTGGCAGAAACCATCACCCGTCTGCAACACCTCACCTCCCTAGATTTAAGCGGTAACAAATTAACGACGCTGCCAGAAGCCATCACCCGCCTGCAACACCTCACTACCCTAAGTTTAAGGCGCAACAAATTAACGACACTGCCAGAAGCCATCACCCGCCTGCAACAACTCACCACCCTGAATTTAAGCTACAACCAATTAACGACTCTGCCAGAAACCATCACCCGCCTGCAACAACTCACCACCCTGAATTTAAGCTACAACCAATTAACGACTCTGCCAGAAATCATCACCCGTCTGCAACAACTCACCAGCCTGGATTTAAGCGTTAACAAATTAACTACGCTGCCAGAAGCTATTACCCGTCTGCAACAACTCACCAGCCTGGATTTAAGCGTTAACAAATTAGCCACGCTGCCAGAAGCTATTACCCGTCTGCAATTCCTTACGACTCTATATTTAGGCTATAACCAATTAACCGCGCTGCCAGAAGCTATTACCCGTCTGCAACAACTCACCTCCCTGTATTTAAGCGACAACCGATTAACGACGCTGCCAGAAGCCATTACCCGCCTACAAAACCTCACCGATTTGAATTTAAGCCTCAACCAATTAACGATGCTGCCAGAAGCCATCACCCGCCTGCCACAACTCACCACTTTGTATTTATACGACAACCCCATTGAACAGCCACCGCCAGAAATTGTTGTACAAGGTATTCAGGCGATTAAGGATTATTTCCGACAACTGAAAATGGAAGGCCCAGATTATCTCTACGAAGCAAAGTTACTAATAGTCGGCGAAGCAGGAGCAGGGAAAACAACACAGGCGAAGAAGATTGAAGACCAAAATTATCAACTCCGAGAGGAAGACTCTACGAAGGGAATTGAGATTATCCAGTGGCGTTTCCCAATGGAAAATGGGCGAGAGTTTCGAGTCAATATCTGGGACTTTGGGGGGCAAGAGATTTACCATGCTACTCACCAGTTTTTCCTCACCAAGCGTTCCCTTTACGTTTTAGTGGCAGATAGCCGCAAGGAAGACACGGATTTTTATTACTGGTTGAATGTAGTAGAACTGTTGAGCGATAACAGTCCCCTGCTAATCATCAAAAATGAGAGGCAAAACCGCCACCGGGAAATTAATGAACGTGAGTTACGGGGGCAGTTTACTAATTTGAAGGAGACTTTACCAACAAACCTTGCTGACAACAGAGGTTTAGAACAAGTTTTAGAAAAAATCAAGCATTACATTAAAAACCTACCCCATATTGGCAGTCCGCTCCCAAAAACCTGGGTTAGAGTCCGGGAAGCTTTGGAGAGTGACGCACGCGATTACATCAACTTGGATGAATATCTGAACATCTGCCAACAAAATGGGTTCACCCAAAGAAATGACAAGTTGCAGTTAAGCGGCTATCTGCACGATTTGGGAGTATGCTTGCACTTCCAGCAAGACCCGCTTTTGAACAAGACCGTCATCCTCAAACCCAAGTGGTTAACTGATGCAGTCTACAAGGTGCTGGATAATGAAAAGGTAATTCGCAACCTGGGCAGTTTCACCCGGTCTGATTTGGCAAACATCTGGTGTGAAGACGAATACAGCACGATGCATGATGAACTCTTGCGCCTGATGATCAACTTCAAGCTGTGCTACGAAATTCCTAGAAGCAAAGGAAAGTATATTGCCCCACAACTGCTATCTGCTAATCAACCCTCATATAACTGGGATGAAACCAACAACCTGATTCTGCGTTACACTTACGAGTTCATGCCCAAAGGCATCATCACCCAATTCATCGTCGCCATGCATGAGTTGATGAATGAACAACAATGTGTCTGGAAAAGCGGCGTTGTTCTCAGCAAAGACCAGACGAAGGCAGAGGTGATTGAATATTACGGCAAACGGGAGATTAAGATTCGAGTCTCAGGTCGTCACAAAAGGGATTTGATGACTATAGTTACACATGAACTTGATAAAATTCATGACTCGTACAAGCTACTGAAGTACAACAAGTTAATCCCCTGTAATTGCGACACTTGCAAAGATAGCCAAGAGCCACACTTTTACCCCTTTGAGATATTGCGACAGTTTGTAGCTGATAAGCAAGAACACATTCAATGTCAAAAAAGCTATCAAATGGTTGATGTATTAGGCTTAATTGATGATGTGATGGACAGAAGGGAGTTACTGAAAGCAGAACAGCAGAAGAGTGGCGATTTTCTGCCTAATACCTTTGAGAGAAGAAGGGAAAATGTCGTTGTAACAATTAATAATGTAATTCAGTCATCAAAGCAAGAAAATAATTTTATGACGGAACCATCTAAACAGGAAGATAATTCTAAACCAGAAGTGCAGGTTACGCTTTCCTGGGCTTATCGAAATGGAATGTTTTATTTACTCGTATTCGCAATAGTCTTTAATACAGTTGGGATATTTGCAGGTATCTTACCAATTTATTCCCTAGCCCTAGTCATTATTGGTACTGTTTTATTTATAGTCATAATCGGAGTCTTACAACTGCGTGGAGATGATCGCCTTTCTGAGAAATCTTTTGTAGATTTGATAAAAATGGTACTGGAGCAATTGCCTTTAATTGGCAATATTATTAAGCAGTTTCAAAGCAATAAATAAGAGTATAGAAAAAACCTATTTGAATTGTGAAAATTGCAAAACTTCTTGCCAAGAGCCAGGGCAAATGGAATTCGCGGCTACACAAACAAAGTCCGCCTCCGCGGACTAAGGAAAAATTGAGAGATTGAAACCCACGGAGGTGGGTTTTGCCTGTGTAGACGCGGTTTCTAACCGCCCCTTTTACTGTTATTCACCTTTTTCCTGAAGGAGCGATCGCCAATCTTCAATCGCCTTTTCCGTCCACAGCCAATTTTTAGCTAATTTATCTACCTGGAAATTTTCTCGATCAGACTTGAGAACGGTTTGCCGCAACTTGATCGCTTCATTCAAATACTGTGTTTGCTTGCCACTAGATTGACTAAGTGCAGATTTATACAATCCCAGAGCTAAACCAGCATAAGAAGTTAAAGCATCTTGAGGCACTCCTGTATTTCTGGATGTTGAATTTGTGTTCTGTTCTTTGAGAGCTAAATTCAAAGCCTTGAACCAAGAATCATTGGCGCGATTCAGATTACCCTCTGTGTAGTAGGCAAATCCCAAAGCATTATTATACAAAAGCGATTCGGGTTTAGCTTTGGCAGCAGTTTCCCAGTAACGGCGGGCATCATCGACGCTATAGTTATTGTCTCCAGTTTGGATAGACTGCCACGCCAATCGTCCCTTGTAAAAGTTCACAGATGGATCGTCAGCTTGTTTACTAGGAATTAGTTTTAAGGAAGTTTCAGCCGCAGCCAGTGCGCCCCGATTCAGTAGTTCTTCTACAGCCAATAACCCACCTTGCAAATCACCCTGACTCAATTTTTCCGTAGCAGTAGCGGTGACAATTCCAGTCGCTTCTATTCCTAAATCGATGTTCGGCTGCTTTTGAATTGGTCGAGAATCAGGTAGAGACTGGGTGGGAATTGCTGGTATTTTAGGCATTGCTTGGGGGCGATTTTGCCACCACCAATTGAAACCGATCGCAGCGGCGATCGCACTGATCCCCACAACACCCACAATCGGCCACAGCTGGCGGCGACGGGTACGAGGTCTTGCTGGGGCTGGTTGCGGCAAAAAATTAGAATTTTGCCAATTCCCTTCAAGGTTCCCAGGAGTTGCAGGTGGCGGTGGCGGAACTTCTCCCCACAAATCTGCTTCCTCTTCTGGGGAAGTCATTTCTTCTGAAACCTGGCTTTGGTGAAGACTATTTTCGTGAATTTGTTGATCCGGTTCAGTTGCAGCTTTTTGGTTATCTAGCTGACGAAACAAATCCGAAACTATCGCCGAATCTTCTTCATAGCTTGGGTCATCATATTCAATTTCATCAACCAGATCGCCCCAAGTATCCTCACCCAGCCAGTCCAACCCAGAAGAGTCACGCGTCAAACCAGAAGGAATCATATCTTCCATTCCTAAAGGCATCTCGCTATCATCAGCCATCGCAGAGTACATCGTAGAAGTTGTCCCTAAAGACGAACTATACTGATTCAGCGACTCGACACTTGCGGATGCCTCAGTTTCCTGACTCAGAAAACCGTCAAATTCTGGCTGAAGATATAAAATCGGTAATGCCCAGTACATCTGGTGAGAACCATAAGCAGAAATTAATCCTTGGCGCACCCGACTTACACACAAATCTACTGGATATCCCTGACTCAAGTTGCGGTAAAACAATTGTGTGAGCGTCAACGCCACTTCATCAGGAATCCGTTCTGACATCGCCAAAACGCTTCTAATTCCGCGCTTCACCAGACTTTCTGCTAGGTTTCGTTCGCCAGTATCTCCAGAGGGATTGGACGCTGCTGTGTATGCGCCCAAGCAGGAATTAAACACTGCCATCAGGATATTATTGTTGACGAGCAAACCTGCCAAATCGTCCCCAGTCAAGATTTCCGTTAAGCCAGTTCTGCGACCAACAAGATAAATTTCTCCGCCATTGGTGCCTAAGTTACTATGACCAGAGTAGTGTAGAACGTTGTATCTGCCTTGTTCTAGGGCTTGCGTCAGTTCTTCCCGTCCTGGTTGGTCTAATACAGTCAGTTCAATTTCTGGAAACCGATTTCTACCTTCAGCAAGTCGTGATGTTTGACGGTGAAGTTCCGCCTGTAATTTAATCGCTTCCTGTTTCTGTAAGTCAAGACGGACTTGATCTGAGGGAGAAGCAATTACCATCAATACTTTCACACCACCTTGTTCTAGTGGTGTGGGCATATTTTGCGTAGGCGTAGCCCCCCGCAGGGATCGCAAAGGAGAAGCCCCCGAAATTCCACTTTGGAAGCGAGAAAAAGCCACATAAGGCCCAGTAGCCAGAGGGCGATCGCCTGCGTGCATCACTTCCCAAGGCAAACGAACTAACCTCGTGTCTTTTAGCCCCAAGCGTAAGCGTAGTACTTGTTGGTGGTTCTGGGCAATACCTTGGGCAGTAATCCAACTATCTCTGAGAGTGCCTTGAAATAGGGCGTTATAAAATTGTTGACCCAACGCCACCAAATTCACAGAGTTTCTGGCGATATCGCTTTCATGCCCGCCAGAGGTAAATGGATCTCCTTGCAATACCGACTTCAACGGGTCATTCATCAAATGCCCAGCAGCCATCAACCAATCAGCTATAGGCCAAGTCACCAATTCTTCTGCCAATGGTACCCCAGGCGCGACTTGTTCCGTCCGCACCAAGTAGTCATTTTGCCCTACTGGGGTTACGGAAATATGGAATTCCTGGGTCACAACTTCTCCTGTCCGCCTCCTAAATCTGGTTTGAAACGCGAAAGTTTCAAGTCGATTTTTCGCTTCCTCTGATAATTTAGATGCATCACGCCCCTGAATGTTTCTGATTCGGTGCTGTTTTGGTTTTTCCTGCCTTTACAACTTTATCCGGATCGGATTACTTGGGTCTAGAACACTTAATTGGTAGATGCACCTTGATCTTCAACTCCCCTAGTTGGCTAACACCCACTGGGGGTTTTTTTATTTTGGCAAACAACAGCAATTTCTGACGCAGATATTCTCTACCAGAAAATAGTCCTTAATCCTAGAATACTTGATTAATAGATGGATGTCCCTTGATCTTTAACTCCCCTAATTCACTTAATATCCACTTTTGTTTTTTTGACACACGACAACAATCAATTTTCTAATAAATTTATCCGGAGCATGGTGGTTAAACCTAGAACATTTAAGTGGTAGATGCACCCTGATAACTAGCTCCCCTCGTTGGCTAACGCCCACAGGGGGTTTTTTTATGAAGTATTGAGTGCTATTGATTAACCCTGACACACCCATTTTGTCAGGTAGCGCACCGTTCATTTAATTGCTAGGTCTGTCCTGATAACTAACCCCTCTGAGGTTTTTCTTTGATCAACAAACAGTAACAACTTCAACCTCTGCTAATTTATCCGGTAGCGACCCATTTACTTTAGAAAAGATTATTGGTAGATGCACCCTGATAACTTACTCCCCTGGTTGGTTAACACCCACTGGGGGTTTTTTCTAGTTGCGTCACCGATAGCGATCGCGAGTGCGTCTCGTAGAGAAGTTCTAGCGAGTCTTTTCCTGTCGGAGAAACTACGCCTAGCTTGCTTTTCCGTAGAGGTACGAGCATCACAGCCCGTCATAAACATCGCCATCAACCCTGATTTAGTTGATTTTTCCCGGAAGATACTGGCTGCCCCTAGAAAAGATTATTGGTAGATGCACCCTTATAACTCACTCCCCTAGTAGATTAACATCGACTGGGGTTTTTTTATTTAAAAAAATAACTGACCCTGATAACTCACTCCCCTGATAGGTTAACACCCACTGGGGGTTTTTTCTAGTAGTTGCGTTACTAATAGCGATCGCGAGTGCGTCTGGTAGAGAAGTGCTAGCGAGTCTTTTCCTGTCGGAGAAACTACGCGTAGCTTGCTTCTCCGTAGGGGTACGAACGTCATAGCCCGTTGTAGACATCGCCATCATCCCTGATTTAGTTGATTTTTCCCGGAAGATACTGGCTGCCCCTAGAAAAGATTATTGGTAGATGCACCCTGATAACTAACTCCCCTAGTAGGTTAACACCGACTGGGGTTTTTTTTATTTAAAAAAATAACTGACCTTTGTACAAATTTATCCGGAGTATGGTGTTCAACCTGAGAACATTTAATTGGTAGATGCACCCTGATAACTAACTCCCCTGGTAGGCTAACGCTCACTGGGGGTTTTTTTTGGCGTAGACGCGTAGCGGTGAGCCACATAACTGGAGTGGATCACTTTGTTGCTACTGCTGGTAGACCTTGAGTATCCTCATGTTGCCAGCATAGAGGATAACTTGCTCACTCAATCCCTGAATCGCTTTCTTTTTATTGTGAGCTAGATATCCCACTCCAAAATGATTGCTATGATATTTAATCACATTCTTAATTTTTTTTATATATTTTGACGAGTTCCCTATTCCTTGTTCCCTTTTAACTTTCATTATTTGTCTGCCTCAGCAGACCCTACTTCTTACTCAGCACAGGCTAAACGCCTCGCTACCGCTAACAGCACTCCGGAAGCAATTGAAAACTGCTAGAAGTTCCAATTTTTTAGCTGGCTGGGATTAGACGGTATTTGTCTAGTAAACAAGCGGTCTAAAATTTCTGATTTTTGTTCGGAACTAAAGTTGTCATAAAAATTTTCAAGCTTCTCAACTACTCCAAAATTTCTGAAAGTCTCTAAATTAGAATCTGGTTTTTCAGTTAGAGGTTTTTGTCTATTCTGGGAATAAGTAAGCATTTCTACTGTCTGATTATTCTTTCGATACACAAGCTGCATCAATAAATCTATTGCTACAGTTGGCAAAACGCGGCAGGTAGTATTCACAAAAAAATCAAAAGTCATATTGCCTAGACGGATGCGATCGCCATCTTTGAGCTTGATTGGCCCAACAACGCGATCGCCATTCACAAACGAGCCATTGGTACTGTTGAAATCAATTAAGTAAAAGCCTTGATCGTCAATATGCTGAATAGCAGCGTGGCGACGAGACAGATGACTATCAGCAATACAAATACCACTGGTACGATTCCGACCTATCGTCCAGAGCTGCTGTGGCTGTCGTAAACTTTGAGTCTGATTGTCGCACAAGTTAGTCATCAAATAAACAGCAGCAGTATCTACTACACCATGTACGTAACATACCTTTACTCTCGTTAACGACGGTTGATATAGGTTTTCTAGCTGAAGAATTTCATCTAGAAGACTGCCGTGGTGTTCATACAACTTGAGGAATACCTGATATAAAGTTAATCGCCGTTCTATTTCCGTTTGTGCAAAGTCAGTCATTATACGTAAACCTTTTACTACCTGATTTCGGTTGTGAATATTCTATTTCAGCCTACAATCAGGGATAATTGATTTTTCACTTTCCGCTGTCATCTGAAAAATTTAGTGGCTTCAGAGCGTTCTTTTTTACAACTTTTAGGTGCAAGATTCCCTGTTATTTATAGTCATAAAAAGCATGAAAATATCTTGAAAAAATTATGAGGATGCTTTATTGTTTATTGTAAATAATCATTTGTTATTTGTAACAGATAAAACCTATAAAGATTTCATGAAGAATTAACAAATATCTGCGTATTTTTGCTCGATAACTGGATATTTCTTAACATTTTTGAGAGTGATCGCTATCGACCAACCTAAACATTGTATCTATTTAGCCAATTCTGAATAAGTAAGTCGGTGCTAAGTAGAGCGGCGTGAATAATTCAAGGTTTGTAGTAAGGACTTTAGTCCTAATTTGAGGGCTGTTCGCGAAGCGTTCCCGCAGAGGTAGCCCTTTCTACGAGACGCTACGCGTAGCTTGCTTCCCCAAAGGGGTACACTACGAACTCATCTCCAGATTTTTTACATTACTTAATCTACTTTGATTTATTCTCACCTACTTACTTAATATTTCCAGCTATGTTGAGAAATTTTAATCTAGGGTAGCCAGTGCGTTGCGGAGGTTCCCGACGCTCGATCGCCCTAGACGCTAGCTTCTCCCAGCGTCTAGTAGAGAAGGGAGATGATTCGCTAACGCTGTGCTATCCGTTGTAGTGTCGCACAGCCCAACGCACCGTCAACAATCCAAGGTGCGTTAGCCTACGGCATAACACACCCTACGGCTAATTTATATTTCTTTATATACATTGATTTTTTCAGCAAGCCTTACTTAAATCTGAGTTTTTATCGAGAATAATTAGGGCTGATTTTTCCAGATAGGAGAAAAGTTCAGCCTTGTGATTCTGATAAAATAAGTGTTTTAAAATTATTAATAAAAATGGATAGTTGAAAAAGTAGGGAGGCTATTTTACTAATCTAAAATAATTGGTTTCAATAAAAAGGATTCATCCGTCAAGATAATCTAGAATCTAATATAGGAATCCGGTTTTATTTCGGAAAACAATCCGTACACCTCTAATTTCCTTCTTTGCTGTTCTCTATTCCCTATCTCTACGAGTAATTTCAAAAATAAAATACTAGTCTTATATCCAAAATTCAGTTACCCAATCTAAGAGGTTGTTTGAAAAGTCCTCTTGTCGGTATCAAAACATTTTAGATCCCCCTAAATCCCCCGATAAATTGGGGGACTTTGAGAGAGGTTGC
>NZ_JBALEL010000041.1:0-30510 GCF_036917935.1 Nostoc sp. | reverse complement strand
CCACAACTTCACCGTCTTGTCATCACTTGCAGAGGCAATAGTTTTGCCATCGGGGCTGAAGGCGACACTATTGACAGAACTGCTATGCCCTTTGAAAGTCTGTAATTCCTGCCCAGCAAGATTCCACAACTTCACCGTCTTGTCATCACTTGCAGAGGCAATAGTTTTGCCATCGGGGCTGAAGGCGACACTGGTGACATAACTGCTATGCCCTTTGAAAGTCTGTAATTCCTGCCCAGCAAGATTCCACAACTTCACCGTCTTGTCATCACTTGCAGAGGCAATAGTTTTGCCATCGGGGCTGAAGGCGACACTGGTGACATAACTGCTATGCCCTTCTAGTCGGTTATGTTCCTTGACTCCATAAATTATCTGCTGAAGAGAAGCTATTGCCAAGACGCGGGTATCTGATTCTACATTTTTATCTGGTTTTTTGAGTCGTTTTCCTACTTTCAAGCCTGCTACTAAAGCATCAAGTTCTAAATTTGATGCCATCAGGTTTTGTGATTTGAGACTATTGGCGAGAATTTCGGCATTTATCCGGCGTTTATCTGCATCTGCTTTAGCCGCAGTTGCTTGCTGTTCTTGTTTTTGGGCAATTTTTTGCTGTTTTTCGGCTTCTGCTTGTCTTTGTCTGGCTAATTGTTCAGCCGCTTTAGTTTGCTCAAGGGCATTTGCTAATTTTTTTCCCCTTTCTTCAGCTAATTGTTGTGCAGACTTTGCTTGCTTTTCTCCTTTTTTAGCTCTTTCACTCTCGTGATTAGCAATGCGCTTTTGCTTTTCTGCCTCGCGGCGTTCTTCCTCTGCTTTTTGCTGCTGTGTTCGCGCATTTTCAGCCTGATGCTTTGCTTCATTGCGTTGAGTTTCTGCTTCTCGACGCTGTTGTTCTTCTCTATCGCGGGCATTTTGGGCAGTCAGACGTTCGCCATTCACATACACAACCACTCCCGTCATTAAAATCGAAAATACAACCAGTACCGCCACATAAGGCAGTGCAGGTTTAAGCTGTTCCCACCTATCCCGCAAGTTAAACGGCAAATGTTTATTAATCCATTTGTAATCAAATACTTGCCGATAGATTTGATTCCGCACCCGCAAAACATTATTCTCCCGCCGCACCACCCCCGATAGCTTCAAGTGAGATTTAGCTAAAGACTGCTCCTCATCCACAACCGCCCGCTTACCCCAGCGAATCTCGCGGTAAATAGTCAAAACCTGCGGGTCTGGTGAGCGTTTAGTCAGCATATCGCGGACAAACTGCAAGTTATTATCTTGCTCGCTCATCGTGCCGAAAAATGTGCTGCTAACTATCTTGTCTATATGGGCTGCGGATAAGACTTGATCCCCCCTAGCCCCCCTTAAAAAGGGGGGAACCCTCTTGCCCCGCTTTTGAAGGGGGGTTGGGGGGATCGAACCAACCAAAGCACCACAAAGACGCTGCGTTAAATAAGGATGTCCCCCCGTCCACTTCAACACCCAGCGTAATATCTGGTTTGCCTCATCGCTGGGTAATGCCAATCCCTCAGCTAAGGGTAAAGCTTCCTCAAAAGTAAAATCAGTTAAATCTACACGCTGTCCAATATTAAATGGTGTGCGTTTGGCATCGCTGATTAAATCGCCGGGAGTCGCTACCCCCATTAAGACAAAAGAAAGCCGCCCAAACTCAGGATTAGTCGCACGGGCAACATAGAGATAACGAATAGCGATAAAAAAATCATCGGTAAAATCCAGGCTGAGGGTAGAGTCAATTTCATCGACAAAAATCACAACTTGCCCATCAACCTCAGCCAGCAAAACCCTCTCAAAAAACTGTGTCAGCCGTTGCGATACTCCTAAATGCTGGTGTTCTTGCCACCAACTCACCACATCTGTATCAAACATCAGTTGGTCATCTAGCTTAACCAAAAAGCCAAAATACCACTGTTCGGCTGTGACTTGTGCCCCCAATTCTTGAAGGTCAACTATTACCGAGCGAATTCCTTCGTCCCTTAATGTTTCTGCCGTGCGTACCATCAAGCTAGACTTGCCCATCTGGCGCGGCGTCAGCACATAAGCGAAACTAGCTGACCGACATAAACCGAGCAATTCTTCATCGGCTTGGCGAGGAATGTAAATACCACCGCCAGCCTGTACAGTTCCCCCAACAGTGTAAATGCTTGGATTAGCCATGCTCATCCCCCATCATCCCTCGTTCCCTGACTCTGGCAGGGAATGCTTACAAGGAGGCTCCGCCTCCAGACTTGATAATTAAAGGCACCTCTGTGAGAGCATTCCCAGTCTGAGACTGGGAACGAGGTGAGAGTCGTGCTAACGGTGTAAATGCTTGAATTAGCCACGCAGATGCTCCCGGAAATAATCGGTGTAAAGTTGACAACGGGGAAACACTACACGCCCTTCCCGACGCACTAAACCTGCACCCCGCAAGCGGAAAAAGATGCGCTCATCTTCACAGGTGTTCTGGTGAATTACTTGGAACATACCCTGAACCAACTCCTGTTTGTTATGCAGCCGAAAAAGGTGGTTACGCAAATGATTGCCAAAGGGGCCATTATCTGCGATCGCATTGGCAAATAGTTCGGTAGGATAGAGGCGATCGCTAGCAACTGAGTAGAGTGCAAGGCGGACTAAATAAGGATGTCCAGCCAGTAACGCCATTAATTGCTTTTCTTCCCTGGCGTTGAAGGGTGAACCATGACGGCGGTTGAGATCAGCAACCTGTGCTACTGTAAAGTCCTCTAAATCAATTACTAGCCCAACATTAAAGGGGGATTGGTTGAGATTATCAATTAGCTGGTAGGGTTCGGTGGAAGTAACCAGCGCTAAATCCAGTTGCTTCCAGATGGGAGTAGTGGCGCGGCTATTGTGCCAGCTTCGCAGCATTCCAAAGAAATCGGAGCGAAAATCAGTATCAAAGACCCTTTCAACTTCATCCATCGCTAAGACAATGGGGTTGCCAAACTCCTTCAGCAAATAGCGGCCGACATAGCGAGTGCAACGCTGACTATTGCCCAAAGGCATATTCCAATACTCATCAACTTTGTCAGTCATTTCCAGTTCATCAGTTAACCAAGTACAGAACTGGCGAAAGAAAAGATCAGCATTAGTTAAGGCGGCTTTGTCAAACAATTGGAAATCCAGCAAAGCAACCCGCTTACCTGCATTCACAGCAGTATTAATTGTGCGGATTAACAGCGAACTTTTGCCCATTTGCCGGGGGCCTTTAATTGTAATTGTCACACCCTGCCGCTCAATAGTCTGCAAAGCAAGTGGATCAGATGAGCGTTCCACGTAAAAAGCAGATTGCGATTCCATTGTCCCTTCCGGCATTTCCAGCGAGACGGGCTGTGCTGAAGGAAAAGGACGGGGTAGGAGTGACGGCTGACTTATTTGGAGTAAATCTGCTTTCGATTTCTCTTCAGTGATAGCCAATGCACCGCCAGAGACAGCTTGCAACAACTCTGCAATCAGGCGCGGCGTATCATTCTCATCTTTCCAGAACGCCCAGTTAATCGCATTTAAGTAAGCACTCAAGGGATACAGGAACGGTTCTTGATACGCCAGACGCACCGGGAGAATTATCGGGCGTCCTGACTGTGATTTTGCCAAGTGGTGTGCTGTCTCTATTTCTGCAACCACCATCTCGCTGCTGGTTGACAAGGCTGAAAGGAAAGTAATCAGAAAATCAGCTTGGCGAATTTCTGCTTCAATACATTCAGCCCAGCGTGTACCAACAGACATGGTTTGGTCGATAAAGACTTTGTGGTGCTGCGATAGCGCCTGGAAGACTTGCAGCGCTACCGGTTCATCGGGGCTAGCATTACGCTTATAGCTGATGAAGATGCGTTTAGCCTGTGAGTTTAACATTACTATTAACCTTGTCTTCCTTCAGCTTTTTGAGTGGAAAAGCTTATCTAGTTGCGAGTCAATCTTGTACAGAAGTTGGGTAATTCTGTGCTTCGTCATCCAAGGGCGGTTTTTCCCTATTGTGAGGATTAGCTGAAAAAATCAGGATTTTATTCACAGCGCGATCAATTAGTTACACTCTACTACAGCGCAGTTGCAAGCAATTACCGACAGCACAAAAAAATTACTCACGGAGTTCAAAGACTCGTTAACGGAGTTCAAACACTCGTTAACGGAGTTCAAACACTCGTTAACGGAGTTCAAACACTCATTAACGGAGCTAAAAGACTCGTTGACGGAGTTCAAAGACTCGTTGACGGAGCTAAAAGACTCGTTGACGGAGCTAAAAGACTCGTTGACGGAGCTAAAAGACTCGTTGACGGAGCTAAAAGACTCGTTGACGGAGTTCAAAGACTCGTTGACGGAGCTAAAAGACTCGTTGACGGAGCTAAAAGACTCGTTGACGGAGTTCAAAGACCTCATTAATGAAGCTTAGAGGATGTTTGAAAACTGTTCGGCTGTAATTTTAGGCACTTCTAGATCCCCCCTAACCCCCTTAAAAAGTGGGGAACCGGAATCAAAGTCCCCTAATTTATCGGGGGATTTAGGGGGATCTAAAACGTTTTGCTACCGACCAGAGAACTTTTAAAACATCCTCTTAAACACTCGTTAGACATCTGGTAAAAAATAGAATGTAGAGACGTAGCACTGCTACGTCTCTACAAGGGTTCTGGATAAAGTATATAGCGTTTCCTGATCACATGAGGTACTACATCATAGTCCCCTCCTCGCTTGCGGGGAGGGGGTTGGGGGTGGGGTTCTTGTACCTAACTTAAGCGAGAACCGCTATATTTAATTTCTACAGATATCTATTAATAGAGTTCAAGGGAATCAAACCCATTTAAAACCAAAACAAAGCCTGTGTACGCAGGCTTTGCTTTGGTAGCCCCAGACTAAAGGTCTGTGGGCGCTTTCATATTTTTGCAAAAGATTGAATAACTAATTTCAATCAGCGTTTCTGACTGCTCCCTTGACTGCATCGCCAGCATCTTCGGCTGTGCGTTTAACATTTTTACCAGCATCCTCAGCTCCACGCTGAACATTTTTTGTCACGTCTTCGGTAGCATTCTGGGTATTACCCTTGAGATTTTCAATTCCTCGCTGAGTCCCCTTAACAACACCTTTGCGAACTTCTTCAGCTGAACTGCCGATATCTTCACCCAGATTCTTTACTCTTTCACCAAGGGGTGTACCTTGTTTGTAATTTTCGCCATATTGCTCGCGACTATCAATTCCCTTCTGATCAATATTCTTTTGAGCATTTTTTACTAGCGCATCAGCTCTATCATTAGCTGCTTTTTCATCTATCGCTCTGGGATCTACATCACTAAAGTTATTCATCCCACCGGCGGGAGAATTTAAAGGATAATCTTTTGTAGAATCATATCGCTCGATCTTAGGTGCTTGAGAACCAGCCTGTGGTGGCTGTGCTGCTACTCCTGGAGCACCACAAGCCTGTGTCAAAAATAGAAAGATTCCTGCTAAAAAAACAGTTAAAACTTTCAAAGGACGAATGTTTTTCAGCCAAGTCATTGCTTTTTTCATATTTATCACTCCTTGCATTTTTGTGACTAGTTAAACTTCAACCAAGATAGCATTTGGAATTAATTTTGTATCCCAAGCATTCAGAAAAAATAATAACTTCAATTAATGATATGAATAATTAAATAAGTTTTACCTCTAGCGCAAGTCACATTTTAATTAGCGCCAAAGGAATATTTTTATCTAACTCTAGGGAGATATAAACTAAAATAATCTGGTTGTTGTCAAAATAGCTACATCAACCTGTTTGATACTTCCAAAGCTTTGGATATATAGCTGACATGCCATAAGATTTGAGGTATTCAGCCCTTGTTGCTCTACCGTTAAATGACTAAATTCATGAAGCAATTTTTACGCTGGATAATTTTGGGGGGGACGCTGTTTTTTTTAGTCAAAGCTCTGAAGGATAATTGGATTGAGGTGACTGCTATTCGCATTGATGGGGTAGGATGGGCAATTATAGCGATCGCAACAGGCATCACTTTACTAGCTCATACTTGGGCAGGCTGGATCTGGACTTGGATTCTCCAAGAGTTAAATCAACCTGTATCATCTCCCCAGTTCATCCAAGTTTACCTAAAAACGAACATCGCTAAGTATTTACCAGGTAATATCTGGCATTACTACGGGCGAATTGTCGCCGCCAAAAATGCCAATATTCCTACTGGTGCAGCCACCTTAAGCGTTTTGCTGGAACCGCTACTCATGCTAGCGGCTGCTTTAATCATCATTGTCTTATGCAGTAGCCAATTTGCAGCAGCTAATACTACCCTTGTTATACAAATACTACAATTTCTGAGTTTAGCTGTAGTCCTTGGTGCGATTCATCCCTGGTTTTTAAACCCAGTTATTCGCTTTTTGTACAGATTGAAAGCAAAAAAGTCTGCTACTAGCACTGAGCCAACTGTTCCCTTCAGTCTTAAAAGCTATCCCCTACGCCCTTTGTTAGGAGAATTGGGCTTTATGGGACTACGCGCTACTGGGTTTATATTAACTATGTTCGCTCTGGGTTCGTTGAATGCGAATCAAATTCCTTTATTGTTAGGGGCTTTTAGTTGCGCTTGGTTGTTGGGGCTGGTTATTCCGGGTGCGCCTGGTGGGTTAGGTGTGTTTGAAGCGACTGCGTATGAACTTTTACGACACCACTTTCCATCTGCCCTAGTATTTAGTGCGATCGCTTTATATCGCCTCATTAGTATTCTAGCTGAAACTGCGGGTGCTGCCCTGGCTTGGTTAGACGAACACCTGACTAAATCATGAATCAGGCAAAATTCATTTTTTTCTATCTACCTTCATCTGTGAAAACACCCGATAACCATCCAGATTTAATTGCTGATTACTGCTTTGTTCTTCTTCTTCCATCTTAATCAAGTTATATTCTACATTTTCTGCGTAAATTGCAAACGTAATATTAAAAATCTCCATAAAATTTATTATCCCCTTGCATTCTTCTTCCGAATAGTTTTCGTAAAAACGAATCAAGTGAGCAATCCGAGTTTCTAAATGTCTCCGGGAATTTCTAGAAATCAAAATAATCTTTAACAGTAAAATTACCAATGTTAGAGCATGTCCTTGGTTAAGCAATAAGATAAATAATGACGAAGGTTCTTTCCCATTTTCTGTTATCAAGCAATCAATCACTCGATTACAGGTTCTCAAGAACAATTCTTTAGTGATATTTTCTTGATTATAATTCGTCTTCCATAAGGATAAATTCTCTGTAAAGTGCCGCCGCCAAATCTCGACTGATTCTTGATTTTCTACAGAAAAAAATAGATATTTTTCCAGATTTATTTTAAATTCTTTCAGAGTTTGATTTTCAGTTTGCTTGATAAATATATGAGCAATATTTTCATGACTAAATACACCTCTTTTTAAGACAATTGTTTTTATTAAACGCAGAGCTTGATCTCCCAAAACACTGGGATTTGTATAGCGTGTTGTGCTTGAGACGGCAGATTGAGAACGAGCAATATACATTGCTAGTTCAAACTTAAATTTGTCTTTTATCTGTTTAGAAAGCCTTCTAGCAGCCTCTTGTTGCTCTTTGGGATTTTTGTCATTGACAGATTGATCAATTAATAAATAGGAAGTGTAGCGATTAGCCCAATGACCTTTAAATGATTCTTCATATTTGGTAGTGAATAATTTCAGATCCTTGTAATCTTTGCTGTTGACAAAATTCTCTATCCAGCTTTTACAAATTTTTACTACTGGAGGATTATTGGACTTTATCTTCAGATTTTCATTAACAAATAAATTAACTAAGTCTTGGATATATTTGTCTTTTCGGTTACTTTTCCAATTATTAACTATAATGTAGCAACACCGCTTAAGTGTATTATGTAACTCCTGTTCTTGATCATCTAAAAAAATGCTGTATATTCCAGGTATATAATCGGAATCCTCTAAATCAAGACCGTCTATAAATAAACCTTTGAATTCCCGTAAAACATCCTCTGGTGGCAATTTCTTGACAATTTCCACAAAGAAGCTATAAACCTCCTCTTGGGCAATTTGCACATTTAGCTGTTTAGAGTTAGACGTAACACAATGGGGATCTTCCTGATTAATTGATAAACTATTAGCGGTCATTTCAGTTATCAGGACAAAAAGGCTTCCTGTTCATATTGTTACCAGCTTAACCTTGGTGAACAGGAGCATCAATCTATTCTTCAGAAATTCAGTAATCTTTTTACACAAATTTGATTAACCAAGACTATAAATAAAGTATTAAAGACAAATTGTTTAATACTTCATCAAATAGTTCAGTGAAATCACTTAGTTGTAAGCATCAAAGACCATACATAACTATATGGGCGAGTTAATCTATGATTAGATACAACTCGCCCATACCTTCTATCGATGTGACTTTACCCATAACTTTACCAAGGCTAGAAGCATAAGCTTGCCGCAGAAGGGGCTGTGAAGCTTGATATTGCGTCAAATAAATTATCAGTTTTTTCTACTTTTGGAACCATAAGTTTGCCGCGAGTCGGAATTGGAATCATAAGCTTGCCGTGAGTAATTATAAAATTTTATTTTTTGTAGCGCCCCATAAATATAGTCATTAGACGGCTCAACTCCTCAAACCGCGCTTCTAGCGAATCAGTCCTTTCTTCTGTGTGCTGAACCTGTTCGCGTAATTTATCTAAACCTTGCTCCAAGAAGTCCACCCTGTCTTCAATAGAATCTTCGGGTAAACCTAAATACTGAGTGATTGCAATTCCTGAAGATGAGGATAGAGAACCTGTTTATAGCCGCGAACTCAATAATCACATCAAAGACTTGCTGGGGATTAAAGACCGTTCCAAATCCGTGCGGATGGATCATCCCAAAAAGGCTGCGGAGAAACTACTTCAGTTTTATCAGGGAGATAGGCTTCAGGAGCTAATTACCCATTTGGGGCAGGGTTTAAAGGCGAATGCTGATAGCCAAGAACCAGCAGAAGAGAAGCTTAATCATCCACATAGCCCGCATTTTTCGGAGCCAGCCCTCCCTTCGAGTTCTGCCCCTCCAATTAATATTGGAAGCACAAATACCGCGCAAACTAGTCAAGCTCACGGGACGGAAGCTTTCCCCCCAGAGACTTCGCAAAAGAACCATAAAGTCTTAGACGAATTAAAACTAGCTGACAAACAAGCCGAAATAATAGACGAATGGGTGAAAACAGGAGAAATGCCTGCGTTAGCATCACAATTACTGTCAGTTTCGGATTCTAATGCGAAGACAAATATACCTCTTGTGAAACCATCATCTATTGACAATTGCACATTAGAGCTTGCAGATACTTATAAAGTTCAGGAGCGCGAAACAACAGAACTGCAAACCTCAGATCCAAACATGGAACTGACCTCAGATGAACTAGCCGAAAGATTGCAGGTTAGGCCGGATAAGCTTCGCGCCACCTTTTATAGAAACAAAGAAAAGTTTCCTAGATGGGCAAAAAAACACGACCCAGATGGCATTGCTTGGCAGCGCACTGACGTGAAAAAAGGACGTTGTTGGTTGTTTGTTCCTATAAATGAAACCAATTAGTCATCAACACAGGAGGTATCCATGCTGTCAAAGGCAGAATTTGATGCTTGGTGTTGTCGCCTTGATCTATCTCAACAAACGCAAAATTTAATTGAAAAAATCCGCTCATCAGAACCATCCCGCCGCGTAGGAGGTGGGCGAAAAAATGTTTCTGGGCGTTATCCCAGTCGAAAGATGGGAGCTACTATTCAATTTGAGTCTCACCGTGTTGAACTTCCTACTATCTACGAATTTGAGCATGATGAGGAAGTTTTAGAATTTTACGACCAGCCTTCTCCAATCAAGTTGGACTATCAAGGGAAAAATGGGCGAAATCTGGGAGTTTTGCATACACCAGACTTTTTTGTAATTAGAAATAATTTTGCTGGTTGGGAGGAGTGCAAAACTGAGGAGGAATTAAGAAAATTAGCTAAGAATTGTCCAAACCGCTATTTTTGCGATTCTGAGGGTAGATGGCGCACTCCACCAGGAGAAAATTATGCACAACAGTTTGAGCTTTACTACCGCCTACGTGTAGACACTCAAATTAATTGGGTTATCCAGCGCAACGTAATTTTTTTGGAAGATTATTTTCGAGCCGAGTCTTTTCACTTAGAAACTGCAATTAATGCAGAAATTCAGCAGTTAGTATCAAAGTCACCAGGAATTTCCTTGACTGAACTACTAAATCATGGAACACAAGCTAGTGCAGATGACATTTATGCTTTGATTGCCACAGAGCAATTATACGTTGATTTAAGCGTTGCACCCTTAGCTGAACCAGAACGAGTTTGTGTTTTTTCCGACAAGCAGACATCTACTGCCTATGGTTTGATGCTAAAAACAACAACTTTATCAACTCCGATTAGTTTCTCTGCGATTAACCTTTCTATTGGGACATCAATATCTTGGGATGGCAAAGGCTTAAGTATCATTCATGTTGGAGACACTGAAGTTACTTTACAGGACGAACTTGAGCAGTTAATTCAACTGAAAAAGACTTTATTTTTAAATCTGGTTCAGCAAGCGAAAATAAAAAGCTTACAAAAATCTGAAGCACCATATATAAAAGCAGAGTCTTGGGAGCAATTTTATAAAGCAAGCCCTGAAGACCAAGCAGAAGCCCTTCGCCGCTACAAAGTTATTGAACCATATTTAAATGGAAATCCACCTGAAAACGAAACAGTCCCAGAGAGGACTATTCGCCATTGGAAATTGAAGTATTTAGCAGCACAACAGCAGTACAGTTGTGGTTATATCGGGCTTCTCTCCCATCGCAGTGCTAAAGGCAACCGCACGCGAAAACTGCCAGAAGAAACCTTAGTGCTGATGGAAAAATTTATCCTGGATGACTATGAAACCCTCAAACAAAAGAAAATGTGGGAGGTACATAGTGCTTTAGTCAGGGTTTGCGAACAACAAGGTGCTATTGCTCCAAGCTATAAAGCGTTTACAAAAGAAATAAAGAAACGTTCTAGTTACGAACAAATCAAAAAACGCCAAGGTCGTAGGGCTGCATACAAGCAAGAAACTTTTTATTGGGAACTGAACCTGACTTCGCCCAGGCATGGCGATCGCCCATTTGAAATTGCTCATATTGACCATACAGAATTAGATGTTGAATTGGTGTGTTCCCGTACTGGCCGTTCATTGGGTAGACCTTGGGTAACTTTTTTGATAGATGCTTATTCCAGAAGATTTTTAGCTGTTTATTTGACTTTTGACTCGCCTTCCTATCGCTCTTGCTTGATGGTGTTACGATTGTGCGTTCAACGCCACAACCGTTTACCACAGATAATTGTCGTAGATAACGGTGCAGAATTTCATAGCGTTTATTTTGAAACGCTATTAGCTACTTTTGAATGTACGAAAAAAAATCGACCTCCTGCCAAAGCGCGGTTTGGTTCTGTATGCGAACGTCTGTTTGGTACTTCCAATACTCAATTTATTCATAACCTACTCGGCAATACACAGATAACTCGTAACATTCGCCAAGTAACCAAGTCAGTTAACCCTAAAAATCAAGCTATCTGGACACTGGGCAAGATTTACGAATATCTTTGCGCTTGGGCTTACGAAGTTTACGACATAGATGAACATCCCGCTCTTTTCCAGAGTCCGAGGGATGCTTTTGCTGCTGGTATAGCGATCGGCGGTAGTCGGCTTCACCGAATGATTCCTTACGATGAAAACTTTCAGATTCTTACCTTACCTACAACCTCTGAGGGAAAGGCGAAAGTTCAATCTGGAAGCGGCGTAAAAATTAATTCAATCTACTACTGGTCTAATAGTTTTCGTGACCCGCAAATTGAAAATACCTCTGTCCAGGTAAGATACGACCCATTTGATATTGGTATCGCTTACGCCTTTGTTCGAGGGCTATGGGTACAGTGCATTTCTCAATATTATGCAGAATTTCAAGGTCGTTCAGAAAAAGAACTGAAGTTAGCTAGTGCCGAGTTACGCAAACGCTCCTCAAATCATACACGACAATCAAGAGTTTCAGCCAAGAATCTAGCGGAGTTTTTAGCTTCAGTAGAAGCCCAAGAAGCCTTATTAGAGCAGCGTTCTTATGATGCAGAAGCTAAGGAAGTCTTTAGGGTAATTGAGGGTGGAAAAGCTACTTTCAGTCGCAACGAAGAACCAAAAGTTATTCAAATTCCTTTTGGTAATACCGACAATCAAGTGACTGAAGTTGAAGCAAACACTCCAGAAACACTTGTAGTTTATGAGGAGTTTTAGTTATGACAATACTTACCGGATTTCCTCTCAAGCTCCTTGAACAATCTGCCACAGAAAGGCTTGCCTATTTCGAGAATTACACGGTAGCACATCCCCGACTCAAAGAGGTGTATGAAACTCTAGTGCGGACAATTGCTGAACCAGCAGGTGCGTCATTTATTTTTGTCTATGGCCCTAGCGGTATCGGTAAAACAACTTTAAGACTGCGGGTTGAGCAGAAATTAACAGAGTTAGCATTACCTAAGTTGGAAAGCGATCGCGGTTGCGTTCCCGTTGTTGGAGTTGAGGCTGTAGCTCCAGAATCGAGAAACTTTAACTGGAAAGATTACTATACACGCGCCTTAATAGCCTTAGAAGAACCACTCATCGATCACAAGTTTAATTACGGTGTACGGGGCATCTATCGTGATATTTTCGGAAAAATTAACGTTGAGTCTAAAGTGGTCGCACCTGCTCTACGCAGAGCTTTAGAAAATGCTCTCAGCTATCGCCATCCAGATGTATTTTTCATAGATGAAGCGCAACATTTTGGGAAAATGGCAAGCGGACACAAGCTACAAGATCAGCTAGACTGTCTTAAATCTGTGGCAAATATGACAGGCATCTTGCATTGCCTTTTAGGAACATACGAATTACTAACATTCCGTAATTTAAGCGGTCAACTCTCACGCCGTAGCGTCGATATTCATTTCCGCCGTTATTGTGCTGACACTCCAGAAGACGTACAGGCTTTTAAAAGTGTATTGTTGACTTTCCAACAGCAGATGCCACTTGCAGAGCCTCCAGATTTAGTTACTCATTGGGAATATTTTTATGAACGTACTTTAGGATGTGTTGGCATACTGAAAAATTGGTTAACACGCGCTCTTAAAGATGCTCTGGATCGAGAAGCAACAACTGTCACTTTAAAAGACTTACAAAAACGTGCTTGGTCGGTTGCTCAGTGTCAGAGAATGTTCAAGGAAATTCAAGAGGGCGAACGACAATTATCTGAAACAGAAACAGACGTGCAACACTTACGCTCTGCTCTAGGGCTTGGAGCAAAGACAATTGCACAGCCAGAAGAAGCTCCAAAAAAGACTCTTCCACAAGGAAAAGTTGGCAAACGTAATCCCAAAAGAGATCCTATTGGAGTGAATCAAGATGTTAGCTAATGGATTAATAACATACGAATGTTGGGATTTAAAAAAGGTTGCTATTCCATCTCGTAGTCGGTTGTATCAATTAGAGCCTGTTGGTATTGGGAGTTCATTGGTAGAAAGCTTAACTGGTTATATATCTCGGCTAGCAGAAGCTCATTGTGTAACCCCAAAAGTTTTAATATCCAGAGAACTTGTATCTTTTATACCTAAGACTTATAGAACTACAAATCTCTTTGAAATGCGAAGCTTGACTGGGGCACTCAATGGATTAGGTACGATGGCATTTGATTTAGTCACAGTGCTAGAGTCGATGACTCTACGTAGTGATTTGCGCTTCCTCACTCTACTAACATGGACTAATATCTTTCCCCAGAGGAAGTTACTTCGTTCTAGACGAGCTTGGTGTCCCTACTGTTACGAGGAGTGGTATTCCTCGAAAGATCAAGTAATTTACGAACCCTTAATTTGGTTTTTTGAGGCAGTTACAGTTTGTCATTGCCACAATCAGCATTTATGTCAGCAATGCCTTCACTGCAAACGAGATATTCCCCCACTAGCTTCCTATTCGAGGCCAGGTTATTGTCCATATTGCTTAGAATGGCTTGGTGTTACTGCTAATCACCAGTCTTCTGATAACACCCCACTGACCAAGGAAGAGATTATTTGGCAAACGTGGGTTATTAAGACTATTGGAGAGTTACTCGCTACTACCCCTCGCTTATCAAAACCTTTGCAAAGGGAAATAGTTGCCCAAGCGTTTTGTAGGTACGTAGAGCAATTTGCTGAAGGAAACACGGCTGCTTTTGCTCGTATGCTCGAAATTCCCAAAAACAAGGTTTGGATGTGGCAAATGGGAAAAGTTTTGCCAGAACTGAATGTAATTTTGAAAATCTGTTTTACTCTTCAGGTATCTGTGCTAGATTTTTTGACTCAAGAGACTCTTAAGGAAAACTCTAGTAAATTTCCTGCTACGCCTCAAAACCAAGTGAAAGATAGCAGTACAAAAAAGCTTGAAGTAAAGTTCGATAGCGATCGCACTCAAAAATTACTTGAAAATGTGCTTCAAGCGAATGAACAACCACTACCTATGACAGCAGTAGCGAAACGCCTTGGGTATCCTAAGCGAGTTCTTTACAGGCATTTCCCAGAGCTATGCCGAGCGATTTCAGCCGAGTACGTTAAGTATATGAAAGAATCTCGCATCAAACGAATCGAACACTGTTGCGAGGAGGTAAAACAAGCTGTTAGGCAAGTTCATACTGAAGGTATTTATCCTAGTGAGGCAGCTATTTCAAGGCTATTAGCTAAACCAGGATGTTTTCGTGACAAACAAGTTCGCGCTGCTTTAAGGGCAGCGCGAAAAGAAATTTGTTTGGAACTATAACCTTGCCATCCTTTATTGGAAGCATAAGCTTACCGTTGCGGCAAAGTTATGGGTAAAGTCACAATCGAAGCCTTTCGGTATTTTAAATTTTTAGTGGGGGTGGAGGGACTTGAACCCACACGACCTTTTACGGTCAACGGATTTTCATTCTCCTGCAATTTTCACTGCTACCTGATGACAATCGCCAGATCAGATTTTGAGAATTGGACTCTCCCTTTACCCTCGACTTAACGTTAGGGTAGCTCCCGTCGGGTCTCTGCACCTTCCCGCAATTTTGGATTTTAGATTTTGAATTTTGGATTAAAGACTAATCGCAAATCTAAAATTTTTGGGCTTGGCTCAGGATTGCCATGTCTGTCACCAGATTTAGGTTTCCCTGAGTTTGAGAGCTTCCACTTGAGGGATTTCTCCTTCAAGGCTCAATTATTTAAGTCCGTAGCGTCTACCATTCCGCCACACCCCCGCAGGTGTTTGGCAACTAGTATAACTAGTTATTTTGTAGAGGTAACAAATACCTCCTCATCTATTCCACCATCAATTGTGTCTTTTGTCCAACTAGATTGAAAATATTTTTTTAGATTGTGCGATCGCCTAAGAGAGATTGGAAGTCTTCTTTGTTTTTTCGTAATCAATCTAGAAGAGTTTTCGATCTTGTCTGACTAGAGCATTTGTTTGCTAGTGGATTCACCATATTAGCATGATATTAGCTTTTGTTATGGTGTCCGTTGAATTTCCCACAGTAAAAGTACTCCAGCCCGCCAAAGCTGCGCTTTAACCTCCCCTCCCCGTTTGCGGTTTCGAGGAATTTTGGCGCAGTTATCTTGAAAGCATTATGACTATACTGCTCTGAGTCTGTCTCTTCAGCCTATGATGGAAAACAGATGCCTAAGACTTGAAAGTTATGATTGTCGCCCTGCTGTATCTGATTTTGGCTGGAGCTTACCTTCTGGTAATCCCTATTGCTGTCTTGCTGTACCTGAAGCAGCGTTGGTATGTAGCTAGCTCCATCGAGCGGATGTTGATGTACTTTTTGGTGTTTTTCTTCTTTCCGGGTTTGTTGGTTCTATCGCCGTTTGTAAATTTTCGACCCCAACGGCGACAAATTCAAGTTTAACGAGATTGGTAGGTCATAACTCTCATGCGACGGATTGACGCGATTGGAATTGGCTTGGGTGTTTTTATTACCGGTGGCTTGGCATACTTAGGATTGCAGCTAGTCGGTTTGGATAATCAGAAAGCTGGTATATGGAGCCAAGTCTTACTAGTCAGTGGGTTAGTTGGCTGGTTAGCCACCTATTTTTTCCGTGCGGTGGGACAAAAAATGACCTACCACCAACAGCGGGAACAGTATGAGCAAGACTTTCTGCAAAAGCGGCTAGACGAGCTTACTCCCGAAGAACTAGCACGAATTCAAGCCGAAATAGAACAAGAAGAGCAATCTCAGGTGTAAAGTTATCATTGGTCAGTTGTCGTTTGTCCTTTGTTTAGTTACGAATGATAAATAATCAATGACAACTGACTATTGACCAATGATTTTTGACACTTGACAAAATGACTGCGATTTCTGATTGCTTTGAAACCCTTGGACGGAATCGTGAGTGCGCTCTGATTCCGTTTATCACCGCTGGCGATCCAGATTTAGAAACAACAGCAAAAGCCTTGCAGGTTCTAGATCGTAGTGGAGCCGACATTATTGAACTGGGTATACCCTACTCCGATCCTCTGGCTGATGGCCCAGTAATTCAAGCTGCTGCTAGCCGCGCCTTACAAAGGGGTACGAAGTTAGAGCAGGTGCTAGAAATGCTGCAAGGGATTACTCCCAAATTGCGATCGCCGATTGTCTTATTTACCTACTACAACCCAATTTTGCACCGGGGAATTGACAAATTTCTTCAGCAAATTGCTGCTTCTGGGGTCGCAGGATTGGTAATACCTGATTTACCCTTAGAGGAAGCAGCAGACTTGCTCCAAGCAGCTAGTGATATGGGAATTGACGTAATCTTGTTAATTGCTCCCACCAGTTCTGCTGAACGGATCGAAGCGATCGCTCGTTCTTCCCAAGGATTTATTTATTTAGTCAGCGTCACTGGAGTAACAGGGGTGCGATCGCAACTGGAAATCCGCGTGTCCGATTTACTCAAACAAATTCGTGGTGTTACTGATAAACCTATCGGTGTAGGCTTTGGGATCTCCGAAGCTGCACAAGCCCGACAGGTAATGGAATGGGGCGCAGATGCAGTGATCGTAGGGAGCGCCTTTGTGAAACGGTTAGCCCAAGGCACACCAGAGCAGGGACTAGATGCGATCGCCGAATTTTGCCAAAGTCTCAAGGCAGCCATCAAGACGACCAACACCAGCACAAATACTCCTCTTGATTAGACGGGGAAAGTAGATTAAAAAAGTATAACAGTGTAGTTTTTCTATCCTTGCTTGGTAGACAATTTGACCATTATGGTCTTGAATATTAACATCAGATATAATCATGTAAAAAAACTAGCTGATACAGTCGCTTATAGTTCGAGTATTATGTGAAATCAAGTAGGCATAATTTATGAGTGTGAGAGTGAGTCAGTCACAAATGTTTATAGTTACGTCGCAATTGAGGAGCAAAGGCGATGAGTGAGAGTATGGCGTTTATTGGCGGTGTTGCCGTAGCTGGGCTGGCGGCTCTCGTATTGCTCAAAGGAACAAATACCCCCCTACAACCTAACTTTGCTGTTGCTTCCCAAATGCCAGGGACTGTAGTAGCGCCCCAAGGAATGCAGCCACAAATGTATCCTTACGGTCCTTATGGGCAACCAATGTATCCTAATCCTAATCAGCAGTCAGTTACTCCCAATACTGACCAGCGCCTAGAGGTGGAGAAGCTAAACACGCAGATGCAGTTGGAGCGTTTAAAAAACGACAATGAACAGCTAAAGTATCAAAATCAACAACTCCAAGGCCAAGTTCAAAATTTCAATACTCAACAGCAGTGGCAATTAGCCCAGCAAAATAACCAACCAAAAGCAGCAGCATTCCAGCCGCAAAATACTTGGTGGTCTTCACCCGTGCTTTGGGCTGTAGGAGGCGCAACTCTCACTATTGGTGGTGGTGTTGTCGTCGCTGGTGTATTGGCTTTATTCTCACCACGGCAGCGTCCAGCCCGTACTGTACAAGTGATTCACCCCTACCAAGGAAATACGCCGCCCTTGGTTCCAGTCCGTCGTGCTGAGTTTCTGCCTGCTTCGCGGATGGAAGCAAGACGAGTTGAAGCCCCAGAATACGACGAAATGCACGGATAGGGAAAATAAAACCACAGATAAACACCGATTTAAAATCTCGTTTCCAGGTATAATATCATGTCCGCTTGATTACTTATTAAAGCCGAAGAACCCCACCCCGCCAAAGCTACGCTTCGTCTCCCCTCCCCGCTTGCGGGGAGGGGTTGGGGGTGGGGTGCAATGACTGTGGGAATCATAACTAATTATTCGGACATGATATAACCTGGAAATGTTCTTTATTGGGCTACTGCTGCGAATTCGGGAGGCGACAGCCCTGATTTAGCCATTCCCAGGCGGAGGCTGGGAACAAAATAAAGTGTGTTTACTGATAACTTTTAAAAGCCGCTTTTAGGAGTTTCTGTGGTATTAGGACTCTGTGTAGTAGCAGGTTGCTTAGTATCGGGAAGTTTCTGCTGGGTATTTTTCTGATTACCTTGATTTTCTAGCTTAGTTAGTGCCTGTTTTGCCAGATTTTCGGCTGCTTGTTTAAATAATGGTTCTATTCTATTTCGCCAATATTGAGTATTAGGCAACTTTTCTGGATGGTTTCTATAATCTAAAACTTTATCCCATTTACCATCATCTATTGCTTTGTTGATCTCATTAGATAAGGCCTCCGCCTTAGCCCAATCTTGCTGCCACTGGGCAATCATTTTGCCTGTCTCTTGGATACCAGAAGCAGCATTTGCCGGAATTGATCTTAAAAGTGCGATCGCTCCAATTATATCTCCTGAATCATACTTCTTTTTTGCCTGTTCGATAATATTGGCACTGTTATCACTAGGCTGCGATCGTTCTGATTTCCCAGCATCGTCAGTTGACCCCTTCGGCTTTTCTGGTAATGGAGTTACTACATCCCTAGATTTTGGTTTTGGCTGGGGAATTGTTCGAGTCGCAATCAAGCTACTATCATCTACAATCCTAGTTGCAATGCCCTTTTCACGTAGGCAAGAACCCCATTCCTGATTATTAGTTATCACGTCCGGGTGTGCCCAAGCCAAACGACCAGATTTAAGCTTAACTTCTATCCAACCTCGTTTTGTCCGCTTGCCAGTCACCTCGAAATTGGTGTTATTAGCAACAGTTTGCACAATATTATCAGAATTTATCGAACTAGGTTCAGAACGAATATTAGAATTTCCGACGACAACAGCCGAGCATTTATTTGCTAAGGCGGTATCCTTACCTGTAATATTTAAAGCTAAATTTTTCACATTTGGATATACATTTGCTACCAAGGCAGCCGCACCACCCGCCAATAATATGCCAATTAATATCGGCCATGGGTCGGATTTACTAGAGTCTTGACGCGCAGGTTTGACAGGATTCGCTGGTGCAACTGCAACCGTTTGCAGCCGAGACACTTGAGGCTGGGATTTGGCGGCTTCTTGAGGTGTGGAAAGTGCAGGTACAGGATTAATCGCGTCTTTCCATGCTTGCAGTGCTTCCGTGGCGTTTTGGTAGCGGTCTTTGAAGTGATAACGCACCATCTTGGACAACACTGCCGCTAATCGATGGTTTACGGTTACTGAATGCCGCCAGATAATTTCCCCTGTTTCCGGGTCTTCTTGCAATTCTGTTGGCTGTAATCCTGTTAATGCTTGAATAGCAATGATGCCAAGCGAATAGATATCGCTGTTGGGACGGGGTTTACCTTGCCCTTGTTCTGTGGGCATATAGCCAGGAGTACCGATAACTACTGTGGCAGAGGGTTGTCCGCCCACTGTTACCAGTTGTGTACGTAACTGCTTTACTGCCCCAAAGTCTACTAAAACTAACTTATTATCTGAGGCGCGACGGATGATATTATCCGGTTTGATATCGCGGTGAATCACGCCTTGGCGATGGACAAATTCGAGAATTTCTAGAACTTCCTGCAACAGTTGAATTACTTGGCTTTCACTCCAACGCTTACCAGGTATAAGTTCCTCCGCTAGGGTATGTCCTTCAATATATTCTTGTACTAAATAGAACTCTTGGTTTTCGTCAAAGTACGCTAGCAGCCTGGGTATTTGGTCATGGTTGCCCAGTTTTTCTAAGGTTTCGGCTTCGCTGTGGAACAGGCGTTTAGCAGTATCAAAAACTCTGGGGTCAGTTCCGGGTTTGAGGTGCTTGACAACGCAGATGGGGTTGCCGGGCCGCCTAGTATCTTGGGCAATGTAGGTTTGACCAAATCCCCCCATTGCGAGGACTCGAATTACTTGGTAACGATGGTCTAGTAGCTTGCCTATCATATTCCCTCCCCAGAGTTATTACCTAATTTTCCAGCTAGTAATAAATATCTCCAAATTTTCTTCAATGAAATCCGCTATCTTGAGAAAAGATTTAGATTAAAAACGCAGCTTTTTAATAAACGCAGACTGTTTATTTTTCTTTTAGTGCCCCTGTTTATTACCAATGCCACCGAAAATAACAAATCCAGTTGCATGGCAGCAGGCTGAAATCCTCATGCAGCCTGCTTTCATTCGCGTTATCGACAATATCCGCAAATCCCTTGATGAATCTTCCTGGACGGGAACTTACCACGATGTCCTGATTTGGCCGCCTAGCACCACTAATGAAATCAAAGCATTGGTGACTGAACTGTTGCAAGCAATGGAAACTGCAACGCCCCAAGAAGCAGATGAAATCAGAGAAACTCTGGCTCGTCTGCCGATGCCCCATCCAGGATATCATCTACGTTTGCAGCGTCAACAGCAACAAGCGAGTATCGATTTGTGGGAACTATGTTATCAGGTGTGTTTTCTTGAATACACCCCACACAAGGAAGCTGCTGATATTGATACTAGTTTAATTGATGAATTGGGTGAAGTGGATTGGTTGGGTTTGGATGCTAAGGCAAAGGAGTTAGTTGAGCAAGCTTTTGCTAAATTGCCAGAAGGGTAACAAATAAAATGCCCTCAGAATAGAATTCTGGGGGTATACAAACGAAACCCGGCTGCGTGGGTTAATCAGGTAAAGCGATCGCTTTTTCTTCAAGCAGCAAAATCTTCACTCATGCGGCTGTAGCCAATTGAGTTGCTAGGTTCTGACATATCAAAATTTGAATTTAATATTTTACATGATAAATCCACTTATCCTTTTAGAGGTATTTGCTTGAATATACCCAATCAAATTTAGATGCGATCGCCCTGATAATACTCCACCCAAAAAAGTTACAAACCGATTTCCACGTCTTCAAGAATGCCGAGTGCGTCGGGGACGAGGACAGCTGCGGAGTAGTAAGCTGTCACTAGGTAGGAAATGATCGCCTTTTCGCTTATACCAGTGAAGCGGACTGAGAGGCTCGGTTGGTATTCGTCGGGGATACCGGTTTGGTGTAAGCCAATTACGCCTTGGTCTTCCTCACCAGTCCGAAGCACAAGGATGGAGCTGGTCTGGGTATTGCTGATGGGGATCTTGTCGCAAGGAAGAAGGGGTACGCTCCTCCAGGCAAGTACTGTGCTGCCATCCAGATCGATGTTTTCTGGATAGATGCCGAGGCGGTTGCACTCTCGACTGAAAGCGGCGATCGCACGGGGGTGAGCCAGGAAGAACTTCGACTTTCTCCTTCGGGTGAGCAGTTCGTCGAGGTCGTCGGGGGTGGGTGGGCCGCTGCGGGGGTATATGCGCTGTTTGAGGTCGGCGTTGTGCAGCAACCCGAATTCGCGGTTGTTGATCAATTCGTGTTCTTGACGTTCCCGTAATGCTTCGATGGTCAGCCGTAGTTGTTGTTCGGTCTGGTTCATCGGTTCATTGTACAGATCGGCTACCCGCGTCTGTATCCGCAACACAGTTTGGGCGACGCTCAACTGATATTCGCGGGGTGAGAGTTCGTAGTCAACGAAAGTCCCCGGCAATTCAGTTTCTCCGAGATGCCCTGCTGACAACTCAATAGAGGCTTCACCGTACTTGTTCTGTGGTCGTTCTGCACGAGTCCTAAACTGATCGACGTGAGCCTGTAGAGCCTCGGACTGGTTGAGCAGATCCCGAAATGCCTGTTGTGGTAGCGCCAATACCGTGGTTCGGGTGAGAGCCTGGATGGTGAACTGCCAATTACTTTGGGACTCTACTAATATGCGATCGCCAAAATAATCACCGTCAGCTAACACACCCAATAAGGGTTGCTGATCATACTTGCCAACACCAATCTTGTTCACCTTGCCATGAGCAATCAGGAAAAGCTGATTGGCTGGCTGACCTGACTGCACTATGATCTCACCAGGTGCGAACTCTTGTTGAACAAACCGACCCGCTAACGCGCCCAACAGATCGGTGTCGTCAAACCCTTGCAGCAATGGCAACTCACCAAGTTCTTGGGGAATCACCTGCACCTCGGCTCCGGTGTTGGAAAAACTCAACCGCCCATCACCCACGCTATAGGTCAACCGCCGATTCACTCGATAAGTACCACCCTTCGTCTGCACCCACGGCAACATCTTCAACAACCACCGAGAGGTAATGCCCTGCATCTGCGGTTTAGATTTAGTGGTTGTGGACAGATTACGGGCAGCATCTGTACTCAAACTCAGTTGAGGTTGTCCACGCTCAACATTTAAATTCGATTCAATAAAATCCGTCATCACCTCATCCTCTAGTTACTAACAAAAGTGCCTGACCTAATAGGTGAGAGGTTAAGGTTATAAAGTAATACAGTTCGGTTAAGCGAAACTCCAGTATAAAGCTCATATTAATACTGAGCTTTATACTTAAATCAAGTTTAATTACTTATTGACAAAAGTCATTCTACCTTCACCTCTCACAAATACTTAACGCCCGATTTCGACATCTTCGAGGATGCCGAGTGCGTCAGGAACTAGTACAGCTGCCGAGTAGTAGGCTGTGACGAGGTAAGAAATGATCGCCTTTTCGCTGATGCCCATGAAGCGGACAGACAAGCTGGGTTGATATTCGTCGGGGATACCAGTTTGATGTAGGCCAATCACCCCTTGTTTTTCCACACCAGTGCGGAGCAAGAGGATAGAACTGGTGCGGGTATTGGTGATGGGGATCTTGTTGGAGGGAAAGATCGGTACGCCCCGCCAAGCAGGGATTCGGTTGCCGCCCAGGTCGATACTTTGTGGATAGACGCCCAGGCGGTTAGCCTCCCGACCAAAGGCCGCAATCGTTCGGGGGTGAGCCAGGAAGAACGCCGGCTCCTTCCATACCGTGGCCAGCAGTTCGTCGAGGTCGTCGGGGGTGGGGGGGCCGCTGCGGGTGTGGATGCGCTGTTTGAGGTCGGCATTATGCAGCAACCCGAAATCGCGGTTGTTGAGCAGTTCGTATTCTTGACGTTCCCGCAATGCTTCGATGGTCAGCCGCAATTGTTGTTCCGTCTGGTTCATCGGTTCGTTGTACAGATCCGCTACCCGAGTCTGTATCCGCAACACGGTTTGGGCGACGCTCAATTCATATTCCCGAGGTTTAAGTTCGTAATCCACGAAGGTTCCCGGTAACTCAGTTTCTCCGAGATGCCCCGAAGCCAACTCAATGGAGGCTTCACCTTGCCAATTCTGTGGCTGTCTCAGACGGACTCGGAACTCCTCAACATGATTTCGCAATGCCTCGGACTGGTCGATTAGCTGCTCAAACGCCTGTTGGGGCAGCACCAACACTGTGGTTCTGGTGACAGCCTTGAGCGTAAACTCCCAGGTGTCCTGCGACTCCACCACAGCCTGATCGCCAAAATGATCCCCGTCAGCCAGCACATCCAATACGATCTGCTCGTCATACTTCCCAAGACCAATCTTGTTCACTTTGCCATGCGCGATCAGGAATACGCGATCGGCTGGCTGACCAATCTCAACGATCGTGTCATCTGGGGCGAACTCCTGCTGAACAAACTGGTTTGCCAAGGCGGTCAACACCCCGATGTCGTCAAACCCTCGCAGCAAGGGCAACTCAGTCAGTTCTTGGGGAATCACTTGCACCGCAGCTCCGGTGTTGGTAAAAGTGACCCGCCCATCACCCACAGTATAGGTCAATCGTCGGTTGACTCGAAACACGCCGCCCTTTGTCTGCACCCACGGCAACAGTTTCAACAACCACCGCGATGTAATTTCCTGCGTTTGCGGTGCAGATTTGGTTGTCGTCGCCAAATTACGCGCCGCGGCTGTACTCAAACTCAGTTGGGGCTGCTGACCCTCAACATTCAAATTGGGATCGTTAGAATAAGTCACAAATTAATCCTCCAAGCTCTAGTTAGTAAAAAACAAACTGGTTTTACTTGACCACAAAAGCGAAAGCTATTTTCCGACAAAATGATCTGAATTGAGCGACGGAATATTGACAAGATGACTCCCCGCACTTATCAATGAGCCGATACGTGCAGCCGAAGTACCCAGCCCTGTAGGACCGTTGAGTACCCGCCGCCCTGCTGCCGAATTATTACGCAATTCAAATTCCTTATAGCGGTCTACCGTTATATGCCACTTGAGTACACCGCACATCCACTGCTGTAGTTTCTCGACGTATCCGAGTAGTTTCTCGCGGGTACTTTCGTCTAGATCGAAATCGTCGAAAAGGGCTGGCAGTTCGGTGGCGACGATGTGTTCAAACTGGAGCGCCCGAGCGGTCATCAGGTTGTTGACGACCTCAACGGCTCTCGAAAGATCGCAGTTGAGGAAATTCTGAACGACCAGTACGCAGTTATGGATTTCGCCCTCGAATTCGATTTCTTTCTGGTAGGAGAAGATATCGTTGGTTAAACAGGCGAAGTCGGCGGCGGAATTATCCAGCGATCGCATCGGTCGGGTGCGGTAAATTTCTTGGGGGATCTCGTCACCCTGAGCTAGTCGGGATAGGCTCATCGTCAGATCCGAGCCAAAGGTCTTACGGCGCATCTCAACATAATCTATCGGGTCGGGAATCCGATTTTGGATCTGGTTCGCGAGTTCCCACAACCAGCTTTCGGTCATGTCCTGGATCGCACGGCGGAACTGATACCGGGCGTTTGCGGACATGGGGCCAGCTGTGCGAGACCAAATATCTGCCAAGCCGCGTTCCACCGGATTGGTCGGAACCTCGGTTGGAGTGGAGTCGTCGAGAGGCATGAATGCCGACAGTCGGGCATTGAACACTTTCGCACCAGCCATATTGCGGTTATTACCGTAGAGTGCTGGGAAGTAATCATCGGCATAGGTTCCCCAGACAAGCCAGCACGCGCTCAGATTCAGTTCATGACCAGACCCATTCGGATGGATCAATGCACCGCATAGGGCTACGTCGGCAACATCAAACTTGTGGTCATCCCAGATTACCGCGCCAGGAATGCCAGGTATTGAGTCCAGCATTCCCACCTCGCGGGCCCATTCCTTAGAATGCTTCCGCGCAGCATCCAGATGAGGATTCAAGCTTGTAGTAAATGGCATGTAAAACTTCGGCAGTGTTACTGGCCCGACAGCCTGGTATGGAACGTGAGTAAAGCTCTTGAACCTTCCCAAACCCAAGGCGGCGGATAACGATTCAATACGCACAGCCGATGTGCCTAGCCCTGTGGGGCCCCCCAGAAGTAGCGTGGATGTCTGAGAATTCTCTCCTCCCTTGTTCATGTAACGGCTCGATCGCGTATGCCACTCGTGACCACCCGACTGCCAGTCCTGAAGTCCTTTGATGTAAAGGAGAACGTTCACACGAGCCACTGGATCTAGTGCGTACTCCTCAAACAGGGGGGGCAACTCGGTGACGGCAGTGTTATCAAACTGCTGTAACCGCGAGGTCAGCAGTTCGTTGGTGAGGTTAGCTGCCTCTTGGGTACTCACATTTAAGAAGCGCTCCAAGACCAACACGCAGTTAGCGTTTTCACCTTCATCCTCCACTTCTCTCTGGTAGGAGAATAAGTCGTTGCGAAGATGCACTCCATCGGCAAATGTGTCTTTGAGTATACGCATTGGCCGAGTCGAGGCGATTTCGGCCGGAATCTCTATAAACACGGCGTGTTCGATGAGATCCGCTGACCACGGAGCGCCGCCAACTTTGCGGCGCATCTCGATGTATTCGATGGGGTTGGCGACGCGATCGTGGTTAATATTGGCAAGTTCCCACAGAGACTCTTCTAGGAGGTTCTTAGTACTCTCGAAGAATCGAAGTCGCCAGTCTACAGATTTAGTAAAGGCGGTGCGAGACCACAGGTCAGCCAAGCCGCGCTCTACTGGGTTACTGGGAACGGCAGGGGTGTCGGTGGGGTACACCGACATAAACGCTGGCAGTCGGTCAAGGTATTCCTTTGCCCCAGCCATGTCTTGGGTACGCTTATAGATTTCAAGGAAGTGATCGTCGAAGAAGAACACCCACACATACCAGTCGGTTACTAGATCAAGTTCCGCCCCTGGCGCATCTGGATGGGTATAGGAGCAAAGTAAGGCATAGTCGTGGGAGTCAAACGTGTGTTCATCCCAGATAACCGAGCTTTGCGCTTCCTCTTCTGAGCCAAGTATCCCCATCTCGTAGGCCCACGCTTTGGAATGCACTCGTGCCGCTTCCAGGTTTGGGTTCAGCCGTGCGGGCCAAGGCATGTAAAATTCTGGCAGTTCAAAGGGTTGCATGATCTGCGCTAAACCTCCTCTGGGGTCTTCTTGCTGTCTTTATTTCGTGGCTGATCTGAGCAGCGTTGCAGTTCACAAGTATCTTCACCACCCAGCTAGATCCCCACATCTGGTTTGCTCGTGGTGGCTCGTTTCAAGGCGATAATACAAGATGCTCCTAATCTAAATAATGAGCTATGTACGTTTTATTTGAAGTTTCCTATACCTAAAGATAAGGCATAGGAAAAAGCTGTTTAATTCATTACTTATTTCCGATACTGGCAGATAAATTGTTAGCAATTGATCGTGGTGTTCTCATAATTTTTCATAGTTGTACAAAAAAAGCAATCCGTACAGTTAATACAGTTAAGTAGATAGTTCAATCAAAAATTGCATAATTAGAAGACAGTTAAGACAGTTAAGCAGATAGTTCAATCAAAAATTGCATAATTAGAAGACAGTTAAGACAGTTAAGATAGTTAAGCAGATAGTTAAAAGATTTAATACAGTTATTAAACAATAATTACTAATTGTTAATTTTTTGTAACTAATCACCATTAAGGCACAATACGGTTCAGTTAGCCATAAAAACCTTAACCTGCGTAGGTTGGGTTGAACGAAGTGAAACCCAACATCAATCGTTAATTGTTGGGTTGAGGAACGAAACCCAACAATTAACGATTATCCTTAACTGAACCGTATTGCATTAAGGCATCACCTTCCCAAAACCGGAAAATTGTACGCGCTGGGTTGAAACTATTTCAGGATAAGCATTTATGACTTATACAAATTCAAAAAATGTTTGCGACAGATACTCCATCCGCACTGACGCGCACTCTCCCCGATGCCTTGGCTACGGTGTGTACACAAGTCGAATTACGCTTTTTAATGCCCCTGATATATTGGAGGTAAACATGAAATTTAGTTCTCTTCCCATCACAAAGGTAGGGATAAAACTGACGCTAAAACCTCAGTTAATAAGTTATTTCAGACTTGTGTGTACACCACAGTGACGAGGAGTATTATCTATGTGTTGCATTATAACAACACCTTCGCCAAAAATAGAGGTAGTCTAGCTATTGCCTAAATAGCCAATAGACTTGCCCATGCTTGACTATTAGGCAAAAGCTCAAACCCCAGTCCAGACACAGAGGACACTAAGCTAATGAGCATTTTAAGTTGCATAACACCAGGGCTGAAGCCCTTACTACAAGCGAATCAGTCTGGAAAAATGAATGACGATTAGCTTAGACCATTCCCTACTCCCCATCTCAGTTGTGGTCTAAATACCTGAAAAATGCTGTAAAAGTAATCTAAATCATTTTCTCGTAATCAACCCCCTAGATTGCTCCACCAGGCGAATAAACTCACCCCGATAGCCTTCTTGATCTTCTCCCTTCCCTTGAGTTGCCAATTTCATCACCAAATCATAATTAGCATTCCCCTTATACTCAGAGTCACGCAGCATCATCCCAAAGGTAGCTACCGCAGCAGCAAATCTTAGGTTTGTGGAGGGTATCTGGTCAGTTCTCAAATCATCATCTTGGATGGTTTGAGTAATTAGTTGACTGGTGCTGTCTTGGGGCAACTTATAGCGCAGTTTCACCTGCATCAACTCATTACCAGCAGCATCCAGGGCAGTTTCACCAGAACGCTGATACCGCAAAGGGTCTATCTCTGGCAGTTTCACATCGCTTTTCGTGCCAGTGGGAATTATTTCATAAAGCGCTGTCACAGAATGACCAGCCCCAATATCCCCTGCATCTTTCTTGTCGTCATTGAAATCCTGATTTTGCAGCAGACGGTTTTCGTAACCAATCAAGCGATATGCCTGAACTTTCGCCGGATTAAATTCCACCTGAATTTTCACATCCTTGGCAATGGTAAACAGAGTTCCCCTAAGATCGTTAACTAAAACCTTTTTGGCTTCCAATAGAGTATCGATGTAAGCGTAGTTACCGTTACCCTTATCAGCCAGTTGCTCCATTTTTCCATCCTTATAGTTGCCGGTGCCAAATCCCAACACCGTCAGGAAAATTCCCTGATCTCGCTTCTGTTCAATTAATCGCGTCAGGTCGCCATCACTGGAAACCCCGACATTAAAGTCCCCATCGGTAGCTAAAATTACTCTGTTATTACCAGACTTGAGGAAGCTTTGTCTGGCTATCTTGTAAGCTAGTTCAATGCCCTGTCCGCCAGCAGTGGAGCCTCCAGCCTCTAAGCGGTCAATCGCCGCCAGAATTTTTGATTTCTGACTACCAGGAGTAGCAGCTAACACCAATCCAGCATTCCCAGCATAGACTACCAAACTTACCCGGTCTTCAGGACGCAGTTTATTCACCAGCAATTTCAGGGACTGTTGCACCAAGGGTAATTTGTTGGGGTCATCCATAGAACCGGAGACATCAATCAGAAATACTAAGTTGCTGGGTGGTAAGGTTTCGCTCTCTAGGCGTTTACCTTGCAAGCCCACCTGTACTAGCTTGTGTTGAGGATTCCAGGGGGCAGCAGCAACTTCAGTGGTGACGGAAAAAGGGCGATCGCCTTTTGGTTGGGGATAATTGTAGGTAAAATAATTGATCAATTCTTCAATTCGCACTGCATCCTTGGGTGGTAATTCCCCTTGAGTAATAAACCGTCGCACGTTGCTGTAAGATGCTGTATCTACATCAATGGAAAAGGTGGAAAGGGGGTCATTACCGACGCGATGAAAGGGATTATCCTCAATCCGGTTGTAGTTTTCTGTATTGAATCTGCTATCTGTTTGTGGTTCCGGGGCAACCCTTCCAATACTGCCACGAGTTTGGAGTTTAGGCATATTCGCACGGTTAGCAACTTGATCCTGAACAGATGAGCCAGATGGAATACTAAGGGGTGGAGACGTGGGTAAGGGTTGAGTCTTGCGGGTAGACTCGGCTTGAATACGTTCTCTGGTCGTCTGAGTCGGAGTGATGGGACTACGAGCTTCCAATTCATCTATCGGACTTTTTAGGGTTGCTAACTCCGGTGCAAATTCTGACTGCAAGCGTTGCAGAATTTTCATATCTGCTGGGGTAACTATCTTGGGGTCAGTCGCTATTAGCTCATTGCTGCGATTCACACAGGCATTCAAGACTGTGGCAAACTCAGTCCGGGTTACAGGAAGAGTGCCAAAGTTTTGGACGGGGACGACACAACTATACTGTTTTACCAATGCCTGGAGTGCTTGGTAGTCAGGGTGATTGGGTAGAATGGAAGTTTTTGAGGTAGAACTGGCAGGAGTCTGATTGGCTGGAACTGCAACCGTTACAGACTGGCGTAAAACGGCAATTCCTACTGAAGGTATTAATAACAACAATATTGCAATACTAACTCGCTGCCACATTTTGGATGGAATCGGGTAAGACATGGCTAAATCCTCACACTAAATTTGTTCTGTCACATTTGACTATTTACCTAGAATAGTCCTCAGCAGCTTGGGATTTGATAACCGTTTCATTTTTGATAACTGTAACTTATACAACATTAAACATTTCCGTCTAGGATTAGGGGAAACAGTATTTGTTGGTATCCGGTAATAATCCGGGTTAAGTAATTACTCAGTAGACGTAGGTTGGGTGGAGCGGAGCGCAACCCAACTGATTATCAGGATGTTGGGTTACGCAAAGCCTCCACCCAACAAAGCAATTTTTTTGCTATTTACCTAGAATAGTCCTAAGCAGCTTGGGATTTGATAACCGTTTCATTTTTGGTAACTGTAACTTATACAACATTAAACATTTCCGTCTAGGATTAGGGGATATAACAGTATTTCTTGGTATCCGGTCAATAATGCGGGTTAAGTAATTACTCAGTAGACGTAGGTTGGGTGGAGCGGAGCGTAACCCAACTGATTATCAGGATGTTGGGTTACGCAAAGCCTCCACCCAACAAAGCAATTTTTTTGCTATTTACCTAGAATAGTCCTGAGCAGCTTG
>NZ_JBALEL010000040.1:0-141126 GCF_036917935.1 Nostoc sp. | reverse complement strand
GGTACTAAGAATCCACAGACCTTTTTAAGAGCTTTGGGACCAGAACCCTGGGCTGTTGCCTATGTTGAACCCTGTCGTCGCCCGACTGATGGACGTTACGGTGAGAACCCCAACCGCTTCCAACACTATTATCAGTACCAAGTTTTGATTAAGCCGTCACCAGATAATATCCAGGATATATATCTTGATTCATTAAGGGCTTTAGGTATTCGTCCTGAAAACCATGATATTCGGTTTGTAGAGGATAACTGGGAAGATGCGACGGTGGGAGCTTGGGGCACTGGGTGGGAAGTATGGTTAGATGGGATGGAAGTTACTCAATTTACCTACTTCCAACAGTGTGGAGGAATTGATTGCCGTCCGGTGTCGATTGAGATTACATACGGGTTAGAGCGGCTGACAATGTATCTCCAGCAAGTAGAAGCATTTACAAAGATCCAGTGGACGGATAATATTACTTATGGCGATGTTTACCTTCAGGGAGAGATTGAGCAGTGTACATACAACTTTGAAGCGTCAAATCCTGAGTTGCTACTGACACTATTTAATTTGTATGAGCAGGAAGCTACCCAATTGACGGAGCGAAGGTTGGTCTTGCCGAGCTTAGATTATGTAATGAAGTGTTCGCATACGTTCAATCTGCTAGATGCTAGAGGTGTGATTTCGGTGACGGAGAGAACTCGCTATATTGCCAGGATTCGGCATTTGGCTAGGAAGGTAGCTCATTTATATGTTGAGCAAAGGGAGAAGTTGGGTTTTCCGTTGCTCAAAGATACTGTGAGTTCAACAAAAAGCTCAATATCCTAAAGGGTGCGGTTACACGAACTAAGTACAGCCTTTGTGTAAAATCGTAAGGTTTTTGAAACGCAGAGGAACGCAAAATAAACGGAAAGGTACGCAGAGTTTTGCCAAGTTTAATTCGCTACGACTTTATTTTCTGTTTATCGATGCTGCGCTGAGGTTTAAGCTAGGTATATCTTTATGATGCGGCTTTTGCTAAAGGACAGAAATACGGTTAAATATTGAGTCTAAAACATTAAAGCTACAAGGATAAGGCCCGCCTGTGCGGGCTTTGTTTGTATAAACTTGATGGACTATATTTCACCACAAGGATAAAAATTTTTCGCTGTTGCTGATTAGTAGAGATGAAAAACTCACGCAGAGGCGCTCCAAGCGCAGATAATAAGAGTTTGGAATATTTGATTTTTGAATTTCATAACCAAATTCGGCATTGCCGATTTTTATCTATTGCTGCCCTAGCTATTTTTAAGTCAGCTGCAAATTCGGGTTGTCAGGTGCTTTTACAAAAATCTTATGATTCAAACCAATGGTGTAATTATTTGTCTTGGCTATATTTTCGGGTTGCTGTTTACAGCAGTTCCTTGGGGTGGTGTGTGGATTTTGTTTCTGGGGATAGTGGGAGCAATTCTTTTTAGAAGAGGCACCACACTACGACAATTTGCTCAGAAACCAGAAAATGCTGGAAGCAAAAATAAGGCAGTGCCTAACACTTGGCAAACTAATCCGCATCCTCGAATATGGCTAGCTGCTGGCTTGGTGGGATTATTGGCAACTCTATATTTTCAATGGCGAGTGCCGCAACCGGGTGCAAAAGATATTAGTCAGTTCGTCCCAACTGGAAACAGCAGTAATCAAGAACAACTTGTGATTATTCGCGGCAAAGTAGCCAGTAATCCCCGCTTGACTCGCAGTCAGAGAGGACAATTTTGGCTGGAAACGACTCAGTTAGATGAGGTCAAAAATGATAAAGGTTCAGCAGGTGTCCCAAAAGGGGTTACAGGCAAATTGTATGTGACAGTGCCTATACTTCAAGCTACTGGATTATACCCTAGTCAAGAAATTGCTGTGACTGGGATTTTATACAAACCAAAGGCGGCTTCCAATCCTGGTGGTTTCGACTTTCAGAAGTTTCTCAAGCAAGAAGGAACGTTTGCTGGTTTGATTGGGCGACAAATAAATGTTTTGGATCAGGAACGGAAATGGGGATGGTGGCAGATTCGCGAGAGAATTGTGCGATCGCAAGTTCGTTGGTTGGGTATTCCTGAAGGACCTCTGGTCAGTGCAATGGTTTTAGGCAGCAAAGCTGTTGATTTACCCTACGATATCCGCGACTTGTTTGTACAAGCCGGATTAGCTCATGCTTTAGCAGCTTCTGGGTTCCAAACTTCCTTGATTTTGAGTGTGATCTTACAGTTAACGAGGCGGGCAAAAAAAGGAACGCAATTTATCCTTGGCTTTTTGGCTTTAATAATTTTTCTGAGTTTAACAGGTTTTCAACCTGCGGTTCTCAGAGCCGTAATTATGGGTTTTGCGGCATTAGTTGGTTTGCTATTAAAAAGGAAGGTAAAACAGTTCGGATCATTACTATTAGCAGCAACTTTGTTATTAGTGTTTAATCCTCTATGGATTTGGGATTTAGGCTTTCAATTGAGTTTTTTAGCAACACTGGGATTAGTCGTAACAGTACCTGCATTAGTCAACGGACTAGCATGGCTGCCACCTGCGATCGCTGCTTTGATTGCCGTTCCCTTAGCCGCTACTATTTGGACTTTACCTGTGCAACTTTTTGTATTTGGGGTTGTACCATCTTATAGTTTTTTCCTGAATGTGGTTAGTACTCCATTAATTTCAATTATTAGTATAGGTGGAATCATCAGTGCTTTAGTAGGTTTAATTTGGACTCAGGCTGGAAGTTTTTTAGCTGCGGTGTTGCATTACCCTACTGATTGGCTAATTAAACTAGTGGAATTTTTTAGCAAGCTGCCAGGAAATTCTGTTGCTGTAGGTAGCATATCTAGTTGGCAGCTTTTGGCAATTTATTTACTAATTATACTAGTTTGGCTAGTGCCTTGGTGGCAGCGGCGGTGGTGGTTTGCTAATGTGATTGCCATTGGTTTAGTATTCATCCCCCTTTGGCATTCTACAAATACATTGTTTAGGATAACGGTATTAGAATCTGGTACGGAACCAATTGTAGTTGTTCAAGATAGAGGTACTGTAACTGTAATTAATAGTGGCGATGAGGGTACAGGGCGCTTTACAATCCTACCGTTTTTGCAACAGCAGGGTGTAAATCAAATAAATTGGGCGATCGCAACTGATTTTCAAGGCAATGAAAGTAATGCTTGGTTTGAATTAATGCAACGTTTACCAATCAATAACTTTTATGAATATTCCTCAAAAGCAGATAATTCCATTACAAGTCAGGCAATTCAACAGGAACTACAAAAACATCAAGGAATTTATCAATCTTTGGCAGTTGGTCAAGCTGTGAAGGCTGGTTCGATAGTAGCGCAATTAATCAACGACCAATTACCTATTTTACAATTGCAAATTTTAGATCAGAATTGGTTATTAGTAGGTAATGTTAAATCTAAAGAGGTACAACAACTAGTTAAAAATGGAAGTTTGCCTCGCCCGCAAGTACTTTGGTGTGCCCCTGAGTCCTTGAAAGATTTAGTTCTTGCTCTGCAACCAGAAGTAGCGATCGCTTCTTCTGCCAACCTTGATCCAAAAACTGTATCTGAACTCAATCAAAGCCAAACTAAGCTATTTTTTACAGGACGAGATGGAGCTATTCAATGGACGCCTAATGGTCAATTTGAGGCGTTTATTGAATCAACAGAAAACAAATCATCTGTTTTATAAAAAACTCACAAATTCAGTGAATTAAAAAAAGTTGTATCAAATCTATGACAATCTATTTTTATAGTACTCGCGAAGAATATGGCTGTTTCTCTAACTTTTCGCCCCACGGCTTTGAATTAGATGGATTGTATTGGTCAACTAGCGAACACTACTTTCAAGCGCAAAAGTTTGTGGGTACACCTCATGTAGAACAAATCCGCCTAGTTAAAACACCTAAAGATGCAGCAAGAATGGGGCGTGAGAGAACGCGTCCCCTACGTCAAAATTGGGAACAAGTTAAAGACGATATCATGCGACAAGCTGTGCTATGTAAATTTCAAACTCATACAGATATCAGGGATATCTTACTTTCTACAGGCAATACAGAAATTGTTGAAAACTCGCCTATCGATTTTTACTGGGGTTGCGGAGCCGATGGGAGTGGTAAAAATATGCTAGGAAAAATTTTAATGGAGGTGCGGGAGATCCTGCACCTTACACACAGCAAAGATATTGAGAATAAAACTGTTAAATAATCTTGTTGCTATGAATGCTTGCCCCAGTATCGACTCGTAGAATTGGAGTTGAAGGATAAAAAAGCAATTAAAGGCGTGAGATTCAGATTACTCGGCTTAAATTTATAGTAGTATATTGCCTTAAAAAAAATTTATATTTCCTACAGGACTTACACAAATAAGAGTCGAAGCCCTGATTTTCATCTGTAGTACGAGCAATTCCTGAATTGTATCTACTACGTGTAGTTTTATATAAATCCTATTCTAGAAAGCAGTAATTAGACCTCTTGCAAAAGTCCCTAACACCCCAACCCCAACCCCTCCCCAAAGCATCGACGTGGGGTTCTTTATTTTTGATTTATGCAAGAGGTCTCTTCTTCAAAGGATTAACACTTTGTTTCTAAAGACGTATTTATATTTTAAAGTTGTCTAGTGGCTAAGTAACAACTATCGCAATCCTAAATAAGTTGTGAAAAATAGTTTTTTAATCAAACCACTCTGATGAAAGATGCATCCTGGTTTTGGGAACACTAGATTTAGCACCAGACTTCACAGGAAGGAGTTGATGTCTAAAGGCGAATAGAATAACAGATCGAAAAATACAGTTACCCTGCAATTACCCATAACATACCTAAAACCAGTGAAGCGTAATACAATTACCCATGAATTTGACTCTGGTTCACAAGCAGAAATAATACCTCCACAGGAAAATGATGACCATTTGTCGGAAGCGGCCAAGCTACTACGACAAGGAATTCAACAGCAGCAAGCTGGTGAATTAATAACGGCTATGAAGTATTTACAACAATCCTTGGGGCTGTTTCAGGCAGTTGGGGATTTGGAAAAACAGGCACAGATACTTTCTTTTTTAGGATTGTTAACTTACAGCGCTGGAGACTACAAAGGTGCTATCTCCTACTCCCAACAGTGTCTGTCTTTGCTCAATAACACCTCAGATTTAGCATTGCAAATGCAAGCACTTTCTCATTTAGGCAATGCATATCGTCACCTGAATGACCATAAAAAGGCTATTGAGTTTCTAGAAAAATGTTTGAAAATAACGCAACAACTGCAAGATAAACGGAGTCAAGTAGCAGCACTAAATAATTTAGGATTGGTGTATAAAGCTTTAGGCAACTTTACACAAGCCATTGAGTATCAGCAGCAAAGCCTAGAAATTGTGCGGGAACTCAAAGACAATTGGGGCGAAGAACAGGTACTCAAAAATTTAGGTAATGCTTGGTATGCTTTGAACAATTACCCAAAAGCGATCGCTTATTATGAGCAGTGTGTAGTACTATCACGCTCCTTAAAAAATGTTCGCAGTGCTTCTCAGGTGCTGAAGAATCTAGGCAATGCTTGTTATGCTTTAGGTGATTATACCAAAGCCATTAAGTATTATGAAGATCGGTTGCAATTAGCCAAAGAAATTCAAGACAAGCGTAGCGAGGAACAGTCTTTAAGTAGTTTAGCAGTTGCTTGTGAAGCTTTGGGTGACTATAATAAAGCAATTACATATTATGAAGAACGTTTGCTCTTAGCTAGGAATATCAAAGATCATCGCAGTGAAGAACAAGCTCTTGCCAGTTTGAAAGTCGCTTGCTACGCTTTGGGTGATTATGCCAAAGCTATGCAATATCAGCAGGGAACATCTCCAAATAGTTAAAAAGTAACACTGGGAAACAATTCAAAATTACTCGCACTGATCAATTCCCCCCATTGTATTTTGTTGTTGGAGATGTACGAGAACTTCCAATGTATCTACTTGGGGAAATTCTGCGTAAAAGTTACTCACACTCCAGAAGGGTTCGGGTGTTTCCAAAACTATTGTGCGATCGCCCCACTGTTCTAACCAAGGTAGCAATTTTTGTGGCGCGACCGGAGTACATAGCCAAACTGCTGCTGGAGAAAGCACTTTCATGGCAGTTGCCGCTACCGCTATTGTCATACCTGTAGCAATACCATCATCAACTAAGATCAGCGTAGCATCCTCTGCATTAAACTGCGGACAAGCAGGAATTAATTGAGCCTCAAGAGACTTAGCTAGGTTTATCGCTTTATTTAAAGCCACTTCTCGCCACCGCGCATCATGTTTAGGGCGAAATAGCTTTTGATCAGCCCAAAGAACATTTCCAGAAGTAGTCACTGCACCAATTGCTAACTCTGGGTTTTCTGGATGGCTAATCTTTTTTGCCACAACAATTGTCAACGGACAATCTAAAAGACGTGCTATTGGTGCCGCTACTGGTACACCCCCTCTTGGCAAAGCATAAACAATTGGTACAGGCTTTACCCCAGAATCAATTGTTTGCTGAGTCAAAACATCATGAATCACTCGCGCCAATACTTCACCCGCATGGGTACGATCGGCGAAAAGTGGGGTATGTGACATGGTTTCCCCCAGCATCTTAGAACGGCACTGCTTTTATCATGACTGAATTTTGTCTCAAATTAACTGATACAATAAGATTTGTATAAATAATTAAGTATTCAGCAAAAGTTTATTGTTCTGATCAATATCCAGCCAGAGGGCTATTTAACTCAGATATAACAGCTGGCGCTGATGCCAAAATCCTGATTTTCATGAGCAGCGAAACCCAACTCAGCCTCTTCGACGACTCAACTTTTAACCAACGAGAACTGATTCCTACAGACGCGAAAATTCCGATCGCTCCCGGAACTTATTCTGATATTACGGAGTTGACACAGCATTGCGATCGCTGTCACCGTTGTCCATTGGGAGACACTCGCACTCATGCTGTTGTCGGACGTGGCAATCTCAAAGCACCAATTATGGTTGTAGGAGAAGCGCCAGGTCAAAATGAAGATGAAACGGGTTTACCATTTGTGGGTAGATCGGGGCAATTGCTGGAGAAAATTTTGGCCTCGGTGAATCTGACTACTGAGCATGATGTATATATTGCCAATATCAATAAATGTCGCCCACCAGATAATAGAGTTCCCACTCCTGTGGAAGTGGCGGCTTGTCTACCCTACCTACTAGAACAAATTCGCCTAGTTGATCCCAAAATAATCCTGTTAACAGGTGCGACTGCTGTCAAAGGTATTACTGGCGATAAGCGGGGGATTACGAAAATTCGCGGGCAGTGGCTGGAGTGGGAAGGGCGTTTATGTATGCCAATTTTTCATCCTTCCTACTTGCTACGTAACCCTTCTAAGGAAAAAGGTGCGCCGAAATGGTTGATGTGGCAGGATATCCAGGCAGTGCGTGCGAAGTTAAACGAAATTCAAAATAATAGCTAATGCTTAATTCCCTCTTTTTTAAGGCTTGTTATTACTCACATCTTTTCAATTACTCGCTTGGTTGCTATCCCGGTTGGGAATAAATTCCAAAGCTAATAGCTAAAGTCTTCTCAAGAGGACTAAATACAAGATTTTAAGCGATGTAGATGACTAGACTCTGTGAAAGAGAAAATTTCACTCCACTAATTGCGATCGCTTATTTTAATTGAAGTGGAAGCTAGTTCTAGTTTTTTCTGTCGCAATATGACGACTTACTGACTCCTGAAAACCCGCAATTTGTTTAATCTGACCAGCTGGTAAGGGACTTCCAAGAAATAAATTATCCAAAGAAACGTAGACGCATTGGCGAAGCCTCTCGCAGAGAAGCGGCTTGCCGCAGGCTACCACTCCAGACGCAGAGAACACAGAGAGAAGAGAAATAGAGAGGATTTTTGCGTCAGTTTTGGGATATTTTTTTATTTGTCAGTCCCTAATGACTATTGTCTTTAACAGCAAAAACAATAATTATTACCACTATTAATAATTAATTGACAAGTTTTTTGCCGCAGATGTTAAATCAGATTTGCACCCATGATTTTTATTCTCTCAACACTTGCAATTTTACGTGTTTTAGGGAATGAAATAGCAAGGGGATAAACATGAAATTGAATTCCCTGCCCAACGCATTGGGGAGGGTTGGGGAGGGGTGAAACTGACGCTAAAACCTCAATTAATAAGTTATTTCAGACTTGTGTTTACAACTGTAGCCCCTTACTCTTGGCAAGGGGCTACAGTCGCGCGGGTGAGGTAGTTTGGTTATGGGTAATTGAGCAGACTTGATATTACCTTTTACCTTTTAATAGAGACGCGAAATTTCAAGTCTCTATTCGTCGTCGAAATCATCTTCGTCGTCTTCCTCTTCTTCCTCGTAATCGTCGTCGTCTGCTACTTCATCGGCGATTAATTCATCTTCCTCATCTAGAACTGACCTTTCTGCACGTCTGCTGCCAAAGCCAGATTCCCCAAGAGTAGGAGAATCTAAATTATAAGTGCGGGCTGTGCGGTCATCTAAGACCATATCTAGGGGGTCATCAACTTCATCTAAGACACTACTGGTAATTTCAGCAGCATAGTCATCGATCGCTCCTGGTTCATCATAGGTATTGTACCCAGTACCCGCTGGAATCAATCGCCCGATAATCACGTTTTCTTTTAATCCGCGCAACCAGTCAGATTTACCTTCGATAGCTGCTTCGGTAAGTACCCGTGTTGTCTCTTGGAAGGATGCGGCGGAAATAAAGCTGTCGGTGTTCAATGATGCTTTGGTGATCCCCAACAATACTGGGGTATATTGTGCCCTAGCACCGCCTGTAATTGCCATAGCTTCGTTCACCTGCTCAACTTGGCGCAGTTCCACCAATTCGCCGGGAAGCATTGTGGTGTCACCACCATCATCAATCCTGACTTTGTTGGTCATTTGACGAACTATCACTTCAATGTGCTTATCGGAAATATCAATTCCTTGAGACTGATACACCATTTGCACTTCATTCACCAAGAATGTCTGTACCTTTTGCAAGGCAAGACTAGCACAAGCATAGATTCCATCTTCGGAACCCAGGCTAAAGAAGATTTCCAAAATTTCGTGGGGATTGGATGGGCCATCAGTCAACGGTTGTCCCGCTAATACTGTTGCTCCATCTGGCACAATCAAATTTTGTCCTGGTCCCAGAGGATAATCTGTCACCACGCCATTTGATTCTACGACCTTGATGGCGATCGCTTCATCACCATCGCCGTAAACTACCTTAACTTCACCCGCCCGCCGACATAAAATGCACGCTTCTTTCGGTTTACGAGCTTCAAGCAGTTCCTCAATCCGGGGCAAACCTTGAATGATATCTCCGGTTTTGGCACGTTCAAAGACTAGCAACACCAAGTTATCACCCCGTTGTACCAAATCACCGTCTTCTATCTGCAACACAGCACCAGGGCTGACTCGATAAGGGCGACCTATGCGGCTAGTAATAATGTAGTTTTTAGTACTCAGAGCTGATTCCCCACCAGATGCAGCAGCGGCACTTTTAATATCTACTACCTGTCCTGATTCTGGGGCAAAAACTCCAGGAGCAACTTCTGTACCTTCTACTAGCAAGTCACCCACTTTCACCTTTGGCTGAGTACTAGTATTAATGGTGAGCCTGTCAACGTCGCGCAACACCAAGCAGCGACGCACGTTTTCGGTTCCTTTTTGGACGCCCCGCACTTCCCCGCCTTCTTTACACAAGATTTGGGTACGTGCGACTACAGAACCGGGGGCGATGGTTAGCCCATCGTGTACCTCAAGTGTCGTCTGGGTACTACCTTGGGTGGCATCGGCGGTAATGTCTCGACGAATTACCAAGGATTCCAAAATCACCAGTTGCAAACGCTGAACTTCTGGGTCTTCAGTATCCTGTACCAATTCAATATCTGCTGCAAGGGGTGAAGCATTGTGGTCTTGTTCCCCTTCTTGCTCAATTTCCAGCACTAGCTGGGTTCGCAGCAATTCCACACCTTCAACAGATTTGACGCGTTCTGAATCTTTGTAAGGTAGTCGCTGCACAGCCCGCAACTGAATCGATCGCCCGGTTTGTTGACTTATCGATGTAGTTGATGGCACATCTGGATTGTCAGGGACGGCAAACTCAACTACTGGACGGCTCAATAGGGCGGGCCCTTCTGGTGTCTCCACATACTGGATATAACGCAATTCCGTGGCGACGTTGCCTTGGAATTCCTCACCTGGTTGGATGAAGGTGTTATCTCGCCCGATAACTGATTCTGGATCGTCCACCATCAGCAGTTCCCCTGGCTTAACGACAACTTCCCGCAGGATGTCATTTTTCTGGGTCACTTCTACCACACCGCTGTTTTGGCAGAAGATATCCTTCACTACCTCAGTGCCAGCTTCTACAAACTGACCGTCTTCCACCAACAGCAAGGAGATATCTTTATTAACTTCGTGGCTTTCTTCGGGAATCCACAACAGGGTACCTCCCTGCACGACTTCATAACCCAGCTTGGCTTTGCCTTTTTTCTGGACTTCGACACCCGCGAATTTTAGGAATCCACCAGTGGTTGTGCGATAGCGGTCATCAATCAACTCAGCTACCACTTGACCATTTTGCACTTTTGTGCCTGGTGTAGCCCGGAGGTTAAATACCTGGTTGTTGCCAGTGGAAACTAAGTAGTTATTACGACCTTGGGAACTTTGGACTGTCACCGTTGCTTGGTCTAAGACCACAGAAGCGGTGATAATCTCAATTTCTCTGGTACTCTTACCTGGGGTAGCCTCGGGCAAGCGCACCACACCACCGTGCAAACTGCTTAACTTGGTTTCTGCTAAAACTCCATTAGAGGCGATCGCATCACCATTTTTGACAATCAATTCTGCACCAGGCGGCAAGTTGTAAACTTCCCCAGACAAAATCCAAATCAAACCACCGCGTGCGGCTGTGGTTGTGGTATTACCCTGACGGTCGGTTTTTTGTTCTGGAACTACTTCGGCAAATTGCACTTCTCCTGCCAAGTCAGAGGCAACATCTTTAACGGCTTTTTCTGTATTAGTCCGAGTTGTGCGTCCACCGAGGGCAACCTCTGCCAACAACTGACCTTGTTTTACCTTATTGCCATCAAATACATATAGTGTTGAACCTTGAGTCAGATGAACCTCCTGGTTCTCTGGGGTAACATCACCTTCTTTTTTCGGCTCCAAAAGCAGGATGCCATTAGCCTCAACATAGAGAGCATCTTCTCCGTGGCGGGTACGATACGTTCTAGTCTTCAGTTTGCGGGGAAGCTTGACAGTCCCATCAATTTTAGAACGAACTTGTTGCGCCACTTCCCCAGTAAACACACCACCCGTGTGGAATGTCCGCATAGTTAACTGGGTACCAGGTTCGCCGATACTTTGGGCGGCAATAATCCCCACAGCTTCGCCCAAGTCCACCATCTTAGCGTGGGCTAAACTCCAACCGTAGCAGTGTTGACAGACAGAACGTGCAGCTTCACAAGTTAGGGGCGATCGCAACACAACTGCTGCCACCCCAGATTTTTCAATTTTCTTGGCCAAGTCCTCAGAAATTGGGGAATTGCGTGGTGCAATCACTTCTTTTGTTACCGGATGCACCACATCTTCGCCAATGACCCGTCCCATCAAGCGGGTTGCTAGAGGAATCAAGGTTTTGGCACCTTCTGTCATTGGTCCGACAGTAAGGCCTCTCGTAGTGCCGCAGTCAAATTCCCGAATAATCACATCCTGCGATACATCCACCAACCTGCGGGTGAGATAACCAGAGTCAGCCGTCCGCAAGGCAGTATCCACCAATCCTTTTCTGGCACCGTAAGACGAAATAATGTATTCCGTCACAGTTAGTCCTTCACGGAAGTTGGTTTTGATGGGCAAATCGATAATTTCCCCTTGAGGATCTGCCATCAGTCCCCGCATCCCCACTAATTGCCGGACTTGGGAGATGTTACCCCGTGCCCCGGAGAATGCCATCATATATACGGAATTTAGGGGATTAGTCTTCTTGAAGTGAACAACTACTTCATCTTTCAAGGCTTCACTGGTACCATTCCAGGTATCGATTACCTTTTGGAAACGTTCTACTTCAGTGATTTCTCCCCGTTGATAACGGGTTTCAGTAGCGCGAATTTCTTCCTCAGCTGCTTCTAAGAGCAATCGCTTAGTTGGTGGTATCATCAGGTCATCTACACTGATGGAAACCCCTGCTTTGGTAGCGTAGCGAAATCCCAAATCTTTCAATTTGTCCGCCATCACTGCGGTTCGCGCTGTACCATAATTTGTAAAGGCCCAAGAAATTAAATTTCTCAGTTGACCTTTGTCAACCACACGATTGCGAAAAATCATTTTTTCGTTAGTCATTAATCATTAGTCCTGAGTCATCAATAATTAATAATTCGTAATTCGTAGTTCGTAGTTCGTAATTAATTCTTCAATTACGAATTACGAATTAGAAATTACGAATTAACTTGCTAGTGCTTCCTGAATGGCATTGTTGTAAATAACGCGGCCAGGAGTCGTGTATATATACTGCGAAAGTACATTGCCTTTAGCGTCTTGTCTGACTCGACGGAACTTATAGAGTAATGTGCGCGTACCATCCTCGTTTTCCGTCACTTTCACCGGTTCTGTATCCGGTTGGTCTGATTCTATTTCACCGTCAAACCTTACGTAAATATAGGCGTGCAAGTCAATTTGATCTTGCTGGAAAGCCATAATTACATCCTCTAGCGAAGAAAAGTAATTTCCTGCACCTTTTGTCGCACCGGGATTTTCTGCCGTTAAATAATAGGCTCCCAATACCATATCTTGGCTAGGCGTGATGATCGGTTTACCTGTGGCTGGTGACAAAATATTGTTAGAAGCCAACATTAACAACCGCGCTTCAGCCTGACTTTCTAAAGAAAGAGGGACATGTACCGCCATTTGGTCGCCGTCAAAGTCGGCGTTAAACGCTGGACACACCAGAGGATGCAGTTGAATCGCTCTACCTTCTACTAAAATCGGTTCAAAAGACTGAATACCCAAACGGTGCAACGTTGGTGCCCGGTTTAGCATTACAGGGTGTCCTTCAATCACCTCTTCCAGCACATCCCAAACACTAGGATCATTACGAGATATCAGCTTTTTCGCAGCTTTGATGTTATTCACCATGCCGCTACGAATGAGGCGGTTAATCACAAATGGTTGAAATAGCTCAATTGCCATTTCTCTAGGCAAACCGCACTGGTGAATTTTCAGCTTTGGCCCGACAACAATTACAGAACGTCCAGAATAGTCAACCCGTTTACCTAACAAGTTTTGTCGGAAACGTCCTTGCTTACCCTCAATAATGTCGGACAAAGATTTCAGTGGTCGGTTATTTGCTCCTACCACAGTGCGTCCCCGACGACCATTGTCAATCAAAGCATCCACTGCTTCTTGCAGCATCCGCTTTTCGTTCCGCACAATAATCTCTGGTGCCAAAATTTCTTGCAAGCGTGCTAAACGATTGTTGCGGTTAATTACCCGCCGATACAAATCATTTAAATCGCTCGTGGCAAACCGTCCGCCATCTAGTTGCACCATTGGGCGCAAGTCGGGGGGAATTACGGGAATAACTGCCATTACCATCCACTCTGGTTTGGAACCTGTGGCGATAAAGTTGTCAATTACCCGCAGTCGCTTAATTAACTTGGCTCTCTTTTGTCCCTTGGCGTTGCCAATTTCTTCTCGTAGGCTTTCCGCTTCTTGTTCTAAATTGATATCGGCAAGCAACCGCAACAGTGCTTCAGCACCAATACCTACCTCTACGCCTTGCAGTAGAGAATCTTCGCTATAAATTTGGTCTTCTATTTCCAACCACTGATCTTCACTCAGTAGCTGTTTGTAAGTTAAAGTTTCAGCATTACCTGGACTCAGGACAACATAAGAGTTGAAATAGACAATCTGCTCGACATCCCGTAAGGGCATATCCAACAGGATGGAAATATAGCTAGGAATGCCTTTGAGATACCAAACGTGAGCTACTGGTGCAGCGAGCTTAATATAACCCATGCGGTGGCGACGCACCCGTGACTCGGTGACTTCTACCCCACAGCGCTCACAGACAATACCTCTGTGACGGACTCTTTTATACTTGCCACAATGGCATTCCCAATCTTTCGCGGGGCCAAAGATGCGCTCACAAAATAAGCCATCCATCTCTGGCTTGAGAGTTCGGTAGTTAATCGTCTCTGGCTTGGTAACTTCACCGACTACTTGACCATTGGGCAATGTTCTCTCGCCCCACTGCCGAATGCGTTCAGGGGAAGCCAAGCCGATTTTTACGTAGTCAAACTGATTAGTTTGGGCAGGTCTCATACTTAATTCGTAATTAACAATTTCTAATTCGTAATTAACAATTTCTAATTCGTAATTAACAATTTCTAATTCGTAATTCGCAATTAATTATTCAATTACGAATTACGAATTATCAATTACGAATTATTCGTCGTCTTCCAGCGATTCGCGGGAAAGAGATTCATAAGTTGGTCGAGGAGGTGTGCGACGAGCTGATTGGTCTGCCATCAAATCGACTTCCACATCTAGGGAACTGCCGTCTGCTTGGGTTTCTACCTTGTGTACGGCAATGTCTAACCCCAATGATTGCAACTCGCGCATTAGCACCTTAAAGGACTCTGGGGTTCCAGGACGAGGAATTGCCTTACCTTTAACGATCGCATTTAGGGCTTCATTTCGTCCTTGCATATCGTCAGATTTAACTGTGAGCAATTCCTGTAAGGTGTAAGCCGCACCAAAGGCTTCCAATGCCCACACTTCCATTTCCCCAAACCGCTGACCACCTTGTTGTGCTTTACCACCCAAGGGTTGCTGAGTCACCAGTGAGTATGGGCCTGTGGAACGGGCGTGGATCTTATCATCCACCAAATGCACGAGTTTCAGCATGTAAGCCACACCGATAGTGATTGCTCGGTCAAAGGGTTCGCCTGTACGACCGTCATACACCATGATTTTGCCTGGGTTATCTGGGTTATATACCCAGTCTTTCCCTGTTTCGTCCCTTGCTTCTTGCAATTTGCCATGCACGATTCGGCGGGATGTCTCTTCACCGTACATTTCATCAAAAGGAGTAATCTTAAATCGTACTCCCAAGGTCTGACCAGCCCAACCCAAGAGGCACTCAAATACTTGTCCGACGTTCATCCGACTGGGTACACCCAAGGGGTTAAGTACAATGTCCACTGGTGAACCATCGGGCAAATAAGGCATATCTTCCGCTGGTAATATCCGAGAAATAATCCCTTTATTACCGTGGCGTCCTGCCATTTTGTCACCAACTTGGATTTTGCGTTTTTGGGCAACATACACCCGAACTACCATATTGGCTCCTGGTGGCAGTTCATCGCCTTGTTCACGAGTAAACAAGCGCACATCAACTACACGACCTTTTTCACCATTTGGTACTCGCAGGGAATTGTCCCGCACATCTCGTGCTTTTTCACCAAAAATAGCCCGCAACAGTTTTTCTTCTGGCGGTTGGTCAGATTCACCCTTGGGTGTGACTTTTCCTACCAAGATATCACCAGCTTCTACCCATGCCCCAATGCGAATGATTCCCTGTTCATCCAACTGACGCAAGGCATCTTCCCCAACATTGGGAATTTCTCTGGTGATTTCTTCTGGCCCCAACTTCGTCTGTCTGGCTTCAATTTCATATTTTTCAATGTGAATTGAGGTGTAGACATCATCCTGCACCAGTCTTTCAGAAATTAAAATTGCGTCTTCGTAGTTGTAGCCTTCCCAAGGCATATAGGCAACTACGATATTTTGTCCTAGCGCCAATTCACCGCCTTCAGTGGAGGAGCCATCAGCTAGCACCTGACCAGCAACAACACGTTCACCAATGCGGACGAGAGGTTTCTGATTTAAACAGGTGTCTTGGTTTGAGCGTTGGTACTTGGAAAGGGTGTACTTAATTTCGGGGGTTGCTGGTTTCGGACGGACACGAATTTCTGTGGCATCCACGTATGTGACATCGCCATCGGTACGCGATACAACCACCATCCCGGAGTCTCTTGCCCCTTGTGCTTCCAAACCTGTACCTACCAGAGGACGTTCTGGCTTGAGCAGCGGTACTGCTTGCCGTTGCATGTTCGATCCCATCAGCGCTCGGTTAGCGTCATCATGCTCCAAGAAGGGAATCATGCTGGTCGCTACCGACACAATCTGTACGGGAGATACTGCTACGTAGTCCACCTGTTCTGGTGTTGTGGTGGAAAATTCTTGGCGATAACGTACCGGCACTAGTGGCCCAATAATGTGCCCGGTTTCATCTACAGGAATATCTCCCGGAGCAACCCGCAGGTCATCTTCTTCATCGGCTGTCATGTAGGCTGGAGGCAGGTCAAATCTGACCCGACCATTTTCTACAGGTCTAAATGGTGTTTCTAGGAAGCCGTACAGGTTTACCCGCGCATGGGTTGCTAAGGAGCCAATCAATCCAGCGTTGGGGCCTTCTGGTGTCTCAATGGGGCAAATGCGTCCATAGTGACTAGGATGAATATCCCGCACGGCAAACCCAGCGCGTTCGCGGGTTAAACCACCAGGGCCAAGGGCACTCAGACGGCGTTTGTGGGTCAGTTCTGCTAAGGGATTTGTTTGATCCATGAACTGACTTAACTGGCTGGAACCAAAGAATTCTTTAATTGCTGCTACTAATGGTTTGGGGTTCACCAAGGAAGCGGGAGTTAGCACTTCAGCATCGGATACGGTCATCCGTTCTCGAATGATTCTCTCTAGGCGGTTTAAGCCAACTCGCACTTGGTTTTGCAGCAATTCACCGACGCTTCTCACCCGACGATTACCTAGGTGATCGATGTCGTCGATGTTACCAATATCATATTCCAGGTTGATCAGGTAATCTACAGCTGCCAAGATATCACCAGCAGTCAACACGCGCATTGTGTCTGGGACAGAAAGGCGCAATTTCTTGTTGAGCTTGTACCGTCCAACGCGACCAAGGTCATAACGTTTCGGGTCAAAGAAACGAGAGTCTAGGAGTTGTTGCCCACCTAAAACTGTGGGTGGTTCACCAGGACGCAGTTTGCGATATAACTCCATCAGGGCTTCCTCTTCAGAAAACTGCCCTTCTTTTTCAATGGTTTTTTGGAAATATTCTGGGTGGCGTAAGGCGTCAAAGATTTCGTTGTCTGATAAGCCTAAAGCTTTTAAAAGTACCTGGGCTGATAGTTTGCGGGTTTTGTCGATGCGTACCCAAACTAAATCGTTACGGTCTGTTTCAAATTTCAGCCATGCTCCCCGGTTGGGAATTAAGCTAGCGGAATAAGTACGTCGCCCGTTTTTGTCTATTTCTGATTTGTAGTAGACTCCTGGCGATCGCACTATTTGATTGACAATTACCCGCTCGGCTCCATTAATAATAAACGTGCCGCGATCGGTCATCAAAGGCAAATCCCCAATGAATACCTCTTGCTCTTTGATTTCCCCGGTTTCTTTATTAATCAGGCGTGTGGGAACATACATTTGCACAGCATAAGTACTATCCCGCCGTTTGGCTTCTTCGACGCTGTACTTTGGCTCCTTGAGTTTGTAGTTATGACCCAAAAAGTGCAGTTCTAATTTACCCGTATAATCTGTGATAGGACTAAAGGAGTTAAGTTCTTCTATCAGCCCTTCTTCCAAAAACCAGCGAAAGCTTGACCGCTGGATTTCAATCAAGTCGGGCAACAGAAAGGCGGGTTCCATATATGTTTCTTTAGTCATGCCTCTACCTTTGTCAACCTGGTTAAATTTTCCCTTGGACACTGCTGTTTGACGCTTCCCACTGCTAGCCAGTGTCCTTAGCTGTTTGGGAACTTTTTCTTACACACTTGCTATTTACAGGTGTGGGCAAACGTAGCGATTAAAGCTGGCTGCAATGAGCAATTTTGATAAGGGGAAATCGCCCTTAATCGGAATTAAATAATGGGTACTGGGTAATAGGGGGTGCCGGAGCAGAGGAGGAAAGAAGTTGTTGAAAGTCTTTCCACTCTGCACCCAATACTCCATGCTCCATACTCCATGCCCCGTACCCCATTTCAAAAAGAATATCCAGTTGAAATATTCCTGAATTTGATCTACTTTCCTCACTTCCCCTCCAAAAAGCGCGTTAATTTGCTGACGCCGCTCCACACAGTGTGTCTTAAATCCACCCCGCTGTTTATACTCTCAGTGATATCTTACATATCCTAAGACTGAGGGAATGATCCGCATCTTGTCGATTTTGAATCAGAATCACTTCATTTTGCTGGATTGTACTCACAAGGCAATTTTGTTTAACGATTTTGAATAGGTTCAATACACACCAAACCGATCTTGTGCAAAAGTCTAGCTCAATTTGGGTTGGCACGGTTAGTCATGTGTGGAGAGCATCCGCTTGTAGAGATTTGGAGGATGGCCAAGCCATAACAGCATGGAAAATTCAGATGAGAAGTTTTAGGCTCCTTCCTTTATCATTATGGCGCAAGCAAAATGTTTTTGAGGGAATAATATTAGCATATTTTTGTCCCCCTATAGTTTTATTTTTTTTAGCACAACTTAACAAAACACACTAGGACACGCTTGATATTGACAGACCGAATAAGTCACAGGCATTTTGGGTGGTTTGCTGAGCGATCGCCTCTACCGTTTCCTGGCGCAGTTTAGCTACTTGCTCGGCGACATACAGTACGTAGGCAGGCTCGTTGCGCCTCTCGCCCCGTTTCGGAACTGGAGCCAGAAATGGACAGTCTGTTTCAATCAGTAGGCGATCGCTACTCACCATCGCAGCTGAGGATTGGATCGCTTTGGCGTTTTTGAACGTTACCGTTCCGCTAAAGCTGATATAGAAGCCTAAATCGAGAAACCATTGAGTTTCTTCTGGTGTTCCTCCCCAGCAATGCATGACACCCCGCACTCTTTCTCCTTTGAGTTCCCGCCATTTTTGCAACACTTCTCTGGTTGCCACAGCAGCATCACGGCAGTGGATAATCACTGGTAAGTTTAGTTCAGATGCGATCGCCAGCTGTGACTCGAACACCATATACTGTTGCTCATAGTTATCAGCTTTGTAAAAATCCAGCCCCATTTCCCCAATTGCTACCACATTCGAGTCAGAACTCGCTAAAGTTTTGATTTTCTCGGCTGTCTCGGTATTCCATTTCTCAGCATCTAAAGGATGTAATCCCACAGCAAAGCTGATTTCGGGAAACTCTTGGGCGATGGATTGAATACTGGAAAACTCCTCTGGGTGAACACAGGAATGTACTAGACGCACTACACCTGCTTCTTGCCACCGCGATCGCACTGTTGCTAAATCCGACTGGAAACTATCAAAGTTGAGATGTACGTGCGTGTCTATCAGTTGCATCTTTTGTCCTTTGTTGTTTGTCCTTTCTCATTTGTCGTTTGTTTTGTTACCAATGACTAATGACTAAGGACAAATGACCAATGACTACTCAGCCGTTTGGGCGAGGGGTTTTAGTCTGTGAGCCAATCTTGACTTTTTCCTTGCCCCATTGTTGGGGTGAAGGACACCCCGTTTGATCGCTTTATCGATTTTGCCGTAAGCCTCGGATAACCGAGTCTGTACTTCTTGTTTTAATTCTGGGGTAGGATTAGCTGTATAGGCAGCTACAGCATTAAAGTAGTTCTTCATCAGCGTCTTCACTGCTGATTTGTAAGCTTTATTACGCAGTCGGTTACGTTCTGCGATTTCGGCACGCTTGAGAGCAGACTTTGTATTCGCCACAGTCAATTCCAAAAATACTATTATTAATTATGTACACACACTACTAGACTTACTAATATAGCATCCAAATTGCCAATGTTATAATTTCCTAAAAAAATTATGAGATTGGGTATTGGGTATGGATAAAGATCAATAGTTCCCTACTCCTACTCCCAAATTCAGTATTTCCTCAATTTAGGAAATGCGTTAAAATAAAGTACATCAAATAAAACTGTCACCCTAACTCACCACAGCCTGATTCAGCAATGTGATTGCCAATAAATATAATCTGTACTATAAGGCGGATGTATTGTTAAAGGCAGGAAGCGTAAAGAGCTAAATATCAGGAATTTTTAAGTATAGAACCGATATATCGTGTCTGTACACACATGAAAGAGTAAAAGTTAGGGAAATAAGTAAAAATTCTACTCAGACCCTACCCGCTGTAAATTCGGGAGATTGGATGTGTAAACACACCATCTGCACCCCGCCAAGAGTGAGGGGAAGGGCGTAAGGGAACGGGAAATGGCACGCCTGCTTCCTACCGCTAGCCTGTCAAGGCTTATAGGATTGAGAAATTAAGTCGCCTTCTCAAGCAAACTATACGCTGGTAGCCTTGAGAGTATCAAAAAAATCCAGGTTAAGCTAGAGAAGAGAATTAGAGTCAGCTTGCACACCCCAGTGGGTCAAGAGCAATACTAAATCTCAGGTGGCAATATTATAATTTTGGCATTGTCCTTACTCCATGCTGCGAATCATTACTCAGCAGGCAGACGTTAGAGCAGAACTACAACGGATCTGCGATCGCACCCATGACGAACAAGTGCTTCACAAAGAAGCAACGGTGCGGGAAGTTTTGCAAGCAGTGAAGCGCCAAGGCGACAAAGCTGTATTGCATTACACAGCCGAATTTGACAAACAAACCCTGAAAGCAGAAGAACTCCGAGTTACAGGCTCGGAACTAGATGCAGCCTATCAACAGGTGTCAAAGGAATTGCTTGATGCGATTCGGCTAGCTTGCCGCAAAATTGAAGCGTTTCATCGTCAGCGAGTACCGAAAAGCTGGGTACACTTTGGCGACGATGAAGTAGTGCTGGGCAAACGCTACACCCCCGTAGACCGAGCCGGGTTGTATGTGCCTGGTGGCCGTGCCGCCTATCCCAGTACAGTGCTGATGAATGCAATTCCGGCTCGTGTTGCTGCTGTACCCCACGTGGTGATGGTGACACCACCAGGCCCAGGGGGTGCTATTAATCCAGCAGTCTTAGTAGCTGCCCAAGAAGCAGGGGTGCAAGAAATTTATCGGATTGGGGGCGCACAAGCGATCGCCGCTTTAGCCTATGGTACAGAAACGATTCCGAAAGTGAATGTAATTACTGGGCCTGGTAACATTTATGTCACCCTTGCGAAAAAACTTGTCTATGGTACCGTCGGTATTGATTCCTTGGCAGGCCCCAGCGAAGTGCTGGTGATTGCCGATGAAACCGCAAATCCAGTGCATGTAGCTGCTGACTTGCTAGCCCAAGCCGAACACGATCCAATGGCGGCAGCGATTTTGCTGACGACAGATGCTGCTTTGGCGAAAAACGTCCAATTAGCCTTGGAAAGACAGCTAGTGGATCACCCACGGCGAATAGACACAGAAAAAGCGATCGCTCATTACGGCTTGATTGTCGTTGTGGAATCGCTCGAAGCAGCAGCAGAACTCTCAAATGAATTCGCCCCCGAACATCTGGAATTAGAAATCAAAGACCCTTGGGCATTACTACCACAGATTCGCCACGCTGGGGCAATCTTTTTAGGTTACTCAACACCAGAAGCCGTAGGAGACTATTTGGCAGGCCCTAACCATACCTTGCCAACTTCTGGTGCTGCCCGCTATGCTTCGGCATTAGGGGTTGAAACTTTCCTCAAGCACTCCAGTATTGTTCAATACTCCCAAACCGCACTGCAAAATGTGGCTGGTGCTATTGATGTGCTAGCAACAGCAGAGGGTTTACCTTCTCATGCTGATTCAGTACGACGCCGAATTCAGCAAGAAGAGTGATTTGGAATGCTTAATTTTTTCTTATAACTCAAACTTTGGATAGCGATACCTACGGTAAGCTACGCTAACGCACGCCATTTGCTATCCTGCCTTCAGCCATATTTTAAGCATCCACAAGTCGGGCATTGCCGAGGATAGTTTCTTGGAGAGAAAAACCCTCTCCAAGAAACTCGTGAAAAACTTTTCCAGACCATTAGCTACAACGCATTAGCATGAAAGCGGCGTGAAACTGACATAAGGCACAGCCTCAAATATATATAATTGGCAAATAAAAAATTGGTTTAGTGTCGCTACCGACGAATTTTGCTAGATACTTATGTAAGGGGTCTACTCTTTAGGAGACGAGAGCGGTGCTAAATAGTGTTTTGGTAGCTCTGGACGGTTCGGAAATTTCAGAACGAGTAATTCAGACTTTAGATAATTTGGCATTGTCAAAAGATGCCAAGGTTATTCTTTGTCATGTGTTTCCCACGCCAGAGTCAGAGATGGAAGTACCCGCTGATCGTCCTCAGCCAGAGTCGCCAACATTTTCTTATTTTCAGATTGAAAAACAACTGCAATCGTATCAGGAAAACTTATCAATCACTTGTGAGTTAGAACTAGTAACTGGTGATGCTGCCGAAGAAATTATTCGTCTTGCGAATATTTATAAAACCGACTTGATAATAATTGGCAGTCGGGGGTTGATGGGGATGAAGCGAATTGTTCAGGGTTCTGTTAGCAGTCAAGTTGTAGAAGAGGCTAATTGTTCAGTGTTGGTAGTAAAACCAAAGTAAAAATTTGCAAGGGGAAGCAATGACTATAACTACCCCAAAACTAACCTTTGAGGAATACCTGAAATATGATGATGGTACTGATACGCGCTATGAATTGGTGAATGGAGAACTAATTCCCATGAGTCTGGGAAGTGGGCAACATGGGGCATTAACAGAATTTCTAAATGTTGCTTTCCGAGCAGAAATTCTCCGACTAAAGTGGGATTGGACTTCTAAACAAATGGTTATTGGTGTTCGTTCCCCCCGTGCTGGCAGATGGGATACATCGAGAATTCCAGATGTAGTTGTGATTCCGTTACCTCAGTGGCGAGAGTTGAGAAACCGAGAGGCAGTTATTGAACTCAACGAACCACCCCCCTTATTAGTAGTGGAAGTCGTCAGTGAGTCAACAAAGATTGTAGATTATCGAGCCAAGCGAGTTGAGTATAACGTTTTAAATATTCCAGAGTATTGGATTGTCGATCCGTTAACCAACAAAGTGACTGTTTTCACCTTGATTGAAGAATTATACGAACCAGTAGAGTTTTTGGGTTCTGAACATATTCAATCTCCAACTTTTCCGCAGTTAGAATTGACAGTTGAACAAGTGTTAACAGCCGACAATTAAAAATAATTTAAGGATTTTAACCTATGCAATTCTGTGTTCTCTGCGTTTGGAGTGGTTAGATAAATTACTCTAAAACCGCAGAGGCACAGAGGAGGACACTTGCATGGGCGGGTTTCCCAACTTGAGCAAAGTGTCCGTTGCAGAGAGAGAAAAAAAGAGATTTTTCGAGTCATCTTGAAAGGGCTAGCCATAGAGACAAGGAAAATTTCCCTTCTACGTTCAGTAGATTCAACGTTCTTGAGTTGCCAGAAACTGACGTAAGCTCAACAAACTCAGCGTTTGACCCAAATTCAAGGGCAAAATTGAAACTCCTTCCAAGCGTGACTGTACCCAACCTTCTCCCCAGTACCATTCGTGGAACCCGTCAATACCTCCGCTAAGTACCAAGCGGAGACAGTTGGATTTGACAACGTTTACTTGATGATGAATCGCCACTGGCCCAGTCCAGGTCGTAAACTGGAATCCGGGAAGCAGTTCTTCTGGCATTCCTGGCGCAAAACGCTGCCCTAAGAGCCATTTTTGTAGTTGCATCGGATGCAGCAGACTGTCACGAATTGCATCTGTTGATGCTTCGATTTCGATCCGCAGTTGGCTTTGTTGAAAATTACCCAGCATTTTTCTCGGATTACCTAAAGATGAGACATCGCTATTTCTAATATTGCAAATCAATCACTGATTATTACTACGTCACTTTTCTCGCAGCAGAGAACTTAGAATATAAAAAGTGAACTTGTTAAGAAATGTAAGGTTATTCATGGCGGATCAGTTAATTCGTGCAACAGCAGCCGAAGGTGGAATTCGTGCCGTAGGTGTGATCGCCACACGTTTAACAGAAGAAACACGGCAACGCCACAAGCTTTCCTATGTGGCAACGGCAGCACTGGGTCGGACTATGGCGGCCGGCTTGTTAATGGCTTCTAGTATGAAGCGAACTGGATCGAGGGTCAATGTCCGGGTAAAGGGCGATGGGCCTTTAGGTGGAATATTGGTAGATGCAGGCTTAGATGGTACGGTACGCGGATATGTCGGAAATCCATCTGTAGAATTGCCTCCCAATGCCAAAGGTAAGCTAGATGTTGGTGCTGCGGTGGGTGGCGGCTACCTCTACGTTGTGCGGGATATCGGTTATGGTTATCCTTACTCTAGTACGGTAGAACTAGTTTCTGGCGAAATTGGTGATGATGTGGCTCATTATCTGGTAAATTCCGAACAAACACCTTCGGCTTTAGTTTTAGGTGTGTTCGTGGGAGCAGGGGGAGTAACTGCTGCTGGAGGATTACTGGTACAAATATTGCCCAAAGCTGCCAGAGACGAAGCCCTAGTAGAAACGTTGGAATCACGGGTTGCTGGTCTAGCAGGATTTACGCCGTTGTTGCAAGCTGGGAAGACGTTACCTGAAATCTTTGGCGACTTGTTGGGAGACATGGGGCTGGAAATTTTTCCCGAACGCCAAATGCTGCGTTTCCATTGTGGTTGTTCTTTTGATCGTGTTTTGGGGGCACTGAAGATTTTGGGAGAGGCTGAACTGCAAGATATGATTGTTAAAGATGATGGTGCAGAAGCAACTTGCGACTTTTGCGGCAACGTCTACCAGGCAAGTAGCGATCAGTTAGCTCAACTAATTGCCGATTTGCAAGCTGAATCTGCTGTTTCAGAATAAAGTATAAAATAACACTGATTTTTTAGATTGATAATGGTACTCTGTGGAGAGAGATAATCAAAAAAGTAGCTTTTTAATCATGAGAAAGCTAATATGTCAACAATGGAATTATCAACCTAAAACAGAGCGCTATTCAATTATTTTGGTGTGAGAGATGACAGAGCGGGATATTCCAGACAGTTGGTCTTCAGCCAGTGGAAGAGAGCCAGATCAAAACAAAAGATTATCCCGAACAGAACAATTCGGTGAAACTCAGCCATTTGACATCCCAGCTACTGGTTCTACCTCCAAGTCAGTGAAGCGGCGAAAAAAAAACCATACGAAAGGATTACCTATAAATAGTAATTCAGAAGAAACTGCCCAACTCAGTAGTACTTCGAGGAAATGGCCACGCTGGATGAAAAGCTGGACATTGTGGCTAGTACTACTAATGTTGATTCCCGGCAGTGTAGGATTCTTGGCAATGGCAATGCTGCTAAAGTTGCCAGCTGCCCCTAATTGCCCCTCGATTTTCTGGCCCCTAGCTAGTGCTTCTGTGCGGCTACACTGCGCTCAGTTGGCGGCGTCTAAACAGACAGTGAACGACCTATTGCAAGCGATCGCTCTGGTGAAGCAACTACCACAAAATCACCCGTTGCATGGAGAAATTGATCGTTTCATCGAAGAATGGTCGCGGGATATTTTGAAGCTAGCTGATCAAAGTTTCCAAACTGGGAATTTAGAGGAAGCGATCGCTACTGCTCGTAAGATACCCGAAGATGTGGCAGCTTATAAATTAGTAAATGAACAAGTTGACAAATGGCAAACAATTTGGTCAAAAGCTGAAGCCACATACAATGGTGCGATCGCTGAAGTAAAGGAACGGCGCTGGCAATCGGCGTTCATGTTATCCGCTAAAATGCTGCGCGTAGACAATCAATACTGGGCGGGTATTAAATACGACCAATTGAATCGTCTAATTGCTACAGCGCGGGAAGATGGCGATAAGTTAGGAAAAGCCGAAAGTTTAGCAAACAGCAAAGTTGTCGATAATTTATTAGAAGCGATCAAGTTAGCCGAGTCCATTGGGCAGGAAAGTTACCTTTACCAAAAAGCTCAACAAGCGATTCCCGCATTTGGACGTAAAATGCTGGAATTGGCACAGGCAAAACTAGACAAGAAGGATGCGGATGAAGCACTAGATATTGCTAGACAAATTCCCGAAATTACGAAACTACAAGGCGAAACCGATGACTTTATCGCCATAGCTGACGCCAAAAGGAGTGCTTGGATAGGTAATGTTTCTGGTTTAGAGGCAGCGATCGCTCAAGCACAACAAATTGATCCTTCCAGACCAGTGTATAACGAAGCACAGCAACTAATTGCTCGTTGGCAGTTGGAAATTGAAGATGTTGCGAATCTGGAAAAAGCGAGAATATTGGCTAGTCAGGGAACAGTCCCTAATTTAACAGCAGCGATCGCCCAAGTGCAACTCATCCCTGCGAGTAATCCCAGGGGCACAGAAGCTAGGCAAGAGATCGGTCGCTGGAGTGCCCAAGTCGAGACAATTGAAGACCAACCTTACTTAGACCGCGCCGAACAGATAGCAATATTTGACGATATTAACTCCTTGCAAGCTGCGATCGCCCAGGCCAGCGAAATTCGTAGAGGTCGTGCATTATATCCAGAAGCGCGGAAAAAAATTCGTACTTGGGTAGGAAAGATTCAGCGAATACAAGACCAACCCTACTTGGATCAAGCACAAGAACTAGCCCAGAGTGGAAATCTCACCGCCGCCATTAGCACAGCTCAACAAATTGCCTCGTCGGGAAGGGCGCTTGCTCCAGATGCACAAGCTGCGGTAAATGAGTGGGAAGGGCAAATCCGCACCAAAGAAAACTGGAAAAAAGCCCAGGAAGTGGGGGCGACTGGCACGCCAGAAGCCTTGGTTGAAGCAATACGGCTAGCGGATCGGGTTTCAAACAATAGCATCTTACGTATGGATGCGAATCAGGCTATTGACCAATGGAGTCAGCAATTGTTAGAAATAGCACGCACTCAAGGTCAGTCTGATATTGCTAGAGGCATTGACATTGCCAAATCGGTTCCACGCGGTAGTGCTGCTTACAGTTCAGCACAAGAGCAAATTAAGACTTGGCAAGAATTTCTCAATCCTCAACCTGAACCTCAGCCTCAGCCTCAGCCTCAGCCTGAATCTCTGCCATTTCCTCCATCAACTACTATTAATGGGCAGTAATATCGTTATTAACGATTCATTCAGTTAAAACCTTTTGATTCAGCATTTTTGAGGAGCATATCAGGGATGCCGAGGTGTAGGGAAAAACTTACCTTAATGTGTCTCAATTTACAACGTTTTTCAAGTAAATAAACTACAGGTTAGGGGTACACAGATGTTATTGGTGTCAACATAACGTAAAAACCACTCTAGAACCAGCTTTTAGAGATTGCCTCGTTCCTAGTCTCTAACTCCTAATGCGGGGGCTGCCGCCTCCCTTACTCGCGGCAGCATCGCAATGAGCAGCATTTCCAGCCTCTAGCTGAAAACGAGGTTTGAAAAGGGTTTTAACTTAAGTTGACACCAAGGCATAGATGTGCGCCCCTACAAAACTTTATTCCCCGATCGCTTCTCCCCATTCCTTAATTACAGAAAATAGTGATGAGTAATCATCATCAGCAAATGACATTTTTACGGCTGTTTGCAAGATTTGCCGCACACCTTTAATACTGCTGAGATCCAAACTCAGAGATTTCGCTTCCGAGATAAACAATTCTGTATCTTTAAGCAAGTGTTTTGTGGGGAAATTCGGATCAGCATAATTGCCATCCAACATCCGTTGTAGCTTTTTGTCAAAGGTAGGTGCGTAGAGTGGACTGTCGCGCAATATTTGCATAAACACATCCACATCGACACCCTGACGCTGGATAAAAGCTAGACTCAGGGCAAAGCTAGTTGTTAGGGAAGCTATTAATTGATTTAGTGCCAATTTGAGCGCCGCAGCCGATCCCACTGGCCCTATAAGTAAAGGTTCTGTCCCAAAATTTTGGAGTAACTTCAAGTGGCGTTCATATTGTTCTGGCTGGGCACCTACCATAACACTCAACTTGCCAGCTTTTGCTTCCGGGATACTCCCTAATACGGGCGCTTCTAAATATTCACCACCACCCGCAACAACTGCATCTCTAATTTCCTGGCTTTCTGTGGGCGTAATTGTTCCCATTTGGATGATCGTGCGCCCTTCCAGAGTTTGCCAAGCAGTATCTGAAAGCAACACATTATAAATAGCCGGAGCATTAGTAAGCATGAGAATTACGCACTCAGCAGCACGAATGGCATGGCGGGGATGTGTGACAATTTCAGCCCCAGCAGCTTGTAGTGGTGCTAATTTTTCTGGGGTGCGATTGTAGGCAATTAGCTGCATATCTGCGGCTAATAACCTTTGAGCCATTGGTAGTCCCATCAGTCCAGTTCCCAGAAATGCCACCTTCATTTTTCACGTTCCTTTAATACAACGTCACCGATAGCGCAACGTAAAGCCTTCGGCATGGCTTCGCTTAGAGCAAGTCATCTCCCAAAGGTAGACGGCAAGGGCGAACGAGCCTCACAGCCCATCGTGGACATCACGTTTGCATTGTTTGATTCAAATTAATTGGGAAGTAGTTATTTGAGATTGGATCTTAAATCTCAAATTCCAGTTTCCCTACTCTCTAACTCTGGCAATCAACCACCAGCAGCAAAAGTAACCATAATTATCACTGAAAGTAAAATACCTGGAGTAAGTAGTGTTACTAACATTAGCAGGTCATGAGTAGACATAATTATTGCTTTGGTAGTGTGTTTAACTTTACAGTAATCACTGTTATGCTAGTCTAAATAAGACTGATACTGCATTCTTAAATAGAGTTTTAACTTTTCTTTCTTTACGTTTACTCTGGCAGGGTCAATCCTTTTAGTGGTTGAGAAATTTCTTTCTTATCCAGACCTTTACTCTGAACTAGGACTCCAAAGCCGCCCAATCCTGTGGGATTTAGAAGTTGGTGTAGTGCGTCCCGTCGCTGTAGTAACTGCGAGAGGGGTTGCTGTTGATCAGAAAGGGCAGCAATACGATCGCCTAAGCCCAACGCCATCAAAAATAATCCCTGCTGAATAAAACCAACATTCTTTAAATTGCACTTCTGGCCCCAGCGTTCCAAGGCGGTAAAGTCAACATGAGCAGTTATATCTTGCCTTCCAATATTGATATAGGGGTTGTCATGGAAACGATGATGATAATAACACTGTAGCGTTCCTTGCGATCGCCTGGGGTTGTAGTAACGATTGGCGGGGTAGCCATAATCAATTGTTAACACATAGCCGCGCTGCAAGCGGTCTGCTACTATACTCAACCAGTCTAGAGCAGCTAAATTAATTTCACTACGGTAGTCATCTGGATATGTACTTTGGGTCAAGTCGATTCCGACTAAATCCAAATATTCAGCTAGTTGGGGCGTTGAAGGTTCCCCTGTGACTTCCATAAATGCCAAATTTGACCTCTCCCCCAACCCCTCCCCGATGTTCGCGTAGCGGCACAAAGTGCGGGGAGAGGAGGAGGACTCACCCGAAGGAGGTTGGAGGGTTAGGTTTTGTGGTGTTGTCACATAAATTTCTCGTAGTTCTCCCATTTCTAGGATGAATTGATGCACTGGGAAGGCATCAACTAACTCGTTAGAGAAAAAGCAACCTGCGATCGCATTTGGTGGTATATCCTCTAAATTGCACCAACGCACGGGTAAATCTTGTAAGCGTTGCTGCTGTTCTTGTCTTAAAGTTGGGGACTTTTCAACAATGATGTACTCCAGCGCCGTAAAAAAATCTGGGTAGTGCAGTTGATAATATTTAAGGATATGCAATGCTAGCAATCCTTGACCTGCTCCCATTTCTACCAGAGAAAAGGGTACAGGTTTTCCTAAAATCTCCCACATTTGCAAAAATTGTTCTGCTAGTAACTCGCCAAAGTCAGCACAGAGGTTTGGAGAGGTAAAAAAATCACCACCCTGAAAGCCAATTTTGACAGCATCGCTGGAATAGTAGCCATATTCAGGGTGGTACAATACCATATCCATGAATTCAGCAAAAGTAATTCGCTGTTGAGGAGTGGTGGTAATGTGATTTGCGATCGCTGCACACAGTAAAGCATTGGAATCCATAAAATTTTTCATTGTCGTATTAGCCTGCTGGTCGCAGTCAGCGGATAAACTCTTCTTGCTCGAAATGCCGATCAGTAGACAATGCCTCTGTAATCCCGCGCTGACGCATTAGCACAAAACTCAACGCATCACATAAAGAGTAAAATACTGTCTCCAGGTTCAATGCCTAATCCGTCGTATTTTTCAGAAAGATTTTTATAATCTACACGATATAAAATCTACCTGTGGGAATAATTTTTACAATGTCAGGTAGTACCGAGTTGAAACAAACGACGCTTAACTCATTGAAACGACTGTATGAAAAACTCGAAGTGATAACAAGAGAATTATACGACCTTGCCGAAATTGAGTTAGAGTTAGAAGATTTTGATGACGCTAGTTTACTCCAAACTAGAGCGGATATACTGTATGAACAAATGGAAAATTTGGATGCTGTAATCTCAGAGCTAGAGGGTTAAAAGATGATGGAAGAACTCAAAGCCAAAATCAAGGAATTGGGTAAACGAGCAGCCGAGTTAAGCCGTCAATCCGTAGAAGTATCAAAAGTAAACCGGAAACAAGGACTTGATTTAATGCGACAAGCCAGAGATGCTAGTAAGCAATGTCAAGCATTGATACAAGAATTGAAAAAACAACAAGCCGCTTAATTATTGGGTAACTTTTAGTAGTAGCCTACCATTCTTAGCAAATACGCTAAAACCATCTAAAAATTCTCTGCATGAAGTCGATTTTGCTCATCAAGCAGCACTTTATGTGGACGTTGACAGGTGAAACAGAAATCTTGAAAAAAGAATGTCCAACCACACTCAGAAACGTATGTTCTTAGAGTGTTCCATAAGTCTTCTTCTATAAAGCATCCTAGCTCAGAGGTGCAGAAGTCTAACAATCCACAAATACTACATTCGTTATCTGGTGAGACTAAACCTGTTGCCAAATAGAACCAAAGTTGCTCTATTTCCCTTTGCTGATTGGGTTTACCTGATTTCCAGATTAAAGATGATTTTTCACTATCGCGTAGGCTTCCAGGTATCAGACCACCGAGCGGTGAAAAGAATGTTAATTGCTTCTGTAAAATGTTCCATAGCTCAATATCAAACTGCTGTCCAACAATTTAAATTAGAGGAAAAACAATATGGTGAGCAAAAGAATTACGGAGTAATCCCTGCTTGATTAATTGATGTTTAACTTTTCTAATTATGTTGTTCAGCTTATGTTGGTTGGATAAGTTTGCAGTCGCATAAATACGGCTTATAAAGCTGAGGTTAGCCACACTACGCGGACTTTCAAAATAGTATATTTCAGGTATTTCTGCTTTTGATATTTTGTTGTAAACTGCCTCGATTGCGGAAAAAGCTCTTGGTTGATCAACTGGCTGAGTTGAAATTGCCATTGAATACCACTTCTTTCTATAGTCAGCAATCAGAGCTTTTTGCTGTCCTGTTAACTCAAAAATCTTCGACATCTCTTAGTATAATTAACTGGTCGGAGATCTGACTTATACCTACAAAATTCTCAGTTTAACTATCCAACTACTTTACTGGCATACTCTCTCACCAAATCTGCATCAATGCTCTCATTGTTCAAATCAATGACGTGTTCAAGATTAAGTGCCCCAAAATGGCGTTCAAATCTGGCTCGTGCTGTCTCCTTTTCTGCTTCAGACAGCAACGATTTAAAAACTTCCCCAAACCGTTGCTCTAGGAGCGTTGTAGCTAGCCGTTCAGGAGGAACGCCAATTGCCTCAGCCCGTCGCTGAATCGCGGTAAAAATCTGATCAGTTCAGTTCCAGTGTCAGAAGGTGGGTCATAGAAGAATGTAACGTGGCTAGAGGCTACGGTAATTATAGCTTTGCTTGTTTGATGCCCTAATCAACAAATAATTACTAATTCGTAATGCGTCAGCCAAGAAACGCAGCATCGTAATTTATCCTTGTGGGTTGCGTCTTGCTAAAAAGCGATCGCGCACCCCATAGGGTTAAAACACTTTTCAGCTTCCTGTTGAACCACCGTGTTAAAAAACAATTTGCTATCTAGCCACTTACCAACGACACCAGCACACCATTGGGATCGCGGACACGAGCAATACTTTGTCCCCCAGGCTGGGCTTTAGGGGCATCTAATGCTTTTGCACCAGCCCCGATCGCTCTCATGTAAGCGCTGCCAACATCAGGAGTGATAAATGATATCTGAATTAATGCCGGTGGTTGTGTGGCGTCGTTGGCATGGAAGCCTCCAGGGAATAACTTTTGCGCTTCGTTACTAGAGGAGAAAGCTAGTGTGGTGTTTCCGGTTTCGATTTCGGCCCAGAGAAATTGCCCTTTATCCTGGAGAGTGCGACGAACTAGACCAAAGGCTTTTTCGTAAAACTCAACTGTTTTAACTACATCCTCTACCCAGATGACCGTGTAACCAAATTTCATAGTTTTTTCTCCTTATCTAGAAAAATAAAATTGAGACTTTTAAACCCACGGAGGTGGGTTTGGGCTATCTAGACGCGGTTTCTAACCGCCTTGTTAACTAACTCTCCAGAATGTTTCGATCTGTTGCTAGAGTTTGTGCCCCTGTTTGCATCATTTCTATATCTGATGGCGACCAATAATGAGGCCCTTGGCAGTGATGTGCCGCTAGCAATCCCCATAATCCTCTCTTAATCAAAATTGGTACAACCAGGTTGGCACGAACCTGCATATTGCGGAGAAAATCTCGGTGACAAGGTTCGATTGGCTCTAATTCAATATTGGCGATCGCCTTTACCCGTCCTGCTAAGTATAAAGCAGCATACTCGTTGTTAAAACAATCATCTGGGCCAGTTGAGCCAAGTATTGAGAATTCTTTAGAACTCAAAGATTCAAAAGTCACCTGTCCTTGCCACTGCCCGTAAAAATAATACAGTACCACCCGATCAACCTGAAGCGATTCTCGGAGTTGATTAGTTGTTTGCCGCACTAACTCATCGCGCTGCATTGTTTTAACAAGGCGATCGAGCAAATTTTGCAAACCCTGTTCGCGGCGATCGCGGCTCTGGTTAAAATCTGAGTGATAATTAATTTGCACAGTCATATAATTACAACTAAGTAAATACTGCTGAATTTATATAGTAATTTATTAGACCTTATATAAACACATTCTTGCATTTATACCAGCAATTCATTTTTTCTAACATAACATTAAAACCTCACCCCAATACTGCTTGCTTAAGAATATTCGTAGGTTGGCTTGAGGAACGAAACCCAACATTTTGCGTGGTTTGTTGGGTTTCCCAAAGCCTCAAGCCAACCTACACATTTTTATTTTATAGGCAAAACCTACGCAATATTGAACCTCACCCCGTCCTAACAAACATCCCTCTCCTTAGTAAGGAGAGGGACAGGTTTTGAGTAGCATAACCAGGGTGAGGTTTTCTTCTGCTATTAGATAGATGCTAATATTTTTGAGTCTCCAAACATTGGCACAAAGTTACGGTAAGCTGACAAAGCTGCTTCCTTAACAGTTGCATTAACAATCGGAAATGTCGTGAGGATGTAGCTAAATTCATCTTCAGTTAAGCCGTAAAGGTGTGCTATCATCCCATCGAGTTCGGCGCGTAACTTGGCGCGTTCTGTTTCATCGGTAACGCCTTGTTCATGGGAAACTAGACCGACTTCTTGCGCGAGTTCGTCAAATTCTGGTGTCGTGCAGATGAGTTTGGCGGCGCGTTGTACAATATCGTTGAAGTAGCGATCGTTTTTTGTTAAACGTGGGACTTGGGTACTGTATACAAAAAAATAGTTGATATTTGCTGTTACTTTTAATCTAATCAATGAATCATAGGTAAGGCTATTAAAAACAGCGCATAAATAAAAAATTGTATGGTAGGAAACAAATTGATTACCTCTATCATCAAGCATTTGTACTGTTTGTAAATTCTCTATACATAAAGATGGAGGAATAATCGTTGCAATCATTGTTCGCTCATCTGTATTCCGGGCAATTTTACGAAAGGCAAGGCGATAAGTTTGATAATCGAGTTTTTGTCCTTTATCTTGAGCTTTTCCTAAAATTATTTTTCTTGCATCTACTTCTTTGATCCAATATCTATATATTGTCGAGTATTTATGTGTAAATTGATGAATCATTCTTCCTTCAAAAAGAGGAAAAAAATCCTTTTCAGTATAGTTTTGTAATAAATTAGATTTTGAGTCAGGAGCTAACTCACGAGAAAATCTTATATGTTCAAATACAGAACTCTTGTTATCTAGCTGAGGATGACTTGCCACTTTATTAGCAATGCTATATTCAATACTATTCTTCAACTCCATCACAGACAGCGAATCAGGCGATAGTTGACGAACCATATTAATATTAATCTGCAAACTATGATCACTAGGAAACCTTTGAAGCTCCTGCACATTATGACGCATAAATGCAGATGGAAATTCTATTGTTGTACTATCTTTAACAAAAGTTAGGACAACAAACTTAAAACGGCTATCAACCTCTTCAAAAATTGTCTTCCGGTTCTCAAAGCAGAATAAACCAGTAACTTTAGTTTGACTAAACAACATCTCCCGCAATTGCTTAGTCCCCAAATCTGTGTAAATCCCACTAGGAATTACAATTCCACACTCACCGCCTGAACGCAAAAGATTAAAACATTGTTCTGTAAACAGCTTATAGAGATTAATATCTGTACCTGCTTTTTTACCATTTACTACAGAAATCTGATTTTTATACTGTTCAGATGAACGATAATAAGCGCTGACATAAGGATATTGACTTTGATATTCTAACCAAGTACTTGCAATTATGGGATTTTGTAATAGTTTATTCTGTTCTTTCTCAAAATCCTTGATATCCATTTTGTTCTTCGTCACCAGTTCATTATGCTGTGCAAAGAACTCTTTAGCTTGTGGCTTAAATATTTCCCACGGTGGATTAGTGATAATTGCATCAAAACCGCCGCGTTCTAAAACCGTGTCAAAATGATAACCCCAGTGAAACGGCTTTAAAGCTGCAATATCCTCAACCTTCAAAACACGCTTCTGTGATTTCCCAGTTAGCTGAACCTCCTCATACTTAATACCCAGCTTTTGACTAAACTCATCCAATAATAAAAGATTTAACTTTTTTTGTGATTCTTTATTAAGGTTATTAATAGATTTGCGTAGGTTCAACAACCTACTATCTTGATGCGTTCCTACTTCTCCACCAGGAAGCTTTTCATCACCAGGAATAAAAACGTGTTTTTTGTAAAGTTCAATAGATTTATTTTTTTCTTCTAAAATAGCCTTGTAATTATCTGCTGTGAGACGCTGTAATAGATTACCTTGTTTAGTATTTCCTACTGTATCAAAAGCGGTATCATCTACCTTAATCAGTCCAATCAAGGAATTACCCGCCATAATATTAAAATCAATATTCGGCAACGGTTCTAATTCATCGACATCTTTAGCAGAAGAAACCAACGCTAAGAAAAGACGCAGTTTAGCAATTTCCGTTGCTTCCTCCATGATGTCTATACCATAGAGATTATCTCTAATAATCCGCTTTTTGATAAAATATTCTATAGAAAGATGCTCGGTTTTCTCACTTATTAACCAGTCCTTTAATTTTTGATCTCCCTGCAATTCAATTGTTCCAATAATAGCGGCATATATAAAAATCAACGTCTTCATCGCCGCCACGAGAAACGCACCAGAACCACAAGCTGGGTCAAGGATAGATAAATTAGGAAGAATATCTTCCATTAGTAGACGACAAACATTTGTATCCAACTTTATGAGAAGTTCATTAATATCTTCAAATGGTTTATATTTATCAGATAGCGCATCATTTACACGGTCTACAATTAACTTGTGGATAGTTCTATCACAAAGATATTCTGTAATCTCTGGTCTTGTATAATAGGCTCCAAAAGCTTTTTGATTAATGTATTTTTCAAAAATGTAACCTAAAATACTACAATTCATTTCATTGTCTTTTCCTTCAGGCGTATCATCCAGATTCCAAGAATAACGCCCAAATAAATCTAGAACTTGCTCAAACGCCTCATCAACTATAGAAATATCATATTTATCTTCAATCTGGTGCTTGAGAAATAGTCCACCATTCAGGTATTTAACCTTTCCTACCAATTTTTGTACAGATAAATCGCGTTCAAACTCAGGTTTTGCAAAGCTTTCAAAAAACAAAGCCTTGAGAAATTCAGCATAAAAATGATTTTCAGCTTTTTGTTTGCTTTGTTTAAGCTTATTTTGAAGATAATTTAAATCCTCGTTATCAATAAAACCCTTACGCTGGAGAAAATAAACAAACATCAGGCGATTGAGAATTACCGATGTATACCAACGTCTATCTGTTTCATTATCAATTCCTTTAACAAACAGCAAAAACTTCTGGTGTTGTTCTTGAAATTCCTTGTAAAACTTCTTAGTTACTGGCTCAACATCAAACCCATGTTGTAGTTTATAAGCAATTTCAACAACAGTCGGTTCCCTATGTTCTAATTCAGTAATATCAATAACTAAAGAACCAAGTTTGCTTAAAAATAAGTCTCCTGGTTGACCCTTCACATATAAATGGTCACGAACGAAGCTTTTACTTCCTTCTCGTTTCACCCAATACCAAAGACTACGTGTGCGTTCTTGAGCAATAAAAATTATGAGATTTTCAGCTATCAGTTTAGTAATTTCTTGATGAATAGCAACTCTAACTTTAGCGTCTGGTATTTTTGCATCGGTTGCGGTGACTTCAAAAATTGCAACACCTGAAAGTTCAGCAATTCTCTGATATTTATACGTGTTGTTCTCAATCTTTAAGGTTATAGCTTTTCGGCTTGAAGGTTTAGACCAACCTAATTCTTCTATAAACAAATCACTAAATTGGAAGTTATAAAGTAAATCGCGTGTCCGTTTAAAATTAAGTGACATAAATTACCATGCTTGGAGAATAAAACCCAAGCATGGTAATTTATGTCACTCAGAAAATAAATCTGTGACTCTAAAAATAAAGTCCGCCAGTGCAGACTTTAAGAAACCCTATTTATACGAGTTAAATTTCTAACCATGCTTTTGATCCTTTATAAATCTATTATCTTTAATTAAGGCTCAGAGATATTACTGAAAAGTTATGGGTTTGTCAAAGCGTCGGCTTTATTTATGTAACCGTGATTTTAATTGTCAGGTATATTTGCTGATTACTTTATCAAAACACCTAATTACTTTCATAAAATACTGAAATGCTTTCACAAAATGACCTTTTACTTACTCAAAATGGCATTTGACTTTCTCATTCTTAGTAGATAAGTCGGCGAGAATAAATCAAACTACAAGATTTAAGCTAAAACCCCTTTAAAACCTCGTTTCTAGCCTCTGGCTGGAAATGCACCTCATTGCGGCTCTGCCGCGAGTCAAGGAGGCGGAGCCTCAAAATAGGCATTCCCAGTCAGAGACTGGGAACGAGGTAAAAAACCCTTTTAAAACCTCGTTTCTAGCCTCTGGCTGGAAATGCACCTCATTGCGGCTCTGCCGCGAGTCAAGGAGGCGGCAGCCCCAAAATAGGCATTCCCAGTCAGAGACTGGGAACGAGGTGTTGAGGGTTTGAAACCCACGGAGGTTGGTTTTGTTTGTGTAGATACGGTTTCTAACCGCTGATTTAATGTTAAGTTGACTCGTCGAATAATCCTAAAGAACAAATAATCTCAGGTTCTCGTTTCTCCAGTTCTTCTGTCACAATACACAAACGGTCATCCATCCGTAACGCCACCACTAACTCAGCCAACTGCTGATTATTAATACCGCTTCTCAGTTGGCGGTTGAGAGTATCAATGGCTGACTGTCGCAAAGGATAACGGTAAATCTCATCAATTGCTTTTAAAATTTCTTCACTAACAAATACTGTTCCTTTCATATCTTCAACATAACCCTTAAGTCGTTCATAGGTGCGGAACCTTGCACCTGATGGTCGTCCCAATTGGCCACCTGCATTTTTCTCTTCTTCAGCAATTAATTCAGCACCCTTTTTAACTAACTCGTGATGCTGTTCGTCTCTAGGTATCGCTGGGGTAGATTCTTCGCACGCCGCCACCCGAAGAACCGCTAATTGTGATTGAGTAACGCTATTTCCATCGCGGTCAACATAAATCAAGGAATCATTTCCCTCGCTGGTTTTCATATAAAGCAATACCCCTTCTGGTTGCACAGGTTGAGGAGTATGGGCGCGGGTAGAATAAACCACATTTTCCATTTCTTCAATCGTTTTTTTCAAAACTGGATTACCATCAGTGGCTTTTTTCCAAATTTGAAACGCTTCTGAGGTTAAATCAACTTCTGTATCTTCTTCGCCATCTAAAACTCCAGATTTCTCGTTGTAAAGGTCGAGAATCACTTGTGCATCATCATCTTCAAAAAAAGCTTCATCAGTTCCCACCACTTCCGCATTTTCTTGCAATCGTTTGCGGAGTCGTCCCCGCAAATTGATAATCCGTTCTACTCCCTCGGCTGGTAAAAAAGAATAACAGATAATTTTGTCAGCATTTTGTCCAATGCGGTCTACCCGTCCGGCGCGTTGAATTAAGCGAATAATCGCCCAAGGTAAATCCCAATTAACGATAATTGCACAGTCTTGCAAATTATGACCTTCACTCAAAATATCGGTAGCTATTAAAATCCGCAACTCATCTGATGATGAAATTTGCTCACGTTTTCCATTACTCACAGGGCTAAATCTTCCCGTCATTACTGTCGGGTCTTTAGATTGACCTGTGACCCCTGCGACATTAATAATATTGCTCAACTGCAAATTGTCTGCAAGGTAACGGACTGTATCGGCAAACTGGGTGAAAATTAGTACTTTATCTTTGGGGTGAGTTTTTGTTAACAGTTCAATTAAGGCAGCAAGTTTTTCATCTTTTTGAGGATTCCACTCGCCACACTGTTGCAGCACATTAATCAGTGCTTTTGCATCCTCTAGTAAATCCCGTTTGAGTTTTTTAATGTCAAAAAGTGTAGAACGCAGCCATTTAAATCTTCGTTGATATCGGGTTGTATATTCTTGGTAAATTGATTCTGCTCTTTGACGAAAAACTTTTTCGGTTTTAGATGCTTTCTCATCCTCCTTAGAAAAAAGAGTTACTTCTCCTTCGCTGTCTACTTGTAGCAAAACAGTAGAATCATCTTCTTCCGTTTCTGTATCAAACAAAGCTGCTGCCACAGAATCGGCATCTTCATCATTATTACTTGTATCTAATAACTCAGCATCTTGAGTTCCAATCGGAATATCAAGCCCTTGCTCTAAAGCATATAAATAAATGAAATTCCGTAAAATGTGGCGTTCAATTGATTGAATAAAAACAACACCACTACTTTCTAAACGTTTAAACAAATTAGTCCGAGAAAAACCCATTAACCTCCTACCACCACGAAATAAACTATTAATAAAACGTTGTTCGGTGTCTGTAGGCGGCTGTTTGGATTGAGCAATAATGTAATTTCCTAGCCCATAGCGAGGTAAGTTCAGTTGATTAATTACTTCTACGACTAACTCAGAGTAAAGACGAGCATAAAAGTCTGTGTTAGAAGCTTGTAAAGGAAACTTGAGACTCCGAGGTATGCGCTGGGGAAAATAAGAATGTCTGCCATCAGAAAATTCTAAATATTTCCGCCCTGTTTCATCTGTGTGGGCATAATTATCTTTAATAAAAGAGCGAGTCCGTCGCACCATGTAACGCTTCATCAATTCTCGCCAGTCATCAGGGTGTTCGCTTTTCTCAAAGGCAGCTAAAGAACGTACTGAACATTGATGCTTTCTAATAAACTCTAATTCTCCTACAGAACTGCCACCCAGTTCATTAATTAAAGCTTCTGGTCTTAACCCTAAATCTTCGTCTTCTGACACAAATAGCCGGAGTTGGGCAGAAAGGTCAAGATAACTTTTATTGTAAGGAGTCGCAGATAATAAGATACATTTACTTTCGTTAGCAGCAATATATTCTGTAATTGCTCGATAACGTTTACCTTCGCGGTTACGTAAGTTGTGACTTTCATCAATTAACACAACTCGGTAACGGCGGAGTTTTGGTAGCTTATTTTTTACTTGACTAATTGACATAACTTCGGCAAGTAGCCGATAATTATTTACATATTCTTGCCACATTGGTACTAAATTTTTCGGGCAAAGAATCAATGTTTCTAAATAACAATCTTCTTGTAATATCTTAGCTAGGGCGGTTCCAACTAAAGTTTTACCCAAACCAACCACATCCCCCACTAACACACCACCACGCCTAGTTACATGACGTGCTGCTAGCTGCACGGCGGCTTTTTGGAACTCAAATAAGTTATTAAATTCGCGAGGGATGCGAAATTCTGAAAGTCCGGCGATCGCTTCATGGGATAAGTGGTAAGCTATCTTGAGGTAGATGTAGTAAGGTAAAACTAACTCCTCCCTAGCCCAACTCTGATCGATAATTTCGGCTAGTTCTTGAGAAATATCTACACAACCGTAATCTTGCCAGCGATCGCTAAACCATTTTTGCAGTTTATGGCAAGCATCGTGATCTAAAATATCGACATTTAACTCCCCTTGTTTCGCCAGTCCGGGAAGAGTTAAATTACTACTACCCAAGAATCCCACAGTTGGAGTATTCGGGTCATTCCGATGCACAAGATATAACTTGGCGTGGAGAGAATGGCGCAAAAACAGTTTAATAATTAGTTTCTGAGTTTTTAGCTGATGACTTAACCGCCGCAACCCCGCTTCATCCTGATTAGTCGGCGCACCAATAGTTAACTGCTTACGAAATTCCGCCGCCATACGTTTTTTCAACCGCACGATGGCACTATTGTCAATCCGTCCATCACCACTACTAAGGGTAAATGCCGCATGAACTTCATCACTCGGCAAACTTTGCATCCCTATTAGCAAACGGCAACAAGCCTTTTCACTACCAACATACTGTTCAATTAAATCATCAATTCTTCGCCAACCTCTGAGGTTGAAGTAACCAACACAAAAATCTGCTCGATAAGAGACTTTGAGAGTTTCTCGTAAAATCGGTAGCAGTTGTAAATCAATGTTGTCAAATATCCGGGGCATTATTTAAAACTCTATAAATATTTCGTACATCTGTTATATGAGTAAAAAATTTTTCCAGCCAGATTAGTGAAGGGTGCAAGACAAGAGACGCGATAAATCGCCGTCTGTACAATAATTAGTCTTTCGTAGCGATTTATCGCGTCTTCAAAAATTATAAAAAAAAAGAGCAGTTGCATAATACAACTGCTCTAAAAAGTACTTAGATAGATATTTTCTACCTATCTACAGATCCCATAATTACGTCAACACTGCCGAGAATAACCACAATATCTGCAACCTTCATTCCGCGCAGTAAATGTGGAACAATCTGGAGGTTGTTGAAGTCCGCTGGACGAATCTTCCACCGTAAAGGAAAGACGTTATCATCGCCAACCAAATAAATTCCCAATTCACCTTTGCCACTTTCTACACGAGAGTAGATTTCACCCTTGGGAATCTTGAAAGTGGGGGAAACTTTTTTGCCGATGAATTGATAATCAAATGCATCCCACTCGGATTTTTTACCTGCGGCTAAACGCTTGGCTTCCAGATTTTCGTAAGGGCCGCCAGGAAGTCCTTTAATTGCTTGGCGAAGAATCTTCACAGATTCGCGCATTTCCCGCATCCGCACTACATAACGGGCAAAGCAATCACCGGCAGTTTCCCACTGTACATCCCAGTCAAAATCGTCGTAGCATTCGTAATGATCAACTTTCCGCAAATCCCATTGCACACCAGATGCGCGTAACATTGGGCCAGAAAGTCCCCAGTTAATTGCTTCTTCACGGGTGATAGTACCAATACCCTCAACACGTCGCCGGAAGATGGGGTTATCGGTTACTAAGCGTTCGTACTCATCAACTTTGGGTATTAAGTAGTCGCAGAATTCTAGACATTTATCTACCCAACCATAGGGCAAATCGGCTGCTACTCCACCAACACGGAAGTAGTTGTTATTTACCATCCGATAGCCTGTGGCGGCTTCCCACAAATCATAAATCATCTCCCGTTCCCGGAACTGGTAGAAGAAGGGAGTTTGAGCGCCCACGTCAGCTAAGAAGGGGCCAAACCACAGCAAGTGGTTAGCGATGCGGTTCAACTCCAGCATGATGACGCGGATGTAGCTAGCACGTTTGGGGACAGCGATACCTGCAAGCTTTTCTGGGGCGTTGACAGTCACGGCTTCGTTGAACATTCCCGCAGCGTAGTCCCAGCGACTAACGTAGGGGACGTACATTACATTAGTGCGGTTCTCAGCAATTTTTTCCATTCCCCGGTGCAGGTAGCCGATAACTGGTTCACAGTCAACGACATCCTCGCCATCCAAAGTCATGATTAGCCGCAGAACCCCGTGCATTGAGGGGTGGTGTGGCCCCATGTTTAGCACCATTGGTTCAGTGCGGGTTTCTAGTCTGGTCATAGATTTCGTGTTCTCCTGTTGTGTTGGTGTCGCGTACCGAAGCCAAAATTTTGAATTGAACCGCCAAGATGCCAACCAGAATGTTTCAGTTTGTTGCACTTCTTCAACTATTATATGGAAGCTCGATATCTACTTAATTGAGGCATCGGATTTTTTTCACCTCATTGTGCTCAAACAAAGGGACAATGCCCAATGCATAATGCCCAATAATTTCTGAGTTTTTACGTAAGTCATAGAGATATTGTGTCAGCTATATTACAGTTTTATGACCCTGATACATATCTATGACTTTCAATCAAGAGCGTTTTGATAAGCTAATTCAGAAGTTAGAAGTTTTTGCTAATAAACAACCGCATCTTTATAAATTGCATGTTGCTTTTTTGGCTACTTTGGGCTATGCATATATATTTTTGTTTCTAGCTGTAACGTTGACTTTGTTAGTAGGTATTATCTTTGGGATAGTTAATGCTCAGTCAATTTCTAACTTATCTTTGACAGGTCTTTTGTTTTTGCTGACGTTAGCATTCGTATTACTGCGATCGCTATGGGTTTCTTTTCCTCCACCTACAGGTTTACCACTACAACCCAAGGATGTACCCAATCTCTATTCTTTAATTAACGAAATCTCATCGAAGTTACAAGCCCCACAGTTTCACCACATCTTCCTGACCAACGATTTTAATGCATGGGTTGTCCAGAGACCACGCTTAGGTTTGCTGGGATGGCAGCAAAATTACTTAATTGTCGGTCTACCGCTCATGCTAGCACTGCCACCCGAACAATTTCGTCCCGTCTTAGCCCATGAACTGGGACATTTATCAGGAAATCACAGCCGTTTTAGTGGTTGGATTTATCGCCAACGCGAAACTTGGTATCGCATTGTTACAGGACTCCGACAAAGTGGACATGAAATATTATCGTTAGTTTTTCAACTGTTTTTGATATGGTACATCCCATTTTTTAATGCCTATTCTTTTGTATTAGCACGCATGAATGAATATGAAGCAGATAGATGTGCTGTTGATTTAACGGGAGAACATAATACTGCTAAAGCTTTGATAAATACAAAGGTGAAAGCAAGATTTTTAGAAAGATATTTTTGGTCTAGTATCTATAAACAGGTAGAGACAGAAATTGAACCACCAAAAATGACTTATATGGCTATGCAACAGGCTTTAAGCCAGAGACTTAATCAGGAAATTACAAGAACTTATTTAATTGAAGCATTAACAGAAAAAACCAATAATACTGATACTCACCCTTGCTTGACAGATAGATTAAAAGCCTTGGGATATATCCCCGATGTTCCGAAAGAATTAGCTATATTTGCACCAATTGAAATTAGCGCTGCCCAAGAATTTTTAGGAGATACATTAGAAAAAGTTATTGATTGTTTTAGTCAAGATTGGCGAGAAAAAATAGCAACATCTTGGAGACAAAAATATGGTGAATTTCAAAAACAAATAGCTAAATTAAAAGATTTAAATCCCAAATCGCAAAAACAACAGTTAACCCTAGAAGAAGCTATTCAGCAAGCACTTTTGACATTAGAATTTGAGAGTGAAGACTCTGTTATACCTCTATTACAAGAAATTATTCATCGTGATACTTACCTTGCATCAGCTAAGTATTTACTAGGTAAAATATTATTAAAAAAACAAGATGCAACTGGAATAAAATACATTGAAATGGCAATAGAGCAAGACTCAAGTATAGTCATAGGAGGTTGTCAGATGATTTGCCATTTTCTTAAAAACCAAGGAAAAAACAATGAAGCAAAGTTTTATCAAGAACGTGCAGACAATCATAGTAAATTAATTTTAAAATCGCAGCAAGAGCGCTCTAATTTGAAAATAGATGATAAATTGAAAATTCATAATATTTCGGATATAGAGGTAAATAAGCTTCGTCAGCAGTTATCTCATTATCCGCAGATAATAACTGCTTATTTAGTTCAAAAAAATCTGCAATCTTTTCCTGAAAAACCACTTTATGTTCTAGCTGTGAAGCGTGGATTTAGTTTTTGGGAAGGTAGTCGTATTTATGAAACTGATAACTCTAAAATTGTTCAGAGCTTATTAAAGGAAAATGAATTTACCGATAATGTATTCATTTTTATTTTAAATAGCAATTTAAGTATGGAGAAAAAATTAAAACGGATATCAAATTCGATGATTTACCAGAAAAAAGGTAAAAAATAGCACCACAGATGCTTAAAGCTCAACATCCAAGGCTGACGCTGGGTGTGGAATTTATGATATTTTCCTTTTGTGTCTTTGTAGTTTAAAAACTATTTTTTAGCTATAAACCCGCAAAGACACAAAGAAAAGAATACATAATTAAAGTTTATCTCTGGTTTTTTGCCTAAGTCTCATGAATCGTCAGCTAGCTATTGAAGAACCGATATTTTCCCATCTACCAGTTTTACCGCAGGAAACGATCGCAGGTCTAGCGGTATCTCCAGGAGGTCATTATCTTGATACGACGGTAGGCGGTGGAGGTCACAGCCGTTTGATTTTAGCAGCTGCGCCAGATGTGCGAGTAACGGCTGTTGACCAAGATGAAGATGCTTTAGCAGCAGCGAGGAAAGAATTAGCAGAGTTTGGCGATCGCGTACAATTCATTTACAGCAATTTTGCTGACTACGAATTTCCCCCTAATACTTTCGATGGTATTCTCGCCGATTTGGGGGTAAGTTCTTACCATTTAGACCAAGCAGAAAGGGGTTTCAGCTTTCGCCAAGCTGCAAATTTGGATATGCGAATGGATCGAGGGCGATCGCTAACTGCTGCCGATGTGATTAATAATTGGGATGAGGCAGATTTAGCAGATATTTTCTTTAAGTACGGTGAAGAGAGATTATCGCGGCGCATTGCTCGTCGCATTGTAGAACGGCGGCCGTTGCACACAACTACAGAATTGGCTGAAGCGATCGCTTCTTCAGTTCCCCCTAAATACCGTTATGGGAGAATTCACCCCGCTACCCGTGTTTTTCAAGCTCTGCGAATTGTCGTCAACGACGAGTTAAAATCTTTAGAAACCTTTTTGGATAAAGCACCAAATGCTCTTGTCCCTGGTGGCAGAATTGTGATTATCAGTTTTCACAGTTTAGAAGATCGCCCGGTGAAACATGGTTTAAGAAATTCACCTTTATTAAAGGTCTTGACAAAAAAGCCGATTATTGCACAAGAAGAGGAAATTCAGAGGAATATGCGATCGCGATCGGCCAAACTGAGGATAGCCCAAAAGCTGCTGTAACTGCAATGCAGCCTTAAACTGCTCCATCTCGTGGCTCAGAACTGCTGCGAATCCGCTCAATGAACTTAGGATAATTTTCTAAATCCTGTTCTGACTGTAACGGTGGCATTTCAATCCAATTACCTTCGAGATGCAGCTTATCGACATAAGCATAGAAGGCTTCCCGATCTTCCCGATGAGCAAGAACGTAATCATGTAACTCTTTCTGACTCATTGCATGAAAATTAGGCTTGCTCATCCTATGTATCTCCATTTACCGTTAGGGTATATCTCATAAAAGGGAGATGGCGTAGTGGTACATTATGAAGCGGAAGTGGGTAATTGTAAATTAGTAATCGGTAATTGGGATTAGTTCACTATTTGTTACCGATTTTGCTCTATAATTTTTGACTCTAATAGTATTCTAAAATGACGAATAGCTTTTTTCGTTAAAGTTCTTGAGGGAATACTCTATGACTATTTGGGTAAATGAGCAAATTGATCCGTCTGGAATGATTCATGCCTGTATTGCCACTTGTAATGAATCTCAAGCCAAAGATTGTCATGATTCCTTTGAGAATAATTTGACTGAGACGCAAAAGGCAGCAGGTTGGGTAGCGCAATTGCGGACAGTCGATTCTTGGGATGAAGTGCCGGTGAATTCTTTAAAACTCAATTAATTGGGTGCTATGGAAAGTATGCTGCATAGCTTAACCATCTCCTAGCAGACACGATTACCTTTGTTTTTTCTACTTGCCTTTGGCGAAACTTTAACGCGCTTTACTTGAGCAGATACCTGTTTAATCAAGCTTTGGTGACAGGCTACACCATTTTGGTTTTGACTGCAAATTTTCTGAGATGGAGGTCATTTTTTGGGATTTTGATCGAAGATATTTCAGGAGCGTAGGCGTAGCCCGCCATAGGCATCGCTTGTCTACCAGATACTGCATATATGCCAACGTCTACAGCGATCGCAGCAAATCCCATTAAAACAGGTTAATAAAGGATAAAATTCGGATTAAAATTATTAAATTATTAACAACTACTTCCAAAAAAAGTCACATATTATAGAATTTTGATGATTTTTGGGAACTTTTAAGAGTTATCATCTATACGGGATATTAAATTAGAAATTTTGCAAAAACCGAACAAATGTAGTGAACTATCCCAAAGTTTACATTTCGGAGCAAGGCTGTCCCATTAATTTAGTTGGCGAAACCGGACAAGCAGTTCAAATTTCGATTCATGCTCCCAGTCAATATATCTGTGCCAACTGCGAACGGATATTACCAGATTGGAAGCGGCAGCCATTTTTACGAGTCGTGATTGTCTTACAGCAATCGCGTTATCAATTAGTCGAAAAGACGGCAGAAGTGGAGACAGAGAAAGAACGGTTGCGAGAAAAGTTCATGAGATTTGGCTGCGATTTGGCATTTAATCTGCGCGATCGCGGCTATTTAACAGACTTAATCGACCCTCGCACAGGTTATCCTTTACTGTCTCATCCCGGAGCAATCCCTCACGATGACACAGCAGTTGTCAAAGCTTTGCTCAACTATCCAGTGATTAAAAATCAATGCCGTGTATTAGTGCATCCCGATTGGGGTGCAGCAGTTTACCCTAGCATTTTGATATCAGAAGCTCCCCCAATTGTGATCGAATGGGTTACAAAAGGTATAGCATCCATGCATGGGTGGAAAGAAATTGATTATTAATTGGACATTGGATCGCTCGTTTGATAATTAATTGCGATCGCTTTCCTTTATATTTGGGTTATTATTTCAGAGTTAATCTGACGGCTGTCAATTCTGAGGCTAATCAAATTTACAGATAGATTCTGGTTTTACAGGACATATTTTGGGTGCGATCGGGTTACTTTTAATATTAAGAATAGTCAAATTAGTCAGAACAGACAAAGGCTTGATATCGCTGATTTTATTTGATCTGAGGGAGAGTTCAGTCAAATTAGTCAGAACAGATAAAGGCTTGATATCGCTGATTTTATTTGAGTTAAGGGAGAGTTCAGTCAAATTAGTCAGAACAGACAAAGGCTTGATATCGCTGATTTCATTTGAGCTGACCAAGAGAATAGTCAAATTAGTCAGAACGGACAAAGGCTTGATATCGCTGATTTCATTTAAGTAGAGGCCGAGACCAGTCAAATTAGTCAGAGCGGACAAAGGCTTGATATCGCTGATTTTATTTGAGCCGAGCAAGAGAATAGTCAAATTAGTCAGAGTGGACAAAGGCTTGATATCGCTGATTTTATTTGATTGAAGGGACAGTTCAGTCAAATTAGTCAGAGCAGATAAAGGCTTGATATCGCTGATTTCATTTGATTTAAGATTCAGAGAAGTTAAATTAGCAAGAGCGGACAAAGGCTTGATATCGCTGATTTTATTTGATTCAAGGAAGAGTTTAGTCAAATTAGTCAGCTTTTGGTTAGCCTGCTTGCAATTTTGAGTCTGGGCGATTTTTAACAGTACCTCAACAGTATGTTTTGTCTGTGGAGGTAAAGTTGATTTCTGCTGACACCAATCTGTAAAGCTTGTGGGAGTTGCCAGAGGAGCAGCAATAGTCTGTGTGGTGTAAAATCCCAAAGTAAAAGTAAATATTGTGGCGATCGCTAAAGTAAGTTTCATTGCATAATCTTATACTATCCACTTATGGAATTACACTATGCAAAAATTACCTAAGTTTGGTATAAAAAAGTAATTAAAGAAAAATAAAATCAGCCATTTTTCGGTCGCCGCAGTTCCTTGGAATTAATTGGGCCGAGAATTTGGTTAAGGCTCCGCAGTTGTTCAGCTGTACCCATACCAATTAACCGATCTCCTGGCATTAACACCGTATCGCCAGTGGGGCCACCGATGAGAGTGCCATCAACGCGGCGAATTGCCAGAACTAATGCCCCAGATTGCGATCGCAATCGAGCCTTTTGCAAACTCTGACCCACAAAAGGACAAAAAGCCGGGTCGAGTAAAAATTCTTCCATATACAACTGACGGTCTGCACCTGTCAAAATCCCGTCTACAAAGTCCAAAACTTGGGGTCTGAGAGCCGCAGCAGCCATCCGCTTCCCACCAGTAATATAGGGGGATATCACCTCATCTGCACCACCACGTCGTAACTTCTGCAAAGCTTCTTCTGTACTTGCCCGTGCGATCGCTCGAATTCCCGTATTCAGTGTTTTTGCTGATAAAACAATATATAAATTTTCGGCATCTGAAGGAAGTGCTGCAACGATACAAGTCGCTCTTTCAATACCAACTTTTAAAAGTGTGTCATCTAGGGTAGCGTCACCTTGGTATGCCGTGTAACCTTCCATCTGCGCCCTTTGCACAGATTCCATCTCCGAATCAATCACCACAAAAAGTACACCTTCTGCCTGAAATTCCTTGGCAATTTGACGACCAGTCCGACTAAATCCACAGATGATGTAATGTTCTGATAGGGATTCCATTAACCGCCTCTGCTGCTGTAGCCGAATTCCTTCTTGAAAGTAGCCTTGAATGATCGCTTCTGTAAATCTGTTGACAATGTAACCGATATTGACTACACCCAACAAAATCAGGGCAATTGTAAACAACCGTCCTCGGCTACCCAGTGGGTGGATCTCTCCATATCCCACAGTCGCTAAAGTGATCACTGTCATGTAAGCTGCGTCTTCCCATGACCAGCCCTCCACTAGCCAATACCACAAAGTGCCAATGAAGAAAACACCGCCAAGAGCGATCGCCCCAGCCATTAACTCCTTTTGGATACGTTGATATTTTTGCTCAAGTGTTGAAAATGAGGTAACAATAGTACTTTGAACCTAATTTTTCTAGTTTTCTACTAACTTTATAGCATTCGTCCTTTTTAGTACATTTAAACTACAAGTTATCTAAACTAATAGTCCAAACTCAATACTCCTAAGACTTAAAAATATTCATCTTTAACTTTACATGAAGCTCTAATGGCCAGAAGCTTTTTTTGGAGAGAGTGTTGGTATTGCTTGTTCCATTAATTTCAGTACTTACGCAAACAATAGCCGAAACCCTAATTTTCAGGTAGGGGCAATTCATGAATTGCCCCTACCGTATGTAGTTTTGCGTAAGTCCTAAATTTATTAGCTTTACTGATGATACAAGCCCAAGGTAATTATCAAAAAACTGTATTAAGCAATACGGTTTTTTGGGTAAAAATCAGATATCAAAGGTCACGACACCAAAGCGATGGCGTGGAGCGCTCACCGTAGGCTATACCTTCTCTAGGAGAGGCTACGCCAACGGTGAGCTTCTCTACGAGACGCTTCTCCTGACGGAGACGCTTCTCCTGACGGAGACGCTTCGCGAACGCGAACGCTAACGCAGAATTTTTCGGTCTACTGACATTGTTCTAGTACTGATGAATCGCCATACTGTACTGTGTAGATAGTAGCTGCCAGGTAGATAACTAGAGATGATTACTGCTGTTATTCGACCCCTGAATTTGGTAATTGGTTTGCTGCTATCTTGTTGTTTCTTGCTTACAAGCTGTCACCCGACACAGATGAAAAGCAAAGTATCTCAGGTAGCTCAATTAGTTCTAGTTTCGCTAAATGACCCGACTACTTTTAACTATGCCATTAATGACTCTCCATACAGTGTTTTTTCTTTAATTTACAAAGGATTGATCGATGAGAATGTTATGACTACCAAGTTGGAGCCGGGACTGGCAGAATCTTGGTCAATATCTGCTGATAAAAAGCGAATTATTTTTACCTTAAAAACAGGATTAAAATGGTCAGATGGTGAACCTCTCACGGCAGATGATGTAGTCTTTACCTATCGGGACATTTATCTGAATAAAAAAATTCCCACTTTATATAGAGATTTTTTGCGTATTGGCAACACAGAAACTTTCCCGTCAGTGCAGAAACTAGATGAGCGGCGAGTTGAGTTTACTTTTGTGGAACCTTTTGCCCCTTTTTTGAGATACGCTGAAAAACTAGCAATTTTGCCATCTCATGCCTTGCGTTCTTCTGTACTATCTAATGATGCCAATGGTAATCCTCAGTTTCTCTCAATGTGGGGAACCAATACTGATCCGCAAAAAATTATCTCCAATGGACCTTACCAAATAGAAAGCTATACTCCTGCTGAACGGGTAATTTTACGACGCAACCCCTATTACTGGCGCAAAGATGTTCAAAAACATCCTCAGCCTTATATTCAACGGATTGTCTGGCAAATTATTTCTTCTACAGAAAATCAGTTACAAAGATTTCGCTCAGGCGAACTGGATACTTTGAATGTAACACCAGCAGTATTTGGGTTACTCAAGAAAGAGGAAAAGCGAGGAAAATTCATTATTTACAATGGTGGACCTACTGCGGGTTTTAGCTTTATGGGTTTCAATCTCAACCGAGCTCGTAATTCCAAAGGTAAGCCTTTTATAGACCCAATTAAATCTCGATGGTTTAATAACTTAGTTTTTAGGCAAGCAGTCGCCTATGCAATTGACCGCAACCGAATTAAAACTAATATCTATCGCGGTTTAGGTGAAATACAACATTCGTCAATTGCTATTCAAAGTCCCTATTACTTGTCCCCAGCAGCAGGGTTAAAAGTTTATGATTATAATCCCCAGAGAGCTAGGCAGATGTTGTTAAAGGCTGGTTTTAGGTACAACTCCCAAAAAGAACTGTTAGACCAAGATGGAAATCGGGTGCAATTCAATCTCTTGGTGAAATCGGAAGATCAATCAAGAATCGATGCCGCAGTTCAAATCCAACAAGACTTCAGTCAAATTGGTATCAAAGCAGATATGGAGGTAGTCAGTTTTAACATAGTATTGCAAAAGCTTCTCTCTCGTCGAGATTGGGATTGTTATGTCGGTGCGTTTGGTGTTCCCGGTGCAGATGTTGAACCTAATCTTCTATCTTTATTTTGGACTAGTCAAGGCTCATTTCATCAGTTCAACCAAGGTGCTCTACCAGGAAAACCCCCATTCCAAGGATGGGTAGTTTCTGAATGGGAGAGAGAAATTGACAGTCTTTTTGGCGCCGGATTCAAAGAACTAGACCAGAGCAAGCGCAAGGCAATTTATGACAGATTTCAGCAAATCGTTGCTGAACAGTTGCCGATATTCTGCCTTGTGAATCCAATCTCGTTTCAGGCGGTGCGTGAACGTGTCAATCCCATCAAGTTTTCTGCCTTGGGGTCAGCTTTTTGGAATATTGATGAACTGAAAATCACAGAAAAATAATTCCAACCAGAGATTTAAGGCATCATAACTAAATTTATAATTCGTATAGATCACCGTCAATAACTTCCAACTCTCTTAGCTCCGTTGCAGTATTCCCGCACACAGCAAGGGGAATTTCGTCATCTGTCCTAGCGCCGTCAAAACCGCAGGCTAGCATTTGACGAGTCAGGCTTGAACATCAGTAGACCTCTTGCAAAAGTCCCCTCCCCGCAAGCGGGGAGGGGAGACAAAGCGTAGCTTTGGCGGGGTCGGGTTCTTATTTTTGATTTATGCAAGAAGTCTAGTGAGAAAACCCCTGGACTCTACCCAAGACTTGCGATGCCTAGATTGGGCTGCACCTAAGCAAACGTGAATCCGATGAACCTCTCCCTGACTTAAACTAAAGTTCAAGTCTGTCCCTCTCCGACTCGGAGAGGGAAGGTTTTGCGTAGTAAAATCAGGGAGAGGTTTCAATATTTAAGCTAATTAGGCGAACACCACATAAGTCGTCGAACTCACGTTAAGAAAATTGCCAGTCACTCATATTTTTGCTCAAGTGTTGAGTACAAAGTTTTTTTTCACCACCGCCAAGCGTTTGAGGTTATATAAGCGTTAGCCTAAGAAGAAGTATTTTTTAGGGATTTCTAGGAAACTAGTAAATAACTATATAGTCAGGAACCTCAGCCTTAAGGCATGAGGCTTGAAAGAGTAATCCTTCTTGCCGTTCTGACCAGACCACTCGGTAAAACGAGTAAACGTTATTTGAGTCACGATACCGGAGAATCCGTAGCTAGTTTTCCGCTCTATCGCTTGTGATTAAACAGTTCTAAGGTCACTGGAACAGTGTTGCAAGCCCAACAAGCTCTTATAACAGGTCGTTCGCGCTTGCGTCTCCCCTTGGGAGAAGCTAACATTACCCCGTAAGGGAGGCTCAATTGAGCAAAACATTATGCGTACAGAGTTGGGAGATTTGAAACGGTAATTGTCCCGTTCAAAGTACATTACAAAAGTACACCGAATTGAACAACTCCAAGGCGGTAATGGAAATATAAAGCCGTGCTAGAAGCACGGGGTTTCCAACCCATTTTTTTGATGAAAAACTTTCAGGAGGAGCGGTAGTGAGCCTACAAACTCTCGTTGACCAAGCCACCATCCCCCCAGATTCAGGGTCAGCATCTAGTCCCTTTGATGCAGATAGCTTTAATGAAGCTGTCATGTCCACCTACGCGCGGTTTCCCTTAGCCCTAGAACGGGGTGCTGGATGCCGGGTTTGGGATACACAGGGGCGAGAATATCTGGACTTTGTGGCGGGAATTGCCACTTGTACTTTAGGACACGCCCACCCAGCTATGGTAGAAGCGGTGACACGCCAAATCCAGAAGCTGCACCATGTATCTAATTTGTACTACATTCCTGAGCAAGGTGAATTGGCAAAATGGCTTGTCGATCATTCGTGTGCCGATCGCGTATTTTTCTGCAACTCTGGAGCTGAAGCTAACGAAGCCGCAATTAAACTGGCGCGGAAATATGCCCACACAGTATTAGACATTGAAAAACCGATTATTTTAACCGCCCATGCCAGTTTCCACGGACGAACTTTGGCAACGATTACCGCCACGGCACAGCCGAAGTATCAAAAGTACTTTGATCCCTTGGTTCCTGGCTTCCACTACATAAATTACAACGATATTAACGCTGTGGAAGTGGCAATTAGCGAGTTGGATGAAGGCGATTTTCGTGTAGCAGCAATTCTGATCGAGCCATTGCAGGGAGAAGGCGGTGTGCGTCCTGGAGATGTTGCCTATTTCAAAAAGCTACGGCAGATTTGCGATGAAACTGGCGTTTTGTTAATTTTCGACGAAGTGCAAGTTGGCATGGGGCGTAGCGGCAAATTATGGGGTTATGAGCATCTCGGCGTTGAACCGGATATTTTCACCAGCGCCAAAGGCTTAGGTGGTGGTATCCCCATCGGTGCAATGATGAGTAAGAAATTCTGCGATGTTTTTCAACCGGGGGAACACGCTAGTACCTTTGGCGGAAATCCTTTTGTGTGTGGTGTAGCACTCAGTGTTTGCCAGACATTGGAACGGGAAAATATTTTGCAGAATGTGCAAGACAGGGGTGAACAGTTGCGATCTGGATTAAAGGCGATCGCAGCAAAATATCCTCAGCACATTGGCGAAGTTCGGGGTTGGGGTTTAATCAACGGTTTGGAGTTGCGAGCCGATATTCAACTAACCGCAGCCGATGTCGTCAATGCTGCCATCAACGAAGGCGTATTGCTTGTACCAGCCGGGCCAAAAGTAGTCCGATTTGTGCCACCGCTGATTGTCACAGAGGCGGAAGTAAACACTGCATTGCAAGCTGTGGATCAGGCGATGTCTAACGACAAGCCGTAGGTCGTCTACGCAATTCTCACCAAATAGAATAATATTGTTTGTTTTGTGTAGAGACGTTGCAATGCAACGTCTCTTTTTCATTCTGGGGAAATTTCCCGATAAGCTTGCCGACACTGCTCATAATTTTCTGGCAAAATCTCGGCATTACCAAAACATAATTGTTCGTGAGTGGTAATTAAAGTTTCATAAGGCTGTATGGGAGTCACAGACGATCGCAGTAATTGCAGATATTCTCCATCTGTACGGCTGAGTTTGTGAGGTGCAATCGCTTTTTGATCCAACTGCTGCAACATTGCTAAATAAACACAACGACAAGCCTCACGATAATTACCTTGACGGTAAAATTTTTGCGATCGCTCCAACAAAAGGGCAATGGATGACTCACTAGAGCGACTTTTTACGCGAAAATCAGTGAGATTGCCACTTCTATTTAGCCAAGAATAAATATAAGGGCTGAATTCTCGCCATAATCGCCAACCTACCCACGCTATAAATAAGCCTATTACCAGCCAAAACAGGAATTTCAGCAATTCACCAAGCCTTGGGTTAATCGACCAGCGAGTAGGCCATTCAGGCATTGCCTGTTCAAAGCGGTAAAACTGGTATTCCCACCATTCACCCGCTTGTTGTTGGAATTGAGACAACTGCCAACTCCAGCTAGTTTTTTCAAAAGTATCTGTAGGCATAGGTGGGAGGGGCGAGTGGGGAGTGGGGGAGCAGGGGAGTAAGAATTTTAGATTTTGGATTTTGGATTTTAGATTCAAATTTAATCTAAAATCGTCAATCCAAAATCTAAAATTGAATTGCCCGATGACTATTGACTATTGACTACTGACTCTTTTTTTATCATTATCCAGCCAATAACAATAAGTAGCGCACCGAATGCAAGAAATCCTAAATCCCAAGCTAACTGATTTGGGCCTGATTTCACATGATGAACACCGAGAATTTGATGGTCAATTAAACCTTCAACCAAGTCAAACAAACCAGTCCCAATCACTATTGACGCAATAAAAGTCTGTGATGACCAAGGAACATCATCACGCCCTGCGGCACGCCATAGCAAGACAACCCCTATCACGGTAAATACCCAATTTAAGGTATGAAATAATCCATCCCATACCATGTTCAAATCTATATTCGCCATGTTGGTCAGAGGTCGAATGTTACTGAGCATGTGATGCCACTGGAGGATCTGATGCAGTAAAATTCCATCAATAAACCCTCCAAGACCCACACCTAGAAAAATTCCAGCAGTAATCAGGGGTGCGCGTCGGTTGAGGGTTTCACTTTTCGCCTCCATTGTCAACCTCATAAGATAGGCTTTTTTACCAAAATACAACTCTTTTAGGAGAAATATCTTCTATCTTGAGGCAAGTACGATCGTTTAACTTAAATTAATCAATCTTCAAATTTAATGGGTCGAAATCTTGGGGAAAATGGGTGCTGCGATTATAGTCTGCTTTTTCCAGGTTCGCTGCTTTGACAGCGATTAAAAATTAGTAATTATTTGGCCATTCTTCCTAAATGTAATACATTAGTTCCTTCTGTTCTCGGATTGCTCTTCGTTCACAAAGGTCTTGGAGTGTATATTTTTCCAAAACAGAGTTAGCAGCCTGACGCGCTTCCTGCCAGACTTCCTGAATTAGCTCACCTTCTACCGTGTTGGGAGTCGGCTCACAAGGAGAAACAACAATATCTGACCCTTCCATACAGCTAAAAGCATCAAACACGGTAATCTTTCCGGGATCTCGTGCCAGAACATAGCCACCTTTGGCTCCGCGTATACTCTTAATTAAGCCTCCACGCCTTAATGTTGCTAAAAGTTGTTCCAAATAGCGGTTCGGTATATCTTGCAATACTGCTATTTCTCGAATTTGCAGGGCTTCACCGTTAGGGTAGCAGGTTGCCAACTCTAACAGGGCTAGAAGCGCGTATTCTGATTTATTAGAGATTACCACAGGCGTAATATTTTCAACTCACACCTAAAAATACAAAGTCTTGGAGTCTGTTTACTTAAGCTAATGCTAAGAAAACTTTACAATCAACTTATTGTTGACCGGCTAACTCTACTTTAAAGACCTTTTAGGATAGAAGCAATTACTTTTTTTTTTAAATTCAATAAATAGAAGTGATTGATTGTTGTACAGTCTTTCTCAGTGGAAAGTCACTTAAAAATTTAGTATGTCTAGCTTTCAACCTAATTTTGGCAGTGATTCTTACAGTTTGTTAGCCTGAAATTGCGATGTCTGACGATAACCCGTTGGGGCGTTTACACATCCATTGGAAAGCAATGAGAGATAAAAGCAGCATTAGTGCAAGCCGCTATACATGCAAATTTATCGAAAATGGCAGAATGACTGTAAAGGTTGTTCCCACGCCGATCGCACTTTCGACCGTAATTTCGCCACCATGCAAATCTACAGCTTGCTTGACGATGGACATCCCTAATCCCATTCCGGGGATATTGGCTGTATTAGTGGCGCGATGGAAGGGTTCAAAGATGTGTTCCATGTCAGAAGCAGGAATGCCAATTCCAGAGTCTTGAGTCTGAAATATAGCTTGATCGTTGGCAGTGGTTACAGAAAACTTAACTGTACTACCAATGGGAGAGTATTTTAGACAATTCGAGAATAAATTACTCAAGATTTGCCGCAGTAGTTTCGCGTCTAAGTTAGCTCTTATGCATAGGCACTCACTGCTAAAAGCGATCGCGTGTTGTGAGCGATCGCTTTGTTGTAATTCTTCTACAAGATCGCCGCAAAATTCCACCAAATCTATGGGTGTTGGATTAAACTTTAACTTGGCTGTTTCATCCTGACTCACGAACAGTACATCATTCAACAACTGGGTTATATGCATAACTGATGTTTGAATGCGACGTAGGTGGGTCTGTTGTCGCTCTTCGCTCCAGAGGTGGCGATAATATTCTAGTAGTTCCGCAGAAGAGTGGATGGTAGTTAAAGGGGTGCGAAACTCATGGGAGGTGATGGTGAGCAAGCGGGATTTAAGTTCACTAAACTGCCTTTCTTTTGCAAGCGCTTGTCGCATCGCCTCTTCTGCCCATTGCAGCTTGGCTTGGGTTCGCTTACTTTCGCTAATGTCCCGTAATAGCCAGCGCAGACTAACTAACTCACTATATTGATTACGGATAGCAACCACCTTAACCGCAGCAATAATAGCTGTTTTGTCACGCGGTCGCAGATTTACTTCCCACTCTTGCATTTTCCAGTCTGGGAATTGGGCGCGATCGCGCAGATGAGTCAGTTTCAAATAAAAAGCAATTATTTCTTTCTCAAGCGCAAAAATCCCTAGTGATTTGCCCAACAACAAACTTTTAGAAATGTTGAGCAGAGAGGTGGCGGCTGAGTTGGCTTCCTGAATTACTCCTTTTGTATCAGTCACAAAATAAGCGTCTGGTACTTCCTCAAATAGTTCTTGGTAGCGTTGACTTTGTGCTACCAAGTCCTGTTGAGTGTTGGATAATTTTTCATTCTGCTGCTTTAAATCTTCATTCGCTAGTCGGAGTTCTTCCAAAGCTAGGTGAATTTCTTTGAATACTGCGGTGACGAGTTCAATATCTTCCTTTACTTTTTGCTGTTCACTCTGACGTTGCAAAAGGGCGACACGCTTACGTATATTCTCTATCTGCAAGGCTAAATCGTCCAAATTCACCCTCTTGCTCCTAATTTCTAAAGTTGGGTTTTGTTTTAGATTCCCTACTTGGACGATCTTAGCTTTTGGAGTTTAGCAGTTATAGCAGTTGCCAGGTAGCGGTTGACATCAGCTAATCAGAAAACACTGACACCAAGAGACTTTCAAGCCTGTTAAGAGTTCCCTGTTATAAGACTAGTATTTGATTTTTGAAATGCACCTAGTGGACTGTCTAGGCAAAATAGTGCATTAGACTTTTGTTGGGTTAGGCAAAGCCTCCACCCAACAAAGCAATTTTTTTGCAACATTAAACCTATGACAGTCCTAAACACAGGCAAGGCAGAGGGGCAGGAGAAGAATAATAATCCCTAATGCTCAATAGAAATGCCCCAGATTACATTTACAATCGACTAATATCTTTTGTGACTAACTTCCAACCTTCAGCTTGGTCAAGTAGCTTCATCGATTCTAGTTCCAGATTGTTGAAAGCAGATGCATGAAGCAGAAAGTAGGGTTGGCCGTTGTAGTGCCAATAATATTCCAGTTCACCAACAGAAGCGGGAATGATGGTGCGATCGCTATAATAATCCAACGAGGGACGATGGTAGGGAAAAGAGGTGTAAATCTTCCTCGTAGCTGGATTTGCCCGCACAATCATGGCGGCGACTGGTTTAACTGGATAGGCTTCAGATAATTCCCAAACCCAGTAGTCAGATTTCATTAACAGCAGCAGCGAAATATAACTTCCCCAAAACAAAATCTTCAGAAATTGCCCGTCGCCTCGTTCTGCCAAAATAGCTGCTAAAGTCATAGTTAAAGCTACTGCGGCAAAAATCAGTTGTAAGTCTGCTTTCGGTGTTGTACCCGAACTGAAATAAATGCTACCAGCAGAAGCAGCCACAGCAAGTATTGCCAAACCAGCAACCCAAGCACGGGGATAAGATGAGAGTAAAGGCGAATTTTCCGTTTCTGATAACTGGATACCAAAAGCTAAGGCTAAACTAGGGTAAATCGGGAATAGATACCAGGGAACTTTGGTAATCATGAAAGAAATTACCAGTAGATAAACACCACTCCACGCCATTACTAGTTTTGCCCAGCTAAGGTTACGATTTTCCCAGGTTAAGCGGACAGTTTGTGGTAAGAATAATAACCACGGCCATGTGTATTTGAGAAGTTCAATCACATAGTACCAAGGTGGTTCAGAATCCGCTTCTACAACTGAGCTAATTCGGCCTAATGATGGGTTTGCCAGGCCAATTTCAGCAACAGTATAACCATAGTGAATTAGTTGGGCAATATACCAACCAGCTACAGGTAGAATGCCAATTAAGATTGCGATCCAGAGATAGTAACAGGTGAGCAGTCGTGGCGTATCCCAAAATAGAAATACAATGGCGATCGCACCTAGTAATATGCCTAGCAGTCCTTGAGTTAAGCAAATTAACCCAAAACTAATGCCAACACCGAGACAATAACGTAAATCCCGGCGCGATCGCAACACGCACAACATCATCACCATCAAAAAACTTACCATCGCCCCATCCAACATTGCTAACCGCCCATGACGTACCACGGGTAGCATTGTTAGGTAAATCAAAGCGCTATAAATCGCCGCCCAACGTTGGCGAAATATCTCTCGAGCAATGCAATACAGTAAAGGCACAGATGTGGCTGTTAAAATTGCTCCAGGTAGACGCGTTGTCAACTCATTTTCGCCTCCTAGAGAATAAGCCCAAGCAATTAGCAAATGCATCAAAGGCGGCTTGTCATGATATGGTTCGCCTCCTAACGTTGGGTAAAGCCAATGCATTGAACCTGCTGGGGCGTGCCAAATTTCACGAGCAACCTGTGCCACAGTACCTTCATCCCAATCTCGCAGCGGCAAGCCTCCCAGATTGATGCTAAATAGTAACACTGCTGCCAACAGCAACACTATTAGCCATACCCAATCAATCCATTTCCCAACCGTGCGATGCTGTCTTTCCAGATGACTCCAAATAAAGCTTCCTTCTTGCATATTCTATGTTAATCATTTTACTTGCTGGTTTGATTACATAGAGACATCTAGCGAATCTCCAATGTTGACACCCAGTAGCAACGTATATTCTTAACAATTGCTAGTTTCCAAGATTAACTCAATTTTTTCTAATTAGCGCTATTTTTTTAAAATTTATATTGGTTATTTAAATAACATTTCATCCGATAAATGAGCAAAATAATACAAGCGATTAATTATTTTTTACCTGTTTGTTAGTCCGTAAATGAACTTGTATTTTATTTTTAACTTGACGCTGAGTCGAATTTTTATCTACTTAATTGTAAATTAGCTAAATTCAAAATTTAGTAACTAATTGCTACAGTGTTTAAATGGCGGGTTGAAAAAATTGTTGGATGACAGCTAATGTTAATCATCTGGCTCTGGTTTGAGATATCCATTTGTTGATGCGGCACTTACAATCGCGTTTCCATTCAATTAAAAAATAAAAATAACTCGGAGTTGTAATTCTTTATTCGGAAAAATAATCTCAATTTGCCTGATAAATTCTCGAAAGTAAAATCGCCGTTCTGTTTCCGACAAATCTAACCAAAATTGTGGTATGGAAACAGCTTCAGCAACAGAACGCAAGTTAACCGGAGGGAGAGTTGCCAACTTTGCTTCGAGTGCAGAAATTTCTGTGCGGAGTTTGTAAGTCCTTAACTTTGCTGTTTCAGCATCTAAAATTCCAGTTTCAATTAAAGCGGGTAACTGAGCAAGTATTTCTTGCTGAATCGCGATCGCTTGTCCTAAACTATTCTTGACTGCATCCAACTGAGGAAAATTCATTCCTGCTACCGCCAGAGGTAAATCACGGCAAACGGTTTCAATGGTATGTTCCAACACTTCTTGGTAGGGAATAGCTTTACACTTGGGGCTTTGGGGACAGCTAGTAGAACGTAAATAAAGATACTCTTTATCTTGGTTGCGTTGAGTGACACGGGTAACTGTCAGATGTGACTGACACTCAGCACAGACAACCAACCCAGCTAAAGAACGTTTAGCACTAGCAGTTCTGGATGGTAAACGGCTGTTACGGCGTAAAAGTCGGTCAACTTGGGCAGCTTCTTCCTTGGAAATGATCGGAATATGGGTATTGGAGATAACTTCACCATTTTGGTAGGCTGTATTGCCGCGATAGACTGGATTAGTCAGCCAGCGTCTTCCTGTAGTTACAGAGATTTTCTTGCCGTATTTTTTCGCCAAGTAACGCACTGAACCCCGCAGGGAACCATAGAGTAAAAAATGTTCAAAAAAATCTTTGACCACTGGTGAAGTACTGCGGTCAATGGTATATTTGCCCTTACCTCTGCGATAGCCGTAGGGAACTTTGCCGGGTGGCGGTGCAACATCAAGACGATTACGGGCGTGTCCTTGGCGGATGCGGCGACTACGTTGCTGACGTTGGATTGCGTGTAGCAAATTCAGCAAGTCAGCGCCCAGAGGGTAATTTTCGGAAGTGTAGGGCTGTTCAGTGGCGATTACTGCTATTCCCATGACTTCGAGTTGATTGAGGCGATCGCTAATTTCCTCTACAGTATCCCCCAATTCTTCCAACCGACGAATCAGGAGATAATCTGCTGGTTCAGCTTGGCAATCGCTAAATAATTGTTGTAATTGCGTTCGCGTCGCGTGTCCAAAGGACTCTTGCTTGCCCAAATCTTCATAAACCCGATCCACCTCCCATCCCCAATCGGCTTGATCGGGAGAAGATTCTAATAGCGGATCGGTGTAAGAGTAGGCAATTATTTTCAAAAGTTTGGCGCAGCCTCATAAAGAAATGGTATCAGTTGTAACTACTAGCTGATTGATCGCTTCGCCAATAGTTATTTCCTCGTTGATTATTTTTCCTCCAGCACTATCGTAATGGGCGGCGCAGCAAACCGGACTCGAAATATGTCAAATTTTCCTACTCTTGTTCAGAATCAAACTTTGCCATACCTTGATTTTGGGTTGGCTGGTGGGATTTCCCAGCTATGGTAGCGAGGTACTGGCCATTGGTGTCAACTTAACGTCAAAGCAAATCTAGAACTAGCTTTTAGATTACCTCCTTCCCTCGTTCCCAGTCGGAGACTGGGAATGCTCGTCCTTGAGGCTCCGCCTCTCTTACTGGCGGCAGAGCCGCCAGGAGCAGCATTTCTAGCCTCTGGCTAGAAACGAGGTTTTAAAGGAGTTTCAGCTGAAGTTGACACCAATGGGTACTGCCTCGATCCAGACGCTGAACTTGCTAATTTGGCATGAATGAAGAGAGAATCTATCAGTCAAGTCAAACTAATTTTCCAAAATGCAATAGTGGATGTTACCGAATTAGTCAAAGTTTCAATTATTCTCTTGCTTCTTGCTACAGGTGTGGCTTTGCTGTCCCGGCAGTTGCGAATCCCTTATGTTATGGGTTTAGTATTAGCAGGTTTGCCAATCACTGAGCTATTATCTCGTCCGATTGGTTTAAATCCAACCCTTGTTTTGAATCTTTTCCTGCCAATTCTCCTGTTTGAAGCTGGAATTAATACAGATGTCAGTCGCCTACGCAGCACCTTTAAACCAATTGCCCTTCTAGCTGGGCCAGGGGCTGTACTTTCCAGTGGTATTATTGCCGTCCTGTTGAAATTTGGACTGGGATTGAGTTGGATACCTGCCTTATTTGTAGGAGTAATTCTGGCAAACACGGATACAGTTTCGATGATTGCCGTCTTCAAGGAGATACCAGTACCCTCCCGGCTTTCCACCATCGTTGAAGGAGAAACCCTATTTAACGATGCTGCGGCCCTAGTTATGTTCAACCTGGTTTTGCAAGTCTATTCGACAGGTTCACTCACGTTACTAGAGGGAATCCAACAACCGCTATTTATCTCTCTAGGAGGCGGCCTCGTGGGCTTAGTCTTAGGCTACTTGAGCATACCTGTATTTGCCCGTTTGGATGATCCCCTTAGCAGTCTATTGCTGACTGTAGCAGTTGCATTAGGCACTTTTCAGGCTGGAGATTTTCTCGGTGTATCAGGTGCTGTAGCCGTAGTTGTAGCTGGATTAATTTTCGGGAATTTTGGGCTTTCTCGCAATACTTCTGCTTCTAGTCGCATCACCTTGTTGAGTTTCTGGGAATATGCCGGTTTTACCGTCAACACCTTTATTTTTCTGCTGATTGGTGTAGAAATAGACCTAGTAACGCTCTGGAGGACTTTACCTGCAATTCTACTTGCAGTTTTGGCTTATCAAGTCGGGCGAGTTCTTACGGTCTATCCACTGCTAGCTGTGGTTCGTTGGTTCGACCGCCCAATTCCACTGCGCTGGCAGCATTTACTATTTTTCGGCAACATCAAAGGTTCTCTCTCAATGGCTCTGGCGTTGAGCTTACCCACCACATTACCAGGGCGAGAAGTTTTGATAGCTATAGTTTTCGGCTGTGTGCTGGTGTCATTAGTGGGACAGGGTTTAAGTTTGCCTTGGGTGGTAAAACGCTTAAAATTATCTAAATTTTCAGAAGTTCAACAACAAGTTGAAGAGTTGCAAGCCCAGCTGATAACGGGTAAGGCGGCACAAGATGAATTAGATAGTCTGTTGAAATCAGGGGTGTTACCAAAAGCCGTTTATGAAGAGATGCGTTCAGGTTATCAGGTGCGAATTGCCGGTGCAGAAAAGATACTGCGGGAACTTTATAATCGTCGCCCTGATGAGGTGGAAGGTAGAAGTGGCAAGAGCAGTAAACTTGAAGCCATTCGCCGGCGTTTGCTGTTGGCAGAAAAAGGAGCGCTCAATGAGGCAATGCGGAAGCGAATTCTCTCGGAAGAAATTGCGCGCGGGCGGATACAAACTCTTGATGAACAATTATTGAAATTAGAAGATGATTAGGGATTGGGGACTGGGGATAGTCTGAGCTTTGTTGATGAACCTCTGAGCTTTGTGAATGAACCTCTGAGCTTTGTGAATGAACCTCTGAGCTTTGTGAATGAACCTTTGAGCTTCGTGAATGAACCTCTGAGCTTTGTGAATGAACCTCTGAGCTTCGTGAATGAACCTCTGAGCTTCGTGAATGAACCTCTGAGCTTCGTGAATGAACCTCTGAGCTTTGTGAATGAACCTTTGAGCTTTGTGAATGAACCTTTGAGCTTTGTGAGTGAACCTCTGAGCTTTGGCTGATTAGGGACTGTTGCCTTCAGCAAGAGATTGAGTCAGAGACTCAATGAATGCATTCCCATGCGGAGCATAGGAACGAGGAATAGGAACGAGGAAATTAGGTTGGCGAAGCGGTAGCGAGTTATCGTACCCTTTCAGGGAAGCAAGCTACGCTTTTAGCGTCTCGTAGAGAGCGTCATTACGAATTACGAATTATTTTAAAGGCGATCGCTTATAGTTATTTTGACTTTTAATTACTCTACCAGGACTGATAAAAGAAATTCCTTGTTGAAAGTCAGTACCAATCATGACTGCTTCTACTATCGGTTCGGATATTTCTGTTTGGGCTACCCACTCGACAATAAAGTTTGCGCCTAAACCTCCACTGCTGTCATTTCTATTGATAAAAAAATCTGTGGAAGCTAGTGCATCAAGTTGAATAGGGCGCTCCAAATACTGTTTAACTAGTTTCCCTTCGGAGTTATAGTAGCGCACAGAAGTAATAATAATCGGATTGGTCAAATCTGTATTCCGAATACTGAGCGTAACTGCTAACTCAAAAATCTCTTGGCGATTGTGATGATAGATATGAGAGTAGACCGGAACATAAAGAGTTTGACCGCTGGCGATCTTAAAATTCTGATCCAGCGTCACGATTTTTTGCAATGGGGTTGCTGGAATGGCATCGGGTTGTGACTTGGGTGGTGATTCACAAGATGCAAGAATAATAACAGCGATCGCTAAATAAATATATGGATACGGCTTCATCAAAACTCACCAATTTTATATGTGTAGCTAACCCTACCTAAGAGGATGTTTTAAAAGTGTTCGGCTGTAATTTTAGGCACTTCTAGATCCCCCCTAACCCCCCTTAAAAAGGGGGGAACCGGAATCAAAGTCCCCCTTAAAAAGTGGGGAAAGTCTCTAAAAGTCCCCCTTTTTAAGGGGGATTTAGGGGGATCTAAAACGTTTTGCTACCGACCAGAGAACTTTTAAAACATCCTCTAATAACCAGTTTAGGTAGGAACTGCGCTCAACATCTTTGTTCAATAAAATCAATGACTTGATGTAAACATCTTGGTTTAGTCACAATCAGCACAGTTGAATGAGGTTCCAGTATTGTACTACCGTTAGGAATCATCAAATCTTCGTGGGGATGGGATTGATAGCCAATAATTAGCGAACCACTAGGAAATTGGGGATCTTGAGCAATTTCGGCAACGCTACGACCAGCAACATAGCAATTGTTGGGGATGGAAAGTTTCAGAACCTCAATCTGTCCCTGCTCAAAATGCATCATTGATTCTACTTGTGGATACTCAATGGCGTTCACCATTGTTGAAACTGATAGTTCAACAGTACTGATAATATGGTTGGCTCCAGCTATCCGCAGTGGTACGGCAAAATCGGGGTGGCGCATTCGACTCAAAATATGGGGGGCACCGTAGTGTTTAGCAAGAGTTACCATTGCTAAGTTTAAGGCATCACTTCTCAGAACTGCTGCCAAGGAACCGGCTTTGCGAATCCCCGCTTCTAGCAAGACTTCTGTACTCACAGCACTACCTTCAAAAGCCATTGCTCCCACTTGTTCACGGGCGTAGCGGCAAGCGATAGGATCAATGTCAATTACGGCAACAGTATGTCCTAGCTCTACCAGTTTTTGCGCTAAACTCAAGCCTACTAAGCCTGCTCCACCTATGAGTACGTACATGACTCTTCCTGATATTCTTTGAATTTTTACTTCAGTTTACAGGTTAATAAAAGCGATGTTGTGAAGATTTTTGAAAATGGGATTAGGTAAAATCGTAGTGGATTGAGGGTTGAAATTTAAACGCAGAGGGTCGCAGAGGGAAGCGCAGAGGCACGCGGAGAATTTAATGAAATGTTGGATTTTGTGGCAATGGAAATAACAAAATTATTCGAGCGGGGGGGGTTTCAATTGTAATTTTTGAATTGGTATTTTTCGAGTAGCTCTTTAACTTGAGCGGACACCAAAGGGTGTGAATCTTTTTGTAACTGGGGGAGGATTTGCAGGAGAACGCGATGTGAAACCATATTCAAGTATGCGATCGCAGCTTCTCTGACAAAGCCGGTGGGATGACGCAAACTCACTAATATCTCAGAACTGGTGAGTCGGATGCGTGTCACTTGAGCATAATGAAAACAGCAAGCTAGGCACCAGTCAGAAAGGAAGTTACCCAACATCAGCAATCTGTGGAGGCGATCGCTAATTACCATATTCTCATATTCTCCGATCTTGGCTTCGATAAGATATTGCAATTTTTCTGACTGCGGTCGGTTATCTAAGATATTCAGCAATAAAGACTTTGAAGACAAAGTTACGGTATGCTCTAAGATTTCTAACCCCCGCGCTAAGTTTACCACTGAGAGCGATCGCAGATTAAAGGATGCTGCTTGCATCTTTTCTGGCGAGTAAAGCAGTCTCAGTAATAGTAGCAGCCGCTCTTTGACATCCAATTCCAATTCTAGAAGGGCGCGTTGCAGTAACTCAGAGACAATCACAATCCTCTGATTGGATTGATGATTTTCTTTTTGGTCTAGTGTTTGGAAGTCAATGTATGCGGCGTAAATTTCACCTAAAAACTTTAATTCCTGCTTAATTAAATTTTCTACCCGACTTTCATAAAACCGATCCACTAAACCTGTAATTCCTGGTTGTTTGTGTATTTTTACTAAGCTCCGAAGAATATGATCCCTAGTACTACCCCAAGATGTCTCCAAGTTTTCCCATAAAATCTCTAATGCTTGCTGGGTGCCGACTTGAGCAATGGTGCGCCAAGCATACATCCGCACTACTTCCGGTTTATAAATATTAGTAGCCAACCGCAACAACATTTCTAAAGCTTCATTTTCTAGTCGCACTAGCGCTAACATGGCTGTGCTGCGGGTTGATTTGTAATAAAGTGCTGCAATCAGTGCCGAATAGTACTCTTCTAAATGAGTTGCTGCAATCATTTCCAATACCGCACAGCGCACCCGTAAAGACTCATCTTGTAATAAATTCGGGATGTGAATCCGCAACGCTTGCAAATAAACTGCTTCTCTAAGCGCCCTGACTCCATTCACGCGTTCCCGTTCTTTCTTATGAGTCAGCATTCGGCGCATGGTTTGGGTGGCTGCTACCTTTTGCATGGGCGTTCCCTGGCGTAAGACTAAAGCGGCGGCGGTAGCGCGGATGAGTGAGTTTTGGCGAGGATGTAAATATCCTTCTAGCAGACTTAAATTGGGATTTGGTTCAGCCAGCCAAACGTAGCGCAGCGCTAAGGCAAAAACTTCGGGGTTAGTTTCTTGGGATTCTTCTAACAAAGGACGGATGGCGGCTAAATAAATCGGATTTGCACCTCCCATCAGCATCACTTCCAAACTTTGGCGCTGCAAATCTGGGGTTAACTTCACTAGTAGAGGTGCTAAAACTTCCGCAGATCCTTGGGAGTCTATTTGGGCTAAAAGTTCAATGCAAGAGCGTTTATCAGCCTCACTGCCTTTTTCTGCTAAAGCTTTGACTACTCCCTGTTTGAAAAATCGTAAGCCCACATTGGTTGCACTCAACTGACCCCGCGCCACACTCAAGACTAACAGTTCCACATAGCGCGATCGCAATTCCCAAATTACTGTTAAACAGGTGCCAGCTATCAGCATTGTTTCTGCTACCAACACCCACTTTTGCAGTGGTACGGGTACAAACCGCCCACAAAACAATAGAGTTGCAAAAATTAGCGCTCCTGTCAAACCTGTAGCGATCGCTTCGGCGGTTCCGCCAGATAAAGTCTGCATTCTGCTGCGAATTGCCTCTGGAATCGGTTGGTACAGAATGGGGCCGCTACTCATAACAAAGGTGTAGCGCAGAAGTTCATCGCAGAATTTGACAATTATCAAACCCCAAAAAAAGCTTTGCGATTGCATGGCTGGAATTAAATGCAGCAATACCAGCACTCCTGGTAATGAAAAGCCGACGGTGATTGGTAAAAGCGTTGCAGTGAAAAACACCCCCATCCGTTCGATGAGTCGGCTGGAAATAAACCACTGCAACAACAACTCACACAGTCCTAACATCCCACCAAACAGACCCAAGAAACTGGCAAGTTCTCGGTCGCCCAAATTGGATTGGAGTTCGCGCAGATACTGAAAATCTATTAACAACCCAATGACTTGCAACAGACCGACAAAAGCAAACAACGAAAAGACGTAACGCTTCAGCGGGCTTTTAATGAAACGCTCTCGTGAAGCTTGTTGTTCCGGAACTAGTCTTTGTGGGGTTTCTGGAAAAGCTGCTCGATAGTGATGAGTTAAATAGAATAGAATCCCCGATCCGAATAAAATCACTATACAGGCGATAAGGATGATTTTATTCAGCGTCGTGTATTGCACTAGCCAAGGCAAACTAAAGCCACTAATCACATCTGCCACCAAAAGACCACTACTCACCAGTGGGTAAGTCCGCTTAATCTCCCGAATATTAAATATTTGGTTGGCGACGATGGAAGTGTTGAGGTCATTGACTACATAAAGTGCATCTACCCACAGCCGCAGCAGAAATGCCGAAATAACTGCCAGGTAGGAAAAATGCGATCCCCAACGTAATACAATTAATAAAATTAATGGCATCAACATGCAAGGTGCGATCGCTACAATCACCCGGCGTAAGGGAAAAATCTTTTGCAGCCAAGAGTATAAAAAAACCAACCCGGCACTCATCACCGCACTAGCAATATACATCCACGGCAGTAGGTGAGTCCCATATTCATCTAAAAACAGCGCCACCGTACTGTCTTCTGCCCACCGCAATCCTACACATACAGTTGTGTAAAAAAGAAACATTATCTGAGTTCGTTCGCTCTCCTCTGGTCGGAGATTCACCCACTGTAGTAGTCGTGGTAAAGCAACTTTATGTGCAGCCAACCAGTGATTTTTCAGTTCCATGCAGTTTTATTTTCTGGTAGTATCACCGCGCAATGGGGAAGATGAGAGAATAGGGGAAGAAAATACTTCCTTGTCCCCTTTGTCACCTGGAAATAGCAAAAGTCCTGAGCAACTGAGTATTATGTTTCCCACTCAGCCTTCAGGACTATCGATTTTAGATAAATTTAAATCACCTTGGAGGTAAGGGCGCACAAAAGCCTAGTCTGATCACAAGAGTGTAAATTTTTCGATGTACCACCTAGATTTTAGATCCCCCCTAACCCCCCTTAAAAAAGGGGGGGAACTAGAATCTTTTGCCCCCAATTTATCGGGGGTTGGGGGATCTAAAACGACGCTTAATTGAGTGTTTGAGCTTAAGTTAACACCAATGACATCTGTGCGCCCAAAGCGTATGTTGCATCCAAACGAAAAAATCCCCTGACTTATAGCCAGGGGATTTTCAAACTTGGTCTATTAAACAGTTAGAGAATTATTTTTTGGGCGAGATGAGCATCATCATATTTCGTCCTTCTTTTTTAGGCGCTTGTTGAAGCTCACCATAAGGCTCCAAATCTGTTGCCATTCGCTTGAGCAAATCTTCTGCTAGGTCGCTGTGTTGAATTTCTCGACCCCGGAACATCACGGTAGCTTTGACTTTATCACCATCTTTCAAAAAGCGCTCTGCTTGTTTAACACGCACGTTATAGTCGTGTTCTTCAATTTTGTAGCGCATCTTAACTTCTTTGACATCAGCCGTGTGCTGCTTTTTCCGGGCTTCCCGCGCCTTTTTTTCCTGCTCAAACTTGTATTTCCCGTAATCCATAACCCGACAAACCGGCGGGTCAGCTTTATCACTGATTAGCACCAAATCTAGCTCTTTTTCTTCTGCTAGTTGTAGTGCTTCCTGTGGGGGCATAATTCCCAGTTGGGCACCGTCAGTGTCAATGACCCGAATTTTCGGGAAGCGAATTCGCTCGTTAATTTGGGGCAGTTCGCGAGTTCTTTTCTTCTCAATCACAGCCATTATGATTTCTGGGAGCTCTTAATGAAGGATTTGGTGTGGTCTAAATTGGTATGCCTCAGAGGCAAAATACTGAAATAACTCAGGACGTGAAAAAATAGTCTACACTTCTAGGGTAGCTAATTCAAAAAACACTTGCGTTATTGTATTTGTCATTCTACTCACTCTGAGAGAATTTCTTTGCAATAGTTAATCTAAATCACACAACCTAGACTATGTTAAATATTATTACAATTATTTAGCAATATTTTTTGCGATCGCCTTGAGCAACATCACAAGGACTTAGGCATCATACAAATGTACTATATTAAACTTGGGCTTTTGAGCCATCTCTAACACCCCAAACAGTAAATATGCGACTAAATCAGGGTTACAGTCAGCACCTGAAATGTAAATTTTGCTTAACACATCTTATGGTTAATTTGTACAGTGTGTAAGTCCTAATCATTAGCCCTTTTAAGGCGACTCGAAAAATCTCTTTTTTCTCTCTGTTCCAAGACTGACGCTAACAATAGCCGAAAAGAGTGATTTTTAGTAGGGGCAATTCATGAATTGCCCCTACCGCGTGTAGTTTTGCCTAAGTTCTATGTACCTCTGCGGTTTAAAAGTAATTTATTTAACCACTACAGACGCAGTTAACACAAAGTTGCAGAGGTTAAAAAAGAATTTATTGACCAACATTTTTACCCATGTTGAAAAGGCTAGTCCTACCTGTATATTAACAAATCAATCTCGCTGAATTGGGTAGTGCTTTTTTACCCACTATCATAATTATAGCTAACATCTATCTACAGAAATACCTTCTGACAATCTGGCAATTTTGCAGCAGACTTATAATTGCTAACTCTTTCATCTGGCACTTGCCAAGTATTATTTTGGCTGTAGATGATCTTCATTATGATTTTAAGACATCTGTCTTCAGTAGGGTAAAACTCCAAATATACATTTGATAACATTGTTAAGAATAAATAAATAATTGCAATTGGGGTTAATCATGACATACACACAAACTAACGATCCAACTATTCGCGAACATGTTCAAGCTTGGCAAAATTTAAATGTAGATCAACAACTTGCTTTGTTTTGGTTTATCTATAAAGAAATGGGTGGTTCAATTACTCCAGCCGCCCCTGGTGCCAGCACTGCTTCTCCAGAAATAGCTGAAGGTTTATTTAATCAAGTTAAGGAATTATCTCACGAACAACAATTACAAGTTCAGCGTGATTTGATTAATAAAGCGGATAGCGAAATTTCTCGTGAATATGGCTCTTTGGGTGATACTACAAAACTCCTGTTTTGGTATCGATTATCTCAAGGTATGGAAAATGCCACTATCATTCCTGTACCTGATGATTATCAACTTCCTTCCGAAGCTAAAGTGTTATTTGGCAAAATTCAAGGATTAGAGTTTGAACAGCAGATGACTCTTTTCCGTGATTATGTTTCGCCAATGGGTACTGAAGCAAAACAAGGTGCTGGAATTTAGTACTTTTGAACTTTTTAGATTGCTTGAGGCTATCTATTAAGTTATTTATACCCTTCTCTTAAAGCTTGCAAGATCCGCCAGTCGCTTAATATAAAGCTAAATTTTGATGACTGGCGTTTTTAGGAATTTTTAGTTGATTACTTCGAGATGTTTATGAATTCTCTAAACATCAATTTTTTACAACAAAGTGGATCAAAATTTCCGAATTTGGATATAGACGATCGCCTGATATTTATAGCGTTACTGTATACTGAAACTACTGATGCAATTCTAGCGATCGCTGCAATAATTAGCTGGGAAGATTGAGGCGTAGATAAATTTAAGTTGCTTCTAATAAGCTAGCAGAATTAACATCCAAAAACAATGTCGCTTGGGGTTGTTGACGGAGAATAGAAGCCGGACAGTCTGTGCTGATAGACCCTTGTAGCATCTGTTTTACCATATTCGCTTTACGTTTTTCTGGAGCAAGACAAATAATTTTTTTAGCTGAACAAATCGTTGCGATGGTGACAGTAAAAGCATACTGTGGGACAGCTTCTAGATTCGGAAAGTGACCTGTACTTACTTGTTGCTGACGGTTAACCATATCCAGTTTCACCAGTTTCACGCTGTAAGGATCTTGAAAATTTGCTACCCCTGGATCGTTAAAAGCCAAATGTCCATTTTCGCCAACACCAAGACAGCATAAGTCAATTGGTTGTGCTTGCAATAATTTAGTGTAGCGATCGCACTCTGCTACTGGTTGCGATGCATCACCTTCTATATAGTGAAATTGCTTAGGAACAACCCGCTTCTCTACACGTTCTCGCATATAACGCCGGAAACTGGCAGAATGGTCAGCAGTAATACCCAAATATTCATCTAGATGGAACATAATAATCCGTGACCAATCCACACCACCCAATGCAATCAAAGCATCGAGAAATTTGAGTTGGGAGTTACCTGTTGCTAACAATACAGCAGCTGTATCCTGTTGCTTGAGAACTTGCTGTAAATGCTTTTGCGCGATTTCGGCAACATCCTGGGCCATTTCGACTTCAGAGTTATAAATCTGCACTAGTAGATCATCAACGCGAAAAAATTTTGTAGCGGCTAGCATTTGCTTACACAGAAGGTTATCAATTATACGGCAGTTTTTTGAGAGGCTCTACCTGTCTGTTTTTACATCCTCTATCCAATATAGGTTTTAGGATTTAGCAGATTAATTTGTGACTTTTTGCCCTGTATTGACCAAAGAACAATCACTCAGAGTAAAAAACAATGTAAACTATTTAAATTAAGTTAACAATTATTTACATTTTACCAAAAAATCATGCTGGCTGCAATTCTCTTTGACCTAGACGGCACTATTGTCAACACTGACCCGATACACTACCGAGCTTGGCAGGAAATGCTGTTAAATTACAGCATAGAAATTGACGAAAAATTTTATAAATCCCGAATTAGTGGGGGGCTAAATCCAGAAATCGTTAAAAACATTCTGCCACAATTATCAGCAGCAGAAGGGCAAAAATTTGCAGACGAAAAAGAAGCGCTTTTCCGCAAACTCGCCCCGGATCTCAAACCACTAAATGGATTTTCTGAACTACTAGAATGGACAGAGACGCATCAATTAAAACGTGCCTTAGTAACTAATGCCCCTAGATTAAATGCAGAATTTATGCTAGAGGTTTTGGGGATAAAAGAAGCTTTCCATACAGTTGTTTTAGCTGATGATTGTATTGCAGGTAAACCTGACCCTGCACCCTACCAAGTTGCCCTGAATAAGTTGGGGATTACAGCAGAAGAAGCGATCGCTTTAGAAGACTCTCCCTCTGGTATTCGTTCAGCGGTGGGCGCAGATATCCGCACTATTGGTATAGCGTCCACCCACGAACCACAAGTTTTGCAGTCAGTCGGCGCATTTATGGCAATTCCAGATTTTACTGATTTGCAGTTGTGGACATTGCTGAACTCACTCATTCAGCAAGATTCAAGTGCGATCGCTTCATTAGTCAAGAGAACCCCATAGCTAGCGTGATGAGTAAGGTAGTTAACCTACTCTTCCCAGAATTGTGTAAAGTTATGTAAAATAATTGTCTTTACCTGATGTTATTAACCCTTCATGTGTGTGAAGGGTTTTAAAAGCTAAACTTTCAGTTACCCTGAATTGTAATGTGAATATTACAGGCTGATGCAAGTTAAGGCAGCCAATAATAGCGCCTGGATATTAATGATTTAATTATCAGGAGCAAAGCGCGATTCTCTTGTGGAGAGGCTGCGCGATCGCGTGCAGAATATTTACAGTATTGCCTAAAATTATGGATAATTCCCCAGTGGTCGCTCAACCAGATGCATCCTCACCAAATTACACTCAGGAAAATATACTTCTAGTGGAGTCAGCAGTTGGCTCGAATTCACCACCGAAGGAAAAGGTAGGAACTGACTTTGACTCTCGCATGATGCTGCGGTGTTTGGAACTTGCTCGCCGCGCTTTAGGGCGTACTTCGCCAAATCCTTTAGTGGGAGCGGTGATTGTCAAGGATGGTGAGATTGTCGGCGAAGGGTTTCATCCTCGTGCAGGTGAGCCTCATGCAGAAGTGTTTGCGTTGAGGGCAGCAGGTGCTGGCGCAGCCTCTCCCCAAGAGAATCGCGCTCGTGGTGCAACAATCTATGTCAGCCTCGAACCTTGCAATCACTACGGACGTACTCCCCCTTGTTCGGAAGGATTGATTCAAGCAGGAGTAGCAAAAGTAGTGGTGGGTATGGTTGATCCCAATCCACTGGTAGCTGGAGGTGGTATCGCCCGTTTACGTGCAGCGGGGATCGAAGTGTTGGTAGGAGTAGAAGAGTCAGCTTGTCGTCAGCTAAATGAAGCTTTTGTGCATCGCATTCTCTACAAGCGACCTTTGGGAATTTTAAAGTATGCCATGACTTTAGATGGCAAAATTGCTACTACCTCTGGTCATAGCGCTTGGGTAACTAGCCAAGATGCCCGCAGTGAAGTACATCAACTGCGGGCGGCTTGTGATGCCATAATTGTCGGCGGTAATACAGTTCGACAAGATAATCCTTATTTAACCAGCCATCAGCTAGGGGCACATAATCCCCTGCGAGTGGTGATGAGTCGCCATCTCAACTTACCGGAAAGTGCCCATCTGTGGCAAACTGCGGATGCTCCAACTTTGGTGTTGACACAGAAAGGTGCTAACCCCAATTTTCAAGAACTGTTGCGAAAACTTGGGGTGGAGGTGGTGGAATTAACATCACTTACACCGGATAAGGCAATGGCGTATTTATATGAACGGGGTTTTTGTAGCGTGTTGTGGGAGTGTGGTGGTACCTTAGCTGCTAGTGCGATCGCTCAAGGAGCAGTGCAAAAAGTTTTGGCATTTATTGCCCCGAAAATTATTGGTGGTAGTATTGCTCCCACACCAGTGGGCGATTTAGGTTTTACTACCATGACTGAGGCGTTGTCTTTAGAACGTGTTCGTTGGCGTGTAGTAGGCTCTGACTGCTTAGTGGAAGGCTATTTTCCTCAAAAAAACAATAGTCAACAGTAATAACACTTGACTATCAATCAATTCATCGTGATTTTGCTATCATGAACACTGACGTTCATGGGCAATATCACGTATAAGGGCTAGCCGAGATTGAATGTAGTGGCACAGAAAATCAGTTTCGTTAGAATCTAACAACACTTGCGTTTCGGTTTGTTTCACTAACCACTGCACCAAGCTTGCATCATCCAGTTGTAAGAGGAGCTTGGCTTGGGCGGTTTCAACCACTGACCAAAGCTGACGCATAATTGTAGGAGTCATCAGGCCTCAATTGAATAATTTAGCTTTGCTGTTTTCAGATTACACAATTTTGATCGCACTTTACAACATGAATGTAGAAGCTGAGATAAGTATTATTAAAAACTTAATAATGGTATTTATAACTTTATGAAGATTAAGAACTTGAAACTCAGTTTGAAAAGGGGTATGGGGCATGGGGCATAGGAAAGATAGATTTTCATGGGTTTAGTTGTAAAACCTAGAAAACAAATCTGCTAATTCTAAAAATTGGGTTTTTGTGCTTGAAAAGACTGAAATTGTCTTGATTGTAGCCCAACAAAACTAGTTTTGTAAGCACTATATTCAAGACTGAATCTGTCTTCTATGATACAAAAATCTAACTTTTGAGAATGATGTTTCTCAGGAAATTAACACCTTTTGGCTGTCGATGGACTCACAAAATTATGTAAATCTGCATCCCAAATGCTGATGTAAATAAAATCACATTCTTGGCGGATAATCTGACCTTTAACTGAGCCATTCTTAAAACTAAAATTATCAGAGTGGCGCTGTTGTACCTGTTTAAGTCCCTGCTTAATTTCTTCAGTGGCTTCCCCTCCTAACAATCCATTTAAGGTAGTCTCCATTACCTGCGGGTCTACCGATTGGGCAAAAGATACCTCAGTTTGACGCAGTACTTGAGAATTACTATCAAATAAGTAGCCAAGGTCAATTTTGTCTGGTACTAGTTTGTAAACCACAGCACGAGTCTTGCCCCATGAGCCTCTTAAATCTTTATTTCGTTTGCCGAGGGTAGCTTCTACGATGTTTCTTGCTGTACCTGTAGGGAATGCGGGAACGCTTTCTCTGCTGGTAGTGGCAGCTAATTTACTGCGCGGTTTGTTTTGTGGTGTGGAACGGACTTCTGGTGTGGGAACTGCGATATTCTCTGGTTCTGGCTGTGGTGTTGATACTGCTAGTGGTGCTGGAATATCTGAACTGACAGGCTGTTTTTCTGGCTGTCGTATGGGTACAACTGGGGGATTAGAGGTTGGCAAAGGATCAGGAATTACTCGCTGTCGTCGTCGTGATGTCGGTACAACTGGGACTGGAGAAGTTTGGGAAGAAACGGGCGGTTCGCTAGATGCAGGAGTCGGCAAAGATTCTGGCGATGGGGTGGGACTTGTGGCAATAGTTGTTTCTGGTTGTTGCTGACGAATGATGCTAGGAATTGCTACTGCCCCAATCAAGCCGCCTACCAGCAAACTACCAATAATCACAGCAGATTTTTGCCAGTTTCCAGGAGTGGAAGACCTTGCAATCGCAGAATTGTTTTGCGGAGAATATAATGGCTGGGTTTGTCGAGTCGATGTAGCAGTGGGAGAAAAACTGACTGTGGAAGTATTTGCAGCTAACTCAGGAGGTATATTACTAACTGATTGCAGGGCATATAGCATTTTACTGGCAGTGCTATAGCGATCGCCAGCATGAGGCTTAATTGCTTGATTCAGTACCAAAGCCAATTCGGAAGAGACATGAGAGGCGTGATCTTGCCAAAGTATTTCCCCAGTTTTGAGATCAGTTACTAGTTCTTGCGGGTGTTTACCAGTCAGCAGATAAATCGCCGTTAAACCTAAGCTGTAGATATCAGTGGCGTAAACTGGGCGGCCAACGGCTTGTTCGCTAGGCATATATCCAGGTGTACCAATGATGAGCGATCGCGTGGGGTATCCTGGAGAATTCACCAGAGAACGGATTGTTTCTTTGACTGCACCAAAATCAATCAAAACAGGCTTGCCATCAACAGAACGGAGAATGATGTTATCTGCCTTGATATCGCGGTGAATAATGCCTTTGCTGTGGACATAATCTAAAACTGATAGCAGACTCAAGAGAATTTGCCGAACAGCGGTTTCACTCTCAAATCCTTTGGCTTCGACAATTTTTGTCAGGGTTTGGCCCTGAATCCATTCTTGGACGAGGTAAAATTGCCCGTTTTCAGAAAAGTAGGCGTAGAGTTTGGGAATTTGATGACTGCTTTCACCCAAATACTCTAAAGTTGCTGCTTCCCGTTCAAACCGTTGTTGGATAAGTTGGTAGGTTTGCGAGTCATTATTGGTTATCGGTTTTAGTTGCTTAATTACACAGCGACGGCGAGAAGGCAGATGGACATCTTCTGCTAGAAAGGTTTCGCCAAACCCACCAGCGCCGATTACCTGGATAACTTGATAGCGATTGTTCAGCAGGGTTATTGTCATGAAAAATTATAACCGTAGACACCCAGTGCGGAGCCGGAAATTTCCTGTCTTCTCCAGGCTTGTCATCAGACATCGCCCTTTAAATGTACATCAGATGAGTTATGGAGATTGAATTGAGAACGCCAAAGAAGAGGAAAGGGAGCAGGGGGAGAACCCCATAAATAAATTTATTTGCTCTGAAGCAAGGATGCATTATTTCTTGTACTAGGCATCAGTCAGGGAGGCGGAGCCTCAAAATAGGCATTCCCAGTCGGAGACTGGGAACGAGGTAACAGTACTTACGCATTGAGAACCTGAAACCTCGATCCCCCCTAACCCCCCTTAAGAAGGGGGGATCTTAAAAGCCCCCTTTTTAAGGGGGTTGGGGGGATCTCTTATGCGTAAGTCTTAGTTAAGTTGACACCAATGGGCAATGCTGTGCCCCTACCAAGGTATTTGTATTATTATTCAAATGAAATGGTATGACTTCTAGAAAGTATCTTCCTCTATTTCTGACTCTTGTTTGCGGTGATATGTATTAAGTACAGTTTTGCCTAAAAGCGTAACGTTTTTAATACCAGGGAACGCATTGGCATTGTCAGCCGACGCATTGGCATTGTCAACCGACGCATTGGCATTGTCAACCGACGCATTGGCATTGTCAGCCGACGCATTGGCATTGTTAACCGACGCATTGGCATTGTCAACCGACGCATTGGCATTGCAGGGTATTGCCAAATTTAATTCGCTACGAATGAATGAAATGCTGTACTAAGTGAACTCTATAGTCTCAACAAACTCTAAAATACTCTCCTTGATGTCTTCGGCTTCTTCTTCAACAGAATCAGGAGTTTCGCCGTTAATAAAGCTGTGCTGACTACTAACTATATACAAAAATTCACCACTGATAAAGGTGAGCAGCCCCCGGTACGCATCTAATCTGATTGCAGTTCCATTATTTTCTTGCTTAGAAATCGTGGAACCGTTGGGCATATCGATTAAGACGTAGTAAGCGCCTCGCAAAGTATTTTCCAGATATTCGGTATACTCCACAGAAGCATCTGGTACATTGACAAAAATCGCTTGAGGTATATACTTGTCTACTAAAATTGTTTGTAAATATTCTTCTTGTCCTAAAGACTCCAATTCTTCTAACTGTTCCAGGGGGAAAGGATAATAATCGATTCTCAGCAAAGTACCGATATCATCAGAAAAGCCAACTACTCCTTCCTGACTTTGAATTCTACCGCCCTGCTGCGGATCAACCGGAATCGGCACGGTAAAATTACCTAAAGGGGATTCATAGCTCTGTTGACTAAAATCTTCGATGACTACCGTCTCATCTTCATCCTCTGCATATTCTTCATCTTCTGCTTCTTTAAAGGCTGCAATTACCTCCTTGATGATTTCCTCTGCTTCTTCATCCTCTAGTTCTAAGGCTGCTTGTAGCTTTTTGAGGTAAACTTGTTTCGATTTGGCGATCGCGAGTTCATCGTCTAAAAGCACTATTACCCCAGCTGCAAAACCATCCAACACTAATTCATCTGAGAGAGATACTTTAGCGACATTAAACAGGGGCCCAATTCCCTCCTCTTCTGCAATCGCTAGAAGTCTATCAACTATTTCGGCGATTTCATCTTCTGAGTATTCCTCGAAAACCTCGAATTCCCAGAGGATACCCGCTAAACTTTCTGCATCTACATCTTCAATCATTGAATCAGCGATCGCAGTCACAGTTGCGATCGCCGCCACCGCTTCCTCTGGACTTAGTGATTCCTCTGATGTCTTTGGTGAGTTAAAAACCTTGTCATATTTTGTCATAATTGCTACCTAAATTAATTCCTTGATAGTAATAACAGATTGAAAGTGACAATGGTCAGTTTACCAATGGAGCGAATCTTCTAGAGAAAAAGTTGGCTAATACGTGGTTTACTCAGTATTGCTCAGATGTAACGACACTGACAGCTAATCTGCCAGGAGTTGAGGTGTTCTAAAATCTGTTGTCGAATATACACTTAAACACGAGCTAGGCTCAATATTTACCCCAGGTCAACTTAACTAAATATTGTAAATTTTTGTAATCAATCAATTATCGTTAATACCTGCTATATTCCTCTAGCAGATGAATTATGTCTACCGATAGAATTATAAACTAGCTAGCGATAGATACCTACACCGTGGGCAGGATGTCAAAATACCGAAGTTTGTAGTGACACACAATACTTGAAATGTTGTACTGTTGGTTCTACAAGTGTCAGGAACCTCAGCCTTAAGGCATGAGGCTTGAAAGAGTAATCCTTCTTGCCGTTCTGACCAGACCACTCGGTAAAACGAGTAAACGTTATTTGAGTCACGATACCGGAGAATCCGTAGCTAGTTTTCCGCTCTATCGCTTGTGATTAAACAGTTCTAAGGTCACTGGAACAGTGTTGCAAGCCCAACAAGCTCTTATAACAGGTCGTTCGCGCTTGCGTCTCCCCTTGGGAGAAGCTAACATTACCCCGTAAGGGAGGCTCAATTGAGCAAAACATTATGCGTACAGAGTTGGGAGATTTGAAACGGTAATTGTCCCGTTCAAAGTACATTACAAAAGTACACCGAATTGAACAACTCCAAGGCGGTAATGGAAATATAAAGCCGTGCTAGAAGCACGGGGTTTCCAACCCATTTTTTTGATGAATTACATTAAATTTTGAGTTCTTTTATGGTACAAACCCCTCCATCTCAGTTTTCACCAGATCAATATAAAGTTGATTCTGCACAAGAAAAAGTAGACGCTATTATAGAAACACCACCAGAAGCTGAGATTGACCTAGAGTTTCTTTACACTAGAGATATTGAATTTCGTCAAGAAACCATTTACTTTCTTGTGGTCGATCGCTTTTATGATGGCGATGCAGATAACAGCGAAGGTGCAAACTCAGAATTGTACGATCCAACTAGAAAAGATTGGGGTAAGTACTGGGGTGGCGACTTGCAAGGTGTCATCGACAAATTAGATTATCTCAAAAACATGGGAGTGACAGCCCTTTGGCTAACTCCACTCTTCGAGCAGGTTGAAGAGTTATTTGTTGGAAATGCAGCGCTACATGGCTATTGGACAAAAGACTTTAAGCGGCTCAATCCTCGCTACATTGCTGATGGGGAAAATCCTTCTTTAAACGCTACGCAAGAAGAAAAAAATACGACCTTTGATCGCTTAATTACAGAACTGCACAAGCGCAATATGAAGCTGGTGCTAGATATTGTCTGCAACCATAGCAGCCCTGATACCAGCGGTAGTAAGGGTGAATTGTATAATGATGGAGTGAAAATTGCTGACTTCAATGATGATGTCAATAGTTGGTATCACCACTATGGCGAAGTGCAAAACTGGGAAGACGATTGGCAAGTTCAGAACTGTGAACTATCTGGTTTAGCAACCTTCAATGAAAACAATAGTGAATATCGTGAGTATATCAAGTCAGCCATTAAACAATGGCTAGATCGGGGTGTAGATGCACTGCGGGTGGATACTGTCAAGCACATGCCGATTTGGTTTTGGCAAGAATTCACTGGCGAGATGACCAATCACAAACCAGATGTATTCATTTTTGGTGAATGGATTTATAGTAATCCTACTGACGATCGCTCAGTGGAATTTGTTAACCACTCAGGCATGACACTTCTAGACTTTGGCTTGTGTGTGGCAATTCGAGCCGCACTAGGGCAAGGTTCAGAAATGGGATTCCAAACAATTCAATATATTTTCGATCAGGATTATCGCTACAACGGGGCAACAGAGTTAGTTACCTTCATCGATAATCATGATATGTGTCGCTTCCAATCGCTGAATCCCGATCCAGCGATGTTGAAGGTTGCGATCGCCTTAATTATGACATCTCGCGGTATTCCCTGCATTTACTACGGTACAGAACAATATCTGCATGACGACACCGACGGCGGTAACGACCCATATAACCGCCCGATGATGGAAAATTGGGATACTGAGAGTGAGATTTATCGCTGCATTCGGCTGCTGTCTGGCTTACGGCGACTGAATCCAGCCGTATCAATGGGTAGCCACTGGCAAAAATATCTCACCCCCGACATTTACTGTTATGTGCGTCGCTATCGTGACTCTTTGTGTTTTGTAGCTTTAAACCGGGGAGGAGAAGTTACTCTGCCAGAAGTAGAAACAGAATTGCCCGATGGGGAACATACCTGCGTGGTGACTCGCAACAAGTATGAGGTGAAAGACGGCAAGATTTATAACTTGCTACTAGAAGAACGGGGAGTGCTTGTTTTCAGTCACGTTGGCGAACGGATCAAAGCACAGACAATTGTCCGCGTCCAACTCAATGGCGTCGATACCAAACCCGGTGAAATCATTGTGGTGACAGGAGATTGCCCAGAGTTGGGTAACTGGGATATCAATAAAGCATATCCTTTAGAGTACATCAACTCAAATACCTGGTCTGCTGAGATTCCCTTTGATGAGAGTGTCGGTAAGCTGATTGCTTATAAATATGCTATGTGGCGAGAAGGGCGATCGCCTCTGCGTGAAAATCTCGTAAATCGCCGTTGGGTGATTGCGAAAGAAGGCATCGTTAAATGGCGTGATAGCTGGGCATCGGGAAGAGAATCTTAGAAATTTCAGATAAACATCGGACTTACGCATAAGAGATCCCCCAACCCCCGATAAATTGGGGGCTTTTTAGATCCCCCCTTTTTTAAGGGGGGTTAGGGGGGATCGAGGTTTCAGGTTTTGAGAACTCGTAGAGTAGCCCCTACACCTCTATGTATGCAATACTCTGATTCCTAAATGCTTCTTCTCAAATCACAAGCCTCAGATCCCCGACTTCTTAGAGAAGTCGGGGATCTCGTTGTTTAAGAATAATTAAGTAGAGCAATATATTTTAGTTTACAGTGATCTGGATCACACCATTTTGGGATTGAAGATAGATAATATCAAGCAGATAAACACTTAATAATTGTCAGAATGAGGAGCTAAAAGGCTCTACCTTTTACAGGAGAAAAGAATGCATGATACCTTTATGAACGCTAAACTCACCAGTTTTTAATTCTTACCAAATCATCTAAAAAAATGAGAATAAAGGTAAATGGTAATGCTCGAACTCTTACTAAAAAATGAATTAAGCGCTCCCAAAAAACTAAAATTTAAAAATGAAATTTTGGCACGGCTTCAAGATCGAAACCCACAACCTTTAAATGCCGAAATAAAATTTTATAAAACTGAATTACTTCCCTATTTTATCAAGTTGAGCCAACAAAATCCTATTTTCAGTGTTACAGAGCAATTAAGGCTTTTAGTGGGTGTTTGGACACCAATCTGGTCTACTATATCGTTCCATGAAAGTTTACCAAAAAGAATACAAGAGCAATCCTTCCAAATTTTCCAGCAAGATGGTTACTGTGCCAGTATAGCTCGCTACATACTGGGAAAAGAGTCGTCTTTATCCCAGAACTTTCAATCACAATTACCAGCTTATGATTTCATGGTAATCCAAAAATATGGAATTCAAAATGGTAAATGGTATCTTCAAAACATTGATAGATTTCAGGCTTTTAAAAATAGAGAAATTCCTCTAACTTTAGAATCAGTCTACAACTGGTTTAGTAATGTAGTTAATACTAAAGTCAAACTGAATGCATCAAAAGTGGCTTTGCCTAAAGCTCTCAACTCAGAAAATCTAGAGATAAATGATCCTAATGAATTTCAAAAAACATCCTTAGCAACTTCTCAAGTGTTTCAACATTTATATATAGATAATGACTGGCGACTTGTGAAAACTCAAGCAGATGCCTCACATCTACCTAGTTACACAATTGCTGTGAGGAGGCAATAATTGTTCACTAGCGAACAAGTTCTTAATCCGGAATTCCTGTAAGTTAGACTGCTGAAACTCACTAGGTAGGTATAATTAAATATAAAATAAAATCCTTGTTTTGAGCAATTCATCGCTGAAAACAAGGATTGTAAATCAATTAATTATTAAATTTTTTGTATAATAAAATACATATAAAAGTATTTATCTGTAAAGTGCATCTGTTTTGTTACTTATTGGGTTGGGCAATACGCATTTCGATATCTTCCAACGTTTGTAACAATAAACGAGTTGCCTGCAATTTCCAACCCCATTTCTGAATTCTGTAAGCTAATACAGTCCCAACTACAGACACTAACAAGCATACAGGTTGATTTAAAGAAATTCCCAATAACAAACCCAATCCAGCAATTCCCCAAAATGGTAAGGCTACTGCTTGTCTTTGTTCTTCCACAGCTTGGGTAATTATATTAGATTTCATCGTAGCGAGTAATGCCTCTTTGACTTGCTGCTGTTCTGTTACCGACACTGTTAAACCTATTTTACGGCGTAGTTTTTCCATTTTGCGGGCATCAGTGCTGTATTCAGTTAGCTCATCTTCTGCCATTTTCAGTAGTCGTTCTAGTTGCGCCATTGAGTATTAAATTCGATATTTTGATAAAGTCATTAAACCGAATAATTGTTAATTTTTATTGACTATAGCCTTATATATCGTCGCCAAATCTAAAACCAGGCGACAGAATAAAAAATCTAAAATTAAATATGGGAAAAATATAGTAGCAGTTATGCACTTACAAGTTGAGTATAAACTTAAAAGGTAATATTTATGACTACAGTATCTAAAAGCACTTTATCTCTATCTGCCCAAGAGCGATCGCTTATTCTCTGGTTTGATGAAATTGGTATTGCTGATATCCCTGTAGTTGGTGGTAAAAACGCCTCACTGGGGGAAATGATTCAACAGCTAACACCCAAAGGGATTAACGTTCCCACCGGATTCGCCACTACTGCTTACGCTTATCGTCATTTCATTGAATCTGCGGGGTTAGAAGCAAAGCTACGCAAACTCTTTGCTGACTTGGATGTTGAGGATGTCAAAAACTTACGAGAACGGGGGAAAAAAGCGCGATCGCTATTAATCCACACACCATTTTCTGTAGAATTGCGGGAGGCGATCGCCGCAGCCTACCATAATCTCTGTGAACAATACCATGCAGACACAGATGTGGCAGTCCGTTCTAGCGCCACTGCTGAAGACTTACCCGATGCTAGTTTTGCCGGACAGCAGGAAACTTACCTCAACGTTGTCGGTGCCGAAGGAGTTTTAGCAGCTTGTCATAAATGTTTTGCTTCTCTATTTACCGATCGCGCTATTTCTTATCGCCACACCAAGGGATTTGACCACTTTAGCATTGCTCTGGCTGTGGGTGTGCAAAAAATGGTGCGCTCTGACTTAGCAACCTCTGGAGTGATGTTCTCCATTGATACAGAAACCGGCTTTAAGGATGCAGCACTAATTACAGCCGCCTACGGTTTAGGTGAAAATGTTGTCCAGGGGTCTGTCAATCCCGATGAATATTATGTTTTTAAGCCAACTTTAAAAGCTGGTTTCCGCCCGATTATCGATAAAAAATTGGGCAGTAAAGAACTGAAAATGATTTATGATGACGGCTCCAAATTTACGAAAAATGTTTCGGTTTCGGCCAGCGAAAGAGGTAAATTCGCTCTGAGTGATGAAGAGATTTTACAACTAGCAAGTTGGGCATGTTTAATTGAAGACCATTATTCCCAAGTTCACGGTATTCTTACTCCAATGGATATCGAGTGGGCAAAAGATGGAATTACTAACCAACTTTTTATTGTGCAAGCGCGTCCCGAAACCGTCCAGTCGCAGAAGAAGGGAAATGTGTTGCGGAGTTATCGGTTGTTATTGGAAACTGGAAACTGGGGACTAGGGACTGGAGAAAAATCTTCCCAATCCCTAATCCCTCTAATTACGGGGCGTGCGATTGGAGAAGCAATTAGTCAAGGAAAAGCACGTCTAATTTTAGATGTTCAGAAACTCGGACAGTTCCAAGTCGGGGAAGTTTTGGTGACAGAGAGAACTGACCCCGATTGGGAACCAATTATGAAACGCGCCAGTGCAATTGTTACCAACTCTGGTGGTAGGACGTGCCATGCCGCAATCATTGCGCGAGAATTAGGTGTACCTGCGATCGTGGGATGTGGCAATGCTACGGAAATTTTGAAACCTGGTCAAGAGGTAACAATTTCTTGCGCTGAAGGGGAAGAAGGAAAAGTTTATCCAGGCTTATTACCTTTTGAAGTTCAAGAAGTTCCTTTAGAGAACTTACCCCGCACCCGCACTCAAATTTTAATGAATGTGGGTAATCCTCAAGAAGCATTAAGTTTATCAGCAATTCCCAACGATGGTGTAGGTTTAGCGCGGACAGAATTTATCATCGCTAACCAAATTAAAATTCATCCAATGGCCTTGATTCATTATGACTTGTTAAAAGATGAATTTGTGAAAGCTAAAATTGCTGAGATTACTGCACTTTACGACGATAAAGCCCAATATTTTGTCGATAAATTAGCCCAAGGCATAGGTAGAATTGCGGCGGCATTTTATCCCAAACCAGTGATTGTCAGAATGTCAGATTTCAAAAGTAATGAATATGCCAATTTGTTAGGTGGGCGACAGTTTGAACCCCATGAAGAAAACCCCATGCTGGGTTGGCGAGGAGCGGCGCGTTACTATGATCAAGGTTACAGAGAAGCTTTTGCCCTAGAATGTCATGCCATCAAGCGGGTAAGGGAAGAAATGGGTTTGACGAATGTGATCTCGATGATTCCCTTTTGTCGCACTCCCGATGAAGGACGTTTAGTTTTGGCAGAGATGGCAAAAAATGGTTTAAAGCAGGGTGTTAACGACTTGCAGGTTTATGTGATGTGCGAGTTACCGAATAATGTAATTATGGCTGAGGAGTTTGCTGAGGTATTTGATGGTTTCTCCATTGGTTCCAATGATTTAACTCAGTTGACACTAGGTATAGATAGGGATTCGGCCTTAGTGGCGCGGTTATTTGATGAACGTAGTGAAGGTGTGAAGCGAATGGTGAAAATGGCCATAGAAGCGGCGAAAAAATGCGATCGCAAAATCGGCATTTGTGGACAAGCACCCAGTGACTATCCAGAATTTGCCCAGTTTTTGGTTGAACAAGGAATTGACTCGATTAGTCTAAATCCAGATTCGGTTTTAAAGACGATGCTAGAAGTCGCAAAAGTCGAGAGTGCTGAGTCTTAATTGTAGAGGGTTTTAGTGTGTTAAATATTCGAGTAATGTATGCCAGCAAAAGATCGCTACCACGAGAACGTCAAAAATGCCCTAATCAAAGATGGCTGGACGATTACCGACGATCCCTTTCATTTGAAGTGGGGAAAAAGGGATATGTATGTTGACTTGGGTGCAGAGAAATTGATTGCTGCTGAAAAGGAAGGACAGCAGATAGCCGTTGAGATTAAAACGTTTCGCAGCGTATCGGAGATGACCGCTCTCGAACAGGCATTGGGACAGTACCTTGCATACCGCTCTGTGATGACTAGAACCAATCCCGATCGCGTCCTCTATCTCGCCGTTCAAGACGAAGTATACGCCGATATCTTTGATGAGCCAATTGCTAAACTTTTAGTAGAAGATTACAAAGTTAATATTGTTCTATTTCAGCTAGAGCAAGAGGTTATTTTTAGATGGATACCTTGGAGCAATACAGGCAGTTGATTCGGAATATTCTGATTGAACATACAAAAATCCCTTTCAGCGCTGGCAATATTCAATTTGAAACAGTTTTTGATGGCGAACAAGACCGCTACCTCTTGATGATTTTGGGAAGAGAACCAGCTTATGATTTGTCTTTGACTGTGACTCGTCGCGTTCATGGCTGTATGATTCACATTGATATTATTGATAACAAAATTTGGATTCAACGTGATGGTACTGAAGAAGGGATTGCAACGGAACTAGTTAGGGCTGGTGTGGCGAAGGATCGGATTGTATTGGGATTTCGGTCTGAGGAACTGCGGAAAGATTCAGAATTTGCTGTTGCATAGTAGGGAGTAGGGGAGATGAGGGGGATGAGGGAGATGAGGGAGAAATATAGCGTTTCCTAATCATATAAAGTACATCATAGCCCCCTCTCGAAGAGCGGGGAGGGGGTTCTTGTACATCACTTGGGACGATAACCAATGCCCAATGCTCAATGCCCAATGACAAATGACAAATGACAAATAACTAATGAATAAAAAGTGGTTCCGAATTGGGATGGTGAGTGTATTTCTTCTCTCACTTGCCTTACGGTTTTGGGGACTGGAGCGATTTAACACTCTGGTATTTGATGAAGTTTATTTTGCCAGATTCGGTAATAATTATCTGACGCGTACACCATTTTTTAATGCTCATCCGCCGCTGAGTCAATATATTATTGGTATCGGCATTTGGATTGGTAGTCACATTCCTTTTTGGCACGATACGGTGAATGGGCTGACAGGTTCAATGCGATCGCCTTGGACTTATCGGTGGTTAAATGCCCTCACAGGCTCATTTATTCCTTTAGTTGTGGCTGCGATCGCTTATCAGTTGAGTTATCGTCGTACCTTTGCAATACTTGCAGGTTTCTTCACAGCTTGTGATGGCATTTTCCTAGTTGAGTCTCGCTATGCTTTAAGTAATATTTATATCGTCATCTTTGGTTTGTTAGGGCACTGGTTTTTATTATTGGCATTAGATAACCAAAATCGGCGGCGTTCTTTTTGGTTAGTTTTTGCTGGTATTGCTTTTGGTGCATCAGTTGGTACTAAGTGGAATGGTTTATGGTTCCTATCAGGTGCTTATCTCACTTGGATAGCAGCTTGGGTTATTCATTTAATACATTCTTTTCCTAACCCCAAACTCTTTTTTACATCCCCCTTCTTGAAGGAGTCAGAAGTCAGGAGTCAGGAGTCAGGAGTTAGTACTTATTCTCCCTCATCTCAGACACCACTACAAAACTTGACTCAGCTAAATATTTTTCAGATGCTGTTTTATCTAGGAATTATCCCAGCTTTTATCTACAGCATCATCTGGATTCCTCACCTTCAACTAGATAAAACTTATGGATTTATTGCAGTACATCAGCAAATTTTGAAGTTTCACTTACATTTAGGTGGCAATAGTCCTAATGTGCATCCTTACTGTGCTGCCTGGTACAAATGGCCTTTGATGACTCGGCCAATGGCATATTATTATCAAACGGCTAAAAGTATCACTGATCCTCTACCTGTAATGGGGCCGCCTTTGCCTGCCGGTGCTGGACAAGTTATTTATGATGTCCATGCAATGGGCAACCCATTTTTGTGGTGCTTTGGTGTCGCTGCCATGTTGTTTTTGGTAGGAATGCTGGTGTCACAAGCCATAATTCCTTGGCTGAAAAAAAAGCGTTTTTCTGTGCCTGCAACTCTTAGTGTTGATACTTGGATTGCCTTGTATTTAGTGAGCAATTATGCTGCTAACTTATTACCTTGGGTAGAGGTAACGAGGTGCGTTTTTATCTATCATTATATGTGTGCAGTGGTATTTGTATTTTTAGCGATCGCTTGGTTTGTCGATCAGTGTCTTCGCAGTTATTATCAACCACTCCGGGCGCTAGGTGTCACCATTACTTTTATCATTCTGGCTGCTTTTATTTTCTGGATGCCCATTTATTTGGGTTTACCCCTCTCGCCTGAAGGTTATAAGCTGCGAATGTGGTTCAACTCTTGGATTTGATTAAAGGGGCATTGGGTATTGGGAATGAAAATAACTCCTAACTCCTAACTTTTTACCCCCAATCCCTAACTAATTTCTCAACTTAACATAGCTACATATATATAGATTTGCTTAATACATCGGTTTCACATTTCTTATCACTATGTGGCTTTAATTACTGTTAGACTGTTCAAAGCGTAAGCAGATAATATTAAAGCTGCAAAACGCAACACCAGGGCATGGTGAATTAGATATTAACTAAAAATAATGAATGAGAAATTATAAAATTTTTTACATTTATCATTCTCTGTTATTGTTATTATAGATACCTAGTTTTGATGATCCTGAACAATAGAGGCGGATCGTCATGAAAATGAACTTAGAATTGCCAGATATTAATTTAATTAGCTTAAAAGAGGCATCGATTCATCTTTCTAGTCAAATTCAGCCTCATGGTATCCTGTTAGTCTTGGAGGAGCCTGAGCTAAAAATATTACAAGTTAGCACTAATACATTAAATATTTTCGGGATCACTCCCGAAAATATGTTACAAAAAAAACTAGAAGATTTACTCGACCCATTCCAAATAGAGAAAATTAAAACAGGGCTATCCGGGGCAAATCTTGATTTCATCAATTCCACCAGAGTTTGGGTACGAAAAAAAGATGATGAATACATAGTATTTGATGCAGTATTTCACCGCAATGAAGAAGGATTTTTAATTTTGGAATTAGAACCTGCTATTACTCAGGAAAATATTCCATTTTTAAGCTTTTATCATTTAGCTCAAGCCTCCATAAATCAACTAAAAAAAACATCAAATCTCCGGGAGTTTTGTCAAGTTATCGTTCAAGAAGTTGGGAAAATAACGGAATTTGACAGGGTAATGCTATATAAATTTGATGATGATGGACATGGTTCTGTTGTGGCTGAAGAAAAACTAGAAAGCCTAGAACCATACTTAGGACTGCATTACCCAGAGTCAGATATTCCCAAACCAGCGAAAAAATTATTCGCTGTCAATTCGATCAGAATCATACCGGATTCTTCTTGTGAGCAAGTAAAAATTTTTCCTGTCAATAATCCAATTAGCGATCGCCCGATTGATTTAACCAACTCTATTCTCAGAAGTCCTGCTCCCTGTCATCTGGAGTACTTGCATAATATGGGTGTTGGTGCAACGCTGACTATATCTTTAATTAAAGACCAAAAACTCTGGGGACTAATTGCTTGTCATCATCAGTCCTCTAAATATATTTCCTACGAATTACGTAAAGCTTGCGAATTTTTGGGGCGATTAATATTTGCCGAAATCTCAGCGAGAGAAGAGACAGAAGACCACGATCGCCAGATAAATCTGACACGTATTCAATCAGTCTTGATTGAATATATGTCTGAAGACGAAACCTTTATTGATGGTTTAGTTAAAAACCCGCAGCATCTTTTAGATTTGGCTAGCGCTCAAGGCGCAGCCGTGTGTTCTGGGGGAAATTGTCGGGTAATTGGTGAAACGCCAAAAGAAGAAGACCTGAATTTTTTAGTCCAATGGCTCAAGAATAACGTTGAGGAAGAAGTATTCTATACAGATTCTTTGCCGCAGATTTATTCAGATGCCGAAAGTTTTAAAAACATCGCTAGCGGTTTATTAGCTATTCCCATCGCCAAACGAAATTATGTTTTGTGGTTTCGACCAGAAGTAATTCAAACTGTAAATTGGGGTGGCGATCCTAATCAAGCTTTTGAAGTTAGCCAGTCAGAAGGAAATGTCCGTTTATGTCCACGCAAATCATTTGAACTGTGGAAAGAAACCGTCCGCTTAACATCTTTACCTTGGAAAGATATAGAAGTTAAAGCAGCATTGGAACTGCGAAAAGCAATTGTCAATATTGTGCTGCGTCAAGCCGATGAACTTGCCCAGTTAGCCCAGGATTTAGAACGTTCTAACGCCGACCTGAAAAAGTTTGCCTACATCGCCTCCCATGACTTGCAAGAACCTCTTAATCAAGTTGTGAATTACGTGCAGCTGTTGGAGATGCGCTATGGCCAAAAACTCGACGAAGAAGCGCACGAGTTTATCAGCTACGCTGTGCAGGGAGTTAGCTTGATGCAGACTTTGATTGATGATGTGCTGGCATACTCGAAAGTGGATATGCAAGCGATCGCATTTCAAATGACCGAGGTAGAGACAGCCTTAAATCGGGCCTTGAGCAACTTGCGTCAACGCATTCATGAAACTGGGGCTACTATCACCCACGATCCCTTACCAACCGTGATGGCTGACAGCACCCAACTGATGCAGCTATTTCAAAACCTCATTGGTAACGCCCTTAAGTTCCACAGTCACCAACCGCCACAAATCCATCTGGGAGCAGAAAGGATAGAAGATGCATGGCTGTTCTCAGTTCGGGATAATGGTATTGGCATTGATCCACAATTTAGCGATCGCATTTTCGTTATCTTTCAGCGCCTACATACACGAGATGAATATATCGGTACAGGTATGGGTTTAGCTATATGTAAGAAGATTGTCGAATGCCACCGGGGGCGGATCTGGATAGAGTCAAAACTGGGTGAAGGCGCAACCTTCTACTTTACAATTCCAGTTGGAGGACGTGAACTTGAGCGTAGAAAGGGGAGAAAAACAAAAAATGATCTTTTTGGTCGAGGACAATAAAGCCGACATTCGCTTAATCCAAGAAGCGTTGAAAAATAGTTCAGTGCCACATCAGGTGGTCACATCCAGGGATGGCATAGATGCTATGGCTTATTTACGCCGAGAAGGTGAATATGCTAATGCACGGCGCCCTGACCTCATCCTCCTCGATTTGAATTTGCCCAAGAAAGATGGTAGAGAAGTGCTGGCGGAAATTAAAACTGACCCAGTACTAAAACGTATTCCAGTCGTTGTCTTAACAACCTCAAAAAATGAGGATGACATTATTGAGAGCTACAATTTGCATGTGAATTGCTATATTACTAAATCCCGCAACATTAACCAGCTATTCGAAATCGTCAAGAGTATTGAAGATTTTTGGCTCTCTACTGTGACGCTGCCATTAGAGTGAAACCCGAAAATTATGGTTGTGAGCTACTCAGCAAAAATCTTGTTAGTTGAGGATAACCTACCTTACGCTAGGTTGTTACAAAAGTTTCTGATGCAAGCTCAGTCCCAAGAGTTTACTCTGGTTCATGTGAAGCGATTGGGGGAAGCACTTCAGGAACTAACTCAGTGTAATTATGATGTTATTTTGTTAGATTTATCTCTACCTGACAGCCAAGGATTGTCATCTCTGCCTCCTCTGATTGCTCAAGTCCCAAACATCCCGATTGTTGTCTTAACCAATACAAATGACGAAGAATTGGCAATTGAGGCAGTGCGGCAGGGGGCACAAGATTATCTAATCAAGCGCCAGGTAAATTCAGATGTATTGGTTCGCTCTTTGCGTTATGCGATCGAGCGCAAGCAGGTTTTAGAATCATTACGCACGGACAATGAAACGTTACAAATTCGGGTTGAAGAACGAACTGCTGAACTGGTGAAAGCCAATGAAATCAACCAATTAAAATCTGAACTTGTCTCAATGCTCTCCCATGACATCCGCAATCCTCTAAATACTATTCTCTTGGCTGCTGGATTGCTAGAAAACTACGACGAAAAATTGACCAAAGAGAAAAAACTGAATCATTTGCAAATGATTAGCTCGGCGATCAAAAACATGGGACAGCTATTAGATGAAGTTTCATTCATCGGTAAAGCTGATTCTGGTAGACTGCGCTGTGAACTCATCTGCTTAGATTTAGAAGCTTTTTGCCGCCAACTAGTCGAAGAAGTTGAATTAACCGCAGGTGAAAAACATCTGACTTTGATATTCACCAGTTTTGGGGAATTAGGCGAAGCACTATGGGATAAAAGCTTGCTGCGGCACATTTTGGGCAATTTACTTACCAATGCGATTAAGTATTCACTACCGGGCGGCATAGTCAACTTTGAACTAATTGGTCAGGAAAAAACAGTAATTTTGCGAATTCAAGATTGGGGAATTGGCATTCCTAAAGAAGACCAAAAGCGACTGTTTCAGCCTTTTCAACGTGCGGACAATGTTGGAACCATTCCTGGTACCGGCTTGGGGCTAGCGATCGCTAAAAAGTGTGTCGATGCACATGGAGGCGAGATTGTAATTAATAGTCAAGTTGGAGTAAGTACAACCTTCACCGTCACCCTCCCTTTACTCAGAGTTTAAGCAAGTATTATTCGGAATACAGAAATATTCTGACTCTTGATTTTTCACAGATTTTCCACCATCATCGGACTTACGCACTGTACAAATGCCTCGCGATCTGAATTAACGATGCTCCCGGTTGTTTCAGGCTTTTCTTAATTATCCTGCGATCGTCAATAGACCAGAATGTAGGGGCACAGCAATGCTGTCCCCTTACGAAAGATGTGGTTTTTAAACTTATGCATATTTGGTATTTATTGTCAATGCGTAAGTCCACCATCAGTAAAATCTTTATGTCCCAAAAATCTTTTTATGGAATAATTACAAATACCTTGGTGCGTATTTACTCTTTACCCTTCACCCTTTCAAACAAAGCCCGATAAACAGGTTCACCCTTTTTTTGCGTGCCTATTTCCCTTTCTGTGGGTATTAGTAGGGGGTTTTGGGCCAACCATTCTCCTGTACCAATTTTCTCAAAAGCTGGATTTTCAGCAAAGCGATCGCGCATTTCCACAGCCACAAATTCCATATCTGATTGCAGAAATACCAACCCCCCAATCGCAAGATAATTAGCTAAGTCTGCCACTAGTTCGGGTTGGACTACACGACGTTTAGCGTGGCGGGTTTTAAACCAAGGATCGGGGAATTGAATTGTAACGCGTTGTAAACGTCCTGGAGGGACGGAAGATAAAAGTGAGTGCAGTGAGTTATTCACATTGCAAAATAAATAGTGCAGGTTTGTTAAACCTAATTCCGAACGTAACTTATTCGCCTCCACCACCAGCGGTTCCCGAATTTCCAAGCCGAGAAAATTCCAGTTAGGTTCTATCTTGGACATATTCAACAAAAAGAGTCCCTTCGCGCAGCCAATATCTAAATGTAGTGGTTGATTTGGCTTTGCATAAATTTTTTCCCAATCTTGGGGACTCGCTGGCGTTTGATACTTTTTACCAAGTGGATTAACATGCTGGCGGACTCGGACTGCTGCCAAAATTTGTTCTCCTTTACGTGAAAATATCCTGTGGTGAAACTCCAGGTTACAAGGAAGTCTAGCAAAAGTATGCCAAAAATTATCGGTCTATCATTCAATTGCCTACCCAGCACCAACTTTGTATAGCAGTCTCAGTTAAATACGCCATACTTGCACTGTTTTTTGAGGTTTTCGAGAAATTTATATTTTGGAAGTCCCTCATTTTGCATTAATCTCTAGAATTAAAATGCCTTAGCACATTTGCTCTAATCATGGAGGGAGGAAGCTTAAACAGTGGATATTTTAGATTTGTTTTATAAAGGCGGGCCAGCGATGTGGCCTCTGCTTATTCTGTCGATTCTGGCTTTGAGTGTGATTTTCGAGCGTTTGTGGTTCTGGTTGCGAATTTTGACTCAGGAAAAGCAAATAGTCAATCGCATCCTGGATGCTGCCCAAGATAATTGGGAAGTAGCTGCGGACATTGCAAGACAAGCCAGCGATCAGCCTGTCGGACGTTTTCTCTACGCCCCTCTACGCTTTACGAAAAGTGATGCGGAAACCTTTAGACTAGCACTAGAGGCTACGGCAGAAGATGAATTGGCTGGAATGCGGCGGGGCGAAAAACTTTTAGAAGCCGTGATTGCCCTAGCGCCACTGCTGGGATTGTTGGGTACGGTTTTGGGTTTGATCAAAGCTTTGCGAGCAATTCGGATTGGCGATTTGGGAACTGAATCTACCGCTGGCGTGACTACTGGTATTGGTGAATCCCTGATTGCTACGGCAACTGGGCTAATAGTTGCCATTATTAGTTTGGTATTTTACCGCCTATTTCAAAGTTTTGTAGTCAACCAAGTCAAAGTTTTTCGGAAGGCAGGGAATGAGATGGAATTGCTCTATCGCCAGTCTCCTCCTGACTTTAGCAATAGTACATCAGCAATTGTGCCAGAAAATATCACTCCACCCCGCAAGCCCGGAAAAACTAGGCTTTCTACACCTCCTGAACCCCCGAATACACCTAATTAATAGTCAATAATTCAACCCCCAAACCAGGTTTGAGAGTGAGACATGAAAGTTAATCTACATACTCCAATTGAAGAAGTCCAAATTCAAATCATCCCTTTAATTGATGTCGTTTTTTGTATCCTGACATTTTTTTTATTAGCGGCTTTACAATTTACACGGCAACAGGCAATAAATGTTGATTTACCTAAAGCCAGCCCCAGTACAGTCTCTGGAATCACATCACAGAGTGGAAGTGTGATTGTGACTATCGATGCCGTTGGCAATACTTACATAGAAAAACAGCCTGTAAAACAGGAAGATTTGAGACAGAGGTTAAAACAGTATCTCCAACAAAATCCCAATGCTGTTATTGTGCTGAATGCTTCGCGGACAGCAACTTACAATGATGTGATTGAGACATTGGACTTGCTACGACAAGTAGGAGGCGATCGCGTTTCTTTGGGAATTATTCCTGGCCCATCTCAACCACCCACAAACTCACTTAACCAGCCGACTGTCCCCTCTTTCCCAATCAATCCTGGTGCTGCACCACTTCCAGGCATCAATCCCGAAGGCAATATCACCCCTAAATTCCCTTTAGCACCTAATTCTGTACCCTTTCCTAGGGTAAGTCAGCCTCCAACTGGGCAAGGCATCAATCCGATCAATCCTGGTATTTCTCCCGTGGTTCCTAACTCACCAGCGCCTCAAGTGCCTGTAGCACCCAAACAAACCCAACCTACTCTTAAAAGATGAGATAGGGGCATTGGGCATTGGGTATGGGTTATTCCCCTTGTCCCCTTGTCCCCCTTCAAGTCTTTTCCCAAACCTAAAGATATCTAGAATAAATCTCGGCTAGAGAAAAAAAAACTGCTAATTTACAAATAATTGGTTGAGCTTTAAAGATTTTTCCACCGATAGACTGAGCAATTTATCACCAATTGCCATCCACATTTCATATCAAACTGGGAAAGTATATCTTGTTTCACCAAATAGGTTAACAGATTGAAAAGCGCTTGTATCAAGCATCTTTCAGTGTGTCCAAATTACGAAATCCGTTAGCGCAGCGTTAGAGGTTGTTTGAAAAGTGGTGACTGAGGTATCCAAAACTTTAGATCCTCCTAAATCCTCCGATAAATTGGAGGACTTTGAGAACCTTATTCCCCCCTTTTTAAGGGGGGCTAGGGGGGATCTAGATACAAGCGTAGACTTTTCAAACATCCTCTTAGCGACGCAGGAGCGTCATTACGAATTACTAATTAGTATCAGGGGTTGTGGTATGAATATTGTGACGCTTTTAATTGTTTGGGTAGTAACAGCTATCAGCCTGTTGATAATTAGCAAATTGCCTCTGGGAGTTGAAATTGATACTCCTGGTAAAGCGTTCCTTTCTGCCGCAGTGCTTGGTATCGTGACGGCAATAGTCAGACCGATTTTAAGCCTCATTTTTGCAGTACCAAATCTACTCACATTGGACTTATTATCCAGCATTTTCACATTTATGATTGCCGTGGTTTGTTTTAGTATTGCGGCTTGGTTAGTAGAAGGCTTTCGGTTGCGTTACGGGATTTGGAGTGCTGTTATTGGGGCATTTACGCTGACTATAATTAACAGCTTAATCTACAAATTATTGGGCGTCTAAAGCTAAGAGTTAGGAGTTAGGAGTGATGAGTTATCAGTAACTTAAAACTCTGGCAATTTGAAATTTTGAATTTTGGATTGAAGTAAAAATCTAAAATCTAAAATTGAATAATTCCCATCTCCTAACTCCTAACTATTCGTTGGAACTTGGGGGAGCAACTGGAGTAGTTGATTGTTGTTTACGTTGCTCACGTTTTTTGCGATCCGCTGAAAGTATATCTGCCATCACCACTAGCGCTTGCGCCATTTTGTCTAGGTTAGAACGGTATAACTCCAAATCCTTATTGAGTTTGTCATCGGAGAGGTGCAAGCCAGCAGCGATCGCTTTCAGCGCCTCAGTGAGTTGCTTTTCGTCTTTGACTAATTCGGGATCTGATTGTTCTAATAACGAAAATACACCAATTGCGAACAAACGGTTGTATTTAAAGTTAGGATTGTTGGCGATCGCTTGCAGGTGTGCTTGCAAGTCAGCATCTCGATCTAAGAAAGTAGTTTGGCCCAGCCACCCAATTAAATCTTTAACTGGCAAACCTTTAGCTACAGCTTGCAATCTCTGGGCATCCTGTCGATAGTGTTGCGGATCTTTTTCTATAGCCCGACATAGGGCGTTAAAAATTGATTCTTGATCTCGTTCTGGTAGATAGCCTTCCATGAAGCGGTCAAAAGTAGTGACGACGCCCAAGGCATAAATTGGATTGTAGCTAAAATCGATATTTACTGACAGCAGATGCATTTCCACCATCAATTCTTCTACTACCCGACGATAAATAGTGTTGATCGGACGGGTGTGAAGATTGTAGAAAGTTCGCTTTGTATCAGAGACTGTACGGACGTTATTCACAAAGAAAAAGAGAATGTTAAGGGCGACGTATCTTTATTTTGTCGCTTAAAGGCTACTTTGCCAAGTTGAGCTTTTAGCGAGTGACGGTTTCATTTACAATATATACACATCAGAAGTATTTTATAAGCTGGTAGGCACAGGAGATAAGACTTTTCTCCTAAAAAACTAGCCAAAAATTATTATCCTTAATGATTTATTTATTGTATTCATGAACTTCTCGCCACAGTTAATTGCTTTAGGTGAATACCTCGCTGGTGAATTTGATAATCGGGAACAAGCCATAGCAGAACCAGTGTGGTATGTTCAACTCTGCCTGTGGCAAAGACCAGTTAATCTGTTCACAGAAGATAGCATCACCTTATTTGCCGAACAAGCTAACGTTATTACCCTAGATCAACCTTACCGCCAGCGAATTATCCGGTTGCGTCAGGGGAGCGACTCTGACGCAACCGTGGAAGTACAATATTATATGCCTCAAGATCCGGGTGCATTAAAAGGCGCAGGTGATAACCCTGCTCTACTAAACACACTCACACCCGAAAAATTAGATTTACTGCCAGGTTGTATCCTAACAGTTACTCAAGAGAAACTAGCTGGCGATCGCTATAAGTTTACCGCTACCCCACCACCAGAGACTCGTTGCAGCTTTACTTATCTTGGCAATAGCATCTATGTTTCCTTGGGTTTTGCAGCTACACCAACAGAATTTCACAGCTACGACAAAGGAATTGACCCAGCAACTGGAAAAGCAACTTGGGGAGCAATTATGGGGCCTTATCGCTATACCAAGCGAAATCAGTATTGAGTGCTGAGTTATGATCTTGGAATTTTAAATTTTTTCTCCCCCACTCCCTCTTTCCTTTTATCCCTTTCTTAAACTCAGGACTCAGCACTCTTTTAGCTGGCAATGCTACGAGGTACACCTTCTAAAGCTTCCTCTTCTGTTTCAAAGATTTCAAAAACAGTATCCATCATCGTCACTTCAAACACGAGTTTGGCTTCTGGGTGTACATTACAGATGCGGAAACTGCCCTTGACTTTATCAGCATCACGCATTCCAGCAACCAAAGACGTGAGACCAGAACTATCAATAAAATTTACCTGAGCCAGATTTACAACTACATGGCGACTGAGTTTGGAAATACACTCCTGTAACTTCAGGCGAAATTGCCAAGCAGTGGTGATATCCAAGCGGCCTGCTGGTGTCAGGACAATAACGGTGTTTCCGTCTTGGGTTGTATAAGTTTTTTGGTCTATCTGAATCACTAAAGCCCTCCCCGTGGCATTTCTCGTAAGATTAACTAGTTACAGAATTTTGTAATGCTGCCACTTGAGATTAACAAGCTATAGCTAAAATTGTCACCTTTTTCTGCTAAGTGCTTAATTTTAGTAGTTAAACTCCGCAAAATAGTAGTGAGTGGGGGAAATGAGGGAGTAGGGGAAGATCAGGATAATTATCATAACTCCTGACTCCTAACTCCTAACTCAGCACGGGCTAAACCATAGCTATCGCTAACAGCACTATTTGGGTGTCCAGTTGATCCAATCTTGAGGCTTAAGGAAGGTTTCATACAACTCGGCTTCGGGGGAATTGGGTTCCGGTTGATAGCCGTATTCCCAGCGCACTAAGGGAGGTAGAGACATGAGAATTGATTCGGTACGTCCGTTAGTTTGCAGACCAAAAATGGTGCCTCGGTCATAAACCAAGTTAAATTCTACATACCGTCCCCGGCGATAGAGTTGAAAATTCCGTTGGCGATCGCCATACTCTATCCCATGTCGCCGTTCTACAATTGGTACGTAGGCTGGTAAAAATGCTCTGCCACAGTCTTGTACAAAGCCAAACAAATCTTCCCAATTGCGGGTTGCTGGTGTTCCCACCTGGTTGCTATAAATAGCCGCTTCCCCATTGGGATTTGGCCCGCGATATAAAGCACCCTGTCCATCTTGGTAATCAAAAAACAGACCACCGACACCCCGTGTCTCATCACGATGCTTGAGGTAGAAATATTCATCACACCACTGCTTAAATACTGGGTAATACTCTGGGTGGTGTTGGTCGCAAGCCTGTTTTAATGTTTTGTGTAAATGTGCCGCATCTTCAGCAAAGGGATAATAAGGTGTCAAGTCAAGACCGCCACCAAACCACCACACTGGCCCTGCTTCAAAGTAGCGATAATTGAGATGAACTGTGGGCACATAAGGATTGTGAGGATGTAATACCATTGAAGTGCCTGTGGCATAAAATCCATGCCCTTCTGCTTCCGGGCGTTGGGCTAAAATTGAGGGTGGCAAATGGGAACCCTGAACTTCAGAAAAGTTTACACCTGCTTGTTCAAATATTGCACCATCTCGCAGCACGCGCGATCGCCCTCCCCCTCCTTCTGGGCGTTCCCAACTATCTTCATTAAATTTAGCCACACCATCTAGTTTTGCCAATGATTCGGTAATTTCGTCTTGCAGTTGTTTCATAAACTGACTGACCCTAGTCTGAGCATCAGGTGCAGGCAAGGACTTGGATGATTCTGCTGCTACGGTTGGTATTTGCGAGTTGGTCAACATAGATTCCCGAACCTAAATTACAATTTCCAGAAAACCACAAATTTTTCATTTTAAAATTTGCGGGAAACACGCGCCAACAATCTCGCTCTATTTGCCCAACCCGCTTTTTTCTTACTGGTTAAGCATTTATACGATTGATGGGCATCACTAGAGTTATTTTCCCTCAAATGCGTATAGGCTTGTATATTGAATTAGTTTTTTTTGAAATTCTTAATTGGAATATTCTGGTATAAAAACTAAATTTTAGTCTTAAGCTTGAGGTATCTAGGATTTGACTGTCCTACTCAGAACTTTTTTGTCATATTGCTGATGTCGGCTGTTAGGGTCTGTACCGAATCGAGGCTTGCTATGTTTAGGACATTTTTGAGAAAGTTTTAATTTAAGGGTTCAGCGTAGTTGCACACCATACCAGAGTTACCAGAAAGTGTCTAGGGAGAAGGATTAGGAAAATGCAAGGTTGGTTATCCAAATTCATCCACCGCAAACGTCGTTGGTTTTGCGCTTCTCTGGTGTGGACGTATCGAGAGATTAGTTCTGCTTCTGTAGATGAACTGTGGCAAAAAGTGGTTGACTTGACAGATGTTTCTTGGCATCCACAACTTAAGAGTACTAATGTTCCCCGCGGATTAGTACCCAAACCAGGATTAATTTTTCAAGCTGTAACACGCTTTTCACCGATTCCCATCAGAATTTTTGTGGAACGCGTCAATCCCAGAGAGATGCTGAGTATCAGAGTGATGGCGATTCCTGGAATAGAGGAACGGTTAACTTACCAAGTAGAGTCAACAGTTTGTGGTACTTGTTTGTCTTATTCTGTAACGCTACGGGGTTGGTTATCGCCCTTGATTTGGTCTTTATCCCGTCCTTATGCAAACCGCGTAGCACGGTCTTTAGTCGAGGCAGTAGAAAAGACGGCATTACCAGCGGTATCTGGGAAGAAAAAATCCCTTAATGACAGTTGTTTTGATTTTTAGGTATTGGGGATTGGGAATTGGCATTGGGGATTGGGGACAACGAGAATAAGCCATGCCCAATGCCCAAAGAAAGTTAAGATTCAATTAGGTAATAATGCAATTTGCTAAGTTTTATTACGGCGGTGACAGTGATAACACTAAGCTGACCTTACTTAAGAAAGCATCCAGTTAATAGCTAAGATGTTCCCCATAAGTGTATTTATTCATTTTGAATTTTGAATTTTTATGTACGATGTCCTCGATTCTCGCTCTGTTTTAGAAGTTTTGCGACCAGTGGAAGACCCAGAACTCCGCAAAAGTCTGGTAGAACTGAATATGATTCGCAACGTCACAATTGATGGTGGTAAGGTTAGCTTTACTTTAGTGTTAACCACTCCTGCCTGCCCTTTACGTGAATTTATTGTCGAAGACTGTCAGAAAGCTGTCAAAAAACTCCCAGGCGTTACAGATGTCAGCATAGAAGTGACGGCAGAAACACCGCAACAAAAAAGTTTACCTGACCGCACTGGCATTTCTGGGGTGAAAAATATCATTGCTGTTTCCAGCGGCAAAGGTGGCGTTGGTAAAAGTACGGTGGCGGTGAATGTAGCAGTGGCTCTAGCCCAAACTGGGGCGAAAGTCGGCTTGCTAGATGCTGATATTTACGGCCCCAATGACCCCACCATGCTGGGTTTGGCTGATGCTCAAATTACTGTGCGTTCTACTGAAACAGGTGACATCCTGGAACCTGCTTTTAATCACGGCGTCAAATTAGTTTCAATGGGCTTTTTGATTGACCGAGATCAACCAGTAATTTGGCGGGGGCCTATGCTCAATGGTGTAATTCGTCAGTTTCTCTATCAAGTTGAATGGGGAGAACTGGATTATTTGATTGTAGATATGCCACCAGGAACCGGAGATGCTCAGTTAACTTTAACCCAAGCAGTGCCGATGGCAGGGGCAGTAATTGTCACCACACCGCAAACTGTAGCTCTGTTAGATTCTCGCAAGGGATTGCGGATGTTCCAGCAGATGAATGTTCCGGTATTGGGGATCGTAGAAAATATGAGCTATTTTATCCCCCCCGATCAACCAGATAAGCAATATGACATCTTTGGTTCTGGTGGTGGCTCAAAAACCGCTGCTGAATTGGGAGTGCCACTGTTGGGGTGCGTACCGCTAGAGATTTCCACGCGAGTTGGTGGTGACAGCGGTGTGCCAATAGTTGTTGGTGAGCCAGATTCGGCTTCGGCAAAAGCATTAACAGCGATCGCTCTTACCATTGCTGGTAAAGTATCAGTTGCTGCCCTGACATAATTATAAATTTTAATTTCTATCTACTTCCTGGGCTATAGCTTGGGAATACTAGGGACTGGGTATTAGGAAGTCGGGAAGCAGGGGAGCAGAGGAACAAGGGAGAATAACTAATAACCAATGCCCAATTCCCAATTCCCAATTCCCAATTCCCAACAATTAAAGCTAAAGTCTAAACTGGCACAATGTTGTTAAAACGATCGCTCCCCAAAATTCGCTGGAAGTCTTGGGTTAAACCCTGGCAGGGTGTAGATTGGCTACTATTTTGTTTGCCGATAGCTATCAGTATCTTTGGCGGAATCATGATTCTCAGTACGGAACTGAAGCAGCCGGTAACTGACTGGTGGTGGCACTGGATGGTAGCGGGTATCGGTGTGCTTATAGCTCTGTTGTTATCTCGCATCCGTTACGAACTCTTGATGCAGTGGCACTGGGTGACATACTCACTAACGAACTTCAGTTTAATCGCCGTGATGATTGCTGGTACTAGCGCCAAAGGGGCGCAGCGGTGGATTAGTATCGCTGGCTTTAACGTGCAACCCTCAGAATTTGCCAAAGTCGGTATGATCATCACCTTAGCAGCTTTGCTACATAGGCAGACTGCTTCTAACCTCGAAGGTGTTTTCCGGGTTCTGGCAATCACTGCTATACCTTGGGGATTGGTATTTTTACAGCCCGATTTAGCAACATCAATGGTATTTGGTGCGATCGTCTTAGGAATGCTTTATTGGGCAAATGCTAACCCAGGCTGGTTAATTCTGATGATTTCTCCGGTGGTTGCCGCCATTTTATTTAGTATATCTTGGCCATTAGCAGAGCCGATAGTTTTACTCAAAGAACTATCTTTTGGCCCATTAGGGCTAATTTGGTCTGTTGCGATGGCTATTTTGGGCTGGCAAACTCTTCCCTGGCGTCGATTTGGTTTTGGCGCTATCAGTGCGTGGAGTCTCAATATACTGGGTGGCGAATTAGGAGTTTTCGCCTGGAATCATATTTTGAAACCGTATCAAAAAAATCGGCTAACCGTATTCATGGATCCCGATCACGATCCCCTCGGTGCTGGGTATCACCTAATTCAATCTCGCATTGCTATTGGTGCTGGTGAAGTTTGGGGATGGGGTCTGTTCAAGGGGCCAATGACGCAACTAAATTTCGTGCCTGAACAGCATACAGACTTTATTTTCTCCGCAGTGGGCGAAGAATTCGGTTTTATTGGTTGTTTGCTAGTGCTATTTGTTTTCTGCTTAATTTGCTTGCGCCTATTGCATGTTGCCCAAACCGCCAAAGATAACTTTGGTTCGTTGTTGGCTATTGGCGTTTTGTCTATGATCGTGTTTCAGGTGATTGTCAACGTTGGCATGACTGTAGGTTTAGCGCCTGTAGCAGGAATTCCCCTACCTTGGATGAGTTATGGGCGTTCTGCTATGCTGACTAACTTCATTTCCTTGGGAATAGTAGAATCGGTGGCAAATTTTCGACAAAAGCAGAAGTATTATTGATTCGTCATTTTTCATTGGTGAGCCAGTGCGGTCTTCTCCCAAGGGGAGACGCTAAAAGCGATGGGGGTTTCCCCCATGAGTAACTGGCGTTAGCGAAGCGGTAGCGACGTAGGAGCGTCACCCGAAGGGTCATTTATCATTTGTAAGAATCAAGGACTAATGACTAATGACTAATGACAAGTATTAAGCTATTAGAAGGAAACAAGCGAGGCTAAAAACATGATCCTGCCTGGAGCAACTGTTCGCGTCAAGAATCCCGCAGATACCTATTATCGCTACGAAGGACTCGTGCAACGGCTGAGTGATGGCAAAGTAGCCGTATTATTTGAAGGTGGGAACTGGGATAAATTAGTTACCTTCCGTCTGAGCGAGTTAGAACTCGTAGAGACCACCGCCGGACGTAAAAAAGCCAAATAACGATTAGTCATTAGTCATTTGTTCTTTGTCATTTGGCAAAAACTGATGACTAATGACCAATGACTAATGACTAAATTACTATGCGCCTTCCCCTACCACAGTTTGCCACTGGCGATCGCCATCCCAACCACATTGCGGAGGTGATTGAAACTACTAGTACTGAATTTTTAGCTCAGTGTTTGGAACCGGAAGATTTAAGCTTTCCCTCCATGCCACCCTTTGGTAGTTGGGTGTGTTCTGTAGATGAAGAATCTGGAAATCAGATTTATGCTGTAGTGTATTATGCCACAACTATGCCCATAGATTCCGTACACCGGGCTAGAGCATTGGGGTTGTCCTTGCAAGACTTACGGGAGGAACAACCCCAGATATTTGCCATGCTCCGCACAGAATTCCGGGCTGCGATCGTCGGATTTGAACTATCTTCGCAAAATCAAAGTTATAACCAAAGAGTATATCAGTATCTTCCACCCCGTCCCCCGCAAATTCATCAAGCTGTTTATCGATGTGAACCAGAAGCTATCATTAAATTTACTGAAGAACTAGATTTTTTACGGACACTGCTTTATATAAATGGTGCGCCAATAGAGTCTTTAACCGCAGCGGCGATTCGAGATATATACCAGTTACGCAAAGCTGACCGAGAATGGCTAATTAAAGCTGGACGTAGCTTAAGTGTGCTACTTAAAGACGACTACGATCGCTTACGGTTCATTTTGAGTCAAATCCACCCGTAGGTAGTTAATTCTTAAAGAATTGCCTAGTTAGTGTAAGTTAAGATTTTTGATTTTTCGTCAGGTGGCTTCTCTATCTATTCATATTGATCAAGCGATCGCCCCCAACGGAATCGCTATTTTACCATAGCCCCTTCAATTCCTACATCATGGAACTCATATCACAAGTTCTTGTTCTGGAACCAACTTCCCAAGTTCTTGGCAAGGAACCAATTGTTCCCTTTGCTATTTTGCTGGTGGTCATCTTAGTTATACCCATCATGTTTGACCGGCTAAGATTACCAGGATTAGTGGGTTTGGTTTTCTCAGGGCTAGTACTTGGGCCCTCAGGCTGGAATCTATTTCAGTCTGACTCATCAATGATTAACCTATTATCAGACATTGGGTTAATTTATTTGTTGTTTGTCGCCGGGTTAGAAATTGATATAGAAAAGTTCCGCCAAAGAAAAAGTCGTGCCTTTGGGTTTGCTAGTTTGACTTTCAGTGTACCCCTGGTGATGGGAACCTTAGTAGGGCTAATTTTAGGCTATGGCTGGAATACTTCAATCTTAATTGGCTCTTTATTGGCTTCCTATACCCTTTTGGCATATCCCATAATCAGCCGTTTGGGAGTCGTAAACAACGAAGCTGTTACTGTCACCATTGGAGCTACGATTTTTACAAACATTGGCGTAGTACTGATATTAGCCGTTTGTGTAGCTGTCGCTCATGCTGGAGAATTCAGCTTTGCTAAACTACTCACCTTGTCGGGTTGGTTAACTATTTACTCTGTTGCCGTTGTTACAGGCTTTGATTGGGCAGGCAAAGAATTTTTCAAGCGGTCTGGAGACGATGAAGGAAACAAGTTTTTGTTTGTGTTGCTTTCTGTGTTTCTGGCGGCTGTAGGCGCTCAATTGATTGGGGTAGAAAAAATTGTTGGTGCCTTTTTAGCGGGTTTAGCGGTGAATGAAGCTGTGGGTGAAGGCCCAGTCAAAGAAAAGGTGGTATTTATTGGCAGTGTGCTGTTCATTCCCATTTTCTTTGTTGACCTTGGCTTACTGATCAATCTATCCGCCTTTGTGAACAATCCGAACACGCTCAAGTTAACGCTGTTGATCGTAGTTGGGTTGATTGTCAGTAAATTGATCGCAGCTTTGTTGACAAAACTGGTTTACCGCTATAACTGGCAAGAAATGCTAACGATGTGGTCGCTGTCACTTCCTCAGGTTGGTACAACGTTAGCAGCAACGTTAGTGGGATATCGGGCTGGGTTGCTGCCACTAGAAGTATTACACAGTGTAATTGTCTTAATGCTTGTCACATCAACCTTGGGGCCGTTGATGACCAGTCGAATAGCTGTTGGTTTGAATTCCTCACCAGCCGAAGATCCAGCACCATCCCTACCTGACGAGAATGCATCAGAAACAGACAGTGCTTTTACTATAGTCGTGCCTGTGTATAATCCTCAGACCCAGCAGTATTTGATTGAAATGGCGGCGTTATTAGCGCGTCAGTCTCAGGGGAAAATTATACCACTGGCGATCGCTACTGCTGCTGCTCAGATGGACGCACCCCAGTTAGAAGCCTCTCTACAACGGAGTGAGTGGTTATTGACTAAAGCGACGGCACAAAGTCGAGCCTTGGGCGTAGCCGCCGAACCAGTATTGCGAATTGATGATGCCTTTGCTCAAGGAATTAGCAGAGCAGCTCGTGAACAAAAAGCTAATTTAATTGTTATGGGTTGGGGTAAACGTACTGGGTTACGAGCGCGTTTATTTGGGAATGTGATTGATGGTGTGCTTTGGGCATCCCACTGTCCAGTAGCGGTGACACGTTTAGTAGAATCACCGAAAAAAATTCAGCGCATCTTAGTACCAGTAGAAAACTTAACAGCGCCGACATTACAGCCTGTACAATTTGCCCAGATGTTGGCAGAGGCAAATCAGAGCCACATTACTGTACTAAATGTGTGCGATCGCCGCACTAGTTCTAGTAAAATTGCTTGGAGGCGATCGCATCTTTCCCTATTGGTATCTAAATTGGCTTTGGCCAATGCCCCAGAAATTCAAATCATCGCTCACGAAAATGTTGCCCAAGCAATTTTGCAGGCAGCACGATTATATGATTTAGTGGTTTTACCTTTTATACGTAATCGTACCAGTCCTGGCGGGTTAGCCATTAGCGATGTCACAACCCAGTTAGCCAGACAACTTACCTGCTCCATAATTATGCTTGGAGAACCGCAACGCACTCAAACTAATGTAATTACTTCTAATGCAGTTCCTAGCATTACATCCGCTGTATAATATAAGCCAGGTTTAGCCGACTTACTCCTGGCAAAAGAATTCTGCCCACAAGAAAAGGCAGCGCAGTCTTCCCCAAGGGCATTAGCGAGTCCGCTACTCCTACGGGGAACAACCATAGCAAGAGTGTCTTATAAACATCGTCTGGGGTCTCCCCAAGTGGCATCAACTGCCGTGCAGGACTTTTAGCAAGTACATCAGTACTGAGTGACCTCAAAACACTTTATCTTGTTGAAGATTTGATGAACTTTGAGTAAAAAAACCACAATTTTTAGACAATGTTTGTTATTTTACTAGTGAAATTATTAACAAAGCAGGTAAAAACATAACAAAACTACACCTGTAAATAAATAGGTAAATTCAAAAATACTTTATTGATTAAGCCTTATTCATTTTTAGCTCTGTATTTTTGTCTCCAAGCTGGGTAATCTAAAAGTAAGTGCAATAGCTACTGAAAATATTTGTAAGTAACTGGGAAACTATGAGAATTTTGGTGACGGGCGGTGCTGGGTTTATTGGTTCCCATCTCATCGACCGACTAATGGGTGCTGGGCATGAATTAATATGCTTGGATAATTTTTACACTGGTCATAAACGGAACATCCTTAAATGGTTAGGTAATCCGTACTTTGAACTAATCCGCCACGACATAACTGAACCAATTCGGTTAGAAGTGGATCAAATTTATCATTTAGCTTGTCCTGCTTCACCGGTACATTACCAGTACAACCCAGTTAAAACCGTTAAAACTAACGTGATGGGAACACTGAATATGTTGGGGCTGGCTAAACGTGTGAAAGCGAGGTTTTTCTTAGCTTCCACTAGTGAAGTATACGGAGATCCAGAAGTTCATCCCCAAACTGAAGAGTATAGAGGTAGCGTCAATCCCATTGGGATACGTTCATGCTACGACGAAGGTAAAAGAATTGCTGAGACTCTAGCATTTGATTACTACAGGCAAAATAAAGTTGATATTCGAGTTGTTCGGATATTCAACACCTACGGGCCGAGAATGTTAGAAAACGATGGTCGGGTGGTGAGCAACTTTATAGTTCAAGCCTTGCGGGGTAATCCTTTAACCGTGTACGGTGATGGTTCGCAAACTCGTAGTTTCTGCTATGTTTCCGACTTGGTAGAAGGATTCATCCGCTTAATGAATAGCGACTACATTGGCCCAGTCAACCTGGGCAATCCTGGTGAATACACGATTTTACAATTGGCACAAACTGTGCAAAATATGATCAATCCAGACGCGGAGATTAAATTCGAGGCACTACCTTCGGACGATCCCCGGCGTCGGCAGCCTGATATCACAAAGGCAAAAACTTGGTTAAATTGGGAACCTACCATTCCTCTGCAAGACGGGTTAAAACTGACAATAGAAGACTTTCGCGATCGCATTCAAAGCGATGCCAATAATTCAACCACCTGAGTGGCGGGCGTCTAGCGTCGCTCGGAATTTCATGCAGGCTCAACCTCGATAACTAATATGCTTAGTGGCTGAGTTTACTGCCAATGTGTAAGTGTAAAATTGAGAACTTCTTTTTGAAAACTAAGCCCAAAAAAGTGAGGAGTTAAAAAATGCGTGTTTGCGTTATTGGTACTGGTTACGTTGGTTTAGTTACAGGTGCTTGCTTGGCTCATATTGGGCATGATGTAATTTGCGTAGATAACAACGAAGAAAAAGTTAAGTTAATGAAGTCTGGGCAGTCCCCAATTTTTGAGCCAGGACTCTCAGAAATTATGCAGTCTGCTATTCAAACAGAGAAGATTCATTTTACTAGTGATCTTGCTGCTGGAGTTACCCACGGAGAAATTCTGTTTATTGCTGTAGGAACGCCACCTTTACCCACTGGTGAAAGTGATACTCGTTACGTCGAAGCTGTAGCCCGTGGGATTGGAGAAAATCTCAACGGTGGCTATAAGGTGATCGTGAATAAATCGACAGTACCCATTGGCTCAGGTGACTGGGTGCGGATGCTTGTTCTAGATGGTGTTACTGAACAGCAGAAAACACTCGTAACCGCAGGTGGGGTATCGAGTGATGAGAAATTACCTGAGTTAGCAGCCGAATTTGATGTCGTCAGCAATCCAGAGTTTTTGCGCGAAGGTTCGGCAGTTCACGACACCTTCAACCCCGATCGCATTGTACTAGGAGGCAATAGTCAAAGAGCAGTTGCCTTAATGAAACAACTGTATGCCCCAATTGTGGAACGCAAGTACGCTGAGGATCAATCTTTACCCCCTGTGCCAATTCTGGCAACAGACCTGAGTTCGGCGGAGATGATCAAATACGCCGCTAATGCCTTTTTAGCCACTAAGATTAGTTTTATTAACGAAGTTGCTAATATTTGCGATCGCGTCGGTGCTGATGTTACCCAAGTAGCCAAAGGTATCGGTCTAGATTCTCGCATTGGTAACAAGTTTTTACAAGCTGGTATTGGTTGGGGTGGTTCTTGTTTCCCCAAAGATGTCTCCGCCCTGATTCACACTGCTGATGACTATGGTTATGAAGCCCAGCTACTAAAATCCGCTGTCAGTGTCAACGAACGCCAGCGATTGATTGCTTTGGAAAAACTCCAACAAGTTCTGAAAATTCTCAAAGGCAAAACAGTCGGACTACTCGGACTGACCTTCAAGCCCGATACCGACGACTTGCGAGATGCCCCAGCCCTCATCCTAATTGAGCAGCTAAACCGACTGGGAGCCAAAGTCAAAGCTTACGACCCGATTATTTCCCAAACAGGTATGCGTCATGGTCTTTCTGGGGTATTAGTAGAAACCGATGCCGAAAGACTCGCTGACGGCTGCGATGCTTTAGTACTCGTCACCGAATGGCAGCAGTTCAGCACTCTCGACTATGTGAAGATGGCGAAACTGATGGCCCATCCCGTTATCATCGATGGTCGTAACTTCCTCGACCCGGAAACAATGGTACGCGCTGGATTCCAATATGTAGGCGTGGGAAGATAGATAGTTAGGAGTTAGGAGTTAGGAGTTAGGAGTTAGGAGTGATAAATGAAAATTAATTACAATCTGTAAACAATAACTCCTAACTCCGTTCAAAACCTAAAGATTTAAAATACCGCCTAGAATCATCTAGGCGGTATTTTATTTGTTTAAAGCTTCACTTTACTTGGCGTTTTTACGTAAAAGTATCATATCAAGCGCTATGTGGAATACGCTCAATTTCAGCATATCCACTGAAAATAAGTTTTTGACCTTCAGTTTCTAGTCGGTTGAGTCGCATTTTCACTCCATCAAGGTCAAAACGATCCAAATCGACCATATTATCTAAAATTTCTACCAGCGCCACGCTCAAGGTTTGCGAAATTTCCCGTTGTGCTTCTGGCACTTGGTCAAGTTCAATTTTCGGATCTTTGAAAGAAACTCGCCGCCGCCTTTCAATGCCTATAGTTAGAATCATGCTCAGGGGTACAAGTTCGCCATTGTTTAAATCTGCTTTTGCTACAAGATGTAAGCGATTTTCAGGCAATAGCTGTACCTGAACTTCCGTAAAGGAGACTGGTTCTCCGCCAGATAATTCTGTCAGGGATGGTACGGTGAGGTTCAGCAGGCGCTTTTTCACCAGTTCCGCACTAAAGGCTTGGTTGATGCCTGCTTCTGATAAGATTACTTGAGCGATCGCTTGAGTGGGTTGCTTAAGGCTGAGTTTGCCACTTAAAACTGAGCCGAAGTCAATGGCAACCGCATCGGTTTCAAAAGACATCTCCTCTACCGCGAAATCTTTCCGAATCACCAAGCCACGACCGCTCATTTTAAAGCTGTCAATGCTGCCTTGCAAGAGCTTGCTGGAGGGGTAGCAGCGCACAAAGACTTCTACTGACTCGCTTTGGGTAAACAGGTGGCGAATCGTTTGGCTGGCGACGGTGTTGAGCATTCGCTCTCCCCAATCAGTGCCTTTAGGATCTTGTAAACCAGTAAGTCCGCCGAACATGTGGTTTTGGGTCTCTAGAAGTTCTTTGTACTTTTGTAACAAATTGTCAAGAATACAGCAAGCGATCCCCAGATTAATTGTGCTGATGCGTAGGTATAGGATCGCTGATGGTTAAAGGTTCAATGTGTCAAATATTACTAATCTGATGAAATAATCTGAATGCTAGCATTATATTTAGTGCAAATTTAATGCATAATCAAAGTCATGCTGAACATCGTTCGAGATATTCACTCCCTCTCAAGCTTCAAGCGCAATACTTCTAAATTTATTCAGCTAATGAAGGAAACTGGACAACCGGTGGTGTTAACCGTGAATGGCAAAGCAGAATTAGTTGTGCAAGATGCTGAGTCTTACCAGAAACTTCTAGAGCTTTTGGAACAGTTAGAAACAATTGCGGGAATCAGCAAAGGACTGGAGGATGTAGACGCAGGTAGGACAAGACCTGTTAAGGAATTTGAGCAAGAAATGCAGCAGAAATATGGCATTTCAAGTTAGGACAGCCAAGACAGCAGACGCTCAAATTGAGGCAGCATACCTGTGGCTCAGAGAGTACAACCCAGACTATGCAGATCAGTGGTTTAGAGGGTTGATGGATACTATTGCATCTCTTCAAGAAAAACCTCGTCGGTGTGCCTTAGCTCTAGAACATGAGGTATTTTCTGAGGAAGTGCGTCAACTTTTCTATGCCAAGTCAAAAAATATCTACCGTATTTTAGACCTCTTGCAAAAGTCCCAAACACCCCACCCCCAACCCCTCCCCGCTCTTCGGGAGGGGAGCGTTTGCGTAAGCAAATGCGGGGTGGGGTTCTTAATTTTTGATTTATGCAAGAAGTATTTTGTTTACAATTCGTGAAGATACTGTTTATGTACTTTATGTGCGTCATAGCTCACAAGCACTCCTCACAGCTGATGAAATTGATGAGGAAGAGTTATAGCGTTATCAATAATTACGCATGAGGAGCTTTCCATTTTTATTTAGGAGACATACAAGCAGCATTAAAAGATTGTTATAAAGCTGTTGAAATATATAAGTTTCAAGGTGAAATAATTAAATTACAGAGGGTACAAATTTTATTAAAAAGCTTATGTGAGACATAGCCGGTTTCATAACTCATATTTTTCTGAGTTTACCAATCTCACGCTTTTATCTAGCACTATCTTTATGTTTGAGTTCCAGAAAATCTTTAGTTACTCTAACTATAGAATCTCCATTTATATAATTTGAAGTATAATTGGGCGTTAATGGTAGATTATCACCCGATTCTAGTACTAAAATAACGCGAAAAAAGTATTCATCTATACTAGTATCAATCCGTTCAAGCTTAACATCAGTAATTTCGTTCAAAGAATATTGAAAAACTGTTTTTCCTAACGTTCCAAACCACCTGTAACGGCTAATTTTTACAGTATTTGTTTCCTTATCAAGGTTACAAATGATAAATAAACCTGGTGACGCTATTAGCAACGCTAATATTCCACAGAATACAGTAAACCTGACAACAATGTAACCCATAAAAGTGTCATCAAGTATAACCGCTAAATTGTTATCTGTAGGGTTTTTCAAAAATTTGTTAATTCTTAATACTATTGATTGTAATTCTTCAAGTTTAAATTTTGGGTATGTTCTATCTGTAAAAGGAAAGCTATCTTTATCAGTTAATAGTAAAATTTTATATGAGTATCTAGGCTTAACTTGACTATCGGTTTGCATCTCTGTTTCCAATTTAGCCTCTAGTAACTCAGAAACTAGCACTTCACTTTTTTCTTAACCAAACCAATAGTTTTCTGTTAACTTACACATTCCTCTTAGAGTATTTTGTCCCGCACTCAAATCAATATTTGAAGTAGATATATTGTTTGGATAACGATTGCAGACAAGTTGTGTAATAGGTGTAAATACAATAGTCGCAAATAAAAATAGAACAAATAATTGACTAAAAAATATTCCCACACCTAAAAATACTTTTGGTCGAATAATAAAAATAAGTTTAGTTGATGTTTGCTCTGAGATTTTTAGAGGATTAGCTAGAGTCAAATAACATCCAGCACCTAAGTTAATTGTCAACAGGATGGCAATTAATAAAAAAGTCATTTTATTTGTAGCTCCAGAACCGCTTTAGCAGATAGAAATATTACGCGTTTACCAATTAGATAATAAATCAAGAATGAATAACCTCAACTAGTCTTCTGTGGCTAGCGCCATCGAATATGCCAGCATTAATCTACTCTCTACCCCTCACACTCCTTCATTTCATCTAGTTATAGCTCACCGTTCGCGTAATCGAGAATGAGTTTGATGAAATAAGGGATATGTGAAGAAACAGCCTTTCCAAAAACAGGAGGGCGATCGCAATCTCTACACAAAAATGCGTAGATGCGGAGCGGCTTGTCGTCAGACATCGCACCATATCCATTAATCATGAGGCTATCTGGTAAATTGCAGGTCGATATCTCGGTTCAGGAATTGGTTTGCCCTCCATTTTGGCAGCATCTAACCATGCTGCTTTTGCTTGCAAAACTTCACGAAGCGCTTCCTCTTCAGTTGAACCAAATGCTGAACAGTATTTCAAATCAGGAATATCAGCAATGTAGCCCTCATCTTCTTCACTGTAAAAGATATTAATATGATAGTTTTTCATTCTTCATCCTCCAAAGTGAGTGTATATTCTTCAACCAAAATCAAAAATTGACGGACTTGATAAGGAACAGCTTTGCCCTTTCGATTTTGCAGGTTAATCAGCTCATGAATATCTGGATGAGTAAAAATGTGGTGACTGCCATTAATCCGTGATAGAGAAAATCCAAACGCCTCAACCAAAGTAACCAGTTCATGAAATTGAATATTTCTGGAACCAGAAAGGACTTTCTCTAGCAATTTACGCTTTTTCGACATTTCTACATCCTATCCCTTTTTTAAGAAGACATTGCCATCTTTATCAGCAACTCAGTATCGCCACCAAAATACGCAGCAAGTCTTCTATATCAGCAGGAACACGATATAAATTGAGGTCTTGAGTTATTTGTTTACTTTCTCGATTCAATAAACCAAATTGCCAAATATCCCCTGTAGAAACAGCCCCCTGTAAATTTGCCTCTTGAGAATCAGTCCACGCATCAATAGCAATCAGTTCTACAGCAAGTTGGGTAAAGCCCCTTGCCAAATCAGCATTTTTAGCTTCTACAACTAAGAGTTTATGGTCTGCATGAAGATAATAGTCAAGGGAACCTTTTAACTGTTCTGTAACAATTAAAGGATATTCGATTCTAAGTTGGGCGTGGGTGTAATGAACAACATCCAATAAAATTGGGGCAATTAGTAACTCTCTGCGGGCTGCCTCACTAGTCAAACTAATATATGGCAAACTCTCCTCAATCCGAGATTTGAGATTTGTGAGTCTGTCTAATTCAATGCTGGACTTTTGTAGATTGAGAGAAGAACGTTTTAAAGAATAGCCAAATTCAGCCAGTATATCTTCTGGCTCGAATGCCATCTCAAAATAGCTTCTGAAAGTGTACGAGTTATTTGGTTGAAGGATGGGAATTTTGCTCATAGCTGTATGATTAAACCATTCTGCATTACTTCTCTACTTACTAATCCTCACCTAAATCCTGCAAACAAGTTACTTTGGACTAAATATGGAGGGTGCGATCGCTTTTAAAATATTTGATATGCGTGTGGTGTAGTAAATGAATCAGGATTGGAAACCGTGCGATCCATTGCCAAAGGCAGAGGATGCCGCTAAACTTTACGATCAAATAAAAACATTGGTAGAAGTGCAACCAGACTTTGCCGACCAGATGATTCCTAAAAATACTCTGGGAACAATTGTAGAATGCTACGAAAATCCCGAAGGTTATGCAGTAGATATTGCCATCCCCAATCAAAAGTTAATTGGAAGCTATGAATACGTAAATGTCATTCTTACTTCTGACCAATTCGTACTTGTGAATACGGTCTCGCAACCACTGAATGTTGTTACTCAGTAATAGCAAAATCTCATTAGGCAATGTGTAGGATGATAGAGACGCGGATACCGCGCTCTTAAATTACCTACCTCGTTAACAACTTCCGCCGCAGATTATCCAACGCTGCATTCGCACTCACATGACGAATTAAAGCTCGACCTCGCGCCGCACCAAACTGATACTCAAAACTTGCCACTTCATCCTTTGGCCCAGCTAAACCAACGTAAACTAAACCCACTGGCTTAGTATCTGTCCCTCCAGTTGGGCCAGCAATACCAGTGATACTCAATCCCCAAGTTGTTGCAAGGCGAGTTTTTACCCCAATTGCCATTTGCTCTGCAACGGTAGCGCTTACCGCCCCAAATTTATCTAAATCTTCTCGGTTAACCCCCAGCAGCCCAACCTTCACCGAATTATCATAAGAAATTACTCCACCCCAAAAGTAATCAGAACTCCCAGAAATGTCAGTCAACATTTGCCCTAAACCGCCACCAGTGCAAGATTCTGCCACCGAAAGCGTTTCTTTTGATGCTCGCAACAACTGACCGACCACGGAAGCAAGGGTATCATTATTGACACCGTAAAAATCCAGTCCGGCAATTTCTTTAAGTTGTTTCTCAATGGGCGCAATTAGGGCTTCTGCTGCTGCTTCTGAAGTTGCTTTAGCAGAAACTCGCAATCTGACTTCCCCTTTACCTGCATAAGGGGCTACTGTGGGATTTGGCAACTTCAAATAGGAGGCAACTTTCTCCGCCAAAGCAGATTCACCAATACCCCAAAACTTTAAACTCCGGCTGTAAATAATTTCTTTACCCCAACCTTGACTTTTGAGAAATGGCACGGCTGTTTCTTCCCACATCAGATGCATTTCACTAGGAACACCGGGAAAGGTAAAAATCGTAATTTCAGGGCGGGGTTGCCAAATGATACCGGGTGCTGTTCCGCTGGGGTTGGGCAGAATTTCTGCACCTTGGGGAATCAAAGCTTGCTTGCGATTACTTGGTGACATCACCCGACCACGTTGGGCGAATTTTTGGGTTATATCTTCGATGATGTCAGAACGTTCTACCAACGGGACTTTAAAAAAATCGGCGATGGTTTCGCAGGTGAGGTCATCTGGTGTCGGGCCGAGTCCACCAGTGAAAATGAGAATTTGCGCTCTGGAAATAGCAATTTCTATAACTTGCTTCAACCGTTCTGGATTATCCCCAACCACTGTTTGATAGTAATGGGGGATACCTAGCTGCGCTAATTGTTGGGCGAGATATTGAGCATTGCCGTTGAGGATATCTCCTAGCAGCAGTTCTGTACCAACACAAATAATTTCTGCACTCATTAGATTGGGGAAGGGGAGTAGGGAGTGGGGAGTGGGGGGAGCAAGAATTTTAGATTTGAGATTTTGGATTTTAGATTGAAATTTAATCCAAAATTTAAAATCCAAAATCCAAAATTGAATTGCCCAATTATGCTAGTGCTGGTACAGGAATTTCCAGGTGAGGATATAAGGGGAAGCGATCGCACAATGCCGCTACCCGTTGCCGACAATCTTGAGTAACTACGTCGGAATCTGGAGAAAGCAGGCGATCGCTAATAATATTTCCAATCTCGGTAAATTCTGCTACTCCTAAACCTCGCGTGGTCATTGCCGGCGAACCTAACCTTAGACCACTGGTAACAAATGGCGATTGCGGATCAAAGGGAATAGTATTTTTGTTAGCAGTAATATTCACAGTACTGACTAGCTGATCCGCTTGCTTACCAGTTAGACTGACAGAACGTAAATCCACGAGCATTAAATGGTTGTCAGTACCATTTGACACTAGCTTTAAACCCCGATTTTGTAGTTGTTCGGCCAAAGCACGAGCATTTTCAATCACTTGGGCAGAATAGGTTTTAAACTCAGGCTTCAGAGCTTCTCCAAAAGCTACTGCCTTACCCGCAATGACGTGTTCCAATGGCCCGCCTTGGTTGCCAGGAAAAACAGCTTTATCTAGCTTTTTACCTAGTTCTGCGTCGCTGGTCAAGATTAAACCACCTCTAGGCCCGCGTAAAGTCTTATGTGTAGTTGTTGTTACTACATGACAATGAGGAATGGGATCGGGATGAAGACCACTAGCAACTAAACCAGCGATATGAGCAATATCGCCAAGTAAGTAAGCGCCGATTTCATCAGCAATGCTACGGAACTTTTCAAAGTCAATTATCCGGGAATAAGCCGAATAACCACAAATCAGCAGCTTAGGACGCTCCCTCAGCGCCAGCTCCCGAATTTGGTCATAGTCAAGTTGTTCTGTTTTTTGGCTGACACCGTAGTGGCTAACTTGAAACCACTTACCTGAGACATTTACAGGTGAACCGTGGGTGAGATGTCCCCCATGAGACAAATCCATTCCCATAATTTTGTCCCCTGGTTGCAGCAGCGACAGGAACACGGCAAAATTGGCTTGTGCGCCAGAATGAGGTTGCACATTTGCATGAGCAGCACCAAATATCTGTTTAGCACGATTGATCGCTAGTTGCTCTATTTTGTCGATAAACTCACAACCGCCATAGTAGCGTTTACCAGGTAATCCCTCGGCATATTTATTTGTCAGTACCGAACCTTGAGCCGCCAGTACAGCTGCGGAGGTAAAGTTTTCGCTAGCAATCAACTCCAAATGATCTCGCTGACGCTGTAGTTCGTCGTTGATTAACTCCGCGATCGCCGGATCACTGGAGGAAAGAAAGTCTGAATTAGTCCTAGTCACTTCAATTATCCTTATAGAAATTTGTACAACGGCTGATTTTGGTTGGAGGCAGCACCTAAATAACAGTCAAGAAGAATGGTTTTTGACTGCTGTACAGAGGCGATTAATCGTCTCCGTACTATTGAGGTTTATTTGTGCCAACTTATTTATTATTAGACCCAAGCTCGATTAATGCATTAATTATCATAACGTTGCTTTTTGAAATCCTCACCTTGCTGCGTGTTGTGAGGTCGTTAGACAGTATTCTTTATGAACCTGTGTTAAATAATGCTTAGTGCGATCGCTGCTCTATGGAACAAAGAGCGAGAGAAAGGCGATCGCTTCAGCCTGACTACTTCCCCTAAAGGGGATGGAGACGAATTTGATATTGGTCAGACACCATTGCCCTACTTAATCATTCGTGAACAACAAGATCCCCGACTTCTCTAAGAAGTCGGGGATCTACGGGTTGCAATTCTCACAAATCAAAAAATCAAATAGGATTCATATAGCGATTTTGATAGTAAGCCAAAATCTGGTTAACTCGTTGCCGACTTTCTAAGCTAGAGTTTGCTGTCCACGAGAGGCTCAAGCCACCAATTTGACTTTGATTGTAATCAAACTCTTGGGATGACTGGGGAATTAAATCCACTTCCACCCCTTCGACTTGACGTAAATGCCCTGCTATTTCTCTATAGACAGCTAAAGGCAAACCAGCGAATTCAATTTTTTCCTTAGTCTCCATCTTTATGAAGCTCCCACATTAGAGGTATTTTGGGGGGGCGTTGTCGCTGAAATAGGATTGCCGGTAGCAGATGCAGCTGACGGCGTTGAGTTGACAGCCCCTTCCCCTACCATTTTGGCAACTTCTATACCATATTGTTCCAAAATGACGATGGGGTTGTAGCCCTGATTCATTTCAATACGTTTAATCAGTACGCCATTTGCTAATCGCTGTCCCGCCTGAACATAGCGACTTGTTGGCTCATCCGGTACTTTGATAATTGCCTGTGGTTCCTTACTAATTAGAACTACACCAGTCACAATCACTGCCCTTGCTAACTCAGGTTGTGCTGGCGGTGGCAATACAGAGACTAAAGTAGGATTGGGGACAACTTGAGGTAAAACCTTGGGTAAAACTGAAGTCAAGGTAGGATTGACTTTTTTTGGTAGAGAAGAAACGTTATTTTTCTTTGGATTTAAAGCTATGCTGCGTGTTGGAGGTTTTGGTTTTACTGCTGATGGAGTAGGTAGCTTAGGCAACACAGGAACTGGTCTTCCAATTGTTTTAGGCATTCCGGGAACCGTCTGCCCGAAAATCTGCCCGAAAACTTGTGCAAACGGGTCACTTCGATCTTTTGATACCTCAACTAACCGTACCCGCTCTGTAGCATTAGTGGATTGAATCAAGTTAACAGATGAAGAATTAACTTGTGAAACCTGTTTGGCTGGTATCACTGGATTCTTAAAGGATTGAGCCGCTGGTGGCGACTTTGCTGCTATTTTGGGAATTGGCGCAGGATTGGTGGCTTGTTGTGTATCTTCAGAAGCACATCCAGCGATCGCCAAAGTTAGAATAGCTGCAATTGTAATTTTTGAAGTTATGCCCATGAGCCTTTCTCAAAAGCCATTGGAAAAATGTAAATTAATATGCCTAAAATTTGTATCAAAGGCAAAGTATGTTCCCTTTATAACCTAATTTTTTACATTTCAAGGGTTATTTTTAGCACTAGCTACCCAGTATAACTGCGGGTTGGCATTTGTTTGCAGTCAATCGTCTGCCACACCCATAAGCTCTTTCATCAAATCCAGTCCTTTCTTGACTCTACGGGAAACTGTTACTACACTGATGCCCAGATGTTCTGCAACTTGTTTTTGTGTCAAATCTTGCAAAAACACACATTCCAACACGTCGCGGGTGCGTTTTTCTAGCTGAACCAATGCTTGTTGTAAGCGAAGTTGGTCTTCTTGTGCCAGTTGAAAGCTGCGATAGTGAGGATCTGGAACCAATTCTCCTAAGCAGGTAGAACCTTCTTCTCCATCTTGGATTGGCACATCGAGACTCAAGGGAGCGCGATTGACCCATGCTAATTTAATTTCTTGCCATTCATTTGGAGAAATTTCCAGTGCTGCTGCTAATTCCGAGTCGGTTGGTTGACGATTGTGTTTTTCACGCCAAGAACGTGAAACTCCTATTGCTTGCTGTTGGAGCGCTAACCATCTCCGAGGAATTCGCACGGTGACACCTTTATCTCGGAGATAGTGTTGAATTTCACCCCGAATATAGGGAAGAGCGTAGGAACTGAAGGCATGTCCCTTAGAAAGTTCAAATCTTTCAATAGCCCTGATTAAACCCAAACATCCAACCTGGAGCAAATCATCGTAGGTTTCATGACATTGATTCGTCCAGTAGTGAGCTTCTTTTCTCACAAGTCCAAAATTGAGTTTTACCAGTTGATTGCGGATATTTTCTGACGGAGATTGCTGATATTCTCGCAACAACTGCCAAATTTCGTGCTTTAGTTCGTTGGTGACTGTGGTAGGCATAGCACCGGGTTTATTGAGCAAATAAAGAATCAATTATTCGCTTTTAAATTAAGCTGCGATCGCACGATATCGTGCTATTTTTCCTAGCAAATACTATGGTAAATAATAAAGACTTTCTATCAAAATTCCATAGGTTACTTGACAATCGAGCAAAATTTAAATCGGCGAAATCACTATTTAGTTGGTTATTTATCTTTGGTATGACCTGTAGCTTTTTTAGAACCACATAGGAATAAAATATAAAATTAATCACTAAATATCAAACCGAGATTTTACTTAACTTGAATTAATTAATGATGAAGTTAATTTAGAGAGAAAAAATAGTAGTCGAGCTTTTGTTTGATAAGCAAAAGTTGGATTTACAGTAAAATTACGTGCCCATTAAACTGGGATTTATCCAATAATTAAAAATTACTAATAATTTTAAAAAAATATTATGTATATTTACGCAAGCTAATAAAAAAAAAGGGCATATCACCCTTTTTTTTACTTAAGTCTATTTCTTTTAATGAAAGGGAAAAAGTTAAAGGGATGAATCAAGTGACCCACAAGCAAGACTGAGGGATCAAAATTTTCCCAATTGCCAAGGCTATTTCGCCCACAATTTTGCTCGGTTTTAACTTTTACTTTTCCCCATGTTTGTCAAAAACCTATCTACCCTCTTGAAAAAAGAGGGTAGATAGGTTAACTTTTGTGATCAAGTCTGAATACTTACAGAATTGTCGTTCTGAGTGCCAGTCAGTTGCCTTACTTGCGAAGATTTAGCCACGAGTCGGTTCAACCCGTCCATAAAATAGACCGCGAATCTTGACTTCTTTAGGTTCGCCAGCACCTAAATCTGTATCAGATGGCTGTTCGCTCTCGAAAGTACCAGCAATTTCACCGCTAGAACTGTCTATTTTAGCGATTTGCAGAGAAATCTTGCCATTGAGATTTTCAGCACGCTTGACGTTAGTGCGGGTAAGTTCTTCATCATCTGCTTGGGCGGGAAGAGCCACAGCATTATCGTAGCCACTGACGACACCACGACCTTTGGGATCTAGGAAGGCAGCACCACGATAGGAAGGAACTTTGAAGCTGCCTTCAAAGTCCGTAGAGGTGTTAATACTGGTCAAACTGGGTTGGCTTTGAGCAACCAAGTTTTTGATGGTGAAGAGGAAAGGTACTCGCTCACCACCAGGAAGTTGCACAGTGATGGCTTGGAAGTCAAGACCATCAGTTTCAGTAAAGGTCAGGCTATTATCTGCGTTGATTTTTAGATTACCTTGCACCTGGTCAATGGTGGAAGTGTATCTGGTCAACAATTTGCCAGCCACAAATTCTGCTTCTTGCCGTTTATTAGCAGGTTCTTCTTTGATGAAGAAGCTAGTCGGTTCCAAGCAAAGTTCTTTGATGGCATAAGACTGGCTAGAATCAATGGGAATGGAACCACGGCTTGTTTCTGCTAGTTGGGGGCATTTGTTAGCCAAGCCAGTGCCGCGAATTTGATCGTAAGTGAGTACATCTCTACCACTACTACTAGTAGGAGCATCACTACAAGCGGTTATTAGCCCCAGGCACAAAGCCAAGAATGCAACAATTAAAGCGCGATACCTCATGGTCAACCTCAATCTCAAAAATTAATATCTAAGTTGTAAAACTGCATCGAAGCTTTGATCTCTGATGAGAAGCTGCTACTTTGCGAAAAGCTACCTTTGATCGGACACGGCTTTGCTCTGATTAAGAGAGTTGAAGCAAGTGTTCGGGTGTCTAGGTTGTTAGCTGCTGCTCAAACTTTTCTGTTGCTAAACGTAGTTAAACGTGTCGCTCTCTTGAGCTTGGGGTGTAAACCCCAGACTAAGTAGCACACTGCATCCATTTTGGATGTGTGTTACTAGGGGAGCAAAAAACCAGCAGTTTTACTGTTGGTGGCATTTGTTAGAGTTGGGCGGGTGGCTGAGTAAGCCCCACACAAAGCAGCATCAATGCTTGCCTCAAAGAGCGCGAACAGGGGTGTCTGCTTCGCACTTTGCTCTTGCATATAGCAAAAGCGGCGTCGCCCAAGTCTTTTTGTATCATGTATGTGACGCCACTACATACAGCCCATTGTTTGATGGGTAAATCAGCCAGATCATACGATTTTTTTTAACTCAAAATCAAAGTACTCTTAATCAATAAAGTCTCGTCTTGATCGCATCTAGCTGCTGTAAAGGCTATGCTAAACGTTACTACGCTCTTTTAGGAGCGATCGCAATTGCTTTTGATAAAGATACAAATCTAGTTATATTCACCCCTGAATAGGGCAAGTCAGGGGACAGGGGACAAGGGGAGTTCAGAAAAAACCATCTAGAAGCTCTTAATAGAAGGTACATCTCATTTACTGCTTGTCTAGAGTCACAGCTAATGAATCTAGTCCGGCAAACTAGGGAAAATTAAAAATCTCCGGTAAATTTGAGTTGGCCTCATTTATACGAAAAGGGTGGCATGAACAATAACAAAAATATTGAATCGGAGAAGTTGTCTTATAAACTCCAAGCGATCGCAACTGTGGTGTATGATGCCGTAACAGCTTGTGAAGACGATACTGTAGCTCTTTTGGCTTTGTTGCGGCAATTGGAGCAGTTACACCGAGAGATCCGGGATGGGGTTTTTCAAGAGAGTTTACCTGTTAATCGTCGGCAACTCTACTCACTACTGAAAGATATTGAGTCTGAGGGAGGCTGGCCTTACATTGAGCGGATGAGACTACAAGCCTTTTTAGCGAATTTGCCACCAGAGGCTCCCGAAGAAAATAGCCATGAAGTTTTGGATAGCGATCGCTCTTTTGGCTGATTAGCCCGAAATTTATTTCTAGCTCTGAATTAACAACTCCGATCGCCTCATCAACCGCTAAACCAAGAGCGGTTGCTCATCGAGGCTTCAATGTGATTCGTAATTCGTAATGACGCTCTCTACGAGACGCTAAAAGCGAACGATGACTCGCTAACGTAATTCTTAATTAAAAAGGGTTTGTACTGGTTATGCCATCACAAAGAAGGCGATCGCGCTCCTCAAGATTGCGGTTGTGCTTGAGGTAATCACCCACCCAGTTGCAACCACGAACAAGCAGATCATCAAGGTGTAAATTCCATAAAATTATCGTGTTGTCATCACTAGCTGATGCTAGTGTTTGACCATCTGGGCTAAAGCTAACACTTAATACCGGAGCGCGATGCCCATTGAGACTTTTAATTAATTTGCCATCACGGCTCCAGAGTTTCACTGTACTGTCCCAACTGGCGGCGGCGAGTAATTCACCATTGGGACTGAAAGTTACGGCATTGACGCTATCGCTGTACCCCTTTAATAACGTTTTTAACAACGTGCCGTCCCGTCGCCACAGTTTCACGGTGTTATCCCAGCTAGCAGAAGCCAGTAACTCGTCAGTGGGACTAAAGCTGACACCCAACACCCAGCTGTCATGGGGCGAGAAAGTTTTAAGCAAAGTACCATCCCTGAGCCAAATTTTCACAGTTTGATCATCACTGGCAGAGGCTAGAACCTGACTATCAGGGCTGAAATTTACGCTATTTACCCAACCCTGATGTCCCAATAAGGTTTTGAGCAACTTGCCCTCACGGTTCCAAAGTTTCACTGTTTTATCTTTGCTAGCTGATGCCAAAAACTGACCATCAGGGCTGAAACTCACGCTCATCACACTATCAGTATGTCCGTAGAGAGTCATGATTAAAGTACCGTCAAGTCGCCAAAGTTTTACAGTTTTGTCATAACTTCCTGAAGCCAGCATTTCACCTTTTGGGTCAAAACTGACACTAGGAACTTTATTTGTATGTCCTACCAAAGTTTTGTAAAATCGGGTTTTGACCTCGCCATTACTGGTGTATCGTTGCCAAAGTTTGACAGTGCGATCGCTACTACCAGAAGCTAGCATCTGACCGTCGGGACTCCAAGTCACGCTCAAAACTCGATCCTGATGCCCTTGAAGAATAGACGGTGTTGGGGCATCTAAACTCCATAGTTTCACGCTTTTGTCAAAACTTCCTGAAGCCAGTAATTTGTTATTAGGACTGAAAGCGATGCTGACAACAGCATCGCTGTGTCCTTTGAAGGTTTTGAGTAAGGTACCAGTGGTACTCCAGAGGTTTATGGTATTGTCTTCACCTGCGGAAGCTAACTTTTTACTATCGGAACTAAAGCTCAAACTCCACACTGTACTGCTATGCTGCCGTAAAGTTTTGTAAAGACGAAAGTCAAAACCGTCTTTAGTGCTGTTACTTTTCCTGAGCCAAAGTTTCACTGTCTTATCTCTACCTGTTGACGCCAACAATTTACCGTCTGGGCTGAAAACAGCTACAATCACACCCTTCTGATGTCCCTGCAAAGTTGTAACGAGGCTACCGTCCCGTCGCCAGATTTTCACTGTCTTGTCGTCGCTGGCCGAGGCGATGAATTGACCATCGGGACTGAAGTTTACCCAGTTAACCCACCCCTGATGTCCCCTCAGTATTTTTACTAAGCTACCGTCTTTGCGCCAGAGTTTTACAGTTTTATCCTTACTGCCAGTAGCTAACAATTCGCCATCTGGACTGAAATTAACGCTATAAACCCAATCTCCATGTCCTTTTAGGGTTTTATATGGCTTGGGGTCAAATTTACCTGTAACTGGGTTTTTGTGCCAGATTTGCACTGTTTTGTCGAGGCTGGCAGATGCTAGAGTTTGACCATCTGGGCTAAAACTTACACAAGTAACAGCATCAGTGTGACCTTTGAGGGTTTGGAGTAAAGTACCGTCAGGACGCCAAACTTTCACTGTCTGATCTCGGCTACCTGATGCTAGCAACTTACCATCTGGGCTGAAAGTTACTCCCCAGACAATATCAGTGTGCCCTTCCAGACGGTTAACCTCCGTTACTCCATAAACTGCCTGTTGCAGGGCTGTCACCACTCGCATTCGGGTATCTGGCTGCACTTCATCTGCCTGTTTAAGTCCTCTCCAAGCCCGCAAACTTTCTAATAGGGCATCAAACTCTTTATTAGAGGCAAACAGAGCTTCGCTAGCAGCAGTGATCGCACTAATGTTCAAGTTGGTTTCACTGCGTTCAGCTCGTAGAGTTTCGCGGACTGCTGCTCTTTTCTGTAAGTCGGCTTGCCACCATAGTCCTGCTATTGTTCCCCCCATGATTGCTAAGACTGCGCCTGCTATCCGTGCTTCCCGCAGTCGCCGTTGCAATATCAAATTGAGTTGTTTTTGACTCAGTTGTTGGGCTACTTCCGCTCTAGTTTTTTCAAGTTTGATTTTTTCTAATTCGGCGAGCATACCATAATTATTCTTTTGGCGAATTGGTTCAACTAAATAATCGTGAACTAGCTGGTAGCGATCGCCTAACTCTTCTCTGACTCGCAACATCAGCCCTGAACCCACCAATATTTCTAAAATCAGTTCCCCAACATTGTCAAAGCTTGATATTGTATCTATATCATGATTATTAACTAATGCAGCCGCTAAATCAGCTTTAGTTTTTAATGGTCGTGTCCCCTTTTCATCAGTTAACTCAAATAATAATTTCCAACTTAACTCTTCGTTTTCCTGACCGCAGTCTTTGATAACTTCCCCAAGCCAGCGTTCCACCAATTTTGTCGAGCCACCGCAAAGCTTGTATTGTCCGAGTGTGGTAATGTTTTCTATTTGTAATTGAGCGCCAACTATTTGTAATTCAATTGGATGTACTTCGTCTAGTTCTCCTGTTAAATCCTGCACTAATCGGTTAATTAATTCTTCACTCAGTTCATAATGTGAACGTTGAGTAAGACTGTGAATTATGGCTTTGGCATCTTGGCTAGAGAATTTTCCTAAATAGTAGCGAATGTCCTTATCGAGAATATTTTTATTAATTACGCCTAAGTCATATAATCCACTACTAGTTTTCTGGCTCAAACGTTCAAACTCTAATAAATGATGTAAGTAATCCTCTCGTAATGAAATAATAGTTTTTACATAAGAAATGTTTAAACATTCACTAAAAAATTTATAAAACTCTATTCTTTGTGTGGGAGGATTACTTACAAAGAAAAATTCTTCAAACTGGTCTAATATGATAACTATAGTATAATTGCGCTCAGATGCTAACCGAATTTTTTCTAGTATTATAGTGGGTGTAGAGTCAAGATTAAGAGATATTCCTGTGGCTGCTAGCGCTTGGTTAATACTGCCGATCAAGATTGTCATCCAATCAGTGTAAACAGACAAAACAATCGGGATAGGAATGCGTTCACCGATAACTTTTCCCTTGAGTGCTGGGACTAAACCAGCTTTGAGAATGGAACTTTTCCCTACACCTGATGGCCCATAAATTACTGTGAGTTTGTAGTCAGCGCGGGTAATTCTTTCAATTAAGCGATTGACATCTTGTTGCCGTCCAGAAGCAGATATTTCTTGAGCAATTTCTTCAGGAATAAATGGTATTTTGTGAGACTCTAGTACTGGGTTAATTCTGGGGCGTTGTGGCTGTAATTGACTTGCCCCAATGAAGGCACGAAAGCCATACTGATGTTCTATTTTAATTTTTTCTTGCTTCAGCTTAAAGGCTTCTGTATAATCATGACGCTCAAAAAAGTAAAGCGATCGCAGTTCCTCTAAAATCTCTAAGTAAAGTAATGGCTGATGTTGTAGCTCACAAACTACCCTCGCCCATTCCAAGTTATTGATAGCTTCCTCCGACTCACCCAGATGCCGTTGTGTACGTGCTAGCAAGAGAAGATACCAACTTTCTTGTTGTCGTCTTCGCAAAGCATCTCGCAGAGAAACTTGTGTTACTTCTTCGGAGATAGAAAGTGCTGTATTCGCTAATTCATGAGCCAGTGCCCAATTCGATTCAGAAGCCGCCACGTTTGCCAAAAAGCCATAATTTTGAGCAACTTGTGCGGCAGTTCCATAAGTTTTATGTAGATTTAATGACTTTTGAGCTAATTCTTTTAAGTCATCCCAGGCTTGTAAGCGTTGCAGCATTTCACAAGCAGGCAAAATGAATTTAGCAACTAAGTCTTCTCTTTGTACCTGCTCCAATAGCTCTAAGCATTGTTTAAACCACGACAGAGCATGTTCGCAATAGCTACTAGTATTCTGGTATAAGTCTGCCATTCGGTGATAACAAAGCCCCAGGTGGAATAGTACTATTGCTTGCTTAAGTAAAGATGAGGGGGGCATAGGGTGAGGACATGAGAGGGGCAAAGAAGAATTACTCTCCCACTCTGCTACTCTCCTCGCTTCCTGCTGCCATAATGCTAGGCTTCTTTGATAATTGGCTAAAGCACCATTAATTTGATCGTTGGCGTATTTATCTCGCCCCAACACAAATTCTAAACTAGCTTCTAATCCTGGTGTTAATTGAACACCATACAGGCGCAGCAAATCATTACGGGCTGATTCTATTTCGTGGCGGTGTTGCGACTTAGGATCTAAATCTAAGAAGGCATTAGATAAAAACGTTTCAGCACCTGCTTCTAAAACTTTGGCAAATAGAGATTCTTCCTCTTGAGAGATCAAAGCAATTAAATCTGCTTTAGCCATTTCAAATTTAATAGTGGTTGCAGCCCAGCTTTTGAAATCAGGCGCTAATCTGGAAAGCAATGATGCTACTTCATCTTGTAGCCACAACACCACTGGAAATGGAAAAGTCGCAGCATAGATATCTCGTGCTTGGTTGATGCCTGTAAGTAAGTTTTCCAGGTCGGTAGTTGACTCAATACCGAAAACCATCACAGCAGATGGCAAAGAGTCTGTAAGTACGGCAGGATTATCTAAAGATAGTTCTGAGATTATTGTGCTGTGTAAGGAAGTAGTTGAAGGATTGAGAACGATTTCTCTGATATAGATGTCTTTGGTGAGCGAGCGAATATTCTCTAACATTTGCTCACGCAATCGCCCATAGTTACATCGAACTAAAATCAGAGCAAATTGACCTTCGGAAAGTGCGATCGCTCTAATCAGTCTTTGCAAAGTATGCTGATTTTCTTTGGTGTAGATGCGTAGCTGTTTGTCATTAGTCATTGGGCATGGGGCATTGGTTATTGGGCATTGGGCATTGGGCATTGGTCATTAGTTATTAGTCCAATGACAAATGACAAAGGACAAGTGAGTAATGACGATTAACTTACCCAGCACTGTTTTACTTGTTTTGTTGCCAAGCCAAAACTTTCTCTGTTTCTGCCAAGGCTGGACTGATGCCAAACCAGCGCCCCATAGGATCGCGATATTCAAACAGATACATGCTTCTTAATAAGCTCTGATAGTCAGACTCACCTTTAACTCTCTGCTGCTGCACTACTTCAAACAATAATTCCCACTGGGATTCATCAATAGCTAATAGGAGATCGTCGCGGTAGTCCTTAATCACTGCTTCTAAGCAGTCCCTAGAAAAAGGCGGATCTTGTCGTTGCAGGCAGCTATAAAGTAAGCCCAATAAGTTACGAATGTGACCACCACTAACCCGACATAGACGATCCAAGGTTTGGGAGTGATCGAATAATTCTGTAATTAATAAAAGTCTGCTATTCAAAGGAACTTCTGGAAAAGCTCTAGCTAGAACTAACTGGCGCACTAGTGACATCCCAGGTTCGTAGTCACTGCCATCTCTTTGTCGCACTAATACCATCGGCAGTACTTTTGGTGCAATCCCTCCCCCCAGGCGATTTTTTAGTGTCTCATACTCATTGGAGAAAATTAACGTTAGGGGAATTGTATAAACTAGGTGGCATTTAAGTCGGCGTAACTGTTCGCCTCGGTCGATGAAGAGATATTCTGGTTGCGATCGCCCCGATGCTAAGGGACGCATATCCACTCGATCCAAATTATCTACAATCACTACCAATCCTTTTTGACCCCTTAGCTTGAGCTGTTCAATAGCCTTTTCTAAAATTTCTTCGTTAATCGCTTGCAAAATACTATTGGTTCGTGGTTCCAGATATTGCCTTAATTGATTCCGCATCTGGGTGCTATCTTTGGTTTTGGCGGTAATTTTGGCAATACCCAAGGACAACTCTGCTTGTCCAGAAAGCTCTATGGGGCTTTGCAAAAAATCGCCTACTTCTTTAAACAAATTGGTAAAATAACCAGGTTTGAGTTTGATGGCAATGCCTTCTAAACTGGCACTGACTTGACGGGCTACACTCAGCAGAATATCGCTGACATCAATATCCGCCATATCTAAGTCTTGACTGGACTCAAAATAAACCACATGAAATCCCGCCAATTCTAGTTCTGTCTTCAGGCGCTGCAATTCCGTTGACTTACCGCAGCCAATGTGACCCGTAAATAACTGACAGGTTGGCTCATCAGGAGAAATCCGAATGATAGTCCGTTGCAATTCTTCGACAATCTTGCAACCACGTACATCAGCAAAATCTATGTAATACTGCCGATCTAGGACGTTACTTATATTTAGCGTGTAGCTGGGGTTACATGCTTTATAAAAACGTGACAAATTTAATGTCGTTTTCATGTATGTAGAGGTGTATGTAGATGCAGTTTAGTTGAGATTTTTTATACAATTAATCCCGATCTGGGATCTAGGCACAGAATTGACTCGCAAGGTGGTAGTGTCTTGCAAAGGACAGCACTTGTTGCAGGATTACTGTCAGTAGTATGGTAGAGATTTAATTGATCCTAATAGGCTTAAGCATATCTGTCCTTTTTACACATGCTATTGAGGTTTTGACAATCTCTCGCTTTTATTTCACCTGCCACAAAATTATATGGTTTAGTAACTGTGTCAAAAAAGCTACAAAAGTTCATGGTTCTTAGTTTGGATAGCCGATGAGTCTGGCTGGTATGAATTATAGCAAGGTACACAGAGATTCAGGAATACTTGTTTATCATTTCACATTCTATTTGTCAAGAAAACAAAATCCTAAACATCTCAATTAATATTTTGTAATCTTTAGGAAAAAATCTTCAAAAATAACTTGTCAAAAAGACTACAGTCAGTTAAAAATGGACACCGGAAATTTTAAAGGAGCGATGACTAGCGCCATAATCCTTGTGTAGTTACTGTAAAGTGTTACTAAAAATAAAAAAAGTCTTGAGGAGAGCGGCTAAAAGATGCCAACAGTGTTTACTGAAATTAATAATGATCCGAGCGTGTCAAGGAATTTAGATTGCAACCAAAAAGGGGTGTGAATGGCTGGCATAATATCAGTTTCCCGCACGCATCTAGCCCAGCGTCGTCAGAAATTGCGTCGGCAGCGGCAGATGAGAATTATTCAAGCTATTTGGCGAACCTTTGCCATTACTGGTTTGGCGGGTGGATTGCTGTGGGTAGCAGTCCAACCGGTGTGGATGCTAAAAGCTCCCAAACAAATAGTGATGAAATCAGGCAATAAATTACTGTCGGATCAAACAACTCAGTCATTGTTGGTGCTGTCTTACCCTCAGTCTTTGTGGCGGATTGAACCGTCGGCGATCGCTAACTCTTTGAAGAAACAACCAACTATTGCCCAAGCGATCGTCAGACGCCGCCTCTTTCCTCCTGGATTAACTATTGAAATCCAAGAACGAGTGCCTGTAGCCGTGACTCAAACACGTGGCAACAAAAAAGTAACAATCGGCTTACTAGATGCAAGTGGGGCCTGGATACCCTTAGAAAAATACACATCACTGAATCCCACTAAGAAATTACCCAATCTCAGAGTAATTGGTTCGCCAAAACAATACTGCCTCTACTGGACTCAACTCCATGAAGCTGTGAGCCAAAGTCCCGTAAAAGTGATGGAAATTGATTGCCAAAATCCAACAAATTTAATTTTGAAAACTGAACTAGGAAATGTGCATCTCGGTGTTCCAGGCCCCCAGTTGTCTGAACAAATTAAGGTACTCGCCCAAATGCGCCATTTAGCAACAAAATTCAATTCCGGTCAAATAGAGTATATTGATCTGAAAAATCCCGAATCTCCATTAGTACAAATGAACCAAAAAGATCAAAAATTAACTCCCAAAATCCCTAAAAACATCTAGCGTGTTTATTGTATTGATAGCTCCTAGTAAATTAAGAAGCTTTATGCTGATAAATATATTTATTATTTTCAGTTTTCCAGCAAATCGCACGAAAATCGGCATTAACTTCTAATTAAAATGAGAAGATCAATCATAAAATCTCCATTGCGAGTAACACACCCTCAATTGTTACCTTAACATCTAATAGTAGGGTGCAGGATGTCGGACAATCTAATGATGATCTATGGCGTGCAAAACGCCTTCTACTCATAGATTCTTTGACTAAACCGCAAAAAAGAGAAAATTGCTTGAGCTTTTCATTCAGACTCAGACTTGTGAGCAGAGGGCACTGATGAGAACGGTTTATGCCGCCATCGAGGTGCAGAGCCAAAAACGCTCTGGCTTTGGTCTGTTGAGGACACTTCCAAAGACAGTTTACCGAAGTTTCAATCTGTAACAGAAAATGCCGCCTAAAGTTGCGTAAGCATTTCTTCTGGGCAATAAGTTTGGACTACTCTGTACCGTAATTTTTATTGGGTGACGAAACCTCTGAGGAAATCTTGATTTGTTGACTGCACTGGTGAGGGTTCTCGTAAAATAGACTATTGCTTCAACAAAGTGTCCATTAAGACCCCCCAAACAACAAGTCAATCAGGTATAGTCTGACAAGTAAATTCTTGCTTAGTTTAACCTTAAGGATAAGTAAGTAGAAGGTAAATTTTGTGTCTAAAGTTGCAATCATCCCCAATGGTGAAACCTATTAACAATATTATTATTGAGGCAGAGAAGATACGCTTTAGTGTGTCTTTAGAAGTTATGCCCTCTGCTGAGAATAATCAAGAGATTAATGTCTGGTTGAAGTTATACAGGTCAGTTTTAGATAAATATAGGTATACTTCTCTAGAATTGGCTGTGCGATCGGCTGCATTAAAAGCTAATCCCATAGCAAATTTTCGTACTGCCAATTCTGTTAGGCTTGGCAGTAGTGAAAACAATAAAGAACAATGCCATAGTATTGTGGCACTGTCAAACTAAAGTTGACTCTTAGGTGAATAACACCTGAAAAAGTCGTTTATCTACCCTTTCACAAATCCAATGACACTTGATAATAACCAAGGACTTAACTATAAAAATTCCCAATCTACGGGACAGCCGGGGTTCTCTCTGGCAGTTAACTCGACCAACCCCTTTAATAACTCTGGGCTGAACTTCGGTCAAAATCACGAAAATAAAAAGATTTCTGCGGAAAATAGCCGAATTGGTGAGATTGTTCCTGGTCGGGTCGCCAACATCAAAGTCATTGGTGTCGGTGGTGGTGGTGGCAATGCTGTTAACCGCATGATTGAATCTGATGTCTCTGGGGTAGAGTTTTGGTCAATTAACACTGATGCTCAAGCTCTTACCTTAGCTGGCGCTCCAAGTCGATTGCAAATTGGACAGAAGCTAACGCGAGGTTTAGGAGCAGGTGGTAATCCTGCAATCGGGCAAAAAGCAGCTGAGGAATCACGAGACGAAATTGCTACAGCTTTAGAGGGTGCAGACCTAGTATTTATCACCGCTGGTATGGGGGGTGGCACTGGGACGGGTGCAGCACCAATCGTGGCAGAAGTGGCCAAAGAAATGGGCGCTCTCACTGTTGGTGTAGTCACACGTCCATTTGTCTTTGAGGGACGCCGCCGCACTAGCCAAGCGGAAGAAGGTATTCAAGGACTAAAAAGTAGAGTAGATACACTGATCATTATCCCCAACAACAAACTGCTGGAAGTGATCCCCGAACAAACGCCTGTGCAAGAAGCTTTTCGCTATGCAGATGATGTGCTGCGTCAAGGGGTGCAAGGTATTTCTGATATCATCACGATCCCCGGCTTGGTCAACGTTGACTTTGCTGATGTTCGGGCTGTAATGGCAGATGCGGGATCGGCATTGATGGGAATCGGCGTTAGCTCTGGAAAATCTAGAGCTAGAGAAGCTGCGATCGCAGCTATTTCTTCACCATTACTAGAGTGTTCTATTGAAGGCGCTAGAGGAGTTGTATTTAATATTACAGGTGGAACTGACCTGACTTTGCATGAAGTGAATGCAGCCGCAGAAGCAATCTATGAGGTAGTTGATCCCAACGCCAATATTATTTTTGGGGCTGTCATTGATGACCGGCTCCAAGGTGAGGTAAGAATTACTGTAATTGCCACAGGATTTACGGGTGAAGTGCAAGCTGCGGTACAACAAAGCGTAGCTAACGTTCGAGTCGCACCTAATACCTCGAAGCGTCCAACAACACAGCAACCCGCAGTTAATCCCCCAACCTCAACTCCAAGTTCAACTCCAACTCCAACTCCAACTCCAGAACCAAAAGAAAAAATTGGATTAGATATACCTGATTTTCTGAAAAACCGACGTACACCACGAAATTAAAAGATTTTGGATTTGAGACTTTGTTGTGAACGCTACTTCTCTACGAGAGGCTGCGCCAACGACATGGCTCAGTACAAGTCAGTCGAATGATTTTAGATTAAATTAGCAGTCTCAGGTTAGGCTGAGTGCTGTATAAAATCTGCTAGTTTCAGGGTTTTACCAAAGGCAGGGGTAAGCAATCCATTGCCATCCCTAATTTTGCCCATTGGTAAATAAATTCGTTAACGCTACTTATAGAATGAACTTGGGCAGGAGTCTGCTGGCTCACATGTCTAGCTGTGCTTTTGGAACAAAAAAAACCGAAGACCTGCCCGACTACGAATGTCTAGGCGTAGCCTATCGTAGACATGGCTACATCTACTCCCGCGCTCCAGTAAACTCATATTCAGTACAAGTAAATATATTTACTTAAAGTAAGTTGCGTGGGCGAGTTACCCACGCAAGCCTCCGAAAGAAGTCTATTTCCTGGAGAATAGGATATGAAGTAAAAAATAAATTTAAATTATTTTTTGCTTTTTATTGCCTGTTCAATCCATTGAATAACCTGATGACCAAGGTTAGTACCATCTAGGCGATCAATCTCACGAATTCCGGTAGGACTAGTGACGTTAACTTCAGTTAGGTAGCCACCGATAACGTCAATACCCACAAAAATTAAGCCGTCTTGGCGTAAGCGTTCGGCTAGTTGGGTACAGATTTCATATTCTCTTGGGGTAATTTCGGTTTGAGCGACTGTACCACCAGTTGCCATATTATTGCGAAAATCAGTTCCACTAGAGAGGCGATTGAGCGCACCAATTGGTTCGCCATTGAGTAAGATAATTCGCTTATCTCCCTCTTTTGCCTCTGGTAAATAGGTTTGTACCATTACTGGCACTTTACCTTGCAGGGTACTGAGTTCGACAATGGAGTTAAAATTGCGATCGCTTGATTGCAAAAACAAAATTCCTTCCCCAGCTTTGTTACCCAGTGGTTTAAGAACCCCTGCCCCCTTTGCTTCCACAAATTGCCGGATAAACTGCTTATCAGCACTGACAATCGTTTCTGGAATCGCTTTGGTAAACTGGAGGGCGTACATTTTTTCATTTGCCCCTCGGATACCACTGGGACTATTAATCATCAGGGTTTTATTTTGGTCAATGTAATCGAGAATATAGGTGGCATATAGGTAGGAATCATTGACAGGTGGATCTGTCCGCATAAATACGGCGTCCATTGTCTCTAAAGAAGTTAAGGAGGAATCGCTCAACTTATACCAGGGATTCGCCGCGATCCACCGTTTGTTCACCAACTGCACTGGTACAAGTTCGACTCGCTGTAGGACAGCCCAAGCTTTGCCCTCCACCACACTCAGCAGATGTGCCTGAGTCACCCAAACTTCGTGTCCCAAGATTTGCGCTGCTTCGATCAGGGCAACACTGGTGTCATGACACGGGTCAAGTAGATGGATGGAATCAATGATAAAAGCCAGTTTCACCCTTTATACCTCAATCACCAAGAAATTAAATGGTTATTCAATTATTATCTCTTGATGATCTTAGCAATTGACGTACATCTGTACTGCTGAGTAGAACCTGGAGGATAAAGTCTTGTGGACAGATATCGGTTTTGTGGGGAAAAAGCCCGTAGACAAGAGATAGCGCGTTGTTTTTCTAGAGTTGTAGCGACTGCCGTGTAATTTGCAGCGGCTTGTCGCTAGCGCAATACTTTCTGAACCTATACGCTATTGCTAGAAGTTAGTAGCTCATCCAGCTTGCCTTGACTATCTAAAGCGTGGATATCATCACAACCACCAATATGATCATCGTTGATGAAAATCTGTGGTAAAGAGCGCCGTCCATTTGCCCTTTGAGCCATTTTACCTCTGGCTGCTTCATCTCCATCAATACTGTATTCGATAAATTCAACACCCTTGTTCTTCAGCAAACTTTTGGCACGGATACAAAACGGGCAAGTTCTCCAAGTGTAAATTTCTACTTTTGCAGCCATAATGTCCTCAAATTGATTTCATACTTCTTAATTTTAGAACTTTGCCACTGGCTGTAGCTGTCCTATCTCGTTTTGACTTTATCCTCAGAAGTGGCTAACTAAATTTGCCACATCAAGTTACTAATACAGATGAGTCCCTTCGAGACATACTACGCATAGCTTGTTTCTTTGCAGGAGTACGCGGAGTTCAAAAATCAAAATAGCTAAAAAGCTTGTTTTATAGGCTTTTTAGCGATTGTATAGCTTTCTGAAAGTAGGAGTATATTAGTCTATTTACGCCTCTATGGGAGTATCATTTAAGCTGTCACTAAAGACTTTTTCTTCACCACTGTCGCTATATATATACGAGACAGTAATTAGACGAAGTAACTAGATTTGGAATATTCCAGTAAAAAACTGGAGGATGAAATGAACTATTTCCTAATTTAGAAATATCTTTAATAAAATATAATTGAATTTATTTCATACTCTGTGGTGGCGCAGGAGTGCGATCGCAAGCACACAGAAGCAGTCTACAGAGCTATACAGTTTTGATCACAATCGCTCAAACTATTACGGCAAAAGCTTTTTCAATATATTTGTCTGGGCAACTTCAGCTTAGTGGAGTAGAAATATTCTTTATCTGTAATAGCAAATGCCGTAGTCAATAGAACTACGGCATTTTTAACTGAAATACAAAACTTTAATTTCAGTATTTACCCACAGTCAACTGCATATTCAATTAGCTTGGCAAGGCGTTGACGTAGGGTTTCTAATCCCAAGCGCTGACTCGCAGAAATAAACACCGCGAGGGGAAATTCTTCCCTAGCTAGAGCCAGTGTCTCACTATTGGCTTGATCAATCTTGTTAAAAATCACTAGCGCCGGGCCAGGAGTTATTGGCATTTGTGCCAAAATTTCTCTGACTGAGCGAATATGACGCAACCAAGCGGGGTGAGACAAATCTACCAAATGTAGTAGAGCATCGGCTTCTGTGACTTCCTCCAAGGTGGCGCGGAAGGCATCCATTAAGGATGCAGGCAGTTCGTGTATAAACCCTACTGTATCTGTAATGAGAATTTCCTGATGTTCATCTGTTTCGCCATGAGGAATTACCAGGCGGCGGGTGGTGGGATCGAGAGTAGCAAATAACTGGTCGGCTGTATAAACTTCTGCATTCGTAAGAGCATTCAGCAAAGTAGACTTCCCAGCGTTGGTATATCCAACCAAAGCCACTGAGGGAACTTCCTGATGCTGCCGTCGCTGCCGTAACCGCGAACGATGTGCTTGCAACTGATCTACTTCTTTTTGCAGTCGGGAAATACGCTGCCCAATTGCACGGCGTTCAGTTTCCAATTTCGTTTCACCAGGGCCACGAGTCCCAATACCACCACCTAATCGGGACATGGTGCGACCTCTACCAGCCAGTCGCGGTTGCATATATTCTAGTTGTGCTAGTTCTACTTGCAATTTACCGGCACGGGACTGAGCGCGTTGGGCAAAGATATCCAAAATCACTTCGGTGCGGTCAACCACCCGGATACCAATTTGCATTTCTAAGTTGCGGACTTGGGAGGGTGAGAGGTCGCGGTCAAAAACAACGAGATTGACTCCTAGTGTTTGGGCAGTTAGGGCAATTTCTTGCACCTTACCTTCGCCAACTACCGTCTGGGGATGAACGCGCGATCGCTTTTGTTGTATTGTCTGTAATACATCTCCCCCAGCGGTATCAACTAAACGGGCCAATTCCACTAGATTGTCCTGGAATTGTAGGGGAGTCATCTCACTGGTCATCACCCCAACAATCAGCACGCGATCGTGGTCAGCATCTACTTCCTGGGCGATAAATTCGCGCTGGAATTCCGCTTCCAGATTTTCTACCAAGTCTACTAAATCCTGGTCTGCCAGATCGTCCAAGTCCAGAGGTGGCGATATATTCCAACTTGGGGATTGGATTTGTTTAGAGTGAGCGAAGCCGAATTGGCTTTCCTCTACTTTGACAGCAGCAGGACTAGGAATCAGGGTGCGAGAGTCTTGGGGTGTCAGATGAGCTAGATAAGCTTCTTTGACATACCCAGTGGCACCGCCTCCCCGCCGTGTAAATCCGGTTCCGGTAATATTTAGAACAACTAGGGCATCTAAGCGTTGTAGTGCCATAGCCGTGAGCGCCGCTTCATTGGGCGGTTCTGGCTTGAGATGGGTGGCAATACAACGAATACCGCTGAGTCGTTCTGCACCGTAACGGGGCAATTCCAGGGGTGGTATTTGCGTTTGACGCGGTGTGCCTACCCCGACGCGAATCACTTGTCCGCGACGGTTAATGTAGGCACACACAGGCTGATTGACTTCTGTGCTAATTGCTGCCAGACGCTGGGAAAACTCAGGCGTGGTGATGCGATCGCCTGGTATGCGCTGGTGATACAGCCGCTGTAGTTGCTTCAGCTGGCTGGACTTCAGACCTTGGAGATTTCCAAAAATAGTTTCTATAGGCGTTTTTGACCAGTTAAATGGCCCCCCGAATCCTTATATGTCTATTTTACAACAGGGTTTAGGCTCCTATCTCTCTCCTTTGAGGGATGCGTTGTGAGTTAGTTCGCTGGGGATATTGATTTAACGCTATTTTGGTGGTAATAACCCACAAATCGAGCAATGGTAACAACACGCGCCGCCTCAGAACAAAGGGCTGTATTGAGAAATATCAGTTGGCAGACTTTTGAAACCATGCTAGCTGAGATGGGAGAGGATAGAGCCTCTCGAATCACCTATGACCAAGGAATGCTGGAAGTTATGACCCCACTGATGCCGCATGAACATTGGAATTGCTTGTTGAAAATGCTCATTTTCGTTTTGGGTGAAGAGTTGAATTTAGAGATTTTTCCTACAGGTTCAACGACTTTGAAACGGGAAGATTTGCGGCGTGGTGCCGAACCTGATAGCAGTTACTATATTCGCAATGAAGTCTTGGTGAGGAACAAATCAGAAATTGATTTGAACCGTGACCCAGCACCGGATTTAGTAGTAGAAATAGATTTAACGAGTTCTTCGCTGAATAAATTTGATATTTATGCGTCTTTAGGTGTTGTGGAACTTTGGCGTTATGAGGAAGGTGTGCTGTATATTTATCAACTGCAAGAAGGGCAATATATAGAGTGTGATAGTTCGCCAAGTTTTGCACAATTGCCTTTAATGGAAATTGCTCGATTTTTAGAAGAAAGTCAAAGAGTCGGCGTGATGAAAATGACGCGGAATTTTCGGGAGTGGGTGAAGGAACAAATTTAAGTATTTAGTAATGTATCGGCATCGCATTTAATTGAAGTTGCTTAAAATTGAGGCTTGATATGCAAATCCCATACTTCTTTTAAATGCTTTGCATCTGATTCGGAAATTTGCCCTATTTTAGCCAGCAACAAAAACTGTTCTAAGGAATGCAATCGAGACAGACGGACGGTTGAAGCAACACGCAAACCACTTTCAGCCCAATCATTGAGAGGTACATCAGTTTGTGTGCGTGGTTTTGCAGATGTGACTACTGCTACTACAACATCATTTGCATCTATCCACAACACAAGTACGGGGCGCTTTTTGGAACCGCCACCGCTAGTAAATTGAATATTTGTTACCCAAAACTCACCTGCTTGGATAGTCGTCATAAAGTCCTTCGTCTTCTGGTGCGTAGCCGTTCAAAAAAGCATCATGGTTGCGGCTGCTTTTGGGTTCTTCTGCTTTTTGTTGGATGGTGATTACCCAGCGTCCTGTAGTTATATTTTTCAGTATTGATTCTGGGAGATTCAATTTCTCTCCTGGTTTTAGTTCAATTTCATAAGTCAGAGTAGTCAATTCATTTTGCATAACTGTTGGTTAAGATTTTCATAATGTTATTGTAATTATATTTAGGGGCGATCGCTTGTAATTTTAGTTAATATTTTAAGTGAAAGTGGGAAGGCGATCGCTGCATCTGAATTGTATTTTTCTCAAAGATGCTCTTTTTCAGTCGTTGGTTTCAGCAGCATAATCAATACAGATAATTAAACTATTTGGGATTAGTCATTTTCAATTTCCCAGTCTTCACCATCCAGAACGGCAAACTCTGTTAATTCTGGGTCATTCAAAAAATCTTCGGCTGTAGCGGCGATAAAAGGTTCTAGTATTTTGTGACGTTCTGCTACAGGTAGTCGGGCAATTTCTCGGATAGATAGCTGTTGTTGCTGTTGGAGATTTGATGAGATACTAGAATTTGAATCTTCAGTGTCTAACTGTTGGTGATTTCCTGTTTTTTGAACAAGAAACTCAACAAAATCTAGGACTTCTTGTTGCTTGTCATTCGAGAGAATTCGCAGATTATCTAATACCGCTTGCTCAATATTGATTGTTTCTGACATTTTGTTTCTGTTCTTCAATATAGGTTAACTTTTTAATTTGTTATTTATAGGCATCGCTTTTAATTTCAGTTAAGATTTTCAGTGGAAGCGGGAAGGCGATCGCTACATTAATCCTTACATTAGTTTAGTATTTCTAGTGGTTATTGAATTAAAGCTTGAAAGCGTTCATCTTCCCGAATACCATCAAAGTCTGAGTCGGTTTTTGCCAATTCACGGCATTGATCAGGACTTAAATTAATTGCTTTTTGCAGATTTTCTAGTGCCTGCTCAATATTACCTTGAAGTGCATAACAGCAAGCTTTGTTGTACCAAGCTAGGTGTTTATCAGGTTTAAATTTCAGTGCTTGGTCGTAGGATGCGATCGCTTCTTCATTGCGTCCTAATTTGCGTAGCGCATAGCCCCGATTGTACCAAGCTTGGTGGTCATCTGGTTGAAATTTCAGTGCTTGGTCGTAGGATGCGATCGCTTCTTCATTGCGGACTAAATTGTCTAGCGTATAGCCGCGAGCGTACCAAGCTTGGTGGTCATCTGGTTTAAATTTCAGTGCTTGGTCGTAGGATGCGATCGCTTCTTCATTCCGTCCTAAATTGCCTAGCGCATAGCCCCGATTGTACCAAGCTT
>NZ_JBALEL010000039.1:0-227146 GCF_036917935.1 Nostoc sp. | reverse complement strand
ACCCTTAAGAATATCGGGAGCCGAATGAGGTGAAAGTCTCACGTTCGGATCTAACTGAGAGGTGCGCTGGATAATACCAGCCATCGACTCAACCAATCTGAGCGAGAAGATATTGGTGTAAATGAAATCCGGGATATTGTGGCTGATTTTTCTAGTCAGTCAGGTTAAAACTGGTAGGACATTTTTCCTTGGATAGTCAGTGGTGCGCTGAATAGACATTTATATTACTGTTGTGGATATGAAAAATGCGTTACTTGCCAAAACTACTTACGCAAAATCACAAAACACTGCCAATACTGCGTAAGTCTTATGATTAGCACAAGCGCCACTTTTAAATATCTGGGAATGTGAGGAATGTCAATTTTTGTTAAGCGCAAAATCCGCGATGCCGAAGGCGGGCTACGCCAACGCCAAACGCTACAGCAAAGCACCGAACGTGAATTCAAACGCCAATTTTTCGGTTTACTTCTGGTAATTGTAACCTGGAGTTTAGCTATGGGCTGGCTTCTAGCCTTGGCTACTAACGCCCAAAGTGCTACTCCCACCGCTGAAATTGGCACTGTTGACGTAGTGCCGGCACAATACCAACTGGGGCAAGAACTGTATTTGGAAAACTGCTCCACGTGCCACATCGCCTTACCACCAGCCGTTTTACCTACCCAAACTTGGAAAAATCTTCTGCAAGACTCGCAGCACTACGGCGCACAACTCAAGCCTTTAGTCGATCCGCCACGTATCTTGGTGTGGAAATATCTTTCGACTTTCTCCCGTGTCCAGCTAGACGACGAAGAAACACCATATCGCCTCAACAACTCGCGTTATTTCAAAGCTTTGCATCCAGGAGTTAAGTTAGCACGTCCCGTCCAGGTTAGCAGTTGTGTCAGCTGTCATCCCAGTGCTAATGATTACAATTTCCGTCGCCTGAGATCAGAGTGGAAGAACTCAAATTAAAGTGGGGGAGATACGAGAGACGAAGGGAAAGAGGGAGAATAGTAATTGTTCGCTATTTCTCCCTACTTCCTCATCTCCCCCTGCTCCCGCATCTCTGGCCCCATCTGGGGGCAAAATGATACTATGAAGAAAGACTAAATATAAGATAAGAGTTCAAACCAATCATTTAGTAAACTGATTGGCTAGTTTTTATCCTGTTTTTGAGGTAATTCTCATTTCACACCCATCCACGACCAAGACGTTTGGGCTGGGTTAAATGTTTATAATCAATGCCGACCCTTTAATCCCCATCCCCCTTGATTCAGTTCTATAACCTGCCATGCTAAAACTTTTGTTGGGCGACCCCAACGCTCGTAAGCTTAAAAAATACCAACCTTCTGTTACTGAAGTTAACCTTTTAGAGGAAGAAATTAAGGTTCTTTCCGATGATGAGTTAAAAGGTAAAACCGTCGAATTTAAACAACGGCTCGCTAAAAGCGAAACCCTGGATGACATATTGCCAGAAGCTTACGCCGTTGTTCGGGAAGCAGGACGGCGAGTCTTAGGCTTGCGGCACTTTGATGTCCAACTCCTTGGCGGTATCATTTTACATGTAGGGCAAATTGCCGAAATGAAAACCGGCGAGGGTAAAACACTAGTCGCCACCTTGCCGAGTTACTTAAATGCTCTTACTGGTAAAGGTGTACACGTCGTCACCGTCAACGATTACCTGGCTCGTCGAGACGCGGAATGGATGGGACAGGTGCATCGGTTCTTGGGGTTGAGTGTGGGGCTAATTCAGTCAAGCATGACTCCCAGCGAACGCCAGAAAAACTACGAGTGCGATATCACTTATGTCACCAACAGTGAGGTCGGCTTCGACTACCTGCGGGATAACATGGCGACATCAATGGCAGATGTAGTGCAACGCCCGTTCAATTATTGTGTGATTGACGAGGTAGACTCGATTTTAATTGATGAGGCGCGGACACCGCTAATTATTTCCGGGCAGGTGGAAAGACCTACAGAAAAGTATCTGCAAGCCTCTGAAATAGCATTCACACTCAAAAAAGACGAGCATTACGATGTGGACGAAAAAGCTCGGAACGTGCTATTGACAGATGAAGGATTTGCTGAATCGGAAAATCTTTTGGGAGTCACAGATTTATTTGACCCAGAAGACCCTTGGGCGCACTTCGTTTTCAATGCAATTAAAGCCAAAGAACTTTTCCTCAAGGATGTAAATTACATTGTCCGCAATGGTGAAGTGGTAATTGTGGATGAGTTTACTGGCCGGGTACTACCTGGACGGCGTTGGAGTGATGGACTGCACCAGGCAATTGAAGCCAAAGAACATGTAGATATTCAGCCAGAGACTCAAACTCTAGCGACAATTACTTATCAAAATCTCTTCTTGCTGTATCCAAAACTCGGTGGAATGACAGGAACGGCAAAAACGGAAGAACCAGAATTTGAAAAAATTTACAAATTGGAAGTTGCGGTAATTCCCACCAATCAAGCCAGAAGACGCGAAGACTTGTCTGATATGGTCTTTAAGACAGAACCAGGTAAGTGGGGAGCGATCGCCAAAGAATGTGCCGAAATGCACGAACTCGGCAGACCTGTATTAGTGGGAACCACTAGTGTGGAAAAATCCGAACTTCTGAGTCGGTTACTGAAGCAACTGGAGATTCCCCACGAATTACTCAACGCCCGACCGGAAAATGTCGAACGGGAAGCGGAAATCGTCGCCCAAGCCGGACGCAAAGGTGCTGTTACTATTGCTACCAATATGGCTGGTAGAGGTACAGACATCATCTTGGGTGGTAACTCCGAATATATGGCGCGTCTGAAGCTGCGGGAATACTTCATGCCCCGAATCGTCATGCCAGAAGATGAAGATAGCTTTGGCGTGCAAAGAGCAGCCGGATTGCCAACAGGACACGGCAGTGGTCAAGGCTTTGCCCCTGGTAAAAAAGTCAAAAGTTGGCGGGCTTCGCCAGAAATTTTCCCCACCCAGTTGACAAAAGAAACAGAAAAACTACTCAAAGATGCAGTAGAAATTGCGGTGCGGGAATATGGCGATCGCAGTTTACCCGAATTGGAAGCAGAAGACAAGGTAGCGATCGCCGCAGAAAAAGCTCCCATCGATGACCCTGTGATTCAGAAATTGCGGGAAGCTTACAACCGCGTTAAGCGAGAGTATGAACAATTTACTACCCGCGAACACGATGAGGTAGTGGGAATCGGTGGTTTGCACGTAATTGGTACAGAACGCCACGAATCACGGCGGATTGATAACCAGTTGCGCGGACGTGCAGGACGACAAGGCGACCCTGGAACCACCAGATTCTTCCTCAGTTTAGAGGATAACCTACTGCGGATTTTTGGTGGCGAGCGCGTTGCCGGGTTAATGAATGCCTTCCAAGTGGAAGAAGATATGCCCATTGAATCGGGGATGCTGACCCGCAGTTTGGAAGGCGCACAGAAAAAAGTTGAAACCTACTACTACGACATTCGGAAGCAGGTATTTGAGTATGACGAGGTGATGAATAATCAACGTCGGGCGATTTATGCTGAACGCCGCCGGGTTTTAGAAGGTCAAGACTTGAAAGAACAGGTAATCAAGTACGCTGAAAAAACGATGGATGACATCGTTGACTTCTACATTAACGTAGACTTGCCCTCGGAAGAGTGGGAGTTAGAAAAGTTGGTTGAGAAAGTCAAAGAATTCGTCTATCTGCTAGCAGATTTGCAGCCAAATCAATTAGAAGATATGACAGTCGGCGAGATTAAAGCTTTCCTCCACGAACAGGTGCGAATTGCTTACGACCTCAAAGAAGCGCAGATTGACCAAGTTCAACCCGGCCTAATGCGCCAAGCTGAACGCTTCTTTATCTTGCAACGCATTGATACGCTGTGGCGGGAACATTTGCAACAAATGGATGCCTTGCGCGAATCAGTGGGATTACGTGGTTATGGGCAAAAAGACCCACTGATTGAGTATAAGAGCGAGGGTTACGAATTGTTCTTGGATATGATGATTAACATTCGCCGAGACGTTGTGTACTCGTTGTTCATGTTCCAGCCTCAGCCTCAGCAGATGGTGCAGGCATCATCAGAGATGGTGTAGGTAGGGAATTATCTCATGCAGAGACGCAGAGGCGCAGACAGTGCTTTTGCGTCTTTGTGTTTTAAGAGGTTGTTTGAAAAGTGGTCGGCTGTGATATCAGGCACTTATCGATCCCCCCTAGCCCACGCCAGTCGCTCTACTTGGGGAGACCCCATCGCGCAGCGTCTCGTAGAGAAGACCGCGCTGGCTCCCCTTAAAAAGGGGGGAAACGGAATCAAAGTCCCCCAATTTATCGGGGGATTTAGGGGGATCTATTTGATACATCACTAAGGACTTTTCAAACATCCTCTAAGGCATCTCTCAAAAATATTTTGTTTTCAGGAGTTTGCTGAAATGGGTAAGCAAATGGGGCAAGTAATAGTTACCCTCACTGTCACGAATCGAATTGATCAAGTTTTCGCTCAAAGAGGCTTCATTTCTTCGGGGAAAATTCGCTCTTATACTCTGGATGATGTTTTATGCTATAAGTAAAGCGCTATTTTTGGGTATGAGTCAATTTGTGAGTTCAATTAACCTGCAATTATCTCCAGATTCCATAAGTCAAGGTAAGCAGGCTATTCGTCAGGAAATTGCCTTGCAGTTATACGACCAAAATATTTTTACTTTTGGTCAAGCACGCCGCTTGACTAATCTATCTGTATGGGAATTTCAGCAACTTTTAGCGCAACAAAAAACTCCACGCCATTATACTGAAATGGATTTAGCAGATGATATTGAGTCAATTAAAACAGGTTCTTGGTAGTTGTGACAGTTATTTGCAACGCTACGCCTTTGATTAACTTCGCTGCTATCAATCGTCTTGATATTTTACAGGCAGTGTTTGGGACAATTATCATACCCCAAGCTGTCTATAATGAAACTACTGGTTCAAGCTTTCCAGGTTCACAATTTATATTGCAAGCAATTGCTTCTGGATGGGTACAAGTTCGTCCTGTGTCAAACATAGCACTCAGCATCCCCCCAGAGCTAGATCATGGAGAGCGAGAAGCCCTTGCTTTAGCTCTCGAAACTGGTGAGTTAAACATTTTGTTAGATGAACGGGAGGCTCGCCAAGTAGCTAAAAATTTGGGATTACAGGTAATTGGTACTCTTGGCATTCTCTTGTTAGCAAAAAATAGAAAAATTATTCCTCAAGTACAACCACTACCAATACTGCTCGGTTAAGCATTTTCAACTCGGAATTCGGTTCGGGGAAAAGGTTAAAGGGTAAGGGTTAAAGGTTTTTTCTTTCGCCCTTTCCCCTTCCCATTTTCCCCTTAACCGACAAGTATTGCAACCACTACTTGATGCCATGATTGATATTGCCCAATATTGGGTTAATGCCACACTCTATAAACAAGTCTTACAACAGACAGGAGAATTAGTTGAGTAGTCTCTTTGATATCATGTCCGCTTAATAACTTACGATAGTCGTTGCGAGTGCAACGAAGTGTTCGCAATGACAACTAATCAGCCGGACATGATATGAGAGGGCGGGGCGAAAATTTTCTTAGCGTTTTTGCATATTTATGCATTGCTCAAAAATATTTTGTTTTCAGGAGTTTGCTGAAATGGGTAAGCAAATGGGGCAAGTAATAGTTACCCTCACTGTGACGAATCGAATTGATCGAGTTCTGGCACAGCGAGGCTTTATTTCTTCGGGGGAAGTTCGCTCTTATACTCTAGATGATGTTTTAGTTGATACGGGCGCAACTTTGCTGTGTTTACCTGCTAGCATTATTAGTCAACTAGGTTTAGTCCAAGGTGGAGAAGCCCAGGTAGAGAATGCTACTGGAGTGCAGCAGGGGCGGATTTTCCGAGATGTTGAACTTAGTATTGCAGATGCGATCGCTTGTACTTGGCGTAGTTTTGGAGTTGTCTGTGGTGCGATCGCAAAGTAAAGTAGTTTATCTAAACTGTTAAACCGTTTTTGGAGTTAGATCGGCAAGAAACTGCTCAATGAAAAAGCTTTTATTTATCTGTAGTAAGAATAAACTGCGAAGTCCCACCGCCGAGGCTGTGTTTTCTGAATATGAAGGATTTGAAACAGACTCCGCAGGTTTAGATCGCTATGCCGAAGTACCGCTATCAACAGAGGCGATCGCATGGGCTGATATTATCTTTGTAATGGAGAAGCCACATAAAAAGAAGCTATCGAAAAATTTTCAGCCCTTACTTAAAGATAAAAGAGTTATATGTTTAGATATACCAGATGAATATGAGTATATGGAACCAGCTTTAATTGAGTTGTTAAAACAGAAAGTGCTACCTTTATTAAAGATTAAAAAATGAATATTCAAGAAGCATTTAATTCTGCCGCAGGAGATTACGATAACTTACGTCGTATTCTAATTCCCTGTTTTGATGACTTTTACAAAACAGCTGTTGAAATCATCCCAGGCGACGGTACTGCACCGCTAAAGGTTCTAGATTTGGGTGCTGGTACTGGACTTTACTCAGGTATGGTTCAGTCTGTCTTCCCTAATGCAGAGTTCACTTTGCTAGACTTAGCCCCTGAGATGTTAGAAAAAGCTAAGTTTAGATTTAGCAAAATGGGTAAATCTCCCAAAATCTTAATTGGTGACTACATTGAGACTGATTTAGGTGGTTCCTATAACCTGATAATCTCTGCTTTATCGATTCATCATCTGTCAGATGTTGATAAACAACTTCTTTATCAACGGATTTATGATGTTCTCAATCCTGGAGGGATATTTGTCAACGCCGATCAAGTTCTCGGCAAAACGCCTGATTTAGAACAACTTTACCGTCAACACTGGCTAGATTCTGTCCACGCTAACGGTGTCTCTGAGGAAGATTTCAAAGCTGCACAAAAACGCATGAAATACGATCGTATGGCAACCCTTGATATTCAACTTAGCTGGCTAGAAGCGGCAGGTTTTCAAAATGTAGATTGCTGGTACAAAAATTTTAGCTTTGCTGTTTTTGGTGGTTATCGACCGACTATTTAACTAATTCGTAATAACGCTCTTTACAAGACGCTGTGCTATAGCGGTTCTCGGCCCTTGTGAGGTTACAAGAACCCCACCCCCAACCCCCTCCCCGCAAGCGAGGAGGGGGCTAAGATGTACCTTGTATGATTAGGAAACGCTATAACGTAGTTTTTGGGTTTAATACCAATTCTGTATGAAGATGCGCTAAACCATATTTACAGCAGTTTGAGATCAAACCCACCACAAAATAAATCGCATGACGAAGTTTATCACTGGTTTTGATTATTTCCATCTGTGGCACGATTGATTGCAATTTGCTGTAAGTACAAGAAAGAAAAACGGATAAGCAAGCTACGGGCAGCGTCTTGTAGAGAAGGGCACAAAGAAAGAAAGAAAGAAAGAAGTTAAAAGGGTTTAGCGCAGCCTCACAAATAAATGGTATAAGCCACCACTAAATTATAAAATTCGTAATTGAATTACGAATTTTTTTAACCACTATATTTGTTACAAGGATTCAGTGCAGAGTTGGTTATTTGCCAGAGCAATAGCTATTAATTTCCTTAACTATTGAACTTTCTTCGTTGCTACTTTTTTGCAGAGATACCAAAAAACCCTTTGCTGCTGGTAGATTCTTTTTATCTATAGCTGTTGCTGCATTATTCAATTCCTTGCTGATATTCTGATAGAGTGTGAGAAAGCGTCCTTGAAAACTTTGCAATTTTTCATCCTTAACTTCTACTGCTTTCATCTCTTTGGCAAGTGGGTCTATCTTACCAGCAAGTTCAGTCAAAGCTTTAGAACCTTTTGCCGGATTGGGATTTTTGCCGAATTCCTGACCTAGAGTAGATGCCTGATTGGCAACATTTATGACTTTGTTACATTGAGCAACTTTACTTTCTCCACAACCTGCAAATAGTAAGGCGATCGCAGTAGTGACTGAAAGTATAAAACTTTGCTTAAATACGCGTTGCATAGGTTCTATGATCTCCAACTATGTTTAGTGAAAGTTGGGCAGTAGAAATGGATGATCGGCGAAAATACTTTTTCTAAAAAGAATATTTATTTCTGTTTTTAACTTTCTTTCTGCCCTGTTACTTTATACTTCATTTTTCCAAAAATGTGTATGTAATTACACTTAAAAAGCGCTCATTTTAAATTGTATACTCGTGTTCTCCTTTACTCTGCCACTTTTGGAATTAACCTCAATGTGGCAGTGGTATTTGCTGTAATATTCTTTGATTCCCATAACATCTGGTGGTATTCAATCTGACGCCAAGGTTCAACCATATCGTTGTAGTGCTTATGGAAAGCATGGCCTGATTGTCCAGGGGTGTGAATTGCTACTGAGTTATCCAAATTTCCCAAATCTACAATCATCCGCAGTGAAGGAATATCAGTAACTTCAAAGGATTTATTTGCTCTCCAGCGGTTAGCATTCACTGTTTCGCCGTTACCAGATGTAGCAAATGCACCACGATTAAATAAAGCCTCAATCGGTGCAACCCCAGATTTACCCAAGGTGGCATTCCGAAAAGTAATCGTATGCAGCTTGCCCCAATTCCAGTTTTTCGGGTCTTTGCTTTGAATTTGTTCTAGTTCATCCACGGCTTCTATAAAGGACTGCCGCAGGATTTGGTCGCGGTTCTCAACTTTCGGGGTGTTGCGGTTGTCCCACCAAGAACTATTGGGCTGTTTGACCAAATTTGCTACCACAGCATACCAGCGATCGCCTCCATTCGGAAAGTACTTTTCAGGCAACTGATCGTGAAACGTATCAGCTAGCAAGTGCTTCCAGAATACTTCAAACAAAGCAGCAGCAGGCGATGTCATTCCTAACTGCAAATTCCAATCTTGCAGCAGTTTTTGGGCTGCTTGCAAGCGGGGTGGATCAACAGTGATAGATTGTAGTAGTGGGACTAATGTTTGTGCATTTAAATTGCGATCGTCACCCTGTATCTGCTGTACATCCTTCAGCAAAATCGGCTGGGTTTGTTGTGAAATCATTTCAACAATCCGCTTGGCTCGGTAGCCATAAACCCAATCTGCGGTAATCAGGTAAGGATATTCACGCATAACTAAATTATTGGCAGTAGCAATATAACCTGGGGATGGATTAAAAATTTTGGGCAATTTCTCAAAGTCAATATAGCCTTGCCACTCATAAGCATCCGTCCAACCAGGAACGGGATAACGCCCATCTCCCTTAGCTCGGATGGGGAATTTACCAGGCATCTGGTAGCCAATATTACCATCAACGTCAGCGTAGACCAAGTTTTGAGCGGGGACATCATAATTGCTAGCAGCAGTGCGGAATTCCTGCCAGTTTTGGGCGCGATTGATTTGCGGAATGGCATACCCTAGTTTGGAAGGTGCTAGGGCTGTCCAGCGCAGGGCTACGGCGTAATTTTGCGGTAATTCTAGCGGCTGACTTGGCTTGAATTGCTGAAGATTTGGCGAAACATCAGAGAGAATCGGCCCATGTCGGGTATAGCGTACCGTTTGCACAATCGGCTGACTTGCGGCTATTTGAATCGTCTCTTGCACGAGTTGCATATCAACCCATTTGCCATTGACCTCATACTGATTGGGGTTATTTGGGTTGATTTTCTCAATGTATAAATCCATCACATCAGATTGTACATTGGTAACACCCCAGGCAATGCGATCGCTATGACCGATAATTACCCCAATCATTCCCGCAAAAGAAAAGCCAGAAACGTTGTAGGGACATTCTGCACTCTTCGGTGTGCAGTGCAAACCAACCTCGTACCATATAGAGGGTATTTGCACACCTAAGTGGGGGTCATTCGCCAAGATTGGCTTACCTGTCGCCGTCCGCTGACCAGATATCACCCAGCTATTCGAGCCAATACCTATTCCTGTGGGGCCGATGAGTTGTTCTAAAGCCATCATCGGCTTAGTAATTGACTCTAAAGCTGGAGTTATAGCTTCGGCAAAGACATTTGGAGACTGGGTAAATAGGCTAGAGTCTGAATATTTTTGATTTGAATTTTGAATTTTCCCTTTCTCTTTTAGCTCGAACTCAGGTAAAATAACTGGCAAGTCTTGAGGGTAAGGCGGAAAAAGTTCCTCTACTTGATTTTGGTTAAGGGTTTTGAGCAAAATAGCACGTTCAATTTCGCTCTCAAAATTTCTGCCCAAGTCATAAGCCATTACCTTACCCCAAGTCAGAGAATGCAGTATTTGCCAAGGTTCTGGCTGATACCTAGGATTGAGGAATTTTAGCACAGCGTATTCTAGACTCAAGGCACTACCTTGATGCTCTGTCAAATAGGCATTGACACCATCAGCGTAAGCTTCCAGGTATGCCTTCATCTCTGCATTAATTTCTGCAATTTCTTGCTGCGCCACCCTTGCCCAACCCATTGTCCGCAGATATTTGTCAGTGTCAACCTGAGAAGAACCAAACATTTCTGAGAGTCGCCCAGAACCAATGTGTCGCCAAAAATCCATTTGCCAAAAGCGGTCTTGGGCGTGAATATAACCTTGCGCCATAAATAAATCGTGAGAGTTGGCAGCATAAATATGGGGAATTCCCCATTTATCACGCTGGATGGTTACTTCGGCTTTCAGTTTTGGTAGTTGAATAGTGCCACTCTCTTGAGCAAAAGATTGGCGCACAGTGTAGGTGACAAATCCCACTAACAATAGCCCTAGCACTAACAGCACAATCAAAGTTCTTTTGAGAATCTTCCCAAACCAACGTTTCCTGAAGCTTTTTATTTGGGCTGGCAGTGGCATTGTTTAGTGAAATCACGCGATGTTACAACGTTGATATTACATTGACACTCCCCCCTTTAGAAAAGGGGGGATTCTTGGGTCAAAAGGGAGCTAGTGCTTAACCCCTCTCCCAAAGGGAGACGCGAAACGCGAACGCCAAGCATCTTGACCGTATGCCCTACGGCTGCAAGACCACGTTGCATCACCACCATAGCGGCGGCAACGTCTCTATCTGTCTGAAATCCACACTCACCACAACGATGTATCCGTTCACTTAAATCTTTCTTCCCAGTGTGGTGGTTGCAATTAGGGCAGGTTTGACTGGTTCCATTGGGGTTGACAGACGCAAAATAGACCCCGCGCTTCCAACACACCCATTCTAGGATTGAGAGGAATTCACCAAAACCTGCGTCCAAAGTATGCTTTGAAAACATTCCTTTAGCCCACGCAAAAAAGTTCAAGTCCTCAGCAAATATCATTCCACCTTGGTCACATAGATGATGTGCTAACTTGAAATGAAAATCCTTGCGAGTGTTGTGAATATATTCGTGTGTTCGTGATACTCTGTGTTGAGCTTTTCGCCAATTATTTGACCCTAATTTCTTATGGCTAACTCTTTGTTGCAGCAATTTCAGCTTGCGTTGGAGATCCACAAAAAATCTCGGTCTAGCGATTTGTTCACCAGTAGATGTAGCCAAAAAACTTTTTAGCCCTAAGTCAATACCGATAGGTTGTCCGTGTGGTGCGAAACTTGGAACATCAACGTCAGCTTGCAGCGTGAGCATTACATACCATCCTGAAGCCTTCTTCACCACTTGAGCTTGTTTTGCGACAAACCCATCTGGGATAGGTCGGGATAATTGCATTTTCACCCAGCCAATGCCAGGAAGTTTAACTTTGCTCCCAAGGATAGGATTAGCCCCTAACTGTGGAAACAATAAAGAGCGCATTCTCCCTTGTTTTTTGAATCGGGGAAAACCTCTTCCTGATTCCCACATCCCAACGAATGCCTTCTCCAATCTCCTTAACACCTGCTGCAACATCTGTGAGTGTGCGGCATTAAGATAAGGATTAGTTTTGCGGGCTTGGGTTAAAGCTTTGCACTGAGATGCAAATGTTGGTCTGGGCGCGTCAGCAGGAATGATATACTCACTCTTTAAACTGCAAGCATCTATTCTGCACGACCTTGATTTATACCAATCTTTGCGTTCTCCCAATGCAAAATTCCAAACTCTACGAGAGGTTAAGAGCCATGCCTCATAGGTCAGGGATTGTTGGTGAGTTAACTTTAGACGATAGGTATAAGTCAGGTTTAGCATATACCCATGATATCTTTAAAAACACTTTAGTCGTTTTTAAAGCCAAATAAATTTGGCTCATTCGCTTATATCCCCCGGTTATAAACCGAGGGGCTTTACGCATCACGACTCGTAAGAGTGAGCAATATTGATTTGATGGCTGTTCTACCACCTTTACAATGAAGAAACTGTAAGTTGCGATCGCAGGAGGCAAAAAATGGGCTTGGCTGGATTAAGAATTGTGTTGGTAGAACCAGCTGGGCCGATAAATATCGGCGCGATCGCTAGGGTAATGAAAAATTTCGGGCTATATAATTTAGTATTAGTGAACCCCCAATGCGATCCGTTATCGACGGAAGCTTTGATGATGGCTGTTCATGGTCAGGAAATTTTAGAATCTGCGGTATTAGTGGCGACCTTACCAGAAGCATTGCATGGATGTGTCAAGGCGATCGCTACCACCGGTCGCGTTCGCAGTTGGGAAACACCTTTAGAAAATCCTCGCACTGCGCTACCCTGGTTACTGGAGGAACCAGAAAAACCCACTGCACTGATTTTTGGCAGGGAAGACCGGGGATTAAGCAATGAAGAATTAAATTATGCACAGCGGTTTGTTGCTATTCCCACAAGTCAGGATTATGTCGCCCTGAATTTGGCTACTGCTGTCGCCATCTGTTGTTATGAATTGTCACAATCTGCCCAGCAACCTAACACTCAAACCTTACCTCAAACTGAACTCGCACCCTTAGATGTTGTGGAAGGATACTACCAGCAATTAGAATCAATATTACTGAAAATTGGTTATGTATATCCCCATACGGCAGCTAGTCGGATGGGAAAATTCCGCCAATTGTATAATCGCGCTCACTTGAAAACTGGGGAGGTAGCCATGCTGCGAGGGATTTTGCAGCAGGTAGAATGGGCGCTTAAAAACCAGAGGGATAGTGAAAACTTGTAATTATTCGTTTAATATATACGCAATCATCCCCCCAAAATAATTAATATGGCTTAAACTAAACACAAAAATGCTACTTAGTGGCAAAGTGGAATTTGAGTATTAATATTGCTTTAAAGATTAAGTTTGGGGTCAGGAGTCTGCAAGAAAACAGTCAAGTGGGTCACAAGGAGTAACGGTGTCAGAATCAAGTGGCGAACTAACAGCTTTCTCGCGGCGTCAACCCTTAAATCGCCGCCAGCAGCCACAAAAAGTTCAAAAAGTGGTAAAAAAGAGAGTTAAAACTAACAGCCAGCAGCAAGCTACGAATGGACGAGAAGGGGCGCTAACACGGCCAAAAAATCAAATCAGTCCTGACCCAATCCCTGGCGCTACACGTAGGGTAAAATCGGGGTTAGTCATGCCAACGGCAGTAAAACCAATACCTAGTGTAAAGGGGAAAATTCCTCCCTTCCGACCGGGTGCTGTGATGGTTAAAGCAGTGCGGATGGAAAAGCCAAAAACAGGCAGACGCTCATCGCGGAAAACGCGGTTAAAGCCAATGGCCAAAACCATATTGTATGTTTTGCGGTTATTGATTGTGGGTGTTGGGATGGGTGCAATTGTCGGCACGGTGTTGTCAGTATTAGACCCAGCTAATCGCATCAGCACAAATTCGGCATCGCAATCTAATAGTAATGTGGCGCGATCGCAGCCACAACCTACCCCAACTCCGCCAACCGCAGCTTCGAGTCTATACCTATCTCAGGAAATTACCTCTTTGAAAAATGCCGTGCAAAATTTGGCGGCCACCAACCCAAATCTTACACCGGGCATTTTCTTGGTAGATTTGGATACTGGTAATTATGTAGATGTCAATGGCTCTACCAGTTTTCCGGCGGCTAGCACGATTAAAGTGCCGATTCTGATTGCCTTTTTCCAGGATGTGGACGCGGGGAAAATTCGCCTGGATGAAATGCTAACCATGCAACAGGATATGGTAGCTGGCGGTTCGGGAAATCTGCAATACAAACCAGCCGGAACTCAGTACGCCGCTTTGGAAGTCGTCACTAAAATGATTACAATCAGCGACAACACGGCGACAAATATGCTGATTGCCCGACTGGGAGGAATGGACGCTTTAAACCAGCGTTTCCGCAGTTGGGGATTGACAGCCACAATAATTCGTAATCAACTCCCCGATTTGCAAGGGACAAACACCACTAGTCCCAAGGAACTAGGGAATTTGATGGCGATTGTGAGTCAGGGAAATTTAGTCAGTATGCCATCACGCGATCTCATGCTCGATATCTTGCGTCGCACCCAGAGGGACACTCTGCTGCCATCAGGTTTGGGAACAGGCGCAAGAGCTTACCACAAAACGGGTGATATCGGCACAATGTTGGCAGATACAGGTTTAATTGTTGTTCCAACTGGCAAGCGCTACATAGCCTCTGTAATGGTGCAACGCCCCGAAAACGATCCTCGCGCCGAAAAATTGATTAGCTCAATTTCTCGTGCAGCCTACCAAGAGTTTAGCCAAAATCCTGTCACACCCAACAATAATACAAACACTGTACCCGCAAATGGTTATCAGCCCCAGGTTGTGAATCCTGCTCTACCCAACGGGACAACAGGCACTGCACCCATGAGCATTTATCAGCCTCCTGTTGTCAGTCCTGTACCCAACGGCATGGGAAGTACTGTACCGGCAAACGGTTATCAATCTCCAGTTATGAATCCTCAGTATTATCCTCCGAGATAATTCGTAATTATTAATTAAAAATGGTTTCATTCCCCTTTTTAATTGCGAGTCCATGATCAACTCTAGGACTTACGCATTGACAATAAATACCAAATATGCATAAGTTTAAAAACGCCATCTTTCGTAAGGGCACAGCATTGCTCATTGGTGTTAACTTAAGCCCAAACCCTTTTAAAATCTCGTTTCCAGCCTCTGGCTGGAAATGCAGATCAAAAGCGGCTCTGCCGCAAGTCTTGAGGCGGAGCCTCAAATAGGCATTCCCAGTCTCTGACTGGGAACGAGGCAATCTTTAAAAGCTGTGTCTAGACTGGTTTTTACGTTAAGTTGACACTAATGAGCAATGCTGTGCCCCTACATTCTGGTCTATTTACGATCGCAGGATAATTAAGAAAAGCCTGAAACAACCGGGAGCATCGTTAATTCACATCACGAGGCATTTGTACAGTGCGTAAGTCCTAAACTCAAAAGTATGTAAATGAACGCTGAACTAGAGTTGATTGCCTGTCAACCTCACCCAATTGAGAGTAAAGGTTTTAACCCTAATGCCACTCTGCCATGATGATTAAATTGCTAAAAACAAAGCTAAATAATGTTGTTATCTTTTAATTCTTAACTTTTTTGATACCGCATACCTGGTAGTTGCGAAATGAAACCCATAAGTTCCAACTGTAACAAAGCACCGGAAACAGAGCCAGCAGGCATACCAGTTTGTTGGACAATAAAATCGAAGGGTAAAGCATCACTTGCGAGTGCTTCCGGTACACCTGCGGCGAACGCATCCATTACCGTTTGCAATTCTGGCGATAAAGTTGGTAAACTTAACTGTTCTGGTGCTGTAGAAGCCTCAATTGCATCAATTTGTGGTATTGCTCCCAGCATTGTTAACAGTTCGTCTAGTTCTTTAAGAATGAAAGTTGCTCCTTGACTCAGTAACTTTAAGCACCCTTGAGATGGATAATCGTCCAGTCTTCCAGGTAAGGCATAGACATCTCTACCAAATTCATTTGCGTAGGTAGCTGTTATTAAAGCACCAGATTTTAAAGGCGCTTCCATTACTAGGATAGCGCGGCTTAAGCCCGCAATAATTCGGTTGCGACGGGGAAAGTGAGTGCGATCGGGTGGGGTTTTTGTGGGGTACTCACTCACAACTAACCCAGCACTCAAAATTTGCTTGTACAAATCCCGATTTTTATGTGGATAGATGACATCGACACCAGTCCCCAAAACTGCGATCGTCCGTCCACCTGCTTTCATGGCGGCGATATGGCTTTCTGCGTCAATTCCCTCTGCCATACCAGAAACCACTGTAAAGCCATTTTTAGCCAAAGCTGTACTAATTTGGCGAGTCCAACGGATACCATATTCTGAAGGTTGGCGTGTTCCGACAATTCCAACCATTGGTTTTTGTCCGAGATTTTCTTGAAGTTCGACTTCACCGCGATAGTATAAAATTGGCGGTGGACTCGGAGTTTCTAGCAGTAAACGGGGATAATCTGCATCTGCTGGTGTCCAGAAATGGGAATTTTCCTGCTGGTGCTTAGTGAATAGTTGTTCTGGGTGCAAACGCGATCGCTGTTGTACTACTTTTTCTAGTGTTTGGAAACCAAAACCTTCCACTTCTCCTAACTCTACCTTGGTAGCGTTCCAAGCTGTTGCCAGCGTGCCAAAATGCTGTTGTAGCCGTCGCAATAATACCGGCCCAATTCCTGAAATTTGCGCCCAAGCTAGCCAATATGCGTTTTCTTCTATCACCGTTCTATCCTCACACCTACTCGATTGAGTATTCCCAAATTGAGGTTAGTTGTTGATGTGGAGGGGGACAAGGGGGAATTATTGAACAAGTCTCTACCTTGTCTCTTGTCCATGCCCAATTCCCAATGGCCCTTGACTTTTGACTCTTGACTCTTGACTATTAACTATTGACTATCTATCTTCTTATCTTCTGTGATGAAATATTTCTATCGTCTTCTAATAAGCCTATCTGGGTGCTTAATATTTTTACTGGTGCATAGTGGACTTGGTTTATTACCTAGTTTGGCAGCCGAAAAAGTTACCGTCAGGTACGGATTATTTGAGCAATCGATTCCGGTAGCAGATATACGCAACTATGACGAAACGCAAAAGGTTTCTAGCGATTTGCAATCTTTCCTAGATTATCTTAGCGCCAAGGAGAAACAGAAGTTCCAAGAAGCCCTTAAGGTGAAAATGTCGCTTGATATTGTGGCTTTAGATAAGCTGATAAACACAGGAATGGGCAAGCAAATTTTATCTTTTGCTTCCCAAGCGATCGCCCGTCGCGATCAAGCCGGTATACAAGCACTACGATCGGCTATTATCTTAGGAGCGAAATCACCAGAAGGTCTAGGAATAACCAGCTTTCTAAAAGCCTATCCCAGTAGTCAAATAGTTGTTGACGTGTCAAAAATTCAGAAGCTAGTCGGCATGGCAAATTTATCTTCTGGTTCTGCGGATGCGCCGCCGAAAGACGACGTAAGTTCTTCACCTTTAGGGAAAATTGCACTGCAATATCAGACACTCGCCGCCCAAGATAAACAATTCTCAGGTTGCTTATTTGGCGATTCTATTTCGGCTGAACTTGGTAATACTCTTGGGAGTGGTACTTTTAATTTCGGGTTAAATGGTCTAAGTACAATTTCATTACTAGAACAACTGAAAAGTTTAATTCCTACCAAGGTTAAATGCGAAAAAGCTATTATTGCCATAGGTGGAAACGATGCTTTGTATGGAATTAGTGATGAGTTATTTAGCAAAAATCTGCAAGAGGCGATCGCACTTGTCCGCACAATGGGAACTAAAGAGATTTTTCTGATTCCGGCTTTTTATTCAACAGTTGCAGCAAGCTCAGATCCAACTGTAGCAGCACCACTTTCTAAAGTTGAACAAATTAATGTTCTGATTAATCAAGTTGCTGAAATAGAAAAAGTGCCAGTTGCAGCAGCAGGACTAGCACCCTTGTATGAAAATAATGTTCTTAAAGAAAATTTGACAAGTGATGGCGACCATCTGAATACAGAGGGTCTGAAAATTTATCGGCAAGCATTATTACAAATCCTGGGTAAATGAAAAAGGGGGGTCACACAATTTTGGATTTTAGATTTTAGATTGACCCCAACAATCAAATCAGGGGCAAGTCATTTAATTTCAGAATTGGGATTAAAGAATTATTCTCGCGTTTAAATTCGCTTGTTCTAGACCTTCTTGGTAAGCAGGTCAACCTAATTAAACATCAAATGCTCATGAGATAGATCCCCGACTTCTTAAATAAGTCGGGGAATTACGAATTATCACTGTTAGGCTTTCCAACTCAAAAATCGTGCATAAAGATAAGCTATGCCTTCATCAAGAATTGTCCGCACACCTTCGCTAGAACCCCACCATTTGCTTGGATTGTAATCTTGGGTTGTGGCAGCAATCACACCAACTTGAATGTGAGGGGTAAGTATTTTTCTAAAAAGAAACCAACTCCTACGGGCATGAACGTCCAAGGAAAAAAGATTAATTGATTCTATCTCTAAATTTGAATTGGATAGCCAGCGATAAAATTCGGCAGCAGATGCATAACTACGATCCTTTACTACAAAAGGTGTCGGAACAGCTACTATTTTTTCTGCTTCTAAACCGAGTTTTATAAAGGTGGCCGCTGACACATCTGCAAAGTTCTTGTATCCAGTAAGATAACTTCCTTTACCTAATGTGCCTCCGGTAGTAATTATTTGATGATAAGAACCATTTTGAAATTCAGTCAAAGCTTTTTCTATAGCGTAATCTGGTAGCCATCCTTCAACAACTAATACTTTTGCTGATTCGATCGGGGAAGTTACGGCGAGAAATGAGTGTACATGAGTAAAAATGAAAAATATTAAATACGCAATCAAAGCGATCGCAATCGCCCACCCCTGAGCCGTAAGTGTCCACATTTCTTGGCGTTTGATTAGTTTTATTTTGGGAAATTTTTGACACCGACGATTTTTTGTCTGCATTAAACCTTAGCTAAACGTTGTTCTTTCAAGTAGGTAAACACAGACTTATCTCCAATATCAGCAGGAATTGCTTGCACTGTCTTTCGCAGGGCAAACACCAAAAATAAGCTTGCCCAAGTTCCTAATAAAATACTTTCTCCCTGAGTTGGTAAAATTCCCACCAAATGTCCTAACAACAGTAGCGGTACTATTGGGGTTAATACTTTGGTTTCCAGACGATTGAAGCAAAAAGCCTCTTTAAAATAAATACCTGTCAAAGCTACGAAGATAAAACCAACTCCAAATAAAGTAATCGGCTGATTGTAAACAGTAAGAACCAAAGGTTCACTACTAGTGATTGCCAGAATCACTGATGTTATAGTACCGATCGCCCAAAAAATTTGCAATGTTCGGTGCAGTGATGCCATGTAAATATGGATGGTAAATAAACTTACACCAAGAGCGAGACTAAAACAAGCATAGAGAGGTGTCAGTGCAGTTACAACACTTGGGTTATTGTTGAGTAAAATCAAAGCGCTGCCGATGGCAAAGCTCAGTGCTGCTACCATTAACCCAGCGCGGTAGATAATTACGCTAGTGCGATCGCTCTGAGTAATTGTAAATTCCCCAAACTGACCTTGATAAACTTCTGGTGCAGAGAGTGTTTGTGTAGTCATAGTTGCTGATGACGATTGTTTTGTATATGTATTAATCTTGACAATTATCAAAAAAAGCTAAAGTATACATCTATCATGTGGTAGCAGTTAGACTAAATTTGACCTGGGGGATTCAAAGTAATCAGAAGTATCCAAAAATGGCAAAGAATAATCAGACTGTTCTGGTACTAACTTTACTAATCACAGCAAGTCTTATAGGTATATTTGCTGTTTTGGGCTGGATTGGATATTCGTTAACACGGTCTAAGTCTGAGATCAAAAGCCCAGGAAACACTGATTTAGCTAACACAAGTACTAATTCTAGCTCATTGAAGCAAATAGAAATTACCACAGCCCGCAATGTCGATTACAGCCAGTTGCAGAAATATTTACAAAGCAAAGATTGGCAAGGATCTGATCGAGAAACTTACCTGAGAATGCTAGATGTTGCAGGGACTAAGGCACAAGCGGAGGGTGCTATTGGAAAAGATGAAATGAATGCACTTTCGTGTGTGGATTTGAAAACCATTGACAGGCTTTGGAGTACAGCCAGTGATGGGAAGTTAGGCTTTAGCGCTCAAGAAAAGATTTTGAGGGAAGAAAAAAACGACTATCGCCAGATGTATGACGCGGTTGGATGGCAAACTTTAACAGGTGAGTGGCTGATTCAGTGGAATTATAATCAGCAAACTAAAAGATACGAGTATAAACCTGGTAAGGAACCAAACTTTAAAACCTTCCCCCCAGGACATCTACCAACCGTGGAAAGAGGATATAACTTTGATGTTTCTCTGGATGTAGCACTCACGAGGTGCGGTATTTAAGTTAGCACGACTTGAAGCGGTTCTTGCCAATCTAACTGCAACTGTGAGTGAGCATTGCCGCTATTAATGGCAATTTCTATCCAGCCGTGACTGCCAACTAAAGCTATTATCTCTCCCAGCTTGACATCACTGTAAGTTTCACAGCCTGGTATACTCAACCCCGCTACTTGTACATACCAAGTTTTGCCTTGTACGTAACTCGCTGGGATGTTACTCACTAGGTTGCCAAAGTGGTCAATATATTGAATGCAACCCAGTACACCGATGGTTGTCTGCTTGCAGTTGCCTATATCCAGCTTTACCAAACTTGCTGGATCAATTTCTTGTCCAAGCTGTTTGAGAGGAACACCACTAGCAAGATTAGCTGCCACTGGTGCAAAAATATCCCTACCGTGAAAAGTCTTGCTTGGTTGAGGAGTTCGCCAATAATTAAGATTTGTCAGTTCAACGGCTGCGATCGCTGGACTTTGACTGAGTACTCCGCTGAATATACCATTATCTGGGCCTACCAAAAACCCTTGAGCAAATTCTACTGCGATCGCTCGTCGCTTACTTCCCACACCCGGATCTACTACTGCCAGATGCACTGTCCCAACTGGGAAATGGGCATAAGCATTCATCAAGCTAAACCTAGCTGCGGCGATATCTTGCGGCGGAATTTGGTGCGTTAAGTCTACCACCGTCAGTCTGGGGTTGATTTGGGCTATGACTCCCTTGATTATGCCTACATAAACATCGCGATCGCCGAAATCGCTCATTAAAGTCACGAGTGGTTGTTGACCTATCTGGTTCTTAGACATATTTTGGCCTAATTATATAAAAAAATATTTTTCTGTAGCAACAGCTACAAAATATGTGCTATGTTAACAATACAAGACATAAAACGAATAATTAAAGCAGGTAATCACTATGAGTCAAAATAGACTACAAAGCGTGAGCAAATCACGAGAAGCTCACAGAGCGAATATTCAAAGAAGCCTAGAGCATCGCTTGGAAATAGCCAGAGCAAAAGGTGACGAACAGCTGATTCGTCAACTGGAAGCTGAGATGAGGTATTCCAGCTAAATCAAGTTTTCATTGTTCATAGTTTTGTTGTGTAACCCGCTACGGCGGGTTTTTTCTTTTTAGAGGGTTTCCTGGCAATTTCTCTCTTACAGCGTTTTAACCATAATTCATGTCTTCGTCCCCGGATGTGCGTATAGTCCGGGACTTGCTGCAATTGTTCGACGAGATTCATACTTGTTATAGCGTTTCCTAATCATACAAGGTACGTCATAGCCCCCTCCTCGCAAGCGGGGAGGGGGTTGGGGGTGGGGTTCTTGTATCTCACTCAACTGAGAACCGCTATAAGCTAAACCACATCTAGTTTGCATATCTAAAATTTATATAACTCTTGTGGGGTGGGCAACATGAGCGCTCTAATTATGCAAGTTAAATGTGGAACAGCTTACTTATCCATTTTTCTCCACCCTTTACAAATCATTATTATTTTTCTCTCGTTGTATGAAACCACCCTGCTTCCTCGCTGTTTCGTGGAGGGGGTTGGGGTGGGGTTCTTGTACATCACAAGGGCCGAGAATCGTTATAGCCCTGGACTGAAAACAGTATATTTAGAGTAAGATTATCAGCAACTAAAACTTGCTGATAATATATGATTTTGCGTGGATTGAGTCGAAAAGTAAGGCTACTATTTACGAGATTTTTACTGCTAGTCTTCATAGTAGTAATTGCGTTGTGGCAACTTTCCCCAATACAAGCCCAGTTAGTACAACAAGAAAGCAATTACGCGATACATATTCGACAAAATTTTAATCAATCTGGTTTTTATCCCATTACCAAAATTCCATCTCCAAACCTTTATAAACCTATTGGCGACTGGGTAGGAAGGTTAATTTTACCAACGAAACAGCAATTACAAGATGGTTTAGATTGGGTATGGATAGAAGTGCAATATGCACCAGCTACAGCGCAAAAGTTGGTAGGGAATATTGTGCGTTTGGAGTGGAAAAAGAATAAAGATTTGCTTGCTTTAGATCAAGCAGTAACGCGAGATATAAATTTCACTTCTGAAGTGATTAAAAGTCAAAAACAAGGAAACATTCATCCTTTTCGACTAAATGGAGTTCGTCAGGTAGGGATTTTACGCTCTTTGGCTGGTGCAAATCCTGATGATGATGCAATTGTTGCTTTAGATTTAAGTACAATTATTGATGCAACTCAAGAAAAATCTATTTTGCAAATTGAACGCGAACCTGTTTTGGCAACTGGTACGTTTTATGGGTTGGTAAAAATAATAAAACCGATTAAATCTAGCTATAAAACTATTTTATTTCCCGAACCAAAGCAGTATAACGATTATTTTTTAGTGCAGCATTATAATCCTAATTCCCAGAAGTTTGATGGTATTCAAGAAACTATTTGTATTCCTCAACAAGTAATAGATAAGCGAGATTTTGCTCCTTCAAGTTCGCAGCAAATCGAACAATCATCTGCGGGTGAGGATGGGTGGTATATTTATGGCGCTACCGATGCAAAGGGCGTATTTACGGTAGTAGCACTTGCACCTCGTTCTCTCTTTCAAATTCAACCCCATCAAATCATTACTGGTGAGAAATTAGGGCTAAATTACATCCAAGATCTAAATTGGCGAAATACCGAGAAAAATAAAGGTAAATTCAATACTGTATTGTTAAAACCTGTAGAAACCCAAAATTCACTTAATCAATCTATATCAAAATGGCAAGAAGGCAATAAAGCTATTGTCCTGCATCTATTTGGTGGAATTGGCGGACGTAAAGCTGAACCAATCGGAGTACCTTATACTATCACCGGACATTTTGCTTTTGGAATTGCAGAAGTTGTCCGCGACGAGTTTACTAACGAATTACGCTTCGAGACTAAATACCACCAAATTTATGCCCATAACCCCGATGGAATTATTGCCGGAACGCATACATGGGCTGATTATATGGGTAATTTACAACGTGGTTGGTTGGCAACACGTCCAGTATCAGATATTCTGATCAAATTCGAGCCAGTAACGCAGGATTATGATTTTGATGGTGTTAAACTTTCGCCTTTAGAGCAATTCCAGCAACAATTACAGGTAACAATGGCACGTTATCGGGTTGGTGATGGAACTGGTGGCGCAATGGTATCACCTGCTACCTCATGCGTCCAAGACGCAAGCCAAGCACTTTATGCTGCAATAGTGGCAATTAAAAACCAAGTTGCAATAACTCCTCAAATTCAAACTTGGGTACGCGCCAACCCCAATCACCCGCAAACATTACGCTTTCAGCAGCTAGTTGAATTAGGCCAATCTTTAGAACAACAATTAGCACCCTTGGGGATAGTTCGCGCTGATTGGCAAAGTCAAGCAGGTTTACTCGCAGGTACGGGCATAGGAAAAACGACGCAACCATTTCAAGATCGTAGTATTTGGGCTGGTTTGACAACATGGCGAACAATAATGCCTAGACTTGCACACGACGATCTCGCCGCAATATTTTTAAAACATGGTGCAACTATGCAAGTATTGCGAACCAATCAAGTCGGTGGTTGGCAACCTAATATTACACCCATTGCACCAACAGTACTTTTGGGACAAATTAAGATTCCCTTTACCAATATTTCACCACTTCCAATTCTTTTAAATCGCACTTTAGCGTCCTTAGCAGTTCCGACACGAAAAGATTGGTTAGTTATTGCTTTCATGCTGATAATTTATAGTTTTATTGCCCTACCTTATGGCTGGAAAATTGGATTTTTACATATCAAAATTTGGTCTGCAAATTGGATTGATAAATGCTTGTTGATATTGCGTTGTTTCTTTCTACCTGCGATTCTTGAAGAACTCTTTTTTCGCGTTTTTTTGCTTTCTAATCCTAGCGAAATCACCGATTGGTTTCAATGGGCTTTGTGGGCAATAGTGAGTTTATTATTATTTATTTTGTATCATCTACTGAATCCTAAAATATTTTTTAAAGCTGGAATACCCACATTTTATAATCCTGCTTTTCTTGTTCTAGCTGCATTTTTGGGAATTATATGTACTGTTGCATATACCCTAACAGGATCGTTGTTTGTGATAGTTTTAATTCACTGGGTTATTGTTGTAGTTTGGTTAATTGTTTTTGGAGGAATCACAAAATTAGATAATAATTAAAAAGTTCAGAATACTAAGTTAAACAAAAAAATGGTAAAACATCTATTTAAAAAATAGTAAACCTTGATGCCCGTATTTAACACTACCGAATCTAGGATAACCTTCAATACGGTTCGGTTAAGAATATTTTTTGTAGGTTGGGTTCAGGCAATGCGTTACCCAACAAACCCCGCAAAATGTTGGGTTTCGTTCCTCAACCCAACTTACACATTTTTATTTTTTGGGCTTAACCGAACCGTATTGAGACAACCTTCCCCAGTCCTGTTGTTGCGACAACCGCAGAAATTTTTTCCTCGTTCCCAGGCGGAGCCTGGGAATGCATTCATTGAGTCTCTGGCTCAATGTCTGACTAGAGGCGGAGGCAGCAGCCCCTAATCAGCCATTCCCATGCAGAGCATGGGAACGAGAGAAAGGCATAATTGTTTCCAAAACGACCATCTAAAACTAAGTAAGCAAGGGGAATAAACTTAGCTATTAACTTGAATAGCTCATGAATCATCGTCTTAAGTAGTGAAAATTACCTCCGTTTTGTGTTTTTACTTCCTTTTTTAACTTAGTTAGCGATCGCACTACAAATTTACTAGTATTGAGCAACACACTGCTAAGGCACAATCAATACTGGGCAAGGGGAAAGGTTAATCACGCGAGTAGTAACACTATCATCCGCTCCCTCTTCAGTCAAGCCTAGACCCCGACAGCCCATGATAATTAAATCAGCCCCAATTTCATCAGCGACATCGCAGATCGTAAAAGCTGGTTTGCCTCGCCTTTCCAGGATTTCAGATTGAATTCCTTGCCCTGAAAATAAAGATTGGGCATTTTCTAGCAGTTTGGCAACTACCTCTGGTGACACCATCGGATCGGCGCTAGGTGCGTCTTTTGGCGGTTCTTCTACCACAGACAGCAGCACCAAGCGACTGCTGTACTTTTTGACTACGTTGGTAACTACCTCAGCAGCTTCCCGCGTTTCCCGGCTTTGATCGATAGGAAATAGTACTGTCTTAAATATCTCTGTCACTTGGGTACCCCTGACTCCGGTAAAATCTGGATGGTTCTACTTTCAAAACAATAACAAAAAGGCAATCAGGAGAGTTTGGTGTGTCCAAAAAAAGTTTAGCAAGTTTATCTTCGGCTGATATCTCTGGGAAACGTGCCTTAGTGCGGGTTGACTTTAACGTGCCTGTGGACGATAAAGGCAACATTACCGACGATACTCGCATTCGCGCCGCTCTACCAACCATCAGAGATTTAACGCAGAAGGGTGCTAAGGTCATTCTCGCAAGTCATTTTGGCCGTCCCAAGGGTGTGGATGACAAATTACGCCTAACTCCCGTTGCCAAGCGTCTCTCTGAGTTACTGGGGCAAGAAGTCATTAAAACTGATGATTCCATTGGGGATGAAGTTGCAACTAAAGTTAGCGCGTTGCAAAATGGCCAAGTGCTGTTGCTGGAAAATGTCCGTTTTTACAAAGAAGAAGAGAAAAACGATCCAGAATTTGCGAAAAAATTAGCAGCTAATGCTGATTTTTATGTAAATGATGCTTTTGGTACTGCACACCGCGCCCATGCTTCTACTGAAGGTGTGACTAAATTCCTCAGCCCTTCTGTGGCTGGCTATTTGGTTGAGAAGGAATTGCAATATCTGCAAAACGCCATTGAAAATCCCCAACGTCCTTTGGCAGCAATTATTGGCGGTTCCAAGGTTTCCAGTAAAATTGGCGTGATTGAAACGTTGCTGGAGAAGTGTGACAAGCTGATCATCGGCGGTGGAATGATTTTCACATTCTACAAAGCCCGTGGTTTGAATGTTGGTAAGTCGTTGGTGGAAGAAGACAAGCTAGAACTAGCGAAGTCTTTGGAAGCTAAGGCTAAAGAACGGGGCGTTGCTTTATTGCTTCCCACAGATGTGATAGTGGCAGATAACTTTGCCCCAGATGCCAATTCTCAAACCGTTAGCATTGAGAATATCCCCGATGGTTGGATGGGTTTGGATATTGGCCCAGACTCAGTAAAACTTTTCCAAGATGCCCTTGCAGATACCAAAACGGTAATTTGGAACGGGCCGATGGGTGTGTTTGAGTTTGATAAGTTTGCAGCAGGTACGGAAGCGATCGCTCATACTCTAGCCGAAATTAGCAAAACTGGCACAACTACCATTATTGGCGGTGGTGACTCAGTAGCGGCTGTGGAAAAGGTTGGTTTAGCAGACCAAATGAGCCACATCTCTACCGGCGGCGGCGCTAGTTTGGAGTTACTTGAAGGTAAGGTATTACCTGGAATTGCAGCTTTAGATGATGCTTAAGAAAGTTAGCTCTTAAGCTATTGTTAACATCAGCTAATTGATTGCAAATTTAGTAAGGGTACGGGATACTGTGCCCTTACTATTTTTGTTAGTATTTTTGCAACCATGCGGCCAAAGTTATGGAAGTTATTTTGTAATGGCAAGAATTGAAGAAATTTCAGTCAAAAACTATAGAGTTCTCCAAAATATTATCCTAAAAGATATCAAACCTTTTTCCGTTTTCCTTGGGCCTAATGGTAGTGGCAAGACTACTTTTTTTGATGTAATAGGTTTTCTTTCAGATTGCCTTACTACTAATGTTCGCAAAGCCTTAGAAAAGCGAGGAAGATTTCAAGAAGTTATTTCCCGTGATTGTCAAGGTCAAGAAATTGAAATTGCAATTAAATATCGTGAAGATAATCAATCTCCGAAAATCACATATACAGTTGCTATTGCTTTGCAAAATGGAGCGCCAATTGTTTCAAGAGAAACTCTCAAATGGAAGCGCGGTTCTCATGGAAAACCATTTGATTTTCTTAAGTTTGAAAATGGTGGAGGTGAAGTAATTAGTGGTGAAAATCCCGAAATTAATGATAAAAGAATTCACTATCAAATGGATGACCCCAGTTCCTTGGCTATTAAAACTATAGGTCAATTATCAGATAACCCACGCATTGCTAGTTTGCGCCGTTTTATTGAGGGATGGTTTCTCTCTTATTTCATACCAGATCAAGCTCGTCAACTAGCGACTGCTGGTGCAATGGAACATCTTTCTCGTGAAGGAGACAATATTGCTAATGTAGTTCAATACCTTGCTGATGAACATCAAGAAACTTTATCCAAAATTTTGAAGTTACTTGCTAGCCGTGTTCCCCAGTTAGAAAAGGTGGAATCAGAGCCAACAATTGATGGCAGACTTGCTCTTTTATTTAAAGATGCACCTTTTAGTAAACCATTTCTAGCAAGATTTTCCTCAGACGGCACACTAAAGTTACTAGCATCTTTGATATTATTAAATGACCCTAATCCTCCTCAGTTACTTTGCATTGAAGAGCCAGAGAATGGACTGCACCATCGACTTCTTGATTCTTTAAGTGAGGAAGCTCAGGCTTACTCACAACGCGCACAAGTATTTGTTTCTACCCACTCCACATTTTTTGTTAACACAATAAAAGATGCTAAACAACTCTGGATTTTTCAACGTGATGTTAATGGTTATGCAACTGTTAGAAGGGCTGATCAAATACCTGATGCTAAATATTTTATAGAATCCCAAGCAGGTTTAGGTGATCTTTGGTCTGAGGGATATTTTAGAGAATTACCTTAGTAGTAGCAATTATGCATATAGAGTTTTTAGTAGAAGAACCTTCAACTGAAGTTGCTTTGAATTTTATTGTCCCTAAAATCATAGGTGATACTCATACGTTGAAAATTCATAACTTTCAAAATAAAGATAGACTTTTAAAAAGACTATAGCGGTTCCCAGTTGAGTGAGGTACAAGAACCCCACCCCCAACCCCCTCCCCGCAAGCGAGGAGGGGACTATGATGTACCGCATCTGAATGGGAAACGCTATACCTGATCGGATGAAAGCTTATGCTAACTTTGTGCCTGATGACTGGCGAATCGTGATTCTAGTAGATGAAGATAGATCTGATTGCCAAGAATTAAAGAAGAAACTTTGTGATGCTAGCAGTGTTGTGACTAAACACAAAGGAAATATTGTTCTCCATAAAATTGCTGTAGAAGAACTAGAGTCATGGTTTATAGGTGATGTGACAGCAATTAGGGCTGAATCTAAAAAAATATGGCTATGAGACAGGTTTACAAAAAATCGACTTTGCTGAGAAAGTTTCTCCCCACATGGATTTAGAAAACAACCTCTCTAGAAGTTTTCAGATTTTTCGAGATGGACTAAGAAGCATCGTCAAATAAAATTTATTAATCAGGTACTTGCTTGCACTAACTTACGTAAAAATGTGGAAACAAAATGGCTGGAATGAACACAGAAGTTACAAGCGATCGCTCAAAATGGTCTAGCCTATTCTGAAGGTCTTTTTGATGAATGTAATTTGTCTAAGCTAGTACAACACGGCGTAAATAACCCAACCCTTCGGGTAATGCTCGCAGACTCGCTAACGCTGCGTTAACGGCAGTTCCTCATGGGGGGAACCCCCAAGACAGGACTGCCGAACCATTCCAAATCAACGAAACCCTTATACTGTATTTATTTTTAATTTTTAATTTTTAATTCCGCCTTGCGTTACTAGGGCGTTGTCTCAGGAGTTGGTATTGGTGTAGGTTCAGGTTCAGGTGTGGAGGTTTCAGTAGGCGTGGGAGTTGGTGTGGGAGTTGGTGTCGGTGTGGGCGTGGGAGTTGGTGTCGGTGTGGGCGTTGGTGTCGGCGTGGGCGTTGGTGATGGCGGAACAATGGGATTTTCCGCTGTAATAGTGAGTTGATAATCTACTGGTTTCGTTGCTGTGGAAACTACGACAAACTCATAAAATCCATTTTCTGATAATTTACTTGACAAACTACGCTTGGTAGAATCTTCTAAAAATCGAATTTTGCCAGAGGGTGAATAGACTGATAACAAAACTTGGGAATTTGCTTCTAGTTTTAATTCCATAGATTGGTCTTTGGCAAGTCCAGCAATGAATACTTTACCGCCAGCAGGTTGGAGAGTACCGATGACTGTTTTACCAGTAGCCCCCGGATCAAAGACAAGCTTCTGGAAAGCGCTACCGGCGAGGATCGCACTGAGTCGATCGCTAACAAATCCGTACCAAACTTGTCCAATGGGCTGAACCTGGAAATTTTTACCCCGCTGCTCAGGAAATACACTTAAAAAAGCGGTATCTCCCAAATCATATAAAGAACGACTACCAACGTTGATTTTATTGACTTCTGCTTTCCAGCGATCGCGTTCAGCAGTTGTGTAAGTTCCCAGTTTTTGGCGTGCATTATTACTTAGTGGTGCAAGCTTTTCTAGTAATTCCGAAGCTGCTTTATCCCATTCTGCTCGCAAACTCTCATCTTCAGGGCCATTGCTGAGAGTGCGTCCCCGTAAACTGGGATTTCTGTCCCAAAAAACTTGATTCACCAAGTTCACGTAGAAGTTAGAGTCAATCCCCAACTGTTGACGGCGATCGCTTAATTTTTCTTTGCGTTCTCGTTCTGCTGGCGAATATTGCGCTAAAGGATCGGTTGGTTGTTCGCTAGTTGGAATGGGGCTGGCTGTAGGATTAGGTTGGACTTCCCCGACATCGCGGCGGCTATTCACTCCCCACCAAATTAATCCCACACTACCAGCGACTAGCGCCGCCACCAGGAAGGTTTTTGTTGGTGTCCACCAGGAGGGAGGCGGGGGAGATGAGGGATACAAGGGAGATGGAGAAGGTGGGGGAGGTGGGGAGATGGCGACAGTGGCGGATGTGGGTTGTGGTGGAGTGGGATATTGAGTTTGGGGAAAGTTAGCTGGGGGTGAATTGATAGCTTGGAGTACTTGACGGGCTGATTGATAGCGATCGCTTGGTCTAGCAGATAGCATTTTATCTAATACCTGTGCCAAATCTTGACTCAAATTAACTTCCCGTCGCCATTGCCAACTGAGAGTATAGGTATCAATTAATTCTTGCGGTTGTTTTCCTGTCAGTAAAACCAACATTGTTGCGGCCAAAGCATACAAGTCGCTGTGGGGAGATACTAACCCAGTTTGCATCTGTTCTGCGGGAGCAAATCCGACTTTACCCAATAGGGTTGGTGATGGGGAAGATGCAACCATACCGGGTTGGTAATATTCGGAAGCCACGGTTGCAACTACTTGTTTGACACCGCCAAAGTCAATTAAAACTGGCAATTTGTCAACAGTCCGAAGCATTAAATTATCTGGAGAAATATCTCGATGAATTACTCCTAGTGAATGGATGTATTCCAACACTGGCAAAATTGAAAAGAACAATTGGCGTACTTCCGCCTCTGTAAAGCGCAAACCCTGCTGTATACGGGTATTTAACAAAGAATTGTAAGTTTCCCCTTCTACATAATCTTGCACCAAAAACAGATATTCTTTGCCCCCTAAATTCAGCCGCAGCAGTTCCCGGAAGCGGGGAATTTGGGGATGTTGCAGTTTATAAAGAACACTCGCTTCTCTCTCAAAGAGTTCTTCAGCTTTTTGGACAACGTAAGCGGTTTGAACTTGGGGGGAAAATTCTTTTAAAACACAAAGTTCGCGGAAACGGTTGACATCTTCAGCTAAATAAGTGCGTCCGAAGCCACCTTGGCCAATTTGACGCACAATCACATAGCGATCGCCTAAAGTTAGTCCTGGTTGGATACTATAACTCATGGGCGTATCCAACAAATTTTCACCGCACTGGAGACAAAAGCGACTACCTGGGGAATTTTCATGTCCTTTAGAACAATATATTTTAGTCATTAGTTATTAGTCATTTGTCATTTGTGATTAAGTTACTCTTCCCCAGTCCCCAGTCTCCTTATTTGCCAGATTGTACTTTACTAACTTGATCGGCTGCGATCGCATACCAAATTTGACCAAAAGTCTGTTGATTCAGTTTCCCACGCTGCTGATCGGGAAACAATCGATCAAATTTTTCATTTGTGTCTTTGGTCAACTGATCGATTGTATAGTTACCAAATTCCGCCAATCGGGCTTGTCGTCTCCATGTATCGTAATCTTTTTGACTATAGTTCCCCAATTTCCGACGAGCTGCTGTACTGAGGTTAGCCTGTTCTAGTTTATCCAATAAATCGTCAGCGAGACCAGACCATTCATCTCGTAAACCAGCGTCTTCAGGTTTAGATGTCAGGCTACGTCCTTTTAATTCTGATTTTTTTGTATAAAATAAATCATCTACTGTGCGAATAAAAAACCCTTCAGTAATTTCTAACTGTTGACGACGATTGATAATTTTCTGGAGGTTACTATTTTTTCCTTTGTCGCTGGCTGGTTTACCGCTTGGGAAGTGGGGAATTTGCGGTAATGAAATTGAGGGAATGGTGATTGAAGATACGCTCTGAATGACTGCATTTGCCGCAGCCAAAGTTAATCCAACTAAAGCTGTCCCCCCTAGACTAATCACAAAAGGGCGAATCCAAACAGGCCAAGATATCGGTTTAGACATCGCTTGCGTTTGCCTCTGGAATCTACTCATAACAGCACTGGCGCGTTGTCTTCCCGGAGCAACTACCATCGTCTTAATCTTGGTGGTAATATAATTACTTGGGGATTTAGTTGCAGTTGGTGATGGTAAATCTCTGAGGATTTGCTCGGCTCGTTGGTAGCGATCGCTCGGTCTATAAGCCAGCATCTTTTTTAACACCGCTTCCAGTTGAGGACTAACTCTGATTTCCTTTCCCCATCCCCAAATTCCCTGATAGCTGTCGTATAATTTTTGCGGTTCTTTACCTGTGAGCAACACTAATGTCGTCACCGCCAAAGAGTATAAATCACTACTAAAAAAGGCTTTACCCTGCCGTAGCTGTTCTTCTGGGGCGTAGCCCTTTTTACCGAGCAAAGTGTTATTTCCAACCAACTTGGTGCGCCAAAAACCTTGAGAAGCTGGCAATTGCTTGACACCACCAAAATCAATTAGCACAGGCAGATTATCAGAACGCCGCCAAATGAGATTATCGGGAGAGATATCACGGTGAACTACATCTCGTGAGTGGATGTAGGATAACACGGGTAAAATATGTTGCAATAGCGTGATTACTTCCTCTTCACTGAAGGTTTTTCCTTGACTCTCACGCTGTTCTAATAATTGGTAATAATTATCACCATCCACATAATCTTGCACTAAAAAGAAAAAATCTTTACTGCCTATCTTCACTTGTAGCGAGGCGTGAAAACGCGGAATTTGTGGATGCTGGAGTTTTTTCAGGACATTTGCTTCTCGTTCAAATAACTCTTTAGCTTTTTGTAAATCTTGATGTTCTTGTACTTGGGGTGCAAATTCCTTCAGCACACAAGTTTGATGGGATTTATTTCTATCCTCTGCCAAATAGGTGCGTCCAAAGCCACCCTGCCCTAAATGACGGATAATTTGATAGCGATTATCCACAACCTGTCCCACAGCAAGAGGTAATGGTTCACCACAATGGGTACAAAAGCGGTTACTGCCATTATTTGTGTGTTGTTTACTGCAATAGAGCTGCATGGTGCCCAAGGATAAATTAAGGTTTTATTGAGTAACTACAACGCGCCCATCCTCATTTTCGGATATCCTACCAAAGGTTAGGAGCATTTGATGCTGAGTGGAATTATTGTTTTTTACTCAGCACACGTTACGGGCTAAACGCCCCGCTACAGCTAACAGCACTCAGCACTGTTTAACGGTGTTGGTTCTACTTTAGGATAAACAACAAGCGTCATGAACCGCAAATCAAGACAGCAGCAAGTAATTAAAGCAATTGAAGATTTTTTGTCTACCCCCTTAGAAACGTTACTGCAACGGCATCTCAACACTCAAACTTCCGCAGCTTTGAGTTTATTTCACGATGTGGCGGTTAATGTACCTGCATACAAGGCGTTTTTAGCAGAAAGGGAAATTAATCCCGCGACTATTCAAACCTTAGAGGAGTTTCAAAAACTACCAGCGATCGCTAAACAAAATTATATACTGCGTTATCCCTTAGCTGACTTGTGCCGCAACGGGCAACTCCAAGCGTGCGACATGATAGCTGCTTCATCAGGTTCTAGTGGGAAACCGACATTTTGGCCCCGTTTTTTCACAGATGAACTCCAAATCGCCATACGCTTTGAACAGATTTTTCACGATAGTTTCTATACAGATACTAGACGTACCCTAGCAGTGATTTGTTTCACTTTGGGCACTTGGGTAGGTGGAATGTTTACCACTAATTGCTGTCGTTATCTTGCTAGCAAAGGTTATCTCATCACTGTAATTACTCCTGGTAACAACAAAGAAGAAATCTTGCGAGTTGTGCAGGAACTAGGTTCAGCATTTGAACAAGTGGTGTTATTGGGATATCCGCCATTTTTGAAAGATGTGATTGATACTGGTATCGCCCGTGGTGTGGAGTGGCAGCAATATCAGATTAAATTAGTGATGGCGGGAGAAGTATTTAGTGAAGAATGGCGGAGTTTAGTTGGTGAACGAGTTGGTTCACAAAATCCCTGTTATGATTTTGCATCACTTTACGGCACTGCGGATGCAGGAGTTTTGGGTAATGAAACACCGTTAAGTATCTGCATTCGCCGTTTTTTGGCAGAAAATCCCGATGCAGCTAGAGCTTTATTTGGGGAATCGCGTTTACCCACGCTAGTACAATATGATCCTTGCAGTCGCTTTTTTGAAGTTGAAGATGGCGGATTGCTGTTTTCGGGAGATAACGGTATTCCCTTAGTGCGTTATGACATCTTGGATACTGGCGGGATAATTAGTTATGATGCCATGCTGCAATTTTTAGCTGAATGGGGATTTAACCCGCTTGAAAATCTGCGTTCTGACACTCAAGAATCACCTAGAGGTATTCATCAGCTACCTTTCGTTTATGTCTTCGGGCGTTCTAACTTTACAGTTTCCTATTTTGGCGCAAATATCTATCCCGAAAATGTGACGGTGGGATTAGAACAACCAGTAATTCAAGAATGGGTGACGGGTAAATTCGTATTGCAGGTATTAGAAGATACAGATAAGAATCGATTTTTATCTGTAGTTGTGGAATTAGCACTAGGGGTAGAGGGTAGTAAAGAGAAAAAAGAAGCGATCGCATCTTCTATTCTTTCACAACTGCTACGCCTAAATAGCGAGTTTGCTAATTATGTTCCCGCAGAATATCAAACACCACAAGTTACATTAGCCCCAATGGGTGATTTTGAATATTTCCCCATTGGTGTGAAACATCGTTATACCCGTCAATAAGACAATAGAGAATAATTTTTTGTTAGAGGCGACAGTGGTAGGGTTACACAGGTATCCTGTTGCCAAATTGACTTTCAAAGCACTTATTCAAACATTTGTCTACTGCTTTCTGGAAATTATGGCCTACAAACGTCAATAATATGAAGAATACACAAAGCTCAGTATTTTTGTATACATTTATCGGTAATTAATATGAAGAATGTGCAAAGATACCTTTTTAACTATAGACTTCTAAGTAATTGTTCAGTATATATAGGAATCATATTTAATTTCTGAAAAAATCTCGGTAGTCTTGTAGTAGACTGTAATGGCTTTAATGTTGCAAAAAAATTGCTTTGTTGGGTGGAGGCTTTGCGTAACCCAACATCCTGATATATGTTGGGTTGCGCGGAGCGCAACCCAACCTACGTCTACGTCTAATGCACTATTAAAGCCATGACAGTCCACTACATGCATTTCAAAAATCAAATACTAGTCCTATACTTATTATCAAGTTATTTAGATATTCTTTATTTTAAATCTATATACCCATGCGTAAATACCTCTTTCCCTATCAAGAGTTAACTATTCTCTATTTTCTAGACACTAGGCCTTGCGCGTTGACAAAAACTAAATATTATTAATTGTGAGTTCCAAGTATTTCAACTTAATTTTTTGACACTTTTTCAGCGATTGCTATTGAATCAAGGATAGTAAAAAAACTGAAACTTCCTGTTGTTAATGATGTGCTGATAAGTTTGTACAGTTAAGTTGGTCAACAGGGTGAATCTTGAAATCAAAATTGCTTTCTCTCAAGGATGACGTAAAAATATGCCGAAAACGTCAAATTTCGATGAGTTATTTGTGCCATAAAACAGCACTAACTACAAACTGACAACTGAAAGTTACTGAAAAAATCGATTTAGATAGGTAGAAAGTTATGGCAAATATCAATGGCACTAACGGCAATGATACCCTCTATGGAACAACGAGTGATGACCTGATTAATGGTTTAGCCGGTGACGATAAAGTATATGGTAATAGAAGCTACGACATCCTCAACGGTGATGCTGGTGACGATTACTTGAATGTTAACTATTCATCAGGCAATACTACCCTCAACGGTGGCACTGGTGATGATACCTTGAATGCAGAACATTCATCAGGCAATAACTTGCTCCTTGGAGGCGATGGCAATGATACTATCTTCACCTCTGACGATATTCTTTTAACCTCTAACTCCTATATTAACTATGGTAATAACACCCTTAACGGTGGCAATGGGAATGATACCTTTTATAATGAGATGATTCATTATGTTGATAACTTGACGACTGGTGGCGGCGGCAAAGATAAATTTGTTTATGCTATCGGCGAGAACAGTTCTGGTATGATTACCATCACCGATTTCGGTGGCATTGGTAAAGACTCAAACCCATCATTGGCGGTGATTGCCGAAGCGGATACCTTGCAATTTACAGGATATGAGCAACTTACTGCCAGAAATTTGCAATTAACTCAAAATGGTAACGATTTAGAAATCACCTTTGAAGGGGGGCCTTATTACAAAGTTGTCTTGCAAAACTTTGCCCTGGAAAACCTAGACAATTTAGCCCAGCTTGGCAATATCGTGTTTGATGGGCAAACTAGCACCACAGATAGCTTTGATGTCTTCGATGCCAACTCCACCCAAAGCATCATCTTCAAAAAAAACACAGTCACCTTCCTTAACGACCTTTCCAACAATGTCAACGGCTTTGACAATTCAGATGATGTAATTAATGGTCAGGGGGGTGATGACATCATTGACGGCAAAAGTGGCAACGACGTTTTGAGGGGTGGCGCGGGCAATGATACTCTCATTGGTGGTACGGGCAATGACACTCTCGACACTGGTGCGGGGAATAATACTCTCAACGGTGGCGCTGGTGACGATTTCTTAAATGTTAACGATTCAGTAAGCAATTATTATGACAATCCTAGCTATCCAAAAGCCGATAACTTGCTCTTTGGAGGTGATGGCAATGACACTCTCTTCGCCTATGACACCTATGGTAATAACACCCTCAACGGTGGCACTGGAAATGACACATTTTATAGTAGTACGTATAACATCACTTATGGTGGTTCGAGCAATAAAATTTTAACTGGTGGCGGCGGCAAGGATAAATTTGTTTTGAAGCGGGATTACTTTGACAGTGGTACTATTACCATCACGGATTTCGATGGCATTGGTAAAGGCTCAAACCCATCAGCGGCGGAGATTGCCGAAGTGGATAGCTTGCAATTTAGAGGAACTTATTATGATGACACATTAACTGCTTTTGAGCCATTAACTGCGAGAAATCTGCAATTAACTCAAAATGGTAACAACACAGAAATCACTTTTGAAAGGACGCTTCGTTTCAAAGTGGTCTTGCAGAACTTTGCCCTGGAAAATCTAGATAATTTAGCACAAATCGGCAATATCGTTTTTGATGGGCAAACTAGCACCACAGATAGCTTTGATGTCTTCGATGCCAACTCCACCCAAAACATCATCTTCAAAAAAAATACAGTCACCTTCCTTAACGACCTCTCCAACAATGTCAACGGCTTTGACAACTCGGATGATGTAATTAATGGTCAGAAGGGTGATGACATTATTGACGGCAAAAGTGGCAACGATATGCTCAGGGGTGGCGCGGGCAATGATACTCTCATTGGTGGTATTGGTGACGATGTTCTATCGGATTATTCCGATTTAACAGGCAATAATCTGCTCTCTGGGGACGATGGCAATGATATTCTCTCCACCTCTGGCATCATTACTGGACTCGGCAACAACGGTGACTACTTATATGGGTATGTGTCTGGCAATAACACTCTCATCGGTGGTACTGGTGATGATAAATTGGGTGCTGGTCTTTCAACAGGCGATAACCTACTCTCTGGGGGCGATGGCAATGATTTTCTTGACGCCTCTGGCTTCTGGGAGTTTGAATCCTCATTCTACCCCGCTTATGGCAATAATACCCTCAACGGTGGCGCTGGTAACGATACTTTGAATATTGACTATTCAACAGGCAATAATTTGCTCTCTGGGGACGATGGCAATGATTTTCTCTCTGCCTCTATAGCGAGGGACGACTTCCTCGGACAAGAGTATGGCGTCTCTGCCTCTGGCAATAACACCCTCGACGGTGGTGCTGGTAACGATACCTTGAATGTTGACTATTCAAAAGGCAATAATCTGCTCTCTGGGGGCAATGGCAATGATTCTCTTGACGCCTCTGGCTACTACAGCGAAGGCGGTGCTGCCTCTGGCAATAATACCCTCAACGGTGGTGATGGTAACGATACCTTGAATATTGACTATTCAAAAGGCAATAACCTAGTGAATGGGGGCAATGGAAATGATTTTCTCTCTGCCATAACTGCATTAGGGAATAACACGCTTGATGGTGGCAATGGCAATGACACCATCAAGGGTGGTAATGGCAATGACTACCTGACAGGTGGTTTTGGTAATGATAGCCTCTATGGAGGGGATGGTACTGATACCTTTGTTTTCAATAATTACAGTGAAGGTGTAGATAGACTTTATGACTTCAACGCCACTAATGAACTGATTCAGGTAGAGAGAGATAGTTTTGGCGGTGGGTTATCACTAGGTTCACTCACAGCTAGTCAATTTACCATTGGAACATCCACAACAACAAGCAATCAACGCTTTATCTATGACAATATTACAGGTGCGTTGTCCTTTGACCTTGATGGCAGTGCGTCTGGGTTTACTCAGGTAAAATTTGCACAACTATCAGGTGGATTGTCACTAACCGAAAAGAATTTTGTGGTTGTTGAATCGTGATTAACGCTCTGCGATTATTCTAAGTATGGATTGCGAGGTGCTATTTTAAGCACTTCGCATTCGATAGCTCAATACAAGTCATTTTAGTTTGCGATCGCCACTCTTGTAAAGACCAGGCGATCGCAATATCTACAATATCTATAGCGGTTCTCGGCCCAAGTGATGTACAAGAACCCCACCCCCAACCCCCTAAGAGCAGGCGAAGAGGGGGCTAAGATGTACCTTGTATGATTAGGAAACGCTATAACCAGCATCGACTATAGTAGATGCTGGTTATAGCGTCCTGATGAGAGGAAATCTGGGGATAGAGCAGTGCATAACTGAGATAAAGTAGTAACTAAAAAACATTGTAATTTTACTGTAAAAATAGAAATTCGAGATTGATCTGCTTTATTCTTCAATCAACTCAAAATCAACTCGTTCATAAATATCTCGCAAAGTAATTTGAAAATCGATAGAATCCAAGACTAAAACAGCCTCTTCACCCTCATATTCTTTAAATATCCATTGACCTTCTGCTTGCTTGGCAAATTGTTCCACAGCAAAACTATACTGGTCAATCATAATATATTCTTGAAAACCAGGAATTGAACGATAATATTTAAACTTATCTGTTTTGTCATAATTTTTAGTTGAATTTGATAAGACTTCAACAATTAACAAGGGATTAGTAATAGTTGTTGTACCTATTCCCTCGTAAATAGGCTTATCTTTGATGACTATAACATCAGAATAAGTATAAAGGCGATAACGAGGTATCGATACTTTCACATCACCTATATAGATGTCATAAGCTTGACCTTGCACTGTTGTGGGAAATTTTTTATAAAAATTACCTGCAATTTTGTTGTGGTTAGTTGTTCCCCCTGTCATAGATATAATTTCTCCGTCTTTGTATTCATTTTTATATTCAGCCTTCTCTTCTAATTCCAAATATTCTTCTGGGGTGTAGTAGCGCTTTTCTGTTTGTAAAACCATATTAATTAACTCACAAAATGAGTGAATGGGTATGTTATCAATAGCGTAACGTACCCGAAAGATAGCGAAAATAAATGTTTTTGTTATAAAAAGACGGTTGCAGACAATGTAACAATAGCGATCGCAAGCAAATACTTTTAGTCATACCCACTAGTGAACGCCCCTACCAATATCTCTGCACAAACTCAGAATCGCAAAGCCGATCACATTCGGATCTGCTTAGAGGAAGATGTTCAGTGCGATCAAATCACCAACGGACTGGAACGCTATCGTTTCACCCATTCTTGCTTACCGGAACTAAACTACAATGATATTGATATCAGTACAACTTTCCTGGGGAAACACCTTGACGCACCTTTGTTAATTTCTTCCATGACTGGAGGAACAGAACAAGCCAGAATCATTAACCAACGCTTGGCCCAAGTCGCGCAACATTACAAAATTGCAATGGGTGTCGGTTCCCAACGAGTAGCGGTGGAAAAACCCCAGGTGGCTGATACTTTTGCTGTCCGCAAGTATGCCCCCGATGTTCTGCTATTTGCGAACTTGGGGGCTGTGCAACTTAACTACAAGTACGGCTTAGATGAATGTTTGCGGGTAATTGATATTCTAGAGGCTGATGCCTTGATTTTACACATTAACCCTTTACAAGAGTGCATTCAACCCAAAGGTGATACTAATTTTCAGGGTTTGATTGACAAAATATCTAAATTATGCAGCAAATTGTCAGTACCAGTGATTGCGAAGGAAGTTGGTAACGGCATTTCCGCAGCGATCGCCCAGAAACTGATCGCCGCTGGAGTAGCAGCAATTGATGTCGCGGGTGCGGGGGGTACTTCTTGGGCAAAAGTCGAAAGTGAACGGGCAGAAAGTCCCTTACAACGTCGTTTAGGGAAGACGTTTGCCGATTGGGGTTTACCGACGGCAGAGTGCATTACAACTATTAGAGCGATGTCTACGACGGGCTACGCCTACGCCAAAGATGTGCCCTTAATTGCTTCAGGAGGTTTGCGTCATGGATTGGATGTCGCAACTGCGATCGCCTTGGGAGCAGATATAGCTGGTTTAGCAATGCCTTTCTTGCAAGCAGCAGCAACATCAGAGACAGCAGTTGCTGAACTGGCTGAAGTATTAATCGCCGAAATCACCACAGTCTTATTCTGCACTGGTAACACTACCTTGTATCAGTTAAAGCATTCTGGTAGTTTACAGCGCATAGAATAGGGAAACAGGTCATTGGTCATTGGTCATTAGTCATTAGTCCTTTGGTTATAACCAATGTCCCATGCCCAATGCCCCATGCCCAATAACTAAATAACTAATGCGTAATTTTATCAAACAAACTTTTGCTAGTTTAGTTGGCACCTTACTAGGACTAATTATTTTCGGTGGTCTAGGAACCGCTGGACTGTTCTTACTGATATTGGCTGCTACCTCCTCTAAAGATACTGGCCCAAACGTGAAAGATAAGTCAGTGCTAGTTTTTGACTTGTCAATGAAAATTACTGATGGCGAACCTAGTTCCGGCGAACTGTTTCAAAACACATTATCCGGTGTGGATGAAGATAGGATGGCACTCCGCAAAGTTGTAGAAACTTTGGAAAAGGCGCGGCGCGATCCTCGCATTGTCGGGATCTACTTGGATGCAACAAGTGCAAGCCAAGCTGGTAACGTCGGCTATGCCTCCCTGAAAGAAATTCGAAAAGCGCTGGAGGAGTTTCGCGCTGCGGGGAAAAAGATTGTGGCTTATGGCAGTGATTGGAGTGAAAAGGAATATTACATTTGTTCAGTGGCAGATTCCATTACACTTAATCCTCTGGGAATGATGGAAGTCAACGGTTTGAGTTCACAACCAATGTTTTTAGCGGGAGCATTGCAGAAGTACGGCATTGGTGTTCAAGTCGTGCGGGTAGGGAAATTTAAGGGGGCTGTTGAACCGTTTATTCTCACAAAATTGAGTCCAGAAAACCGCGAACAAACTCAGAAATTGTTGGATGATGTTTGGGGAGAGTGGCGCACTGCTGTGGGCGCAAGTCGGAAAATTGAACCCAATAAATTGCAAGCGATCGCAGATAATCAGGCGCTACTAGAAGCCACACAAGCTAAAACCAGCGGTTTAGTTGATCAAGTCGCATACCCCGATGAAGTGGTAACAGACCTGAAAAAGTTGACAAATAGCGATAAACAAGACAAAACATTCCGACAAATTAGCTTGAATAGCTACGCACAAGTTTCCGGCAAATCTTTGGGTGTAGAACGTAACTCCAAAAATCAAATTGCCGTTGTTTATGCTGAGGGCGAGATTGTTGATGGGAAAGGAGAAGATGGGCAAGTAGGAGGCGATCGCTTTGCGAAAATCTTCAACAAACTACGACAAGATAAGGATGTGAAAGCTGTTGTATTACGAATTAATAGTCCTGGTGGTAGTGCAACCGCAGCCGAAGTCATGCAGCGAGAAGTGAAATTAACTCGTGAGGCGAAACCAGTTGTAGTCTCAATGGGTGATGTCGCCGCCTCTGGTGGTTATTGGATTGCTAGCGACTCTAACCGGATTTTTGCCGAGCCAAATACCATTACAGGCTCAATAGGGGTGTTTGGGTTGCTGTTCAATGGGCAAAAGCTGGCAAATGATAATGGCATCACCTGGGATTCGGTGAAAACCGGGCGCTATGCTGATAGTCAAACAGTTTCTCGTCCAAAATCGCCTCAAGAGTTGGCACTTTATCAGCGCAGTGTTAACCGTATTTATAATATGTTTCTGAATAAAGTTTCTCAAGGTCGCAAACTCCCAGAACAAAAAGTAGCAGAAATTGCCCAAGGAAGGGTTTGGTCGGGTGTGGCGGCCAAAGAAATTGGTTTGGTGGATGAAATTGGTGGTTTGAATATTGCGATCGCTTATGCTGCCAAGCAGGCAAAACTAGGAGAAGACTGGGAAGTGCAAGAATATCCTCGCACTAACAGCTTCGGAGAACGCTTTTTTGGGCGTGCAACAGAAGAGGCGCGGACTGCTTTCGGAATTGAGGGTACGCAACTCAAACAATCCAATCCCCTCACCACCGAATTTCAAAAATTGCAACAGGAAGTAGAGATTCTACAAAAGATGAACGATCCACAAGGGGTTTACGCCCGCTTGCCTTTCAACTTGAAGATTGAGTAGATGCTTTTTTGAGCATCAGTGGGCAAAAACTCACCGAACACTATCTTTGTCAAGCTAGTTTTGAGGGTTTGTAGTAAGGACTTTAGTGCTGAGAAAATAATAGACCTCTTGCAAAAGTCCCTAACACCCCACCCTAACCCTCCCCGTATGTATTGGGGAGGGAACTAGATTTCCGGCTTCCCCCCAATGCATCGGGGGGATTGAGGGGGTAATTTGACTTGTGTGTACACCGTAGTTGGTAAGGGGAGGGGAGCGTTTGCTTTACTCAAATGCGGGGTGGGGTTCTTTATTTTTGATTTATGTAAGATGTCTAATGACTAAAATCCTTACTACGAAATTGTTTACCCATCAATTTAAACTTGACGGACTACTACAGCGAGGCGCATGAATTGGCCTCCCCAGCCATAAACCAGCTGACATTTGCTGCACGGTTGTGTAAAGTAGTTGAGAGTCAACTACAATTTCCAACTTTTCACAGAATTTTAGATTTGGAATTTTGCTAAAGCAGCCCGATTAAACAGTGGCTCAAGTATGGAAAAATCTAAAGTTCTTTATCTAGACTAAGTGTATTCACATATTGATTCAATTTAAAGTCTAAAATACAAAATTGAGTAAAACATCCATCTATGGCTAGAAAAACACAACGCCTTTTGCTGCTTATTGTTTCCTGTAGTATCACTGGTGTAATTTTAGGAGGTACTGCTGGTTGGGCAGAAAGTAGTCTCTGCTTGGAAGACAGTAAGGTTACAAGTGAGTGCCTAACCCAAGATCCATTCCAAAAAACTATCCAAGGAATGAGTACTGGATTGTTAGCCGGGGCTGGGGCCGCTTTTGGTGCAGTCTGGCAGTTACGGAATGAAGATTGAGCATGAACTACCACTAACCCGAAGTATCGGGTTAGATTAGGTTTCTGTATTAATTAGCCAGTGTCTCCACTTTGACTTTCGCCCAGCATTAAAGTCATGTGGGTCAATTATCCTAATTTATGTGCCTTTGGAAGAATATCGGTCTATTAATGCACGAGCAAATTTCTGGTGTTGTTCAGCTAGATGTTGAGGAGAGATGAACTGAGCATTGCCCATGAAGCGGTACACCCAGCGATCGCTCAGGAAGTTTAACAATATAATCTATGTAAGTAGGTTTGCTATGTGTCTTATTCATAAGTCTGGGTTAATCACCTGGATTGGTGAACAAAATAATCAGCTTTTTGGTCACTTACGTTGTTTTATTGACAATTTATCACGCAATGATTCCAAATTCTTACGAACAGTAACCCGCCTCTACCTTTTCCGTATGAATTTTAATTCTGCTGGCAGATACAGTTATGTTAATAAGGGTGAAAAATCGTTTATATTCTTGGTAGCAAATACTTTGAGATCCCCCGAAATCCCCCTTAAAGAAGGGGGACTTTGAGAGAGGTTGCCCCCCTTTTTTAAGGGGAGCCAGCGCGGTCTTGGGGGTTTCCCCCATGAGCGACTGGCGTGGGTTAGGGGGGATCTAGAAGTGCCTAAAATCACAGCCAACCACTTTTCAAACAACCTCTAAGACAAGAGACTGGTAACTTACTTTATCCTTATCCTACTGACAAGCCAATTGTCTAACTGTGCTAACACTTCGCTGCAACAGATTGAATCGATATTTGGGTTGGGATGCAAAGAAGCAAACCTCTGGGCGCATTTGCATTCTTGGTAGGTTATGGAGAATAATCACAAATAAAGCAGCTTTGGCATCTTCGTGCGAGAGAATAAATATAAAATATGGCGATCGCAATCGATTTTGGTACTAGCAACACAGTCATTGCTCGTTGGAACCCCGTAACCCAACAGCCAGAAACCCTGAATATACCAGGCTTATCAATTAAACAAAGTCTCAATCCGCCACTGATTCCCAGCTTGGTTTATGTTGAAGACGCAGCCCAGAATAAAGTTTTAGTCGGGCAACAAGTACGCGATCGCGGTCTTGACCTCAAAGGCGAAACAAGATTTTTCCGCAGCTTCAAACGCGGTATTGGTGCAGATATCCAAGGTTTCTTACCCGAACTAGATGGGCAAATTGTCACCTTTGAACAAGTAGGGCAATGGTTCCTTACTCAGGTGATTGAACAACTAGCACCTCTGCAAGGTGGGTTAGATTCTCTAGTTTTAACGGTACCCGTAGACAGTTTTGAAGCCTATCGTCACTGGTTGGGGAAAGTTTGTCAAGCCCTTCCCGTTGAACAGGTGCGGATGCTGGATGAGCCCACAGCCGCCGCCTTGGGTTATGGCTTGGCAGATCAAGAAATTCTCTTAGTGATTGACTTTGGTGGCGGTACTTTAGATTTGTCCCTTGTGCGGTTGGATCAAGGCGTGCAAGCAACCACCAAACCGCTAGGATTTATCCTCAAGTGGGGTAATAAGTCCTTGGCTGAAGATTCAAAACAAAAAGTCAAAATTGCCCGTGTCCTGGCGAAAGCTGGGCAAAATTTGGGCGGTACTGATATTGATAATTGGTTAGTAGATTACTTTGCCAAAACTCAAGAGTTGGCGATAAGTCCGTTGACAACAAGATTGGCAGAACGGGTAAAAATTCAGCTATCAACCCAAAACCAAGCCAGTGAAGTTTATTTTGATGATGAGACATTTGAAAGCTATGAACTGGAACTAAACCGCGACACTTTTGAAAATATCCTCAAAGAACACGCATTTTTTGAGTTACTGGATGAGTCGATGACAACACTGTTGCAGCAAGCAAAACGCCAAGGGATAGAACTTCCAGATATTAATGCAGTTTTGTTAGTTGGTGGGACAGTGCAATTACCAGCAGTGCAGACATGGATCAAACAGTATTTTGAGCCAGAAAAAATCCGTTGCGAACGTCCCTTTGAAGCGATCGCTCAAGGTGCATTACAGTTAGCTCAAGGTGTGCAAATCAAAGACTTTCTCTATCATAGTTATGGTATCCGCTACTGGGATCGCCGCAATCAGCGTCACAAATGGCATTCTTTAATTAAAGCTGGACAGGCATATCCAATGAGTCAGCCAGTGGAATTAGTCTTAGGCGCTTCTGTGGAAAATCAGCCTAGTATTGAGTTAATTATGGGAGAATTGGGAGCAGATACGGGCAATACTGAAGTTTATTTTGATGGCGATCGCTTAATTACTCGCCGTCTGGACAGTAGCGAAACCAGCGTCAAACCCCTCAACGATCAAGAAGGCGCGAGGACAATTGCCCAACTGACACCAGCAGGATATCCTGGGAGCGATCGTATCAAAATTCTTTTTCAAGTTGATGAGCAACGCTTTTTGCGAATCACCGTTGAAGACTTGTTAACGAATGATACGCTTTTGGAAAATCAACTTGTGGCACAGTTGAGTTAGAGGTTATTTTAAACGGAGTCAGAACCGCTATATTAGCGTAGGTGTAACCCGCAGTAGGCATCGCACGTTTTTTGCCCAACCTCACAAAATCGCGTTACTCCTCGCTATTGTTGATGGTAGTTATTGATTCTGGAGTTAGGGTATGGATGCTGAGGAGTTGCTGAGAAGATATGCTGCTGGGGAGAGGGATTTTGGTGGGATCAACTTGGAAGGAGCTAACTTGGTTAGAGCTAATTTGAGTTACGCCAACTTGAGGGGAGCTAATTTGACTAGAGCTAGTTTGAGAGAAGCTAATTTGGCATATATTTTTCTGGAGGATGCCAACTTGGAAGGGGCTGACTTGATCGGTGTCAATCTTGAAAATGCTAGGTTGATGCGTGCCAATTTGAGTTACGCCAATTTGCGAGGTGTCGATTTGAGAGGAGCTATTTTGTCTAATGCCAACTTGACCAGCGCTAATCTGAGATGTGCTAATTTGGCTTGCTCCTCCTTGGATGGCGCTAATCTGACCAATGCTGATTTTTCGGGGGCTGCTTTGGATAGTGCTAATTTGACTAATGTTGAGTTCGCCGGAATTAATTTGAGCTGGACTATGCTGACCAACACTGATTTTACTGGAGCCAAGGTACTCGGTGTCCCCTGGGAACAACCCGGTATGCGTCTCGGCGGTAGAGGTACTTTGTTCTTGAAAACTATCTTTCCTGATGGCGAAATTGTTGAAGGCCCCTACTATAATAACCCCTGACGATGCTAAATCATTAGTAATTGAAGTCTCAGCTAGTAAAGATGATTTAGGAGGTGAATCAATAGGCTTATTTTTATTAAAATGATCCGCTTTTGGAAAATCAACTTGTGGCACAGTTGAGTTAGACTAATGCGCGTTTAACTATTTAAGTAAAAGGATTTAAAAGCGGGATACCGCAGCCATCAAAATCCCGAATGTTGCGCGTTACTAAGGTCAATTGATGAATTTGAGCAGTAGCAGCAATCATCATATCTGCTTGGGTGTGTGTTTTCCCACTTAATCTTAGTTGACCTCGCAATTCACCAGAGCGCTTGGCAATTTCAATGGTGATGGGCAATACTTCACAGTTATTTTCCAAAAAGCTCTCGAACCATATTTGAATTCTAGAGTTGGGCTTGAATGTCAGTCCGTAAAATATTTCTTCAACGGTGATTGCACTCACAACTATTGAGGGAGCTAATGCTGCCCATTTCAATACACCAGAGTTAGGTTGGAGTTTTACTAATTCGCTGATAATGTTCGTGTCACAGAGAAAAGTCATCAATGGCATCAGCGAAAGAGTTAGGACGGTCTTGGCGAGAGGGTACTTCGAGGATATAATCTTCTTCAGCAGCTATCTGACGTAGTTCTTTGAAGGCATCAGCTAAAGAAATCTTTTCGCGCTGCTTGCGCCACGTCAAGAATTCTTCAAACATCTCAGCTTCAACAACAACAGCTACCAGTTGATTTCGGTTGTAGATGAGTTGCGGTTCTTTAGTGACAGCATGAATTAGTTCGGAGAACCTCTGTTTCGCTTCTGCAATTCTCCAGTTCATTCTCCTACCTCTTTTTTCATAATCATGTCTATTATAGACATCAATCATCTCTATAATTTGGTTTTTATGATTCCAGGCGAGTTATTTTTAGCCGCCCATCTTTAACCATCCAAAAACTTGGTTGACGGTTAGTACAAGTTCAATTTCTGGTAATACAGGCAAAAAATCTTCTCCCTGGAATAGCACTGGTTGTTGTTCTGGTAGAAATACCAAAATACTGAAGTCATCAGGATCAAGAAACCATCCCAGGCGGCTGCCATACTTCAGACAGTGAAGAATATTCCCAATTACTTTGTTGGGTTTTTGTTCTGGCGAGAGAATCTCAATCGTCCAGTCTGGTGGAAGTTCAAAATTATCAGGTACTTGATCATCAACGGTGAACGGTATGCGTTTCCACTGAAATACAGCCACATCAGGTATAGTTGAGCGATCGCCAAAAGTACACCGTAATTCGGGAAACGCATAGGCAATCTTTTGATTCTCCGTGACTTCATTGACAACAGCACAGAGTTTGCTTTGTAAGCAGCTGTGTCTCCCTTTCGGCATTGGCTTTTGAATAATCTCTCCGTTAATATATTCGCTTGCAGGCTTTGTTTCTGGGAGCTTCAGAAATTCCTCCAGGGTGAGAGTTTGGGTAGTTGAGTAGCTCATGGCTCCTGAATCCCTCGAAGATGTGTTTTTAGTCTAGCAGTATGTATAGACAGGTGCTTAACTCCGTGAATGCACTGGTCTATACTCTTAATTACGAATTACGTTATAGCGGTTCTCGGCCCAAGTGATGTACAAGAACCCCACCCCCAACCCCCTCCCCGCAAGCAAGGAGGGGGCTAAGATGTACCTTGTATGATTAGGAAACGCTATAGCGAGTATTCCAGCGTCATTACGAATTACGAATTATTTCCGCACCACTACTAAAGTTCCCATTGAAGCCCAGTTGTAAAGATTGCGAGCTTGCCTAACAGGTAAATTTACGCAACCGTGGCTGACTGGAGTCCCAAAACGGTTATGCCAGTAAGCACCGTGGATGGCATAACCTCTATAGAAATACATTGTGTAAGGAACATCAGGAATATTGTAGTCCTTGCCTCGCATCCGGTGAGTACGATACTTAGAATTAATCCGAAATCTACCTATGGGTGTAGGGGTCGATCGCTTACCTCCAGAAATGCGGTATGAATAAACAACTTTATTACCTTCCCATGCACGTAACCGTTGCTCTGACAGGTCAATTTCAATCCAGCGAGGTTGGCTAAAATTATTAGATACAGTGATGCTGTTTTCATCGAGTGACGTGGCTGTTGCTGTAGTCGAGTTGGGTGTACCTGTTAAGGGCGATGACCAAGAGAATAAAGTCACCACCATCAGCGCCACGCCTGTACAAAAAGTTCCTGAAGAACGAATTCCACCACGGCGAATCCAAGTTTGCATTATGCCTCATCTTCTAAACTACGCAAAAATCATGAAGTTAAGTAATTTTCTGGAAATTTGTAGTTTTCCAGAAAATTACTCGCTTTCTGTGGAGGATTTACGCAATTCATCCGCTAATGCTTCTCAAGACAAATCCTAAGAGGATGTTTTAAAAGTTCTTAGTGATGTATCAAATACTCTTAGATCCCCCTAAATCCCCCGATAAATTGGGGGACTTTGATTCCGTTTCCCCCCTTTTTAAGGGGAGCCAGCGCGGTCTTGGGGTCTCCCCAAGTGGAGCGACTGGCGTGGGTTAGGGGGGATCAAAGTGCCTAATATCACAGCCGACCACTTTTCAAACAACCTCTAAGCTAATCCGCATCCAATTTGCACATTTGTCATTTGTTAAATGATGAGTCCTAACTAATGACTAATGACCAATAACTAATTACAAAGGACAACCTTTACAAAAAATCTGTCATTTAAATGCCTAAATGCAAACTTTCCCCAAATTCATATTTGCATTTGTAATTTCACACAGTAATTATCAGGATTCCCGCTTATTTTTGGGTAAATCGTTGAATGCCCTCTTTTATATTTTATTTCAAGTTCAGTAATTCCGACTCCGAAGATTCCCAGCATAAAATCTTGCTAGGAATCACTTAATTGTCTTGATTTGTTGTTATTTATGATTTTACCTAAATTGCCTTCTGGCTGCTTCACCTACTATTTATGAATGACTATTGGTGTCCCTACCGATGCCCACTCGAATAGCCATTTTGCATGTTTAGGTGCGATATTCACACAGCCGTGGCTGACTGGAGTGCCAAAATTCTTATGCCAGTAAGCTCCGTGAATAGCGTAATTGCCTTGATAAAACATTGCATAAGGAACGTTGGGAACATTGTAGTTTTCTCCCTGCATCCGCGTAGTTTTAAACTTAGATTGAACCTTAAAAGTACCAACAAGAGTAGGAGTGGCTTTTTTGCCAGAGGAAATAGCACTTCCATAAACCACTTTGTCACCTTGCCAAGCTATTAATCGTTGCTTTGAAAGATTAATTTGAATCCAGCGCTGATCCGATTGTTGTAATGTCTGGATTGTTTGTGCAATCACTTGATTTTTGGAATTCGCCCAAACTTCACTCGTTCCAGTAGTAGTAAAAACACTTAAGGATAGTGCTGTACCAGTCAGGATTATTTGTAAGCGACGTACCCAGTCAGGATAAATCAGTCTTTTCATTGTAGATACACTCACACTCAAATCATGGGGTCTTGGGAAACTGATCAGTTTTCACCTTTATTTCCCTATCTATTACTTTAATAGACGTGAATTTTTGATAATTTGATTCTAAGTTAAGTTAACTGTCGCATTAGGTTTTTTGCCTGAGTTGCGATCGCTTCCCAATTTCCCTCTGTGACAAGCTTTTTGGGAAATAATTCACTGCTCAAACCGACAGCGATCGCTCCCGCTTGCAAAAATTCTTTAGCATTTTCGAGAGTCACGCCGCCAGTCGGAATTAAGGGAATCTGACCTAGTGGCCCTTGCAAACTTTTGATATAATCAGCCCCTCCCACTGCTTGCACGGGAAACACTTTTACACAACTAGCGCCCTGACTCCAGGCGGTAACAATTTCTGTAGGAGTCATAGCTCCTGGTATAATAGGCACATTTTTTTCTTGTGCTGCTTGAATCATTACCGGATCAACGTGGGGTGTGAAGAGGAATTGCGCCCCAGATGCGATCGCTTCTTGTAGCTGCTGCACATTGAATAACGTACCAGTACCAATGATACAAGTTGGTAATTCTGAGCGTAGTTGACTGATTAGTTCCCCAGCGCGATCGCTATTCCAGGTAATCTCAATTAGCTGCATTCCCCCAGATGCTACAGCCATTGCCATTTGCTGTCCCACTTCCATTTGAGGGGCGCGGATAACTGCGATCGCTCGGTGTTTTTGCAATTGTGATAACCAAATTTGATTAGGCATTTTGACTAGGGATTGGGGATTGGGACTAGAGAATAGTTTTCAATCTAGTAAATACCTAATTTTTAATACTAATGCCCAATGCCCGATTCATAATCCCCTTAAAACTTGCTTCTTGCATCAAGCTATGAGATATTACATATAAATAACAGTAAATCTATCGTATTGCCGTAGTTTAAGATTAAATACCTCAGCATTTGGGTCTAAAGGAGTAATTAAAATGACAATTGCACAACAAAACACAGCAGCATCCTTAGCAATCACCATTCACGATTCCCAAATCGTCGATATAGCTAGCTTATGGAAGCTTGTGCGACTAGGTGCAAATGGATTTTGGTGGCGCACCAAGTCATATACAACGATTCTGGGCGTCATGCTGCTGACTTTAGTAAGTCTGATTTTCCTAAGTATGCATTGGTCTTACCGCAGACTGTTCCCATTTATCAGCCATCGAGTCATTAGCAGGGATCATGAGATAAGCAATTAAAAATTAAAAGCTAGACACCACATCTTGCACCAGGCAACTGAAAGTAGCGGCTACACAGGCAAAACCCACCTGCGTGGGTTTCAAATCCTTAATTTAGTATTAGTCCGCGCAGGCAGACTTCTCTGGGAGACGCTACGCGAACGTTTGTATAGCCGCGACTTCCAGTCGCCAGGGCTTGGTGCAAGATATGAGTAGACATGAAGTTGCCTAGGTATAAGCAATCGGCTCAATCGCCTGATTTTGCTTTCTTTACATTACTTTAGAGACAGCCTCTAAAAACTTAGCTTAATTCTTCTAGTAGAGGAGAGAGCTAATTAAAAATGCATATACTGCAATTACCAAGCAATAGTTTGATAAGCCCCTAGTTAAAGACCTGCTAGGAGCTTTTTTTTAATTGACTATTTACCTCAATTGGGTTATCGCTCAAAAAACTTAGTAGCAATTAAACTATTCCTTATGGATATTCATAATTAATTCTGATGGTAGATTGAGTCAGAAAGGAAGATAGCTAATATGTACTTGTAAGTCAAAAACGTTTACTAACTTAACAACAATGAATATTCTTGCTTGGATTGTTTTAGGTCTAATTGCTGGTGCGATCGCAAAAGCTATCTACCCTGGTAATCAAGGTGGCGGAATTCTAGGAACAATTGTGTTAGGAATCATCGGTGCTTTTGTTGGCGGTAGTTTAGGTGTATTCTTCAGTACGGGAACTTTAGCCCTAGCCGCTCCTAGTCTCAGCATTCCAGGTATTGCAGTAGCAGTTCTTGGTGCGATTGTCGCAGTATTCCTGTGGAATTTATTAACCAACCGCAGCGCTGTATAAAAAATTGCGGTAAATCAATGACAAAGATTTAGCAAATTCATTTAACTATTTTTAACTGTGAATTAAATTAAAAAAATAGCGCCACCATAATTACAGGTAGGCGTTATTTTTTTGATTGTTTGATTGCAAAATAATCAAATTGCTTAAAGATAAAAAATGAATTTACCTTATTTCAAATGTGTAATTGATACAAGCGAAACCCTTTTTTAGCATCCACATCAAATTTCAACCCAACTTCCATTCCCGTACTTGTTTGCACTTCATTAACCGATATGTCATCAATCTTGATGCTTTCAATAGTAGCCAAATAACAGCAAGATGACCCTTCATTAACTAGGAAAAGACTACTTCCAATTGATAAAATCGTTTTCTCAACCTTTGCTACCCCAGCTTCATGCTTCTTATACCACTCAGTAATTCTACCAACCTCCTTAGCTTGACCTATTAATTTCTTGCGCTCAATAACCTTATAAGTGACCAACTCAGCAAGTGCTTGACACAAAGTCTCGACAAAATCGCACAATTCTAATAGTGCATTAGAACCTAGAACATCGTCAGGAAATCCGTGGGCTGCGTCGTTTCGATAGCTAATTAATTCATTAAGTTCTCCTTCTACAGTGTTTTGATTTCCTCTAATTTCTTCTAAAAAATACTTTACGGCTCTATGCTTTTCTACCCAGCCCCATGAATTTGGTATACCTGCTTCTGTCAACATTTTCTCTAATGGTTCTCTACGTAAGTTCTGTTCATGAAAAAGAAATGCATCTGGTAATATCTCATAATCTTTTTCATCAGTAGCTCCATGAAATAGTCCACGAATAACTTCCTCAAGAGAGAGATGTTCATACTTGCTTTTCTTCAGATCAAGCAGCAATCTTCCAACGCCTATCTGATGAGTATTTCGGATTTTTTCTTCCAGGTCTGAATACAGTGGAAACAATGCTGGCAGAAGGACTAACCAATCACTAACTAAGTCTTCTACAAAACTCTCATAAATGGCATACAGCCTTGTTACTACAGCACAGTGATCGTAAACTCGCCACTCTTTTACTCTGGGGATATCCTGCATTAGTGTGCCAAGGATAAATTCGCTTCCCTCATGCCATTCTTGCTTTATTACAGCACCTGAGCCAAATGAAATTTCTCTCAGCCGATCATTAGTCTTGATAATGGAACGAACAGTAGAAATATTAACTGTTACTGTCATTAAAATGTTTTGAAACATCACTCTTTACTCGGCGATGATTTGAGACAGCATATCATCAAATAATCGGATTCTTTTCTGGATATCAGCCTTGGTTCTTCCAGCACCTGTAAAAAGCTTTGATTTATCTTCTATAAACAACTTCTTTGTCTCTTCGATTACTCTTGGCTTCTGCTCTACTAAAATATCAGCTTGATCCAAATGTCTACTCAACCCAACCATAACAGCATCATAATATGCTTTATAAGCACTATCCTTCCAAGTTTCAGTCTTGGGATCAAAAGGCTTGAATAAATTTTCTGCATAGATTTTGTGTGCTAAATCTACAGTTTTGATAAAAATATTTTTTAGGATATCGATATCTTCATCAGAAAATTTCAAACTCTTAATCATATAGAGGTCAAGAAATCCCTCCATTCCTCTACGGAAGTCATTGACATGGCGTAAAGCAAAAAAGCGAAGAACTAATTCGGCATCTTCCATTTTTTTGTATAAATTATTTTGAACTAGTTTTAATTTACTGTCTAAGGGAATTCCCCAAGCCTCTGCAAATATAGAATTAGTTGCCAGGTCAAGTAATAGCTGATTGAACTTACCATAATACAAACAGTTACGTACCTCCTGCTGACTTAGTGCAATACCACCAGTATTTAAACGCTCAAAAGCAAGCTGTTTTAAAAGCATTGCTTCTTCAGGATTAGATGCTGACTCTGTAATCAGAACTATAGATGATATGGAGCGACGATCAATTCCTGCTCTAATTTTTGTAGGAAGAGTAGCATAAGTACGTTTATTGAGTTCTGGCCAAAGTTCTAATCCAGTTAATATGAGACGATTTTCATAAAAATCCCGAAGGGCTGTAATTCTCTGTTGACCATCCATTACCTCATAAAAGTTAAACTCCTTTTCATAAAGAACAATTGGAGGAACAGGAATGTTGATCAAAAACGACTCGATAAGTCGTGATTGCATCTTTTCATCCCACCGATCCCTTCTTTGGTAAAAAGGGCGCACATCCATATATCCAGGCTTCTTTAGTGCTTCAACAAAACTTGGAAGCTTTTCACGGTTCATTTCAGTGAGTATTCTTTGGTCTCCAGACTCATACTTATCGTTAATTTCACTATCAGACATTTGGATGCGGTTCTGGAAAGCTGATGCTTCCCACATCTGTTCTTCAGTTGGTGCAAGTTGCATTGACTACATCCTCTACAAGGACAGCGTGATAATATATTAAACTAGCTGAATATAGCCTAGCGCTTTCTTATGCAACAAAATTTTATTATAATTGGATGTTATGAGCAGCTTTAGGGACACTAGTATTTCTTCATATACATTGAATTTTTCTCGCCGACTTACTTAAGTATAAATACGCTAGAATCTACAGGTTTCATAAAATTTTCAATAATTTGCACTGGCCGCTACACACAAACCGACAATGTTTCGTTAAGCTGTAAGCGCTATGATTGAAGTTTATTGAACGTCTTATGCATTGGTTGTTATCTGGGCCGTTGAGTACAGAAGAATTGACGGTTAACATTGCAGGATTGCCTGCATCGTTACAAGGTAAGAAGCTAGTGCAGTTGTCAGATTTTCATTACGATGGTTTGCGGCTGTCGGAAGATATGTTAGAAAAAGCGATCGCAGTTACTAACGAAGCTGAACCAGATTTAATTTTATTAACTGGTGACTATGTAACTGACGATCCCACACCAATTCACCAATTCGTACTTCGACTCAAACATCTGCAAAGTAGGAGTGGTATCTATGCTGTTCTTGGCAATCACGATATACAGTACAAACAAGCAAAAGTAGAAGTTACAAAAGCCCTTACTAGCATTGGAATTCACGTTCTTTGGAACGAAATTGCCTATCCACTAGGAAAAGAATTACCACTCGTTGGACTAGCTGATTATTGGTCACAGGAATTCAATCCTGTACCAGTTATGAACCAGCTAAACCCCGACACACCCTGCATCGTTTTATCTCACAACCCAGATACTGCGGAGATATTACAAGCATGGCGAGTCGATTTACAATTATCTGGTCATACTCACGGTGGTCAAATCGTGATTCCCGGAATTGGCCCTATGGCGTTGTTTTATGAAAAGCTTGTAGAAAAAATACCCAGAACAGTGCGGCGTCGAGTCCCATTTTTGGAAATAAATGTTTCTGTAGTCAAACATTGGGAATGGGCGCAGGGTTTGCATCGGCTAGGTAAAAATCAGCTATATGTCAATCGTGGTTTGGGAACTTACCTCCCAGGACGCTTATTTTGCCGCCCAGAAGTTACTATAATCACCCTACAAGGTGAGTAGGTAAATTAAAAATTAAAAATAAAAGAACGCAATCACGGCAGGTATTCTGGCTAATGAGTGCCTACAAACTAAGGCAATACCTGCTTAGTTTCATCGCAAAATTGAAATCAATGAATTAATTGTATCTGGAGTAGATGACATAAATTATTGCATTTTATCAAGTTGCATTTTGATTTTTGGTAAGCTGTAAGCGCTGGTATGAGGAGTATCGGTTGTCTTATGCATTGGTTGTTTACGGGACATTTAAGAGTAGATAAAATAACGGTTAAGATTGCGGAACTTCCTGCATCTTTACAAGGTACAAGGTTAGTGCAGTTGTCAGATTTTCACTACGATGGTTTGCGACTGTCGGAAGATATGTTAGAAAAAGCGATCGCACTTACTAACGAAGCTGAACCAGATTTAATTCTATTAACTGGTGACTACGTAACTGACGATCCCACACCAATTCACCAATTGGTGCTTCGACTCAAACATCTGCAAAGTCGCTGTGGTATCTACGCCGTACTTGGGAACCACGATATCTATTACAGCCACTCCAAAGCAGAAGTTACACAGGCGTTAACTAGCATTGGGGTTCACGTACTTTGGAATGAAATCGCCTATCCATTAGGAAAAGAATTACCATTGGTAGGATTAGCTGATTATTGGTCACAGGAATTTTACCCCGCACCAGTCATGAATCAACTAGACTCAGTTACACCCCGCATCGTTTTATCTCATAACCCAGATACAGCCAAGATATTGCAACAATGGCGCGTAGATTTGCAACTATCTGGTCATACCCACGGTGGTCACATCGTAATTCCGGGTATTGGCCCTGTAGTACTCTATTATAAAAAACTACTCAAACAAATTCCCAAAAAATTACGGCGTTGGGTAACATTTTTCCTGGGAGACTGTTCTAAAGTAGTGCGATATTGGGAGTGGGCGCAAGGGTTTCACAAGGTGGAGAAAAATCAACTATATGTCAATCGGGGTTTAGGAACTTACCGCCCAGGACGCCTATTTTGTCCGCCAGAAGTAACTGTAATTACCTTAATTAGTCATTAATAATTCTGAACTTTTTAATTAACTCAACGCAGAAACCGCCTGAAGCTGCGATGGATAAATCTCAGCAGCTTGCGGCGGTTTCTTGAAGATTGGAGAATTCAGAAATAACTAACTCAACTATCTAAGGTGGACAGCATTGGCGCTCGCTCTACTCAGAATTGCACATCCTTATATTCTAACTAGGCAGGCATTTTCGGGCTGTGCGTTCTCAAACCTCCCAAACAACTCATTGAACTCAATGTAAAAATACATTCAATGGATGCCACAACTTCAGAGCGATGTCTACGACGGGCTATGCCTACGCAAGAACATTAGAGCAGGAGGCACAGGCTCTAACTTGAAAGTTTTTATTTAACTTTTAACCTGTTTGTACCTTGCTCTTAATCTAGCATTGTGTTTGTTTAGCTACAAGACACCTTTACTAAACTTGAACACCATTAACTTATCGCAACAATTCAGAAATATTGCTTAAAAATTGTCCCACTTGTTATATGTTGGCATTAATACCAGCATTACCAAGTGGGCTGAAAATTCAGAAGCCGTTATTGACCAGAACCCCCTGTAGTACTGTCACCTGCGCTAGAAGAACCGCTATTAGATGTACTGTTTGACTTGTCTACTCCTTGGGGTGGAGTGGTTTTAGAGGTGTCACTTTTCGTACTTGGAGCGACAGTATTAGTAGAACTATCGTTTTGCGAAGTCGGAGTATTAGTAGTTGGACTCGTCGCCGGACTTTGTGTCGCTTTAGGTGCTGGCTGGGTTACAGAAGGTGCTTTTTCTGCCGCAGGCTGCTGGGGTGGAATAGTAATGTTAATATTCGGTTGGCGAGGTACAGAGGGAGGTGTAACCTGCTGTTGTGGAACAGGAACAGGAACAGCAACCGGTACAGGTACTTCCCTAGTTCTTTCGATTATTGTCGTTTGTGGTTGAGGAGATGCACTGGGAGTTGGACTACTCTTACTCGGTACAGGAACCACGACCGGCACAGTATTGTTAACCGCTGCGTTATTCTGCTGGTTGAAGTACCAGACTCCACCTACAACCAAACCAAGCAGGGAAGTAATGATAATACCCAGCAGCAAACCACCACTAGCATTGTTATTGTCACGCTCGGCTAAATCAGCTTGCTGATTGCTACGCTCAGTATTTCGACCTTGTACGTAACCGTTAGTGTAAGAGTTGGGATTAGCTGCCCTGTTCTTGACTGTTTCAGTGGTTCGTGTCAAGTCAGTGTGAGTATTACCATTAATATCAGTGTAAGATTCTTGCTTGACTTCACTGTTTTTGCTTTCGCTTTCGCGTTCATTGGGAATAGACATAGCTGTTGATTTCACTCCTCAAACAAGATATTGACAAACTAAAGCTTTGTAAAAACAAGAGGTTTTAATGAACTGAAAAATATATGTTGCTGATTAGTATTGAGTTTCATTTGCTACTCAACTGTTGGTAATTATCAGGATAACCTCTGCGATCGGCAAGTGGCTCTATCTCCAGGCAGTCAATACTTAATCTTTAGGGAGTTAATACTTAATCAAAAGAAAGAGTATCCCAAAGATAGATGTTATTAAACTGTCAGATGATAATTTGATAAAAATCTCGTAATTTACTGAAATCATCTAAATTTTAATTTGTGGTTAGATATCGCATCGCCAAAGCTTGATTGTCATATCTCGACTACCACTAACCAAAGTTTTCCCATCAGGATAGAAAGCGACAGAGTTAACCCAATCTGAATGGTTATCCAAAGTGTAAAGATTTTGTCCCGTGTTAATATCCCATAGCTTCACAGTATGATCTGCACTACCACTAGCAATATGCTGACCATCGGGACTAAAAGCGATCGCTCATACTAAGAAATCAGCAGCAAATCTTACTACACTTAGTATTCCCCAGTATAAGTAGTATCTAACTCCTGGTCTGGTATCGCCGTCTGAAGTGTTTTAAACTATATTCGCTCCTTATCTCCAACGCCGATTTAGCCGCAGTAAGCTTTTTATTCTCTGACAAAATCTTTCTACCAGAGGTCTAGGTTTTGATACATATCTAGGTGAGCGTGATGTACGTGCAGCGCCCGGATTTCTTAATTCTTCTTCTATTTGTACAGCTTTATTTAAATCGGAAGCGGCTCTATATTCATATCCAAGTTGAGAGCAAACTAGTCCACGATATTTATATGCGTCAATGTAGTAAGGATTGAGACGAATTGCGTGGGTAAAATCTGCGATCGCATCCTCATATCTTCCTTGTGTAGCATTTTCTACCCCTAAAGTATAGAAAGTTTCTGCATCCCAACGATTGACAGATATTTTTGGGGGATTTTTAGGCGAAGATGAAGATGGATTTTCAGGAATGGGAGGCTCAGATGGAATTTCAGATTTGAGCCTGTTGTAAGCTGCGTTGATTGATTTGATTTTTTCCTCCGCTTCCTGTTTTTGCCTTTGATCAACAAAGCGATCGGGATGCCAAATTTTCACCAGTTTACGGTAAGCTCGTTTCACCTGTACTTGAGAGACACCAGGTTCCAACCCAAGAATTTCATAAGCATCATTGATATCGAAGCGATCGCGCATACTGAAAAAATCGGCAACTATATAGATATATGTTAACTATTCCCATAAATCTCCTCCAATCAACCCAAACGCCCCATTCTGGTTATCACTGGGATGGCAGTAGTCGCCGCTTCTTTGAAGGCTGGTATTACCGCATCACCTTACCGGAAATTGGGCAAACATTCGCCTTTATGTACTCCATTGAAGACCCCATCGGCGGTAAACCTTACAGTGGCGGTGCAGCCCAAATCCTCGGCCCGGATGATGAGTATTTATGCCGTACTTTTCCTGATGTCAACAAATTTTGGGGTAGTCGGGATGTTTTGGGTTTAGGTCATTGGGGTAAAAATAATTTGCAAGTTTCTCCCCTATACCTCCTGCCAGAAGAGTTTGAGTATCATGTCCAAGAAGGCTATCAAGCTACAGCCACCTTGAATCAGGGAATAATTCGCGATCGCGCCACTAATAATTATTGCCGTTGGCAGTATGAAATTCAACCACTATACGGTTGGGGCAATCAAAATAGTATTCAGCAATCAACCGCAGGCTGGCTATCATTCTTGCAGATTTTTGAACCTGGATGGCAAATTTTGATGGCTCACGGTCTAGCCACCGGTAAGATTGACTGGAATGGCAAAATCTACGAATTCACCAACGCCCCAGCCTACGGCGAGAAAAATTGGGGTGGTGCTTTTCCGCAAAAATGGTTTTGGATAAACTGTAATTTATTTGAAGGCGAACCCGACTTAGCATTAACTGCTGGCGGTGGACGGCGGGGTGTGCTGTGGTGGATGGAATCTGTAGGGATGATTGGACTGCACTATCAAGGCAAGTTTTATGAATTCGTTCCCTGGAATTCCCAAGTAGACTGGGAAATTCAGCCTTGGGGTAGATGGCAAATGAAAGCTAGTAACTCCAATTACGAAATTGAATTGACAGGAACCAGCCTTTTACCTGGTACACCTTTACGTGCGCCCACAGCAGAAGGTTTAAGATACTGTTGCCGAGACACCATGCAAGGAAAACTAAATTTAGAGTTACGAGAACTAAATGGGAGAAAATCTCAAATAATCCTAAAAGCAGAAAGTTTTCTTTGTGGTTTAGAAGTAGGCGGGGGCCCTTGGGATAATTGTTGGCAGTCTCGCTAAAATTACTGCTATAATTATATATGCTTCGTAGTTGGGGTTGTAGCTCAGTTGGATAGAGCGGACGCCTCCTAAGCGTCAGGTCGTGCGTTCAAGTCGCACCAGTCCCGTTATATTGTGACAATTCATATATATATGACAATTTATAGGGTAACAGCATTGCTGTGCCCCTACCAGTGGTACGCCAGTTCGCACCAATACAGTTTGGTTAAGCCCAAAAAATAAAAATGTGTCGGTTGGGTTGAGGCAATGCGTTACCCAACCGACAAATATTCTTAACCGAAGCGTATTGCAGTTCGCCCAAGTCGAAATACCCGCCCACACGACTGGCTCCTGTATTCCATACAATTGAGAACTGCTATATAAAGTGGTTAGAACCCTTTGATGAATCGTCCGATAAAGGTTAGGATAATCCATCAATTAGAGGAAAAACTCCAGGCACGCTTAATCGCGCTGTTACACAAAAATCAACCAATTTTATATTTGGGCAGATTCTTTGGAAGTTTGCTAATCTACTATCAATTGTTTTTTCTTCTAGTCAGAGAAAATTTTGGACTAAGTAAATTAAGTTATTGAGCCTTGAATAAGCTACTCTTTACAGGTAAATCTTTTCGTTTTATGGCTTTGGTCTTACCCCTAATCATCTGGTGGGGATACAAAGAAGTACAAAACCAATTTGTGCAGCCGCAAGCAGTTGTAGTGTTGGGTGGTTCAACGAGACATTTAGAGCGGGAGAAGTTTACAGCAAAATTCGTTCGCGAGCATCCAAATATACCGATTTGGATTACGGGCGGTAGTCCACGTACATTCACCCAACGAGTGTTTACCAAAGCTGGTGTTGATCCTCAACGTTTACACTTGGATTATGAAGCAGTAGATACAGTTACTAATTTTACTACGTTGGTAGATGATTTGCAAGCTCGCGGCATCAAGAGCGTTTATTTGATTACTTCAGACTTCCACATGCGCCGGGCTTGTGTCATCGGCGAAATTATTTTGGGTAGTCGGGGTATTTATTTAAAGCCAGTGCCAGTTCCTTCAGAAAAACCCCCTGAATCTATCGAAAAATCTGTTCGTGATGGAGCTAGAGCCATAATTTGGTTGGCAACTGGTTACACTGGTGTGGATGCCGCTAAAAATAAACGTAAATCAAATCAATTTTAGATTTTGGATTTTGGAATTGAAAATCTTCAAATTCAGAAGGTTTATTGATTTGAAACGATACAAACTATTCCAAGTTGGTATCATTTATGAGAAATTGCCTGATCTTGACCTAAATCAATCCAGGCAAATTAAGAGAACGAAATGTCAATAATCTTGATATTAACTCAGTAAGAATAAACACATCAAAGTACAATTGCCGAAAAACTAGCGCAACACTAACCTGCAAATAACACAGTATAAAAACCAGTCAACAGTTTTTGCTCATTTGGTTACTTGGTGAATACTTTGCGTCTACCCAAGCTTTAAGCGGCGGCTTGGGTTACTCAAATTTATCTGTGTAATTCAGGGAAAAAAACGCCCCAATCCCGCCCACAATTTGATACCCTAGCTTAAACAGATTTGAGAAAAGTTAAAGCGTGGAAATTCAACTTGGGCGGGGAAAAACAGCTCGCAGAGCTTACGGAATAGATGAAATTGCTCTAGTCCCCGGTAACAGAACACTAGACCCCAGTTTGGCTGATACTAAGTGGCGTATTGGCAATATTGAGCGAGAAATCCCGATAATTGCTAGTGCTATGGATGGCGTAGTAGATGTTCGCATGGCTGTACGTTTGTCACAGTTAGGAGCATTAGGTGTCCTTAATTTAGAGGGTATTCAAACTCGCTATGCCGACCCAGAACCAATATTAGATCGGATTGCCTCTGTGGGGAAAGATGAATTTGTTGCCCTAATGCAAGAACTCTATGCCGAACCAATAAAGCCGGAATTAATTGAACAACGTATTCAGGAAATTAAACAACAAGGTGGCATTGCGGCGGTGAGTGCGACTCCAGCCGGTGCAAGTAAATACGGTGAGGCGGTGGCAAAAGCTGGGGCAGATTTATTTTTTGTCCAGGCTACGGTAGTTTCTACTGCACATCTGTCACCAGAGTCTTTAGTACCACTTGATTTAGCAGAATTTTGTCGTTCCATGCCCATCCCCGTGGTGTTGGGGAATTGCGTGACTTACGAAGTTACTTTAAATTTGTTGAAAGCTGGGGCGGCTGGGGTACTGGTGGGAATTGGGCCTGGTGCGGCTTGTACTTCTCGTGGGGTGTTGGGTGTGGGTGTACCACAGGCGACTGCGATCGCAGATTGTGCCGCAGCACGAGATGATTACTACAACGAAACTGGCAATTATATCCCCATTATTGCTGATGGCGGTTTAATCACCGGTGGCGACATTTGCAAATGTATCGCCTGTGGTGCTGATGGTGTGATGATTGGCTCCCCCTTTGCCAGAGCCACAGAAGCCCCAGGACGAGGTTATCATTGGGGTATGGCGACTCCTAGCCCAGTCTTGCCCCGTGGCACCCGCATTCGCGTTGCCACCACTGGAAGCCTAGAGCAAATACTCATTGGCCCAGCAGGACTAGATGATGGCACTCACAATCTTTTAGGAGCCTTAAAAACCAGCATGGGCACTTTAGGAGTGAAAAATATTAAAGAAATGCAGCAGGTGCAAGTTGTGATTGCACCTTCTTTATTAACTGAGGGCAAAGTTTACCAAAAAGCTCAACAATTAGGTATGGGGAAATAGAATTGGGCATCGGGCATGGGGATAAGGGAGACAAGGACAATAACCAATGCCCAATTCCCAATCCCCATTCTTGAATAAATTTTTCTAGCCCCTAAACAATTGCTGGAAAAATCCGATATGTCGCTTACAATAGAGATAGCGGAGACGCATGTTTCCGTTCACTCCTCACACCACACTCCGCCCGGACTACTGTTCGGGCGGTTCCTTATGTTTATAAATAAATTCTAGAGCTTCTTTGCAAATGTACATCCTCGCACTCCCAAGCTCAGGTTTTTGCTATGGTAGAATTTTCACCAAGTTCAGATATTATTGGCGAAGGTTTTAGGCATGTCAACAGCCGCACAAGTTACCGATTCTAGTTTCAAGCAAGAAGTACTCGACAGCGATGTACCTGTTTTAGTTGACTTTTGGGCACCCTGGTGCGGACCATGCCGTATGGTAGCTCCTGTTGTCGATGAAATCTCCGAACAGTACAAAGGTCAAATTAAGGTCGTAAAAGTCAATACAGATGAAAATCCGAATGTTGCTAGTCAGTATGGCATCCGCAGCATTCCCACATTAATGATTTTTAAGGGTGGACAAAAAGTGGATATGGTGGTCGGCGCCGTGCCTAAAACTACATTAGCTTCCACCCTCGAAAAGCATCTTTGAAACTCAATCGGCAATAAAATCCTCTTGAGTTATCCATTTTGTTCTAACTTTAAGTTAATTTTTATAAACAAGTTTGAGAGGCACGAATTTCTTGTCTCTCAAGCTTGTTTACATTTGTATACAGTTTCAGAATATTTTTAGGAGTTTTCTACCTCAAAAATAATTTCCTAATTCCCGCACTACCAATTTATACTGCTCGTGCCGCCAACAGAAAACCCAAAAGCTCAGTCTAAATCGTTTTTCTAGAATACGCTGTGCGTAGCTTGCTTAAGAAAAGGGGTAACTCTGAATTCAACATTTAAATTAACAATCCCCATAAATAAATTTATACCAATTTGAAAAATGATTGCAACAGATGAATTCACACCAAGCCAGATGCACCAATACGATTTCCAATCAAAAATCAAAAATAGTATAGTTACTCTGTAAGAGAGAAATATTCCCACCAGACAGCTTTTATCAGGGTTTGCTCACAACCTAATTGTCATCTTGCTCAGTTTCGTAGAACCCAGAGGCAGATTAAAATCAGCAATAAAACAAGTCTTTTAAACAAAAGCAACGCTGATGCATTTCTAATTAAGTTCCACAGATGTTGAAGTAGCGATATATTTTGATAATCTATCTTCCATAAATCAACTGTTCGTTGTTGAATCTATGAAGTCTTATTTAGCCGCCGCTATTCAATTGACCAGTGTGCCCGATCTAGACAAAAATTTGGCACAGGCAGAAGAATTAATAGAGCTTGCCGTGCGTCAAGGTGCTGAATTGGTAGGTTTGCCAGAAAACTTTTCCTATATGGGAGAAGAAAAAGATAAACTCGCACAAGGGGATGCGATCGCTCTTGAAAGTGAAAAATTTCTTAAAAAAATGGCTCAACGCTTTCAAATTACCATTTTGGGCGGCAGCTTTCCAGTTCCGGTAGACAATACAGGCAAAGTTTATAACACTACTCTACTCATCGATCCCAGCGGTGAAGAACTTGCCCGCTACTACAAAGTACACCTATTTGATGTTGATGTCCCCGACGGCAACACCTATCGCGAATCCAGCACAGTTGTGGCTGGTACGCAACTACCCCCCGTCTATTTTTCAGAAAAACTCGGTAATTTAGGGCTTTCTATTTGTTATGATGTCCGCTTCCCGGAACTGTATCGTCATCTGGCAGATAAGGGAGCCGATGTGATCTTTATTCCCGCCGCCTTTACCGCCTTTACAGGCAAAGACCACTGGCAAGTACTACTACAAGCCAGAGCCATCGAAAATACCGCCTACGTCATCGCTCCTGCCCAAACAGGCAATAACTACGCCCGCCGTCTAACCCACGGCCACGCCGTTATTATCGACCCTTGGGGTGTAATTTTAGCCGATGCTGGGGAAAAACCGGGAATTGCGATCGCAGAAATCAAGCCCACCAGACTCGAACAAGTCCGCCGTCAAATGCCCTCTTTACAGCATCGGGTGTTCTAGGGATTGGGGATTGGGGACTGGGGAAGAAGCAAGGCAGAAGAGTTTTCTAGTTTTCCCCTGTGCCTCTTTTCAATGCCCAATGCCCCATTCCCAATCCTTATGAATAAAACAAAAAACCGGGTGTTTACCCGGTTTTTGACAAGATTAAAATCTTCAGTTTTTTAGGAGCATAGCAGCACTGTGCCCCTATTTATTTAGTTGTCAAAATTAAACTTTAGCCGCTGCTTTAGTAACAACGTTAAGTTCACCTTTAGCATACTTAGCAGCAAAATCTTCCAAAGAAATTTGCTTAATCTTGCTTGCGTTGCCAGCTGTGCCAAATTGCTGATAGCGTTCAGCACAGACCTTCTGCATGTATGTAATAGAAGGCTTGAGGAAGTGACGGGGGTCAAACTCCTCTGGTTTTTTAGCCAAAGCTTCACGTACAGCAGCAGTAATAGCTAAACGGTTGTCGGTGTCAATGTTTACTTTACGTACACCGCTCTTGATGCCTTTTTGAATTTCTTCTACAGGTACACCGTAGGTTTCAGGAATTGCACCACCATACTGGTTAATCAGTGCAAGCAAATCTTCAGGTACAGAAGAAGAACCGTGCATTACCAAGTGGGTGTTAGGCAGACGGCGGTGAATTTCTTCAATGCGGCTGATGGCTAAAATTTCACCAGTCGGCTTCCGGGTAAACTTGTAAGCACCGTGGCTTGTGCCAATGGCAACAGCCAAAGCATCTACTTGGGTTGCTTCTACGAAGTCAACAGCTTCATCGGGGTCGGTTAGCAGTTGTGAGTGGTCGAGTGTACCCTCAAAACCGTGACCATCTTCAGCTTCGCCAGCACCAGTTTCTAGAGAACCCAAACAACCGAGTTCACCTTCAACGCTGACACCCAAAGCATGAGCTACATTTACAACTTCGCGGGTAACGTTGACGTTGTACTCGAAGCTAGCGGGAGTCTTAGCATCAGCTTCTAAAGAACCATCCATCATCACGCTGGTGAAGTTGTTCTTAATTGCTGAGTAGCAGGTAGCAGGGGCATTCCCATGATCTTGGTGCATGACAATGGGAATCTGAGGATAGGTTTCTACCGCTGCCAAAATTAGGTGGCGTAGGAAGTTTTCTCCAGCATAAGCACGAGCGCCACGAGAAGCTTGCAAAATTACCGGGCTATCTGTCTCCACAGCAGCCTTCAGGATCGCCTGAATCTGCTCCAAATTGTTAACGTTGAAAGCTGGGATGCCGTAACCGTTTTCAGCTGCGTGATCCAACAGCAGCCGCAGTGGTACAAGCGCCATAGATAGTCCTCCTAATGTGGTTGTCAGCTAGTCGGTGTGAGAGAAGCGTAATTATTACGCTAAATCTTAAGAGTTTTTTCAACTTATAGGAAATTATAACTAGTGTCGCGTGTCTATGTTGAAAAAGTTTACGCCATAGTTACTATAAATATGTTCTATAGTTGCTCTCTACTACTGTACATTTAGCTACCCTACAATTAGTAGCTCTGGTAGCCAAGTATTCAAAATGTTCCTTCCTACAATTACAAAGAGCTGCGATCGCGCCTTTACATCATTTAATAAACTTCTATATGGGTCGCCCGGGATTCGAACCCGGAACTAATCGGTTAAAAGCCGAGTACTCTACCGTTGAGTTAGCGACCCTTTCGCTGCATTTCGCAACTTTGCCATCATAGCATATACATCTGTAGATTTGTAAAGGGGTTTAGAAAAAATTAGCAGTCAACCTTATAGATGCTGTGTGGCTAGCTCCTGGTGCTAACACAGTCAGGTTATCACCAGTATTGAGAGAGTTACGGGTGGCACTCCACGGTTCTAGACAGTAGAATTCTTTGCCTTTGACTGTCCAAAAGACCACGTAGGTAGAGAAATCATCATAATCCAAGGTGAGTTTTAACTTCCGCCTGCGATCTATCGCAGTGGCCGATTGACTCGTTAATTGTCCAAAGGCAAAATCAATTTCATCACGGCTAAAGTCAAAATTGCCGTCAAAAGAGTGAATTTCCTTAGTTTGATTGTCTTGATACTGCTGAGAGGGAATTTCAAGCTCTAGCTGAGTTTTATCACCACACAGAAAGTAGGGATGGAAACCAGCCGAAAAGGGCATTGGTGTGGATGACAAGTTTTTATACTGCTGGCGGACTTCTAGGGTATTACCTTGAAGTTCGTAGGTGAAAGCTAGCTGAAAATCAAAAGGATAAACTGTCTTGGTTTGCTCATTGCTATCCAGAACGACAGTCAGACTAGCTTTATCTTCAGTTTTTTGTTCTGTTGCTGACCACGGCAATTCACGGGCAAAACCGTGTTGTTTGAGAGTATATTTTTGCCCGTTGTGAGTATAAGTATTATCTGGTAGATTGCCACAAATAGGAAACAAAATTGGATTCCCACCTCTGACACTCAAATCAGGATGAGTAAAGCGTTCAGTATCCAGATAGAAAATTTCATGCCCTTGAATCCGCCACCGGGTGATGATACCACCGCGTTCGGGTACGACTTCCAATTGAGAACCAGCGGCTTCGTCAGAAAGAATGTAGGTCTTGTACTGTTGCTGTTGAACTGCAATGGTAAACACAAATTTTAGTCCTGGGTAAGGTGGAGTGCCGAGTGCTGAGTCCTGAGCAGAATAAAAAGTACTCAGCACTCATAACTCAGCACTGTTTATTCGTCTTCTGCAAAAACGAAACGATATAACTCGCTGGGGTCTGGTTCAGGGCTGCTTTCGGCGAATTTAACCGCTTCGTCGATTACATCCTGAATTTTACGATCAATTGCTTTGATTTCTCCCTCATCTGCAAGATTTTGCTCCAGCAAATAAGCTGCCAACTTCTTAATTGGGTCACGGGCGAACCAAAATTCTTTTTCCGCTTTGCTTCGCATTTCATCTGGGTCAGCCAAGGAGTGACCGCGGAAGCGGTAGGTAAGTGCTTCAATTAATGTTGGGCCTTCACCTGCACGGGCACGGGCTACAGCTTCTTGGGCCACGGCTCTGACTGCTAGTACATCCATACCATCTACTTCCACGCCCACCATGTTAAACACACTGGCTTTTTTATAAATCTCTGGCTGGGAAGTCGCTCGTTCGTGAGACATCCCAATGGCCCACTTATTATTTTCGACCACAAACAGAATTGGCAGTTTCCATAAAGCTGCCATATTTAGTGTCTCGAAAAACTGACCGTTGTTCGCTGCACCGTCACCGAAAAAGCAAGCTGTCACTTGGTCAGCACTTTTATCTCCCAGCACTTCGCGGCGGTATTTGCTTTGAAAAGCCGCTCCAGCTGCTACAGGAATTCCCTCAGCCACAAAAGCATAGCCACCCAGCAAACGATGTTCAGCAGAAAACATGTGCATGGAACCACCGCGCCCTTTGCTGCAACCTGTGGCTTTGCCAAATAATTCTGCCATTACCTCTCTTGCTGGTACACCCGCACTCAGAGCATGAACGTGGTCGCGGTATGTACTACAAACGTAATCTTCACCCGGTCGCATTGACTGTACAACACCACTGCAAACGGCTTCTTGACCGTTGTACAAATGGACAAAACCAAACATCTTGCCTCTGTAGTACATTTCAGCGCACTTGTCTTCAAACAAGCGCCCTAATACCATATCCTCATACAGCCGTAACCCTTCTTCCTTAGTGATATGCGTAGTAGCAGGATTAAAAGTGGGTAAAGTACGCTCTTGAACCATTATTTTTGAGTATCCCTGTTGTACAACTTAAAGTTACGGTCTTAAATAAGTTGGTCTGATAACACCTCGGCTTTTAACAGGCTAGCGTTTGTAAGACTCAACAATCAAACTTTATTTATGCACCAAAAAAGGGTCTTAGGGAATAGCTGAATTTTTAATTTTTTATTTTTAATTTCTCAGCCCATGCCCCATGAGGATTTGACTCTAACGACAATATCTGCCGCTTTGGGTTTTTATCTCTCACTATTCCCCTTCATAGACTAGCAATCAAGATAGATTGCTTTCTGCATATCCATTAACAATTTAAAAAAAAGGAAGCAAAAGTTTATATACCCAAATAGGTAATTGTAATTAAAGGTTAATTATGATATGATTTTTTTCTCCAGTTATCAGGGTAAATCCCCAATAGTAGTATTTTTGTTACCACCTACTGGGAAAATCCCGAAAAAATCAATCATCAATAGATTCTTGCAGCCACAACATTTATGCCGTTACTAAAAGCGGTAGTTGTGGTTTATGCTATCGAAGGCTGATAATAGTTGTGTTAAACAAAAATACTAAGAATTAAGACAGAAAATTGAGGCTTTCTAGGCGAAAACAAAAAATTAGTACTAGAATGTGACTCAAAATTTCGGGAAGATACAAAACAAGTTGTTGCAATATACACTTGTAGAGTAAATTCTATACGGCACTGTTATGGCACGGTTTTACAGGCCTGGAACGCTCTAGGTGAATTATGTTGATCACGGTGCAGGGGAAGTAGGCTGTGCGAATTCCGCTAGATTACTACCGAATTTTAGGACTACCGTTAGCGGCAAGTGAAGAACAATTGCGACAGGCATATAGCGATCGCATTGTACAATTGCCACGACGTGAGTATTCTCAGGCTGCAATTTCTTCTCGCAAACAACTCATAGAAGAAGCTTACGTGGTTTTATCAGATCCAAAACAACGCAGTACCTACGATCAGCTTTATCTTGCCCACGCCTATGACCCTGATAACCTTGCTGCTGCCGCAGTAGCACTGGAAAATCGTCCAGAAAGCACCAAAAGGGGTACTAGTACCCAGAGTCTGGGTATCGAAATTACTCAAGACGAATTGGTTGGCGCTTTATTAATTTTGCAAGAGTTGGGAGAATACGAACTTGTACTAAAACTAGGTCGTCCGTACCTGGTAAATAAAAATGGTGCTACAAGTGCAAGAAAAGGCAATAATTTAGCAGACGAAGAAATACACGAAAGTGCTGAACATCCAAATGTTGTTCTCACTGTTGCCCTTGCCTGTTTAGAATTAGGTCGCGAACAGTGGCAGCAAGGTCACTACGAAAATGCCGCCATATCCCTAGAAACCGGTCAAGAACTGCTAGTACGCGAAGGGTTGTTCTCTAGTGTCCAGGCGGAAATTCAGGCGGATCTTTACAAATTGCGACCATATCGAATTTTGGAGTTGTTGGCACTACCTCAAGAAAAGACTGCCGAACGAAGCCAAGGCTTGGAATTATTACAAAACCTTTTAGAAGATCGTGGCGGGATTGATGGCACGAACAATGATGACTCTGGTTTAAATATAGATGACTTTCTGCGGTTTATTCAGCAGTTACGCAACCACTTAACAGTTGCAGAACAGCACAAGTTATTTGAAGCCCAAAGCAAACGTCCTTCTGCTGTTGCCACTTACTTGGCTGTTTATGCCTTGATAGCGCGGGGATTTGCTCAACGGCAACCTGCTTTAATTCGTCAAGCAAGGCAAATGCTTATACGTCTGGGCAAGCGCCAAGATGTACATTTAGAACAGTCGCTATGTGCGTTACTCTTGGGACAAACTGAAGAAGCAACTCGTGTTTTAGAACTTAGTCAGGAGTACGAAGCTTTAGCTTTTATTCGGGAAAAATCTCAAGACTCTCCAGATTTGTTACCGGGGCTGTGTCTATATGCAGAACAGTGGTTGCAACACGAAGTATTTCCCCATTTTCGAGATTTAGCAAACCAGCAAGCTTTCCTAAAAGATTACTTTGCGAACCAACAGGTACAAGCTTATTTAGAAGCACTGCCAACTGATGCAGAAACAACTAATGAATGGGCTGTAATTAACCCCCAGTATTTTCCCCACCCGCAGACAAATAATTCGTCTTTCCCTAACAATTCAACTAGAAATTCCGGGCAATTTAAGCACAGCAGAACACCAACACCTGACCTAGATTTGCCAGAAACACCCGAATATTCAAACTTCTCACCACATATATGGAATTCATCTGGGAGTGTAAAATCAGAGGTTCCTGCTGCTGAACGGACGAGCAGAGGCACTAATCAGCATTTGAACGGTTCAGCTAAAAGTGTTACACCCAGTCATAACCAAAAGCGTCGGCGGAGAAAACCGACTCCATCTGCTAGCCGAGGGCGTGTACCAGATAATCGTCCTCATGCTCGTCGTCCCCGGCGGCGGCGAACTTTTGCTAACACCATAGAAGGGAAAACACGGCTGGTATGGAGAGTGTTTATTTCTTTAGTGAGTATATTAGTTTTCTGGGTGTTAGCCACAACAACTTTTGGATGGTTAAAAAATCTGTTTTTTCCTACACGATCTGTACCTGTTTTCCAGTTGTTTGTACAGATAAATCAACCACCAATATCTATTCCTGATCCCAATAGTAAACCACAATCACTAGATGGCCCTTTGGCAGATGCAACAGCAGAAGAAGTCATTCTGACTTGGCTATCTACGAAGGCCGAAGCTTTAGGGCCGAATCATGAGATTAATAATTTAGAGCAGATTTTAACTGGTTCAGCTTTATCTCAATGGCGGCTGGTTGCTCAACAGGATAGGTTAGACAACCGCTACCGCAAGTACGAGCATAGCGTAAAGGTGGAATCTGTAGAGAAAATTGAGTTATTTGCAGATCGTGCCGCAGTGGTAGCTACGGTGAAGGAAGTGACGCAGTTATATGAAAATGGTCAGTTTAAAAACTCTTCTAACGAGAATTTGCGAGTTCGGTATGATTTGATTCGACAACGAGGTAAATGGCGTATTCAGAGTACATCTGTTGTCAATCAGATAATTAGATAAGGAATAAGAATTAAATAACATACAATTTATGTCTCTGGCTTACCTCACCCTCAATCCCTCTCCTTATAAAGGAGAGGGAAGCTAGATACAGGATGAAGTTTTGCATTTTATTTAATCCACGTTCCTAAGTTTGGATTTTTAGGCGATGTTTACAACGGGCTGTGGGTTCACAAAATCTTCAGAAAATAGTAAATTAATTTGGTCGGATGTTAGTACTTCTGCCTTGCCCAAACGCTTGATTATCATAGGCTTCGGGCTACTTTATCAAATAGTACTTTGTAAAGAATGTGTAAATTATAACTTTGTCTCTAGTGCTTACTGGCTTTGGAGAAGGTTTATGGATTAAAAGGCTCAACAATATATCAACTATTAAAATCAAAAGGGTGGTAGAAGCCACCCTTTTTACTAGCTTATTAATTATACAATAGGTAATATATAGCACTTTAGACTACTTTCTGCGCGACTCCTAATTACCCGAACTTGATATTACCTAGAACTTTCCAACACCCCTAACAAACTCTTCAACATCAAATAAGCAGAAGTCCCTCCTGGATCTGGATGTCCAATACTCCGTTCCCCCAGGTAGCTAGCCCGTCCCTTTTTCGCCTGCATTGGTATAGTTTCCTGCAACCCTTTTTGGGCTGCTGCTACAGCTTGTTGCATAGCTTCCAGCGTTCCCTTACTTTCTCCTACAGCTTGCCCAAAAGCGGCTACAGCCGGAGATAGCACATCCACCATTGTTTTGTCTCCCAGTTGCGCTTTGCCACGTTGCAGCACGCCGTCTAAGCCTGCTTGGAGTAGCCCTAAAACATCTTGTGCTGTTAATTCTTGCTTAAGAGCTACTGCTGTACTGGCTCGTAAAAACCAAGTGCCATAAAGAGGGCCACTAGCACCGCCAATAGAAGAAATTAAGGTCATACTCACAGCTTTGAGAATACTGCTGATGTCCTTGTCTGTAAGAGTTGGTAACTGAACGCTTACCTTTTTGAAGGCGCGATCCATATTGATCCCGTGGTCTGCATCTCCGATCGCAGCATCTAATTCTGTCAAATATGCTTTATTCTGCTCTATCTCGGTTGCATAAGCCTGCAACCATTGTAATATCTGCGCTTGACTTACCATATCAACATAATTCGTAATGACGCTCAAAGACTCGCTAACGCTACGCTAACGTAATTATGAAATTCCCCAGCGCCAACTTGGTGTTTTTAGTGGTGCATCCCATAGCCTGATCATCTCATCATCTAATTTCAGCAGGGTAATGGAGCAACCTTGCATTTCTAGAGATGTGATATAAGGGCCGATCAAGTTTCGCACAATTTGCAATCCTTGCTGTTCGCAGATTTGGGCGAGTTTGCGGTAAACAATATACAGTTCGGAAATCGGGGTTCCACCCATACTATTGACGAAAGCTAATAGGCGATCGCCTTTGGCAAATGGGAGATTTATTAGTTCTACATCTACCCATTCTCCTTTGTCTTCATCCCACTCGCGCAGTGTGCGGCTATATGCTGCATCCTCAATGAGCGATCGCGTCAAAATTTCGGTGATTTCATCTACTGATTTGATGGCTGTACGTTCTATTCCTGGCTCACCGTGGATACCGATACCTAATTCGATTTCGCGATCGCTCAATTCAAATGTCGGCGTTCCATTAGCGGGGACTGTACAAGATGTTAGAGCAATTCCCATACTCCGCCCATTCAGATTTACTCGGCGACATAAATTTGCTATTTGTGGCAAATCATACCCAACCTCAGCCGCAGCACCACAAATTTTTTCCGCTAGTATTGTTGTTCCCACACCCCGGCGTCCTTGGGTATAGAGACTATCTTTCACAGCCACATCGTCATCAATCAAAATATTTAGCACTCGAATGCCCTCACCACGGGCTAACTCCGTTGCCATCTCAAAGTTCATCACATCGCCACTGTAATTTTTGACGATATAAAGGATACCAGAGCTTCCATCTACTTGCTTGGCTGCTTCTAGCATTTGGTCAGGAGTCGGTGAAGTAAAAACCTCGCCAGGACAAGCTGCATCCAGCATTCCTCTGCCCACGAAGCCAGCGTGCATTGGTTCATGTCCACTGCCACCACCAGAAATAATTGCTACTTTACCCTGTATAGGTGCATCGGCTCGATAGACAAAAGCAGGATCGTAGTTCAGTTTAATTAAATCGGAATGAGCCGCCGCCATACCTTCTAGACTTTCCCGCACAAAGTCTTCCGGCTTGTTGATCAGCTTTTTCATAATCCGTGTTTGGTTAAAAGGGTGCTAAAACCCAGGTTATAGCGCTTCTGGTTTGTATGCAATACAGTCACCTCTCTCTAAATCTCTCTCCTAAAAAAAAGGAGAGAGACTTTGAATTTTCCCCCTTAGAGCGTCGGGAAGGGGGTTAGGGTTTTTCCACATGACGTGAAAAGTCAGTTATTTAATGTCAATCCAAAGATTCCATCAACTCAATACACTTGTGCATCTGCTGGCGCATGGTTTCTCTATCAGCATGAAACCTTCGCCCGTGACCTGGTAACACCCACTCAAAAGAGTAATTAGCCAAATTACGCATTGATTTAGTCTGTTCTGACCAAGAATACCAGCAGGCACCGTGGAATGCAGTCAGTTGGTGTAAGCTTTCTGACCAAGCGAGATGATCGCCAGTGAAGAGAAACTTATTTTTGTAGAGTAAAACAGTTTGTCCTTTAGTGTGACCGGGAACTGGGATAATTAATAAATCTGGTGTCAAAGCAAATGGTTCGGAACCAGTTAGCTGTATTTCTACATTGCGAGTATCCGCAGTAATATCATCAACGTGGAGGATGCGATCGCACTGGAAATGCTCGGCAAACTTTTGATGATCTGCCACATCATCTTTATGAGTTAGGTACATATAACGAATTGGCCCCAGTTCTTCTAAACGCTTGACTAAAGGCGGCGTAAACCGGGGAGAATCCACTAAAATGTTACCTTCTGGAAGTTGAATTAAATAGCTAGCAGCACCGTAAGATTTTTCAGAATGATAGCCGCAGTGGTAAACATTTTCCGCTACTAATATGGGAAACTGTTGTTGAGCAACTTTGATATCTTTTGGCTTTTCAACTGTGCCAATAGAACTAGTAGGACAAGCTAAAAGTGCTTCAAGTGCTGCTAATCTTTCTGCATCATTAGTTGGTTGATGATAAACAGCCGATTGATCATCTACATCATAAAATACTTCAGGAGCCATCCAGCGACAGGTATCACAATCAATACAGGTAGTATCTACATAAAAATCGCCGTTGACATTTTGGGGACGACGCTGATTTAAATTAGCCATATTAATCCTTTTGCTTCCAGGCGCTTACTGGGGAGCGATAAACTCTATATCACTACGTTAGCAAAAGTAACTTGAGACTGTAGCCGTCACTAGAAATAAATCTGCTGAAAAATATTAAGACTCGTGAAACCCAGTAAGCAGAAATTGGGAAAACTGAACATAGACACTATCTGCTGATATATTCCCAAATATGCTTTACTGTTCTAATTTCAGTTGTTCAAATCCCTTTAACCCTGATGAGAATAAGTTTTGCATTAAGTGTGGACAAACACTCACACCATTATTCAGAAACCGTTTCCGAGTAATACGACTTTTGGGTGAGGGTGGATTTAGCAGAACTTATCAGGCCAAGGATGTAGATAAGATAGATGAACCTTGCGTAATTAAGCAATTTGTCCCGCAAGTTCAAGGAACGGCTGCACTTGAGAAAGCAACGGAGTTATTTAAGCAAGAGGCGAAGCGGCTCTATGACTTGGGAGAACACCCGCAAATTCCCCGTTTGATTGCTTATTTTGAACAGGATAAGCGGCTTTATTTGGTACAAGAGTTGATTCAGGGGCAGAATTTATTACAAGAATTGCAGCAGCAGGGAGCCTTTAGTGAAGAAAAGATAAAACAGCTTTTAACTGATTTATTGCCTATCCTGAAGTTTATCCATGAACGCGGTGTGATTCATCGAGACATCAAGCCAGAAAATATCATGCGCCGTCTGGATGGCAAGTTAATATTAATTGATTTTGGGGTTTCTAAACAGATGAAAACAACTGTTTTAGGTGTTGGCACAACAGTAGGAACACCTGGATATACACCAATAGAACAAATGCGTGGTCAAGTTTTCCCTGCAAGTGACCTTTATAGTTTGGGTGTAACTTGTATTCGGCTGTTAACTCAATGTTTACCAAATGCAGATGGTTCTGATGAACTTTATGATGCGCTCAGGGGTTGCTGGGTATGGAGAAAATACTTACCACAATGTAGAAGTGTTACTCCTGAATGTGGGCAACTTTTAGATAAGTTAATTCAGGATTATGTGAAGGAACGCTATCAATCTGTTGATGAGGTAATACAATATCTTAATGCTGAAAATTTCAATTCAGCAGTAGGCATAGATTATACAATTTTGCAAAAGCTACTAGCATCTGATAAATGGCGAGAAGCTGATCAAGAAACTTGGAAGCTTATGCTTAGAATATCTCATCGAGAAAAAGAACGTTACCTCAGAGTAGAAGATATCATAAATTTTCGCTGTCAAGACCTCTTAACTATTGATCGCTTGTGGGTTAAATATAGTAATGGGCGCTTTGGTTTGAGTATCCAGAAGCGAATATGGGATAGGGTTGGGGGAAAACCTGACTTAGATTTTAAAACTTGGAAATATTTTGGAGAGTGTCTAGGTTGGCGAATTAAAAATAATTGGAAGCTTTATGATTCTCTATCATTTACATTAACTGCTCCTGCTGGACAACTACCCAGAGCAGTATGGAGTATGAGAATAGTTGGAAGAAGAAAAAGACTATCTGCTCTTACATCAAAGCTTGAGAATTGTAAAATTTAGTAGTTAAAGAAAGATTTGCTATGACTGTAATAAGGTATTGAAAATTTTCAGTTTTGGATTTTCAGTTTTAGAGATGCGATCGCACGAGAGATTATTGTATCATCAGCGATCGCGCATATAATTTATAACGCCTCCCATTCATCTCTGCTGATATTAGCTTGACGTAATATTCTATTTAGTAAGCTTGGGCTGATGTCTCCCTGATGTGGATTGGGAATTGTCAGCTTTAATTCATCTTTTACCATGTATTGATGCTTACCACCTGGGTAAGGGCCATCAAAACCTGCATCTTTCAGATAACGGATCAAATCCCGCCGATTAATCGATCCAAAGGGTGGCATTAGGCGACCTCTTTGGTAAAATTCAGGTCAACACCATCGAGTATCGGTAGAGTATGACCTAAACGCAATCCTAAAATAATCCATCCTTCAAGAGTATCTTGCAAATCCTCCCGGCAAGCTTCTAGTGTTGCAGCGTTTGCCCACACTCCTTGACATTCTGGAATTTCGCTATAAAAAGTTCCATCCTCAAGCAACTCGTAGGTTGCTTTGTGCAATGCTGTACGAATGTAATTTGTCAACATTTAGATTTTTGATCAATTTGGTCATGACTAAAATTTTACTTTTAATCGCAAATCCGCCAAACTCTAATTATTATGTATAATTTTTAATTTCTGAAAATGCGATCGCGCCCCTTTCCCAAACGCGATCGCTAAATTTTCCATCCCCTAGCTGATAAAATGCAGTTGATTAATCGCTGCACTAATTAGATTATGGGTAACAGGAAGGCTATCCACTACCATCCCCAGACACAACAGCATCATGTAGGAGATGGAAAAGAGAAACAACTCTTTAGCGATAGTGCGATCCTCTGGATTTTGCAACAAACGCCAAGATTTCTGGATAAATAATCCTCCCAGAATTACGGCGATCGCAGCATAAAGAATTCCACTCGCGCCCAAGGGATAAACCAATAACACGGTTGCAAATACTGTTACCAGCGTGTAGTACCAAATCTGCTTCACGGTTGCGGTATCACCTTCAATCACAGGTAGCATTGGTATCCCCACCTTTGCGTAATCATCCCGAATCATCAGAGCTAAAGCCCAGAAATGGGGTGGTGTCCACAAGAAGACGATGGCAAAAATTAACCATGCTGACCAGCTTAATGTACCTGTGACAGCAGCCCAACCCACTAACGCCGGAATTGCCCCAGCCGCCCCACCAACAACGATATTCTGGGTGGTGTGGCGTTTCAGCCAGTGGGTATAGACCAAAATGTAGAAGACGATACCAGAGAAGGCTAACAGCGCCGCTAACAGGTTGGCAAATACTGCTAGGAGTGTAAAGGAAATCGTCGCCAGTGCGATCGCAAAAATTAGAGCATCGCGTGGCTGCACCTTACCCGAAGGTATCGGACGATGGCGCGTCCGCTCCATGTCATAATCAATATCCCGGTCATACACACAGTTAATCGTCTGGGCGCTTGCAGCTGCCATTGTGCCACCAGTGAGAGTTACTAGCAACAGCAATGGATCTACTTCTCCCTTAGCAGCAATCCACATACTCCCAGCCGTAGTAATCAAAAGCAACGGAATAATCCGAGGCTTCGTTAGCTGGTAGTAACTTTGAATTACCTGTAAAAATGTTTCGTGGTGGCGAGAGACATTAGTCTCAATCATTTTGGCTCTGGTTCCTTATTTTTCAACAACTTACATGCAGCCCTCGCTCAAGCTGGCTCTTTCAGGCAAATGAAAACACAGATTTTCTGCACCTGCGTGGGTCGCATCATCAGTGCTGAGTGCTGAGTTAGAAGTTAGGAGTTGGAAGTTGGGAGTTAGGAATTCTTTCCCTGCTCCCCCATTACCCCATCTCCCCCACTCTCTACTCAGCACGGGCTAAACCTGAGCTATCCGCTAACGTGACTCAGCACTAACTGAGTCACGTAGTGATAAAACTGTGAAAGCCACCAAAGTACCCAGCAAAGTAGCTCCTATAGCTTGGTGAGAGACGGTAAGAGGCTCTACTTGGAGATGTAATTTGAAGGTGGCGAATCCCAACAAGATTTGTAATGTCAACAACCCACCAGCCATATTTGCCAGTCGCCGTAAGGCTGGATGTAGTGCTGGTGTACGCCAACAGATAAATACCATTGCCAAGGTTGCCACTGTTGGCGGCACGAAACCAGCAATATGACTGTACATTACAGTACAAAGTTGAGAACCACCGAGGCATTGGTGTAGCGCCCAGCGAGAGCCTACCAAAGCACCTAGAAGACTTTGTAGGTAAACCAGAACAGCGGCAGTTAAACCGACCCAAGGCAACTTACCAACGGTTCCATTCCCCTGATAGGGTGTGAGTGCTGTGCCGATAATTAGGAGGGTGGTAAAAAACAACAGCGCCGTTCCTAAATGAGCGGTAACGATATCAAACCGCAACAGTTCGGTAACGGTGAGTCCCCCCAAAATACCTTGGAAGACGATTAAAAACAGGGCGAATGTGGATGCCCAAGGCAGCCAAGAGGGTAAGAACCGACGACGCCACCAGGACAAACCGAAAAGTGCGATCGCGCTTAAACCAATTAAAGCTGCATCCAATCTGTGAAACCACTCCAAAAACACTTGGAGATTCATTTGCTTGGCTGGCACGAGTTCGCCATAGCATAAGGGCCAGTCTGGGCAAGCAAGTCCAGCATTCATGACGCGGGTGGCACTGCCTATGGCCATCAAAATTAAGGTGGCTATGCACATTTTCCACACCAAGCGCCGAATCATTTCCTTGGGCTTTTGCTGCTGAAGCGCCGCTTCATTTTGTTGTAGGACAAATTCGCTCATGAACGATACCTTCTGCCCGCTCTTGGTGGATCTCTTAAAATTTTCAATTTTCTTTTAGTGTCCCATCTCCACCCTAGCGTATAGGCTATGGGTTTATAGATTAGCACTCACTTATACTTTGAATCACTCCAGCAAAGTTTTGCCTGAAGCTTTAGGTATTTTTCAAGATGTCAGAAATGGATTAATCACAATTAATTTAAACATCCTAAATTTTTACTTAAATTTTTTCACTGATTTGCATCTATTTTTGGCGTTGTATAATATTAGACTCATACTCAAAATTACTAAAATAGCCAAAAAAATTAATAAAAATTTCAGACCTTTGTCCCCCATGTCTGACAGCCTAGACTACCTTAGTAAGTGAGTAGCTTTGAGATAACATAGTAAATTCAATTAAGTAAGCCGTGAAGATTCCAAGTTCCATCTGGACATTACTCATTGGCATCGTGCTAACGCTAGCCAGCTTTTGGTACGGTCAAAATCACGGTCTGTTGCCAGCGGCCGCCACTGATGAAGCCGTCTTGGTGGATGGTCTATTCAACACGATGATGATCGTTTCCACAGGGATATTTCTGCTCGTTGAAGGTATTTTAATTTACTCTGCATTTAAATATCGTCGGCGTGCAGGTGACAATGAAGACGGCCCACCAGTTGAAGGTAATGTACCTCTAGAAATTCTCTGGACTGCGATCCCAGCAATTATCGTTATTGGTATTTCTGTTTACAGCTTTGATGTCTACAACGAAATCGGTGGCTTTGATCCCCATGCTATCCATGAAGCACCGATGATGAATCAGGAATCGATGAAAATGCCAGGTCATGGGAGTGCCATGGCCGCAACTTTAAACGATACTCCTCCTGGCAGGGAACCCAACCTCAATCAAGAAAAATCTGATGAGGCAATGCAAGACCCAGCTACCGCAGAAGTCCGCAATGCTGACCAAATTCCCCAACTGCGGAATGCCCCAGGTGTAGGTAGTGTTGCCCCGACAATTGGCGGCAGTCCTGAAAAAGCAGGCAAACCAGCAGAATTACTGGTCAACGTCACTGGTCTACAATATGCCTGGATTTTCACCTATCCTGAAACTGGTATAACTACAGGTGAAATGCACGTTCCCATCGGGCGAGAAGTGCAAATCAGTATGACCGCCAATGATGTCATTCATGCCTTCTGGGTGCCAGAGTTCCGCCTAAAACAAGATGCGATCCCCGGTAGGCAAAGCGAGATTCGCTTCACCCCCAAAAAAGCAGGAGATTATGTCCTGATCTGTGCTGAACTTTGTGGCCCCTACCACGGTGCAATGAGAGCGCCAGTAGTTGTTGAGTCAGAAGAAGCCTTTGACAAATGGCTACAAGAACAGCTAGTTGCTAGCAAAGAAACACTAAATCAAGCGATCGCTATTAACCCTGCTGATCTATCCCCAAATGAATTTCTCGCGCCTTACACCAAGGACATGGGAATTAAGCCAGAAATCCTCCATCAAGTTCACCATTAGTCAATTGTTATTTAGTCAAAATCCAATGACTAATGACTAATGACTAATGACCAATGATTAATGACTATGACACAAGCTCAGTTGCAAGAAACTGCCAATATCCCCGCCCTTCTTGAGGAACCAGGGGTCAGAAAATGGCAAGACTTCTTTGGCTTTCAAACCGACCATAAGGTGATTGGGATTCAATACCTAGTCACTTCGTTTATTTTTTACTGCATTGGCGGCGTAATGGCTGAATTGGTTCGCACAGAACTGCGAACCCCAGAAGTAGATTTTGTTACCCCAGAAGTCTACAATAGTCTGTTCACGCTGCACGCCACGATCATGATTTTCCTTTGGATCGTGCCAACAGGGGCAGGGTTTGCTAATTATCTAATTCCCCTGATGATTGGGGCAAAAGATATGGCATTTCCGCGGCTGAATGCTGTTGCCTTTTGGATGATTCCACCTGCGGGTGTGTTACTGATCGCCAGTTTAGTGGTGGGCGATGCCCCAGATGCCGGTTGGACTTCCTACCCTCCCCTGAGTTTGGTAACAGGACAAGTGGGCGAAGGCATTTGGATTATGAGTGTCCTGCTGCTGGGTACGTCCTCAATTTTGGGGTCGATAAATTTTCTGGTAACATTGATCAAGATGCGTATCCCCAGCATGGACATACACAAAATGCCCTTGTTCTGCTGGGCAATGTTTGCCACTTCGTCACTGGTTTTGGTATCAACCCCAGTCTTAGCAGCAGGTCTGATTCTGCTTTCCTTTGACTTAATTGCCGGGACAACATTTTTTAACCCAAGTGGTGGTGGCGACCCAGTAGTATACCAACACATGTTTTGGTTTTACTCCCACCCAGCGGTTTACATCATGATTTTGCCCTTCTTTGGCGCAATTTCAGAAATTATCCCCATCCATTCCCGCAAGCCGATTTTTGGCTATAAAGCGATCGCTTATTCCTCTCTTGCTATTAGCTTTCTGGGGCTAATTGTTTGGGCGCACCACATGTTTACCAGCGGTATCCCCGGCTGGTTGCGGATGTTCTTTATGATCACCACCATGATCATTGCCGTACCCACGGGAATTAAAATATTTAGCTGGTTAGCAACCATGTGGGGTGGAAAAATCCAGCTGAACAGTGCCATGCTATTTGCCATCGGCTTTGTTGGCACCTTTGTAATTGGTGGGATTAGTGGCGTGATGTTGGCAGCAGTGCCCTTTGATATTCACGTTCACGACACTTATTTTGTGGTGGCACACTTGCACTACGTCCTATTTGGCGGTAGCGTGTTAGGTATTTTTGCTGGCATTTACCACTGGTTCCCGAAAATTACGGGACGAATGATAAACGAATTTTGGGGTAAGGTTCACTTTGCCTTGACTATTGTCGGTCTAAACATGACCTTCTTACCTATGCACAAGCTAGGTTTAATGGGCATGAATCGCCGTATCGCCCAATATGACCCCAAATTCACCACACTGAACGAAATCTGCACGTATGGTTCTTATATACTGGCAGTCTCGACATTGCCCTTCATCATCAATGCGATTTGGAGTTGGTTGTACGGCGAGAAAGCTGGGAATAATCCTTGGAGGGCACTTACCTTAGAGTGGATGACTACCTCACCGCCAGCGATCGAAAATTTTGATCAAACTCCAGTACTGGCTACGGGCCCCTACGACTACGGTTTGGAAAGGGCTAAAGAAGATGTACCTTTATATGATCCCAATCCATTATTATCTGGTGGCCCAAACTCAGTATTAAGAGCAGAACCCGACCCAGAGGTTGCTGCAAATCCCGAAGACCGGAAATAAATGATCTGGGGAATTGGGCATTAATCAATAGTTCTTCTGCCTCTGCTTCCTCTGCCTCCCCTACTCCCTCATCTCCCCACTCCCCAATTTATCCTTTAAAAATTCATGCAAAGTCAAACTATTGACCCAGCTAAAACCGAACTGAATCATCACCACGCGGCGGAAGCGTCCGTCGGTCATCACGAAGAACATCCAGATCATCGCCTGTTTGGGCTAATTGTCTTTCTGATTGCTGAAGGGATGATTTTTATGGGACTGTTCGGAGCCTACTTAGCTTTCCGTGCTACCTTACCTGTGTGGCCGCCAGCAGGTACCCCAGAATTAGAACTATTGCTGCCTGGAGTCAACACCATCAATCTAATTTCTAGTAGTTTTGTCATGCACAATGCCGACACTGCGATCAAAAAGAACGATACAAGAGGTGCGCGAATCTGGTTAGCAATTACGGCGGCGATGGGTGCTATTTTCTTGATAGGTCAAGTATATGAATATACCCATTTGGAATTTGGTTTAACTACCAATTTATTTGCTAGTTCATTTTACGTTTTGACTGGTTTCCACGGATTGCACGTTACCATCGGCGTTTTAGCGATTGTTTCTGTGTTATGGCGATCGCGCGTTCCGGGTCACTACAGTAACGAAAAGCACTTTGGCATTGAAGCCGCCGAAATCTACTGGCACTTCGTTGACGTGATTTGGATTATTTTGTTCGGATTACTGTATCTACTGTAAGTATTAATTATTAGTTGTTCACTCCACGCGGACAACTTAATAAGCTCCCACTAGGGGGCTTTTTTAATTAACAGAATAAAAATATGAGGGAAAAAGAATGTAGAGACGTAGCATTGCTACATCTCTACAAGGGTTCTGGATAACGCATATTTATCCTTTACCTAAGATAGAGTTACAAAAAATATATTAAAACAAGCGCAGACTATTCCCACTATTACTATTGCTAGATGCAACTGAGTTATTGCAAGTGATACAGACGCAAGTAAAAAGTAGGAAAAGTAGGAAAAGTAGGATATTTTGTATAAACTATTGAATAACCAGTTAATATGCTGTAAATTGATATTCCAAGGACGAAATAAACCAATCAATAAAAGAAGTTCGCAAATTTACGCGGATTTAATTTCAGGAAAGGCAGTCCTAATATTTTTTCTAGTCATGAAAGTAGAAACTTGAAGGTCTTTGAGAGATCGCAAACATTGTAATTCGCCATTTTGCTTTCTCATTTGAGTAGTTCACATATTCATTGCGTTATCGCAAGCAAATACGCATTACCGATTTGCCAGAATTATAAGTAGAGCGAAATAATAAAATGTGAGTGATTGACAAGTTACACCTATGTATCTCAAAAACCATCACTCAGTATTTACCTCAAGACTGACCTGCTCTTTTTTAGTTTTGCTGTCGAACTCACATTCATATTACAATGCGATCGCAGTTAGTAATGACTAAAATCCGATCGCCAAATTGTGGCAAACACTGTAAGGGTATTTGTGCCTTTAAATTCTACGGCTGAAAGTTTTGTCAGTAATCAGACTTAACAGTTAAAATAAATAAACATCCTGACTCATAAATATTGTCCTCTGCCCACAGTTTAAATACTGTGGACTACTGTTAAATTAATTTACTTAAGTGATAATATTACAGAAGTACTTCATACAATTAATTTTGTATTAAGATACCTATATAGGTATTAAATAAAGCAATAAAGCACCAAACGTATCCAAAGCATAGGTCGCCCGATGGCTAACTGCCTCAAATACCAGTAAATTTAGCGGCAGCTATTCATAATCTCACCCAAGCTCTGAATGGTCAGTAAATTAAGAAATAGTATACGCCACATGAGCCAGAACCCTCTAGTCAGAAAAACCCTCCGGAGTCGCTTTGAGACTGTCAAACTGACGGGAAGCGGAGAATCTGGTAATACTTACTTGCTAGGAGGTGCTATACGTAACAGATATCGATACTCTATTGCCAGAAAAACACTTCGGAATCGCTTTGAGATTGTCAAACACTTAGGAAGCGGAGGATCTGGTGATACCTACTTAGCCGTTGACTTGGATTTACCAGGACAACCCCATTGTGTCGTCAAACATTTTCACCCAAAAGATTCCAATCCTGCTATTCTACCGATCGCTAAAAAGCTATTTGATCGGGAAGCGGAAGTTTTATACCAGCTAGGCAACGACCACGATCAAATACCGAGACTATTTGCCCATTTTAATGAAGATGGGGATTTCTATTTAGTCCAGGAATTTATTGACGGTCACGCCTTGACTCAAGAAATTGTACCAGGTCAGCGTCTTAACGAGAATACAGTCTTAAATTTATTAAAAGACATCCTAGAAGTGCTGGCCTTTGTCCACCAACACGATATTATTCACCGAGATATTAAGCCCCAAAACTTAATGCGGCGCTACTCCGATCAGAAGATTGTGCTAATTGACTTTGGCAGTATTAAGAAAATTGGTGCTTTGGGAGCAGGCTTAACAATTGCTGTTGGGACTCCTGGCTATATGCCAAGCGAACAGGCTAAGGGAAAGCCAAAACTTTGCAGCGATATCTATGCAGTAGGTATGATTGGCATTCAAGCTTTGACAGGTTTAATACCTGAGCAACTACCAGAAGATCCCAGTACTGGAGAAGTTATCTGGCGCGATCGCGCACAGGTAAGTGACGCTCTGGCAAATGTTTTAGATACAATGGTTCGCGATCGCTACAACCAGCGTTATCAGTCTGCCACAGAAGCTTTGCAAGCGCTTAATTCCGATCTGGCGTTGTCACAGTCCTCACCTGCTGGCATCAACCAAAACGCTGATGATAGCTATTTGGTAACTTATAAAAACTTTATTTTACTGCTAGGCATAGGTCTTGGTGCTACCACTAGTTTGATAGTAATAGTTTTAATCTATACATTCATTAATACGGGGACATCGCTTCCAAACCAACCTACTCCACTAAAGAGTTTTCTAGAAAAATTTGTTGAGTTCTCTCTAACTAATACGAATAGTCTACTAGCTAAATCAGCACCTAATAGAAGAATCTGTCAAAGCAATTGCACCATTATAAAAACTATCAAATAGCAAATTTAATTTCACTACATTAGAAAGAGTTAATTATCTAGCAGCAATCATAAAGCTGGCTATTAACTAGCTATTACAGATTTACTTTGAATTTAAAGATTTAAAGATTACTGGAGGAGAAATACTTAGATATTCCTGTAAGATAAATACAATAAACAAAATTTCAAGATATGGACAATACAAATCAAAGAAAAGCTTTAATTAACAGCGAAATAGCCCTCTTTCTCAGAGGTTTGATTATTGGTAAAGTTCTTACACTTATGGTTATTGGCGGATTACTTTGGTGGTTATTGAAGCCAAATTTATTGTCCCGCAACAGCGTTAACTCTCCCTCTAATCAAAATTTCAACAGCGTCTCTAATAATACATCAACTTTTCAGACAGTTGCTGACGTTCCCCCTGCCTCATTCAACTACGGAGGTAGTACGGCTTGGGCATCTATCCGGCAATTGGTAGATTCTCAGATCCAGAGCGATCGCCCGGAACTACAATTACGCTATGTCAACCCTGTTAATGGTAGCCCTGGTTCTAGCTCCGGCATTCGGATGTTGCTTGATGGGAAACTAGACTTTGCTCAGTCTTCCCGACCCCTCACAGATGAAGAAAAGGCTATGGCAAGAGAGCGAGGCTTTACCCTTGAGCAACGTCAGGTGGGTATGGATGGCATAGCAGTGGTAGTCAACCCATCACTCAATGTGTCAGGTTTAACTGTTGAACAATTGCAGCAGATTTATTTGGGGCAAATTACTAATTGGAATCAAGTAGGTGGGCCAAATCTACCCATCACAGCTTTTTCCCAACGACCAGAGGATGCAGATACAGTAATATTCCCTAGTAACAGCGACTTAAAGGGGCAAGCACTTGGCTCTAATGTGCAGTATGTCTACTCTGCTACAGAAGCAGTGCGCCAACTCAGTAAAACCCCTGGTGGTGTGTATTACGCTTCTGCCCGTTCAGTAGTCTTTCAATGTAGTGTGAAGGCTTTGCCATTGGGCCGGACTTCTGGTCAGGCAATTCCCGCTTATCGCGAACCGATGGTGTCGCCTGAACAGTGTCCACGTCGGCGCAACCAGCTAAATACTCAGGCGATCAAAAATGGCAGCTATCCGATGATTGCTAATTTGTTTGTGATTATTAAGCAGAATAAAGGTCGGGAACAGCAGATTGGAAATGCATACACCAATCTTTTATTAACTGACCAAGGGCAAAGAGCAATTGAACAAGCTGGTTTCGTTGGGATTCGCTAGTAGATTTGATGATGTTAGCGATCGCCATGAGAACCAATTTACAGTAACACCAGTAAAAGCGATCGCACATCATTCCCCCACCAACGCCAGTGCTTGATTAGATTACACGGTCAGAGAGATAGATTCCCAAAGAGCGCAAAGCAGAGAAAATTTCTTCAGGTAGCTCTAAGAGGATGTTTTAAAAGTAGTCGGCTGTAATTTTAGGCACTTGTTGATCCCCCCAACCCCCCGATAAATTGGGGGGAAAGTCTCTAAAAGTCCCCCAATTTATCGGGGGATTTAGGGGGATCTAAAACGTTTTGCTACCGACTGGAGGACTTTTAAAACATCCTCTTAGGTGACAGTAGTCATAAAAAAATCTATTGTAAAAGCCAAATCTAGACCAATACGGTTCAGTTAGCCATAAAAACCTTAACCTACGATTATCCTTAACTGAACCGTATTGAAATATAGACTTAACTTTAGCAATTTTACCAATGTCTCGCCCTCGTCGTAACTTTCAACCAGGTTTCTGCTACCACATCACTACACGTTGCAATAATCGAGAATTTCGTCTCACGCGGTTGGAATGCCGTGAAGTTTTCCTTTATGCCATCAAAAAGGCACAGCAAAAGTATGGATTTAAACTCTATGCACTCTGCATTATGAGTAATCATGTACATTACTTGCTGGAACCCAAACAGCCTGAAGAATTGCCCAAAATCATGCACTGGCTCAACTGGTACACTGCTATGTGCTTTAACCGAATGTTGAACCGAACAGGTCATTTTTGGGAGAAGCGATACCACAGTACAGGTTTTGCCAATACCGATAAACGACGAGCTTTAAATACCCTGAGATATATTCACGCTAACCCTAAAGCAGCTAGCATACAGCAGGGCTTTTTCTATGACTTTAGCAATTATGGCACTCATGACCGTTTGAGTAATGACGGTATCACTCAATGGCATCCAGCATTTTTGCAGTTGGGCAGAACTTTGGATGAATGCGCGGCGAAGTATCGCAGGTTTTGTCAGAAATATAGATCGCAAGCAAAGCCTGAGAAGAGAAATTATTGGGGTAGTCGCTTTTTACCGTCGATGATTAAGGCTGGTAAGGCTAAAAAGTCATCGCCTGGGCAAATGAGTTTACCTTGGAATAACCAAAAAGTAACCGAAAGTACGGAGGTGCATGAGGTAGCAGAAAAATTTATGAAGGCAAACTGCTATCTGTCCACAGTGCCAGGTATCGGATCTTTGAAATGTTGATTATTGGGTGAGAAAGTGGGCTGTGATAAATGTTTACAAACTTGTGAAAGCTTTATCTGTTACAGTTTACAAGTCTCGATGCGAGAGAAGAGATTGGGTAGGTAAACCCCTCTTAGAGGCATTACAACGACGTAATAAAGGGGTAAGTGTCCTTTAGAGGCACTAGTATTAAAAATTAATTGTTCAAACCACTTTTCATCCACTTTCCATCCCACGCGATCGCTAAATCGGATATAGGCTTCAACGCTTTTGGCATTTGTATTCATCACTCTACCACCTAAACGAACATAGATCCATCTAACAGGAGGGAGAAGCAGAACCTTGTTAAAGGGCGAATTTGTTTGATTTCCTTCCAACATTCCACCGACACTGAGATAAATTTCTTTTTGAACACTAAAACCAAAGTGTCCATTGCTGTACTTTACCCAGAGTTGGTCAATTGTTCTCAGGTCTTTACAAGGAAATTGCCGAATGTCATCCAAGTCTAAATAGCCTTGTTTTTCTCGCCCTGCTACCTGAAGCATAAGCCTATCAGTTTCATTATCAGCCTCTTTCCACATACCTGCTGCTAGGTAGTAGGCTAGTTGTTCATAAAGAGTAGGTACTTGAAACCGAACGAGCCGAATTCCTTCTTTATCTGCGTACTCTTTATCTTCCTCGCAGGGATGCTGTTGTCGGTCTTTGTGTGTCACTTGTCTATAACAGATTCCCGGTTCACCCAAATCTTTGCGACTTCTTAAACTCAGCCAAGCACAAAAACCATTAGCATCCCAAAAACTAATATTAATTACAGGTTCGCTAGCTTGTTTTTTATTTGCAAGAATACTAGGGGAACTTGTTTCATTTAAAAACAGTTGATATTCTGCATAAGTTATATAACTGCTATCATAAGCTTGGCTTTCTTGTTCAGAATAGCTGTCTAAACTCTGCAAATCTTGATTCAACTGACTGAGGCGGTAAGCCAGCTTCACCTCAGCCGCCAACGTAAATTCATCAAGCTGATCAGATTCTAATCCCTGCTCTAACTTAGCTTTTAGCTGATCTTGAACTGCTCGATCAATTTGTTGGGCTTCTTTGCCTTGCCAACATTGGTAGACAAGGGTTAGCACTGGTATTGTTGCATGATTCAGAGCAATTTGAATTAAGTGAGTTGCATCAGTTTGCGCGACATAAAAGCGAATTGTTTCTCTCCACCAAGCAAATTTTTTATCGTCAGCTAATGCTTCTAACAATATATTTTCTTGCTTTGTTTTCTCAATTTCAACAGCCGCTAAATATTCTTGAAAAGTTTTGTGAGCCAACTCATATATTCCCTCTTGTTCTCTCTCACTCATTAACTCCCGCACACCCAGATCATCTTTTTTGATAAAGTCCTCTGGGGAAAGCGTTTGATTAGGAAATCTGTCTAACTTTTCTTTAATGAGTGATTTAGCTTCCTTGAATGTCTTTTCATGAGTAGAAGTTTCATCTAAAGTAAATGCCTGGGTATTCTCTTGCATTAATTCCAGCGCTAGGGACTTTAAAACGACTTGTTTTTGCTCGGCTGAAAGGGATGTAGACAATCCTTTGGCTCGCTGTCGTCCCTCTAACAATACCCGACAAATATCTTTGTATAAATCTACTCGCTTTGTAGACAGAGTAACTTCACTGTCATGGGTGATGGCAATCATATTGAGTAATAGGGGATTCCTTGCCATCACCTTTAGAGACTGAGATGTATCAATTTGAGCAATCAGATTATTTGCCGATTTGATAGCACTATCTCGAATTCCTAAGTCTACTTTGTTGTTATTTCCCTCTTTTTTGCGGCACTTATACCAGTCTTGAATAAATTTATTGCGTTGCTCACGAGTAAATGGCCGTACTTCTAATTCCAGGAAATTACCTTGCAATGGTGCTTTTTTATAACCTTCTGGGCGTGAAGTCAAAATAAAAGGAGTATTACGGTATTCATTGATTTGTTGACTCACCCATTGGCTCACCTGTTGTCGTTGAGTATCATCAGCAATTTCATCTAATCCATCAAGCATAACCAAACACTTATTTTGACGAAGACGTTTGGCAAACCAACCTTGACGCGGTTCTAGAGGTTGGCTAGATTGCAGTTTTTTAACGGCATTCTCAATCACTAATGCTAGAGATGGCTGTGGTTCTTGGATAATATCTTGGTAGACATTTCGCAGTTGCAGCAAAATGGGAATTAGCTTCGGAATTTTTCGATGTAATCGGCGTTGTTTACGTGTGGCATATAACAAAGTGATATGTCTGAGGAGTGTTGATTTTCCCGAACCAGGCGCACCCAAAATTACCAGACGTTGCTTAATATCCCCCGTCATCAGTACAAGAATGTCCCCAATTTCTTGCTGTTTGAGTGGATCAAATACCTGTTGAGCCTGAATAATATTTTGAGAAACCTTTTCGGCAGATGTCTGTGCCATTTTCAGAGGAACAAAAAGATTTTCCAGTTGCAAAGTTCCTCGATTGATTCCCCGAATTTCATACTCCCGACAATCAAACTTTAGTCGTTCATAGTATTTGCCTTCAAAGTCGGAGGTTAGTTTTGCCCACAAATCCAAAAATATTTTTTCAGCATTATTCAACATCCAGTCCAGCAATTTATCAATGCGTGGAGCCAGCTTATTAGCAAACTGAATCAGTAGCCACAGAGCAAACCCTCCTACCACACAAAGTCCGGCTTCTTTCCATTGAGATTTGCGTGCAAAATCAAGTGCAACCGCAATCAAAGCCGCAGGTGTTCCTAAATTGACGAGCTTTGAATCTAGGATTTTCCAAAACCCTTCTAGCGTCAAGGGTGCGTTTTGGTCTTTTGGGTCTTCTGCCATTTTGGGTTTGTAGACGAAAGTCTGTTCATAGGATTGAGTATAAGCGATCGCACTGTTGCAAATAAAGAAAGGTGCGTAGACGCCGAGCGGCTTGTCGTCAGACATCGCGTTTCTTCTTAAACTCCAATGGCTGACGAGCCGATTTCCGATAACGCGATTATATAGTAGAAACCTGGCTTGAGAAAAAGGCGATCGCTAACCAAATCGAAAACATCTCATATTTTTGACATCGCTCAATTTACTCCTTGTATCTGCATCTCTGCGTAATTTATTATTAACTTTTCCCCATCGCCGCCGCCAGTTTTTCTAAATTATCCCGCACAGCCAGACAACGAAGATGCTCAACACCCCAAACTCGCTCACAAATTTCTAAAGCTTGCAAATAAAGTGGCTCCGCTTCACCATAACGCCCCGTTGCCCGATAAATTTCTGCCAAATTATTCAGACTTTCCGCAACATTAGGATGATTTTCTCCCAACAAAAGCTTATCAAGTTCTAACGCTTTTATACATAAGGGTTCCGCCTCATTGTAACGTCCCTGTTCTCTATACATATAACCCAAAGCATAGATAGTATCTGCTAAAAGCGGATGCGCTTTTTGTAATACATGCTGCTTGAGTTCTAATGATTGCAAAAACAAAGATTCCGCTTCACTGTAGCGTCCTTGAGCGCGGTATATTAAACCTAAATTGTGCAAATCTGTTGCAACATCAGGATTCTCTTCTCCTAAAAATCGCTTATCTAATTCTATTGCTTGTTGTGACAACGGTTCAGCTTCACTGTAACGTCCTTGATGATAATAAAGTAGCGCTAAATTATTTAATACAAGAGCGAAAGAAGGATGATTTTCACCCAGCAGACGTTTTTCGAGTTCTAATGATTGCAGATACAAAGGTTCTGCTTCCTCATAACGTCCTTGTTCATCATATAGTAGTGCCAAATTGTTCAGACTGGCGACAACATCGGCATGGTTTTCTCCCCACAGGCGTTTTCTCAGTTCTAAAGCTTCTTGGTATAGGAGTTCCGCTTTACTATATTGTCCAGTAGATTTGTAGAGTCCTGCCAAATTATTCAGGCTAGTAGCAAAAGAAGGATGGTTATCTCCTAGCAGGCGTTTCCTCAATTCTAAAGCTTGTTTATATAAAGGTTCGGCTTCGCTGTAGTGTCCTGTTGCCCGATATATTCCTGCTAAATTGTTGAGGCTAGTAGCTAAATCTATCTGCAAACCTAATTCATTTTGTAGTTCACTCGCCTGACGCCAATATTTAATTGCTAATTCCTGTTCTTCTTGATAATTTTGAGATTCACCCCGCTCTAATCTGCTGCGATAAATATCACCTAATCTTGAATATAAGGTAGCCAAGGTAGGATCTTTAGTTCCTTGTTCCTGTTCGACTTTCTCGATTAGCCTTTGTAAATCTTGGATAGGTAAGAAAAAAGGGTTATTTTCATTAGTATCTGTGCTGGCTAATTCTGTATCTCTAAAAACAAAGCGTATATGTTCTAATTCTTTACCAGGAATAGCATTTGTCTTTTTAGATTCAAACCGAAATACACCATTTCGCCAACTCCAAAAATCAGGGGCTTTTTTAATCAGGTTGACTAAAATTTGGTTAGTTACCCAAAGCACGATCGCAAAAGGAAATTCGCGCAATCCTTCCCTTGTCCACTGTAAGTAACCAAAAAATTTCTCCTGTTCCGATTGCTCATTTCCCAACCTGAGAAAATAAAGTTGTTCAGCACCCGTTACAGTAATTACCGCCGGGTTCTGCTGACGGAAATATTCTTCTTGTTGTACCAGTTGGTTAAGAGTAGCTTTGAGACTTGGTTCCTGACGTGCTAAAGTTACTCGATATGGACGCAAGGCGGGTTGTAGTTCAGCTTCATATTGAGCAATAATCTGATCGCGAAAGCTAGCATCATCGCAAACCGCAATCAGTAAATTTAATCCCCGCTTTTGAGCTTCAATAGAAACAATTAAATCATCATACGCATCTAGATTTTCTCCTTCATCATCTAATAATTCTTCATTTAACATTAATAGCTCCCTGTCTTTTCAAGCTTTCGATAATAATTGGATGAACATCGTACCAAGTTTCATCAGTGCGATATTCTAGAACATACAGCCCATGTAGCAAATCCAAAAACTCTGCTTGTTTGGGGTCATTGGGCATAAATTGTTCATAAACACTCTGCAAAATATCTATATCAAGTTTTCCTAAACGTATAGAAAAATCATTGCGAATTTTATTGATTGCTTGAAGAAGAATTTTATCATCAATGATAACTTCGGCTGAGGGATTTCGCCGGATCATTCGCAAACAAATGCGGCAACATTCCTTAGAGATCCGAATTAACTCTCGCAATACGCCACCACTGTAAATCACGATTTTTTCAGCAGTTTCTGCCGCGATTAGTTCACTAGGAATCCGCTTTTGTAAAACTTCACCGAGAATCTTTGTTGCTTCCGGGCGAGGTGGGGCATTAGGAAAGCGATTTTTACCTTTATCAAATATTTTTAAGACAGGCATTGCCACAACCTGATCGTTAGTTTCAGTGGCAATTATTGTGCTGATAAATGTTTCCCGAAGGACTGCGATCGGGATAGTGTAGATAATTTGAAAGTTAGGTTGGCAGAGAGCTTTAATATTATCTCGATAAATTTCGTTAACTCTTCCTAAGTCAAGTTTATCTAAATCATCAATAATTACTAAAACATTTTGTTTAGTTGCAGCTTGAATTAGAGCAGCAATTTCGTTAATTCTGGCAACTAAATCTGATAACTTGCGTTCAAACTCTTGCTTAATTTCATCTCGAACGCTAGCATCAGCTTTTAATTTAGAGCTAATCAATTTTAAAAGGTCAAAACCTATACTAGCTTCTGCTTGCAAATTTAATTCTTCAGTGCGAGTGCGGGTAGCAAACCACTTATAAAGAGCTTCTTTAGTAGATTGGGGAATATCAACTTTGCGTGCTTCTGCCTCTGTCATTAAATTAACTGCGATCGCAAACAGTATATTAATATGATTAACAGCCGACATTTCAATTTTGTCAGCAATAGAAAAGAGAACTACAAAATATTTATCTTGAATTTGTCTGCTAAACTCAGCTAACAAAGTAGACTTACCACATCCTCGATGTCCTGTAAAGACAATTTTGCCATCTCTATTAGGACTATCTTCCACTAATTGGTTCAGGTCTGCAATCAAATCATCACCATATTCGACTCTAAATCTTTCCATTTCGTTCCGTTCCATTAACGGAAACAGTTCGAGATTGCTGTATGCTTCTTGAAAGGAGTTTAATAAGTCTTGAGACATTAGATAGTGCCGTAAACGTGCTAACTATCCATATAATGGCTCATGATTTTTCAAGTAGAAGTTAAGGTAATTACAATTTTCCTAGCTTTGTAAATAAATGACTACTAAGTGATACTGTCCGATCTTTTCAAAGAGGATACTTTACCTTTCACAATTCCAACCAATAAATAAGTAATAGAGCTGAATATAAATAATAGTGAATGATAGATTATACATTCAATAAATATAAATAAATAATAGATTATACATTTGAAATAGTGAAAGCTACCTAACAAATCAAGAAAATTAAATTTTCATTTACAAAATAAAATTTTTAGCGTCTTTTGCTTCTGTATCCTCTTCCTATTTCTTCTCTACAAAATTTACGCGACCGCTCATTGTATGATGATTGATGAGCGTGCCGCAGCTACGCCCGTCGTAGACATCGCTGTAGAGAAAGCATGGTCTGACCAAAGCTGCCGATGATGTGAGTTAAAATCCTGATATCTTTAATAACTACTCACGCAGACAGCCCCCGAAAAAGCGATCGCTATGCTTCAGTATCCTCATCTCGAACAAGCGCTAAAATATCACTTCGGTTACGACAGATTCCGCCCCGGACAACGGCAAATTATCGAAGATGCGCTGCAAAATCGAGATTTAATGGTTGTGATGCCGACTGGTGGGGGAAAATCTCTGTGTTTTCAGCTACCAGCATTGTTAAAAAATGGACTAACGGTGGTGGTGTCGCCGTTAATTGCTTTGATGCAAGACCAAGTAGAAGCACTGCGAAATAATAATATTAATGCGACATTTCTCAATAGTAGTTTGAATGCTTACAAAGTGCGATCGCGGGAAGAAGCCATCCTTAGCGGTAAAGTAAAATTACTCTACGTCGCCCCTGAACGCCTCCTCAGTGAAAGGTTTCTACCGTTCCTCGATTTAGTTAAAGAAAAAATCGGTATTTCTAGCTTTGCTATTGATGAAGCGCACTGCGTTTCGGAATGGGGACACGATTTTCGTCCAGAATATCGCCAGTTAAAATCTCTGAGAAAACGCTATCCTGATGTTCCTACCGTCGCCCTCACCGCCACAGCAACCGATCGCGTCCGTGCTGATATCATTCAACAATTGGGGCTAAAGCAACCTAGCATCCATCTCGCCAGTTTTAACCGTGAAAATCTTTATTACGAAGTTCGTCCTAAAACTAAATATGCTTACGCTGAATTGTTGGAACTAATTCGAGAAACTGAAGGTTCGACAATTATTTATTCTTTGACTCGGAAAAAAGTTGATGAACTCACTTTTAAACTGCAAAATGATAAAGTTGTTGTTCTGCCTTATCACGCCGGATTAACTGATGAGGAACGTAGTAGTAATCAAACACGATTTATTCGAGATGATGTCCGGGTGATGGTGGCAACAGTCGCCTTTGGGATGGGAATTAATAAACCTGATGTGCGGTTAGTAGTTCACTTTGATATGCCCAGAAATATCGAAAGTTATTATCAAGAATCGGGTCGGGCAGGTAGAGATGGAGAAGCATCTCGGTGTACAATATTTTTCAGTTTTGGTGATGTTAAAACAATTGAATGGAGTATCGATCAAAAAACTGACCCTCAAGAACAGTTGATTGCTAAACAACAACTGCGGCAGATGATCGATTACGCTGAAGGCACTGATTGTCGGCGAACGATTCAACTGGGTTATTTTGGCGAAAGATTTCCTGGAAATTGCGGTAACTGTGACAATTGTCGTCATCCCAAACCGATGCAAGATTGGACAATTGAAGCCATGAAGTTTTTGTCTTGTGTGGCGCGTTGCAAAGAAAGATTTGGGATGCTACACATAATTGATGTGTTGCGGGGGGCAAAAAAAGATAAAATTATCCAGTACGAACACGATAAACTTTCTACCTACGGTATTGGTAAAGATAGAACTCTAGATGAATGGCGAATGTTGGGGCGATCGCTTTTACATCAAGGGTTAATAGAACAAACTAGCGATGGTTACTCAGTTTTAAAACTAAACCCCCTGAGTTGGGAAGTAATGCGAAAACAACGCACAGTTTCGCTAGCTGTAACCACAGTCCAAAAGATTACCTGGGAACAGGGGAGTGAAAAAGCTGAAGAGGCAGAAGTATTATTACAGAAATTGCGATCGCTACGTAAACAATTAGCTGATGAACAATCTGTACCACCTTATGTAATCTTCCACGATTCCACTTTAAAAGTGATGGTGCAGGTGCAACCCCAAACGTTAGCTGAATTTGCCAAACTTTCTGGTGTAGGTAGTCACAAACTCGCTCAATATGGCGAAAAGTTTATTACAGAAATTCGCGCCTACCGCCAAGAAAAAGGTTTGCAAAATAAATCTGTTACTTCCACTTCCGTATCATCTCCCAACTCATCTTCTTACACTGAATTACAGACATTACAATTACATCAACAAGGTTTAAATATTGCTCAAATCGCCCAAAAACGCAACCTTAGTCCGGCAACAGTTAGCAATCATCTAGAAAAACTAATTGAGAAAAATCAGCCAGTTGATTTAAATCAATTAATACCTCTAGAACATCAACAAAAAATTTGGCAAGTTTTAGAAGTACTCGGCGATATTTCCCTCACTCCTATCAAAGAGCAACTAGGTGAAAGCTATACTTTTGATGAAATTCGTTTATTACGGAGTAAGTGGCGGCGCGAAAATCGCAAGTGATGATTTGCTTAGGACGAGTAATACAAACCAAAACAATCATTGGTTCGTTATGAATGACAATAAAATGAACGTGAGAGAGAAATCAAAACTCTCAAATATGCCAAAATCAATGCATTGCTTTAACTTTATATATTTGCTTTTTTGTGTTTCGCTTATTGCATTTGGAGTCAAGTTAATATCTGCACCAGAGAAGATGACAACTTTCTCGTGTGAGCGAACACCAAAACACATCAATTGTCAGTTGGCTAATCGAGATTGGTGGGAGTCCTCTGTAAAAATCTATTCTGAATTAGATTTGTGGATGGGCGTAGAAGTTAAGGCAATTCATGATGGTGGAGAGAACCAATATTATGTCAACCCTGTTATTAAGGATGGAGAAGACTATCGCATTTCTCAACCCTCATACTGGCAACCATCAGCACAAAAACTTGCTGACAAAATTAATGCCTTTCTAAACGATTCTCAACAGAAATTTCTGACGCTCACTCAAGACAATTCTAACCCACTTATATTAGGTGGCTGGTTTTGCATTCTATTTGGTGTATTTTGTTTAAGTCTTACTATTTGCTCATATATTTATTTTTTGAAAAACTAGATAGATAAGGAAGCTAAACTTAAATCTTATGATTAAAATACAAGAGCGAGATTAAAGGAGTTAGCCGATGAGTCAGATGCTTAATACAGGAGTACGCTGGACAATTCACGATGTGGAACTTTTACCAGAAAATGAAGGGACGCGCTACGAGATAGTTGATGGAGAATTATTTATGACCAGGGCACCTCACTTTAAACATCAGCAAACTTGTGGCAGAATTTTCCAACAGCTTAACATTTGGTCGGATTTTAGTGGTTTAGGGGAAGCTGTAATCAACCCCGGCGTTTTGTTTTCGGAATCAGATAATGTGATTCCTGATGTAGTTTGGGCTACTAAAGAAACCTTGGCGCTAACATTGGATGAAGCGGGACATTTAACTGGCGCACCAGATTTAGTAGTCGAAGTTTTGTCTGAAAGCAAATCAGACGAAAGACGGGATAAGGAAGCTAAACTTAAGCTTTATTCGTCCAGAGGAGTAAAAGAATATTGGATTGCTGATTGGCGATCGCGTAAACTAGAGGTCTATCGACGCGAACAAAATCAACTTAAGTTGGTAGAAACCCTATTTAGTAGTGATAATATAATTTCTCCTTTATTGCCTGGTTTTAGCTGTACTGTAAACCAGTTTTTTCCTGTATAAATTTTAGGTTGAATGGAAAAACAAATCTCAAGTAACCCATTAACTAAAGTCCAAGTACTGATTATGGCGATCGCAGCTGGTGTCTGTGTTGCTAACGTTTATTATAATCAGCCAATCCTCAAAGATATTGCATCATCTTTTGGAGTCAGTGAAGGCGAAGCGGGTAGCATATCTGTGCTGACGCAAGTTGGTTACGGTTTTGGGCTTTTCTTTTTAATCCCCTTGGGCGATAAAATCAACAAGAAAAAATTAATTCTTTGCTTACTGATATGTTTGTTCTGTTTGTTGATAGCCATGACGTTTTCACAAAACATCATTGAAGTTTGGATATTGAGCATAGCAATTGGGATTGCGACAGTCTCGGCTCAGATTATTCTTCCTTTAGCAGCAAGTATAGATAGAGTAACTACAGGCCAAACCGTAGGCAACATTTTTACTGGTATATTGATTGGAGTTTTAGGAGCAAGGGTTTTTAGTGGATATATTGCTGAATGGTTGAATTGGCGTTATGTATATGGATTTTCGGCAATAATGATTTTAATTGTTATTCTCTTACTCCAGATATATTTGCCGAATGTCGAAAATGAATTTAATGGTTATTATTTGGAATTATTAAAATCAACAATTCAACAATTACAACGTTTTTCATTATTAAGAGAAGCGTCTTTAATTGGCGGGTTATTGTTTGGTGTATTTTGCTCATTTTGGACAACGCTAACTTTCCATTTAAGCGGGCCGCCTTTTAATTTTGAATCTGACACAATTGGGATGTATGGCTTTGTAGCGATCGCAGGTGCATTGATGGCACCAGTTTTTGGTAAACTAGCCGATCAAGGTAACTCCCAACGTTCCTTGACTATTGCTGTATCGCTCGTGATTGCAAGTTTAGTAATTGCTAAAATTGCTTCTAATTCAGCGATCGCGATCGGTGTTGCTGTATTGTTAGTAGATGTAGGCGTACAGGCAGTCCAAGTCACCAATGTCGCAAGGATATACACTCTCGATGCTCAATCGAATAGTCGCATCAACACAGTTTACATGACGAGCTATTTTATTGGCGGTGCTATAGGTACTAGCATTGGTCTATTATGCTGGCATCTTGGTGGCTGGAATTTGGTAACTTGGCAAATGTTAGTTTTTACTTTGCTGGCATTTTTTATTATCGTCAGACCTAAAAGAACTAAAGCAATAACAAATAAATAATCAAACTCTCGTTTTTCATTAAAACAACAACAAGTAGAAGGTCACAGTTAAGTAGCTAGACACAAATAAACCTAACTATGTAACGAAAAGTAAAAACGCTGAAAACCTTGTGATTGCTTATCTACGACACGCTACGCGAACACTCCACTTCGTTACGTACCCTGCGGGAACGCCAAGGGCGAACGCAATGACATAGTTGTAAATTTTCTCACCCAGGTACTTAGCACACTCATTATTTTCCCAAATCCGTGCAGGAGTTACGAAGAAAAATATCCCCGACTTCTTCAAGAAATCGGGGATCTTAGCCTGTCGAAATTAGAATGAATTTGTGTTGAAGAGTTAATTGAATAGCTGGTTGTCGGAAGTACTGAGGAATTTTTACTTGCAAACAGTCCATTAATTCGGAGAACACTTGGCACAGAAATCAGGACTAAATTTACAGTATTGGCTACCTGTCAGCACGTAAGCTGTACAATAAGGAAAACTGGTAAGTTTGACTCTGGCTGCTTGTAATTTGGAACCATTCGGTAACAGTTCAGTAAGTTTGGTTTTATCAGCCAGAAGAATAGCTAAAAGCTTAGGCAACACCATGCAAGCAACAATATTGAGCAACGTTAGCATTATGCCGTCGATAAAATTCATAGGTAATCATCTCCTGTGAAATATAGGCGTAGCCAGTCGTAGACATCGCAGTTCTGAGATGCAAACACAATCATTGCTTGCACTCTATGTAAATCAACTTTAACATAAATTTTTGTAAATATAAACGTGGAATTCCTGGAATGATCATACACACAAGGGAATGTGGATAATAAGGATGGTTATTGTAGCGGAATAACAAAATAAGCTGGAAAATAATCAGTTTAAAATCTTTAGGTAAGGTGTTATGTCAAAAACCCAAACCGCGTCTTCTTTTTTATCTAACATCAGTGAGCGAGAACGCCAGGCATTAAAGCGGTTGGTAGATTACACAAATGTGGAATCACTGCCAGAAATTTGGCCTTTAGCAGCTCAACAATTTGGTGATGTTGTCGCCCTCCGTAGCCCTCACAGTAAACCAGAGGTAGTAATTACTTATACCCAGCTAGCAGAGCAAATGCAATTATTTGCTGCTGGGTTACAGGGGTTGGGAGTAAAAGTAGGCGATCGCATTTCCCTGATTGCTGACAATAGTCCTCGCTGGTTTATTGCCGATCAAGGCATAATGACGGCTGGAGCAGTTGATGCCGTGCGTAGCGCCCAAGCTGATAAAGAAGAACTGCTGTTTATCATCGCAAATAGCGGCAGTACAGCGATCGTAGTTGAGGATTTAAAGACACTTAAAAAACTACAAGACCGCCTCAAAGATTTACCAATTCAGGTGGTAATCTTACTTTCCGATGAAGCACCACCAACAGACGAAATCCTAAAGGTGCTGAACTTTACACAGTTACTCGAAATTGGGGTAAATCATCATTTTGTGCCAGTCAAGCAAAATCGTGACGCTCTGGCAACTCTAATTTACACCTCTGGCACTACAGGCAAACCCAAGGGTGTAATGCTGTCTTATAACAACTTGATGCACCAAGTGATCAGTTTTGGCACAGTATTGCAACCAAACGTGGGCGATATGGTTCTCAGCATCCTACCTTCGTGGCACAGCTACGAACGAACTGTTGAATATTACCTACTATCTCAAGGTTGTACACAAGTTTATACTAATTTGCGCTCCGTAAAAGGGGATTTGAGACAATTTAAACCCAACTACATGGTGGGTGTACCCCGCCTGTGGGAATCGATTTATGAAGGAGTGCAAAAGCAGTTTCGTGAACAACCAGCGAACAAGCAACGCCTAGTTAACTTTTTATTGGGCATTAGCGAAAAATATATCAAAGCGCGGCGAACTGCTCAGGGATTGGATTTAAATAATCTTCATGCTTCAGCCATCGAACAATTAGCAGCTAGGATACAAACATCAGCTTTATTACCCCTCCATGCCTTGGGAGAACGACTGGTTTATGCCAAAGTTCGGGAAGCCACAGGAGGACAAGTTAAGCAAATGATTAGCGGCGGCGGTGCGCTTCCCAGACACATAGATAACTTCTTTGAAATTATTGGTGTGCAGATTTTGCAAGGCTATGGCTTGACAGAAACTTCTCCTGTTACCCACGTTCGGCGTCCTTGGCGAAATTTGATTGGTGCATCAGGGCTACCACTACCCGCTACAGAAGCTAAAATCGTCGATCCTGAGACAAAAGCGCCTTTACCAATAGAGAAGCGAGGCTTAGTATTGTTGAGGGGGCCGCAGATTATGCAAGGCTATTACCAAAATCCCGAAGCGACAGCGAAAGCAATTGACGCCGAAGGTTGGTTTGATAGCGGCGATTTGGGTTGGCTGACACCACAAGACGATTTGGTGCTGACTGGCAGGGCGAAGGATACGATTGTATTGACCAACGGGGAAAACATCGAGCCACAGCCGATCGAAGATGCGTGTTTGCGATCGCCATACATCGATCAAATTATGCTCGTCGGCCAAGATCAGCGCAGCCTGGGAGCCTTGATTGTCCCCAATGTCGAAGCCATAGAAAAATGGGCAGCCAGCCAGAATCAGATACTGGATACGCCCAATGATCGCGTGACTTCCTCAGATAGTCAAAAAATTGACTTCGAGAGTAAAATAATCCAGGATTTATTTCGCCAAGAATTAAATCGGGAAGTACAAAATCGTCCAGGTTATCGACCGGATGACCGCATCGGAACGTTCAAACTCATTCTAGAACCGTTTTCCATAGAAAATGGTTTGATGACACAAACACTGAAAGTTCGACGACACATCGTCACGGAACGCTATCGCGATATTATTGACGGCATGTTTGCCTGATGATTCCACCTGCTAACTGTAAAGAGTGAACGTGAAATATTTATGGATGTCTCCAAATCTAATTTGCTCCTGAAACGCGTCGTTAACGTCAAAGTTATTGTTACTCCCCTCTGGAAAGAGGAAGTACAACAGCAGCTGCAAACGCAAATCAATCAACTTGACCAGCAACTGCAACAGCTAGACGTTGAAGGACAAAGAGCGATCGCAGCAATTCAAAAGCAGAGTCTGCAACCACCTGGCCCCCAGACCCTCCAACAAATTGACAATATCCAACTCCAAGTCAATCAAAAGAAAAGTGAATTTTTAGAGCAGAAAAATCAGTTGCTGCAAAACCTCCAGCAAGTTCAGTTTCTCCAGCAAGATCAGGAAGTCAACCAATTTCAAATGGAAGGCTTTTTCCGGGTAGAAATCGGTGATAACCTGATTAGCAAAATGCAGGTCGAAATCGTTCTGCGCGATGGCGTTGTCGAAGAAATTCGTGGCGACATTTAAATTTTTCATTTGTCCTTTGTCATTTGTTTTATGACCAATGACTAATGACAGATGTGATTTAACTTGAGTTTGGAGCGGCTCCCAGCCCAACATTCTGCCTGGGAGCCAGCCCAAACAATTTGCCACACTGGAGGTGAGCTAATAAAAAGCGATCGCCCAAAGCTTGTCATCTCAGCTCGATATTTAACCGTCCCAACTGAATTATCACCCTGCTTGATTTGCGTAATCGTCACCAACGCCTGGTTTTGTTGCGGATAAGCTACCTCTATCTTTCGCGTTCCTCCCACTGCTATGTCCTCAAAGGCATTCAGGGCGAGGGTAGTAGGATTACTACCTTGGAGAGATGAGTTGAGCTTTTCTAAAGGTATAGTTTGATAATCGGAACGTTCTGAGAATGCTGCAACTTCCTGAGACTGATGTATTGCTCCCACCTGCTGGGTTTGCTCATCACTAGTCTCAACAATCGGTGCAGATTGCTGGTGCTGAATAATATAAACTCCAGCACCAGCCGTGGCAGAGATACTTAATATCACAATCAAAAAGAATTTCAGCTTTGCTGACATAAAAGTAAACAGGAATTTCAAATAGGTTTATTACCAATTTTGAATTCTAGATTGAACTGCATCCCATATCCTCTATCCGTGAGAAGCTCTTGTATCTTAAGTAGTGGTTATGAGGAATATAAATAGTAATTCCATTTAATCTGTGAGAAAGTCATGGTGGTTTTTGCAAGTCAATGACTAAAACGAGATCGAGATATTGGCTAACCATTGAGTATAGGTCTGTATTATAGACCTCTAAGCCATATTTAGGTTCCGAAAGTCAATCGATTAGTCATTAGTCAAAAGCTAATGCCCAACGCCCAATGCCCAACCTAAAATATAAACTGTCTAAAACTCTCCCACCAAGATACAATTCGATCTGACAAAAGCTGTTAAAGTCCATAAACCATTGATTCCCAAACCACCCTATGAGCATTCACGAAGTATTTATGCCGGCGCTGAGTTCCACCATGACGGAAGGCAAAATTGTCTCCTGGGTGAAATCGCCAGGGGACAAAGTGGAAAAAGGCGAAACAGTGGTGGTTGTAGAGTCAGATAAGGCAGATATGGATGTAGAAACCTTCTATGAGGGATTTCTGGCACATATCATAGTTGAAGCTGGTGAAACTGCCCCGGTAGGATCTGCGATCGCCTTCATCGCCGAAACGGAAGCTGAAATTGAACAGGCGAAATCTCTGGCCAATTCCGGTGGTGCGGCTGCTACTACTACCTCTTCCCCGGAACCAATCCCCGCCGGTACAGCCTCAGCTGCAACACCTGCCTTAGCGTCTCAAAACGGGTCTAACCACAAAGAAGGAAGGCTGGTAGCTTCACCCCGTGCCCGCAAGTTAGCTAAAGAACTGAAAGTTGATTTAACTACACTCCAAGGTAGTGGCCCCCACGGCCGCATTGTCGCCGAGGATGTAGAAGCATTGTCCAATCAGGGCAAGCAACCCGCTCCTGCCCCAGTTGCCCCAGCAGCACCCGTACCAACCAGCGCCCCAGTTGCACCCCCAGCACCTCGGACACCAGCACCCACGCCAACAGTAGCGGCTGTTCCTGGTCAAATCGTACCTCTAACTACCTTCCAAAATGCCGTAGTGCGGAACATGGTAGCTACCATATCCGTGCCCGTCTTCCGTGTCGGTTATACAATTACTACTGATGGGTTAGACAAACTTTATAAACAAATTAAATCCAAAGGCGTGACAATGACAGCGCTACTGGCGAAAGCTGTAGCGGTGACATTGCAAAAACACCCATTGTTAAATGCTAGCTACTCAGAGCAGGGCATTGTTTATCATTCTGATATCAACATTTCCGTAGCAGTAGCGATGGATGATGGCGGATTGATTACGCCTGTGCTGCAAAATGCCGACGCAGTGGATATATATTCTCTATCGCGTACTTGGAAGTCTTTGGTAGAACGTGCCAGGGCAAAACAACTACAGCCCCAAGAATATAACAGTGGTACTTTTACCCTGTCCAATTTGGGGATGTTTGGCGTAGATAGATTTGATGCGATTTTACCGCCTGGACAAGGTTCAATTTTAGCGATCGGGGCATCTCGTCCGCAAGTGGTAGCAACAGCAGATGGTTTGTTTGGCGTGCGGCAACAAATGCAGGTGAATATTACTTCTGACCACCGGATTATTTACGGTGCCCATGCTGCGGCGTTCTTGCAAGATTTAGCGAAATTGATTGAGACAAATCCTCAATCTTTGACAATGTAATTTTGAAAAGACACCAAATTTAAATGTTAGCGCTATTAGCAAGCAGCAGTTTGTCGTAGAATAGCGCTAACAATAAATAATACCTACACTTAAATTTTTGATGGACAAACTATAATAATTTTGGAATGCTATATATTCCTTGCTCGGTTTATGGGTTGTACTCACACCAAAACCGATGCTTAAATCCAAGCCAATCGCCAGTTTGAGTATAACCGAGATCGTATGCATATCCACTCTCCCAAAAACTGATGGTATAACGTCTACAACCTTCAAGTGTCTCTTGCATAAGTTGTCTGACTTGCTCACCTTTGGGATAACTAATCATTTCTGAGAGCGACTTATCAACCGCAAACATTCCACTAGCTTTCAATCCTAATTTAATAGCTTTTATTTGATTGGATGAAGTAGTACAAAGAATTCGATGCTTATAAGTATAATTGTAGCCGCCATAATAGTAGCCATAAATTATGATAGGTTCTAGCCTTGCAAGAATTTTGTTTATCTTTTCAAACAAGTCCTGTGTATTTGAATTCTTAGATTTGCAAGAGGTTAGAGCTTCAACGTTTACATCCAACGAACCAGTATCCTGGAACTCAACCTGGACAGGAACAGTGGGTATCAGACAGAGCCAGTCTCGGTCTAAAGTCTGACCCAAAATAATATAAACTTCAAAATTGTAGTCAGTATAACTAGTATCATAAAGTACGTAAACTTCAGGGTTTTGCAAATTCTGTTTAACGAAATAGGCTAGAGCTTGGTAGACATTTGCACGCTGCTCTAGTACGTAAGAAGGGACTCTATCTTTGCGCTCTCTCCAATATGGAGCGTACTCACAGTCTTTTACTTGAGCAGTTGGTGTTCCTCTAGATTCAATATCCTGCTAATGTTGAATTGCTCGATCTATCTTAGTAGATTGAACAGTAGAATAAACAAAGCCCTCGGAAACTAAAAACTTCCAAATGTTGAATTTTCCTTGCTCTTCACTATTCCAGAGAAAAAGATTGTTCCAGAATTTCTGAACGTCAGGAAGATTTGCATTGTAACTTTCTAGAACCCTAAAAATTCTTTCCGTTTCTGAATGCATTTGTTACCCTCAATTGAGAATCCGCTTCTGCTACTATATTACCCAACAGAATTCTGAACTGTTGCTCTTATTCCACAATTCAAGTGCAAGAATATGACTTATACCAGTAAATTGGGCAGCCTCAGTCATTAGCTTATTTTCACTAGCGCTGACAGATGCCTCTATTTATTCAGTCGATTCACTTAAAACAATCATTTATTCCTCAGCGTACCTCTGCGCTTAACTCAGCGTGCCTTTGCGTTTAAAAAAATAAAAAAGGTGGGCATTACCCACCCGATAAAATTATCCTTTAACACAAAGAACTTGCTTAAGTGTTGCTACAACCTCAACCAAATCCGCTTGATTCCTCATAACTTCCTCTATCGGTTTATAAGCACCAGGAATTTCATCTAATACCCCTTCATCTTTGCGGCATTCTACGCCATTTGTTTGCTCTATTAAATCATCAAGTGTGTAGACGTTTTTGGCCTTATTTCTAGACATCAAACGTCCTGCACCGTGAGAACAAGAACAAAAACTCTGAGCATTACCTTTACCTTTGACGATGAAAGACTTTGCGCCCATCGAACCAGGAATAATCCCATAGTCTTCAGTCTGGGCGCGGACTGCACCTTTACGAGTAACGTATACATCCTCGTCAAAATGGACTTCTTTTTCAGCGTAATTGTGATGACAATTAACTTGCAATAAAGCTTTAGTTGCCTTCCCACCGACTAAATGCTTTTCAACTATGTGCTTAAAACGCGCCATCATCACATCGCGGTTGACACGCGCATAGTTTTGTGACCATTGCAAATCGTGCCAGTATGCTTGGAATTCTGGCGTACCAGCGACAAAGTGAGCCAAATCAGGGTCAGGCAATTTATTACCTGCCATTTTTGCTAATTCTCTGGCTGTATGAATATGACATTGGGCTAGTTTATTGCCGATGTTGCGCGAACCAGAATGCAGCATTAGCCAAACTTGATTCTCTGTATCGAGGCACACTTCAATAAAGTGATTTCCTCCACCGAGAGAACCCATCTGTTTCATTGCTTTACTTTGTAGGTCTTGCACGCCGCGATGCAAGTCTTTAAAATCATCCCAGTGTTGCCAGTTGGTAACAGATTTTTCAACGTCTTTATTTTCGTTGAATCCAGTCGGAATTGCTGCTTCAATATCCAAGCGGATTTTCTTGAGTTTACCTTCTAGTTGTTCGGCGGTAAATACTGTTTTGATAGCGCTCATACCACAACCAATATCCACACCTACAGCAGCTGGTATAATTGCCTCTTTCGTCGCAATTACAGAACCAACTAAGGCACCTTTTCCTAAGTGAACATCTGGCATTAATGCCACGTGCTTAAATACAAATGGTAATGATGCTACATTCTTGGCCATCTTGGTTTCTTCTGACCCCAAAGAGTGATTTGCCCAAGATAAAACGGGTGCTGGTGCGGTAATTTCTAACTTTTCGTAGGGCATAATTGTTTCTATTTTGGATTTTTAATTTTAGATTGGGCAGATGATACTGATAATTGTCGCTATGGTTTATAACCTATTATTTAGTACTTCTCAAGCTATTTTTTGGGTTTGTAGTAAGGACTTTAGTGCTTAGAATATAAAAAATAAAGTCCTTACTACGAACTTGCTTACCCTACTTAGTTGTAGCAATTTAAATGTTGTATTGTCTTTCATTTGGCTCGCTCAATTTTCGTAAAGCTAAATAACTACTTTTAGCGAGTACCACCTTTATGCTACAAATGTAACAATATGAATTACAAACGTCAAGCCGATCGCTCCGAGAAAGCAGATGTTTCCCAAATGTATTAAAATTTGTAAAGAAAATCACTCAAGTTCAAATACAATACTCATGGCAGTGCGTCAAGATACAATCTGGGAACGTTTTTTATCGCCTGTAGTGCGTCTTTTGATTGATGAGGAAGGCTTGAAGCGTTACGCTGATAGTATTGATTGGGAGAAAGAGAGCGATCGCTATCGACGAGATGATGTGATAATTCCGCCATACTACAGTAATCAAAACTTTCACGGGATTACTGGCGGATATCTCAATTACGGTGCAGCAGTTACTTACGATCCGATTACGCAATACGTTCTACCACCGACTGAAAGTATTGTCCGTCAAGCTTTAGTTGATGCTGTGAAGGTGAAACCACGACGCATACTCGATTTAGGCTGCGGCACAGGTTCCACTACTTTAATGTTAAAACAGGCTTTCCCAGAAGCAGAAGTTATTGGTTTGGACTTATCACCCTATATGCTGGTAAGGGCAGAAGATAAAGCGAGAAATGCTGGTTTAGAGATAGTCTGGCGACACGGGAATGCTGAAAAAACTGGTTTGAGTGATGCAACATTTGACTTAGTGACAGCTTCTTTGCTATTCCACGAAACACCAGACGCGGTTTCCTTAGCAATTCTGCGGGAAAGCTTCCGGTTGCTGGTAACTGGAGGGCAAGTATTAATTCTGGATGGGAATCAAAAAACTCTGCGTCAGTTAGAATGGCTTAATGATGTTTTTGAGGAGCCATATATTCGTGAGTATGCTGCTGGTAGTATAGACGCGAATATGGGGGCAGTCGGATTTGAAGCTGTGCGATCGCAGGATGTATGGTGGATAAATCAGGTAACTAGCGGCGTTAAACCAATAGCAACCGAAAATATCCGTCAGTACGCTCCCACATCAATAGATAATAATGATTTGGAGGGACTTGGTTCTCCAGCATTTGGCATAATGGCATGAGTTTAAAGGCAGTTCTCTTTGATTTTAATGGTGTGATCATTAACGATGAGCCAATCCACCTGCAACTGATAGATGAGATTCTCATTGAAGAAAATCTCCAACCCCAAAAGGTGAGTGAGCGTCAAGCAACTCTTGGACGCAGCGATCGCGCTTGTTTTCAGCAACTACTCGCTAATCGTGGTAGAGTAGCTAACGAAAACTATTTAACTCAGTTGCTATACCGCAAAGCTCAAGCCTATGTGGTGGAACTAGAAAAAATAAAGAAACTGCCTTTATATCCAGGTGTAGAAGACTTAATATTTCAGGTGCGATCGCAGAATCTGAAACTAGGATTAGTCAGTGGGGCTATTCGCGAAGAAATAGAACTGATACTCAATCGTGCTAAACTGGCTGAACATTTTAAAATTATCGTCGCGGGTGATGACATCACTACTAGTAAACCAGAACCTGATGGTTATCTACTGGCAGTGAAACGCCTGAATAAAGAATATCCTCAATTGAATCTTCAACCATACGAGTGTCTGGCAATTGAAGATACCCCAGCAGGTATTGAAGCGGCGAAGCGATCGCTTATGCAAGTTGTGGGAGTAGCGAATACTTACCCATTCCATATACTCCAGCGCTGCTGTAACTGGACTGTTGATTATCTCAGTGAGTTGGAACTGGAACGGGTGCAGAAGGTTTATTCTCAAAAACAGCCTCAGCAATCGGTAACTGAATGTTAGAATAGTCTATGGTGATAATGTATTGAGTTAATGAGTGATATTACTCTTGACTTGGCGCAGATTTTGGGGAATTAGCTCAGTTGGTAGAGTGCTGCGATCGCACCGCAGAGGCCATCGGTTCGAATCCGTTATTCTCCACTTTTATAAACTAAAAATTGCGCCGTTTTTCGCTAACCATTCTTTTCTATCTACGCAGTCAGGTAAGATTCGCTCTACCCTGTCCCAAAAATCTCTATTGTGGTTGGGTTGAATTAAGTGAATCATTTCATAAACGACGACATATTGTATCATGGAACTAGGAAGCAAAGCAATACGCCAATGGAAATAAATATCACCTTTGGGATTACATGAACCCCAACGATTACCGAGTTCGCGCACTTGTATAGAAGTCGGTTCTTTGCCGATTCTGCTAGAAGTTGATGTAATAATTGATTCTAAATGCTCTGGAATATGTCCGCGATACCACTGAATAAATAAATCTCGACCTTGCAGTTGATGCGATCGCAAAAGTTCAAAGCGTCCGTGGTAAAGTCTAAGGGGGTTGTCTGCGCTGTCTACTAATTTCAGGCGATAGCTGCGTCCTAAATAGTGGAAGCCTTCGCCAGGTAAATAAGTTTTTTGGGCGGCTGGCTGTTTGATAGCTGATTTTTTCAGCAGTTTGCTGTAAATCCAGAAGCGGCGTTGTTCAATAATTTCCCCTAGTTTTTCGAGAGGGACTTGAGGTGGTGTTGTTAAGACTAATTTACCGTCGCGTTCGATGGTAATTTCAACTGTGCGACGACGGGGACTTTCGCGCAGTTCAAAAGAGAGTTCTCCAACATTAATGGTTTTCATCGCTCTCGATTTGCATCGTGTCGTTCGGCTAATTGGGTAATTTGGTCTGCTAAGTCATCTAGTTTACGATCTGGGAAGAGATTTAAATCTTCTAATTTTAACCAGATTTGTTTGCGGAGATTATCTCTAGCTACTAAGTCGTTCCAGAAGCCGATTACATAACTTTGATTGTAGATAAAGTCTACCAGTTCGGTGGTAAAGTTTTGTAGTTGGGTGAAAATTTCGGGTGTTGGTGACTCTAGCGTATCGATGAGAAGATTGAAGAAAGGACGAATTCGGGCTGATGGTTGATTTTCGCTGACTTCGGTTTGTTCGGCTCGGACTTTTTGGGCTAAGGTTAAAAATTCTGTAGCGATCGCATTCCAATCTGCACCCAAACGTTGTAAAATTTCTTCTAGCTTGTCGCTGAGGTTGCGATAATAAACTGGGTCATCGTCTAAATGGGTGCGGATGTGGTAACGGATAGCGTGTTCCATTTCGGCCGCACGAGTTTGCACGGAATGTCTTTGTTGTACCCGTTGCTCAAAGTCCAAGTCTAAAATATTTACTGGTGGAATTTTGAGGTTAATCCCCTGAGATTGGATGTGTTGGTCTATCAGCGCTTGAACTTTTTCTTTCGCGTCTTCTGGGCGTTCATCTCGGAAAATATCATCGACTAATTTCTTTAATTCTCCCAATTTTTTCGCATCCTTCAGGTAGCGCAAAGCTTGGGGACGAGGTAAAAAGGCATCCATTGCTTGCAGAAACTCGCGCAGAAGTTGATAAAATTCTGCGCGCCCTCGCTCGTCATGATTTAGGATATTTACACAAGCTTCTTTGTCATCGTCAATATTTAAGTTGCGTTCTTGCCAAAAATTCATTACCCGTTGATGGGCTTCGTGTAGTTTGGGTAGTTCTTCTTGGATATCAAACCAAGCACCATCCACATCTTCTTGATCGTAGACACTCATGGCGGCGGCGATATCGATACCGTAATAGTCTACAATTAAACCATAGGTTTTACCTTCGGCGGTGCGATTAGTACGAGCGCTCGCTTGTAATAAATCATGTTCTACTAAGCTGCGGTCTACATATAGCACTTGTTCTAAAGGTGCGTCGAAGCCTACCAAGAGTTTATTATTCACAATTAAAAAAGCTAAACCGTCTTCATCTAAGCTTTTCCAGAAACGGTTTTTGTAAGTGGTATGGTTGTTTTCATCCGTCCATTGTTTCCAGGCTTGGGGGTCTTGTTTGCTGTTGGCGGAGATAATCGCCGCAAATTCTAAGCGTTTGATGGTATCTAGGTAAGGATAAGCTTGTACAAGGGTGCGGTATTCGGCTGGTGCTGATTCTAATTTCAGATTTTGCAGAATCACGGCATTTGATTCTAATTCTTGAATCAGTTCGTCTTTGGCTGCGGTAAGATATTGCTGGTACAAAACGCAAGCTTGGCGATCGCTAGCCGCTACTTGAGCTTTAAATTTACCCTGCATGATCCGGGTGACATAGTGGCGTAAGATATGTCTAGCCTTGTCCCTCATCAGTTCTTTAGCGTTGAGGACGTTCCTTTTTCCGGCGTATTTGGATTTAATCGCAGCCCGTTCTTCTGCGGTATAATCTTGAAATAGCACCTCAAAAAGTTGGTCTAGGGTGCTGGCTCCTTTAACTGCTCCCATTGTTTCCAGCCCTTCGTAGAAAATGGGAACGGTAACTTTATCTTTTTGGGCATCCCGAATACTGTAGATATCAATATAAGGATTTTCGTCATGAGCAAAGATGTCTTTTGTTTTCTTTTTCTTTGCTGAGATGATGGGAGTTCCTGTAAAACCAATTTTGGCGCAGTTGGGTAAAGCTTTAGAAAGGTAAGCGTGAAGGGTGTTGCTGTGGGAACGGTGAGCTTCGTCAATTAATAGTAAAATGTTTTCGGAAGGATTGAGAGCATTGTTTAGCTCATCAATATCAGCGTATTTTTCGATATTAAGACCCCTCTCCAAACCTCTCCCCGAAGCGGAGAGAGGCTTTGAATCTTGATTTTCATGCTCCTCCCTCTCCTCGTAGGAGAGGGAGGCTGGGTGGGAGAGGTCTGCGGTTTCACCCCTCTCCAAACCTCTCCCCGAAGCGGAGAGAGGCTTTGAATCTTGATTTTCATGCTCCTCCCTCTCCTCGTAGGAGAGGTCTTTGCGTTGATTAATTTTGTTAAATTTCTGAACCATCCCAAAAACAATACCCGGCCCTGTTTGTCGCAGTTTCTTCGCTAAATCTTTGATGTTTTGGGAGACTTGCAAAGTTTGACCGGAAAGGGTTGCTGTTTCTGATAGTTGGTCTTCTAAATCTGTGCGATCGGTAACGATGACAGCTTTAAACTGTTGAAGTTGGGGAATTGTCCGCAGTTTGCGGAGGATAAACACCATATCCAAGCTTTTACCAGAGCCTTGGTAGTGCCAGATAATACCGCCGCGCTGGTCTTGGTTCCCGTGTTCTGTTTTGGTTTTACCGTGTAGCAAGCGGTCGATGGCTTTGGATACGCCACGAAATTGTTGATAGCGCGGGACTATTTTGATGCGACGGTTGTGTTTGGTTGTGAACAGGATGTAGTGGCGCAGGATGTCCAGCAAGTTGGCGGGGTGAAGCATTCCGGCGATGAGTTGCTGGCGGCGGTTAAGTCCCGATATATCAATTAAATCCTCGTTCGTAGTGGGTGCTTCAGCGCTCAAATCAACACTAAAATCCTGACTACAAACCTGGGCGATGAAGCTGGAATCAAAGGGGCTGGTGTCTTTCCATTCGAGATAATGCTTGGGTTGACTCCCCACCGTACCCACAACAGCCCGCCCGGAGGTGCAGGAAATCATCAATTGGTTGTAGTGAAAAAGCCGCTCAATTCCTTCGGGTTGTAGGCTGTTGCGTTGGTTGGAGTAAAGTAGTAAGTCTTGAATCCCAGATTTGAGCATATCTGCACCTGGGGCTTTGCATTCGATGACGACGAGGGGAATACCGTTGACAAACAAAATGATATCGGGGCGGTAGTGACCTTTGGGGCCTTTTACTCCCGGTGGGTCGATGCGGAATTGGCTGATGGCGAGGTAGTCGTTGCGTTCCGGGTGGTCGAAGTCTATCAGGTTGATGGTAATTTGTTTACCTGTGAGTCCTTCGACTTTCACGCCTGTGAGGAGGAGTTTTGTCAGGGTTTCGTTTTTCTCCATCAGTTTACCGGGGCCGAGGTTTTGCAGTTGGCTGATGGCTTGGTTGATGCGGCGTTCGTCTAGCCAGGGTTGTCCGTTGTCGTCGAGGTTGATTTCTCGCAGTTGGCGCTGGAGTCGGGGAATTAGGAGAACTTCGTGGTAATTGTCGCGTTGTTCGGGGATTGCTGCTAAATGATTTGCTTCGATGTGTTCCCAGCCTAAACCGCCGGGAAGTTGTCGCATTTTTTGCAGTTGTTTTATTGTGGGTAGTTCTGTAGATGTATATTCAAGTCCCGTCATTTTGCGCCCCCTGTGGCGAAAATTGTACGTCTTCGTACAGCAGTTTGATAGGAAATTTAAACTCAATACAAACTAACTCTATTTCGTCGCTGTTGGTGTAAAAAGTTGTTTGAAAGGGCGGATGGAATTCGCTAGATTACGCAATGTGCGACTTATTCTTAAAACCCCTCTCCAAACCTCTCCCCGAAACGGAGAGAGGCTTTGATTCCTGCTCCCCTTCCCTCGTAGGGAAGGGGTTGGGGGTTAGGTCTAAAAGTAAAGTTGCACACGGCGTTAGATTCTTTTTTGGTTAAATTTTGACGCGCACCCGTCCGGTTAATAGGTCGGACATTAAGCCTTTTTTTAAGAGGTTGAGTTTATTTAAATACGTTTCCTTTTTAATAATTCGTTGTGTATATATCTCAATTCGCTCAACAATACCAATTTGCTCCTCTTTGTTAGGTACTAATACTAATAGAGCTTTCAGCATAGTTTGGTTAATGGTATTCAATCCTGAACTGGTTCCGCACAAACATTTCCAATAAGAACGAACCCATACACTGTTTAGCCAAAATAATGCAAACTTGGGATTTATTACCTTAGAACGAAGTCTGAAAAGGTGATTTTGAAAAGTCAGATTAACTGCTCCATCTGAAACAAGGGCACATCTTCCAATTTCATTTGGATCTGCATGACCTTCAACAATAAGTAAATCATTTTCTTGAAGTTTACGGCTAATAAATTCATCCTCATTAGCCTCAAGCTCTGCAATATCATCCAAAATAATTTTTTCACGTTTTACATTGGCAACACGCAGATACTTCCGTTTCTTATTACGTGGTCTTCGATGTTCTCCAAGAGTGAAGCCTGAAACTATATCGAACTCAAAACCAACTGATGAAATATCCCAATCTTTCGGAATTATCCCCAAGGGCGATCGCTTAAACAATTCAGGGTTACGTGTATAATCTCTCAGTTCGCCATGCTCGTCAATACCGCGTGTGAGGAGATCGTGCAGCAGTCCGGCTTTAGCTTTTTTAAGTTTTGTGATGTGAGTGTCGGTGAGTGCGATCGCTTTATCAATCGCGTCGAGAATTCCAGCAATCTTTTGTTGTTCAGTAATTTTTGGAATTGCAATCTCAATTTTTTCTAATTCTCCTAAATATAGCCCTGCTTGTGCCGTAGAGTTTGACCGTATAACTAGCTGCCTTTGAAAATAGTGACTTGCAGATAAGTGATAAAGATATCTCGAAATCAAATAATTTTTATCACAGCGTAAGACAGCAACACTTCTCTGAATTGTAAAACGATCACTTTTTTTTACTAAAGCACGACGGCCTAAAGTCCCAACTACTGTTAGTAGGAGATCATCATCTTCTAGCTCATATTTTCTATGTATTGTTTTATATTCAATTTCACTTATAAATGAGTCAGACTCATCCCAAAAAATGCCACCACTTTCAGTAATATTTTTTGCACTCAGTAAAGGTATCCCAGTATTCAGCCTTTTATGTGTGCCATGAGTTCCATCTTTAATTAAAGAACAACAGTTAACGAGTGGTAATTTAATCCAGCCACTAGGTAGTTGTTTAAGTTTTAAAGTATTATTATTCATACCCCAACCCCTTCAACAAATCACTCAACTGCAAATTAACCTCCTCCTCTTCCTTTTCAATTTCCCCCAACGTCACCCGATACTTATCCCACCAATTTTCTACCGCAGCAATCACCATCTGACGGTGTTCACTCACATATCTCTCCAACTGCATCAACAAATCCGCCTTAAACAAATCCAACACCAACCCCTGCGCTTTCTCCTCACTCAAACCTGCACTTGCAGCTTCCAACTCTTTTACAAGCAACCCTTTCAACTCCCGCACACACTTCCGCGCTTCCTTCAACCTTTCCAAAATCTCCTTGTAGGGTTGTAACTGCACCTCGATCTCGGCAATTTCCTGCTCTTTTGGGATCACCATTGATTGCAGATAAGCCAATTCCTCTTCTAAATCAGTTGTATCATTCCCCTGCTTATTCTCATACTTAATTGACCCCTTCTTGCGGTCAGTTCCCAGCAATTCCTTCAGCCGTTTTTGACCATCCTTAATTGAATATTTCAAATCCTTCAGTTGTTCTTCTAATAGCTTGACAAAGTTAACAACTTCCCCATCCTCCGACGCTTCCCCTTCCTCCCCTTGTTCAAACGCTTCCTTCTCCTGTTCCAAAGTCGCCACATCCGCCTCAGCATCTTCCAACTGTTGCAAATACTGCGGAACCAGCGCCGGGACAATTTTGTGACTCAAAGCGTCAAACTTATTACCAGATTGCTTACTTTCCGTATCTTCCAAAGCATCCCGAATTGTATCCACCCACGAATCAATCAAACCTTTAAAACCCAAATTCGCTAAACGTTTCAAATCAGCAGAAACCTCATAAGCATCTTCCCACCAGCTAGCAATAATTCCCATAGTCTTAAACCTATCTAACAAACCAATGGGACGCACCGCCGCTTCAAAGGTCTGTAAAAATTCTGCCCGCAGCTTCATCAACTGCTTGTTTTTAGGCAAATCAATTAAACGCTGTTGATGTTGCAGCCACCAATTGAGAGTAACTTGCCGTAGTTTGTCCTCCTGTTGTCCAATTCCGGCATCAGTTTCAATGCGCTGCTTAATTTGGGCGCGTTCGGTTAACGTTGGCTGAAAATCTAAATATTCTTCCATATTTATTAATTCGTAATCAATTTTGACCTCTCTCCAAACCTCTCTCCTAAGAGGAGAGAGGCTTTGAATCTTACTCCCCTTCCCTTGTAGGGAAGGGGCTGGGGGTTAGGTCTGTATTTCGTGCAATTGACAACCGCTATAAAGCCCCCTTTTTAAGGGGGTTGGGGGATGTGACTGAGTGCGTAAGTTCTATCAAGGTGCGTTAGCCTACGGCATAACACACCCTACAAAGTTTTTATTATGCCAATACATCGGCTTGTTATGCCAATGCATCGGCTCGTTATGCCAATGCATCAGCTTGTTATGCCAATGCATCGGCTTGTTATGCCAATGCATCAGCTCGTTATGCCAATACATCAGCTTGTTATGCCAATGCATCAGCTTGTTATGCCAATGCATCAGCTTGTTATATCATGTCCACTTGATTGCTTATTAAACTCGAAGAACCCCACCCCCAACCCCTCCCCGCCTGCGGGGAGGGGAGACTAAGCGTAGCTTTGGCGGGGTGGGGTGCAATAATTGTGAGAATCATAACTATAGCGTTTCCTAATCATACAAGGTACATCTTAGCCCCCTCCTTGCTTGCGGGGAGGGGGTTGGGGGTGGGGTGCAATAATTGTGAGAATCATAACTATAGCGTTTCCTAATCATACAAGGTACATCTTAGCCCCCTCCTTGCTTGCGGGGAGGGGGTTGGGGGTGGGGTTCTTGTACCTCACTTGGGCCGAGAACCGCTATAATTATCTGGACAGCGTTTTCCCAGCTTTACCCTTCCCTTCGTTGCAACAAAGTCATCGGGTCAAAACCATGACTAGTAAACAATTCTTGCTTTGCATCCACCTCCGACTTGGGTACACCACCCAAAAGATGCGATCGCACATCTTGAGGTTCTGGCGGTGGAGTATTATCAGCATAGCGGCGAATATTACAGTTGTATTCGTAGTCAGCCAATTGTTGTTGAGTCACCACCGCCGCATAACCAGGAATCCCCGGATAATCGGCATTGGTTGTAAAATCTTGATAAGCTGAGACAATTTTTTCTATATGTTCGGGACGCAAAGAATTTTGAGCGCGTCCAGCCTGAAATTCCGCATCAGCGTTGATAAATAACACTTTACCTTGAGTCGCTGCCGGTTTCGCACCTTTGGGACGCATCACCAAAATACACGCCGGAATCCCCGTACCATAAAATAATTGTGGTGGTAAGCCAATCACCGCCTCTAAATTATCTTCTTGAATAAATAACTGGCGGATTTTCTTTTCTTCTCCACCGCGAAACAGTACCCCATGCGGCATAACTGTCGCCATAATCCCATCTTGCTTTAACACCGCTAGCATCTGCTGGGCGAACATTAAATCAGCTTTTCCACTCGTAGGGCAAAAAACGCGGAATCGCTCTTTAAACTCCATCTCGTTATCTTTATTACCCAGGCTGTAGTTTTGCGAAAACGGGGGATTACTCAATATTCGGTCATAATGCTTTAAATTTCCCGCGTCTTTAATCGGCACCATCAAGGTATCATCATTCTGAAGCACAGCATTGGGGATGCCATGCAGTAATAAATTCATCTTGCAGATAGCCCAAACTCCCCCGTTATTGTCTTGGCCGTAAAGCCTCAAATTGCGGGAGTTTCCACCGTGTTCTTCAATGTGCTGCTTCGACAAAATTAACATTCCCCCCGAACCTACGCAGGGGTCATAAACCTCCATCCTTTCTTGGGGGTTGACAATTCGCACCATTAACTTTACCACCCCACGGGGAGTATAAAATTCACCGCCTTTTTTACCAGCAGAGTCCGCAAAGAAATAAATTAAATACTCATACGCCGCACCCAATAAGTCGGGAAATTCTAAATCTTCATTCCGTAGCGATCGCTTGTCAAAATGTTCTATCATTTGGCGTAACTGCAAATCGCTTAACGTACTCTTGCCACCCACCTGCTTATTAAAATCAATATGCTCAAAAACATCTTGCAACACCGCCGGATTAGCATCAGCAAGTTTGTGTAGAGCAATATTAAGTTTGTTGCCTATCTGTTGATGAAAGGTGTTAACTATGGTACTCCAACGAGATTCTCTCGGTACAAATAACGTATAGGCTTCTGCATCAGTTGCAATGTAGCGGTTATCATTTTCCGCCCTTTCCTTAGCAGCTTCCTCACTCTCTCCTTTATCCATAAAATTCTTGACAATTTGCTGATAGCGGACATCAAACACATCAGCAGCCCGCTTTAAAAACAGCATTCCAAAGATAAATTCCTTATATTCAGAAGCGTCCATCTTCCCGCGCAAAATATCAGCCGCCGCAAACAGGTGACGTTCCAGCTTAGGAAGGGTGAGTTTTGCCATAACAATATAATCCCCGGCTTTTGATGATTAGAAACTTGTCTTTACTTCCTGGGTGTTAGTACCCATTGCTCGCAAGTATAAACAAAGCCAGCATCAAAAGACCTCTTGCAAAAGTCCCTAACACCCCACCCCCAACCCCACCCCCAACCCCCAACACACCCCACCCCCAACCCCTCCCCGCAAGCGGGGAGGGGAGCGTTTGCGTTAGCAAATGCGGGGTGGGGTTCTTTGTTTTTTATTTATGCAAGAGGTCTCTAATATCCTGACTCGAACCCGATAACTCCCGGAATCTCAAGGACAAAATCTGCCCCATATACAGATGCAGGAGTCTGGAATCCTACCTTAACTTCGCCTTTAATCACCCGTTTGCTCACTGCTACAGCCGCTAATGCCGTAAAATCGTATGCTTCCGGCCCTAAGAGCTTTGCAGTTACTTGTTGACCATTTTCATCCTCAGCAATACCAATTACTCTAACTTGCCCCTTGGCTCGTTCTGCTGCCGTTGGGCCAGTGGGTAGAGTTTTAATTAGACTTGCTAAAGCACTTTGGAATAAAGACGAGTTAAATAACCATCCCAAATACTGGCTCGACTCCATCAAGAAGCGCACAGGATTAGGAAATACGGTATAAACCTCGATGTTTGGGATACCCGTAGTTTGGAACGCCGTGATCATATCAGCACGCCAAGGGTTTGTTACTGCTGTCACCGGGCCATAACCAAAATCAATTTTACGTCTTTTCGATGCTGGTCGAGATGGGATGAGCTTACCTGCTTCTCGGACTACCCCGATATGATGTAAAGTTGGCAGCACTGAATTTGCGGTTCCCTGAGATACACCGCCCACTGTTTCGTAAATTAAAATCAGTCGTGTTGCAATCGCTAACTTCTGTTTGAGGTAAGCAGCTACACAATCAGTAGGGACAACCCCAAATCCCACACCGGGAAGAAGCATTATCTCTGCACTTTTAGCCTCAGTATCTCGTGCTTGTAGCGCCTGAAATTCAGGTACTTCGCCAGCTATGTCTAAATAGTGAGTTTTAGTTTGGAGGCAAGCATCGACAAGTGGCTTTGAGGTTTTGGAGAAAGGCCCAGAGCAGTTGATGACAGCAATTATATCCTCAAGAGAGCGAGCGAGCGATCGCGGATCGTCTAAGCCAAAAACCCGAAAGTCCAAACTTAATTCATTGGCTACTGCTGCTAGTAAACTTTGATTGCGTCCAGCTAAAATTAATTCCAGTCCGTTATTTTTAGCTGATGCAGCAATGAGTTTTCCAGCATAGCCAGTTGCACCATACAATAACACTCTTGATGTCATTATTATCACCAGCTAGGAATTGTTCACAATCTGCTGCCATAACCTGACATCAGGAGGTTCAACTAAAAATTGTCCTGACTTTTCACCCAGAGCTTTAATATACGGCTTCTCTAGGTGTTGAGCTAAAATTTCCTGGCTGACCCAGTTTTCATGTAACAGAAACAAAGATGGCTCGTCAACAGATTGGTGCAAATCGTAATTAATACAACCTTCTTCTGTAAGGGTGAGAGCTATTACAGGTTGGAATTCCTGCTTGAAGTTTTCTTCAAAACCCGGCTTCACTTTTAGTCGAGCGGTGACGGTTACTTGCTGATTTGACATTGTGATTCCTCTTTTTTACTAAGGCTAATTCAAGTATTGATGCTGTTAATAATTTGCGAAGGCTTGAAGTAGTTGTAAGGTATGGGACGAGTTTGATTTCTAATGTCTATTTGCCGTTCTATCTCATGCAAATTCTGTTGGAATTGCACCACAATCTCCTGCGCCAATGGATCGGCAAACTCCTCATCATAAAAACCCAATTTGTCATAGTGATACGATGTTAAAATCTCAGTCCACATCACCTGATCGGCAGCTTGTTTAAAAGGAGGAAGTATCTTCATGATAGTTTCCAAGTCCACACCCTTAGTTTCTGGAATTGGGTGGTAGGCTGCATAGGGCATATTCGGTACAAAAGCCATATATTCGTACTGAGAAAAATTCAAAGCAGAGTGTAGAGGAGCGCAAGTGAACACCACTACACTAATGATTTCAATCAGTTGTTCTAAAGTCTCAATCCTGGCTGGCATTCCCTTGACTCTACCACCATCTTGGGCGACTAATTCCCTGGCCCAATTTTGCAACTCATAGTCATCACTAATATCCTGTGAGATTTTGTAATATAGTTGCAAGTATTCAGACACAAACTTTTGCACGGCATTCCAGATTAGTATGCCATCGTCCCGGAAAGGAAAGTGCGGTAAAATTTCTGGATCATCTGTTTGACGACTTTTTATTAACCGAGGGAAGGTAAACTTTTCAACACTCCATTCTTCATAAACCTTCGCCACAAACCCAAGAGACTCCGCCAATGAACCTGCCATAAACTCATCAACCGGGCCTCCAGGCTGTAAAAACTGAGTTCGTCCCAAATCATTATCAAATAGCATGAAACGAAAGTGGGGCTTTAACAGTAAGGCGATGGGATGATTTTCTGCTAGTTGCCGCGCAGTTACAATTGCAAACGGAGCCATAACTGCATGAGTGTAGGCAAAATGACTACCCAATTCTTGATGGTTGCCATCAGCAATTTGGATGCAGGTTTTTGCCAAAAACCAATCTAAATGGGGGTCATCTGGTGTATAAATCAGGCTATTTGCCCCAGAGTCATGATTAATCTGGATAGCAACAGGAACTAGAGAACCACCATTATTAGTATCATGACTTTGCCAGTAAAATAGAGCTTGCGGCTTGGGAAGATACTTTTTAACATTATCGTAGACACCACCTTGAATATCAGATAACAAAGGGTAATCTAAGAAATACAGCTTGCCTTCCTTGAGTGCCTTTTCCAAAGTAGCTTCTGCACCTGCAACCTTCTGAAAATGGTAATCCGTTACAGCAAAATTATCAGGTAATACATCAATTCTTCGGATAGCTAATGGGTTCGCTCCAGAGAGTCGTTGTTCAGCAAAACACGAGTCGGTTTTGTAATTTTTTATGACATCGGGCTTTGGTAGTAGTGATAAAAGGTCTTCATATTCTTCTAATTCATCCAGCGGGTCTAAAAAATTTCTGGCTTTGGCAGCCAACATATTCGGTACAAGACTTGCCATACTTGCCAAGCGTTTCGCAGTATATTCCGCCGAGAATAGTTCTTTATGAGGAATCTTATCAATTACTGGTAGAGGAGCCAGATAATTGTAATTAAAATTGTACTCTTCTCGATTTTTGTCTAGCCAATTTATTCGGACATTAACATTAGGATCATTTTGCGGTAAGTATGGTTTCATGATTATCTCAGATTTGGTTTTGTATCACTTGCTAGTAAATGATTAACGTCAGAAAGTTGGTAAATCATATCAGGATTTCGCAACTATTTTAACTACAGGGTTTTCAGATACTCAATCAAAGCTTTTTTATCGCTACCAGATAAATCAGTTCCATAAATATGCCCCTGACTTGAATTAGCAGTTACCGTCGTATCGTATTTAAAACCTATAGCTTTGGCTTCATCTCCCTCAGTAATAAAACCAACTTTTTTCGGGTCGTAGACATCATATCCCCGATAGAAAATCTGAGGACGATTTTCTGGTTTTTCTAACAAATCTTGTAGAGATGGTACTGAACCATTATGTAAATATGGCGCTCTTAACCATAATCCATCTAGAGATACAGATACATACCCATTGGTTTTGCGTAAGTTTTTAAAATCCCAAGGGTAGCCATCACCAAAATGATTGTAAGTATCTGCTCCTTCTTGCGTCCACATATCTAACCGATGGCGGTCAGTTCCCACTTCTTCCACAGGGATGACAGTACCCGTTCTTTCCCCGCCAAAAGCGTGACAAGATGCACAAGTATTAGCAAAAATTTGATTTCCTTTTGCAGCCACTTGTTCATCAACAGCAAATGGATATTTGGGAGGTGGTACTTCTTGAATAAAATCTTCTACCCGCTGTAAATCGGCTACAGGAAGTGATTTTTTGGTAGCACCGTCACCAATTGCTCCAGTTTGAACAGTTTCTGTCAATGAAGTTTCTAACCCATCCCAATGTAACGCAAACCCTTTGTGCATCTTTTGATTCCAAAGAGGCATCATATCAGAGTTGCCGATGGTGTTATCTTTGGGCAACTTTAAAGTATTGAATTTAACCGGGTTAAAAGGGTCAATGCGGCCAGGGCCCCAGTTAGGACGAGAATCTGTCCAACTATAGTCTTCTTTTTGTTGCAGCAGCGCTTTCTTAGTTTGAGGTATTAGCAGATAGCGATAAAGCAGGTTTTCCAACCAGGAAAGCCGATAGTTATATTTGATTTCATCAAGGATATAATCTGCTGTAAATCTGGAATCACCAGCAGTTGCACTCAAAAATCGTAAATAGCCTTGTGAATCAAACTTATTCGCAGGGGCTGCGACCACAAGTGTGGGTTTATCTTTCTCTGTTGTTCTATAGGTGGCGGTATGGCAAACAGCGCAAGTTATACCGACGCGAGGGAAACCAATGGTTTTTTTCGTAAACCCAACTGGCATTTCTTTACCCTCTTCCCATGTGATTCCCAAGGAAGTATAACCACCTGGCCCTGGTAACTTATCAGGGAATATTCGTGGTAATACCAACCAAATCCAATAGGGAACACCTTGCGCTTCTTCTGTGCCAATAGAACCATATTTAAAGTGTTCTTCAGGCGACTCATAATATGTGGGAACCTCTCGAAAAAGGTTGTACCATCCCACATACCCAACTACACCAGCCAAAAGGATCACAATTAAAACAATGCTTGTGATTACCCTACCTATTTTGTCTTTGAGTATTGTCATGGTACTCTCTTGCTCCTTTGCAGAATAATCTGTATGTAGTGCAGGCAATATGCCCACACTAGGCTAGGCATGAGAATTAGGAGAATTGCTTCACTGGAGTTGCTGCAATGGCGTTTTGATAGCGCATTGCTACGGTTAGAAGAATTACTTCCGCTAATCCAAAAAACAGGTCTACAAAGGCAATGGATAAAAACCCTTTATCTTGACCAAAGAAAAACACTGCACAAATGAAAAATGTTGAACCAAAAGCTCTTGAAGGAAATATTGATATCCAGGCAGTTGCCTGATATCGGTACGGGTCAATAGCTCCAGGAACATAAAATGCACTAATAATAAATAACAGCATTCCCGTCGCGCGAACCCAGATAATTGGCACTGGTATATGCATCTGAAGGAACGTCAGCATTAGTTCTGGAAAGAAGCAAGAGGGAATGACAAAAAACATATTAACGATAATGCCGAGCCAAGTAACACGACTAAACCATTTAGCGTAATTATTCATTTTTTCTCCTTTTAAAGCTTCTTCATGTACTCAACTAGCGCATCTTTATCTTCTGTGGGAAGATCAGTACCGTATAAGTGGCCACTGTTACTATTTCCAGCTTTTGTTGTATCTAACTTAAAGTATTGCTTACCGTTTTCTACACCTACATCAGATACAAAACCAACTTTTGTTCTGTCAATCACATCGTAGCCACGATAGAATTCTTTAGGTCTATTTTCTGGTGTTTCTAGTAAATCCCGTAAGGTGGGGACTGAACCATTGTGCAGATAAGGGCCGCGTAGCCAAACACCATCAAGGGGCATATTTGCATAGCCATTAGTCTTACGGAAATTCTTAAAGCGCCACGGATACCCTGTATACAGAGTATTTTGGTTAGACATCGTTTTGTAGGTATATGAGTCGAGACGATGAGGGTCTGTACCAATTTCTTGAATTGGGACAACTTTGCCTGTATATGCACCACCAAAAGCGTGACAACTAGCACAATTACTTTGAAAAAGCTGTTCTCCCTTCGCTGCTATAGTTTCGTTAACTTCGTAGGGATATTTTGGTGGTGGTAGTTCCCAAAGCCAATCAGCAACTCTCTGAATTCGAGGCAAATCAATCGTTGTGGGTGTGACTCCAGCACCTAAAGCTGCACTCTTATTTCGTTCATTAACAGAAGTGTTATTACCATCCCAATGTAACTGCAATCCCTCACGGGGTTTTTGATTCCAAACTGAGGGAAAATCAGAAGTACCAATCAGTTCATCCTCACGCAATTTATCCATTGGGAAATGAAATTGAATTGCTTTATAAGGATTAAAAGTATCTACTCTTCCTGGGCCCCAATCTGGCTGTTCTTCAACAAACTTAAGTCGAGATGCCTGATTAATTAGTGCATCTCTAGTTTGAGGAATTGCAATGAAGCGATAAAGTAATTTTTCAATGGGATTAAGACCACCACTTATTTTTTCAATTTCTGGCAACATCCGATTAGCAGTAAAGCGCTCATCCACACCAACTGCTGATAAGAATTTGATATATCCCTGCAAATTAACCACATTAGCAGGCATTGTCGTGATAACTTGATGTTCGCTATTAGGGGTATTTCGCAGCGTTCCTGTATGACATACCGCACAATTTAACCCAATTCGATCAATAAAGACTCGCCGTTGCGAAAAACCTATAGGTAAATCTTTGTCAGGTTCTTTGATAAATCCCAGAGAAGTATAACCTTTTCCAGGTAATTTATCTGGGAATAGTTCTGGTAAAACTTTCCAAATCCAGTAAGGGATGCCATTGATGGGTTCGCTGCCGATTGAACCATATTTAAAGTGGTTTTCAATGTCAGCATAATCCACTGGGGAGTTAGATAAAACAGGCCAAAGGAAAAATACTGCTACTGCTACAATACCTACAATCACAACCCAAATCCGCTGGAAGATTCCCTTGATTGAGGTCGGGAGTAGGGTAGGGTTTGTTTGTTCGGTCATGAAACACTCCCCATTTGGTCGAGATTATTTGTAAGCGAAATTGTCGATGTGATACGCATCGCTTTTTCATCTAGATAAATTTGCAAACTGAGTTTCATGAAAGACTGACATTACTTCTTCCATCATCTCTTCATAGCTATTGAAGCGATCCTGCTCGTAACAACCCAAGGGATTTTCAATTACATTCAGCAGACATTTATTGCAATAGGTACAGGGTTTATCTGCCAGGTCTTTACCTTCTTGAAAAGATTTAACTAGGTAATTATTAGCAATTAGGGTACGAGCCATTGTGACGCCATCGCAATAATGCTCGTTAATTGCCTGACGAATATAAGAAGCTTGCTGTAAACCACCTGTACATAATACAGGAATATTAACGTGCTTTTTAATTTCTCTGGAATCCAGCAAGTTTCTGCCTTGGTTCTCTATCAATAGCTGCTTGATTTTGGGGTCTTTTACATCATCACCGCTAAAGGCTTGAGGAGGCAATTGCTTTTTCACACGATTCCATAAAAAATTGAAAATTGGATGCAAAAATGCTTTGCGAAATAAAATGTAGTTACGTGTGGTTTCGACGCCACTCGACAACATCGCATCATAAGTTTTAGTAATGACATCAAAATTAAAATCACCAATGGGATTGAGTGGGTGAGGAAATAAGCTACCAGTTGACACATGCACAGCATCAGCCCCAGCTTCTTCTGCCCATTTACAAACTTGGATGGAATCTTCTATGGTATTACCTGGTTTTTCCCAAAAGGTGACGGCGTTGTTATAATCAATAGCACTAATTTTGAATTGCAGATGAAAGTCGTTGCCTACTTCTTTGCGGATTGCTCTAATTACATCTAGCAAAAACCGCGCTCGATTCTCTAATGAACCACCATATTCATCTTGACGGTCGTTAATTCCAGAACTGAGAAATTGGTTAAAAAGATATCCATTAGCACTGTGCAATTCCACTCCGTCCAAACCTGCTTCACGGGCACGTCTAGCACCATCGGCGAAGTATTGGATTGTTTCTTTAATTTCTGCTAGTGTCATCGCTTGACACAAAAAGCCGTGGAATGGCTCTGTTTGGCTGGTGGAACTTAAGGCTTTTTTTCCTAAGTTTTCTACACCACCAATATCTTGCTGTCGCCCAGAATGACTTAATTGTAAGATAAGTTTACAGTCATATTCGTGGACTCTTTCTCCTACTTTTCGCCAAAAAGGAATGCGCTCATCACAGTGAATGGTGGCGTAATTAGGCATAATTCGTCCCCGGATGGCGACTGGGACAAAGGAAGTAATAATAGCTCCTACACCACCACGAGCAAACTTTTCTTCCCAGTTGATTCGGGCTTGAGTACCTGAACCATCATAGTTATCCCATCTTCCAGATATACTAGAGCGAAATATCCGATTTTTGACTGTGAGATTACGGAATCTCAATGGCTGAAAGATAATATCGTTTTCCATGTGTTCCTCTGTCTTTTGTGTTATTTCGGCAATAGGATTAGGTGTCAAAATTCTTCGTAGTAGTAACAGTCTGTCCAGAGAAGTATTATTTCTAGTGTCTCTGGGAGGGCAATTTTTTATATCTACAAATCCACAATGGAGGTTTTCGGATGCGATCGCTAAATATTAAGTTTTTGTTACTTAAATTTACCTACCAAATTTCAGCATGGATATTGATCTTTATTGGTTTTTCCAGTTATATAAGAACTTTTGCAGTTTGTAAACCTACGGTATTTAGAAAACAATTCTTAAAAAAAGTGAAAATTTTCGTCTTTTATTTCTCTTCAAAGGTTAAGGCAACCTTAAAAGTAGCTTCTAACAATTTGTTACAAACTTAACCAACTATGCAGGGAATCGATATAACCATAGCAAATAGGTTATTAAACACCATTGTAAATTTACAAATTTTTAAATTTTTGATTTAAAAATGTCTAAAAGTTTATTGATGACGTTTTGCAAACTTGTGTAGTAAGTTCATATATAACGAGCCTCAGTAAGGTACATTTTAAATCATCAAAATATCCCAAGACTAAATCTGGAAAATGGGAAATTAGTGATGAAGTATTAGTGTACCTCTGCAAACGTGAGGTGCAGTGGAAAAGGTTTAGGTGTCACAGAGAGTTTTATGAAAAAGACAAGTCTAATTTTTAAGGGCTGTCTGCTCCTCCTATTCGTGACTATGTTTATAGTCTGCGGCTTTTATGGAACGCCTACAGCTCTAGCCGATGAGTATAGTGAAATACCTACGTCCCTAGGTACTAAGTATTCTGATACTGCTGTAAGTGAATACCTCGATAACTGTGAGGGTATCGGTTATCTCCCAGAGTACACAAAGGAGAATTTGACAGATGCCGAGAAACGGGGCCGTTGCACCTGGTACTTATGGACTGGCGGTAATGATAAGTACTATCGTGATCTAGCGAAGCGAACGAGTGGTGGTGCTGACCTGCTAAAACTGATTAACTCAGATAAGCATGACGAGCGATTCAAACTCTATGGCGCAATTAACGATCCTGGATGTGAAAAATCGACAACACCAGATGAATACGGATTGCAGCTAGATAAATGTCAAGACCCGCTCTCAACTGGCGTAATTGGGTTGCGTAAGTTCCCCAACCCCAACTTTGACTCGGCAAAATGGAACCCTGTTGAATATGCCAAAAACTCACAAATTGAGCCTCCTTATTTGATCGGGCAGTCCTGTGCCATCTGTCACGTAGCATTAGATCCCCTCAATCCGCCCAAAGACAAAGAACATCCGAAATGGGAAAACCTGGTAGCAGCATTGGGTAATCAGTACATCAAAGAAAACAAATTCTTTGATGCCAGCGTCGGGGAAAATAGTTTTATTAAGCAAGTACTTAACTCTCAGAAACCGGGGACTTCTGATACTTCTCGGATTGCCACCGATCATATTAACAATCCGAATGCGATCAATGCCATTTTTAATTTAGGCGATCGCCCCAAATATCCAGAGGTGATGAACGATGGTTCAACCAAGGATGTTAATCATATTCTCAAGGATGGTGCGGACTCTATAGGAGTAGCAAAAGCCTCACTACGCGTCTACGTCAACATTGGGATGTGCGGCGATTACTGGACAAGTCTCCATGAGCCTTTATTAGGCAGAACTCCCCAAAAACCTTTTGACATCGAAAGGGCGCGGAAGGAGTGCGAAGGCTGGAGACAGACAGAAACACGCATGGCTGATGCCGAAGCATTTCTGAAAACTATCCAGCCGATGCACCTAAAAGATGCACCAGGTGGTGAAGAGTTCTTGACTAAAGATGAAGAAGTTCTCAAACGTGGCAAGCTGGTTTTTGCCAGCACTTGCGCTAGTTGCCATTCCAGCAAAATGCCATCGGCTGCGATCGCTACTGACTCCGAACAGGCTCAGAAATGGTATCAAGAGTCTGTACTCAGTAGTAATTTTCTTGACCACAACTTCTTGTCTGATGACCAGCGTTATCCAGTTACACTAATTGGTACTAATGCGGCGCGATCGCTAGGAACAAATGCTACTAAAGGGCATATTTGGGATCAGTTCTCGTCGAAGACTTACAAACAACTGCCTTCACCAGGTACTTTAACGCTGTACAACCCCTTCGATGACAAAAAACCCATCGAATTTAAGATCCCCGACGGCGGTTTGGGATATTACCGTACACCTTCACTAGTGAGTATTTGGGCAACAGCACCACTTCTTCACAACAACACACTAGGACTTTACAACGAAGATCCTTCAGTGAAAGGACGTGTAGAAGCTTATACGGATGCGATGGAAAAGCTGCTGTGGCCTGAAAAGCGTGAGGGAATTATCAGCAGGACATCTCAAGATACTAAATTAGAGCTTCCCCCAGGAGATCCAAATCCGAGATTCAGGCTTCCTGTTCCTAAAGGTACGCCTGTGAATTTGCTGGCAAGCATCAATATGAGAGAGGCGATTACATCTCTCAATCTCGGCAGCCTTTTCCAAGACTTGAAACCGGGGGGTGGAATTAAGGGTAAGTTGGCACGTGTGCTTTTAAGAGCCAACAAATCTCCTGACTTCGTTGAAGATGAGGGTCATTATTTTGGCTCAAATCTGCCAGATGAAGATAAGAAAGCCCTAATTGAGTTCGTGAAAACGTTCTAAGTACAGCTTTGCCTAAGAGGTTGTTTGAAAAGTATTTAGCTGTGATTTTAGGCATTTGTTGATCCCCCCTAACCCACGCCAGTCGCTCCACTTGGGGAGACCCCATCGCGCAGCGTCTCGTAGAGAAGACCGCGCTGGCTCCCCTTAAAAAGGGGGGAACTGGAATCAAAGTCCCCCTTAAAAAGGGGGATTTAGGGGGATCTAAAACGTTTTGCTACTAAGAAAAGGACTTTTCAAACATCCTCTAAAATCGTAGTGTTTTAAACGCCGAGAATTCGCTACGAATTAATAAAATGTTGTACTAAGACAACTTGTCTTGATATTCTGCACTCGTTCCCAGCTTAAATCTGGGAACGAAAAAAAATATTGATTAAATAGCAAGGATATATATGCAGTATTTACCAATCATCTTCGTTCGTGGATATGCAGGTACACAACAAGATGTTGAGCAAGCAGTCAACGATCCGTTTTATGGATTCAATAGTGGTTCAACCCATATTCGAGTAGATGAGAAAGAAAATCCCCAGAAGTTTTTTTTCGAGAGTCCATTGCTGAGGCTAATGAACGATCATGGTTATCAACCGATTGTTGACAATCAGAATTTGAGCAATCAGATTAAAAGATTGTCTGACCAACTTCATAAAACTATTTGGATCTACCGATTTTATGATATAACAACACCTAGTTTTAGCTCCTCAAGTGTAGTCCGACAGGAGATGGAGCAAATAGCTCAGGGTTTAAGAAAACTGATCCAGAATGTCAAGGATAGAACAGGTGCTGACAAAGTTTATCTTGTCGCCCACTCGATGGGAGGTCTTGTTTGTCGCAGCTTGATTCAAAAGATTTATCCAGATGAAAACGAACAAGCTGTTGATCATATTGACAAATTCTTTACCTACGCTACACCTCATGGTGGTATTTATTTTGAGGTCGGGGGTGGCTTACTTGAAAATCTGAGGGACAGGTTCCAATTGAATAATTCTGATGACTTTGGGCCCTGGCGGATGTACCAGTATTTGACACCTGAAGTCAACAAGACAACGGATGAGTTACCCGATAACTTTCAGCTAGAAAAACTACAAAGCATAGAGAATGCATTTTCACCAAGCCGCGTTTTTTCTCTAATCGGCACTAATGCACATGATTATGAAGAAGCTTTTGGTCTCTCACGCAAGACTGTCGGGGTGAAAAGTGATGGTCTAGTTCAGATTGATAAAGCTTATATCAGCGGATCTCATCGTGCTTATGTTCATCGCTCTCATGGTGGGCGTTATGGCATTTTGAACTCCGAAGAAGGTTATCAAAACCTGCAACGCTTTTTGTTTGGTGATATCCAGGTGAAACTGTCTCTTAGCAATGTCGAGTTAAAAGACCGGGACAAGAATTTTTATCAATTGGAAACTAGGGTTGCTTTGCGTGGTCTTCCTATTCCTATATATGAGCAAGCGATCGCTCATTATTGCCCAATCACACAAGAGTTAATCAGAACAGATAAACCTGTTCCTTTGTTTACAGCCTTTTTAATCCCAAGAAACTCAGCCAGTGATAATAATGTCTGTAGATATGCCCTGCGTTTAGCCCTGCATTCCTTCACAAAACAAGAGACGAATTGGTTAGGTGACAGTCATCTCGACCAAGTGCCGGTGTGGTCTGACTATTTAATTACTGATGTTGTCGAATCAAATAGCACTTATGAGGCTAAATACAGTTGGAATTCTGATGAAAAAGAGCCAGTAACAAAGTTAAATCCGACTTCAGAATCCAGTTCCGGGGTATATGTTGCATATATTCCCGTACCGGAACGTGGGCAAAAAGTCTTAGGAATAAATGCAGCAGTTCGCTTGGAAATTTCCCAATGGCAATAAATGAGTGCTTGTTGTTATGTAGTCTGTGATTAGTTATGGTTACTTAGCACCTTTTAATTATTCTGGAGAAAGAATAATCAAGGTTAAAGAGCGTTAGGTTAATAATGACTAATAACTAATGATTTATAAGAGATATGAGTGAAAAAGAATGTAGAGATGTAGCACTGCTAAGTCTCTATAAGGGTTCTGGATTAACACTTATAGCAGATTGCAACAGGCGTGAGGTACAGAGAATTGTCGGGGCACAACATGTTGTGCCCCTACCCCTACGCTGTAGTTAATTTCACTCATATCTCTATTTGTTTTCAAGTTGTTAAGAGAGGAAAAATTATGCAGAGTAATCGCAAACAAACGGCTCTTATTACTGGTGCATCTGGCGGCATCGGTTATGAATTCGTGAAATTATTTGCTCAGGATGGTTACAATCTTGTGTTGGTAGCTAGAAGCGTGGAAAAGCTGAATAAAATCGCCGATGAATTTAAAAATAAATTTGGCATTGATGTCAAAGTTATTTCCAAGGATTTATCTAACCCATCAGCCCCAGAAGAAATTTTCACGGAGCTAGAACAAGCATCGATCAAAGTTGATGTGTTGGTTAACAATGCTGGATTTGCTACCTACGGATTATTTAACGAAATTGACCTGAATGCTGAAATGCAATTGCTACAAGTCAATGTTTTATGTCTGACACATTTAACCAAGTTATTCCTCAAGGGTATGGTTAAGCGGGGGTCTGGAAAAATATTAAACCTGGCCTCCACTGCTGCTTTTCAACCAGGGCCACTGATGGCAGTATACTACGCTAGTAAAGCCTATGTCTTATCGTTCTCAGAAGCGATCGCTAATGAATTAGAAGGTACAGGCGTTTCTGTAACAGCGCTTTGTCCAGGGCCTACAGAATCTAATTTTCAACAAAGAGCCGCAATGGAAGACTCAAAGTTGGTCAGCGGTCAAAAAATTATGACTGCGGAAACGGTAGCCCAAATCGGCTATCGTGGTCTATTTGAAAACAAAACTGTTGTCGTTCCTGGAATTAAAAATAAGCTACTCGCTGAATCTGTAAGATTTACTCCCAGAAAGCTAGTAACTAAACTAGTTAGAAATATGCAGGAAAGTAAATAAGTTGTAATAAGCTGTTCCACATTTAACTTGCATAATTAGAGCGCTCATGTTGCCCACCCCACAAGAGTTATATAAATTTTAGATATGCAAACTAGATGTGGTTTAGCTTATCATGTCTGCTTGATTGCTTAACTAGGCTTCAAGAACCCCACCCCCCAACCCCCTCCCCGCAAGCGAGGAGGGGGCTATGATATATCTCATTTGATTAGGAAAAGCTATAAGAGTCTGAAACAATTTTTAATTACGAATTACGAATTACGAATTATTTTAATCCCCCTGTGGATGCTCATCCCACAAGGTTGTCAGTTCCCGTAAACTCTGATGATTGCCATTACCCAAAATCAGATGATCTAGTACCGGAATGCCCAAAAGCTGCGCCCCTGCTAACAACTGACGCGTCAATTCTATATCTTCTTGGCTGGGTTCAAGGTTCCCAGAAGGATGGTTGTGGGCAACTATCACCCGCGTTGCGCCTTGACGAATAACTTCCCGAAAAATATCACGGGGAGAGGCTAGGGTTTCGGTTGCGGTACCAATGGTAATTACTTGCGTACCCAATAAGCGATTCTTGACATCTAACAGCACCACTGCAAAACGTTCTTGTATCTGCCACATCAAATCTTGACTGAGGGTAGCAGCAGCAGCAAGTGGGCTATCAATTAATGTGCCATCATTGGGACGAGATTGAAAGGCGCGTTTACCCAATTCAATTGCTGCTAAGATACTTGTTGCCTTCGCCGGGCCAACACCAGAAATTTGCATCAACTCAGCAGGGCTAACTTCTCGCATAACTACCAAAGGATCGCGTTGGTGTTTGCCTAATTCGCTCAAGATATATTGTCCCAAACCCACAGCAGATAGTTTCCCTGGCCCTTGACCGGTGCCTAGAAGAATTGCGATTAACTCCGCTGTGGCTAAAATTTTTGCACCATGCGTCATTAATCGCTCACGCGGACGCTCATTTGTAGGTAGGTCGGCAATTCTGAGGCAATAGGTCATAAACTAAGAAAATAGCACCACACATCAAACTATCTTTATTTATCCCTTGTTTGCTCTCAAAATCATCTTTATTTGAGAAAATCTTTAATTTTGGGAAATTTTCTCTATTTCTGTATATTCCTCACTTAGGATGTCTCTCAAGTTACTATTAAGATTCCAAACGGATAGCAAAAGCTCAATCGATGCCAGGTGTAAGAAAGGTTACAATGACTGCTGATGATAGAGCCTATGAGTTAGACATCCTGAAAAAAGTAATCAACACTTATTTAGATAAAACTGTACCAGTTACAGAAGAGGGTTTAAATTCCCTAGTGTCCAAACACGATGAGACTGTCTGGAAGATAGCTACAAAAATTTATAGCGAGAGCGGACACAAGGTTGAATTTTCTCTAGTGCGTGATATTGTTAACTCCTATATAGAAGTCTTGAAAATGCACGTAGCGACTGAGAAGGCAGCTGCCTACAAGCGCTTACAGTATCAAAAAGTTGAGGAAGCTCGACGAGTGACACAAGAAGTTCAACAAGCGACAGAGGCAGAGAATCGCAGGCAAAATCGATTGATTCAGTTAGCTAAAAAGTTTGATGAGTCCGGTAGAGACAAGAGTATGTCCGATCTTTTTGTTAAAGTTCTAGATATAGTCAGTAAACAGTTGAGCGTTGAGTTGGATAAAGTAAGTTTGACTAGTCACATCTGTAACGATTTAGGAGCAGATGAGCTTGATACTGTTGAGCTTGCAATGGCACTTTAAGAGGCGTTTAATTTTAATATTGAAATATCTGAGGACATATTAGGGTCAGTTAAAAAATGGCCTCCGTCATTTAGCTATAATTCTTTCGGTGATTCAGATCCTGTAGCTTGCACTGTTGGAGAACTATTAGACTACATTCACAAGCAAATCTCTACCTGAAGATTAGCCGTTAGCAAAGTGCGATCGCATAATTCAACAGTCCAATACTACACGCGATCGCAAACCATTTAAACCCCTTCATTGTCGCTAATTACTGATAAATTTGCGTTGCTTTCAGCATGTGGTAGGTAATGATTAACTGAGTCAAAGCCAGAGGATAACTTTGCAGTGTTTCTCCAGTTGTACCAGCAATTTTACCCAGTTCTGGATTACTTTCGCGATCGCAAATATTTCGTAAATGGGGCATATCAGAACAAATAATATGCTCTAACTTATTCACCTGTTCTAAGGTGGCATGACCATCAACTTCTAAGACATCTACTGGCTTACTCATATCCCTGTCTAGCCCTAGACGGATCGCTGAGTCAGAATTACCATAGCTAGAGTTGGTAATTGGGGTAAAATCTGGATGCGGAATTGTCGGACGCAGTACCAGTCGAACATTCAGGTGTCCATTGGTTTCATCATCTTCATCAGTGGGTGGATAGAAACTAATTACTATATCAGACCATTGCCGTTGCGGACGGATAAACTGTGCTGAGTCTGGTTCGCGCTTTTCTAGTTCTGCTAGCACCTGTTCAGCAGTGTAGCCACGCTTTTGCGTATCTCGCTTGACTTTCCATTTAGCACGAACTTGTTCCGGGGGTGCAAGGTATACTTTTATATCATAAGAATCACGAGCAGCACGAGTAGAATAACCGAGTAATCCTTCAACAATCACGAATTTACTCGGCTTGATATACTGCGGTGGCTCGAATGTACCTGTTTTATGGCTGTAAACTGGCTTGAGAATGGGCTGTCCTGTGCGTAGCAGCGACAGATGTTGCTGCATAATATCCAGGTGGTTGCAGTCGGGGTGGAGGGCAGTGATGCCAATTTCTGCACGTTGTTGGCGATCGTAACGGTGATAATCATCTGTACAGATGATTGTGACATTTTCTGGGCCGAGTACCTGAGCGATTCCTCGCGTTAGTGTTGTTTTACCAGCGGCGCTGTCGCCGACAATACCAAGAATTATTGGACGGCTCATCATAACCTCCCACAATAAAAATAAGTTTAGTAATAAAATTACCCACAATAGTTTTTATTCTAGAAGGGTTTAAGCAACTAACTCAAGCAAAGACTTGGTATGCAATATCTCTACATAATATAGAATGTTTGTGCGATGCCTACGGCGGGAAACTACGCTTTTTGCATAATAATTGCAATCTAGATGATTGCCCAATGCCCAATTTTATGACAACTAAAACACTAGGACTCGAACAAAACCTCTACGACTATTTACTGTCAGTCTCTCTCCGAGAACCAGAAATTTTAACCCAACTGAGACAGGAAACAGCCCAGTCTCCGATAGGGAGAATGCAAATTGCTCCCGAACAAGGGCAGTTTTTGGCGTTATTGGTGCAGTTGCTGGGAGCTAAGAAAACTTTGGAAATCGGGGTATTTACAGGTTATAGTTCCCTGGTGGTGGCATTGGCATTACCGAGGGACGGTAAGGTAGTAGCCTGTGATATTAGTGAAGAATTTACAACGATCGCTCGGCGCTATTGGCAGCAAGCAGGAGTAGCAGATAAAATTCAACTGCATATTGCCCCAGCTTTGCAGACTTTAGATCGGCTACTGGCAACAAAAGAAGCAGAAACTTTTGATTTTGCCTTCATCGATGCAGATAAGAGCAACTATGATGGCTATTATGAGCGATCGCTGCAATTAGTGCGTCCGGGGGGATTGATTGCGATTGATAATGTCCTCTGGTCAGGCAAGGTTGCCGACCCCGAAGTGCAAGATAATAGAACTAAAAGAATTCGTGCTTTTAATCAAAAACTGCATCAAGACCAGCGAGTTAGTCTTAGTGTAGTAGCGATCGCAGATGGCTTAACTTTGGCACTGAAAAGGTAAGTTTAGCGAAAATAGCTCTTATTGTTCTAACATTTGAAAGAATCGGGTAAAGTAATCTGGAAAGGTCTTCGCTGTACAACCAGGATCTTTAATTATAATCCCTGGAACCTTCAAGCCAGTCACAGCAAAAGCCATCGCCATTCGATGATCGTGATAGGTTTCAATTGCCGCCGGCGTAATGGGGCCAGGCTGAATTTTCAGTCTATCTGCAAATTCTTCAACTTCAACTCCTAACCGCCGCAACTCTGTGACAACAGCTTTAATTCGGTCAGTTTCCTTATAGCGAATATGTTCCACGTTCCGAATCGTAATCGGTGAACTGGCAAAGGGGGCGATCGCTCCTAATGTTTGCACTAAATCTGAGATATCATTCATATCAATGTCGATGCCTTGCAATTGCTTCGGCCCCGTCACTTCGGTGTAATCATCCGCATCCTTAATTTGGCAACCCATCTGTTCTAAAACATTCAGCCAGAGAATATCACCCTGACAAGATTGTTTGGTCAAATGTTTTACCCGCACCCGTCCACCCGTGACGGCGGCGGCGGCAAAAAAGTAAGAAGCATTTGACGCATCGGGTTCGACTGTGTAATGTCGAGCTTGGTAACGTTGTCCTGCTTTAATCTGAAATTGATTATCGCCAATTTGAATCACCTCCACGCCAAAATCTGCCATCAGACGACAGGTCATTTTGACGTAAGACTGAGAAACCAGCGTACCTTCAACCTCAACAATTGTGTCTTGTTGAGCATAAGGCGCAATCATCAGCAACGCCGAAAGTTGCTGACTTGTTTGGTTCGCTTTCAAGCGAAAATTGCCACCAGCGAATTGCCGACTATAGACGGTATACGGCATAAACCCGGAGTTTCCCTCAAAGTTAATGGTTGCTCCACCCATTTGTAGTACCGTCAACAAGTCGCCCATCGGTCGTTCTCGCATCCGGGGAACCCCATCTAGGCGATATTCGCCGTTCCCCAGTGCCACCAGCGCCGAAATAAACCGTGCTGCTGTACCTGCCAAACCCACAAATAAATCTGCCTGTTTAGCTGGAATCTCGCCTCCTCTTCCCGCCACTTGAATCTGTGCCAGTTGAGGATTCAAAGTAATGGGAATGCCCAACTGCTCTACGCATTTGGCAAAATACTCGCTGTCTTCACTAAATAAGGCATTTTCTAAAATGGAGTCACCTTGCGCTAACGCAGCGACAAGTAACGCCCGATTGGTAAGACTTTTAGAACCAGGAATTTCTACCGTGGCATCCACTGGCCGATTTAGAGCAGGAATTGCAATGGTATCCACTTTAAACCTCTACGTAGGCGGTTAGCTACAACTTTATATATTGCCATATCTTGAGCAAAAGGGGCAGGGGAGGAAAAAGTGTGAGTTACAAGTAAAGTAGTGAGAAATGAGATTTTAAAACTTATAATTTATAACTCCCATATAACTCGCAACTCATAATTCAGCACGGGTTAAACCCTAGCTATCCGCTAACAGGACTGTAGAAAAATGCAATTTATCGATCAAGCAAAAATTGAAGTTGAAGCTGGTAAGGGCGGCGATGGTATTGTCGCCTTCCGGCGAGAGAAGTACGTGCCGACTGGTGGCCCCTCTGGTGGTAATGGGGGACGAGGTGGTTCGGTATTTTTCGTTGCCGAAGAAAACTTACAAACTTTGTTGGACTTCAGATACAACCATCGCTTTCAGGCAGAAAAGGGTACTCGTGGCGGGCCAAGTAACTGCACCGGAGCAGGAGGAAAGGATTTAATTATCGAAGTTCCTTGCGGTACAACCATTTATGATGCTGAAACTGGCGAACTGCTGGGAGATTTAATTGAGCCGAAGCAGACTTTGCTGATTGCCCAAGGTGGTAAAGGCGGACTGGGAAATCAGCATTTCTTGAGTAACCGTAACCGCGCCCCAGAATATGCCCTCCCCGGATTACCAGGGGAAATAAAGCAGCTGCGCCTAGAGTTAAAACTTTTGGCAGAAGTGGGGATTATTGGCTTACCAAATGCTGGTAAGTCCACTTTAATTTCATCTTTATCCGCTGCACGTCCGAAAATTGCAGACTACCCTTTTACTACCCTGATTCCAAATTTGGGTGTAGTGCGGAAACCTACTGGCGATGGAACTGTTTTCGCTGACATTCCCGGACTAATTGAGGGAGCAGCACATGGGGCAGGGCTGGGACATGATTTCTTGCGCCACATCGAGCGCACGCGGGTGCTACTTCACTTAATTGATGCCACTAGTGATGATGTGGTTAGAGACTACAACACAATTAAGCAAGAATTACAAGCTTATGGGCAGGGTTTAGCAGAACGTCCGCAAATTTTGGCGCTGAATAAAATTGATGCAGTTGATCGGGAAACTGTCGATTTGGAAGCGTTAGCCACCCAACTTAATCATCTCTCCTACGCCCCGGTTTTTGTGATTTCAGCGGTTACTCGCTCCGGGTTAGAGCCGATGTTACAAGAAATTTGGGGAATTCTCGACCAAATGAAGGCTCCTGAAGAAGTGGAGGTATTTAGCTAATTCCTAATTCTGATGTTGACGTATCTTGAATCAGGGGAATCTTAATCACAAAGTCAGCCCCTTGTCCTGGCTGCGAAATACATTCTAAGCAACCGCCATGTCTTTCTGTAATGATTTGGTAGCTAATGGCAAGACCCATCCCCGTACCTTGGCCGATGGGCTTGGTGGTAAAGAAGGGGTTAAATAGTTGTTTTTTAACATCTTCTGATATTCCCAATCCATTGTCGGTAATCCTAATTGTTACCTGATTTGGCTGCTGTAGTTGGGTACGAATGCAAATTGTCGGAATTGGGCATTGAGAATTGGGCATGGGGCATTGTTTATTCTCCTTGTCCCCCTTGTCCCCTGTCCCCAGTCCCTCTTGTAAAGCATCGATCGCATTTGACAAAATATTCATGAATACTTGATTTAGCTCCCCTGCGTAACATTCAACCAGCGGTAGCTTACCGTATTCTTTGATTATTTCAATTGTCAAGCGCTGGTCATTACCCTTGAGGCGGCTTTGCAAAATCATCAGAGTACTGTCGATTCCCTCATGGATATCAACAGCTTTCATTTCGGCTTCATCTAAGCGCGAAAAAGTTCGCAGGGAAAGCACAATCTCGCGAATGCGGTCTGCACCAACTTTCATTGAGTTGATTATTTGTGGGAAATCTGATTTCAAAAAGTCTAGTTCGATTTGTTCTGCAAAATCCTGAATTTCTAGCACAGGTTGGGGATAATGACTTTGATAGAGTTGCAAAAGTGAAAGTAAATCTTGGGTGTATTCTTTGGCAGGGCTAAGGTTGCCATAGATAAAATTGACCGGGTTGTTGATTTCGTGTGCCACTCCTGCAACTAGTTGCCCCAAACTAGACATCTTTTCACTTTGAATTAAGTGAGTCTGGGTGCGTTGAAGTTCGCGGAGTGTAACTTTAAGTTCTTGGGCTTGTTGTCGTAGTTGCGCTTCCGACTTTAGCAGGGCTTCCTTGGCTTGTTTGCGTTCTGTGATGTCCCTAACAACAGCTACCCGACAAAAAGGCTCTCCTGTTTCAGGGTGTTTAACGATAAACAGGCTGCAATCAGTAGGAATTTCTATACCTGTTTGAAAATGTCTATGGCGAAACTCGCCTTGCCAGAAACCATATTCAAGCATCAAAGGAATAATTTGTTGCTGAAACTCTGCAAAAGCTTCTGGTGAATGAAAATCAACCACTGGCTTGGTTTTGGCTGCTTCCAGGCTACTAAGTCCCACCATCTTGAGTCCAGCAGGGTTTACATAGAGAACTTGCCCTTCCATTGAAGAAATGCCAATAAAGTCACTGCTGTTTTCAACCAACGCTACAAATTTTTGCTGTTCCTCTTCAGCTCGTTTGCGTTCTGTGATGTCCAGCACCATTGAGGCAATGCCAAGCACCTGGCCATCAGGAGCCACTAAGGGGTTGTTATACCACTCGCCGACTATCCTCCTGCCATCTTTAGTGACGTTCTCGTTGACACTAAAACTTCCTCCACTTTGTGTTAACAGGGCAGTGATAATCTCATTTACGTGCTTTCTGGCGTTTTCAGGAACTATAATCTCAAAACGATTCCCCAGCATTTCCTGTGTGGTGTATCCAAAGATTCTCTCTGCTGCCCGATTCCATGTCTGAACCTCAAAGTTGGTATTCCATTCAATAATGGCTAAAGGTGTTTGTTCAATCAGCAATGCCAGCCTTTGCTTTGAAGCCCTGAGTTGTGCGTCTGCTTGCTTGTATTCGGTAATGTCGCGATAATACCAAATCCTACCGTAATAGTCTCCTAAAGGTGATATCTGATCACAAGCCCCTTGCTGTTTACGCACAGGTGCAGAATAGCGCTCAAAAATCTTTCCAGATTTGAGGAAAATTTCATCATGGCTGCTTTCGTCTGGATGCTGGTAAAGATACTCCACCTTAGCCAGAAATTCGTCTGGATTTACTAGTTTGTCTAGTACCGATCCCACGAGTAGGCGATCGTCCCGTGTTTCGATCAGTGCCGCAGGAATTTGCCATAACTGGGAGAATTTCTGATTAAATGATGTAACTGTAAGATTTTCATCAATAATCAGAATTCCGTCGATGGAAGCTTCTTGTTGAGCTTGGAGTACAGCATTAATCCGGTGTAGGTCTTTCTCTGCTTGCTGGCGTAAGCGCAACGCAGCTTGCTGTTCGCTGATGTCGCAAAGCAACCAACGCCAGCCGACCTGCTGACCCTGTGAATTATACATTGCAACCATCCTGATACTAGCAGGAAAGGTTGTACCTCTTCGTGGCTGTAGATAGACTTCCCAATCCTGCACCTGCTGCAAACTTGCCAGTTGGTTGATGAAGGTTTGGCGGTCGGATTCAGCGATAAACAGGATTAATGGTTTACCTACCAGATATTTTTGTCTCGCAGATAGTAAGGCTGCGGCTACATAATTAGCCTCTTTGATGATGCCGACTAGATCAATCACTAAGTAAGCATCTGGGGCGAGATCAAACAAATCCTGGTAACGTTGATGCTCTAATTCAGCAGTTTTACAAGCGATCGCTAGTTCTTCGTTTTGTTGGCGCAGTTCTTTCAGGGTTTTCCGATGTGTCTCGCTGGTTTGTATGAGTTCAGTAAGATCAGTAACTCTGCCACTCACATCCAGAATTTTTCCGAGATCATTTTGTAAAATTATGTCTCGAATACTACCCACCAAAAATTTATTACCAGTCTCATCCTCAAAGCAAGACTTTTTTGTAGAGATGAGATGGGTTATACCCTGAGCATCGCTAAAAAGCTGCTGATTCTCATTAGTAATATTTGCGGTAAAAACCAGTTCATCTTTTTCCCGGAACACATCAGCTTCTGCTTGCGGAAAAAAATCATAGTCTGACTTGCCAATTAGCTCTTCTCGGCGATGACCGACGAAATCACAGTAGCGATCGTTAAGTAACACCCAGCGATGTTGACGGTCTTTGACAAAAACTGCGTCAGATATGCCATTAATTATCTGATGCAGAAATGCTGGGGAGAAGTTTTGCTGCTGTGTGTTTTGTTTTGGCCCAGGGTTATCTAAGAATCTAGGATGGTTCATACCCGAATTTATCTCTAAAATTGAGCTAAACAGCTTTGTTTAGCTCCATGTGTGTCAGCGCATGAGTAGTATTTATTATTCCCAGACTAACTACGGATGCAACAGGGGACTGGAGATTGGGGACTGGGAAGATTTTGTTCTTTGATGAGGTTAGGTGATGCCTGCAACGGGCTACGCCAACGCATTTATCAACTGTGGCTTTTTTGAGTAGCATAATTGATACGAAACCTTAAAATGCTTACGGTATCGTCAAATTCGTAGATTAGACTAGAACCAGAGGGTAACAATCAGAGGAAGATTATGATGAGCGATCGCGACTATACATTAATCATTGACAAAAGCGGTAGTATGTCCACACCCGACCAAGTGGGTGGTAGAAGTAGATGGGAAATCGCTCAAGAGTCTACTCTCGCTTTGGCCAGAAAGGCCGAACAGTTTGACCCCGATGGCATCACCGTTTACGTATTTTCCGGCAGATTTAAACGCTACGACGATGTTAATTCAGCCAAAGTCGCACAGATATTTCTCGAAAATGACCCTGCTGGCACAACAAACTTAGCAGGTGTACTCCAGGATGCCCTCAATAATTACTTTCAACGCAAAGCAGCTGGTAAAACCAAGCCAAATGGAGAGACAATTTTAGTCATCACCGATGGTGAACCAGATGATCGCAAAGCTGTGTTTGAAGTCATCATTCATGCTACTCGCCAGATGGAACGTGATGAAGAATTAGCAATTTCGATCATTCAAGTAGGTTCAGATGCCCAAGCAACTAAGTTTCTCAAAGCTTTGGATGATCAGTTGCAAAGTGTTGGCGCTAAATTTGATATTTGTGATACCGTCACTTTAGACGACTTAGAAGAAATGAGCCTTGCAGATGTATTGAGCAACGCCATAACTGACTAATGTGTTAATCGCCCATAGTCCAGTAACTCTTTACTATTAACTGGAGAATTTAATAATGCTAGAAAATCGTGATTATACCTTGATTATCGACAAAAGTGGTAGCATGGCAACCCAAGATCAAAAGGGTGGTAGAAGTAGATGGGTTGCAGCCCAGGAATCTACTTTAGCTTTAGCTAGTAAGTGTGAGCAATTTGACCCAGATGGGATCACTATCTATCTATTTTCTGGTAGATTTAAGCGATACGAAAATGTCACATCCAGTAAGGTATCACAAATTTTCCGAGAAAATGACCCGTCTGGTACAACTGACTTAGCAGGTGTGTTAAAACATGCAACTGATGATTACCTTCAACGCAAAGCAGCCGGTCAAACAAAGCCAAATGGTGAAACAATTTTAGTGGTTACTGATGGTGAACCCGACGATCGCAAAGCAGTAATGAAGGTGATTATTGAAGCTTCTCGCCGCATCGATCGAGATGAAGAACTAGCTATTTCCTTTATTCAAGTTGGTACAGATCAGCAAGCTACCCGCTTTCTGAAAGTCTTAGACGATGAACTCCAAAGTGCTGGTGCTAAATTTGATATCTGTGACACAATTACTATGGAAGATATGGAAGATATGAGTCTCTCGGAAGTGCTACTCAATGCTATTAATGACTAGCTATACCATTTATTAGGAATTGCCAAAATGGATTCCATTGATAAGCTATTAGCTGAACTCCAAACGGAATACAAAGAAGTACAACCACAACAGCAGCAGTCAAAATCAGCCGCAGCCAAATCGTTTATCCCACCATCGCCAAAGTCAGCATCTTTTATGGATAAGCTTTTGGCAGAAGTTCAGGCTGATTTTGCCGAAGAGGATGCTGCTATTGAGTTAAAAAGACAGCAAGAACTAGAACAGGAACGAATTCGACAAGAACAACTCAAAGCCAAACAACTAGAGGTTTTGAAAGTGGAAGCAAAAAAATGGTTAGCCAAAGTAGATCCACTTTCGTCCGAAGGACTTTGGTTTGAAAGGTTTGCTGAAAGTTATTCCTCAAAATTAGAGGCAGCGATTGAATATTTAAGAAGCAATGAATAAAATAATTAGTAATGACGCTCAAGGTCTCGCTAACGCTGCGTTAACGTAATTCGGATAAATCTGCTAGCTAAAATTGTAAGCTAGCAATTATTATTTATTATCTATAGGACTAGTATTTGATTTTTGAAATGCACGTAGTGGACTGTCTAGGTTTTAATAGTGCATTAGACGTAGACGTAGGTTGGGTGGAGGCTTTGCGTAACCCAACATATATCAGGATGTTGGGTTGCGCTCCGCTCCACCCAACCTACAATTTTTTGCAACTCAAATTATCAGGTAGCAATTATTATTTATTACCTATGCTCAATATTAACGGCGATTTGTTTGAGCTAAATGTTGCACAGCCCATTCATGCATAGCATAAAGAATTGGTTGCAAAGTTTCTCCTAAAGTAGACGTAGGTTGGGTGGAGGCTTTGCGTAACCCAACATATATCAGGATGTTGGGTTGCGCTCCGCTCCACCCAACCTACAATTTTTTGCTACAATTTTTTGCAACATTAAAGCCATGACAGTTCACTACAAGACTACCGAGATTTTTTCAGAAATCAAATATGATTCCTATATGCTCAATATTAATGGCGATTTGTTTGAGCTAAATGTTGCACAGCCCATTCATGCATAGCATAAAGAATTGGTTGCAAAGTTTCTCCTAAAGGCGTTAGAGAATATTCTACCTTGGGTGGAATTTGGGGATAAACTTCTCGATGAATAATGCCGTCTTCCTCCATTTCTCTGAGTTGCTGAGTTAGCATCTTTTGCGTAACTCCAGCTAAAGCCCGTTGCAACTCACCAAACCGTTTGACGCCAGTCATTAATTCTCTAATAATCAAAACTTTCCAGCGTCCGCCAATCACCTTTAGGGTAGTTTCTACTTCACAAGTCAGCCTGAGATGGTTTTCTGCTTCAGCTTTCATAGTTTTTTTGTAGGAAGAACCTGACTCAGGTTTGCTGGGTAGTACCGCTAATTATCTAATTATTACTTGTTTTAGGTCTTCCATAACTAATAGACCTCTTGCATAAATCAATAAATTTGAACCCCACCCCGCCAAAGCTACGCTTTGTCTCCCCTCCCCGCAAGCGGGGAGGGGTTGGGGGTGGGGTGTTACGGACTTTTGCAAGAGGTCTAACGAGTCCCAAGCTCTACTAAAATACGCCGGGAAACTATTAGTATGCAGTAACTTGGAGCTAAGAAGCTTCAAAAATTTCAGGTTTAGCTAGGGAATATAGAAACCCCTGGCTAACGAAAGTTTGAGCCAGAGGTAGTTGATCATTAGATACTCAAGATATCTATAATTACATAGCTACCAACTCAGAATCGATTTCCGACGGCGCACTATCCTGGACTAGCGATCGCGTTTCGCCATTACGCTGGAGGATACCGCCAACCATTGCCAACAAAGCGTTTACCTTGCGAGTTCGCCACATATCTACGAGTTTTTGCACTTTAGTTGCAGACATCCGGCGCATCATCGCTTCGTAGAGATAAGCAGCATGTCCAGTTTCATCTTGGGCAATACTTAGCATTCCTAACTTCAAGTTACGAGCGGTTGGCTCGTTATCAGGTAATACTTTCGCCATTCGCGCAAAGTCTTTGCTAGCATCTAACTCCAGAATGTATGTGCTAGCCATAAATACATCCCACTCAATCACAGCCGGTTTTAGCTGTTCTTGAGGGTAGCCCTCAAAGAATGCTGCGAAAAAGGGACTACGCTGTTGTGATTTTTTTGTAGGTGTAGTTTGGGGTTGACGCTTGAAATCTATAACTTGTTTATTTAGCTGTTGTAAGGCGTGGGCAAAAATTTGACCATGCCTAGTTTCATCTGATGCATGTTTTGCTAGTTTTTCGGCTAGCCATGTATCGCCTTCGGCAGATGCGCGATCGCTAAGTGCAGATAAAAACGGCACAGAGCCAGATTCGGCCAACTGAAACCCCGCAAGGATGTTGGGGCGGGTTTTAGAATCACGAATTTGAGCCGCAGAGTAATAGGCAAAAGCACCTGAACCAGCTAGATGCAGAACGTGAGTCAAGAAGTTCATCAGGAATTCCCGCTGACAATTGGAAGGTTACAATTCTTATTATGTCAACGGTTAACAAATATATCTTTTCATTTTGCTAGTATCATCCCACAGAGGTAATACAGGTAAGTTTGAATGGAAAAATTAACTAAATCAGTGCGATTTTGGCTTTGTGCAACTATCATAATTTTGGGTTTGATCGGCTGCGATCGCTTTGTCGGTACTTCTGGAGAAGCGGTTGAGCGAGTGAGTGATGGGGATACTCTAGTAGTCAAAGATACCAACGGCAAAAATTTTAGTGTGCGCTTTGCTTGTGTAGATGCGCCAGAAATAGCTCATACTAATAAAGAAAAGCAGAGTAAACGCACTAGCGATCGCAATCAATTTACTTGGGGTGTGAAAGCTCAACAACGGGTGCAGCAACTGGTGCAACAAGGAGGCGATCGCGTGACTTTGAATATCACTGATAGCGATCGCTATGCACGTAAAATTGCCGAAGTCCGTTTAAAAAATGGCACTTTTATACAACAGGTATTGTTGGAAGAAGGGTTGGCAAAAGTGTATCGTCCCTATTTAAACAAGTGTCCTAGTAAAGACTTAGTTCAACAAGCCGAAGCTAAAGCGAAGGAACAACGGCTTGGTGTTTGGAGCGATGCTAAATTTATTAATCCTTGGGAATATCGCAGCTTATATAAAAAGTAAAAACTCTAGCTGTTTCTAACTGAATGCACTACATTTTTTGGCATTGCATATTTACGCGATGATTTAGCAACTTCCAAAATTCCCCCCTACCTCCCCTACTCCTCTCCCCAAGTTTGCAGTTGCAAATAAACTAGTACCAGCGTCACAGCTAGTAACACCGTCGCTGCTGCTGCTGCATAACCAAAATCAAATTGACCAAAAGCCTCTTGGTAAATATAGTAAACCAGCAAATTAGTCGAATTCAGTGGCCCACCGCCAGTCATCACATAAACTTGCTCAAAACTCCGCAATGTAAAAATCGCGGTAGTGATGATTGCAAATATCACAGTCGGGCGCAATCCAGGCAGAGTAATATACCAAAATTGTTGCCAAGCATTTGCTCCATCTAAATCTGCTGCTTCATAACGACTGGGAGGAATTGCTTGCAACCCTGCTAAAAAAACTACCATATTGAAACCCAGTTGTTTCCAAATACTCATTAAAATAATTATCGGCATTGCCCAAAATGTGTCTCCAAGCCAGGGTATGTTTGGAATGCCAAAAAAATCTAAAAGTCCGTTAACTGGCCCTGATGTTTGAAACAGCCAGCGAAATCCCAAACCGGCTGCCACAAGTGAGATAATTGAAGGTAGAAAATAAGCACTTCGCAGGAAGCCCCGCAAGGGAATGGAGCGGTTTAATAGCACTGCCAATCCCAAGGAGATAACTAAACTGGGAATGATGGTGGCAACACTAAAATAAAAGGTGTTACCCAGAACTTGCCAAAAGTCGGGGTCGAGTAGCAAGCGCCAATAGTTTTTTAAGCCTATCCAATAAGTACCTTTTAAGGTGAAACTACCAGCGGTGAAACTGAGGTAGAACAAATAGGCGATAGGCCAAATGATAAAAACACCCAGCAAAATTAATGCTGGTGTGAGAAAAATCCACGCGGCTACTGTATCATTATCCAACCACGACTTAGGATATATTTTTGGCATCTATAATTAACCCTCTTAGCTGTTATGACTCTCCGCCTTGATTCTACCCTGAGCTTAATTTCCCCCAACATTAGCGATGATTGCCAACAATTCGCCCCTTTAAAACTGGGAATTATGGCTTCTGGGAATGGCAGCAATTTTGATGTAGTTGCCCAAGCTATCCAAGATGGGCGGCTAAATGCCCAAATTCAAGTTTTAATTTACAATAACCCCTCGGCGAAAGCAGCCGTCAGAGCAGCTAATAGAGGTGTAGAAACTATTTTATTAAATCACCGCAACTATCAAAGCCGAGAAGAGTTTGATGAGAAAATTGTGCAGACATTGCGGCACTACGATGTAGAATGGGTGATTTTGGCTGGTTGGATGCGATTGTTAACATCAGTTTTCATTGATGCCTTTCCTGAGAGAATTATTAATATCCATCCTAGTTTGTTACCTAGTTTTAAGGGAATCCATGCTGTAGAACAAGCCTTGGCGTGTGGGGTAAAAATCACTGGTTGTACAGTGCATATAGCTTGTTTAGAAATGGATAGTGGCCCAATATTGATGCAAGCCGCAGTACCAGTACTGCCGGATGATACAGCAGAAACACTCCACGCCAGAATTCAAATTCAGGAACATCGAATTTTACCATTAGCGATCGCTCTGGCAGCTTCTTCGTCAAAAGTTACACTAAGCGTAACGTAAAAATACATAGTTTATTGTTCTCTCGTTCCCAGTCTCCGACTGGGAATGCCTAATGGGGGGGCTGCCGCCTCTTAACTTGCGGCAGAGCCGCAATTGAAGTGCATTTCCAGCCAGAGGCTAGAAACGAGGTTTTAAAATGGTTTTGGTTTAAGTTGACATCAAACGTACCATGTTATGTAGCAGTGCGTTAGGCTAAAGCCGTAACACACCCTAACTTTTGATTTACTATTAATTAGAGTTAGCTTCAGCAACTTGATTCGCTTGTAAGAGCCTAGCATGATCGAGAGTAAATCCTACTTGCATCGCTATCTGGGCAAATAAATCAATCTCAGCTTGTTGCCAATCACGGGGTTCAGAGCATTGATGTGCAATTAACAAGCCAAATAGCTGCTCATCTTTGATAATGGGTGCGACTAAATTTGCTTTCACACCAAAAGATTCGAGCAGGTTAATGTGACAATCAGCCAAACTAGACTCATAAATGTTGTTGATGGCGACAACGCGACCAGACTGGTACTTTTCTACATAGCCTTGAGTGAAACAGGGGTCGTGAATTTTAGATCGCAAAACTTTGGGATAAGCTGGAACCACTGATTCGGCAATTATAATTCCGAACCAATTAGCGTAAAAGCTATAAACCAGCACTCGGTCAGTACTCAGTCCTTTACGAACCTCTTCCACAGTAGTTTTGATGATATCCTCTTCGTTGAGCGATTGGCGAATGCTGCGGATAATATCTACTAGTAACTGACTTCGCATCCTTTCAGCTTCGATTCGTTGCAGGAGTCTGGCATGGTCGAGAGCAAATCCCACTTGCATCGCTATCTGGGCAAATAAATCAATCTCAGCTTGTTGCCAATCACGGGGTCTAGAGCATTGATGTGCAATTAATAAGCCAAATAGCTGTTTATCTTTAAGAATGGGGGCTACTAAATTTGCTTTGACAGCAAAAGATTCGAGTAAGCTAATATGGCAGTCAGCCAAACCTGCTTCATAAATGTTGTTTATGGCGAGAACGCGACCACGCTGATACTCTTCTACATAGCCTTGACCAAAACATGGGTCTTGGATTTCAGCTCGCAAAACTTTTGGATAGGTGAGAACAACTGATTCAGCAATCACTGTTCCAGACCAATTAGCATCAAAGCTATAAACCATCACTCGGTCAGTACTTAGTACTTTCCGAACCTCTTCGACAGTGATTTTGAGGACATCCTCTTCGTTGAGCGATTGGCGAATGCTGCCGATAGTATCCGCCAGCAACCGACTTTGCACACCTTCAGCCTCGATTCGTTGCAGCAACCTGGCATGGTCGAGAGCAAATCCCACTTGCATCGCTATCTGGGCAAATAAATCAATCTCAGATTGTTGCCAATCACGGGGTCTAGAGCATTGATGTGCAATTAATAAGCCAAATAGCTGTTCATCTTTGAGAATGGGGGCGACCAAATTTGCTTTCACAGCAAAAGATTCGAGCAGGTGAATGTGACAATCAGCCAAACCTGCTTGGTAAATGTTGTTTGTGGCTACAACGCGACCAGACTGATACTTTTCTAGATAACCCTGACTGAAACAGATGTCTTGAATTTCAGACCGCAAAACTTTGGGATAACCTGGAACCACTGATTCGGCAATTATAATTCCAGACCAATTAGCGTTAAAGCTATAAACCAGCACTCGGTCAGTACTCAATACTTTGCGAACCTCGTCCACAGTGCTTTTGAGGACATTCTCTTCGTTGAGTGATTGGCGAATGCTGCGGGTAATTTCTATAAATACCTCAGCTTTATCTGCTTTGGTATCTACCTGTTGTAAAAGTTTGGCGTAGTCAAGGGCAAATCCTACTTGCATGGCTATCTGAGCGAACAAATCAATCTCAGACTGCTGCCAAAAGCGAAGTCTAGAACACTGATGTGCAATCAATAAACCGAATAGCTGTTTGCCTTTGAAAATAGGTGCTACTAAATTAGATTTGACAGCAAATTGCTCCAGCAACTCAATATCAGCATCACTAAGATCGGCTTGATAGATATTATCAATAGCACGGATACAAGCATTCTGGTATTTTTCTATATACGCTGCCTCAAATCCAGGGTCAGAGACTGTAACCCCTAATATTTTCGGTAAACCAGGTGCTACTGATTCGGCGATAAAGGTTCCATTACAGTTGGAGTTGAAGCAAAAGATAGTTACGCGATCAATGCTTAAAGCTTTACGAATTTCTTCTGAGGTAGTTTTGAGAACATCTTCTTGATTGAATGATTCTCGAATCCAACGGGTAATTTTTATTAATAGTTGGGAGTAATCAGCTTCGGCTTCTTTCTCTTGTACCAAAACCGAAAGTAGGTCTGTAAATAAAGTGATGTTTCTCTCTAACATCACTAATTCATCTTGGCTAGCGATAAAAACTTGAGTAAACTCACTGTCTGGACGTAGCCTCTTTTTAATATTATTAGAGATTGCGGCTGCCTTGCTGACTCGACTTATAACTCGATTCGTCACAAAAACAGCGATCGCACCTGCTAAAATTGCTGTAACCCCCATACCAGTTAACAAAAGTGACAGTTGTCTTTGTAAAGCAAGTTCAGTTTCTATTGAACTTTGTACACTCTCTTGTCTGAATTGCGGAATTTGTTTGGTAATTAAATTAATGCCATAGTAGTAAGTAGCTGTTCCAATTGCAACTACAGGAAGGATACTGATACTTAGTGCCCAAACTATCGCCTTAGTCTTTAAATTCCATTTTTGTTGCCAGAGTCTTTGTTGACGATTTTGTCTTGCTTGGTTTTGAGAAAAAGACTGACTCATAAATGAAACCTGGATTGCTGCAATTGAGAATCAAGTAAATAACCTCACCACCAAATTCTACACAAACCAGAGTTTTACAGACTTCTCACAGTTATTCTTGCCCCTAAGAAGTAAGTTTGCCTATTTCGGAAATATATTAGCCTAACTATGCATTTTAGCAGACGGGCTGCATACTGAAGGCAAATGTCAGGCTGTTTGGGTTCTTGGTCGGGACGCTACTTTAAGTTTGTTAACAAAATTTTTAACAAAGAAAAAAATACTCAACTACTTCTTGTGGGCGTCTCGCCCGCCCGTAGCCAAAGGCGGACAAGATGCCTACTCCACAAGTAGTAGTAATATCAATTCTTCTAACTCCTAATTCCATAGCCTAATCTGCAATTAACTCCACTGCATCTCGTCCATCGGAATTTTGTAAGTAAACTTTGACAATTTCTTCTTTAGCTGTAGGCAACTTCTTGCCAATAAAATCTGGATGAATTGGTAATTCTCGATGACCTCTGTCTACTAACACAGCTAAACGAATCACTTCTGGTCTACCATAATCGTTGACTGCGTTCAAAGCAGCGCGAATTGTCCGTCCTTTGAAAATCACATCATCCACAAGTACAACCGTTTTCCCCGTCAGGTCAAAAGGAATTTCGCTTTTCGTTGGAGTCCGCAATCCAATTTTGTCGAGGTCATCTCGATAAAATGTAATATCCAAAGCACCGACTGACACGTCTACACCTTCCAGCGCCTCAATTTGACGCGCTAACAACTCAGCTAATAACGCACCCCTGGTATAAATACCAAGAAGCACAAGTTGAGACAAATCACGCGTCCTTTCGACAATTTGAGAGGCAAGGCGAGTCAAGGTACGACGGATTTCTTCGGATGAGAGAATTTCAACTACTTTGGCAGACATAGCTATAGACTGATACCCCTAAAGGATTAGGTACTGGAGACTGGGGACTGGGGGACAAGGAGAATAACCCATGCCCAATGCCCTATATTTATCATTACCTATTTGGAAGTATTAAGAATATAGCGATCGCTATCCCCAACCATAGCAAAAAACAATATCGAGTCAGCTGCAAACCATTCTGAATAGAAGTTGCAGTAATCGGATAAATAGCATCTCCTAGCAGTGGTTTGTACTTAGCTACCCCGCGATACCAATTTGTACCCCCCATCTGCACACCCAAAAAAGCAGCATAGGCGCACTCACTCCAGCCAGAATTGGGGCTAGGATCGTTAATTGCATCCCGACGACAAAGTTGCCAAACATGCATCGGTTTACCCGATAACAACGCCAGAGTCACGACTGTTAACCGACAAGGTAGCCAAGTCAAACAATCTTCCAACCGCGCACAGAACCATCCCAAATAAGTATAGGGTGCTTCCCGATAGCCCACCATTGAATCAAGGGTACTGCTGGCTTTATACGCTAAAGCTAAGGGAGTTGGCCCCACAACTGGTATAAAGACACCAACAATTGCATAAAAAAGCGGAGCCATCACTCCATCGGTGGCATTTTCTGCAACTGTTTCTAAAACGGCTCGTGAAATTTCTGCTTGTGAGAGGTTTTGGGTATCTCGACCAACGTAATTACTTAAAATCTTCCGAGCCTCCCCCAAATTTCCTGCTGTTAAAGGTTGTAAAACAGCCTCCGCTGCTGCTCGCAAACTTCTGCCAGCAAAACAACTAGCCAAAAGAATGCTATTTATTGCAATTCCCAAGAGTGGATGAACCCATCTGGCAATTTTAATTATCAAAAAGCCAACAAGGCCGCTCCCAATTATTAAGATAATGCCTAGTACAATTCCAGCTAGGCGTTGTGTTAGAGAATTTTGACACAATTGGAGAAAAATTTTCGTCAGGCGAGAAATTATCCACCCCATAACTTGCACTGGATGAGGCCAATCCCAAGGATCGCCAATTAAGTAATCTAAAAATGCTGCAATTATTAAGATATAGATATTATTAGTCATAATTCGCAAGTCTTGGGTTAAAAGTCAACGGTCAATATTTGGACTATTGACTCTTGACTAAACCACAAAACTAGCTTCTTCTCCAAGGGAAGCTTGCCAGCTACGAGCATCGTAATAAAGGTCTGCCAGAGTAATACTGTACAAAGCTTCTTTGAGCTTTTGGTTTAGTCTCTGCCAGAGGCTAAATGTTACCCAATCTTCGGCTTGTGTAGGTGCTGGGGTGTGATGAGGTAAATGACTAGTCTCGCCAACAGCTTCTAAAATTTGTCCTATAGATATTTGTACAGGCTCTCTTGCCAATTGGTATCCGCCGATGCTACCACGAACTGATTTAACTATTGACGCACGACGCATTTCTATTAGTAGTTTTTCGAGGTAAGGAGCTGGGATATCTTGGCGTTTAGCGATCGCTCTCACAGATACAGGCCCATATCTTGGCTGTAAACTCAAATCTAGCAACGCCTTTACACTATAGTGTCCTCTGGTAGTTAATTTCATTTTGGCCTGCTTTTTTGTTTGTCCTTTGTCTTCGTTAGTGCTGCGTCTCCCTGAAAAGAAATTCTCCTAGTCGGCTTGCGACCCTGAGACTTCTCTATTTGTCCTTTGTAAATAACCAATGACTAAGGATCAGTTTTACTTATCATTCTGTAACTCAGTTATCATCCTCAGCAAGTAAACGACTTTTTGAGCGTTAGTTTAGAAAACTTAAACAAATATAGTCTAGCAGTGATTCACTAACTATATATATATAGTTATCAGCATTGCCAGCTTTATCTAAAATAGATTGTCTTGGCAATATTGGTAATGGCATAACAATTGTGCATCTGAGTGTAATATACTTGGCTAGGTTGAGATAAAAACTAAAGGATTATGTTCCTATTAGCTCAACCTCAGCTAAAATAAAATCGATTCAAACACTTCAAACATTCATTTTCGACCTAAGTTGATGCCTAAACAGAAAAAAATTGAACCCTTACTCGGTGAAGAACTGCTCAAAAAAGTCAAAGAACTAGAGAGCGAGAGCAAAGAAGACAAAGCCAAGAAGTGCGGCTACTATACCATTACCAAAAACGGTATAGAGCGCGTCAATATGATGAAGTTCTTAAATGCCCTAATTGATGCCGAAGGCATTCAGTTGGACAGTACACCCAGTGCTAATGGGCGTGGTGGACGTAGTGCAAGCTATAGAATTAGTGTGCAATCGAATGGTAACTTACTTATAGGTTCAGCTTATACAAAACAGATGAATCTTAAACCAGGAGATGAGTTTCTGATCACTTTAGGCAAAAAGCATATTCGTCTGAGACAGGTAGATCCAGAAGATCGGGAAAATGATGAAGCCATAGAAGCCACGGCTTAATAAACGGTCATTAGTCAATTGTCATTTGTCCAAAGTCCAATTGTGAAAACCAATGACTATAAATAGTCATTAGTCAATTGTCATTTGTAAAAACCGATGACTAATGACTAATGACTATATCTTTGGTGGGTAAAACTGGTAAATAGTGGCGAAGTGCCTTGCGCGTAACTGCTAAATTACAAGTTAATGCAATTTGCTCTTTTTCTAGTAAACCCAAAATGCGATCGGGTTTGTCTCGTGCTACTACTGGTAATTGATGCAAACCTCGAAGACTCATCCGGTCTAAAGCTTCAGATAATAGTTCATCTTGCCAGGCGTAGAGGATTTCAGTAGTACAAATGTCTATGAGGGTTTGACTCAATAAATTATCTGGAATTTCAGTTAGGGAATTTGGGTATGTTTGCCAAAGATCAAGGGCACGGTTAATATCTTCCAGAGAGAGTATACCAACTAATTGCTCTGCTTGATCAATTACTAAAGCACTACGGACGCGATCGCGGGTCATTTCCACAGCTGCATCTAACACTCCCAGAGTTGCAGGTAACTTTTTGGGACAGGGGTACATGGCATCTTCTACCAAAATTTGCTGCACAATTTCCGCTTGTTCATCTTTTAATTCCGAAAGACCAATTTGTTGTAGGTTAGAGTTAGAGTTAAAAGTTGGTTTAATCCTTTCCACTAGCCAAACACTCAAACCCACAGCTGCCATCAATGGTAAAACAATCCGATAGTCGCGGGTTAATTCAAACAGCATTAAAATAGCTGTTAACGGCGCTCTGACACTAGCCGCCAGTACTGCTGCCATTCCCACCATTGCGTAAGCTGGGGGAGCCGCCATCTGATCGCAAATTGCCGGGAATGCCACAGCCAGAATCTTGGCGTAAGCTGAACCAAAAGAAGCACCTAAAAACATTGCTGGTGCAAACAAACCGCCGATGAAACCACTACCTGCACTAATTGCTGTCATTAATAACTTCACCACCAACAGCACCACCAACAAGTAGAGTGGAAACTCCACATCCTGAAGCATTGCTTCTACAGTTTCATAACCGACACCTAGAATTTGTGGGAAGTGCAAAGCAACTGCGCCAATGATTACACCGCCAATAATTGGGTGAATCGGCTCAGGAATTCGTCCCAAAAAGGCAAAACCTGGAACCTTACCAGCAAAGCAGGCCTTTGCTGCCCGAATTGATTGAGTATAAGCCAGAGCAACTAAGCTGGCCCCTAAACCCAAGCCAAGATAAAGGGGTAATTCCAAGGGACTGCGAACTTGGTAAACAGGTAAATCAAAAGCAGGTTGTGTGCCCAAACCAATTTGGGCAACTAATGCTGCTACCACGGCCGCTAGCAGTACTACACTTACAGCAGAAGTCGCGAAAGATGTAGCTCCCATCACCACTTCTAGGGCAAAAAATACTCCAGCGATGGGAGCATTAAATCCCGCCGCAAGTCCCGCCGCCGCACCAGCACCCAACAGCAAACGTTGTCGTTCTTGAGATACATTGAGGATCACAGAGAACAACATCCCAAAATTTGCGCCAATTTCGACACTCGGCCCCTCTGGCCCCAAAGAAGCACCGCTTCCCAAAGAAACAGATGCAGCCAGCATTTTTGTAACTGGTCGTAGTGGTCGCCTAATCTCTGTTCCCTGAGAGGCGGCGATGAGAGATGAAAGTCCCGGGCCAAAGTCTTGAGTGCGCCAACGCATCAAGCCAACAATTAATCCGCCAAGGGTGGGAACGCAGGCTAAAGTCCAAGCACCCCAAACGCCAATTTGACCCATTAAATTTTCCAGCATCAACTGGTGAATCAGCTGGATTAAATAGTGAAAGGTGACTACACCCATACCAGTACCACCGCCAATGAGCATGGCTAAAAACAGCACAACAGTCTCTGGGGATGGTTGAAAACGATTAATTAGGTGAGCTAAACGAGCGGAAGGTGTAGGAAAGGCAGGTTGTTCGATTACCTTCCTCAGTTGAGTGGGAGGCAAGAGAGTCATTGAGAGGCGGGGTAAATGTAAGAAAAAATTTAAATTTTTATCTGTTACTTATCATTGTGAGCCATTATTTAGCAACCGGACAAGTAGACTTTATTTGCTTAACTTACAAAGCTTTAGCCAAAAATGTCATTGTGCAAAATTTTTGTGGGGAGAATGGTTAAATGAGAGACAATTATTATTTAAGGATCAGCGATGCCTAAAGTTGGGCGTAGCTGCGGCTAGTGGGGTGCGAGTGAGCGCCAACGCTGTTTTTTCTAAAGACAACAGAGTTTTTTCGACTGGGTGGACGCACCCGTAAACATTAACTAGGAGTCATCCTTGCCTAAATCTAGCTATACTCGTGTTGCGACCATTGAGCCATCCTTGGTAGTAATAGAATGTATGTATGGTTGATGCCTGATGTCAGACCATACATTATTGATCCCAATTCAATATAGCTATTGTTATAGAGCGAGTAAATGGACTAGGCGGACGAGGTAAATGAATATACACACTTTTGATAATCATTATGTTACTTGCCCAATTTGCCAAAGAAATGCTACGCCCAAACCAGTTAAAACGCGCATGGGCTTGTTTTGCTGTCCCTATTGCCAGGAAAGGCTAGTAGTTTGCCAAAGTGGTCATTATGTCCGCGATCCGTTTACTTGGAGACAAATGATGATTTCTTCAGCGCTACGTCGGCAAAGCCGACCTTTAGCGAGGATTCTCAGAGATTTTGTCTTACTCAAGCGTCCTATGGTAGCCTTGGCTGTAGGAAGTGCCATTTTCTTTGGTGCGATCGCCTTAACTCAAGAAAGGACAAGTTACGATCGCCAAATATTTCCCACAACAGAGAAAGTTAATGAACTAGGAAACAAATCTCAGTAAATGGATTACTTTGGTATAAATCAAATTCTACTTTGATTTTTGTAATATTATAACTAAATACTCTGATAAAACCGTGTCTTATTTACCCCAAATAGAACACGGTTTTACATAAATAGGTTTTAGCGTAGGCGTAGCCCGTCGCAGACATCGCGCTAGATATAGAAGTTATTAATCATTTGGATGCTCAATTTCTATCATTACTTCCAATCAAAAGCAATTATCCCAAAAATTTCCTCCACATCCTAGATATTGATTTGCTGCCTTTGGGTCAAACACATTGCAATTCCCTTTTCGTAATAAGCTGCCTCATTAATAAAAATCGGCCAAACGGTAGATGCACCCTCATAAATAATTGTTTTACCGTCAAAGCTTATAAAAATTGGATCTCCTGGGTTCAAGGCTTGATAATCCTTATCCTGAAGCTCTGGATGAATCATCCCAAAGATTGTACCATCCGATTTTTTCGGGTAGTCTACAACTGATAAGTGGTCATAGAGAATCAACGTTTCGTTATTTGACGAGATTTTACCCTGGTTAAACTGTTCTAGGTAGTCCAGAAGCGCCTGAACAAGTTCCTCTGTTTGTTGGAACAGCGTTGCTTTTAAAACACCTTGGGCAATGGGGCCAACCTCGATCGCAAAGCCTAATTCGCACAGAGAATTTACAAATGGGTTTTCTTCAATAGATTGAAAAGAGCAGCGATAAATTCTCACCAAAGGATTAATCTGGCTCAGATAAGCAGCCAATTTCAAGTTTAAGGGATGACTGTTTACCAAAATAATTGTCAGACCCATATTAGCTGTACTGCTGTGTAAGTCTAAGATGAAATCTGCTTGTTTATCCCCATTTGATGCTAGGGTATATTGGATTAATTTAGCTTGCAATTCTTCGTAACTTTTCAAAGTCGGATCTTGTAAATCTTGCTTGAGAAAACAGCGATTTAAATCCTTCTCTACATATCGTCTCCCTGCGGCAAAAGCATTAGGATTTGCTAACAGCGTGACTGTTTCAAAACTTGGTCTAGTAATTAAATCGGGAAACTGGGCAAATTTCTGGATTAGGTAGGCTCCTGTAAACTCATTGCCATGAGTTCCACCAACAATTGCAACTCGATTAATCTGGTTCATGAAGCATTCACCTTGCCGATGCGATCGCGATCGTGTGGTTGATTAAGATAAGACATATCAGGGCCATTGGGAATAATTCCGCCGGGATTGAGTGGGAATAGGTTCCCGTAGTAGTCCCGCTTCACAGCTTCTACGTCGCAAGTGTCAGCCACACCTGGAAGCTGATACAGTTCACGTAGATAAGCTCCGAGATTCTGATAGTCTCGAATTCGCTGCCTATTGCATTTAAACAGCCCATAGTAGGCACTATCAAACCGAAATAATGTTGTAAATAAACGCACATCTGCGAGTGTCAGATGTTCTTTGCAGAGATAGCGATTAGTCTGCAATGCAAGATCAATTTCATCGAGAGTTGCGAACAGTTCATTACAGGCTTGATTGTATGCTTCCTGGCTTTGGGCAAAGCCGCAGCGATACACGCCGTTATTTACCGCGTGGTAAATCTTCTCATTCCACCAGTCAATTTTCTCTTTAAGTTCTTCTGGGTAAAGATTTAGCGTCGGATTGTTGGCGAACTCGTTAAACTCAGAGTTCAGCATAACGATAATCTCTGAACTCTCATTATTGACGATAGTTTTTGTTTGATTATCCCATAGTACTGGCACTGTCGAGCGTCCACTGTAGCCGGGTTCTGCCTTCTGATAAAATTCAGCCAGTGTGCGACAACCTGCTTCTTCTTGGTTAAATATCCAACCGCCTTCAATGGGAGAAGGAGAGACGATACACACTGATATTACCGCTTCGAGTTTTTTGAGCGATCGCACAACCAAAGTTCGATGTGCCCAAGGACAGCCCAGCCCAACATAGAGTTTGTAGCGTCCCGTTGCTGGTGGGTATGGATTCCCTGACTCTGTGCCGATAAACTTGCGAAACTGGCTATTAGGACGAATATACGCTCCCGACTGATTGCGAGGGGCCAGGTTTGACATCATTATTTGCCACATACTCGTCCAGACAAATTTTCCCAACCAGATAATCAGCTTGGGAGGAAGCGACTTGCCCTTCTTCTTGGGGAGATTTTTCTCGTCATCCATTGGAGTTGAGTTAGTCATAAATTTGTACTACAGCACCACGGATAAACATCTATATTCAGGGTAGACTAAGCAAAGACAAAATGAACCAGTAATATATCTCTTTGAAGAGATAAAAGGTTCAAGAATTATCCTTCAAGCTAAAGTCTTCGTCACTCGTCGCCTACCCATCGAATTAGAGCAACTGCGATCGCTCGCTACTGTGGAAGTTTGGCCAGAACGCCAACCCCCTCCCTACGAAATTTTACTAGAAAAAGTTAAGCAAATAGATGGTTTATTATGTCTGCTGACTGACCAAATCGATCGCCAACTCATCGAGTCAGGGGTGCTACCTTGGGGATTGTTGGTTTTGGGCGGATTGGTCAAGCGATCGCTCGTCGTGCCAAAGGGTTTGAAATGCAGATTTTGTATACGAGTAGGCAACGATGCAGCCCAGAATTAGAACAATTTTTAGGTGTGGAGTTTGCGACGTTAGAACACTTACTGCAAGAGTCTGACTTCGTGACGCTCCATACACCATCGAGTGATGATACTTATCATTTGATTAGCGATCGCTTCGCTAATTGTGTCAACCCTGAAATTTATAACTCATAATTCATAATTCATCTTAGAGGATGTTTGAAAAGTCCTTTTCTTAGTAGCAAAACGTTTTATATCCCCCGATAAATTGGGGGACTTTGATTCCGGTTCCCCCCTTTTTAAGGGGGGTTAGGGGGGATCAAAGTGCCTAAAATCACAGCCAAATACTTTTAAAACATCCTCTAAGAATCATATTTGATTTCTGAAAAAATCTCGGTAGTCTTGTAGTGAACTGTCATGGCTTTAATGTTGCAAAAAAATTGCTTTGTTGGGTGGAGGCTTTGCGTAACCCAATATCCTGATATATGTTGGGTTGCGCTCCGCTCCACCCAACCTACGTCTAATGCACTATTTTAGCCTAGAGGGTTCACTACGTGGATTTCAAAAATCAAATACTAGTCCTATATAAACTTGAAAATTGCTGTAATCTTCAAATACTCAGTTAGTTTTAGCGCTAAATAGCTATTTGTTTAGTATTTAGCTGTCCTTCTATATTTGCAGATATATAGCGAGATAAACGCTCGGCAAAATTCTATATATATATAAATATATTTCTGAGATAGCCGAGTTTAAATATCAATTTATACCTTGTGTTCTTTCACAAAAAGCTCGATGATTGATTCAGAAAGTCCATAGTTATAGGTTAGTTAGTCAATAATGATGCCGATATAATTCATAAGTTTTTACGATTCATAGAAAGAAAATATCTGATATTAATCTTAAATCTACTCATGTTGGAGTTTGATTAACTCATGCTAGAAGGATGGATTCAAATTGTATTAACGCTACTAATTGTCGTAGCAATTACTCCCATTTTTGGGCGCTATATGGCGCGTGTCTACCTAGAGCAAAGTACTTTTCTCGACCCGATTTTGAATCCGATTGAGCGAGTGCTTTATTCATTGGTTGGCGTTAAAGCCAAAGAAAATATGACCGGCTGGCAGTATGGGCGGGCAATTATATACAGCAACGTAGCAATGGGGTTGCTGATTTTCTTGATCATTATGAATCAAGGATGGCTGCCATTAAACCCAACCAAAATAGATGCTCCAACCTGGGATACAGTACTGCATACTACTATTTCTTTTATTACTAATACCAACCAGCAGCACTATTCTGGCGAAACCTACATGAGCTATGGCAGCCAAATGTGGGGACTTGGTTATCACATGTTTACCTCTGCTGCCACTGGTTTAGCGGTGGGGATTGCCTTTATTCGCGGATTGACTGGTAGATCGTTAGGCAACTTTTATGTAGATTTAATTCGCTCGATTACGCGAATTTTGCTGCCTATTTGTATTGTCGGCGCGATCGCTCTGATGGCATCTGGCGTTCCCGAAACACTGGCGGGTGCAATTGTATTCCCCACCTTGGAAGATCCGAATATCAGTCAAGCGATCGCTCGTGGCCCAGTAGCCCATTTTGAAATTATCAAGCAATTAGGGGAAAACGGCGGCGGCTTTTTCGCCATCAACTCCGCACACCCCTTTGAAAATCCCAACGGATTTTCTAACTTGATTCAGATTGTCGCCATGCTTTCGATTCCTACATCCCTAATCTACACTTATGGGTTGTTTGCGAATAACACTAAGCAAGCCTGGTTAGTCTACGGTATGGTCAGCGTACTTTATGTAATATTTATCATCGTTACTGCCATTGGCGAATACAACGGCAATCCGGCTGTGAATGCACTGCTGGGTAGTCAGCAACCGAATTTAGAAGGCAAAGAAGTCCGGTTTGGTTGGGCACAATCTGCACTATTTGCAACAAGTACAACCGGCACCATGTGCGGCGCAGTCAACAGTTTGCACGACTCCTTTATGCCCAACGGTGGTTTTATTACCCTTTCCAATATGTTCCTGCAAATTATTTGGGGTGGACAGGGTACAGGAACCGCTTATCTATTTGCTTACCTAATTCTGGCTGTGTTCGCCACCGGGCTGATGGTGGGACGCACACCAGAATTTCTCGGACGCAAGATTGAGAAGCGCGAGGTTGTACTTGCTAGTTTTTTGATTCTGCTAGTTCACCCGATCGCAATTATGATTCCCGCAGGTATTGCCTTGGCGTTTCCCGATCAACTATCAGGAATTAGTAACCCCGGCTTCCACGGATTTGCTCAAGTCATCTACGAATATGCCTCAGCTGCTGCTAACAACGGTTCGGGGTTTGAAGGCTTGGGAGATTCACAACCTTCACCTTTGGCAATCGCTACAGGTACAGCACCAACTTTAACCGCTTTGTGGTGGAACTTGAGTACCTGCTTCAGTTTAATTGCTGGACGCTATGTTCCCATCATCGGTTTGCTGTTTTTAGCAGATAGTATGTCTCGTAAGCAAGCTGTTCCCTACACAACTGGTACATTACGAACCGATACCGGATTATTTATAGGCGTTACCGCAGGTGTGATTTTAATCCTGGGCGCACTTACATTCTTCCCAGTACTGGCATTGGGGCCCATTGGTGAAGCTTTCTTTATCGCTAAAGGTATCGGCTAGGGATTGGGGAGTGAGGGATGAGGAAAGTAGGGGAGAAGAGGGGCAGAGGAGAGTTAGAACTGGATTCATCCACCTCGGAACTCGGTTCATCGACCTCGGAACTCGGTTCATCGACCTCAGAACTCGATTCATCGACCTCGGAACTCGATTCATCGACCTCGGAACTCGGTTCATCGACCTCGGAACTCAATTCATCGACCTCGGAACTCGGTTCATCGACCTCGGAACTCGGTTCATCGACCTCGGAACTCGGTTCATCCACCTCGGAACTCGGTTCATCCACCTCGGAACTCAATTCATCGACATCGGAACTCGGTTCATCCACCTCAAAGACTCATGCTCAAAATTTAATGTATGCCAATTACTACTGATTCTCCCTCGCCCCGTATTCCATCTGGAACTCGTGACTCGCGTAGGCACACCCCCAAAGCCGATATGCAGGGACTTTACCAAAGAGCAATTCGTGAGTCATTTATCAAGCTCGATCCGCGAATTACTGTCAGAAACCCAGTTATGTTTGTTGTTTGGGTGGGGACAATTGTCACCTTGCTTGTTACCCTCAACCCAAATCTGTTTGGTACAATCCAGGCAGATGTTAATGAACAACGCCTGTTAAACGGGTTGATTACCTTTATTCTCTTTTTCACCCTCGTTTTTGCCAACTTTGCCGAAGCTGTAGCTGAAGGGCGCGGTAAAGCTCAAGCTGATTCACTGCGATCGACGCGATCGGATACGATCGCTAACAAAATTCTCCCCGATGGTTCTATACAACAAGTCAATTCTACAGAACTGCGACGGGGCGATTTGGTCAAGGTGGTTGCAAATAATATGATTCCCGCCGATGGGGATGTGATTAAAGGCATTGGCTCAGTGGATGAGTCGGCAATCACTGGGGAATCTGCCCCGGTATTGAAGCAACCAGGTACAGATATTGCCAGTTCGGTGACAGGCGGTACACGCTTGCTCTCCGACGAGTTGACAATTCGCATTAGTGCTGATCCTGGTCAAGGCTTTATCGATCGGATGATTGCCTTAGTAGAAGGGGCAGAACGTAGCAAGACTCCCAACGAAATTGCTTTGACGGTATTGTTGGCAGTGTTAACACAAGTATTCTTGATTGTGGTAGCGACAATGCCCCCATTTGTTGGCTACATCGCCACCTTTATCAGCACGTCCTTTGGAGTTGAGGCAGGAAACAGTTTGCGGGCGGGTGCTAGCGTTGCTATTCTCATCTCGCTACTGGTAGCTTTGATTCCCACAACTATTGGTGGTTTGCTCAGTGCGATCGGGATTGCCGGGATGGATAGAGTTGCCCAGTTTAATGTCATTGCGACCTCTGGTCGAGCGGTAGAAGCTTGCGGTGACATCAACACCCTGGTGCTGGATAAGACAGGCACGATCACCTTGGGGAATCGGATGGCTGATGAGTTTATTCCCCTGGATAATCACTCAATAATAGACGTGGCGCGAGTCTCCTTAGCTGCTAGCTTGTTTGACGAAACGCCAGAAGGTAAATCGATTGTGATTTTAGCAGAAAAGTCCCAGGCTGGGGTAGACTTTAACATTGACAAAGCCGAAGGTGTAGAATTTTCTGCTAAAACCCGGATGAGCGGTACAAATTTACCCGATGGCAAACAAATTCGCAAAGGTGCAGTGGATGCCATTAAGGGATTTGTCCGTTCCCGTGGCGGCAATGTTCCTGATGATATAGACGAAGCTTATGAGCGAGTTTCGCGGTTAGGCGGTACACCCTTAGCTGTTTGCCAAGATGACAAGATTTATGGTGTCATCTACCTCAAAGATATAGTCAAACCCGGTCTGCGGGAACGATTTGACCAACTCCGCCGCATGGGTGTTCGCACCGTCATGCTCACAGGTGACAACCGAATTACCGCTTCGGTAATTGCCCAAGAAGCCGGAGTGGATGATTTCATTGCTGAAGCGACTCCAGAAGACAAAATTGAGGTGATTCGCTCGGAACAATCTCAGGGTAAACTGGTGGCAATGACCGGAGATGGTACGAACGATGCTCCTGCTTTGGCTCAAGCAAACGTGGGTGTGGCAATGAATTCTGGGACGCAAGCTGCCAAAGAAGCTGCTAACATGGTGGACTTAGATTCAGACCCCACGAAGCTAATTGACTTAGTAACCATAGGTAAACAGTTGCTAATTACTCGTGGAGCCTTGACAACATTCTCCATCGCTAACGATATTGCCAAGTATTTTGCGATCATTCCCACGATTTTTGCTGCGGCTGGAATCGGCGCACTTAATATTATGGGATTAAAGAGTGCCCAATCTGCGATCGTCTCGGCGCTGATTTACAACGCCTTGATTATTCCGGCACTAATTCCGCTAGCACTCAAAGGCGTGAAGTTCTTACCTTTAACAGCAGATCAATTGCTACGTCGTAACATCTTGATCTTTGGTCTTGGCGGTATCGTTGCTCCCTTCATTGCCATCAAACTGATAGATATTATCCTACCTTTCTCTTAATTTACTATGAAACCCGATCAGATTCGACGCACTATCGCTGCATCCCAAGTATTAGAAGAAATAACTGAAATCTGGTGTCAATGGCGCAGACAAAAGCTGCCACTGTATTTGTTCTTGGCGATGTGTTTCAACCTAGTGGTTGCACCTATAGTCTATGCTGCTACTGGTGAACAACTTTCCCGCAGTCAATCTTGGGGATTGGGGCTGTTAGGAATGGTGACACTAGGGCTTTCCATCTATCTATTTTTTGTCATGTTTGTACCGGAGAAATTCTAATGAGTTTTGCACGCGAAGCTGGTAGAGCTGTTCGGTCTACCTTGGTACTCTGGGTTATTGGAGCGATTATTTATCCTTTTGCAATGATTGTCATTGGGCAGATTGTGTTTCCCTTTCAAGCAAACGGTAGTCTCCTGAAAAATAGCACAGGTCAAGTTGTCGGTTCTGCTTTGATTGGTCAACCTTTTAGTAGCGATCGCTATTTTAACAGCCGTCCCAGTACCACCAGTTACAGCACAGCCGATCCTAAAAAGGACGATGCAGGAGTTTTGAAAACCGGGGTTTCTGGCGCTAGTAACTTGGCTCCCAGTAATCCCGCATTGCTGGAACGCATTAAAGGTAAAGATGACCCAGACCCCAGCAAAAAGGTAGAGGGTGACTTCAATCGTCTGAAAAAAGCAGGTGTGCAGCCGACTGGCGATTTAGTCTATACCTCTGGTTCCAGCCTTGACCCGCATATTACCCCGGAAGCTGCGATCGCGCAACTTGCACGAGTAGCCAAGGCGCGGGGAGTTCAACCGAACCAACTCGAAACTTTAATTTCTCAAAACACCGATGGTCGCTTTCTCGGCATCTTTGGTGAACCTGGGGTTAATGTGTTGAAGTTGAATTTAGCTCTGGATCAGATTAAAGGATAAAGGCTTGGGAAATAGCGAAAAGGGGAGTGTTCCTGATTATTGCTACACCTCTGATTCGGAATAGTTATTTATAGCAATCCTTAATGAGTACTTAAAATCGAAAATCTGAGATTCTCGACTTATTAAATAAGTCGAGAATCTTATTTTAAGTAGGACTATATCAAATCTATATCTCTAAATATATACTTATTTAGCTAATCAATAAACACATATTTACTTGGCTTAATACATTTTATATATCTTCAAAATATATCTCAAAAAAGTATATTATTTTTGCGTAAAGTATTGCACAATACTATTAGAGTTAAAAAATATTTTGTGTTGAAAAACAAAAAAGCTTTAGAACCAAGCTTGTTTGCTGTTTCCATCGAAGATAATAGCGTTTACTGCGGCATTCATTTAACTGATATTCAGTTACCGAATCAATGCGTTTTTCTAGGAATTCTAAGAGAAACTCAAGTCATTTCAACAACAGATAATCCTACTATTTACGCCGGAGATTACATTTTAGCAATAGCAACCCATCCAATGATGATTCCCGCTCTCAAAGTTACTCTAAAAAAAATCCATTCTGTTTACTATTCCCTCAACAGTTGCTTATTGGAAGCTCGACCAACAGACAGCCAATCTGTTAATTCAGATTAGAGACTGACAAGAAATAAATTATCCATTTTGTGGGGTGGGCAGGAAAGCCCGCCCTGAATATAGGACGGGTGTTCGCGTCGCGGCACGTAGTGCGGACACCCATCCCACAAGAGAATTTGGGATGTTTTTTTATTTGTCAGTCCCTTAGTCAGAGCTATCAAGTACTTTCAATTCCACATATTATTAGATAGATGAATATTTACCGAATAAAGGCAGAGGGTAGTACGAGCTTGCGGCAGGAAGAAGAAAATATATTTTTGCCCTCTGCCACTTTCTTGATCAGCCGCCTAAATTTATTTATGGTGATTCCTCCTACCTCCTGCTGACTTAACTTTACTGAATCAGAGTTCGACTAACTAAAGGTTTCTAATATGCATACTTCGGAGCTTTTCCGACTTTATGTATCCGCCCAAAAAAGTGTTCATCAGTCCACCCTGATTGAAGCTAACCTGGCTAAGGCAACACATAGTGACATAAAACCACAGGACGGAGACATTCCCTTTGCAGCAGTATTTTTGGCTCACATTTCCTTCATGTTAGTTTGGGCAATTGTCGTTTTTCTCGTTTCATTTGTCTGCAAGGCACTAGAAGATCCCCCAGAAAATACGGCACAAGATAAAGACGAAATAGTAAGCATCAAACATTTAGAGCAACATACCTGTAAAAAATGCCGATTTTTTAACAATAACTATTTTCTAAAGTGTGCAGTACATCCTACCACTGCTCTAACGAAACAAGCACTCAATTGCTCTGACTACAGCCCTAAATAGGTGAGTTTCTCGATATGCTTATAGCGATCGCTACCACGGTCAATTTCAGCCAAATAACCTAGTATTTAATGCCAACCTCCAAGAAGTTTCTCAAAAAATTAGCTATATCACTAGTTTAAAAACTGGTGGAAAACTATCTCCAGAAAAAGCTTTTGACCAAATAGAAGCACTCTGTAAACAGTTGGAGGATAGTAAAAATAAACTAGGAATTGGTAGCGATCTATCGGTTTAACTTAGTTGAATAATTCTGATATAGCTGTAACAAGAGTGATGCAGTGATTGTGACGCTGAGAACGTTTAAACAAAGTTTGAAGTTTGAAAAACCTGAACAAATTTTATGAAACAAAAAGAGACGATATTTGTTATTCCGACTCATCGACTGAGAGATGTAGCACAGACCATCGAAAAATATGATGAGAATTTCTGGGCAAATGGTCATGCTTTAAAAATTATCGTTTTTGACGATTCCAGCATTGCCAACCATGAGAAATATTACCCACTTTTAGAGCAAACTAAGACAGTCAATGACGTTTTTTATGTTGGGCCCCAACAGAAAGAGCAGTTTATTACATTTTTAAACGAAAGACTGCGCGATCGCAAGCTAGAATCACTCGTCAAAAACTTATTCCGACCTAGTTATGGAGGAAATCGCAACTTCACGCTAATGTATACCCTTGGTCATTTAATGGTTAGTGCAGATGACGATATGCGACCAGATGCATTAATTGAAACTAGCCCAGAATCTTTGTCAGGTGATGAAATATGTCGAGGAAAATTAATCAAGTCCAACCAACAAGGCGGCTACGTCCATAAATCTTTTGACTTACTCACAGCTTTTGGTGATGTTCTCGGTCAAAAAGCTAGCCATGTACCAGAAAATTTCGAGGCTGGAGAATTGGTTATTGATACAGCAATGGATTTAGAAACGAACACAACTAAGGGTTACTTTCGAGAGAACAGCCTCTTATTACAACCAGGGAGAGTATTAAATAATGCGATCGTCAAAATTGCCCAGACTTTTCGCACAGGAACTAATGATATCGATACACTTGATTTTATTCACATGTATCTCAATGATGAGAACCAAATTAGTCCAAATGACCTAAATGATTTTTATATTCTTACCAATTTTAGACCTGTTATTACTAACAAAAACTGGAGAATGGATTGTGGAGTCGCTGGATATGATAATCAGCTAGGTTTACCACCCTTTTTTCCAACTCGACTCAGGTTTGAGGATTATATCTACAGGATTTGGATACAGCAAGAGGGGATTGCAGCTGCACACGTTGATGCTGTCCAAAACCATATTAGAAATAACTATATGCGTAATCCTCTGGCTAGTGAACTCTTTAATGAAGAAATATGTAGCTTGCTGAAAAGGAAGATTAAAAGCAGTGTTTATCATCTTGATGATTTGGGAATCAAGTTTGATTACTCTGGCGAGGTCACGTTGCAAGACTCTGAGGAAATCCTAGAAAAAATCTCTGCTATCCACAGACAGGTAGTCAAAGCCTCAATATCTACCCAGAACGAAGAACGTAAGCAGTCACTTCAATTATTTGCTGAGAATTTATCGAGAGTATTTTATGGATTTGAACCAGACTTTTTTCAGCAAAACGTTTCCAGAATTATCGATGATGTCATTAGCCAATTTCACGGTTCTCTAGAAATATGGCCAACTCTAGTAGAAATCTGTTACTTCAACAAAGATAAAAAGGATCTACCACAAATCAGGGTTAAAAACAAGAAGGTCAAGTCTAGAAATGGCACAAAATCGAGTGAAATTATCGTATAAATTAGACCTTTCGTAAACAAGCCATCTATAAGAATTTACGATTCTTCATCCAGGTAAATTCTCTTAGTACACAGTTTCGTAATTTCGTGACCAATTGAGGGTTTAAGTTTAAATGCAGAGGGACGCAGAGTATAGCGCAGAGGAGCGCAAAGTTTGTTTGAGTCCATTCGCTACGAACTTAGGCAAAGCTGTACTTAGACATATTATTTCAAGACTTAGGGACTTCCAAATAAAAAAATATCCCAAATTTTCTATGGGTGTCTTACCCATCTCATATTCAGAGTGAGCAGGACTTCGACGTGAGCGCTGAGTCGAATACTGCCCACCCTAGAAGATTAGATAATTTATTTGTTGGAAATACCTTATGCTAGGATACTTTACAGGCAGTAAGGACAAGATTAACCAAAATCAAGAACTGCAAAGTATATGACAACATAAATTATTAACAAAGATAGAACGAAAAAATTTAAAGTAGCGGATAACTTATCTAGGTGCTATTCTAAGTGCAAAAACGTTCTATATAGTAGTTAATTAAGTATGTATGCAAACATTAATTATTGATAACTATGACTCTTATACCTTTAATCTTTACCAGATGATTGCCGAGGTAAATGGGGAACTGCCTCTAGTAATTTATAATGATCAGCTTAACTGGGATGAATTGAAAGAAATTGCATTTGACAACATTGTGATTTCACCTGGTCCCGGTCGTCCAGAAAGGTCAGAAGATTTTGGAGTCTGCCGACAAATAATTGAGAACGTGGATGTACCCTTGCTGGGAGTTTGTCTGGGGCATCAAGGACTTGGCTACCTACATGGTGCAAGAGTGATTCATGCACCGGAAGTTCGACACGGTAGACTCAGTAAAATTTATCATAATGATTCGGAATTATTTCAAGGTATTCCTAGTAATTTTTCTGTGGTGCGCTATCACTCCTTGTTAGTTGCTAATGAACTACCTGAGTGCCTAGAAAAAATTGCTTGGACTGAAGAAGGATTGGTGATGGGATTGCGTCATCGCCATCTACCTTTTTGGGGTGTGCAGTTTCATCCAGAGTCTATTTGTACAGAATATGGGCAAAGATTACTAGCAAACTTTCGAGATATGACGCTGCAATTTACAGAGAAATCGTCAAGAAGTCCACAAAAGCAATATTGGATTGGATATGGATCTGTTACTCCTGTTAATGATCAACCCTGCGAAGAACAGGAAGAGAAGTTTGAATTGTATACGCGCAAGTTAGATATCTGCCCAAATACAGAACAAATATTTGTACAACTGTTTGGGGATGCACCGAACGCTTTTTGGCTAGATAGCAGCCGTGTGGAACTTGGTCTATCTCGCTTCTCGTTTATGGGTGATGGCAGCGGGGTAAATAGTTTATTGGTGCGGTATCATACCCAAACCCAAGAACTGATCGTCACACAGTCAGATACTGTGACTCATCGCAGCGAAAGTATTTTTGAGTATTTGAAGCGAGAAATAGACTGGCGATTTTGTCAATCTAATGAGTTACCTTTTGATTTTAACTGTGGATTTGTTGGCTATTTTGGCTATGAACTCAAGGCAGAGTGTGGCTCGTCATTGGTACATTCTTCACCATTACCTGATGCACTTTTCTTACTTGCCGATCGCATGATTGCGATCGATCATCAAGAACAGTGTCTTTATTTGCTGCAATTAATCAAAAAAGGACAAACAGAACAGGTAGAAACTTGGTTTGATAATATCCAACAACAACTCGAAACTCTAGATCCTCTTTTTTCCCTTGTACCCCAAGAAAATTGTCAGCCAGTTAAGTTCCGTTTGAGTCGCAATTATCAAAATTATATCCAAGATATTCAGCAATGCTTGAACGAAATTCACGAAGGGGAAACCTATCAAGTTTGCCTGACAAATCAGCTTCACACCGATGCAACCCCCGATCCATTGACGTTCTATCGCACATTACGTAAAATCAATCCGGCTCCTTACTCTGCATTTTTGCGCTTTGGTGAGATTGCGATCGCCTCTTCATCTCCAGAACGGTTTCTACGCATCGATCGCCAAAGATGGGTAGAAACTAAGCCCATCAAGGGAACGATACACCGAGGAGAAACCCCCGAAGCCGATTTCGTCCTCCGTGAGAAGCTACGCAACAGCGAAAAAGACCGGGCTGAAAATCTCATGATTGTCGATCTGTTACGCAATGATTTGGGACGAGTCTGTGAAGTTGGTAGCATCCACGTACCAAAATTAATGGATGTGGAAACATACCCAACAGTACATCAATTGGTGACAACAGTACGCGGGCGGTTACGTTCAGACTTACAAGCGGTGGATTGCGTGCGGGCTGCATTTCCCGGAGGATCGATGACTGGTGCGCCCAAAATTCGCACCATGCAAATTATCGATCGCCTGGAACAAGAAGCGCGGGGAGTCTATTCAGGTGCGATCGGCTTTTTGGGCTTGAATGGTTCAGCCGATTTGAATATTGTGATTCGGACTGCTGTTTTGACTCCCAATCAAACTTCCATTGGTATCGGTGGCGGAATTATAGCGCTTTCTGAGCCAGAGATGGAGTTTCAGGAAACGCTGCTTAAAGCTAAAGCCTTAATCCAAGCTATGGTTCTGACAATGTATGGAACCTCTGAGTCAAATAATTATCACATTTTGGGATTAGAAGCAACAACTGCTGATAATTATGAAAAATTACCTGCCTAAATCAAGGGCTGAAAAAATGATGGAGAAATTACTAATTTATAATCAAAACCCCATGCATAAATGCACTTTCTTGACTAAAGAATAAATTTCAAGATAAAAAGGAGCTACCGCAAATCAGGGTTCAAAACAAGAAGCTAAAGTCTAAAAATAGCCCAAAATAGACCAAAATTACCTTAGAAACCCGACCTTTGGCAAAGAAGCCATCTGTAAAAATTTACGATTCTTGATCTGGGAAAATTTTCTTAGATATAGCTTAGGTAACAGCAATCTGATAAGATTTCCAACAAATAGAATAATTGCTTGTTCTCTTTTTCTTGAACCCACTGATTTCGGTTATTTTTTGGGAAAGGAAAATAAAAAATGTCTCATCTATTGTGGAAAACTCTGGTATTAAGTCCAGTAGTTTTGGGAGTGACGGTGTTGGTTTCCGCTAGGGCTATGGCTGCTGAAGTAGCAAGTTATTCTGAACAGACAAAGGCAAAAGCTACTCAGACAGAAGCATCAAATGCTTCAATATTCATTCAAACAGAGCAACCAAAAGTTAATCAGCAGTTGGTTGCCCAAAAGACTGATGAAAATAACGTTTTAGAAGAGGTTAATCGCTACAGCAGCGAAGCCAAGAACCAAAATTCACTGTCTCAAGTCACATCAGTTTCTCAATTTTCTGATGTACAGCCGACTGATTGGGCATTCCAAGCTTTGCAATCCCTGGTTGAACGCTACGGTTGTATTGCTGGATACCCCAATAGCACCTACCGTGGCAATCGGGCACTGACTCGTTATGAGTTTGCCGCAGGTTTAAATGCTTGTTTAGATCGAGTTAATGAACTGATTGCGACAGCAACCGCTGACTTGGTATCAAAACAGGATTTGGCGACTCTCCAGCGTTTGCAAGAGGAATACTCAGCAGAACTAGCAACTCTGCGTGGTCGAGTAGACTCTGTAGAAACACGGAGTGCCGAACTTGAAGCTAATCAGTTTTCCACTACCACAAAATTGGTAGGTGAAGCTATTTTTGCTGTTAGTGATGTGTTTGGCGGTAATACTGGCGATGCTAATAATACTGTCTTCCAAGATAGGGTACGTTTAGACTTGCAAACCAGCTTCACGGGTAAAGACATTTTACACACCCGTCTTGCAGCTGGTAATGCACTAGCCTTTAGTCAAGTAGGGAATGGTGGTGCTGCGATCAATACTGCTGAAGGCACACAAACATTTCAAATCGGCAGCACTACTAACAATAGTGTCATTATAGACTGGCTGGCGTATTACGTACCCATAGGCCCAGTCCAAGCTTACTTTGCGGGCACCGGAGGTATTCATAGCGATTATGTTGCCACTAACAACCCTTACTTTGAGGACTTTGATGGTGGTAATGGTGCCTTGTCTACCTTTGCTTCTGAAAGTCCCATCTATCGCATTGGTGGTGGTGCAGGTGCGGCGCTGACTTTACCCTTTGGTAGCGGTAGCTTTTTCAAACCTTCACTGACTATAGGCTACTTGGCGTCAAACGCTAATAATCCTGGGGCAAATCAAGGTTTGTTGGAAGGTAACTATGCAGCTCTTGGACAGTTGAACTTTAGTGTTGGCGATCGCTTGGCGATCGCTGCTACCTACGTTCACGGGTATAATGGTGCTGGTGGTGGTAATTTATTTGATTTCGGTGGTGGTTTGGGTAGTGCTAACCGCGTCGTAGGCACCGATCAAGCTAACACCCTAAGTACCTTAAACGCATCTTCCAGTAATTCTTATGGTGTAGAAGCCGCCTTCAGACCCAGTGACAAACTGTCAATTAGTGGCTTCATTTCTTACCACGATGTCATCGGCTTTGGTGTTGGTGATGATTATGAAGCTTGGAGCTACGGTCTTGGGGTAGCTTTACCTGACTTCGGTAAAAAGGGTAACGTTTTAGGGATTTTTGCTGGTGCAGAACCCTATTCCTTTAACCGACCTGGTTTTGCTGGTAATGATATACCTTATCACTTTGAAGGCTTTTACAAGTATCGCGTTTCAGATAACATCTCAATCACCCCTGGTGTAATCTGGTTGACCTCTCCTGGTCAAAACAGCAATAACGATGATGCTATTATCGGTACCTTGAGAACAACTTTCACCTTCTAAAGGTTTACCGCAGGGGCGCACATCTGTGTATTGGTGTCAACTTAAGCCTTGGCGAATAGAATTGCCTGCGGCTACACAGGCAAAGTCCGCCTCTTTTTGACTAACGGAAAACAAGGGGCTTAAGCCCCTTGTTGAAACCCACGTTCGCGTAGCGTTCCGTAGGAAAGGTGGGTAAAGTTTCGTGTAGAAGCGGTTTCTAACCGCCCATTTCGCGTTAAGTTGACTTCTTGCCATAGCGATCGCCATTTTGAATGCCATCTTAGCTAGCAGAATCGTTGAGATGCGATCGGGAGTAGCAGCCCAAGTTTTCAATACTGTGATGATTCTTGGCTGAGGCGATCGCCCTTTAGGTAGAAGGCCATTGGAGGGTTGTATCATAGGTATCGAGTTTATTTGATTTATGCAAGCCGAGCGATGACAATATTACTGATAAAATATGCAAAATGCGAGAAGTTTACCCAGCGATCAAACCTTACTTAGAAGGTAGTTTACAGGTTTCCGATCTTCATACCATTCATTTTGAAGAGTCAGGGAACCCGCAAGGTCAACCCATCGTTTTGCTGCATGGGGGCCCTGGTGGTGGATGTCCAGCTTTTTATCGGCAATATTTCCACCCAGAAAAATGGCGGTTAGTAATGTTTGACCAGCGCGGTTGTGGTCAAAGTACGCCCCATGCTGAATTACGAGAAAACACCACTTGGGATTTAGTCAGTGATATCGAAAAACTGCGCCAACATTTAGGTATAGAAAAGTGGACAGTCTTCGGTGGTAGTTGGGGTAGCACTTTATCATTAGCCTACAGTCAAACCCATCCCTCTCGCTGCACGGGATTAATTCTGCGTGGTATCTTTATGCTGAGACAAAAAGAGTTGCGATGGTTTTACCAAGAGGGTGCTAGCTATATTTTTCCTGATGCTTGGGAAGAATATCTTAAACCAATTCCCGTAGATGAACGTGATGATCTGATCGCAGCATATTACAAACGTTTGACCGATCCAGATTTAGAAATTCAATTAACAGCAGCGCGTGCTTGGTCAATTTGGGAAGGTAGTACCAGTAGACTTTTTTTAGATCCAGAACTCATGCAAAAGTTTGGCGAGAGTGAATTTGCTTCAGCTTTCGCACGTATTGAATGCCATTACTTTATGAATAAGGGATTTTTGGAAACAGAAGATCAATTACTCTTAAATGTAGACCGTATCCGCCATATTCCGGCTGTAATTATTCAAGGACGCTATGATGTAGTCTGCCCAATGATATCAGCTTGGGAATTACATCGGGCTTGGCCAGAAGCCGAATTTATTGTGGTTCCTGATGCCGGACATTCGATGAGTGAACCAGGAATTCGTAGTGCTTTGATTGAGGCAACAGATAATATTTAATTGGGTTGAATATTTAGGCTGGGGACGATACCTACTTATTTAATGGTAATTTTAATGCGATCGCTGCCAATTAAAGTTGACATTCATGATTATTTTCGCAGCAAAAGATAAGGAATTTGTCTCATCTGGCATCACGACCATTCCCCCACTGGGGACCTTTTACTACAATCCCACTGGGCAAGGTGGTGCGCCAGATCAAATTGGAACCCCGACGAATCATACCGTCATCGGTATGAGCGCCTTTGAAATAGGTTTGAGCGAGAACAGCGTACTCGAAGGAGCCAATTTGGACTCCAGGGAAGTTAGCACAATTGGCATTCATGTGATCCAAGTTACTTCCTCGCAAGTCAGCGTTATCGAAAGCGCTCCAATCCAAACAGGCGGCACGCAAATTAGCATCGCGGATAATTGCTCCTACCAAATAACAACTTTCCAAGCAAATACCGCCCAAATCGGCTCCAGTCAAATCGGCTCCAATCAGATAGACATTACGCAAATCAGCCCCTCGCAGGTTGATATCTCGCAAAACCACACCATCGAGATCGAGTCCACTATGTTTGGAGCGGCGAAATCCATAGAGTCCATAATGAGCCAATTTGATTCCGGCAAAGTTACGTTCCCCATCAGCATACCGCTCCAGCAACTCCTCAGCAGTAATTTCCCAGACCATTATTTACCTCCCGTATTAACTAACATATACGTGCAGACTTAAAACAGATGAAGTTAAGAAGAATAGTAGGTTGGGTTGAGCGTAAGCGTTACCCAACAAAGCCTTGATAATGTTGGGTTTCGTTCCTCAACCCAACCTACGCCAGTTTTAGTTTTTAGCCTTAACTTAAATGTAGACCGTATCCGCCATATTCCGGCTGTAATTGTTCAAGGACGCTATGATGTAGTCTGCCCAATGATATCAGCTTGGGAATTACATCGCGCTTGGCCGGAAGCCGAATTTATAGTGGTTCCTGATGCTGGGCATTCGATGAGTGAACCAGGAATTCGTAGTGCTTTGATTGAGGCAACAGATAATATTTAATTGGGTTGAATATTTAGGCTGTGGGACGGGGGAGTTTGCCAAATAAGCGGGGATGTAAGACTAAATCCACGACAAGGCAATCTTTACCAAGATGCGAGAGGATTATGCAGTACCTTCACTTCGGATACTTCCATCAGGCATGATAGTTTCGTGGAAGATAGCACCTTTGCAACGCCAGATACTAAACTCACTAGCTCCTCTCAAATCAGCGTAGCTAAGATTGGCATCGTCGAAAGATGTTTCAGTCAAAATAGCTCTTCTCAAGTTGGCATGGCTGAGATTAGCACCTTTGAAGGTAGTTTGCCCAAACACAGCATTACTCAAATCAGCCCCTTCCAAATTAGCTCCTGTCAAAGCGGCTTCACCGAGACGCGCTCCCTTCAAGTTGGCATAGCTCAAGTCGGCATAACTGAGATCAGTCCAATCCAGACTAGCGTTACTGAGATCCGCTTCCCTGAAAATAGCCCTGCTAAGATTCACGTCCAGCAAGCGAACTCTTGGCAGCTTAACTCCAGTAAAATCTCTCTCCCCAGCAGCGTAGCGCTGCAACAACTCTTCAGCATTCATAATTTATCTCCTGCATCAACCAACATATATAGCAATACGCTTGGGTTAAGAAGAATAGTAGGTTGGGTTGAGCGTAAGCGTTACCCAACAAAGCCTTGATAATGTTGGGTTTCGTTCCTCAACCCAACCTACGCCAGTTTTAGTTTTTAGCCTTAACTTAAATGTAGACCGTATCCGCCATATTGCGGCTGTAATTATTCAAGGACGCTATGATGTAGTCTGCCCAATGATATCAGCTTGGGAGTTACATCGAGCTTGGCCGGAAGCCGAATTTATAGTGGTTCCTGATGCTGGGCATTCGATGAGTGAACCAGGAATTTGCAGTGCTTTGATTGAAGCAACAGATAATATTTAATTGGGTTGAATATTTAGGCTGTGGGACGGGAGAGTTTGCTAAAGGGTGGATGTAAGACATCGGAGTACTCCAACACGACTTCGGAGTACCTCAACACGACTTTGGAGTACTTCAACACGACTTTGGAGTACCTCTACACGACTTTGGAGTACTTCAACACGACTTCGGAGTACTTCAACACGACTTCGGAGTACTTCAACACGACTTCGGAGTACCTCAACACGACTTCGCAGTACCTCAACACGACTTTGAAGTACCTCAACACGACTTTGAAGTACCTCAACACGACTTCGGAGTACCTCAACACGACTTCGGAGTACTTCAACATGACTTCGAGGTATCTGTTGCTTATATAACAATACACCCTAGCCTTAGAAAGTACCTTCACTTCGGATACTGGCTCCCTTCAAATTAGCTTCGATTGTAAATTTGGAAACTTACAATGTATATGAAGCATCAGTGTAAGTAGTTCATTACAAAAAAAGAAGATATGCGAATTCTAATTGTGGAAAGCAGTATGTTGTTGCTCCTGACTGCGGTGACAACTGGCTGTGTCGGTTCTCCCTCTATTACCAAACAGACACAAGCCTTACCAAGAATCACTGAACAGCCAACGAAAGAAGCTGTGTTGACCTCAACACCCACACCGGCTGCAAAACCTATAGAGCATTCTACCCCTGAAGCCACTACTGCCACGAATCCGACGCGCTGTGAAACTAGCCAATTGTCAGTGCGCCGAGTCTTTGAAGATGCTGGCGTTGGAAATGTTGCACTTACCTACGCCTTCACCAATAACGGCTCATCCCCTTGCACCCTCAACGGTTATCCGGGATTGGCATTACTGGATGGAAAAGATCAGCCTTTGGAGGGAGTTAAAATTATCCGCTCCAAGGACACTTACTTTTCGAGTCAGCAACCTCGACAACAAGTAACTCTGGCTCCTGGAAAACAAGCCTCATTTCAGATAGCATATAACCACATTAGTTCCCCAGAGAAACAGTGCCCAATGTCTAGTAAAATTCAAATCACGCCTCCTAATGCTTACCAGCACTTTACCCTCACGGAGGAAATCAAGCCTTGTACGGGCAAAGTTAGAGTGACTCCAGTACGAGCCGTTACCACTCAACCCTAGTAAATTTCTGTAATTTACTCCAAGACCCAGAAAAAGCATAAATTTAATCAAAGCCTCTGATAAGTTCAGTATTGTACTATTCACAAAGGTTAAAAAATTCTATGGAAGGAATTGATGTTGCCGATCAAGACGGCAGAGTAGATTGGACAGCAGTAAAAAACTCTGGTAAAACTTTTGCCTTTGTCAAAGCCACAGAAGGAGTTAGCATCAAAGATTCTGCTTTTGCTCATCACTGGCAGACGATGAAAACTGTTGGTATTATTCGGGGTGCTTATCATTTCTTTCACCCCCATACATCTGACCCGGTTCAGCAAGCCAAGGAATTCTTAAAAACTTTGGGCAAATTAGAACCGGGAGACTTACCACCAGTCATAGATGTAGAGGTAAATGACAAAGTAAATAGCCAAGCTGTAATTAATGCCGCGAAGCAGTGGTTAGCAGAGGTGGAAAAAGCCCTTTTACAACAAACAAAAAAACCAATCAAACCAATCATTTATACCTTCCCCAGTTTCTGGACAGAACTTGGGAATCCATCTGATTTTGCTAGTTATCCCTTATGGATTGCCCACTACGGAACCAAAAACCCAACTATTCCTGGTGCTTGGCAGGGACAATACTTAATCCATCAATATGAAGGTGATATATCTGGTGTAACTGGTGTTAGTGGTCGAGCCGATTTGAATAGATTTAATGGATTACAGCTAGGAGATTCTGGGCTAAGAGTAAAACAATTACAACAGCAATTAAAAGATATTGGATTATATACTGATGCCATCGATGGGCATTTTTCTGAGTCAGTTAAGAATGCAATTGTTAGTTTCCAAACATCTAAGAAATTGCAAGCTGATGGAATTGTCGGAATAAAAACTTGGGTAGCTTTATTGTGGATTTAAGTAAGGAACGTGGATTAAATAAAATGCAAAACTTCATCCTGTCTCACCCTCCCTCTCCTTTAGAGGATGTTTTAAAAGTCCTCTTGTCGGTATCAAAACATTTTAGATCCCCCTAAATCCCCCTTAAAGAAGGGGGACTTTGAGAGAGGTTGCCCCCCTTTTTAAGGGGGGTTAGGGGGGATCAAAGTGCCTAAAATCACAGCCAAATACTTTTAAAACATCCTCTTATAAAGGAGAGGGATTGAGGGTGAGGTAAGCCAGGGACATAAATTGTATGTTATTTAATTCTTATTCCTAAGTGGGCGTGAATAAGTAAAGGTTTGTAGTAAGGGTTGGAGCCATTTACTACAAACCCTTAGTTCATTTTATATTGCGTAATATAGTTTAATTTATTCTGGCCCACTTACTTAACATCGCAATGCACAAAATTGAGATTTAACCTGGAAAAAACCTTTAAGGATTCGTTTGAGTGAATTAAACTTAACCCGCCTGATAGCTTTATTCACCTCTACCCATTGCCGTTTTCTTTTACTTGCTTCTGGATAATCTTCACTCAGCATTTCTACTGGTAATAAATACATCTTAACTCGGTAAATTTTGCCTTGTTTGCGGTACTTATAAGTGCCTAATTCATTTGCATCTACCTGCCCTATCACCCCTGCTTCTTCCCACGCCTCTTTAGCTGCTGAAGCAGGTGGACTCATGCCATCAGGAATATCTCCTTTCGGAATCACCCAGTGTTGAAAGTCACGGGTTGTAATTAGCAAGATTTCAACTTTACCATTGTTTACTCTGTAAGGAATTACCCCGGACTGTTTAAACACTTTGCTGACTTTTCGACTCATGTAATTTACATCCTGTATGGCCTAGCTTTTTTGTACAATGTTTACTTCAGAAAGTCGAGAGCTGATATAGAATAAGTTTTGGTTAATCTTAGATTATGAAAAGGTTAAAATTGCTTTTTTACCTATAAGAGTTAATTATTCAAAGTAGGGACGCACAGCTATGTATGAGGGCTGTGCGGCCATATCATCTGGAACATCTGCAAACTCGCAGGGTATGAGAATAGCTAGGTTTGTAATCTTACAAATATAAAAGTAACTGCTGTAAAATGTGTATTCCTGATGACTGATTTACAAATGCGGCACTCTTAAAAACATCACATATTTTGGCTTAATGCCAGAATATATAGCCATCCTATTTGATTTTTTCACAAAACTCAGATCCCCGACTTCTTAAAGAAGTCGGGGATCTCGTTCTTCACAAATAATTTATGATTGCTATATGTCAGCAATATAACTAAGTTTAATTTTTCATATTTTGGTAGATATATAGCGAAGATATTGTATTTAAATCTACTTTTTTAGGCTCCTCTTCATCCTCATTAGTATTTTTAAACAGGACTGTAAACGCACCAGCACCTAACCTATCTTGAGGGAACATCCGATAACAAGGCATCGTAGTTAAATGCGATTGATATTTGGCTAAATTACTAATTTCTATTGCCTGAAAGTGGGGAAAACGTTCCAAAAACCATTCACAAACTTGCTCATTCTCTTCTGGTGAATAGGTGCAAGTCATATAAGCGAGATAGCCTTGTGGTGAAACAATTTTAGCAGAGTTAGCTATAATGCGCTTTTGCCGATTCGCACTCTTATTAATAGCAGTTGGGTGAAAACATCCGGGTGCTTTTTCACCTTTGGCAAGTAAAGATTGTCCTGTACAAGGAGCATCTACTATTACTAGATTGCTAGAGCCGGGAAACATTTGGGCAAAAATACTGGAATCTCGATTAACCACTGCGCTAGGGCTAATCTGGCAACGCTTCAAATTAGAAATTAGCATTCCCAGACGTTTACCAATTACTTCATTGCTGATGAGTAAGTCAGGTTGTAAAGCTTTCCAAGCAAAGATACTTTTACCTCCTGGTGCTGCACACATATCAAAAACTAAACTCACTGACTGAGGAATAGCTAACAAACTAGTAGCTGCAAACACCGAAGAAAAATCTAAACAATAGAAATATCCTTTTTGATGCAAGGGATGCTGACCAGGTTTTTCTCCCAGAGATAAGCGGTCTATAAATTGTGGTTGCCAAGAGGTTGGTGTTTCTACTACTAAAGGCGAAATATCAGGCTTTTCTTGACACCAAAGAATACTGGGTGAAAAAGGCTGAGGATTCATTAAAGCCTCGATAAATTTTTCTTGATCATCTAGATTAGTGAACAAACGCCGCGAGACTTTAAGTAATAAATTAGAAGGTTTTTCCATGAAGATTATGAATTATGAATTAATAGAAGTACGTTGTATCTGAATCAAAATCAAACTGTTACACAAGAACAATGTAATTAAGGCTTTTGGCTTCATACTCAAAATATAATGACCGCCATTGGGATCGCAATGGCCAAGCTACCCCACTGCACCGGAGAAGGTCATGATCTTAGATAGTTTTCCGCAAAAATTACGCAAAGAAGCACACCTATGGAGGGATGAAGGATTAATTAGTTCTTCGCAGTATGAGCAGATAGCAGAACGTTATCAATTTAAAAACCTGGAAGCTGCTGCACGCGATCGCAATAAAGCGATCGCGATCGCGATCGGCAGTATACTTTTATGCTTAGGCATAATTACCTTTGTAGCAGGAAACTGGCAGGGAGGATCGCGAGAAATCAAATTTATTCTGATGATGAGTTTGTTTTTTGCGATCGCAATCACTGGATTTTACACCTGGAGGCCACCTGAAGGAAAGAAGCCACAACAAAGCAAACGCTTACTGGGAGAAGGTTTACTAATTTTAAGCGCCTTCATTTTCGGTGCAAATTTACTGCTGATGGCCCAGATGTTCAATATTACCGGTTCAGTTTCCCAATTGTTTCTCGCCTGGGGGTTGGGTGTTGTAGTAATGGCCTTCGGTTTGTGCTTAAATTCTTTAGGACTTCTGTCAATTGTCCTTGTGGAAATCGGGTACTGGACTGGACTAGGAGACTTATGGTACGCTTCAGGTGAGTTAACTTGGTCGCGTCTAGTAGTGCAGCATCTGCCTTTGTTGGCATGGCTGGTGTTTGTACCCTTAGCATACTTATGTCGATCGCGTTGGATTTTTGGTCTAGCAGCCTTTGTTTTTGCTAGTTCCTTACAAGCCAACCTTAATCCTCTGCCACTGCTGAATTATGCTGATATAGCCCCTTGGGTGGCATCTTTTGCTTTTGCACTCCCACCTGCATTATTCTGGAGTTATGATGATTTACTGTTTCCAACCATAAATTACAGATTGTTTCAATCTCTAGCCCGTAATTTAGCGTTGGTAAGCTTCGGCGTTGTCTTTTACGTTCTGTCTTTTCGTTGGGTCTGGGAATCTCCAGATTATAGTTATAATCAGCCAACGAATGTGACAAACTTGTTCGAGTCTCTGCCGATCATCGATTTGGGGATTCTCAGCGGCTTGGCGGTATTGCAATGGTTGTTTCTACTGCGCCAAAGAAATAACCCTCCGCGCCGCGAAGTGATTTTCACAACTGCTGTCATTAGTACATTTCTTGTCTTTATTGCAATAGTACCTTTTTGGCATCAAACTATCAGCCGGATTGATGAGCTTGGCATTTTTATTTTCAATGTACTTCTTGCAACATTAGCCTGGGGACTAATTCAAGAAGGATTGAAATTAAGCAACAGAAGTTCCTTCTGGGGCGGTATGCTGTTAGTAACACTGCAAATTATCAGTCGCGTGCAGGAGTACGACACCGACTTACTTTTTAAGTCGCTGGTCTTTGTCCTGTGCGGTTCTGCTTTAATTAGCGCTGGACTCTGGTTTGAACGCCGCTTACCTGGTGGCTCTAGCTCTACAAGTAAAAAGTAGTGCAAAAGATGAAAGAATTCAGGAGTCATATCATGTCCGCCAAATTACCCATAATAAAAGAACCCCACCCCCAGCCCCTCCCCGCTCTTCGGGAGGGGAGACAAAGCACAGCTTTGGCGGGGTGGGGTTCTTCGGGTTTAATGAGCAATCAAACGGACATAATATCAGAAGTCAGGAGAAGCCCAATCATAAAGTGATGGAGTTTCAACATTGATGATTTCACCTTGCACTCCTAACTCCTAACTCCTAACTTATTCAGAAATCTCTGTGCGTCAAAATTTTTAAAGTTTCTCTGCGTCAGTCCTAATCTCGTTACTTTTGAACTCCTCAAGACCTCTGCTTTTTAGGACTACGCTCATGACTAATACTTCTTCTGAATCTAAAAATAAACCCTTGTCTCCCGAAGCCGAATTTTCCAATAAGGTGACTTTTCGGGATTACTTGATTGCTACTGAACAAAAATCGAATAAGCCCTTACCTTTTTGGCGGTTACTAGCTCCCCTGGCGCTGCAAACAGGGCTAATTATGGCAGTACCAGCCCAAGCGGTTTATACAGATGTGACAGGTAAGACGGTGATTTTGCAAACCGTACCTGTAGACCCTAATAATGTGCTAGAAGGTAACACCTTAGACTTAGATTACAACATATCCCGTACCTCAAATTTGAGCAGATTACCTGGCTGGCAAACATTAGTCAGCAAAGGTCGTGGAAGTGGCAGAAGATTGCCCGAAGGAACCAATATCTACGTGACTTTGCAAGAGCAATTATCTTCTGGTCGTGGTGTTCCGAGAGCTTGGAGACCATTACGAGTAAGTAGCGATCGCCCCACAACTCTTAGAGCCAACCAAGTAGCCTTAAAAGGTGTTTATCAGGATGGCTCTGTTAACTACGGCTTGGAAACATATTACATCCCAGAAAACCAACGGCAGCAAATTAGGAACGACTTACAAACCCAACGCGCCCGCAGAGGGCAAGTACCCCCCATTGTGGTGAAGGCGAAAGTAGATCCACAAGGTAAAGCAGTCCCAGTTAGTATGTGGGTGCGCGATCGCAACTATCGCTTTTAATTGTTGAACCCCAAGAACCCCGCGTCGTTTGCTACTGTGTACACACGTGAAAAAAATGTAGAGACGTAGCATTGCTACGTCTCTACAAGACTTCTAGGTAAAGCATATTTAATTTCTGGAGATGTCTCATGAGAAATCGCACCCTATTTAACTTTCAAAGAAGGTAAAATTATAAGTAAAAGTATTAAGAATTTTAAAAAAACTGCTCAATGTCCAGCATTTCTCTTGACAAAAGTAAATCTCATGTCGTTGTTATCGGTGCGGGAATAGGTGGACTGACTGCTGGAGCATTATTAGCTCATAAAGGTTACAGCGTCTTAATTTTGGATCAGGCCCTCGTACCAGGAGGCTGTGCTTCGACCTTTAAACGGCAGGGATTTACCTTTGATGTCGGAGCAACTCAGGTGGCGGGGTTGGAACCAGGGGGAATTCACCACCGCATTTTCTCAGAATTAGAAATAGATTTACCGCCAGCAATGCCTTGCAATCCGGCTTGTGCGGTGTATCTACCTGGGGAAACTACACCCATCAACGTCTGGCGCGACCAAGAGAAATGGCAAGAGGAACGACAAAAACAGTTTCCTGGTAGCGAACCGTTTTGGCAGTTGATGGCAACTTTATTTGATGCTAGTTGGGAATTTCAAGGACGCGACCCGGTACTACCGCCGCGTAATTTATGGGATTTATGGCAGCTAACTCAGGCGGTACGTCCCAGTACATTAATTACCGTACCCTTCACTTTATTTACGGTAGGAGATGCTTTACGGTTATGTGGACTGGGTAATGACCGACGACTGAGAACTTTTTTGGATTTGCAACTGAAACTATACTCCCAGGTGGATGCAGACGAGACAGCATTGCTTTACGCAGCAACGGCATTGAGTGTATCCCAACTGCCCCAAGGATTGTTTCACCTCCAGGGAAGTATGCAAGTATTAAGCGATCGCTTGGTACAATCCCTAGAGAGAGATGGCGGCAAGTTGTTGATGCGCCATACTGTAGAAGAAATCAAAATAGAAAACGGCAAAGCCAGTGCTGTTGTCATTAGAAATCAGAAAACTGGCGAAGTTTGGACAGAAGCAGCCGACCAGATAGTTAGCAACGTCACCGTGCAAAATTTGGTGCAGTTGTTGAGAGAACAAGCGCCATCTGGTTATAAAAATCGGGTGGAAAAACTGCCCCAAGCATCGGGTGCTTTTGTGGTGTATTTGGGTGTAGATGCCAGCGCGATTCCGCCTGGGTGTCCTCCCCACCTGCAATTTCTGTATGATGCTGATGGCCCCATTGGCGAGAATAATTCCCTATTTGTTTCCGTCAGTCATCCTGGAGACGGTCGCGCCCCGGAGGGGAAAGCGACAATTATTGCTTCTTCATTTGTCGCTCCTGCACAGTGGTGGCAGACTGAAGATTATGAAGGACTAAAAGAAAAGTTTACCCAAGAAGCGATCGCTCGTCTTGCTCAATACTTTTATCTCAAACCAGAAACTATTATTTATCAAGAAGCGGCAACACCCCGCACCTTTGCCCATTTCACAGCCCGCGATCGCGGTATAGTTGGTGGTATCGGTCAAAGAATTCCCACCTTTGGCCCCTTTGGATTCGCCAATCGGACACCAATCCCGCATCTGTGGTTAGTTGGTGACTCCACCCATCCAGGGGAAGGTACGGCTGGGGTGAGTTATTCGGCGCTAACAGTAGTCAGGCAAATTGAAGCGCAAATATAGTACTTTATCAAGTTGGTTTTGAGGGTTTGTAGTAAGCACTAAAGTGCTTAGAAAATAAGGACTGAAGTCCTGACTACGAACTTATTTACCACTATTTAGATAGAGCCGGGATTTTATTAAATGCTATAACTCATACTTATAACCGATGGCAAACAGGACGCAAAACTGATGAAATAAGGTTAGTGTTGCGAATCTGGAGTAATGACAGACAGCATTTTAATTATTGGTGGACGAGGGCGGATTGGTAGCAGTGTTGCCGAGGATCTAGCTACCCATACGCAGGCAAAAATTACGATTACTGGACGTTCTGCGGAGTTTGGGAAGGCTGTTAGCTTGTCTTCGGGGGGACAAGTGCAGTTTTTGATATTAGACTTGGTAGAAGTTGACAAGCTGCGAGATGCGATCGCAAACTCTAACTTAGTCATTCATTGTGCTGGCCCATTTCACTATCGAGATACTAATGTTCTCGAAACCTGTATTGCTCAAGGCGTTAATTATCTAGATGTCAGCGATCATCGTTCTTATACCAGCAAAGCTCTTAATTATCATGAAAAAGCTGCTGCTGCTGGCGTGACAGCAATTATTAATACTGGTATTTTCCCTGGTATTTCTAACAGCATGGTACGCCAGGGAGTTGAACAATTTGATCAACCAGAAAAGATCCATTTAAGTTATTTAGTTTCGGGTTCTGGTGGTGCTGGCATTACAGTGATGCGGACAACTTTTCTGGGGTTGCAGTATCCTTTTGAGGCTTGGACAGATGGAAAATGGGAGATAGTCAAGCCTTATAGTGAAAGGGAAATAGTTGAATTTCCATCTCCTTATGGACGCAGTGGAGTTTACTGGTTTGATATGCCAGAAACCTTTACATTGCCCCACGCCTTCCCATCAGTAAAAACTGTAATTACCAAGTTTGGCTCTGTTCCAGATTTTTACAATCATCTAACTTGGATTGCAGCACATGTTTTTCCCAAGTGGTTAATGCAGCGTCGTTACATGATTGAATTTCTCTCTCATGTCAGCCATTCGATGACAGATGTCACGAATAATTATAGTGGAATTGGGGTAGCAGTTCGTTCTGAGGTGACAGGGCAAAAAAATGGTGAAACAGCCGTTTATTGTTCAACTATAGTGCATGAAAATACAGCCGTGGCTTCTGGTTGCGGCACAGGTAGTATTGCCCAATTATTGCTAGAAGGTAAACTCAAAAAACCAGGAGTTTTTCCTGTAGAAGAAGCACTACCAACAAATTTATTTGAAGAAGTAATGCAAAGCCGAGGAATTAAAATTAATCACAGTTGGTCAGAAGTGGCTATCCGATAATCAAGTAAAAATTTCAGTCTATTTGAGTAGACTTGAGCTATTAGTCGAGAACTTGAGTTCTGGACGGGATATCAGTAAGCACGATAATTTAGGGCTATAGTGATTCTCATTTTAATGAGGTACACGGGTAAGATTATACAACTTTGTACTCCTACTCAATCATTCGTGAACAATTAAATACCCAACTTCTTAGATAAGTCGGGTATCTGAGTTTTGTGAATAAGATTACTATAGCTAAAATTAATATACCTTGAGGTAGAAGTAAGAACTGTACCTAAACACTTAGGATGCCTGTGAGCCTAAGATATTTAATCTATCTTATACGTAAAAAGGCTCATAACAAAAGATTAGGAGATTTTTTCCATGCAAAAAATTCTATTAAGTTTAAAGCAAGCGTTACGTTCAAGCTTTTTGGTTGTTGGCTTGATGGTTTTCATCAGTTTGTCAGGTTCCTTCATTTTCGTTCAGCAACCTAGTTATGCAACTACTCTTGAAGAATTAAAACTAGTACCTCCAGAATATAAACCAAATTCTGAAGAAAAAATTAATCGTGCTAATGAATACGATCCAGGTGTTGCCATTCAAGAAGAAAACCGACAAGAAGCTTATGAGCAAGCAATAAAAGATTCAAAAAATCTTAATACTATAGAGAAGACTTACGAAAGGAATTTGAAGGCTGAACAAGAACAAAATCCTCCAGAAAGTTTTGGTGAAAAAGCGAAAGAAGTTATTGAAAAAGTGACAGGTAAATAGGGAATCTAGACCTAACCGTAACCCCTTTCTTGGTAGGAAAGGGGAATTAATACTCAAAGCGCTTCTCAAGTTTGGGGTAAGGTTCAGATAATTAAATTGTAGCGCCTATCTTGAAAGCCGCTACAAAAATTGCTTTTACTCAAATTCATCGATCGTAGTGGGAGGAGTAGTCTTTCTCTTGTTAGCAAAATTGCGCTCATACCACTTCATTAATGGAGTTGTACTAATTCCATGCACAATCACCGAAACTACTATTGTAGTGTAAGTTATCCAAGCAATTTGTTCGCCTACTTCACCTTTTAAGCCATGACTAAACGCATAGGCTAGATAATATAAAGAACCAACACCACGAATACCAAACCATCCAAATAACAACCGAGTTCCTGGGTGCAAGGTTCGGCGGTGTGAATCTAGAGGGCGTTTACCTATGGTGCTAATCCAAACTCCTACAGGTCTGATGATCAAGAATAACAAAATTATCACTAACAAAGATTGCATACCATAATTCAGCATTGGCTGCAATAATAATATTGAACCCAATAGTAAAATTGTCCCAACTTCCAGCAGCTTTTCAACTTGCTCAATAAATTCTAATTGTGCTAGCGGTTTTTCAGAATTTTTGTAACTGCGTTGGACAACTAAGCCAGCAACAAATACTGCTAAAAATCCATAGGCATTCACCATTTCTGTTAAGGAATAAGTTATTAGAATTGTGCTGATAGCAATAAAGTCTTCCATTAACTTATCGGCAGCACGGCGTTTTTGAATTTTTGTTTCAATCCAAACTATAGATTTGGCAACAATAATGCCCATAATAATGCCAACTGCGATCGCCCAGATTAAATCAACCGTAATCCACTGTTTAAACCAGTTGCCCCAGTTGTCATCTTCTAAGGCATGAATGCCAAAATAAACGAAGGGAAAAGCTAAAGCATCATTTAATCCACCTTCAGAAGTTAAACCAAATCTCAACTCATCTTGGTCATTTATATCAGTCAGTTGTACTTCTGATGCTAATACTGGATCTGTAGGTGCGAGAATTGCTCCTAATAAAATCGCTTCTCCCCAACTCATCCCTAAAAACAATTTACCCACAGCAGCCAGAGCAAAAATTGAAATTGGCATCAGAAATACAATTAATCGCACTGTAATATCCCAAACCCCCAACCTTAGAGGTCGAACAATTCTTAAGCCGCAGCTAAATACAGAAATAATTACTACAAGTTCTGTTATTTTCTCCAGTAGTTCGGTGTTAAAAACGTCATCCCGACGTAATTGAATCAGCCCTAAGCCATAAGGGCCTAGAAAAATACCAACCAGTAGGTAGATAATGGCAAAAGAAAGAGGTAAGCGAGTAATCCAACCTGACCCTAACGTTACTATCAGCAAAAGTAGACCAATTACAAATAGGTCAATAATATAGATATCTACCATATAGCGATTTATATAAAAATTAGGTGTTGCTTTGTAAGCTTAGTTGCAATACCTTTGTATTAGAATTTACCTATGGGCAGATTTTATGGTATTGAAGATTCAGACGCGCCACCAAATTGGAGATAGAAGGGAATAGATAAATTTGGCGTTGGCGTAGCCTGTCGTAGATATCGCGCTTTGATTATTATTCGTTGGAAGTCCCTTAGCCCCTAAAACAATGGGATGTCGCACGGGAATATAGCTAATACACACCTGTAGGCTACTGCGAATGGTCTATATTCCTTACTTTCTGACTCAGACATCACCCATTTTAGTACAAATATACTATAATAGATATAGCGTCCACAAAGCCTAGCCAAATGCATAACGGCTCTGTGAAAACCTTCTGGAAGATGGATTCAAGGGTTAGTTCGATGATGAAGCATTACATTCTCAACCTCAATCCGACTGCCAAGCATGAATGGGATCGGTGTATTTTACGTGATCCGCTGACTGCCAAACGCCCAGACATTGCTAAACTAATTGCCGAAGCGGTTGGTGCTGATACAGGTAGTTATTTGGTCAGCGTGAATATTGAAGTTCAAGTTTTGCAGCAAGCGGCAGTACCTCAAGCAGAACAACTCTCGCTTTCATTTCCAGAGGTGGGTGTGCCGTCACAACCACAACTGCGGGAAGCAGCTTGAGCGACAGTGCAGAATTTAGCAAAAAATATAAAGCAAATGCGATCGCTCATTTGGAATATCTTGTAGCTAAGTTGGAAGCAAGATTAGCGTAGCTTGCCAAAGTAGGCATCCCTCAACAACTCTCTGATTTTGAATCTCGTGAATTAGTTGGTTTGTAGTCACACCTGAACCGTAGTCTGATTATACAACTGCTAAGGAGGCTAAGTTACCCTTGTAGCCACTAATCTCAATCACGGCATCCGTGAGGGCAGAGAATCCATTAGTGTTATCGTTGAGTGCCAGAAAAGTCTGCTGATGATTGCCTGTACCAAGGGTAAAAGTTGCCGCACCTTTAGCTACAAAAGCAGTTGCAGTCAATATCTGTTGTACATCTGAGAGATTTAGACTTGCAACTTTGCCAAGTTGAACTAAATTAGCCGCGCTAACTGCATACAGCCCATCAATTTTATCTTGACAAATGTTCAAGTCAGTTATTTTATCAAAGCTAGACAGCAGGGAATCACTCAGACTGTTGAACACAAATTTATCAGCGCTACAACCGCCTGTGAGGGTATCACGTCCAGCGCCACCATTGAGGATATCACAACCATTACCACCAATTAGTTTGTCATTTCCGGCTAATCCAAAGAGTTTATCGTTGCCGTTTTTGCCGGAAATTTGATCATTACCAGCCCCACCACTGAGTTTATCTGCACCATTGCCACCGTTTAAGGTTTGGTTTGGCACATTTCCCTCTGTGGTGGTTTTGCTGTTTAATTGACCATTGGTATCATACAGATAAGTGGCAACTGCATCAGTAATACCATCACTGTTGTTGTCAATATCTGCGGAAATTAGTTTGCCGTTGCGATCGTAGTTGAAAGTGGTAATCTCATTAGCAATGCCATCATTATTTTTGTCAGCTACCTGTGCAGCGAGTTTGCCGTTAGCGTCGTAACTGTAAGCGGTGACTTCATCAAAGATGCCATCACGATTATTGTCAATTTTTTGCGATGTCAGCTTGCCGCTAAAATCGTATCTGTAGATGCCAACTGCATCAATTACACCATCATTGTTGAAGTCATAGCTGGCGGATGCGCGTCCATAAATAGAGGTGTTGACAAAATCAACTTTGCCGTCGCCGTTGTTGTCATAGTTATCGGATGTCAGGTTGCCCTTGGCATCATAAATAAAAGTTTCGACAGAATCAACTTTGCCGTCGCCGTTGTAGTCATAGCTATTGGATGTCAGTTTGCCCTTGGCATCATAAGTAAAGGTTCCGACAGAATCAACTTTGCCGTCGCCGTTGTTGTCACGGCTATCAGATGTCTGGTTGCCCTTGGCATCATAAGTATAGGTTTGGACAGAATCAACTTTGCCGTCGCCGTTGTTGTCAGCGCTATAGGATGTCTGGTTGCCCTTGGCATCATAATTATAGGTATCGACAGAATCAACTTTGCCGTCGCCGTTGTTGTCAGCGCTATAGGATGTCTGGTTGCCCTTGGCATCATAAGTATAGGTTCCGACAAAATCAACTTTGCCGTCGCCGTTGTCGTCATCGCTATAGGATGTCAACTTGCCCTTGGCATCATAAGTAGAGGTTATGACAAAATCAACTTTGCCGTCGCCGTTGTTGTCATAGCTATTGGATGTCAGGTTGCCCTTGGCATCATAAATAAAAGTTTCGACAGAATCAACTTTGCCGTCGCCGTTGTTGTCATAGCTATTGGATGTCTGGTTGCCCTTGGCATCATAAGTATAGGTGTTGACAGAATCAACTTTGCCGTCGCCGTTGTAGTCAGCGCTATAGGATGTCAACTTGCCCTTGGCATCATAATTATAGGTATCGACAGAATCAACTTTGCCGTCGCCTTTGTAGTCATAGCTATAGGATGTCAGGTTGCCCTTGGCATCATAAGTATAGGTGTTGACAGAATCAACTTTGCCGTCGCCGTTGTAGTCATAGCTATTGGATGTCAGGCCATAGCGGTAGGTAATAACTGAGTCTGTTATTCCATCACTGTTGTTGTCTGTCCTCTCAGATATCACTTTGCCATCGACATCATAAGTGTAAGTTGTGGTTGAGGTCATAAAATTAGTGTTCTTTATCTGCTTTGATTCCACTTGTGTACTGCTATGTGTTTTCATCACACATAGCTATGTTCTGCAAAATCTTTTTATCTACCAAGTCTAGGTAGTTAAATGTATTTTTGCTGCATCAGTCACAAAAATGATATGATATATAATTTTTTAAGTCAATCTTGTTAATAACATTATTTATATGACATACATTATTGCTAACTTAACCAACTTGGTATACTCATTCCCAGGGAAACGCAAAGTTTTGAAATTCCATTGGCTGGAAACTTATCCCCCACGGGTGGAGAGGCTTTGAAACCTAATAGGGGCACACAATTACAAGCTGTGCGCCCCTACGAATTGTCTGTACTCCACGCAATTTAAAACCGCTATATGTCTATTTAAGCGGACGTGATATGAGACAGCAGTTGGGCAATTTGCTGATTAATAATTGCGATATCAAAATGCTCACTAGCAATAATCCTGGCATTCTTGGCTATAGTTGCAGTTATTTCCGTCTCCTGAAGACAAGTGATAATTACTTGTGCAAGTTCCTGGGGTTCTCCTGGTGTCACTAAAAAACCATTAAGTCCATGTTCTACTAATTCCATTACACCCCCGGCTTTGGCTGCAACTACAGGTTTTCCGCATAGCATCGCCTCTACAATCACTCTACCAAAGGGTTCTGGGGAAGTAGAGGTATGTGCCACCAAGTTGCAAGCTGCCATTAACTGGGGAATATCAGAACGAAATCCTAAAAATTTGACGCGGTTTTCTAGTCCCAGTTGGGCAACTTGTTGGTGTAACTTTTGGACGTAATCTTGTTCGCCAAACAGTGCATCACCCACTAAAATTGCTGTCACTTCTTGCGGACATTTGGCAAGGGCATCAATTAAAATATGCTGCCCTTTCCAAGGTGCAAGACGGCTAAAGTGTCCGATTACAAATTTTCCTGATAATCCTAACTGTTGTTGTAATTGCTTAATGTCAAACTCATCAGTTTGATAAATTTTTGGATTAAAGCCATTATAAACAACCTCAATGATGTCTGGGCGTCCTCCTGCTTGCACAAAGGCTGTTTGACTAGCTTGAGAATTAGCAATTACTAATGATGCAAAACGATTAGCCAAGTTAACAGCGATGCGAAGATTAGTTTGGCTAAAATGTTCTTTGGAAAGAATATCGTGTAAATGATAAACTAAAGGGCGACGACTGAAAAAACTTGCCAATGCTCCGACAACTAATGCTTTTTGGGTATTGGCATAGATTAAATCGTATTCACGCGCTTTTTGAACTACCTTAGTAATCAGAGGTGCAAGTTGTCCTAAACTCTTGAATCCTTGTAGCAAACTGCTTTCTTTGCGAACTTGGATTGCTTGAGTTGCGAGAACCTCTACCGGGATATGATTTTGCTCTAGTAAATGTTTAAATGAGCCATCTGCAAATAAACCTACCAAAGCGCGATCGCCATAAGGTTTAGCAATATCTATTAAACATAATTCGGCACCGCCTGGTTTACCACTTTGGTCTAGAAAAAGAATTTTCATCAAACCTCTTTACTTCTTTAATTTAATAGAATATTCCGTACTTGCTGGGCAATTTGATTCCAATCATAGTGTGTAGTAGCATACTGGCGACAGGCTGATCGTGAAGGTATGGGGATATTTCCCAAAAGTATTTGCTCTAATTTTTCAGCAATAGCTGAGGCATCTGTTGAAGTAGTAATTAAATCTGGTGAAAATTCTGATAAAATTTCTGGCATTCCCCCAACTGGAGTACATAAAACAGGAGTACCACAGGCTAGAGACTCGATTATTACTAATCCAAATCCTTCAAAAGATTGACTAGGCATGATAGTCAATTCAGCAGCTTGGTAAGCTATAGGTAATTGCTCATCAGGTAGAAAACCTAAAAATTTAACGTTGTCGTCTAGTCCTAACTCTGTAGCCTGTTGTTGTAGTGCAGCTTGGATGTGACCACGACCTGCGATCGCAAGCCAAACATCTGGTATTCTGGGCTTAATTATAGCCAGAGCTTGCAATAGTTTGTCAACTCCCGTTCGATGTACTAAGCGGCGTGATGTAAATAGGATACGGCGATTATTTGGCCAGCCTAGCTTTGTACAAGCCTCCTGGGGTGATAAATTTGACTGAAACCAGTTAATATCAACTCCACCAGGAATAACATTAATTTTGCTCCACGGGACTTGATATTTATCATGTAAAATTTTACCAAATGCTTTGCTCAAAACAATGAAGCGATCGCAGCGATTATAAGTGTTTTGTTCTATTAGCCAGTGCTTGATCAAAAGACTGAGGTTTTTATTAACTACCTCTTGCTGACTCTCAGAAGCCCAAGGGCCATGAAAGTTAAAAGTAACTGGTACTCCCTTTGGCAAAATATCTAAAATAGGAAAGCTGTATAATGCAAAGTGCAAATTAATAGCATCTGGTTTGCTGGTTCTTGTTTTCTGGAAATTCGTGCGAATCGACCATAATCTTTGCCAAATAGCGCTATCGGGAGAAGCCAAGTTAGTCAGCTTAATTGGTGAATTTAGTTCCGCCTCTGGTAAACCGACTCCGCATAATTCAATTTGGTCTTGATTTGCTGCTAATTTATGAGTTAGTTCATAAATATACCTTTCTAATCCTCCGGGACTTTTGGGAAACCACCCTAATCCAAGGGTGAGAATAGATGCTGATGCTGAACCAAAACTTCTTTCTTTATTACCTTCCATCGATGTGTCTCCGATAAATGTATTAAAACAGTAGGGGCAATTAATAAATTGCCCCTACTACGTGTTGTATTCCAACCTAAATTACTAAAATTTACGAATACACATTAAAAATAAGATTTTTTTTGGGAGAATACCAATTTATAAACTATTTATATGTCCACGTCAACAAGGAATTATAATCTGTGTTTTTATTAACCAGGTTACACCGACTAGGACAAATATGATACTTACCAATCAAAGACGTGAATGCTAGACAGTGAGAAGGATGAACTACTATAAATCAATAAGTACCAAAGGAATGTGTCTTAATTTTGACTAGATTTTCTGGAAGGCTAGTAACTATTCATACATTGAATAATATTTTTTTAAATATTAGCTAACTATGTTCTTTTGATAAAGTTTATGTAAATAGTATTTTTTTAATCTTGTTCCTTTGTTATTTGTATACCATTAAATTTAATCCTTACACAAAACTTGTATTTTACCCAGTTAAAAATAGTTATATTTTTTGCGGATTTTATAAAAAATGATTGTATATAAATAATTAAAAGCTTAAAAAATATATGAGAAATAAATTACTGACGCAGTTAGGAAAACTCCGTCATCAGCTCAATCAGCACATCAATAAATTATCTCAGCCTAGATATTTACAAAGAAGTAAAACTTTCAACTTTTTACTCAGTCTGACTGTTGGAGTCATTGTTACTAGCATTGGAATTACAACAGACTGGGCAACAACACAAACACCCACGCTTACATCCAAAACATCGTCGATAAGTAATTCTATTGGCAGTGCAAATCTGCTGGTACAAAAAAATACTGAAACATCTACGCTTACCTACAAAACATCGTGGATAGGTAATACTATTGGCAGTGGAAAGCTGCCAGTACAAAACAATATTGAGGCAATGTATGTTGCCCCTGATGGCACAGTTTATACCAATAGCCATTGGGATGAGGCGGGAATAGAGGCTGGAATATATCAGGATGGCAAAGTTATTAGTGCCCTTGGAGATACTCACGGCTGGAGTCGTGGCGGTGGCAAAGCTGTAACAGCAAATAGTAAATATGTTTACATTGCCATGACTCAGGGTTCGAGGGGCAAAACAAAAGAAGATTACCCACCGGAAGGAACAACTTGGCACTGCGTTAGACGCTATGACTTATCGGGAAAACCTGCACCGTTTCCGAATGGGCGTGGCTGGGATAAAAGTATGTTGATTGCCAGTACTAAAAGTGAAATCACTGGATTAGCAACTGTAGAAAGCGAGTTCTATGTGAGTGATTCTGCTACTAACCACATTCGTGTCTATAATACTGATACGATGAAGGAACTCCGCAGCTTTACCGTTGCTAATCCGGGAGCAATAACTATTGATCCACAAAAAAATCTCTGGATTATTCAAAGTAAAAATGGTGGTAATCCTGCCAAGATTTTACATTATTCCCAGAGTGGAAAGCAATTGCCCCAACAGATTGCAGATATCGTTGAACCAACAGCGATCGCAATTGATCATCAAGGTAAGCTATTAGTGGCAGAAAATGGCCCACGTCAGCAAATGTTGATTTATGACATCAAAGATCAGCCGGTGCAGGTAGGTAGTTTTGGCCGCAAGGGCGGTATCTATGCAGGAGTTCCTGGTGAAGTTCGAGATTTGAAACTTTACGGACTTACCGGAGTTGGTACAGATGCTTCAGGTAATATCTATATAAATAGTAATGGTTTCAACAAATCAGGAACAGATTTGCGGAAATTTTCGCCATCGGGAAAACTGCTGTGGCGATCGCTAGGATTGATATTCGTCGATAATGCAGATGCCGATCCTAAAACTGATGGTGTAGATTTATTCACCAAACAAGAACACTATCTGATGGATTACAGTAAGTCTGCTGGTAAGCAATGGACTTACAAAGGCTACACTTTAAATGCTTTCAAATATCCTCAAGATCCACGTTTGCATACATCCCCAGATGGAACCTTTGTTCGCCGCATCCAAGGGAAGCCGTTTTTGTTCCTCACAGATATGTATAGCAGCTTTCTGCAAATATACCGTTTCAATCCAGCCACAGATGGCCAAGTTGCCATCCCCGCCGGAATGTTTGTCGGTACTAATGGCGATAAAAAATCAATAGCGGGAAATTGGCCACCGCATCAACCAGAACAAGCGGAATGGATCTGGCGCGATCGCAACGGTAATGGCACATTTGAAAAGAACGAATATGATTGCAGTAAAGATTATCCCTATCTCGGCGGCTGGTGGGTAGACAGCAAAGGAGATGTTTGGAAAGCTTTGCGAACCCAAGATGGTACTGCTATCCGACACTATCCTTTACAGGGAATAGATGGCAAAGGCAACCCCATCTACAGCTATAGTTCGATGGAAAAGCAAACGACTCCCAAAATATTTAACGACTTGCGGCGGCTCGAATATTTCCCCCAAACAGATACCATGTATTTGTCAGGCTTCACAGTCGATCACCCTGCCTTCGGCGACGATACAGGAGTTGCTGGATCTGAGATTGCCCGTTTTGACAATTGGAGTCAAGGTAATCGTACTCCCAAGTGGCGGGTTGTGATTCCCTATGACAGCACCGGCAAACGTGAAGTCTCTACAGCTGCGATAAGTGTGGCAAAAGATTATGTATTCGCCGTGACAGTTAAAACCGCAGAGGTAAATGTCTACAATGCAAAGACGGGAGTGAAAGTACAACAGTTAAAACCAGGACCAGAAGTTGGAAGCGAAAGTGGCTGGATTGATATACCTTATGGTATCCGCGCTTTTCGACGTTCAAATGGTGAGTATCTGGTATTTGTGGAAGAAAATTGGAAAGGAAAAGTGATTGTGTATCGGCTGGCAAGTTGAGTATTTACAGCAATTACTAAGCAAGCCGCAGATCCCCGACTTCTTTGAGAAGTCGGGGATCTTGTTTCTGCGCCTTTGATTCAGGATTGCTATATGTAGAAGAATATGTGATTAAATGTATCGCATATTTAAGAAATAAATAAAATGCTCCATGCGTCGAGACTCAATTTTTTACAAACTGTTTCAACAATCCCCCACTCTTTTGTTTGAACTCTTGACAAATCCGCCGACAAATGCAGATGCTTATCGATTTGATTCGGTAGCTGTCAAGGAACCCAAATTTGAAATTGACGGGGTATTTTTACCACCAGAAAGCGAGACTCCTGGAGTTGTATATTTCTGTGAGGTACAGTTTCAGAAGGATGAACAGCTTTATGAAAGAGTATTTGCTGAATCTTCACTATATTTCTACCGCAACCGCGCCAGATTTAACGACTGGCAAGCAGTTATAATTTATCCATCTCGCAATACCGAACAAAGTAACATTTACCCTCATCGGGGATTTCTCAATAGTAACCAAGTGCATCGGATATATTTGGATGAATTGGGGGATATTCGCCAATTACCTTTATGGGTAGCACTGATGGTACTAACTACGGTAGAGTCAGAACAAGCACCTGAAGAAGCAAGGTATTTGTTAACAAGAACTCGGCAAGAAGTATCATTAGCAGAGCGTCGCGTCATAATAGAGATACTGACGACGATAATGATGTACAGATTTGAACAATTGAGCCAAGCGGAGGTAGAGTCTATGCTAGGAATAACACTACAGCAAACGCGAGTTTACCGAGAAATCAAGGCAGAAGGACGAGAAGAAGGACGAGAAGTGATGGCTAATGCTATTTCCCGACTATTGACTAAGCGGCTTGGAGAATTGTCTGAGGAAATGCGCTCCTCAATTTCTGGTTTATCTTTGTCTGTTCTCGCAGATTTGAGCGATGCGCTGCTTGATTTTACTACCTTGACTGATTTGCAATCTTGGTTACAAGGGCGAATAAATTAAACTACCTCTTGGTGCTTTTGAGTTAAATACATCGCAATTCCTTTCTCGTAGTAAGCTGCTTCATTAATAAAAATAGGATAAACAGTAGACGCTCCCTCATAGAAAATATCTTTTCCTTCAAAAGTCAGAAACATTGGATCACCGGGATTCAGAGGTTGATAATCTCTAAACTGAAGCTGGGGATGAATCATGGCTTGAATCTCCCCGCTATCGCTTCTAGGATAATCGATAGTCCCAATGTATTGATAGAGTGTAAGCGTGCTGTTTATCTGCGGAATATTACCTTGGTTGCACCCTTCAAAATAATCTAAAACTGCATAAATAAGCTGCTCTGTTTCCTGAAATAATTCGGCGTTTAAAACATTCTGAGCCACAGCACCAACTTCTATAACAAAACCCAATTCGCACAGAGAACGGAGAAAACCATTTTCTTTAGATTCCTGATTAACACAGACTTTCACCAAAGGATTAATAGAACTTAAATAAGCACCTAACCGAAGTAATAAAGGATGCATATCACAAAAAATCAGAGTTAACCCCATGTTTGCAGTTGTGCTGTGCAAATCAACAATTACATCGACAAATGGCTGATTTTGCGGTTGCAATATTTGGTGAATTGCTTTTGCCCGCGTATCTTCGTAACTTGAGAGTTGGGGATTTTGTAAGCCTTCATTAGTGAAGCAACGATTTAAATCTTTTTCAATGTATCGTTTGCCTTCTTCAATAGCTTTGAGATTGCCAAGTAATGCCAGAGTTTCAAAACTTGCTCTGTTGATTAAATTAGGAAACTTCTGAAACTTTTTAACTAGATGTACTCCTGTTAACTCATTACCGTGGTTTCCTCCAACGATCGCAACTCGTTCAATCTGACTCATAACAACCTCATATCTAAAAAACTACCCTGCGGTTATTGAGAATGGTGCAAGATACAAGATAGAAGTATACCTGCTGCTGACTAAATCTTGTAAAAGACTGACGCGATGTCTACGACGGGCTACGCCTACGCTCCATGCTCAAGCCAAAATATGATAACTGTTAAGCTGTTGGTTCCAGCACAAAAGGGGAGGAAATTTATGGAGAAGGACTTTCAAGCGATGCCGAAGGCGGGCTACGCCTACGCTGAACTTTACAAAAACGCCCTCCTCAACGATGTACTCCCATTTTGGGAAAAATACTCCCTCGATTGGCAGCAAGGCGGCTATTTCACCTGTCTCGATCGCTACGGCAAAATTTATGATACAGACAAATTCATCTGGCTGCAAAACCGTCAGGTGTGGACTTTTTCCATGCTTTACAACCAGCTAGAAAAACGCGAAAACTGGCTAAAAATTGCTAGCAATGGCGCTAATTTTCTTGCCCAACACGGCAGAGATAGCGATGGTAACTGGTACTTTGCCCTCACCCGTGAAGGTAAACCACTGGTTCAGCCTTACAACATCTTTTCTGATTGTTTTGCGGCGATGGCATTTAGTCAATATGCACTCGCTGGCGGCGAAGAATGGGCAAAAGATGTGGCAATGCAAGCTTATAACAACGTATTACGCCGCAAAGACAACCCAAAGGGCAAATATAATAAAACCTATCCCGGCACACGCCCGATGAAATCATTGGCTGTACCGATGATTTTAGCCAACCTGACTCTAGAAATGGAATGGTTGCTGCCAAAAGAAACACTAGAGAATGTTTTAGCTGAGACAGTCCGCGAAGTGATGACCGATTTTCTCGACCCAGAACGGGGACTAATGTACGAAAACGTTGCCCCTGACGGTTCCCACATAGATTGTTTTGAGGGACGGCTGATTAACCCAGGTCACGGAATCGAAGCTATGTGGTTCATCATGGACATCGCCCGTCGCCAAAACGATACTAAAACTATTAACCAAGCCGTTGATGTGGTGCTAAATATCCTGAATTTTGCTTGGGATAGCGAGTATGGCGGATTGTATTACTTTATGGATGCAGATGGTCATCCCCCACAACAATTGGAATGGGATCAAAAGCTGTGGTGGGTTCACCTAGAGTCTTTGGTTGCATTAGCGATGGGCTATCGCTTGACCGGGCGTGAGATTTGTTGGGACTGGTATCAAAAGATGCACGATTACGCCTGGTCACATTTTGCTGATTCAGAATACGGTGAGTGGTTTGGCTATCTGAATCGGCGTGGAGAAGTATTGTTGAACCTCAAAGGTGGCAAATGGAAAGGATGTTTTCACGTACCGCGTGCATTGTACCTTTGTTGGCAGCAATTTGAGGCGTTAAGTTTGTAGTCAGTTTAATCTTCAGGGAAAACGCATCTTATTTTTTATGCTCAAAGAATTATTTGACGGCGTAGACTATACAACCGATCCACTTTGGATAGTGAAGTATTACTTTAATGCAATAGGGGGTATCTCTTTTCCTTATGCAATCAATACTCTTCCTAAAGGTACTGGTTATGGCAATGAATATAATATGTGTGCATTTCCTTGCGAAGATGAGGATGATATGTTTGATGGAGTTCGCTTTAGCTTTCTTGATGAAGATAAAATAGTTTCTGAAGACATATTCAAAAAATATCTCAAAATAGCGGCTGAAAGCTACATTGAACTTAATCCAGAAAGGGCAGATGAGGTTCAAAATGTACTCAAAAAACTATCTGAATAGCACTAGGAAGTTAAATAATTAGACAAAATAAACACAAAATGATTTGATTGAAGGTATTGCCCAAACAAAAAACTTTTAATATGAGAAAACTGTCTCTGCTTCTCCCCTTAGCTATCCTAGCTTTTAGCAGTGTAGTTGTTAACAGCCAAGAAACGTCCTCACCCAATACTTACACTCAATCTGTTACCCGTGAAGTTTTAGCGAGTGGTTATCCTACTCAAGATAAAAAGCAGATTCTTGAGCTTGTACGCTATACCATCGCAGCAAGAGCAAAACTCCCTACTCATACTCATCCGGGAATGCAGATTGAACGAGTAGAGGCGGGAACTTTAACTTATACTGTTGTGGAAGGAGAAGCTAAAGTAACGAAAGCTAACGGCACAGAATTGATTCTTCAAAAAGGGAAAACTATACAGCTTACAGTGGGAGATTCTTTAGTTGAATCTGCCGGAATGGTTCATTATGGAGAAAACCAAACGAACAAACCGATTATTCTGTTGTCTGCTTCTCTATTTAATGCTAATCAACCAAAAGCTATTTTAACCAATCCTGAAAACAGATAAATTTGATGAAAGATTTCGACTTTTGCCAGATGTTTACTCATTACTATTTGAAATGGCATCATACAGATGAGGATATGAGTCGCCAGAGTTCTCAGCAAAGTACCATCTGCCAGACTTTAATCGTGTTAACCCTCTCAAGTTAAATGTGGAAGAGCTTACCAACTTTGCAAAGTGTTACAGAAAACTGAAGATTTAAATAATATTCTAAAGAAGGTTTTTCAATCTGCTTATAGCGGTTCTCGGTTCAGTGAGGTACAAGAACCCCACCCCCAACCCCCTCCCCGCAAGCGATGAGGGGGCTATGATGTACCTCATCTGGTTAGGAAACGCTATATTATTTTGGCTCAGTGTCTTGATTATTAATCACAAACTAAATTCTGCTGCGCCATCTTCATCCACATCTGCATCCTCACCCATAGCAGTAGGTTTAAATTTAGAGCCATGAATTAATTCAGCAAACGCAATTCCTGGATTTTGGTGAAGAATATTCAGCACACTCATAAAATCTCGCACAATTTCCCCTGGTGTCAGTAATGCTTCTGCACCCAAGCGATTAATAATTTCTCGCACAAACTCCTTCAACTCACGATTTGTCAAAGTCTGTTCATACCCAAAATTGAGTGCATGAATCTCAGCTAAACGTTGCAAAAGCGTCAAAATTTCTGCTTCACTCAACGGATTTAGCCGAATCACTGGCCCCAAATATTCCTGAACATTAGCTTGTGCAACAAAACGACTTTCTTTTGTACGTCTTTGCCAAGCTTGGTCTGCAAAAAGTCCCCGTTTGGGGTCTTCTAAAAATTTGGTTGTTCCACCAACGACAATGCCAAGATGTTCAGCTTTGCACTGCATGGTGTCGTTAAACATTGCGAGGAGTCGGTTATAATTCTTTTCCCGCGTAACCGTAGTAGATATTTGATATAAATGTACGGCCTCATCAAGTATAATTAACAGTCCTTTATAGCCAATTTCAGCGACAAATTTACCAAACAGTTTGATGTAGTCATACCAACTATCATCATCAATAATGACGCGCACTCCTAAAGCTGCTTTCGCCTCAACTTTAGTAGTAAATTCTCCACGCAACCAGCGCATCGCCGCATTTTTTAAATCATCATCATCCAATCGATAGCCACGCCAATAAGCGATAATCACGCTACCAAAATCAAAACCGTGAACTAAGTCTTCAATATGCTGAACTACTTCCCTAATTTTCGATTCAACTTGGTCATCAAAACCATCGTCATTGGGACGCATTTCAGTTTCTTTAACCACTTCTTGTTGAATTTTATTAATCCATCCCTCTAAAATCGAGACTAAAGCACCACCATCAGGACGAGTTTTTGTAGCTAGGTGGCTCATTAATTCTCGATAGGTAGCTACACCTTCATGGTTGCTTCCAGCTAATCGACGTTCCGGGGATAAATCAGCATCAGCTACTACAAAACCTTGCTCCATCGCCCGGTTACGAATTAGTTGCAATAAAAAACTTTTCCCGGAACCGTAGTTACCAATTATAAAGCGAAATGCTGCTACACCTTCTGCAATATCATCGAGATTTTGTAATAGGCTTTTGAGTTCTTTTTCTCGACCTACTGCTATATATTCAACTCCCACTCTTGGTACTACTCCCGCACCAAGTGAATTGATTAAAGCAGTGGAGATTTTTTTCGAGATTTTCAGCTTTGCCATGTATTACACTTTACTTTATTCTAAACGCAGAGGCACGCAGTAAGTAGGTAAAGTACATATTCACTTTACGACTAAATCTTACGACAGCAATAATAGTTTAATTTGACGAAGTATGTCTAGCCATGAGGTCTTCATACATTTCAATCATTTTTTTGATATGGGTTATATGCTCGTGATAAACTTCTGGACTTTCCGAATCTGTATTAATTATTAATTCACCAATAGTATCATTTGCCCGTTCATTTATAGAATCGATTAATAAATTTGGCATAGTAATGTTTGCTTCGGCAATTTTTTTAATCGCACCATTAGGATTATCTTGTTCAACTATAGCTTTTAATACTTGTAACTCATATTCTGGGAGATTTTCTAAAAAATTAGTCCATTCTTCGGGTATATTCTCCGATGTCTCAACTTCCGAAGTGTCTCCGATTGCTGAATTTTCAATTATTTCCGAAAAAGGAAACAATTCACTATCATCTTCTGGAAAATTCTCAGATAAAGGCTGTGGATTGAATGTTTCTACTTGTTGAAGTAATTCCCATACTTGATTTTGCAATGAGTCTCGTTCTTCTTGCAATAATGAAGTTTGCCCTTGCAACTGCTGTAATTCAGCTTGTTGTTCTGCTAGTTGAGTTTGTGAATAATTCAGGATAGCTTGGATATTTTCTCTTTCGGTTTTTGTCGCTACAAGCAATTGATTTTTTTGGGTTGTCTCAACTTCTAGCTCTTGAATTGCAATTCGCAGTTCGTATAGTTTTTCTTCTAATTGGGGTTTGAGTCTGCCTAAAAGAGTTAAATTGCTTTCAACTTCTTGTTTCTCGTGTTGTAGTTCGTAAATTTGACTTTGCAATTGCGTGATTTCAGCGCGAGATACATTACAATTTGACTCTAGACGGCGCTTCTCTGCTGTGAGGATAGAAAAAGCATTGTTCAATTCTGTTTGATTTTTCTGCAAATTATTAATTTCAGTTTGCAGGCTAATAATTTCGGTTTCTAATTGCTTCTTTTGTCCGGCAAATGTTCTTAATTCTCGATGTAGACTATCTCTTTGGCTACGGCTTTCTATGACTTGATTTTGCAGATGTTGTGATTCAGCATACAATAAATTATGATGTTCTTCAATTTGATTGATTTCTCTGACAACACGAGCCTTCAATCCCTCCATATCTTTAATTCGCTTGCGGAGAGAACCTAAAACAAACATTTCATAATTTCGGCGTCGCTTATCTACGAATAATGCTGCTGCATAGATAGTAACGGCAGTAATCATACCTGTGAGAAAGGCTTTATTAAAATCCCAGCTTGGGACAAGGCTCAGACCAAAACTCACACTAAAGGCAACTATCACTAGTATAAATCGATTGCTGATCATTACTGATTGCATATTGCTGGTTTTTAGCGTAGTTAAATTATCAGAATAAGTAGCTCTCATCGTCGTAATTCGTAATTCTTAATAACGCTCGATAGCGTTCGCGCAGCGTCTCGTACAGAAGCGTTAGCGAGTCATCGAGCGTCGGACTCGCTAACGCTGCGCTAACGTAATTCGTAATTAAAATATACATAGGAAAATACTTAATGCTAGGTGTTGGATGTATTGTTATTTGCATGAAAAAGTGTTAAGTCTGCTTTTAAAAAATCAACAAATTGCCGTGCTGTGCGTCCAGAACGACCATTATGGCGAGTTGCCCATTGTAATGCTTGAAATTCTAAATCTTCTTGGGTAATATTAATTTCAGCTTGGGCGGCTAGATGTTGTACAATTTTTAAATAAGTTTTTTGATTAGCTGGTTCAAAGGTCAAGGTTAAACCAAAGCGATCGCTAAACGAAAGCTTCTCCTGCATCGTATCCCAGGCATGAATTTCCTCGTTATCCTTGGGGGTAGGTCTATCCACAAAAAACTCCCGAATCAGGTGGCGGCGATTGGAAGTAGCGTACACAACTACATTTTGAGACCGCGCAGTTAAATTCCCTTCTAAAACTACCTTGAGAGCTTTAAAAGCATCATCATCTTCTTCAAATGAAAGGTCATCGACAAAGATAATAAATTTTTGTGACACACCCCGTAAATGTTCCACAATTTTTGGTAAGTCTTTTAAATCAGATTTTGCCACTTCCAACAAGCGGAGGTTGCGTTGGGCTTTGCCCTTGCCGGAGGCATTGCTATATTCATTCAACAAAGATTTCACCAAAGAAGATTTGCCTGAACCGCGACTACCGTAAAGTAATACATGCAGTGCCATCTCTCCTGATAATAAAAACTCTGTATTTTTCAGCAAAGCATCTTTTTGAGACTCGTAACCGACAAGCGCACTCAGCTTAACCGGGTCAGAATGCCGGATACCGATAAACTGCCCCGCTTGCCACCGGAAAGCGCGATATTGTGCAAATAAACCAGAGCCACATTGTCGATAATAAGCTGCTAACTCTTCTACAGCATCACCCCAATTATCTAACTCTTGTAAATATGTAGGGAACTTTGTCTCTACTCCTAGCAATTCTTGCTCTTTATACCACACTACTGGTGAAATCGGCATATAAGCAACGCCTTGTACCCACTCGCTCAAAGAAGCGCTGCTACATTCATAGAGACTTTGCAATATTTGTAAATCATGCTGAACTGCTGCTACTAAAGCTGGGGACAAATCTTCAAATTCTCGCACTCCAGCCAGCCTTGTAAAAGGATTCTCAGAGAAGAGAATTTGAGTAATTAAATAGTCTTCCCAGTTTTGATTTTTAGCAGCCAAAGCGTGGAAGTAACTGCCGTAGGCTTGGAGACAACCTCTTGCATCGGCTTCAGTGTAACGTATAGCTTGTAACAGTTCTAGAAATGCCATCCCCACTTCGCCTTGGAGAACAGACTGGTACAGTAAAAGTGAGGCTGCTTGGCGCTGGAGATATTGAACCTTTGTATATAAGGAAGTATTTGCCATTGGCATCGCTTGATTATCCATCAATCAACTGTGTGGTATAGCTAAATAGCTATGGTAAATTGTCTGCTGACCCTGGCAGTAAAGTCAAAGTCTACATAGGTTTTAACAATGAATTTAAGTATAGTTGCTGCTTTTGCCTATGGCATATTAGCGATTGTTGGTGGCATTATTGGCTACGTTCAGGCTACAAGTATAGTTTCACTCCTAAGTGGTAGTATTAGCGGTTTATTGCTAGTAATTGCCGCTTTCTTTCAACTCCAAGGGCAAACCTGGGGTTCAATTTTAGCAGTGTTAGTTACTGCCGTTTTAGTAGTCTTCTTTGCATTTCGACTTGCAAAAACACGCAAGTTTATGCCAGCAGGATTAATGACGATTTTGGGTATGCTGGCATTGGCGGTGATGGTAAATCAAATTGTGGCTTTCAGGTAATATCAGTCTCGAAGCAATAACCATCCTCCTGTTTTTTTGATATGGTATGACTCTTTTGCTTTGAATTATACTAGTACATTTATATTACTATGACTTGTTACTCTTGCCTGATTAACTTCCAGCATTCTCAATGAGTTATGGTGATTTTTGTTTAAATAAGCTATGTGGGTAGAGAGTTAAACGTACTTTAACGTGAATTCGACGGACAATATATGAGCCGTCGAATTAGCTGAATCAAAAGACCACTAAAAATTGGCGTTGCTGCTCTGTTTCAACCTTCACAAAAGTACAGTTAGATAAGATGCGCTCATGTAGCCTTTGTTTGCGATCGCCCATAGTCATCTACAATTTGTAGGTGACAAAAATAACGTGATAACAAAGCTTCCAGACATAAATTCGGAAAATTAAATCAAAAAATAATTACGAATTGCCGAAAAACTCCGGTTTTTTTAGCTTTGTGATGATAAATAAAAGTAATAGCGTTGAATGTCATGCTTCGTACCGCGAAGGATTACTGAAATTCTTCGCTGCTTTCAGGATGACTACTGAACATCAAACAACATTCGTGGCCAATCAGTTTTTTGCTAGGGATGCTTCTTTGCCACAAAAAAAGGAGATGCAGCTACATCAAAAAGCTCTACCACAAAACTTACTCTAGATGTATCTAAGTAACTATGCTGATAAAGTGTAAAGATGTGACGGTATCTAGGAGCAAATTTTAAAGGAATTGCCAAGGACTTGGTGCCATTTTGGCAGGTTTTTCTCCCAAATATGGGATATTAGTAGATTGTACAAATCTTTATTGTTATTCACATCTGCCTTTTTGCACTAGTTACTATCTACTGAAAACTGTTAATACCAAGCAAATTTGACACAGATAAATTTAAGTAATTTAACGAAGTAGGAAATAATACATGGTATTATCACTGTCTTCTCATAACGTTAGCCAGTATCTGCAAGACGCGGGTCTGTGTAGCTCAGAAGATGGCGTATCAGACAAATCTGAGTTGCCAGGAAGTAGTAAGAACAATTTCAATTTACTAGTGACTTTAGCAGATAATCGTAAACTGCTCCTTAAACAAGAACGTCACGTTAACAACAATGACGCCGCGCCTCATGAATTGTTTCAGGAGTGGCTCTTTCACCAGTTGCTCCAACAGTTTCCAGTTCTAGGTAATACTTCAGCTATCGCACCATTAGTTGTGCATTTTGACGAAGAAAATTCGATTCTCGTCCGTAATTACTTGAGTGAATATCTGGAACTTGCGACATTATACCACAACAATGAGATTTTTCCCCAAGAAATTGCCTCTGCGATCGGCACGACTTTAGCGGGATTGCATCGCGCCACCTACAACCGCCGAGAATATCGGGATTTTATGGCAACTGCTCCGCAAGGAGAGTTTCGCTATGGCTTTTACAATCCGGCGCAAGGTGTAGGGTCAATTGGGCCGGAGATTTTTGGGAGTGTTCCCACGGATGCACTGAAATTCTATCTTCTCTATCAACAGTACGAGAGTTTGGAATCTGCGATCGCAGATTTGGCATCTAGCTGGAATCCTTGCTGCTTGACTCACAATAACCTGAAATTGAACAACATTTTGGTTCATTCCAGGTGGGAGCAACTAGACAATTGTCTAGTACGACTAATTGACTGGGAAGCTTGTTCCTGGGGAGACCCAGCCTTTGATTTAGGAACGTTACTAGCAAGCTACTTAGGAATTTGGCTCAAAAGCCTCGTTGTAGACCCCACCATTGAGTTAGAAGAATCTCTACATTTGGCGTTGACACCGTTAGAGATTTTACAACCTTCAATTATTGGCTTAATTAGGGCTTATATAAATGCTTTCCCGATGATTTTGTCATACCGCAGTGACTTTATTTCGCGCGTTATCCAGTTTGCGGGGCTGGCACTAATTCATCAAATTCAGGATATGATTACGTGCCATAAATACTTTAATAATGCTGATATCTGTATGCTCCAAGTAGCTAAAAGTTTGCTGACAATGCCGGAGCAAGCTGTATTGACCATTTTCGGGATATCAGAGTCAGAAATCCTAAATCCTGTGGCAAAAATCCATAAATTTCCTCAGCCTGTAAAGGAGCCGCAGTTACTTCGCATTTATTACGAAAAAACTCGGCTGCGTGGTTGTTAATAGCAGGAAGCAGAACCATTTAAAAGCCATATTGAAAATTTAATTAGACTTTGGGAATTGTTCTGCGTCTTCTCTTATCAGAAATCTCCGAGTATTTTTGCCCCAGAGTGGCTTGATAATTTTTGATTTTAAAGTTTAAGTTCTGAATGGATTAATGCTAAATTCCTCTATCAATCAACCGCTAACTTCTCTATTTGATATTGCTAAGAATATCCAGATTGAGGCCAATTTTTGTATTTATCATCCCAAGTATCAACCCTTTGCTCTGCCGACTAAAATAGCCGACAGATTTCAGCAAAATTCCGTAGATTTACAACAGAAGTATCTGACTCTCCTGCTGCGAAATTTTCTCTATGGAATCTATTACAATGGCTCCCTGCAAAGTACTTTGGCAGTCAATACTGATAGTACTAATCATCCGCCAAAGCATAATTTAGCAGATAATTCCATTTTGGAGATTGATTGGGAATTTTACGAGCAACTGCACACCAGTAATCACGGCATAGGTTACTTTGACCCTCGATGGCAGGTGTTGCGAAAAGAACCTGATGGGACTATGGCGGTGACTAAAGGCAGTTTAACACTTTATGTTGAGCCAGACTGCCATCTAGAATCCAGTAAAAAATCTACCAAAGTGGGTGACATGGTAGCAATCTGGATGCCCAAAAATCGACTGCAAAATGGCTGTTACTTAGCAGTTAGCAATGTTGGACAGGAACGGCAAAGTAACCCAGACGCCGATTTAGGAGCAGGGCGAATCTACTTTAATTTTACGGCATCAGGTGCGATCGCTCTCATGGAAAGCTTGACACTGCAACTAAATGCAGCCTCCATTCCCTTTAGTTTTCAGGTTCTCCACAACCCTTCTGCATACGGACGCTATGATTCGGGGCTACTTTACTTTGAACTCCCCGACTATCCAGCAATCCGCACCATCCTTCAGACTGTTTATATCGAAAATCAATCCCATTTTCAGCCCAAAATTCCCTTGTTTACCAAATTTTTAGCCCCAGGATTAGGTTTAGCTGAGGAACCAACCCAAAAATTTGCAGCACAAGAAAGTTTTGGGATGAACCGTTGCCAAATTGTTGCTAATGCTTTATTAGAAGCTTGGCAAAAAGGTAAGAATGCGATGGAGGAACGGATGAGGACGATTGACCAACACTTTGCGCGGCATCTAATAGATTTACAGCGTCCTTATCTGAACCCTAGTTCTGAGGATATATATAAACCGTTAAATTGATGGGGAGTAGGGAAGTAGGGACTGGGGATTGGGGACTAGAAGACCGATTCAGTATTCAGGGTTATGACGAAAAATTTGGATTTTAGGCGCAAGAAGGGAATTGTGCTTGAAATGACCTAAAAATCTGGTTGTCCAGTCTCGCGTTTTATTACTGAATTGGTGTTCTAGGGACTAGGGAGAATAATAATGCCCAATCCCCAGTCTCCAGTCCCCAATCCCCAATTTAAAATTCCACAATTACCGGCACATGGTCGCTGGGTTGCGTTAATTTTCTAGGTGCGACATCGATGATACAACTTTTAGCACGATCATATAGTACGGGTGTCAAATAGTGATGGTCAATCCGCCAACCTAAGTTGCGCCGGAAGGCGGCAGAGCGATAATCCCACCAGCTAAAATTTCCGCCTTCTGTGGTGAATTTGCGAAAAGCATCGGCAAATCCCAGTGTCAGAATAGCTCGTAAGGCTTGGCGCTCTGATTCTGTGGCCATAATGTGATTTTCTGTACTCACTTGCTCGTGAATATCCTTGTCTTCCAGGGCGATGTTGAAGTCGCCGCACACACAAATTGCAGATTCCGACAGCACGAGCAATCGCAAATACTCGTGTAGGGCTGTTAACCAGCGCAGTTTGTATTCGTATTTTTCAGTTCCTACCGCTGCACCATTAGGAACATATAAGTTAACAATCCGAACACTACCAATTACACCTGTAATCACCCGCTTTTGCTCATCCCATTCGTGGTGTAAATCTGGCAAAATCGCCCGAAAGCCGCTACTTACGTCTATCAGTGGCTGGCGGCTAATCAGGGCTACGCCGTTATAAGATTTTTGTCCTGATATATAAAGGTTATAGCCTAACTGCTCAAAAGGCGATCGCGGAAATTCAGCTTCCACAACTTTGGTTTCTTGCAAGCAGAGAACATCAACAGGATTCAGGGTTAACCAATCGATAACCTGTTCAAGGCGAGTGCGAATTGAGTTGACGTTCCAAGTAGCGATTTTCATTAGTTAATTATCAGAGTTTTTGTAAATTACTAATTACAAATTATGTAATTATTGTACAATTAGTTAATATTTATAATTTATGTTCACTTTCCCAATTACGTTTAAATGAAGCTTTAATGACTTGATCCTATTGAGTATTTTAGTATTGTCAGCTACCAAATATGCAATTTTGTAAGTTCTGCTACAAAATATTCTACCTCATTATGATCCCCAAGACAGATGCAACAAATAATAGATTAGCTATACGGTTAGAAGTGTAGCTCAGAGTTGACTTTTGCCGATAGTGCGTTAGATTTGTCGGTAGAAAATTTCCGGTACGGTTAACCTTTATTGCGCTTTTGGTAGCCTGTTAGGTTAATTTAAATGTCAAAAGAGTAAGTACAAATGCTCTTTACTCATAAAATAATGATGTAGCTCATTATTGAGGACAATTTCATCGACTGAACCAAAAAAACTTATGAAAATCGCTCAAGTTGCCCCCTTATGGGAAAGGGTTCCACCTCCAAATTATGGAGGAATAGAATTGGTAGTGAGTCGATTGACTGATGAACTTGTTCGTCGCGGTCATCAGGTAACTTTATTTGCCTCTGGTGATTCTGAAACTTTGGCTCATTTAGAAGCAGTTTATCCACGTGCATTGCGCTTAGACCCAAATGTGAAAGAGTATGCAGTGTACGAAATGCTAGAACTAAGCCAAGTTTACCAACATGCTGACCAATTCGACATTATCCATTCTCATGTAGGGATTTCGGCATTACCTTTAGCGAGTTTGATAACAGCAACTTCTACAGTTCACACCCTGCACAATAATTTTACAACTGACAACCAGCACGCATTTAGCTACTACCAAAAGCAACCATACATCAGCATTAGTAACTCGCAGCGTCAAATCGATCTTAATTATATTGGCACGGTTTATAACGGAATTGAGCTAGCAGATTACCCATTCGTAGCCCAACCGTCAGAACCTCCATATTTGGCATTTTTAGGTCGTTTTTCGCCAGAGAAAGGCCCCCAACATGCGATCGCCATTGCTAAACAGAGTGGTTGGCGCTTGAAGATGGCAGGAAAAGTTGATGCAATAAACTCAGAGTTTTTTGAACAAGAGATTGCTCCCCACATTGATGGTCAGCAAATCGAATATCTCGGCGAAATTAACCACGCCGAAAAAACTGAACTTCTGGGCAATGCTGCCATAACTCTTTTCCCCATTAACTGGCAAGAACCTTTTGGCTTAGTAATGATTGAATCGATGGCAACCGGTACACCAGTGATTGCCATGAATTTAGGCTCTGTACCTGAAGTTATTGCCCACGCTAGAACAGGTTTTATCTGCAATAGCTACGCAGAAATGGCAGCAATGATTCCACCAGCTTTGGAACTCAATCGTCAAGCCTGTCGAAAATATGTAGAAAACAAGTTTAGCGTTAGCCAAATGGTTAACGGATATGAAGCTGTTTACAGACAAATTATTAAAGACCGCATAGAATCGAATGGCCGCATTCATGCAGCTAAGATTCAGTTTTAATCAACTGTTTTTTTTATTGAGTTTAAAACAACAATTTTTTTAAGGAGAATATTGGTATGAGTACGAGAGCCAACACCTGCCCATGCTGCGGTGGTTCCCTCCTGCGTCATGCCCGTCATGGTGAACTATATTGGTTTTGCCTGTCGTGCCGACAAGAAGTGCCACTGTTAACTGCAACTCGCCTGCCTAATGTGGAAACGCGGAACACCGGAGTTGTACCACAGCCAGCGGTGAATAGCTAGTTTTTCAACAGATAAAACTTACTAAAAATCAATAGTGATTTAATTTAGACCTATCAACTAACTTCAACTGGTAAAATCGGATGGAGTTAATTGATAGGTTTAAATTTTTGTTAGCAGCGTTACTTTATGGTCAAGAAGATTTACGCCTAGAGGAAGTTACTGACCCCACTCCGGCGGCTGGCGAAATTGTGATCCAGGTGGGGGCAGCAACAACTTGTGGTACAGATTTGAAAGTCTGGCGGCGCGGTGGTCATGCCAAAATGCTGATACCGCCGACGCTGTTTGGTCATGAAGGTGCTGGGCGAATTGTTGCTTTAGGTGCAGGGGTGACAAATTGGCAAGTAGGCGATCGCATTATCGCTAATAATTCTGCACCATGCATGAAGTGCTTTTTTTGTCAACACCAAGAATATTCATTATGTCCAAATTTGACCTGGAATAATGGTACCTTTGCCCAATACCTGAAAATTCCCGCCCCGATAGTAGAGCATAATTTGTTGCAAATTCCCGATGAGTTGCCGTGGGAATTGGCAGCGATGACGGAACCTTTAGCTTGTGTGTTGCATGGTGTAGCGCGTTCTAATATTAAGTTCAAAGATCAAGTAGTCGTCTTGGGAGATGGGGCGATCGGGCTAATGTTTGTGGCAGCATTGAGTGAGAAAGCTGAAGTTTTGCTGTGGGGAGGTAATAACCACAGACTAGAAATTGGTCAGAAATTGGGTGCAGCCCAGACCTTTAATTATCATCAGATCCCGGATATTCCCAGTGTGGTGAAAGAACTTACCCAAGGATGGGGTGCAGATGTCGTAATTGAAGCCACTGGTGTACCAAGTGTTTGGGAAACTGCGATCGCTTGTGCCCGTCCGGGTGCAACAGTCAACTTATTCGGTGGATGTCCACGCGATACCAGTATTACTGTGAATACAGAACAGCTACACTATAGCGAGCTTACCATCAAAGGCGTGTTTCATAATACACCAGAGTATGTGCGAGCGGCGTTATCAATGATAGCTAGTCGCAAAATTCCCTTTGAGTTACTTATTAGTGAACAGCGACCATTAAAAGATTTAGAACAGGTGTTTTCTGAAATGAAGGCGCGTAAAGTAATTAAGGTGGCGATGATTCCTTAATTTTTTGGCAGCCAATTCACAGCGTACACTACAATGACTAGATATAGAGGCTAAAGTACTATGACTCCTCAAGTCATTACCCCAGTATTAATGATTCAACCCTCGTCATGGCTCCGCTCTGGCATCACCATCGAGAAAGTTGATAATGTTAACCTTGCTAAGTTCACAGATGAGTTACATACTCGTCTAGAAGAATTGCTTGAGAAGCGAAAAGCTGGATTGCTGACTCCTGAAGAAGAAGCCGAATATGCTGGAATTGCTGAACTAGAGCGCATCCTAACTTTTGTTAACGCTAAACTGATTGCCAGTCGTGGGTGTTAAAGATGGCACTCGGCAGTTTGTGCGCGAAAGAGCTAAATATCTGTGTGAATATTGCCACTCTCCAGAACGCTCCAGTTCAGATCGCTTCACAATCGATCATCTTGTTCCACAATCATTAGGCGGCTCAGATACAGATGACAACTTAGCTCTAGCTTGTCGTCGCTGTAATGAGCGTCGTTACAACTTCACAACTGGCGTTGATGTTCAAACTCAGCAAGAAGTTGCCCTATTCAATCCTCGTCAGCAACGGTGGGTAGATCACTTCATCTGGACACGCGATGGACTAAAGATCATTGGCAAAAGTGCTACAGGTCGAGCAACTTGTCATCGACTAGATATCAATGATGAATTTCACAACCAAGGATTTATCCAAGAATCTAGGCAGTTATGGATACAAGGAGGGTGGCACCCACCTGTAGACGATCCTCGTCTTTGATGCTTGAACTTACAAACTAGCCGGTAAGCGTAGAGCTACGTCACTTTGGTGCTGAGATATAAGCGATTCGTGCGGTTTTAACCGCATTCAGAATTAATTTTTGGTACGAGGCCTAGTATAATTGCGTTATACCACAGGTAGAATAACCGCGCTTCTCAAATGGATAACCAACCCCAAAACGACTGGCTAGGAAAAAATAATTGTTTTGTGGGTAGCGAAAACACTCGCGTTTTTGTTTACAATTGTTTCAGATTCTTTATGTCATAATTCATCTGCAAGAAAGTAAGTAATAAAAATTCCAATATAATTAATACAATCAATAAATTTGTTACATAAAATAGTAGTGATTAAGTCTGTATTATTAATACTCTGTATACTGCTCATAACATCTATCAAAGCGTGTTTAAGAGTTTCTGTTAACTGCTTTTTAATCTCTGGTTTACCAGTTTGACCTGCATAATTATAAGTACACATCTGTCTGCCACGAATATCAAATGGCAGTTCTTCAACTTGACCTTGAGAAGTGTTCACAACACAAATTATTTTCTCCCAACCAAGAGTACTAGCTGCAAAACCTAATTCAATTAATACATTAGGATTAGATGTTAATCTTTTGGATTTTGGGGCTAATAAGCGAGTTATTTTTCGATTCTAGACGAAGGATTTATTATGGTAGTATCGCATACAAATATATGACTATTTGATATTTTATTAAAAATAGATGCAGCAATATCTGGAGATCCAGAGAGGCTGTCTGTGGCAGTATCTATACGCATCTCAAGTTTGATCTCTTCGCTGCCTTTGTTAAGTGATTTTATAGCCTTCTCTAGAGCATCTTTGATTAAATTTCGATTTGTATACAAGGGTGAATCTGACTGCCAGGAATAAAATATATTAATCATATTACAAATTCAAATTGTTCTACCTGCTTGTCCAATAGATTCACGATATTGGTTATTATCGTTCTAGCTTGGGAAAGCTAACAAGTTGTTGACATTTTTGATTAAACGCATATAAAAGTCGCTCACCAGCCTCAACATTTTCTACCGCGAAATAATCTGCGATCGCTTGTAAATCACGAGAAGCAGGGAGCGAGATAATGTACCGATTCATTCCTAAGCCTCTTTTGCTTGCTTCAATTGTGTTAAAAGCTGATTCACAAAAGTTTCACCATCAATTCCTTCTCCTCTTTCAAGTGATGCTATCCCTTCATCAATCTTGGTGCGAGTTTCTTCAAGCCATCCTTGGTAAGAAAGAGTCTCTTCTGCTAAAAGGCGTAATGCAGTTTGAATTACTTGATCAACACGGTTAAATCTACCTGTTGCTAGTAAAACTTGAATTATTTGTTGTTGCTTTGGGCTGAACGTAATGCTCATAACGATTCCATTCCTTGGCTTTTTCTATGATAGAGCGTTGATAAGTAAGATCCCTGATGTCTTAAGTTGGGTTGACGCTTGAAATAATCTTGCTGAAAAACGGGAAGACTATGATTACTCCCTAATGGGGAAATTTCCATAAAAGTCCTGAACAGCAAAATGCTCAAAAAATCTCTGCTTAACTGTTTAATTTTGCCTTTATCCCTAGTGCCCTGGCTGTGCGTGGGAACGCTTTTTGATTCCCAAGCCAATGCTTTACCAGGGCAAAGTACAGAGGAAGTAGGCACCTGGATTCAAGCACATCCCACACTCCGCCCCAGAAGTGGGGAAAAATTATTTGTGCAAAAGACTGATACTGCTGCCCAACGATTCACTTTTCAAGCGTCGGTATTGCCTCCCGGTAGAGTGGAGTTTTCCAAAGACCGAGGCAGAATTCGGACTGAACGTATTGCTATGTATGATGCTATTAACGGCATGACATTTGCGCGTCTCCAAGAATCCTTGCGGGTGATTTATGGCTTGGAGATTTATCAAGACTACGATCGCGCCCAAGTCGTGTATCAATATCCCAACCAGAGCGTAATTAACTCGGCGCGTCTTGCCAAAACTCCCATTCGGGAAGCTTTAAAGGGAGAATTACGAGTAGGCGATCGCTATGTATATTGGGTGGAAATTGCCCAACCCAAGACTGGCAAAGCTTTTACCGGTCAAATGACGGTTTTGCTCAAAACTGACCTAGACAAGTTAGAAAGTGAACTGAAAATTCGTTAATGGGCATTGGGCATTGGGCATTGGTTATTTTCCTCTGTTCCCTCATCCCTTCTCATTTAAAGATTACTGAATCCGTATTCTACAACTTCCCCAACTCCATCTGAGCTAGGGTTTGCCATGTACCCGAAAAGATACTTTCAGATGCTAAGGAAATTCGTAGCAAATCTTCTTTCAGTAGTGGCGGCCAATCAACCCCGGCTTTACGCCCTGCGCTAAATAGCTGTTGCGCCTTAATGCTTAACTGATAAAGGGCTAAAGCCAGTTCTCGGTCTAGGCTCTTTGCATCTTTGAGGGCTTCAAACACCACTTTCAATGCTAATAAAATCGAAGTGATCTGACCGGGTACCGGCGGTTTCCCCTGTTTCATACGCGTTAACAGCGCATCTGGGTTTTCCTCGGTTGTGATTGTCTGATCTATGAGGAGTTTCCTAGCTGTTTCGTAATTCATGTAGCCAGTTTAGCGTACATTTTGCTTCAGCAGGAATACCTAATTAAAAAGTCATAAAACTGGCTTTTGATTATTTATAGCAATCTCTGATAATTTGTGAAATGATAGGCGTGGGGAAAATGATGGGGAATTAGCGATGCTCTAGGTTAACCAGATAGACTGAATATAATATCTTTGAAAAATACACCTTACTGAGAATCAGAAGCAAAATGATATCACCGAATTTACTAGAAATTGAGCGCTCCGTCCGTGCCTTGTCTGTAGAAGAACAACTTTGGCTGTTAGAGAGTATTGCTCGACAAATCCGAGAAAGTGAGTATATAAAAGATAAATTGGCTGATGATAAAAATCTAGAAGAACAACTGGAAGTAAGGGCTACTGAGCCAAATATTCAAACAGAAATTACTGCTATAAACGATGAGTTTGCGATTTCTGAAATACTCTGAGATGTAAGAGTAAAAATTATGAGATTGCCTAACTTAAAAAGTCAAATATAGAAGTTATTGGTGAGCGATCGCTAAGAAAATTGCTGACTGCGATCGCAGTCTCTAAATTAATCATTTACATAGCAAAAGCAGTGCTAATCAGTAATTGCAACATTTTTTTATGTCACCAAGATAGCCAAGTATTTTCTGTTTACACGGGGAAGTGGCGATCGCAAAATCAGATTATTACCCAAAATACCCATAGTTAAAATTAGGAGATTTCCCGATTCTCTTTTAATTTTGTTTCATCTATCTTTACGATTTAACCCTGTTATGGTATACCACTGTGGTAAATACGCTCTGATGATGTTGCTGATTAATCAGTCAATAGGGGCAATCTCGCAAAAACAAATATCTTGGGTGCTTATTACATTGTTTGAAGTTATGTAGCCTTTTGATTACGGCCTATCAACCACTGCGGTAGACTATGCGTTGATTATGATTCTTTCGCAGAGAAGAACACTCGAAAGGAGCCGTTTATTCAATGTCTCATTCCGTAAAAATCTACGATACCTGCATTGGCTGCACCCAATGCGTCCGCGCTTGCCCTACTGATGTACTTGAGATGGTTCCTTGGGATGGCTGTAAAGCTGCTCAAATTGCCTCCTCACCCCGTACAGAAGACTGCGTAGGCTGTAAGCGTTGCGAAACCGCTTGTCCCACCGACTTTTTGAGCATCCGGGTTTATCTGGGCGCTGAAACAACTCGCAGTATGGGTCTAGCTTACTAAAAAGCTGAGTGCTGAGACAGAAAGAAGTAAATCAGAAACACAATTTCTTGATTCTTCACTCAGCACTCGCAACTCGGCATTCAAGACTTTTTGAATGTCTCAATAGCAAGCACCTTTAGCAAGCATTTTGAGAGCGGATACAATCTCTGAGTATCTAAATCTTAGAAGCCGTATTTGTACCGTCAGGTCAAAAGCTGACGGGGAGTCCGCTGTCAAAACCCAAAATCCATAACAATACCTAGTGGTAGAGGGAGTAAATTACTCCCTTTTTTCTTTGCAAAACGTCCACTTTGTGCTAGATACTATACTGGATTTAATCATCCTGAAAAAAAGTGGCGTGAACAATGTGCGGAATTGTTGGATATATAGGCACTCAAGCGGCGACAGATATTTTACTGGCTGGGCTAGAAAAACTAGAGTACAGGGGCTATGATTCTGCTGGAATCGCCACTATTTGGGAAGGTGAGGTAAATTGTGTGCGGGCAAAGGGTAAACTCCATAACCTGCGTTCTAAACTAGAACAAATAGAAACCCCCGCTCAAATTGGTATTGGTCATACACGTTGGGCAACTCATGGTAAACCAGAAGAGTACAACGCCCATCCGCATTTGGATACAGCAAAGCGAGTGGCTGTGGTGCAAAATGGCATTATCGAAAACTACCGCGAGTTACGCGAGGAACTCAAAGCAAAAGGACACGAATTTCGTTCTGAAACCGATACCGAAGTCATTCCCCATCTGATAGCCGAATTTTTAAAGAATCTTCCTCCCTCATCTCCTTCATCTGCCTCATCTCCCTTCCTAGAGGCAATTCGCCAAGCCGTTAATCACTTACGTGGGGCGTTTGCGATCGCAGTTATTTCTGCTGACTACCCCGATGAATTGATTGTTGTTCGCCAACAAGCGCCTTTGGTAATTGGTTTTGGGCAAGGGGAGTTCTTTTGTGCATCTGACACACCTGCGATCGTTGCTTACACCCGTGCAGTGCTACCTTTGGAAAATGGCGAAATTGCCCGCCTCACACCTTTGGGCGTTGAGATTTACAATTTTGCTGGCGACAGGTTGAAAAAACAACCCCGGCTGCTCAACTTCAATCCGGCAATGGTTGAAAAGCAGGGATTCAAACACTTCATGCTCAAAGAAATCCATGAGCAACCAGGAGTAGTAAGAGCTAGTTTAGACGCTTACTTTAATCCAGGCGAATCTACCGAATCGCCAATCAATCTTGGTTTACCTGCCGATTTATACACTGATTTAGAACAAATTCAGATCGTCGCCTGTGGTACCAGTTGGCACGCAGCATTAATCGGAAAATATTTACTCGAACAACTAGCAGGAATTTCAACTCAAGTACATTACGCTTCTGAGTATCGTTATGCACCATCACCCGTGACGGCTAACACCTTGATCGTTGGCGTTACCCAATCAGGTGAAACAGCCGATACCCTAGCAGCTTTGACGATGGAAAAAGAACGTCGCCAAGGGAAAGAACCCAAATATCAAGCGCGACTACTGGGAATTACCAATCGTCCTGAAAGCAGCCTTGGTCATTTGGTACCGCATATTATTAGTACCCTAGCGGGAATTGAAATTGGGGTAGCAGCGACGAAAACTTTTACCGCTCAACTGATGGCGTTTTATGCTCTGGCATTGGATTTAGCAGCTCGTCGTCAGACAGTTTCAAAAGATACATTAGAGAAAATTATTAATGGGTTGCGGCAGATTCCCAAAGAAATTGAAGCAACTTTAGAAAGTCAAGAACGTTTAACCGAACAGCTAGCCCACGAATTCGCCGAAACCCAAGATTTCATTTTTATAGGAAGAGGAATTAACTTCCCCATTGCTTTAGAAGGGGCATTGAAATTAAAAGAAATCAGCTATATTCACGCCGAAGGGTATCCGGCGGGAGAAATGAAACACGGCCCGATCGCACTTTTAGATGCGAAAGTACCAGTAGTTGCGATCGCAATACCTGGTAGTGTTTACGAAAAAGTTATTTCTAATGCCCAAGAAGCCAAAGCCAGAGATTCTCGGTTAATTGGCGTGACTCCCGTCAACGATGGCGAAACTGCGGAAATCTTTAACGATCTTCTTCCCGTCTCTCATGTGGACGAGTTACTTTCTCCGATTCTCACAGTAGTTCCTTTGCAATTGTTCGCTTATCATATTGCCGCCCGTCGTGGTTTGGATGTCGATCAACCTCGTAACCTTGCTAAAAGTGTCACTGTAGAATAGTATAATTCTATACTTTTTATATGACTGTAGACAAATAAACAAGTTGTATAATAAATAAAAAAGTTATACAATCCTGTGGGTGCATAAGCAAGCATCTACAGGAATTTTTATGAAACCAACAGTAATCTAATATCGATAATATTACATCTTCTCACGATCGCCAGCGTTTTCTCAGCCACCAAACCATAAAACCAACAATAATTCCAAGTATTAGACTGCCACTTAAAGGATACTTGCAAAAGAAGTTAACTTGCTTAAAAATATCATCACAACCTTTTGCCGTCTCTCTTACCAGAGATACTGTTGCTATACCAGCACCTGCAACAGCTACAAGCTCTTGGAAGTTACGCTCTCGTTCAGATTTTTCGACTTCTACACGACTGCGAGTAGAGTTAATTGTATCTTCTAAAAGTTGCAAGCCAAGCTGCATATTTTCGATATCTTTGGTAATTTGTGGTAAGTATTTTTTGTTGGCTATGCCGCTAAATTTTTCTAAAAAATCTAGCTGATTATTTTGACCTGCTTTTTCTTTAATCAAAGCCAAGCGAAGTTGATAATTAGATAAATTAATTTCAATAATGTTTTTTTGAAAAGAGAGGTTGAGTAAGTCGATTGTATATTGCTGGAGAATGTTATCAATATTATTTAAAATTTTGCGAGAGGTGGTAATATTCTGCTTTTCTTGCCGAGAATTACTTTGATTGGTAATTTTTCTATTTTCTTCAATCTGTTTATAATGATTGAGCAGAGATTTTTTGACTAAACGACTTTGCCAATAAGCCCACGAAATCTTATTTCGATAACAAAATAACCCCATCCAATCTTTATAAAATTCCGCAGCTTGTTCTGCGCTCTCTCGATTAGTATAAATAGCAATAATCACATGATGCTCATGACTATTTAGAGCATTGGTTGCTTTCTCTAAGCTGTAATTTTTATTTTCTGAATGCCATATCTCAAAAATTTTACCGTCTAAAAAAGTACCTTCTTCTGGTTGCCAATAATTATCTTTAAATAAAGCATGGTAGCAATCTTTGGCAATATCCTCAGGATTTTGAGACGAGTTTTCTGGTAGCCAACCAGAAAGTAACCAGGTTTTTCCAATTGTTGCCAGTTCTTTATTTAGTTTTTGTTCGATTTCAGTTTTTAAGATTGCAAAAGACTTAGCTGGTTGAGTTTCAACTTGATTATTAATAGAACAATCAAGTTGTAAGCCATAAGTGTCATTTAATCTCACAGCATAATAGTATCCTTCTAAAGTTTTCTTCTGGGAAATAAAGTTAATTTGAGTAGGATAGGTAATCTCTAAATACTCGGTTTCAATGTCAGGATCGTGGAATTGAGTGTCAGAGGGCAATTGAGCTAAAAAAGCTGCTTGGTTTTTTTGTGTTTCTGCATCAGTTGTGTTTAAAGAAGTTTTTAAAGCATATAAAAACAAATCGAGTGTAGGATAGATTAAATTGCTCATCACAATGGAAAAACTAATTTGATGGATTGGATTGAGATAAAAGTTGTTTCCATTTCTCTAAAAATGTGGCTTGTTTAACTGTTTCTTCTGGTTTTTCAGAACTACCAACAATGACTACAACATTATTGAGTTGGCTTTCGTAGTCTGTAGCCTCATATTTTGGTTTAAAGCCTTTAGCTATTGGAGCCTTGTCACGAGAAACGAGTCTACTAATTTCAGTTTCAGTAGGAAGTAAATTATGAGGAATCTCTTCTATATTCTCTAATTGAGACTGATAAAATTGATAAGACTGATTTAATTCATAATTAGCAGCAATTATCTCTAACAAACGTTCTTTAATATGGACTTCCCAAGCTTTAGGTTGGGTTTCTAATTGCTTTGCAACGTCCTTTAAATTCTGTTTATGTTGTTCTCCGAGGGCGGTTTTTAAGTCTTGAAATGCTAAGAGAAAAGCGATGATAGTATTGTCAGGCTTTGTCTTCATAGGTTTTTATATCAAACTTAACTTACTACGACTATTATAAACATAATTCAAGTGAGATGATTACAGCAGATATTAGATATTCTGTTTTGATTTTTTATGTCTAGAAAGAATAATTTACATAATCAAACGTTGTTTATTATACATTTTTTTGCGTAAATTAATATAGCTGATTGCACGGTTTTCTAGTTATTTTCCGTAAAAACTAAAGAATGCTGTGAATTAGGTATTAAAGCTGTGGACAGATTTTGCCTACAGTTTAACAAAAAGTTCTAATGGTCAGTCAGGTAAGAAAAATGGCATCGGAATGGGCTGCTCAAGTTATTGGAATTAATTATTACCCAGAGTACACCACCCTAAAGCCGCTAACAGCAGCAGCAGAGGATGCAGAGAAAATTGCCCAACAATTAGAACAATACGGTTATAGACCTTTTCACGCTCAGTGTTTACCTAGAACTTTAAACCAGAAGGGAGAAAGTAAAATCGATCGCCAAGGGGCGGTAAAGGTGCAAGAATTGATAGAAGCGATCGCTAATCTTTTCAATCCTCCTCCTCCTAACCCCATCCCAGAAACAGCGTTATTCTTCTTTTCAGGACATGGGTGGTGCAAAACTGTGGCGGGTAAAGAAGAAGTATTTCTAGCTACCAGTGATGTCCTACCTGATGCAGAAATCTATGGTATTCCCTTAAGTTGGTTGGGAGAGCAGTTGCAAACAAGTCAGGCTAAACGAGTCGTTGTTTGGCTAGATTGCTGCTATAGCGGTGAATTGTTAAAATTTATTCCCACAGATAAAGACTACTGTTTTATTACTGCAACCCGTTCCTACGAAACTGGATTAGAAATTCCCCATACGCAGGGGTTGTTGACGGAGGCGTTACTTGCAGGATTGAATCCTGAAAATGACGCAGATGGGATCGTCAACAGCCACAACTTGGCAGATTTCATTATCAGAGGAATGTCGAATACAGTCCAGCGTCCGTTAATTGCCAATTCCACACGAGCAATTCTGCTGACAACTAAGTTTTCTCAAAAAAGCTTTCAGGATAAGTGTCCTTATCGTTCCCTGTCATATTTTACCGAAACAAAGGAAGATGCTGAGGTTTTTTATGGGCGGAGTGCGCTGACTCAGGAGTTGATTCAACAGGTAAGAGAGAAGCATCGCCTAATTGCCGTATTAGGTGCTTCCGGTAGTGGAAAATCATCTATGTTACGGGCTGGGTTACTCTACCAGCTAAAGTTAGGACAAGATATTCCAGGGAGCGATCGCTGGACTTATATTACTCCGTTTACGCCTAAAGAAACTCCTGTTAACAGTTTACAGGAGGCTTTTGCACTCTCCTTGCCTAATCTTTCGTTCACCCCCCTTAATCCCCCCTTGGAAAGGGGGGAAACCGGAAAATCTAACTCCCTCCCCTTTACAAGGGGAGGGTTGGGGAGGGGTAATCTTGCCCATGTCATCGCCGAGGGCTTAAAAGCATTAAACACACCAGTCATCTTGATTATCGACCAGTTTGAAGAATGCTTTACTATGTGCGATGACAGCCAGCGCCAAGAATTCTTTGACTGTTTGCAAGAATTAATTGACTGTACAGATAACCTCTATATTTTCATTGGGATGCGATCGGATTTTCGGGCGAGATGGCGAGAATATCCCAAATATGCCAGCAGAATCCATAAACCTTACATCAACGTCGAACACTTAACCCGTGAGGAAATTGAAGAAGCGATTACTAAACCGGCTGATTGGGTAGGATTAGGCATAGAGGGCAGGTTAAAACAGCAATTAATTAATGATGTTGAGGATTACCCCGGAAGTTTGCCCTTGCTGCAATATACCTTGACAGAATTGTGGCGTGAGTCGAAAAATCAAGGCGATGAGGTTCTCAGCCTGAAAACTTATCAGGATTTAGGCGGGGTGGAAGGAACACTACAAAAACGCGCTGATGCAGTTTATGAAAGTCTTTTACCAACAGAAAAAACTGTGGCGCGGCGGCTTTTTCTAGAATTGACGCAAATGGGAGAAACCACAGATGTACGGCGGCGCGTGCGTTTGGGCGAGTTGGTTAATTCCCATCATTCCTTGGAACTTTTGCAACAGGTGAGTGAGAAGTTAGCCGATAAAGATGCACGATTAATTACAAAGACGGATGAGCCAGATTCCCAGGATGTAATTTTAGATGTTGTCCACGAAGCCTTAATCCGCCACTGGCAAATGTTGCGGAATTGGAAAGAGGAATATAAGTTGGGAATAGCTATTGAGCGACAGATGGAAGCGGAAGCCCAAGAATGGGAGAGGAATGATAAAAAACCAGGGTTTCTTAGGAAAGATGACAGATTAGCAGTAGCAGAAGCATATTTAACTAGATTTGGTGATTGGCAAATGCTGAATGGGGTAGCCGAGGAGTACATTCAGGAGAGTCAAAAACTGCGAAATCGCCTTGAGCGAGAGGAGAAAGAACGCCAAGAAGAAAAGCTGAAAGCAGCACGGCGGCAAAATCGAATTGTTATCTTGTTTAGTATGGGGTTAGCTGGAGTAGCTATTTTTGCCGGTTCTCAATGGTATGATGTCCAAAACAAAACCAAGCAAGTAACAAACAAAGCTAAGGAAGCAACAGAACAAAGTGCGATCGCTCTGGCGCAAAGTTCTGAAGCTTCGCTACTATCTAACAGGCAAATTGAGGCTTTAATTGCAGCTACACAGTCAAACAGACAATTTTCAGATAGAACACCTAGGGAAGATGTCAATTTAGAACAAAGAGCCAAACAGCAAGCTGTAGTCGCACTAAGGCAAGCAATTTACAATATGCAAGAGCAAAATTGCTTGGAAGGGCATAGCAATTATGTCTATAGCGTAGCATTCAGCCCCGATGGCAAGACCATCGCCTCTGCTAGTGGTGACAATACCGTGAAACTCTGGAATGCGGCTACAGGGAAGGAAATTACTACCCTCAACGGGCATAGCAATTATGTCTATAGCGTAGCATTCAGCCCCGATGGCAAGACCATCGCCTCTGCTAGTGGTGACAATACCGTGAAACTCTGGAATGCGGCTACAGGGAAGGAAATTACTACCCTCAACGGGCATAGCAATTATGTCTATAGCGTAGCATTCAGCCCCGATGG
>NZ_JBALEL010000038.1:0-12762 GCF_036917935.1 Nostoc sp. | reverse complement strand
CATTGGCATTGTAAGCTGGCGCATTGGCATTGTAAGCTGGCGCATTGGCATTGTAAGCTGGCGCATTGGCATTGTAAGCTGGCGCATTGGCATTGTAAGCTGGCGCATTGGCATTGCAGGGTATTGCCAAATTTAATTTGCTACATGCTAAAAAAATATCTGCTAATCTTTCACCCAACTTCTAGCGAAAGAAAGAGTTTGAGGCTGAGTATCTCTGTAATCATGAATGCGGACAAGTGTTTACCTGCTGAATAACTGATATGCCGCAATATTTCGGAAAACTACCCACAACTAACCAAGCTTGGACAACTGTTAGCAATGTAAAAGCTGTCAGCTGGGAAAATAATATTATTAATTTTGACTGTGGCGACTCACGCCTTACCGTCAGCGTACTTACTCCGAATTTAATCCGCGTGCGTTTTGCACCAACTGGGGAATTTATGCCTCGCCGCTCTTGGGCAGTGACGCTGAATGATGCAGAATGGACAATAACACCTTTTACAGTGCGGGAAACTGAAGCAACAATAGAAATTGAAACAGCACAGATACGTGTGTGCGTCCAGCGAGAAAAGTGTCGCATTGGCTGTTTCGACAAAGCTAATCGCCCCTTTGCCCAAGATGCAGAGATGGGAATGGGTTGGCGCATGGGCGCAGTTGCAGGGTGGAAACAAATTGCAGCCGATGAACATTTCTATGGGTTTGGTGAACGCACAGGCTGGCTGGATAAACTCAGCGAAGTGAAAACCAACTGGACAACGGATGCTTTAGATTATGATGCACTCACTGATGAAATGTACCAAGCAATTCCATTTTTTATGGCTTTGCGCCCGCAGGTAAGCTATGGCATCTTTTTTAATACCACTTTTTGGAGTCAGTTCGATATTGGTGCTGAACAACCAGGTATTTGGAAGATGGAAACTCGTGGCGGTGAATTGGATTATTACATTATCTACGGCCCCGAACCTGCCCAAATCCTGGAGACTTACACTCAGCTAACTGGGAGAATGCCATTACCGCCAAAATGGGCGCTAGGTTATCATCAATGCCGTTGGAGTTACGAATCAGAAACCGTTGTGCGGGAACTAGCAAAAGAATTTCGCCAACGCCGCATTCCCTGCGATGTTATTCACTTGGATATTGACTATATGCGGGGCTATCGAGTGTTTACTTGGAGTCCTCAACGCTTCCCCAACGCGGCAAAACTGATTAGTGATTTAGCAGAGGATGGTTTCAAAACAGTCACAATTATTGATCCTGGTGTGAAGTATGAACCAGAAGGTAATTATCACGTTTTTGACCAAGGCATAGAAAACGACTATTTTGTGCGTAAAGCCGATGGTACGTTGTTCCACGGCTACGTTTGGCCTGAGAAAGCTGTTTTTCCTGACTTTTTACGTCCTGATGTGTGTAACTGGTGGGCTGATTTACACAAAAGCTTAACTGATATTGGTGTGGCAGGAATTTGGAATGATATGAATGAACCTGCAATAAACGATCGCCCTTTCGGGGATGATGGTGAAAAGATTTGGTTTCCCCTAGATGCACCGCAGGGGGGAGATGAGGAAGCAGGGGAAGCAGGGGAAGCAGGGGGAGAGGAGGAGAACTTTCAATCCAAAATCCAAAATCCAAAATCTAAAATTGATGCGACTCATACCGAAGTGCATAACTTGTATGGGTTGATGATGGCTAAAGCTTGTTATGAAGGGTTGCAACGGCATCGAAGTTCAGAGCGATCGTTTGTGTTGACGCGATCGGGTTATGCTGGTGTGCAACGCTGGTCTTCGGTGTGGATGGGGGATAACCAATCGTTGTGGGAGCATTTAGAAATGTCTCTACCGATGCTTTGCAATATGGGACTTTCGGGTGTGGGGTTTGTGGGTTGCGATATTGGCGGGTTTGCTGGTAACGCCACAGCTGAATTATTCGCTCGGTGGATGCAGGTAGGAATGCTTTACCCATTGATGCGCGGTCACTCGGCAATGTCTACTGCTCGTCATGAACCTTGGGTATTTGGCGATCGCGTTGAAAGTATCTGTCGAGAATACATTAATCTACGTTATCAACTACTTCCCTACATTTATAGTCTTTTCTGGGAAGCGGCAACAACGGGCGCACCGATTTTAAGACCATTATTGTACCACTTCCCCAACGATCCGAAAACCTATAGCCTCTACGATCAAGTATTGTTAGGTGCCTCGCTGATGGCTGCACCAATTTACCGTCCTGGAGTTGAGCATCGATCTGTCTACTTACCCGTTGGCACTTGGTATGATTGGTGGAGTGGCGATCGCTATGAAGGCCCGATTCACATTCTTGCCCATGCACCACTAGAAAGAATGCCACTGTATGTCCGTAGCGGTGCGATCGTTCCTATGCAACCGGTCAGGCAATACGTTGATGAATCCCCACTCGACCAGATCCGGTTACGAATTTGGCCTGGTCATAACGAATATCAGCTATTTGAAGATGATGGACAGACAAACAAGTATCAAGATAAAAAGTTTTCCTTAACAAACATCCGTGTATTTACTCAGGCAAACCAAACAGGAGTGGAAATTGCAGCCAGAGTTGGGGAATGGACTCCTCCACCGCGTGAAGTGATTGTAGAACTTGTTGGTTTTGGAGAGCAACGTTTTCAAGACGATGGTAAGCGACATACTCTGCAATTTTGAAGTACGGACTGGGGATTGGACATTGGAAAACTTTTTCCTAGTCCCCAGTCCCTAGTTCAACCACCATTATTTCTTACTATAAATTGTCCAATAAAAAATATGCATAGAGGTAGATGAAAAATCAGTCAAGGGGTAACCTAAAATACAAAGGACATAAATGATCAAACCGTAAGAAATACCTAAGTTTACTACGCTAGATAGATGCGGTTAGAAAACACTCAATGTTAAATATTAACCGCTTGCGGCTGCAAGATAGATTTAAAATCTCTACAAATTCACTTGTGGCAAGAGTCGCAAGTGCGATCGCTGTTTTTGTGGGCAGCTTGGTACTAGTTGGCTGGTGTCTTGGCATTGAAGTTCTTAAGAGCGGCTTCCCTGGTAGTCCTGCCACAATGAAAGTCAACACAGCGCTATGTTTTGTGCTGTGTGGTGTGTCGCTATGGTTATTTTTAACCGGAAAGGGCAGGGAGGAGGGAACAGAGAAAAACAATTCAAAATTATTCCCCCAATTCCCCACTATTCTAATTTCTAGGGTCTGTGCAATAGCTGTCACCACAATTGCGGCGCTTACCCTCTGTGAATATCTCTTAGGCTGGAATTTCGGCATTGATGAACTGGTGTTTCGTGATTCGCTAATTAGTCTAGCGACATCGCATCCGGGGCGAATGGGGGTGAACACAGCACTGAACTTGCTGCTGGTTAGCATCGCCCTACAACTTCTGATTCATCCAAAAACCCACCGCAGTTATTGGTATGCCCAGATTATCGCTCTGATTGCTACTTTAATTTCCTTTCAGGCGCTGATGGGCTATGCCTACAAAGTGAAAGTTCTCTACGGACTTGCCCCTTATACAACATCAATGGCGTTACACACAGCGGTGTTGTTCCTCTTACTAAGTATGGGCATTCTGTGGGCACGAGCAGAACAGGGGTTAATGAAGGTAGTTACAAGTGATACTTACGGTGGCTTACTTGCACGTCGTTTACTAGTTGCCGCGATCGCAGTACCTTTTATAGTCGGGTGGGTAATTGTTGAAGGGCAACGGGCAGGAAAATACGATCCGGCGTTTGCAGTATCGGTGTTTGCGATCGTCCTGATTGTAATTTTTACTATTTTGATTTGGCAAAGTGCGGCGGTTATTGAACGCCTCAGCCATCAACGCGACTGCGCCCAAGAAGCACTGAGAACTTACGAAGCTAAACTGGGGAGTTTTGTTGATTCTAACGTCATCGGCATTCTGTTTGGCGACGTGTATGGCGGTATCCAGCAGGCAAACGACGAATTTCTCAGGATGATTGGTTACACGCGGGAGGATTTGTTAACAGGTAAGTTAAGTTGGAGCAATATCACGCCACCAGAGTATCTATACTTGGATGAGCGAGGTGTTGCTGAAGCACAAGGAAATACCAACGCTGCTTGTACGCCTTACGAGAAAGAATATATCCGCAAGGATGGTAGCCGCATCCCGGTTTTAGTTGGTTACGTGCTGCTAGGAGAAAACCGGAAAGAGTCAGTAGCGTTTATCCTCGACTTGAGCGAACGCAAGCAAGCAGAAGCAGAACAACAAAAATTAGTATCGTTGGTAGAAAATAGCTCTGACTTTATCAGTATTGCCACCCTTGAGGGTCAATTACTCTACATAAATGATGCAGGTCAAAAGCTGGTAGGGCTGGCCAGCCTTGATCAAGTGAGGCAAAAAGTAGTATTAGATTACGTCATGCCCAAAGACAAAGCCTATTTTCAAGAATATATACTGCCAACTGTGCTATTACAAGGGCGCTGGCAGGGAGAATTCTGCTTCCGGCATCCCCAAACAGGTCAACCGATACCAGTCGATTACAACATCTTCACCGTTACAGACAAGAATACAGGTCAACCAATTGCTTTAGCAACTGTAACTCGCAACATCAGCGAGCAAAAGCAGGACAAGGAACAAATATTACAACTAAACAGGGATCTACAGCGCCGCATTACTGAGTTACAAACTTTGTTAGAGGTAATTCCGATTGGAATTGGCATTGCCAAAGATCCAGAATGCCAAAATATCAAGGTCAACCCTTCTTTTGCCAAGCAGTTGGGAATATCCTCAGAGACAAATGCTCCCTTGGAGGAAAAACCGACAAGTTTTAAAATCTACCGAGAAGGAAGGGAACTTTTAACAGAAGAACTCCCAATGCAGTACTCTGCCGCTCATGGTGTTGAAGTTCTGGATTTTGAAGTTGATATAGTTCATGACAATGGCAAAATTGTCAACCTGTTGGAGTACGTTGCACCCTTGTTTGACGAAGAGGGTAAAACCAGAGGAAGCGTTGGGGCATTTTTAGATATTACGGAGCGCAAACAGGTTGAAGAAGCACTGCTAAATCAGCAAAAATGGCTAGAGGATGTGTTAAATCTGATGCCAAGACCGTTGCTGTTTATCGAACCAGGAACGGCGCGGGTAACTTTTGCCAATCGCTCTGCTGACGAATTAGCTGGGGGCGAATTTCCCAAAGGTGTACCAGCCGCAGAGTATCACACAGTTTACCACTATACGGATGCGGCTGGCGATCGCATCCCCAATGAACTTATGCCAGGAGTGCGGGTTGCCCTTGGCGAACGCCTGAATGGATTGGAGGTGGACTGGCACACTCGCGGTGGTGTGCGATCTCTACTGATATTTGCTGATACCTTACCAGCAATGCACGGTCATCCGGCTACCTGTATCTTGGTGTTCCAAGAAATCAGTAACCTCAAGAAGGCACAAAAAGCGCTCTCGTTAAGTTACAAAAGGCTAAAGCTACTATTTGACACAGCCAACGATTTACTATCGAGTCAGCAACCAGTAGTACTAATTGATAGCGTCTACCAAAAACTCTCAGATCAAATTGATTTAGATATTTACTTTAACTATTTGGTTGAGGATAACTCTCAGCTAATGCGGCTAGAGTCTTACAGTGGCATTTCCCAGGAAATGGCAAAGGAAATTGAGTCGTTGGCATTTGGTGAAGCGGTTTGTGGTACTGTCGCCCAGGAGCGTTGTGCAATAGCTGTAGAGAATGTGCAGCTATCAATTCACCCGCAAACAGAATTGATTCGCTCTTTAGGCATTACTGCTTATTATGCATACCCATTGATCGCCCAGGGACGGCTGTTGGGTACTCTTTCTTTTGGCAGCCGCACTCTGTCAAGCTTCACCGACAATCAAAAGGGGATGATGCAAGCAGTATGCGACCAAATAGCGATCGCAATGGAACGGGCTAGTTTAATTGCTTCTTTGCAACAACAAACTGAGCAGTTGCAAGAAGCCAACCGGATGAAGGATGAATTCTTAGGGATATTGTCCCACGAATTGCGATCGCCCCTGAATGCCATCCTTGGCTGGGCGCAATTACTGCAACGAAGCAAGCTCAGTGAAACCCAAATGGCTAGGGCTACGGAGACAATTGAGCGCAATGCCAAAGCCCAAACCCAGCTAATTGAAGACCTGTTAGATATATCACGGATGATTAGAGGTAAGTTACGCCTCAATGTCCGTACTTGTAATTTGGTTCCCATAATTGAGTCGAGCCTAGAGACTGTTAGTTTAGCCGCCCAGTCCAAGAAAATCGATTTGAGATTTTCCCTGATTCCCTCAAAACAAACGCGAAATGCGCCACCGGAGATACTCCCCGTGGACACTTTCGCGCCAAATGCGCCACCGGGGATACTCCCCGTGGACACTTTCGCGCCAAACTCAGATTCGGGATTAGCAGTCAATCACGAAAATCTCGAATCTCCAGAAGCACAATCCCCAACCAATCAACACTCAGACGACAGCAAGCTTGGCGAAAATTCTCAATTATTTGTTTCCGGTGATTTCGAGCGCTTGCAACAAATTATCTGGAATCTGCTATCCAATGCCATTAAATTCACACCCGTCGGAGGAAGGGTAGAGGTAGAATTGTCAGTGGTCAGTGGCCAAGAAAAACAACAGACAACGGACAAATATGCCCAAATTCAGGTGATTGATACAGGCATTGGTATCAGCCCTGACTTTCTTCCTTACGTTTTCGATCGCTTTCGTCAAGCTGATAGTTCTAACACTAGAACCTATGGTGGATTAGGACTAGGATTAGCGATCGTGCGTCATTTAGTAGAATTACATGGCGGTACTGTCCACGCAGATAGTCCGGGTAAAGAACAAGGAGCGACGTTTACCGTCAAACTACCACTTCTGAAGAGTCCGCCTTTTTACCCCTTTGCCCCTTTGCTTCTCTCTCCCTCTTTCCCCTTCTCCCTCCTTGGCGTGCGCGTGCTGGTTGTAGATTACCAAGCCGATACGCGTGAATTCATCACCACAGTACTCGAACAGTGCCAAGCCGAAGTTCAGGCTGTAGCATCAGTTCCAGAAGCATTGCGCCTAATTACACAGTGGAAACCAGATGTTTTAATCAGCGACATCGGTATGCCCCAAGAGGATGGTTACTCTTTGATCCGCAAAGTGCGATCGCAACCACCAGAATTAGGGGGAAATATTCCCGCCGCAGCGTTGACAGCTTATGCTAGGGCAGAGGATCGGATGCGAGCTATACAAGAAGGTTATCAGCTGCATTTACCTAAACCTATTGAAGCAGCTGAGTTAGCTACAGTAGTCGCCAGCCTTGTTGGACGAACTTAGAAATGGGGCATTGGGGAATATGAATTAAATTCTGCCCAATGCCTGATTCACTTTTTTTTGATCTCAAAATTTATACAAAATTCCAAGTTTTTCCCAATTACCAAAAAACAGTTTTTTTCTTTGCAATTTAGCGTAGTTGCTAAATACCTATATGATCAGAATATTTATGTATATATTTTTATTTCAATATGAATAATTATTGTCTATTGGGGTGATGAGTACGGGAGCATCTCACTTTTGTAAAAATACGCCCTAGCCCTGGCGAATGGAATTCGCGGCTATACAGACAAAACCCACCTCCGTGGGTTTAAAATTCCTTGAGTCCGCGTAGGCGGACTTCGTTTGTGTAGCCGCGATTTCTAATCGCCAGGTATATTTGCAAAGGTGAGATGCTCCCGATGAGTACTTAGTATAAGAGGCTTCAATATAATTCAGATCGCTTGTTTTTTAGGCGAACATTTCCCCAAGCGCTCTTAAAAAAACGCTTGCTCTTTTCCGACTTTACCCCTTAAAAAAGGGATCGCCACAGGCGGGTAGATGTTATCCGAAACATATTAAAAGCGGCTTCCGAAATAGGCAATTTAAGAGTTGTATTTAAATTATGTAACCTCAGCTAATCCAAACAGGCTAGATAAACTGTCGCTTGGGTATTTTAAAAGATTAATCTTAAAAATAAAACTTTTGTTTACCTTAATTAGCATGATTAGCCTCTAGTATTCATCCTTGGTATAACGCGATGCACAGTCGTCAATTGTATGCTTTTTAATCTTTTTGCCACGTTATATCACTAAATTTACTCAGATAATTATGTAAAAAATCGATAGTAAATATGCCAATTTTTATGAATCTAACAAACAAGCATTATTTTATACATTAAAATACCTTATATGAGCGCCCTAACAAAGACATTCGTAACAACAGTAGCTAAACCACAACAGCTAGATAGTATTGGCTTACACGACTCGAAGCGAGCTAATTTTTTACAAGAAGTAATTGAAGGCTTAGAAGACGGTATATTAATTTTAAATCAAACTGGTGAAGTGGTTCATGCTAATGCATCTGCTCATCGCCTGTGTTGTCAATTCAATCAAGGCAATTTCAACCAAAATTTTCTACCGCCAGTCATCTGGAATGTTTGTGAATCGTTACTTAGCAATGAGTATTTTTTTTCTGATAAACTGATCATTCTGTCTGATGAGATTTTGGTTGATAAGTCAAATGTTTTTCGTGTTAGAGTCAGACTGCTAGATTTAGATGGGTTTGAAATACCTTGCTTATTAGTGACCATCGAAAATCAATATGAGTCTCTGAAAAGTTTAGCAATCACTGAAGTTAAAAAGTTTGACCTGACGCCGCGAGAAGCTGAAATTTGGTTTCTCTATAGAAGTAACTACAGCTACAAAGAAATTGCAACTAAGCTTTACATCACCATAAACACGGTGAAAAAGCACATGAAAAATATTCACACTAAGCGACAAACATCTCTTGTAGTTGAATAGTAATATTGTCAGATAAAACTTTTGTTGGTAGTGAGCGATAAATCGCTCTATATAAGGTTCTTAAGGACTAAAGCGACTTACTTACTACGTGCTTTGGTTTTAGAGGATGTTTGAAAAGTCGCAAAATATACTAGCCCTGGCGACTAGAAGTCGCGGCTATACAGGCCAAACGCACTTCCGTGGGTTTGAAACCTTTAATTTTCTTTTAGTACACCTCCGTGGACTAAGCTTTGTGTAGTAGCGACTTCTAGTCGCCTAATACTTTTCAAATATTCTCTAAGTCGCCCTTCTACTTACCGAGACTCAGGAGGTTGTTGGAGGCGTAATAGGGTATTGTAAACCTGTCTTTTTAAGATGTTATTGTTTTGTAGTTCTATAGTAATTTTATTGAATTGTTCAAATTTCAAACCATTATCTTCGACAATTTTTTGAGCGTGGGTACAGTAATTCACTGCGATATCTTGAGCCTTCTTGGGAAGACCATTTATGCTATTAGAATCGTTGCAAACAATCTTGGGAATTTCTCCATTGCCAATAAGTTTTTTAATTTCTTCAAAGGCATTTTGACGGGCTGGCTCCATTGCTAGCACCGCTTGAGCGTAACTGTTGATTTCAGTATTGTTAACTATTGGTGGTGGAGTTTGAGCGTCAGCTTTGGAACTCAATGAAAAGGCGTTGGAAATCACACCCACAGTAGCGATAGCGCCGAAAAAGAATGATTGCGAAAGGATTCGCTTTCGGCTAGTTCGGGAAAATAAAGCGGAAATTTTCTTCATATAGTGTGTGATCCAGAACTACATCAGGGATATTATAAGAACTTTGAATTATTTTCGGAGTTGGAAGTTCCAGGAACTGCTCAATACATCAAGCTTTTATATTTGATTGTCAATTGCCTCGGCATACTTGACAAAGTTCGATTACTTTAGTCTGTAATGTTGACATTTCTGATGCTCCTTGCTTAAGGCTCACTTCTAACTCCAGTAGTAGGGGTAAGCAAGAGATTAACTGTTGCACAGAAAGCAGCCTGATTTCTTGCTGTAAGAAGTAAATCCGTTTAGGATTACCGATATCAGCAGCAATCGCGATCGCTTGTTGATTGCGCTCACCACTTTCTATCATAATCTTCACCCACAGCCAGGTGCGAAATTGTCCAATCAGTGTGGCAACTATCCGTAATCCAGGCTCGGAAGCATTGCTCAAATCTGCCAACGTTGTCAAAGCTTTAGCTGTATCTCCTGTTCTGATTGCTGCTGCTAATTGTAAACTATTTTGAGTAGTATTTCTTACTAACTTCGTAACCGTATCTATGTCTAAAGGCTTGTTGCTACCTTGGACATATAATCGCAATTTCTCTAACTCATTATAGAGTAATCGTGTATCATTTCCTACGGATTCTGCTAACAACTGGGCAGTATTGGCAGTCAGTTTCACGCCCACAGTCTGGGCTGCTTGATTAACAGATTGCACCAGTAATTCTGTTTTCCAAGGGGGAATGAGGGGAAATTCTCGGAATTCGGTAGCAAACTGTTTTAACAATTTCGTGGATTTGAGGCGTTCATCTGGCTTATTTCGGCTGGTGAGCAATAAAAATGAGTTTTCGGGGATCACAGGTAGCGATCGCCCCAATTCTCCTAATACATTCTCTGGACACTGCTGACACAAAGTAGTATTTATCAGCCATACCAAGCGCCCACCAGCCCCAAAAGTGGGTGTCATCACCTGATTTAACCCCTGGATGGCAGCATCAGCTTGATCTGGGGAGAATGCAGTGTAATTAAAACTTATCCATTGGGGATCGAGGACGCGATCGCGCAGTGTAGCGATCGCTTTTTCCATAGCAAAATCATCCTCACCCCAGTAAACATAGATTGGCATAGACAAACCTTGTGGTAGATGGGCATTGGGCATGGCAAGAAACTTGTTTAATAATTCTCCTTGTCCCCCTCACTCCCCCAATCATCACACCCAAAAACTAAATACTTTTGAAATCATTCTGTTAATCAAGATAATTTTCCTTAAAATCTATCAAGTGAGAGCGTGAGGCTATGAAGATTGGACGACAACTATCAAACTTACTTAAATCGGTTAGCACGACTGACCCTGCCAGAAGCTTACAGATCCCAAGCCCAGCATATTCAGGAATCTTCTAAATTTCAGCCGTATTCTGGGTTGAGACAAGCAGTGTCCTTTCCTGGGTATACGCTAATTACCCCGCCCGCAGAAGAAGAATCACAAAACTCTGCTTTCTATGCCAAATTAGAGGTTTTCCAACAGGAACTTTTGCAGTTACCTGTAAACCGTGATTTGATTGTGCCTCTAACTCCTGCTAGCTTCCATCTGACTTTAGCGGATTTAATTTGGGACGGTGCTTACCTTGACACCTGCGAAAAAAATCCCAAATTTGACCAGGAGTTACACTCTTGTTTAGCCGAAATGTTTCAGCAATATCAACAATTGATGACAAACAGGAGTCATCCGATTAAATGGCAAATGCTGGGACTGATACTGATGCCAAGAGCTGTAGCCGTTTGCTTAGTACCCAAGGATGAAGGCTGCTACGAGGAAATTATTAAATTCCGCCGAACAATTTATCAAAATCCCAAGTTAATTGCTTTGGGTATTGAGCAGCATTATCATTTCACAGCCCATGTTACATTAGCCTATTTTGGGGAGGTTTCATCTGAGTTAGACCGCCCAAGTTTCAGCACAATGCTTTCTCAATTGAATGAAAAATGGCTGTTGAATTTGCCAGAATTTTTGATCAATCGTGTTGAATTGCGAAAGTTTGACAACATGACCCGCTATTATCGTGAACCAGACTGGCCGATTTTAGATTTTTAAGTAATTAGTTAGTTGTCAGTAGTTTCCACTCACTGACAACCGACTACTGATTATTAGTTATCTCTGCCTGAAGATGAAGCAACTTCCTGAAAATATTATTCCCTTGCTCCAGCCGCAACATTCACCTGAACTTAATCCAATAGAAAGACTTTGGCAGTTTCTTAAAAAGCCTCTTAAAAATGAGCTTTTCTCTTCTTTGCAAGATTTACATAATCGCGTACAACAATTATTCGAGTAACTTACATTCGACAAGATAATATCTATCTCATCTTATAACTTTATTTTAGAAGCCCTTTTCTATGATAATCCAGTAAACTAAATAGCCTTTACGATAAAAAACGTAATATTCCATATTCTTCGTTTCACAAACAGGAAATAAGCTGTGTCACCAAAAAAGCCCACCGCTACCAATCAAACTCAACGCTGGACATTTGCTCAACTTTTTGGACTGGTAAAACGTAATCCCTTGATGATTTCGCAGTGGCTAATCCTCTGGGTAGCTGTGGGCACTGCTGGTGGTCTATTTGCTGCGTTGTACTGGAATGTTTTAGAACTTTTAACTCACCAGCTGCAACGATTTGAAGGTTTTAACCTCCTGATAGTGATGCCACTAGCCGGTTTAGTTATCGGGCTGGTGATTCATTTCCTGGGAAATCCCGGTGAAATTGCCGTGATTGTTGATAATATCCATTTTCGCGGCGGACGCTTAGATGCTCGCAAAAATCCCTCAATGATTCTTGCTTCTCTAATCAGCATATCGGCAGGCGGTAGTGCTGGGCCAGAAGCACCACTAGTACAAGTAACAGGTTCTTTTGGTACTTGGGTTGCCGATCGCTTAAAACTCCAGGGTGAAGACCTGAGAACTATAAGTTTAGCAGCGATGGCGGCTGGCTTCACTGCTTTATTTGGCGCACCTCTTGGCGGTGCAATGTTCGCCCTGGAGATTTTACACCATGAGCATATTGTGGAATATTACGAAGCCTTGATGCCAGCGATTATTTCAGTGCGATTCGTCACTAGGTAAAAATGCTTAATAAGCATATAGCCTAGTCAACCTGACAGCAGATTACTGTTATTTAAAGGTTGAACTCTCAGATTGATAGAGGTGTA
>NZ_JBALEL010000037.1:0-504516 GCF_036917935.1 Nostoc sp. | reverse complement strand
GTAATGCCGCCATTGAGCGAAGCACTTCCTGGAGGTGCTAACTCAAATCGCTGCCAGCCGGCATTCTCGTACCAGTAAGCATCTTGGATAGAACCATCTGCCCCGATCCAAAACACTTCCATGCTGCTGGGGATTCTTGATACAGAAGTTATACCGCCATTAGTTGATGCACTTCCTGGAGGTGCTAACTCAAATCGCTGCCAGCCGGCATTCTCGTACCAGTAAGCATCTTGGATAGAACCATCTGCCCCCATCCAAAACACTTCCATGCTGTTGGGGATTCTTGATACAGAAGTTATACCGCCATTGAGCGAAGCACTTTCTGCTGGGGCTAACTCAAAACGATGCCATGAAGATCCAAGTAACCGATCATCCCATCCAATTTGACCACGACTCCATTGGCAAATGTCTAATACGTTACCATCCATTAAACAAGACACATGCGTACCCGAACACTTGACACAGTTGTTGTTCGGAATGCCAAGATGTCCATAACTACCACCGCACGAGCAATCTCCATACTCATCAGCCGCACCAAAAATGTGGCAGCTTTCATGGGCAAAAACTCTGTTAATTTGATCTGAACCCCATCCATCGTTTGAATAGTTCATGCAAACTTTTTCATCAATGGCATAGGCAAAATGCTTCAGAGGATATTTAGTAAAATAGCCAACATAAGCCCAATCAGTTCCTCTGCTACTTCTCAGATTCTCAACATATTGAACTGAGCCGGAACGATTTGCCAAAAAGCCCATTTGCTGAAGCGCAGCATCACGCCAAGGTGCTTCAGCGTTTTCATAGCTATCGGTAGAGCCAGGAGTCGCCGATACTGTCACAAGGCGAATATCATAAACAAAGGTAATGTTTGCACGAGGTTCAGCACTTGCAAGGAAATTGAGTCCTTCTTGCACTTCTTGAATCACCTGTTGTTGTTCCGCAGTTGAAAAAGCAAGATCAGTCTGAGTTCCTGAAACAATCACCACACCAACTGCTATAGAGCCGACCATATAGCGACTTGTGGGTGTACCAGTGGACTGATCAGGAAGGTTTTCTGTTAGAGTAGGAGATCGATTAATTGCATCAGGATCGTTTTCAGTAGAACGAGGTGGTGAATACCCCGGTGTGTCCCAACTGAGTCCCTCTGTCGCGCTGGGCGCTCCGTTAGTTTGTCCTTTCACCTGAAGTTGATTCCAGGCATTTACTGCTAGTTGTGATACGGGATCGAGCGAGTCAGGCGGAACAGTTGCAGATTGCTGTAACGTTTGAGGATCAACTGAGTCTGGGAGATTGACAACAATCACAACATCCGTGAACTGCTGTGTAACTCTTCCGCCAAGAGCTACTATTTCTTGTTTGGCTTGTTGTAAATCTTGTGTATATAGGAGAAATTCTTGAGGCATAAGGCACTCCTTCTATTTATGATTTTAATATTCTGGTGACTGTGATGTGTGTTTTAATCTGATGCAATTAAAGCTGTAGTGTCCCAACTCGTTCTGCATAGCATCGATCTACATATCTATGCACAGGTGAAATATTATGCAGGTTTTTACACAGCTTAATGTAGATGACTCTTACTCTCGCTTTTAAACCGAGTTGAGCCGTAACCGCAAGCAGCTCACTCACAAATAACGCTCGTACATCAAGCTTTGGTATGTGGCACCTGGTATCAACTGCCCTAAGAGGTTGTTTGAAAAGTGTTTTGGTGTGACTTTAGGCACTTTTAGATCCCCCCTAACCCACGCCAGTCGCTCCACTTGGGGAGACCCCATCGCGCAGCGTCTCCCCTTGGGAGAAGACCGCGCTGGCTCCCCTTAAAAAGGGGGGAACCGGAATCAAAGTCCCCCAATTTATCGGGGGATTTAGGGGGATCTAAAATATTTTTATACCGACAAGAGGACTTTTAAAACAACCTCTAAGACTGGCGGGAGGTCTTTAGTACTAAGGAGAACTCCAGCAATAACTACCTCCTGCCTCAAAACCCGTAGCTTTGTACTTAATGCAAAAGAAAACTGCTGTATTAGGAATGATTTTAACAGGGCATCAAAGCATTTAATCTCCCTAGTACTGCCATATCTTCTGCATCTAACTCCGCCGGGATACCACTGCGAATCAATTCCGAAAAGTCTTCATTAGGAACCATAACAGTCAACGTGTACAAGCGAGTAGAACCAGTATTTTTAATCAAATGAGTCCCAGTGGGAGGCACTAATAAACTATCTCCAGCTTTGATCGTGGCACTCTTGCCGTCACACATAGCGATCGCCTCCCCTTTGAGGACAAAAAACATTTCCACCGCCCACTGATGGCGATTTGGCGGTGTTTGTCCACCAACATCAAAAATTTCTATGCAGCAAGTCAAGGAAGTATTAGCATTTATCGAATCAAAGATAATTGCTAATCGATTAGAGTCGTTGGGACTGATGCGATATACCTGGTAATCTTTGAGAGATTTGATCACCGGAATTACACAACTAGTAGCGTACATTTATTTATCCCCTCTGAAGTTATTGATGGGTACGAAACTTCCTAAAATCCCAGTCCGGAATTACAGAATTTTAGATTTTAAATTTGGGATTGAATAATTCCAAATTCAAAATTTAAAAATCCCTGAGAGCAAGCGAATTTAAACGGGAGAACAAATCTAAAATTCTTGATCTAAGAGGTTGTTTTAAAAGTGGTTGGCTGTGATTTTAGGCATTTATTGATCCCCCCTAGCCCCCCTTCAAAAGGGAGGAACCGGATCAAAGTCCCCCAACGGGGGATTTAGAGGGATCTAGAACGTTTTGCTACCGACAAGAGGACTTTTAAAACATCCTCTAAGAAAGAGTATTCATACATGGAATCAATCTAAAATCCAAAATTGAGTCACTCCTCACCATTTTGCAGCGCTGTTAAAATTGCTTGCGAGTCACTGACAAAACCGAAGCATTGTTTGACGTTGTACAATGTTGCCTGCCAACAATATTCAGGAGAAGTTGTGGCGGTGCAGTCTTTAACTAATACGCAGTCATATCCTAAGAAGTTGGCATCACATAAGGTAGTTAGTACACATTGATCGGCATTAACACCAGCAAAAAATAATGTTGTCCTTCCCAGATTCCGCAAGATACTATCTAATGGTGTATCCCAAAAGCCACTCATGCGGTATTTATCCACACGAATATCTTCGGGTATCTGTTCTAGCTCGTCTACTACTGCCGCGGCCCAACTACCTGCCATGAGTACTCTAGCACCATTGCTTGGCAGTGGATCGCCCAATCCCACACCCTCGCCTGTGGGATTATAGACATGGCGCGAACTAGCACTAATATTGAGCAAGTCGGGACGATTCCCCCAATTTACCCAAATAACTGGAACACCAACCTCACGCAGTTCGGGAAGTAAGTTGTTCAAAGGTTCAATGGGCTGACGCGCCGGAGTTACGTCCACGCCGATATGCGCTAACCAGCCATCAGGGTGACAGAAGTCGTTTTGCATATCAATGACGAGGATAGCAGTTTTTGCTAAGTCTAGGCGCAGGGTTTTAGTTTCTGTTGATAAAATAACGGGTTGTGGGGTCTTTTGAAGACGAGTGATATCTGCGATCGCATCATTCACTGTCCACGCATTTGGTGCAACTCCCAATGTCCGTAATGGTAAATTCATAAAATTCCAATACCCAACACCATTTTCTATTTTGTAACTTGAAATTCAGTTGAGAATACAATTACTTAATCAAGGTTAAATATGCTAGATTTCACCATCCAAAATGTTTTGATTCCCGTCAGTGATGATTATGCAACGGTAGATGTACAGATTGGAGATGGTGGAATCGCAGGCATTTCCCCCAGTCTACAAGTAATCGGCACTGCCATAGATGGCAAAAATAAGCTATTGCTACCTGGCTTTTTCAACGCCCACACCCACTCATCAGAGATGTGGCAGCGAGGAATCATGTCAATGTTCCCTTTAGAATTATGGTTGGCGGAACTGTATGATTTTGCCCCCCTCGATCCCGAACAGGTTTATCTCAGTGCTTTGGGTACTGCGGTGGAAACCCTACTTTCCGGGGGGACGAGTGTAGTAGATCACCTGGTGTTAATTCCCGGACTTGAGTTAGAAACGATCGCCATTGCATCTCGCGCTTACAAAGAAGTGGGAATTCGCGCCTTTATCGCCCCTCTAATTCAAGATGAATCCCTCACCGCAGGTATCCCATCTGGGGAATCAGCCCCAACTCATGAGCCTTATTTTCGCTCAACTGCGGCAACACTGGAAATCATCGAAGAGGCGGTAAGACAGTTTCATCGCCCAGATGAGGGTGTAAATATTTTAGTCGCACCAACAGGGATTCAATTATGTACTGATGCTTTATTTGAGGGGTGTACTGAGTTAAGCGATCGCTACAATCTTTGTCGTCACTCCCATTTACTCGAAACCAGGGCACAGGAAAAACTCGCCCAAGAAAAGTACGGTTGTACTGCTGTGGAACATTTGAAAAGAATCGGATTTTTGAGCGATCGTACAACTCTAGCTCATTGTGTTTGGTTAAATGATGCTGATATTGCCATCCTCGCCGAAACTCAATCTACAGTTGTTCATAATCCCTTAAGTAACCTGCGTTTAGGCAGTGGCATCGCTCCAATTTTAAAATATCGCCAAGCTGGAGTAAATGTGACTTTTGGTTGTGATGGTGCTTCTAGTAATGACTCCCAAGACTTGCTAGAAGCTATCAAAATTGGTTCTATTTTACATAATGTTACAGACTCAGATTATCAACACTGGATTACGCCCCGACAAGCAGTAGAAATGGCATCTTTGGGAGGCGCAAAGGGACTGAATATAGCAGATAAACTCGGTTCCTTAACTGTGGGGAAACAAGCCGATTTGGTACTTTATGACCTAACAAATTTATCATTACTTCCGCGTACCGACCCCATTGGTTTGTTGGTTTTAGGGCGTCCTAGTAATGTTGTTAATAGTGTTTGGGTAAATGGCAAGCAAATTGTTGCCGATGGTAAAGTGACAACAATTAATGTTGATGAATTGCGGCAAGAATTATTTAACCGCAGTCAATGGGAGACAAAGCGCAAGTCTGAAACCGTCGCGCAAATTGAAGCACATTATCGCACGGTTATGGGGTTGTGAAACTGCGATCGTAAGTGAAGCAGAGTGAAAAATTGTGTTAATTCAACCAGCCTCTCTGCTTCTTGTCTTTTTAAAACCTAATTTTGACCTGCTTAATTTTATTTCTACACCATTAGGATTTACGTATAAAAAATAAATTGTGCTTTATCTATCTATTGCTGTGGCTTTTGTACGTAATTCCCTTCTGTTTTTGAATATACAGCACTTTCGGCAGCTATGAGGTACATCATCAAAGCTGAAAGCTATGCTAGGAGAGGGGCAAGAAAAAAACTGTATTGCATAATAGCGGGAAGCGCTGTAAGTTGGTGATGGGAAATTGAAAGTATCTGCTGATAGTCGAGAAGAATTAGAACTTGCTATTAAAGCTGCTCAGGAATTTATAGCAGATAAATAAAACTACTATAAAAACAGCAAATAATTTGGATTTTTTTCCGCAATATAAAGATATTTAAATGGCAAAAATAGCATTGTTAATTGGAGTCAGTGAATACGAACCTGGGTTAAGCTCTCTTCCAGCAGCGTTGAAAGATATTGAAGCATTGCGTCAGGTTTTACAAGACCCTGATATGGGAGATTTTAACGAGCTAAAGAGTTTAAAAAATCCTGAACCCCAGACAATGCAGTACGAAATTGAAGCACTTTTCTCAGAGCGGACTAAGGAAGATTTAATACTTTTCTATTTTTCTGGGCATGGCATTAAGGATGACACTGGTAATTTATACTTTGCAACTCGCGCAACAAAGAAAAACTCAAAGGGAGAATTAGTACGGTCAACTGCTGTCCCTGCAAACTTTATTCATGAAGTAATGAAACGTAGCCGTGCGAAGCGGCAGGTAATCATACTCGACTGCTGTTTTAGTGGAGCATTCGATCCAATTCTATCTGCTAAAAATGACGATTCCGTTGATTTACAAGGACAACTAGGTTCAGAAGGACGAGTAGTTCTGACATCCTCTAGTTCTACTGAGTATTCTTTTGAACAAGAAGATTCAGAACTATCTGTCTATACTCGTTATTTAGTAGAAGGCATCGAAACAGGAGCAGGCGATCTTAATAAAGATGGACAAGTATCAATATTAGAGCTTCATGAGTTTGCTACTAGCAAAATCCAAGAAGTGATTCCTAGTATGACTCCTAAAATCATTGTGCTAAGAGATAAGGGCTTTGAAATAATATTAGCGAAAGCAAAATCTATGCCCATTCCAGTTTTAGAAACAATTCAGACCAAGATTCACATCGGAGAAATTAAATTAGAATATTCTAAAAAGCTAAGTAATACTAGGTACTATAATCCTATCCCAAGCTTATTACAACCTTTTGAATCCTTTATTAGCAGATTAGCTGAACGATTAGGAGAATATTCTGTTAAATATTTATCTAATAACACTGGAGATACAGCAGCTACAGTTCAAAATTTTATTCTTGAAGTTATTAGACAAACTTCAGACGCAGACTTAGTGTTTGTAATGCATCGCGTCGAAAATCAAAATAGTTGGAATATAAAGGCGCAAAGCAATTTTAGTGAAATTATTGATGATGATACTTATGCCAACATTTTAAAAAATAAAATTCTTTCTAATATTCCAATTAATTCTATCTTTACTTCAGATCATCAGGGGATTTACAGAATTCACTATGATGAGCAAGAATCAGCATCTAAAGCTTTTATATTGATACCTTTAGATACGTTAGATAATGAATTTATATTAGTCTGTGGTTTGTTAAAAGATTCTTATTTACTTAGTGATGCTTACTGTACAATCATATCTAGTTTCTACGAAGCTAGCCAAAAATTGTATCTCCAACCGACAAGAGTTGAGGCAACAATTCTTGACAATTTGAAAAAGAATTACGGTTTTGTTCCTTTTTCTTTCTATGAGAAAAGGTTTAATCTTTTTTGTGATCGTCTAGCCAAAATTATTATATATTTTGAACCTATTCTTGACTTAGATACATTTTCAATTAGTGGTTGGGAAGCTCTTGCTCGTGATCCAGATAGCTTGATAGCTCCTGTTGATCTATTCTATGCTGCTGAGTTATGGGGACGTAAATTTACAATTGAGTTAGACCAAGTTCTTCTCAATCTGGCGGCTGATAGCTATAGACGAGCATTAATTGAAGCAAAACAAAGTAGATCTCATGAAATACTTCCTCTATCAGTGAATGTGTATCCAGAGTCTCTGATGCGAACCGCCTATTTTGAGACTGTTCGTGAGATTGTTAAAGAAGGAACAAGCAATCACATTACAGCCAAAAAACTAATTTTAGAAATTTCCGAAAAAACTGATTTGCCAATTTATCAGGATGGAGTGAAGCTTCAATCTCCTTTAGATACATTTAAAATTAGATTGTCTAAATATGTTCAAGAGTTAAAAATTAAATTTGGTATTGATGATTTTGGAGTTGGTTATGCGTCAGTCTCTCGATTAGCAGGACTTAATCCACCTTATGTAAAAATTGACCGTGAAATTCTTTATCAAGAACCAGTTAATGTTATTATCCAGTTTGTTCAACAAATAGTTGCAACAACGAATCCACTAAACCCAGCAAGTATAATTGTTGAGGGATTAGATGAAAATTCACCAGTTACACTAAATCAATTGAAAAAATTAGGTATTAGCTATGTACAAGGTCATATAATTGGAAAAGCAGAACCTACAATTTATCGTTTATCTCAAGAGAAAAGTGAGTTTTTAAGAAAGCAGATATTAGGAGAGTAATTCTGAGAAGTGCTGCTCGTAGAGCCAATATGGAGAAACAGAACTCGATCGCCTAGAGGTTATATCCTGGGTGTTCAATATTATCTACCACCAGTTATCTTGGTCGTTATGTCGTTGTGTCTATATTTACATAGTGAGTATATTTCAGGATTGGTTCTGGGAAATCAAAGAGTGTGGGCAAGGGACTGATTACTACTTCAGTGCCTCTTTTGCTCCGTCTGATGCTGAACGCCTTGCTGCTTTGGTGCGCCAGCATCCACTGTGTGGCTTTGAACACTGCCACTTTGTTGGCAAATTAATTAATGCGCCATGTAAAGACGCCAATACTCAAGGTTCTTACGATTTGTATGTTGACCAGAGCAACTATGCTGAAGTCATGTTGGGTATACAAAGAGATGAACCTATAGTTACTGTTGCACATTGTATCTGGCAAATCATTGGTGTTTGCGATCGCAAATTTGGCATTGAGTGTGGTTATGGTGGGATAACTGGCACAGATAACCAAGCTGACACCTCACTGATTATACGCTGGCGCAGTCACCACAACTCACCTTAGTTGATTGGAGAGTCGTTGCTGGGGGAGACGGTTACGCATCGGTGTTTTTTAGAACTGGCACATCAGCCACAGAACTGCTTGCTTACTTGCAGATGCAGCCGGAAAAGCCTGACTTTGTGCAAATAGAGAGAGAGTTACGTCTGGCTCTCTCAGATCGAGCATTGTCTAATATCTATCGCTTGGGCGAGTGCAAAATCAACGGTTGGCGGCTGGAAGTGGTCGTATAATATTGAAAAAACCACAAGCTATGGTGGGGAAGGATGGCACATGACACCACACACCACCAAGCTTTACAAAGTCGCCCAAACTGTTAGCGATAAAGGCGGGTTTTTGTGTATGCTCTGTGACTAAGTGCCTTAGCGATACATTTCCGGGAGTAAACATGGAACGCGTTATTTCTGCGTTAGGAATTTTAGTTTTTATCGGTATATCCTACGCCTTCTCTGTTAATCGTCGTGCGGTGCGTTGGCGAATAGTGGCATGGGGTTTGGGATTGGAGTTTGCATTTGCGCTAGTAATTCTTAAAACTCCTTGGGGTTTGAATGTGTTTAAATCTCTGGGAGATATTGTCAGCCAATTTTTAGCATTTTCTGATGTTGGTGCCAAATTTGTCTTTGGAGAAAATTTTAAGGATCATTTCTTTGCCTTCCAAGTGCTGCCGACAATTATCTTTTTCTCTGCCTTCATCAGCGTCTTGTATTACTACGGTATTTTACAGCGAGTCGTAAACGTGATGGCGTGGGTAATGATCAAGACGATGAAAACATCGGGTTCTGAATCTTTATCCTGTGCAGGTAACATCTTTTTGGGCCCAACAGAATCGGCGCTGATGGTTAAACCTTATATAGCGAATATGACGCAATCAGAACTTCATGCCGTGATGACAGGTGGTTTTGCCACAATAGCCGGTGGAGTACTAGGGGCATATCTTTCCTTTGGGCTACCAACAGAACACCTGATTGCTGCTTTCTTTATGACTGCTCCTACATCGTTGGTGGTATCAAAATTACTTTACCCAGAAACAGAAGTATCAGAGACGGCTGGTAAGGCAAAAGCGCACGTAGAAAACAATTATGTAAATGTAATTGATGCTGCTACTACCGGAGCAATTGACGGCGTGAAGCTAGCAGTTAATGTTGGGGTGATACTTATCGCCTTTTTAGGATTATTGGCTGCCCTGAATGCGCTACTGGGATGGTTGGGGACATTTGTGGGCTTACAGCAACTTTCATTGCAGTGGATTTTATCTTTTATTATGGCTCCCGTGGCCTGGCTGATGGGCGTACCTTGGGCTGATTGCCGCCAAGTTGGGGCTTTATTAGGTACAAAAACAATTCTCAATGAGTTTATTGCTTTTTTGGATTTGAAAGCATTAATTGAAAGTGGTAAAATTTCCCAACGCGCAGTAATTATTGCGACTTACGCATTATGTAACTTTGCAAATATAGGTTCAATTGGTATTACCATTGGCGGCATTACGGGGATAGCACCGAATCGCCAGCATGACTTAGCTCGTATGGGTGTAAGGTCAATGATTGGCGGATTGTTAGCGGGTTTTATCACCGCTTGTATTGCTGGAATGTTGATTTAAAGAAGAATTTTCCAAGTCAGATCAGAGACTATTTAGAAAGTAAATCTTCCTAATTTCTGATTTATATTTTGTTAAAATTCAAATTTTTTGTAGATACTCAGGTGGCACACGATCGACTAACCAAACACCATTAGCAGAACAATAGAATATGTAACCAGCCTGATACATTGCCGCAGCATGTACAGCAAAAACTACTGCTTTTCCATGTCTTGCACCAACAGTTTGTGCTGTTGCAATATCCTTCGATAAATGGACATGATGCCGTGACATTTTGCAAAGTCCTGTTTGCAGAATTAACTCTACAGATTTGCGTCCCGTGCCGTGATAAAGCTCATCTGGAGGAACAACAGCTTCTAATTGTAAATCAACTTTTACACTATGTCCTTGATTGGCACGAATCAGATTACCTGTAGAATCAAAAGAAAAGCGTTGTTTATCGTTGAATTCAACTACCACCTCTAATTCCTGACGGCTAATCGGAAATTTGTTTTTAGCACAAGCGGTAAGTAGGTAATCAACAGCAACCCAACCACCGGGATCAAGTTTAATTCCAATTGCATCCGGTGTGTGTCGTAGATATTTGCTGAGATATTTGCTGATTTTCAGGAGGTGAGAATCACTCATTTGATTGTGCTTAGCATATTTATACTACAATTATAATTGTAGCGTATTACATAATTTTATTGATGGTTTTAATTTGTGTAAATTGACAGAATTTGTCTTGCCATCATGGCTAATGCTACTCCAATCATCACAATGAGTGTCACCTTCCCACCAGGAACAAGTGGCTGATTTATACTATCTGAGTTTTCTTGTTCTTGACGTTGCTTCCAACTCATTAACGCCGGAATAATTCCACCGAGAACTGAAATACTAAATGTTCCAGTGTAATCTAGGGCAGTAAAAAAGATGCTGGGGTTGAGCGTACCCAGAGTCATCGGAGGGAACAGAACCAATGAATAAAGGGGTAAGCGACTAGAAAGTTGCCCCTGTGCAGGGAGGAAAATATCTTTGAACAAATCCAGTAATCCGTACACAAATCCAATAAATGATGTGACGATCGCAAACTCTGAAAAAATGGACACTAGCACCCCTAACCATTCCCCAGCGCCACCTGCTCGTAAAACTTGTAGTGGGTCAAAAACAGTTCTACCATCAGATGTACCATGTAGCATATCAGGACTGACGCTTCCTAAAATTACGGCATTCCACGCCAAGAACATAATTAGCGGAATCACAGAACCAATAAAGATAGACTGACGAATTTTGCCGGCATCCCCTTCGAGTTGCGCCACAACCAACGGCACAACGTTTTGGAAAAATAGCGCCACAGACATCACTGAAATGGCACTACCAAGGGCACTCCAGTCCTGAAATAACAGCTGGTTACTCTGAATATGTCTTCCTGCGAGAAATAATAGTCCTAAAAAGGAAACGATGACAATTCCGACAAAGGCGCTGTTTAATTTCTCAATAAACTTTTCTCGCCCAAGATACATAATGCCACCAAATAAGAGCGTGAAAGTCGTTGTGCCCACCCACGTAGGCAATATCTGCACACTCCAGATTTTTGCTACCGCATATCCTAAAATCTCTCCGCCTTCGGTGATGTATGCCACCAAAAGAGCATAGTGCATGAATAAATATGCACCCCCTGCAATTCGCCCTCCCAGTTTACCAAGGATTTTCTCAACAACTCCCAAAAAACCTATACTTGCACGTCCTTCTGATCGCATCGTGTTTAAGGTAACATCTGCAACCAGTAACCCTGAGACTAAAGCATAGAGCCAAACAGCAATCAGTCCAGATGTGGATGGCACAATACCAGACGGCAGGGTAACGGCTGGTAGGGCGAGAATCCCAGCCCCAATGGTGGTTCCCGCAATCAATGCAGTACTTCCCAATACACTACCCGGTTGATGATTGAGGTTTTTTCCATCAAATTCGAGATGAGAAAACAACCGAGTGACTTGCTCTGAATCTTTTAGAACAGTCTTTATGGGAACCATACTGAATATCCGTACTTAAACCAAATAAACAATATTAGCATGTGTAAATTTTCTTCGCCAAAACCCTGATTTTAGGTTTTGCTGGCATTTGGGGCGATCGCCTTACAGTTTCCATTAACTATACCCCGTGAGGTAAATGAAACGTTTTATACCAACTTTAATTACTAGTTGTGTTGGCGCGGTTTCCACTAACTATTACCTTGCAAGGGGACTGAAATCTGTCTGAGCAATTTGTTAGAAAAGCCAGTGTAAGGGGAATACTTCAAACAAGACTCTGTGCTGAAGAATAATTGTCATTTATTTCCCAAAACCCGATGAACACCAACAACCCTTTGCAGACAATACAAACAAGTTTCCATACGGCTTTAGGCGCTGTTAGCGAATTTGCTGCCCTACTTCAAGAACCCCAAAAACTCACAAATTACCTTACCCAAATGCAACAAAAGCCGGAGCAATTGTTCCAAAATTTAGCGGTAAAAGGCAAAAATATGGAACAAGATATGAATGGTTTTTTCCAAAATTACTTTTGCGGAGGTGGTAACAAATCATCATACCCCAAATATATAGAACGAGCAGATGGACAGGCATTTAATCAACCCTACGATATCAAAGGGACAAAAATGTACGGCTTTGTCGTTGAAGGTTCAATGGCGAAGTTACAAGAGGTGTGTGATAAATATCTCAATGATCCCAATAACGGCGAGATTGAATATCGCCCAGCGACGAACTATCTCATCTTGACGTTCAACAAGATAGATTCTTTAAGTTCTATTTATCCACCCGACTATGAGAAAGGAACTGTGCATGAAGAAGAAACCATCTTTTGGATGTTAACAGTGGTAGGTAAAAGAGTCGGGCCTTTATTCATTGCCGAACGCCTAGCTTGGTTCATGCCTTACTTATACGTGAATAATTGTCCCATCCTAGTTTCTGGTAGAGAAGTCTACGGCTTCTTTAAACAACTTGGCACATTTCAGATTCCTGACTTAAATCAAGAACCGGATTTATTAACCGTAGACACCTTGGTATTTAAAGAATTTTCTCCTACAAGTCAATCTCTAGATGCACGGCTGCTAGAAGTTCAACGCATCAGTACAGGAGATAAACATCGAGCTATCAAAACATGGGGCACTTTTGAAGAAGCCGCAAGCGCGATCGCTAGCTTATTATTTAACAATGACGAAGTTGCCATTCCTGGCTTGCAGTTACCCTTTAATCTCCTCGAATATCTCCTAAACAGAGTCGTCCCCCTCGTTACCCTCAAACAAATCCGCGACGTAGAAAACAGCAAAAATGCCTGCTATCAAGCACTGATTGAATCCCCCATGCAACTACAAACCTTCTATGGCGGAAAGCTCTTTGGCTTCAATGGTTTTGGCGATCAATTTCAATTAAAAATCAATAATTTCGCTAGCCAACCAATCGTCCAAGACTTAGGACTAGGCAAAGGTTATCTCCCAGGTAGCGAATCAGTAAATATCCCCGTAAAGCTTGGTTTCGTCCTGCATTTCGACTTCACCCTCAAAGATGGAAAAACCGTTTGGCAAGCACCACAGAAAAATTAGTATGGGGCGAATATAATTCGCTACTACACAAGCTCTCGGTTTACTAACCTGCGGAGGCAGGTAAAGTCTCGTGTAGCCGCGACTTCTAGTCGCCCAGATTTTCCCAACTAGCTCCTTATCAGGAAAAACAACCATGTCCAAAACCGTTAAGCCAAAAAAGATCGCTATTTTAGGCGGTGGAATGGCATCCCTAGCCACCGCTTATGAATTAACCAGTCAACCAGAGTGGGATAGTCTCTACGACATTACTATTTATCAAACAGGTTGGCGTTTAGGTGGTAAATGTGGAACTGGACGGAATATCAAACCCCATGCACCTGATTGTGAACCAGACTACCGCATCGAAGAACATGGACTGCACATTTTTTTTGGATTCTACGAAAATGCCTTTCGTCTACTCAAGCAATGCTATGACGAAGTTGGTGGCAACGGGCCTTTCAGCACCATAGAAGACGCATTCAAACCCCACAGTCTCATTGTCTTAGAAGAATACATCAATCAAAATTGGGTAAATCTGCCTTTTAACTTCCCTACTAATTCTCAAGTTCCCTGGGAAGGTGGCGGTATTTATTCTCTTTGGGAACATATCTGTACCACCATCAAATTCGTCATTCGGACTTACGCAGAAATTTATAATTCCGACCAGTTCCATCCTTTCAAAAGTTCCTCAGTATCTCTTGCCAAACAAATAGCATTAGGCAAAGAGGTAATGGAATTTTTATCAGATAGTAGTCTCTTACAATTTCCTAGCCAGTTAATTCAGTTATTTTTACAAGAACCTAGTTATTGGGGAAAATGGCTTAACAATATCAACCAATACATTGGCGATATCCTCCAAGATATAGACTTAACTTCTGAAGGAATGTTCTTAAATATTGCCTATAACCTAGCTCAATCACTGCCTAAAAATACCAAAACTCATAGACGTGAACATCACCAGTTAATTCTCAAGCTAATAGACCGTTTTAAAGAACACTTGAGCCGTCAGATAGAATCAGAAAACGGGCAAAATCCTCACATTTTTTGGCGTTTAACACTCATTGACCTAGCATTAGCAACCATTCGGGGTTTATTAGTAGATGAGATAATTTCTTTTCGTTCCCTAGACAGTTTAGATGAGTACGACTATAGAGACTGGCTACGAAAACACGGAGCTAGGGAATCAAGTGTTAAATCAGCATTTATTCGCGTCTTATACGATTTAGTGTATGGTTTTCCAGAAGGCAATACCAATAAACCGCAACTAGCAGCAGGAACAGCTATTCGTGTCCTCACCACTATCTTGTTCAAATACAATGGCGCAATCATGTGGAAAATGCAATCAGGGATGGCGGAGGTAGTCATCACTCCACTATATGAAGTGCTAAAGCGTCGCGGTGTAAAATTCAAGTTCTTCCATGTTGTCAAGCAGTTGCACTTGGATAAAGATCAGCAATCAATTGCAACCATCACTTTGGCTCCTCAAGTCAATTTAAAAAACCCAGAGCAAGAATATCAACCACTCATCAAAGTTAAAGACATTCGTTGCTGGCCTAGTGAACCTCTCTACGATCAGATTGTCGATGAAGAAGCCCAAAAACTTCAAGAGCAAGAAATTAACCTTGAGTCATATTGGACACCTTGGCAGAATGTAGACAAAATTACCCTCACCAAAGGCAATGATTTTGATATTGTGTTGCTAGGAATTCCTATAGCCGCCTTACCCTCTATTTGCGGTGAATTGCTCGATGCCAAAAAAAATCCCGTGCATCAAAAATGGCACGATATGTTAACTCAAGTTAAGACAGTAACTACTCAAGGCGGACAAATATGGCTTAAGCCTACCTTACCCCAATTGGGATGGCAACAATCTAGTCCCGTGGTAGGAGCTTATGTTGAACCACTCGATGTCTATGCAGATATGAGCGAGTTAGTGCAACGAGAAAATTGGCCTTCTGAGCATTATCCTTACAGTGTAGCTTATTTCACCGGTGTAATTGCAGATCCAGGTATTCCTCCGCAGACAGAATATGATTTTCCAGCTAAAGCCCAAAAAAAAGTAGAGCAACAAGCAATTAACTTCCTCAACAATTACATCGGACACCTTTGGCCTGATGCTACTCACCCTAAAAATCCTCAAGGTTTGAATTGGGATTTACTAGTAGATTTTCAAAACCGTCAAGGAGTAGAACGGTTTAAAGCTCAATACTGGCGAATTAACATTAACCCATCAGAACGCTATGTACTTTCTGTACCTGGAAGTACCAAGTATCGACTCAAAACTGATGAATCTGGGTTTGATAATCTTTACCTAATTGGCGACTGGATTAACAACGGTTACAATTCTGGTTGCGTGGAAGCTACAGTAATGTCTGCTATGCAAGCAACACGAGCTATTCTACACCAATGCTTCCATATAAAATACACTAAAGAAATTATTGGTGAGTGGGATTCTTGGTTCTAAAGGTGTATTCAAGTTAATGAGGTGCATTTTGACAAACTCAACAAAATTTAGGATTATATAGGTTTTGGCAACCGATATAATTTAGTGTTTATATACATTTTTAATATTTGTGCCATAACAAACATTAAAAATGTATTTGTTATTCTATTCTTCATAGGATAATTATTTCAATATTTCCAATACTTCGAGAATTTGTCTAAAGTATTAATATCACAAATGATTACATTATCTAATTACCAAATTATAGAATTAATTGATGAAGGAACAAAAACTGCTGTTTATCGAGCCAGGAGAAATAAAGATAATAAACTAGTAGTTATCAAACTTTTAAAAACAGAATACCCTGAACTCAAAGATATAGCAGCATTCAAACATGAATATGAGCTAATCAAAAATTTAGATATCCCAGGAGTTATTAAAGCTCATAGCCTAGAAAAATACAACAATGGTTTTGCCATTGTGTTAGAAAATTTTAATGGTACTTCCCTCTGCAAAATTATCCAGTCAACAAAAATTACCTTACTTGATTTTCTCAATATAGGCATTCAAATTACCCAAGCTTTAGGTGAATTACACCAAAATTATATTATTCATAAAGATATTAAACCACAGAATATTATTGTTAATTTAGAAACTCATCAAGTTAAAATTATTGATTTTTCTATCTCATCACTGCTTTTTCAAGAAAAACCCAAACTTAGTAATCCTGATTTGCTCGAAGGAACTCTAGCCTATATGTCTCCAGAGCAAACAGGAAGAATGAACCGATTAGTTGATTACCGTACAGACTTTTATTCGTTGGGTGTAACTTTTTATGAAATGCTCACAGGTCAGTTACCGTTTCTAGCAATTGATCCAATGGAGTTAGTTCATTGTCATATCGCCAGACAACCTATAACAATAGATCAGTTAATCCCAGAAATTCCTCAAGTAATTTCTGCAATTATTATGAAATTACTCAGCAAAACTGCTGAGGAAAGATATCAGAGTGCTTTTGGGATTAAAGCTGATTTAGAAAACTGTCTCAATCAGTTAGAGCAAACTAATTCTATAATCGAATTTTCTATTGGTCAGCAGGATCAGTCTAGCCAACTACAAATTCCCGAAAAGTTGTATGGACGAGAAGCAGAAATAGATATCTTAATGACTGCTTTTGAAAAAGTTAATCAAGGAAATAAAGAATTAATATTAGTTGCTGGTTATTCGGGTATTGGTAAATCAGCATTAGTGAATGAAATCCATAAACCTGTTATCAAAAACAGAGGCTATTTTATTGCTGGTAAATTTGAGCAATTTCAGCGCAATATTCCTTATGCTTCCCTGATTCAAGCATTTCAAGAGTTAATGCAGCAATTACTGACAGAAAGTGAAGTACAATTAGCCACTTGGAAAGAAAAACTTTTAGAAGCTCTAGTTCCAAATGCTGAAATTATTATTGATGTCATTCCTGAACTAGAACTGATTATCGGTAAACAACCAGAAGTACCACAACTAGCTTCAGCAGAAGCACAAAATCGCTTTAACTTGGTTTTTCAAAAGTTTATCAATTTGTTTGCTCAAAAAGAGCATCCATTAGTCATATTTTTAGATGATTTACAATGGGCAGATTTAGCTTCATTAAAATTAATTCAGTTATTAGCTACAAATACTGATATTCAATATTTATTGATAATCGGAGCTTATCGAGATAATGAAGTTGATACCAGTCATCCTTTAATGTTAGTTTTGCGGGAAATGGAAAAAAATAGTAGCTCTGTCAAGACTATTCATTGTCAAAATCTCAAAATTGCTGATGTTTATCAACTAGTTAGCGACGCCCTAAAATCTAATTTAGATAACTCTAAAGAATTAGCAAAATTGGTTTTCAATAAAACTGCTGGCAATCCGTTTTTTATCAATCAATTACTCAAGTTTATTCATCAAGAAAATCTGCTGTTATTTAATTTCACTACTGGTCAATGGCAATGGGATATTCAGCGCATTCAGATGCTAGGAATTACTGATAATGTTGTTGAATTAATGATAGGTAAAATTCAAAAGCTCAAAGACACTACACAAAATATTTTAAAAATAGCTGCCTGTATTGGTAATAAATTTAATTTAAATATACTTTCTTGTGTTAACGAAAAATCTCATAAGGACACAGCATTAGATATTTGGGAAGCACTACAAGCTGGTTTAGTTTTACCTTTAAGTGATAGCTATAAACTACCACAGCTATTAGATAATGTTGATATTTTTGTAATTGATTATAAGTTTCTTCACGATCGCGTGCAACAAGCGGCTTATGCGTTGATACCCGATGAGCAGAAAAAGAAGATTCACTTAAATATTGGTAGACTCCTATTAAAGAATATAAACGAAAGTTTAGTAGAGGAAAAAATCTTCGATATTGTTAACCAGTTAAATCTCGGTACTGAACTAATTTATTCTCCAGAAGAAAGATATAAACTAGCTGAGTTAAATCTTATTTCTGGACGTAAAGCTAAAGATTCTGCTGCTTACGAATCTGCTGTAAGCTTTCTGAAGCAAGGTCTAAGTTTACTTGCAATCGATTGTTGGCAAAACTATTATAAATTAACTCTGAACCTTTATGTAGAAACAGTAGAAGCAGAATATTTAAATACAAATTTTGAGCAAGCAGAGGCATTATTTACCAGTGTTATAAGTAATAGTAAAAACATTCTTGATACTGTTAAAGTATATGAGAAAAAGATTCAGTTTTATGTGGCTCAAAATCGAATGCGAGAAGCATTAGATTTAGATTTGCAGGTGCTAGAGATGCTGGGAGTTTCATTGTCTCAAACTCCACCAGCAGAGTTAATAATTGAAGAATTAGTCAATCTGCCAGAAATGACTGATGCTCATAAGCTAGCTGCCATGAGGATACTAATGACAGCCATGCCTCCCGCTTATTTAGCAGATCCTGCACTTTTACCACTGATTGCTTTTACGATGGTTGATTTATGTGTGCAGGATGGCAATTCATCTTTTGCAGCTTATGCCTATGGTTTTTATGGGCTAATTTTATGTGGGCCTCTTAAGGATATTGAATCAGGATATCGTTTTGGTAAATTATCTTTACAGATTTTAGATCAATTCAACGCTAAAGAAATTAAATCTAAAGTGTACGCCTTATTTAATATTTTTGTTAGGCATTGGAAAGAACATATTCAAGCAACTATAGAACCTTTAGAAGATGGTGTTCAAAGTGGTTTAGATACAGGAGATATTGAGTATGTGGGTTACAATGGATTATTAGTTTGTTGGCATCTTTTCTGGGCTGGAGAAAATTTAGAAATTCTGGGAAAAAGACTAGAACAATATATTAATTTAGCACATAAAATACAGCAAGAACATTTTACCGTTTGTTTGCTTATCTTAAAACAGATGGTAATTGAACTAGTTCCAGGACAGGATAATAAATCTTATTTAGAGGGTGAGAGTTTTAATGAATCAGTAATGCAGAGAATGGCAGGAAATATTACAGGTATCTTTTATGCTTATCTTGCCAAAAGTATTTTAAGTTATTTCTTTAAAGATTATGGTCAGTCTGTTAAAAATGCTCAATTAGCACAACAGTATGAAGTTGCAGCTAGTGGGACTGTTTATCTACCTCAATATAAGTTTTATTATTCTCTAACATTGTTGGCTGTCTGTTTAAATACTACTTCTGAAACAGATATAAAAACTGCTATGGAGAAAGTGGAAGAAAACCAAAAACAATTAAAAGAATGGGCGGCTCACGCACCTGTAAATAATCAGCATAAATATGAACTAGTAGAAGCAGAAAAAGCACGATTTTTAGGACAAGCATTAGTAGCTATGGAACACTATGATCGTGCAATTCAAGGCGCTCATAATTCTGGATATATTCATGAAGAGGCGCTAGCTTATGAATGTGCAGCAGAATTTTATCTCAGTCTAGGAAGAAATGAATTTGCTTCGCTATACATGACAAAGGCACATTATGGTTATCGTCGTTGGGGAGCAGATGCTAAATTTAAGGATTTGGAATTAAAATACCCAGAATTAATTGTTAAGATTCCCACTCACTCTCAAGTAGGGTTTACAAGTAATACTATTACTACTTCCACTGCCAATGAAAAGTCAAGTGGACTAGATTTAATCACGGTTATTAAAGCATCACAAGCTTTATCAGAAGTAATTTTATTGGAAAACTTGCTAAAAAAATTAATGACGATTGTGATTGAGAATGCTGGCGCTCAAACTGGTATTTTGCTTCTAGAGAAAGCAGGGAGATTATTTATTGAAGCTCAAGCAAGTGTAGATAAAGATGATTTAACTGTTGGTCAATCAATACCAGTGGAAAATAGTCAGCAATTGCCTATATCTGTAATTAATTATGTCACAAGAACCAAAAAAGATGTGGTTTTGTCTGATGCCACTAACGAAGGCAATTTTACGATAGATCCGTATATTATTGACCATCAAATCAAATCACTTATGTGTACTTCTATCGTTAATCAAGGCAAAATAATTGGTTTGCTTTATTTAGAAAATAATTTAACAGTGGGAGCATTTACTTCGGATAGAATACAAATATTAAAGATCCTATTTTCACAAGCAGCTATTTCTTTAGAGAATGCCCGACTCTACGCGAACTTAGAAGAGAAGATAGAGGAAAGAACTAGGGAATTAAATGAAAAAAATATCCGATTAAAGCAAACTTTGCACGAATTAAAATTAACTCAAACTCAGCTTATTCAAACAGAAAAAATGTCAAGTTTGGGGCAAATGATTGCTGGTATTGCTCATGAAATTAATAACCCTGTAAGTTTTATTCATGGCAACCTAGAGTACATTAATAATTACACACAAGATTTACTTAATTTAATTAATATTTACCAAAATCTCTATCCCGACGTAGTACCAGAAATTGAAGAGTTTTTAGAGAATATTGATGTTGATTTTATTAAAGAAGATATGCCTAAAACTTTATCTTCTATGAAAATTGGTACGGAACGCATTCGGGAAATTGTGCTGACATTACGTAATTTCTCTCGGTTAGATGAGGCTGACATGAAACCTGTTAACATTCATGAGGGAATTGAGAGTACCTTATTAATTTTGCAAAGCCGTCTCCAAGTCAAACCAGATAAGCCTGCAATTGAGATTATCAAAAATTACGGTGACTTGCCAAAGGTTGAATGTTATGCTGGGCAACTAAATCAGGTATTTATGAATATTCTGAATAATGCGATTGATGCTTTGGAAAAGTTAAATCAGCAAAGAAAAGCAGAGGAGATTAAGAGTAATTATAGTGCGATCGCTATTCGTACCCAAGTAGTCAATCCTGATTTAGTCGTCATTTCCATTAAGGATAATGGGGTAGGTATAAGTGATAGTGTTAGACAAAGAATATTTGATCCTTTTTTCACTACTAAACCTGTAGGACAAGGTACTGGTTTAGGATTATCAATCACTTATCAAATCGTAGTAGACAAACATCACGGTACAATAGAGTGCATTTCTGCACCTGGACAGGGCGCAGAGTTTATCATTCAAATTCCCTGCAAAAGCGGGTAATTTAGAACACCAGGCGACTATAACTCACGGCTACACAGGCAAAACCCGCTTGCGCGGGTTGAAAACGCTGATGGTTACAAGCCGCACACTCAGTTCAATCCAATCCCCCAGAAAACAATTTACCAACTTGCGTCAAATCTACATTCCCACCGCTGATGATCACACCAATCCTCGCCTCTGGTGCTGTCACCACACCTTCTAGTAAGGCGGCGGCGGCGAGTACTCCGGTGGGTTCAACTACAATTTTCAGACGTTCCCACAAGAAAAACATGGTGCGAAGAATCGCTTCTGTAGTGGTTATGCTTTGTGTTCTCGGCATATTTTGCCTCAAGTTAAAACAATTTTGGTAATTATCATGAAAACAAATTACAAACTGTATAATTAACGATGTTGCTCATAATCATCATCGAAAGAGAGCGCAATGATTGCCCTACCGGGAGTTGCCATTCAAAGCAAAATCTATGAGAGTTCGGCATCTTTGGTGTATCGGGGCATCAGGGTACAAGATAATTTGGCGGTAGTCGTAAAAATACTTAAGCAAGATTATCCCTCTCCCCAGGAACTAACCCGCTACAGACAGGAATACGAAATTACCCGCTTCCTTAACCTGGGAGGAGTTGTCAAGGCGTACAGTCAGCAGGAGTATCAACGCACTCTTGTCATTCTCTTAGAAGACTTTGGTGGAGAGTCCCTAGAGCAATGGAGGCACAAACGCACAGGTTTTTACCCCTTGCCCTTAGCCACCTTTCTACCTCTTGCGATCGCACTCACAGAGATTCTGGGCAAAATCCATGCAGCTAATATTATTCATAAGGACATCAACCCTGGAAATATTGTCCTGAATCAGGATACTGGCGTTATAAAATTTATTGACTTCGGGATTGCAACCCAATTTAACCGCACGAATCCAACTTTTAAGAGCCACTATGTTTTAGAAGGCACACCCGCCTACTTGTCTCCAGAGCAAACTGGGCGGATGAACCGTTTGCTCGACTACCGCACCGATTTTTACTCGCTGGGTGTAACCTTCTACGAACTTATAACCGGATACCTGCCTTTTCCCACAACGGACATCCTTGAGCTAGTCCATTGCCATATCGCTAAACAGCCACCTCCACCTTATAAACTGAATGCAACGATTCCCAAACCAGTTTCAGATATCATTGTCAAACTGATGGCGAAGAATGCAGAGGATCGCTATCAAAGTACTTGGGGAATCAAAGCAGATTTAGAATTTTGTGCTGACCAATTAAAAGAAATCGGTCAAATTGATAGTATTCAACTAGGTCTGCAAGATGTTTGCGATCAGTTTCAAATTCCCCAAAAACTCTACGGAAGAGACAATGAAGTTTCCATGTTATTGGCGGCTTTTGACCGCGTTACTTCTTCACAAAACTATGCACAAAAAACTGTACAACAGGAACAAAAGGACAACCGAACCTTCAAAGTCGAAATGATGCTGGTTTCTGGCTACTCTGGAATTGGGAAATCAGCATTAGTGCAGGAACTCTATAAACCAATCACCCAAAAGCGCGGCTATTTTATCTGGGGTAAATTCGATCAATTTCAGCGCAATATTCCCTACAGCGCGATCGCAGATGCTCTGCAAAAATTGGTAAGACAAATACTCTGTGAATCCGACGAGCAAGTGCAACAATGGCGATCGCGTCTACTTACAGCTTTGGAAAACAATGGACAAATCATTATTGATGTGATCCCAGAAGTGGAGTTAATTATTGGCAAGCAGCCACCTGTATTGGAAGTTGGCGCAACCGAAGCCCAAAACCGCTTCAATCGCATTTTTCAATCATTTGTGCGGCTGTTTTGTTCAAAAGTACACCCGCTTGTGATTTTTTTAGATGATTTGCAGTGGATAGACTCAGCAACACTGAAGTTAATTGAATTGATGCTGCTGGATCAGCAAACTCAATTCTTATTTTTAATTGGAGCCTATCGAGATAATGAAGTAAATCAAACACATCCACTGATATTAACTTTGGAGAGATTGCGAAAAAAAGGAGCAGTACTTCAAGAAATTATCCTGAAACCCTTAACGTTGCAGCCGTTAAGTCAGTTAATTGCCGAGACGTTGCATCACAATACTGATACCTTTCTTTCCTTGGCTGAGTTGGTACTGCGTAAAACTGAAGGCAATCCTTTCTTTGTCAATGAATTTTTGAGAATGCTGTATAGCGAAAATTTATTGACCTTTGATGCTGAAAACTTAAGTTGGCAGTGGAACATTGCTCAAATTCAAGCTAAAAATATCACCGATAATGTTGTGGAGTTGCTGCTTGGCAAATTGAAGAAATTGCCAGAGAACACACAGCAAATTCTCCGTTTAGCTGCTTGTGTCGGGGCTGAATTTGATTTAAATACTTTATCAATTATTTGTGAGAAATCATCTAAAACGATTTTCCAAGATTTATTAGCAGCGATACAAGCTGGATTAATCCAACCCGTATCTGAATTAGACGAAGACTTGTTAATTCAAGAGTATAAATTCTCGCACGATCGCGTGCAACAAGCAGCCTACGCCTTAATCGATGAGGCGCACAAGCAAATTATTCATTTACAAATTGGTCGCAATCTGCTAGAAAATACTTCACCAGAGCAGATAAAAGATAGGCTGTTTGAAATTGTCGATCATCTGAATCAGGGGATTGAGCTTGTTACCAATCAACCAGAACGAAATGAAATTGCTAGATTAAATTTAATTGCGGGTCAGAAAGCAAAGGCAGCGATCGCCTATAGTATGGCGAAAAAATATTTAGCCAAAGCCAGAGAATTGATAGCAGCTTCTAGCTGGCAAACCAACTATGAGTTGACCTTAAATTTATATTTAGAAACAACAGAAGTCGAGTACTTGTGTGGCGATTTTGAGCAGGTAGAATATTGGGTGGCGATCGTTGTCCAAGAAGCTAAAACTATCCTCGACATCGTAAAAATTTACGAAGTCAAAATTCAAACCGACATGGCGCAGAGCCAGCCATTGAAAGCAATTAATACTGCATTGCAAGTTTTGCAGCAACTAGGGATCAGTTTTCCCAAAGAGCCAAGTAAGTCAGATATTCAGCTGGAACTAGACACAATTACATTACTTCTGGGTGAGAAGCCGATTGTGGACTTAAGATATTTACCAGCAATGACCGAGCCGGAGAAGTTGGCAGCAATGCGAATCCTATCAAGTATCATGATTGCTGCCCAAATAGCGGCTCCTGATTTGATGCCGCTACTGGCATCGAAACAGGTCAACTTGTCAATCCAGTATGGCAATACGTTTACCTCTGGTTTTGCATACGCGAACTTTGGGTTAATTCTTTGTGGAATGGTAGGAAACATTGAGTCAGGCTACCAATTTGGGCAGCTTGCTCTCTTGTTGTTATCACAGTCTACTAATACTCATTCACTCAGAGCTAAAACATTTTTCATTGTATATGTCTTCATTATTCACTGGAAAGAACATATTAGAGAAACATCTCAGCAATTACCAGAAGGTTATCAAAGTGGGTTAGAAACGGGAGATTTGGAGTTTGCCGCCTATTGCGCTCACACTTACTGCCTGCAATCCTTTATTGCCGGAAAAGAACTCGTGGAACTTGAACGCGAGTTGAGAACTTATGGTCAAGCAATCCATCAAATCAAACAGGAAACACCACTCGCCTGGAATCAAATATTTCAGCAGTCTGTCTTAAATTTGATGGGATGTTCGGGCAGTCTAACTCATCTAATTGGCGAAGCTTACAATGAGGAGAATAGACTGCCACAGCATGAAACAGATGGAGCCGTAATTTTTCTAGTACACTTCAACAAACTTTTCCTCTGCTATCTATTTTCTGAGTATTCTCAAGCAGTTGAAAATGCTAGGAAAGCCGAAAGACATTTACTTAAAGCAAGAGGGACAGCCCTTTTTCCTTTGTATTACCTCTATGACTCTCTGGCAAAGCTCGCAACATACCCCGAAAGCAGCGATCAAACGCAGGGTGAAATTATCAAAAACGTCGGTGTTAGCCAGGCGAAAATAAAGCGATGGGCAGATTACGCGCCCATGAATCATTTGCATAAATATCATTTGCTGCAAGCAGAGATTGCAAGAGTTTTAGGTCAGTTTTTTGAGGCAGAAGAATTTTACGAACAAGCAATTCTTGGAGCTAGAGAAAATAAATATATCCAAGAAGAGGCGTTAGCTTATGAATTGGCTGCAAAACATTATTTGGCGCGAGGTCGGGAAAAGTTCGCCCAAACTTACATGAAAGAAGCTCATTACTGTTATGAGCGTTGGGGAGCGACTGCAAAGGTAAAAGATTTAGAAACTCGCTATCCAGAGCTATTTCCTCAGTCATCAGATGTGGCTTACACGCCAATTCCCAAAGTTTCTAAAACGACTTCTAACAGTTCACCTATCGCTTTTGATTTAGCAGCGGTACTAAAGGCATCTCAGGCAATTTATAGTGAGATTCAACTGGATCAATTGCTCAACTCCTTGATGAAAATCTTAATTGAGAATGCTGGCGCACAGACAGGAATTTTGATTTTGGAGAATTCAGGAGAATGGTTGATTGAAGCTGCTTGTGAACTAAATGATAGTGATGGTGAGAATGCCTATACTACGCAAGTTTTGCAATCTATCCCAACAGCAAATCATCTTCCAGAATCAATTATTAATTATGTTATTCGGACTCATGAATGTGTCATTTTAAATGATGCGATTCGTGAAGGTAATTTTATTAATGAACCATACATTCAACACCATCAACCTCAATCAATCTTATGTATGCCGATGCTGAATCAAGGTAAGCTCGTCGGCGTATTGTATCTAGAAAATCAACTAGCGGCTGGGGCATTTACACCAGAGCGAGTCTCCTTTGGAGACGCTACGCGATCGCAAGTTTTAAATCTTTTATCGACACAGGCAGCGATCGCAATAGAAAATGCCAGACTTTACTCAAAGCTTTGCGCTAGCGAAAGTAAGATGGCTCAATTCTTAGAAGCAGTGCCGGTAGGAATTGGAGTCGTGGATACGCTTGGTCGCCCTTGCTACGCCAATCAACAGGCAATTCAGCTATTAGGTAAAGGCATTATTCCTGGTGCGATACCAGAGCAACTTGCAGAAATTTATCAACTTTATCTGGCGGGAACAGATCGACCATATCCCATTGAAAACCTTCCAGTGATGCGGGCGTTGAAAGGCGATCGCACAAGAATTGACGATTTAGAAATTCGCCAAAACAATGCAACCATCCCGGTTGAAGGTTGGGGGACACCCATTTTTGACGAACAGGGGAAGGTGATTTATGCGATCGCAGCTTTTCAAGACATCACCGAGCGCAAACAAGCAGAGCAACTGTTAGCCAATTACAACCGCACTTTAGAACAACAGGTAGTAGAACGAACAGCAGCTTTACAGCAAAGCGAAGCCACACTGCGCCACCGAGAACAGGAGTTACGTCTGATTACCGACGCTCTCCCCGCTTGTATCTGTTATATAGATGCAGATCGGCGCTATCGATTTGCCAACCGAACTTATGAGGATTGGTATGGCTGTAGTCGAGATAAGATTTTGGGTAAGCAGGTTTGTGAAGTCATGAGTGAGGCAGCTTATCAAATTATTGAACCATACATCAATCGAGCGCTAGCGGGAGAGACTATAACTTATGAGGCAGAATTACCTTTGCCGATGGGCAAAAAGTATGTTGCTGTCACCTCCATCCCTGATTTAGATATCAATGCTCAGGTGAGAGGATACTATGGTTTGATTACAGATATCAGCGAACAGCGAAACGCGGCACTGCGCGAACGCAAACGCGGCGAAAATGCATTAATTTTGGAAGAACGCAACCGTATGGCGCGAGAAATTCACGATACGCTAGCCCAAGCTTTTACTAGCATAATTGTTCACTTAGATGCTGCCTCCCAGCGCCTCAAGCTTGATCCAGATGCTGCCCAGTCACACCTGAAAACAGGGCGCGTTTTGGCGCGTTCTGGGCTTGCCGATGCTCGTCGCTCGGTAGAAGCACTCCGCCCGCAGATATTAGAAGAAGGGAATTTGTATAGCGCCCTGGAGCGATTCATGAATCAGATGTTTTCCTTGACATCCGTACAGGTAGTTTGCAGCGCGATCGGCGAACCCTATCCTTTACCGAATGAGGTCGAAGTGAATCTGCTTCGCATCGGGCAAGAGGCGTTAACCAACGCTTTTAAGTATGCGAATGCAAGGGAAATCTGCGTTGAGTTGCGGTATGAGCGATGCCTGCGGCGGGCTACGCCAACGCAGTTCGTCTTGCAGATCCAAGACAACGGCCAAGGGTTTGAAAGCAGCAGTCTGTCTATCGGTCGGGGCTTTGGGTTACTCGGAATGACCGAACGCGCCCAACGCATTGGAGCAGAATTAACGATTGTGAGTCACCTTGGACAAGGTACAGAAATTGTAGTGAGAGTACAAACGCCATGACGCACCGCTTAACCGCGACACCTGACTCCTCTGCGATCCGCATCTTGATTGGCGATGACCATCCATTTATGCGAGAGGGTCTAACAGCCGTACTCGATTATAAACCGGATATGACCGTAGTTGGGCAAGCCTGCAACGGGTATGAAGCAGTAGAATTATTCCGCCAACATCAACCCGATGTTACATTGATGGATTTGCGGATGCCTGAACTGAGTGGCGTGGAAGCGATCGCTACTATCTGTGCTGAGTTTACCGACGCTCGAATCATCGTCCTGACAACCTACGACAGCGACGAAGACATCTATCGGGGACTGCGAGCAGGTGCGAAGGGCTATGTTTTAAAAGATGCAGAGCCAGACGAACTACTGACAGCAATTCGGGCAGTTCACAACGGTAAACACTATATCCCCCCAGCCGTGGGCGCAAAACTGGTAGAACGGCTACAGAGTCCAGAACTAAGTGAGCGTGAGTTGGAAGTGCTACGCGTGATGGCAACGGGCAAGAGTAACTTAGAGATTAGCACGGTTTTGGCGATCGCTGAGGGAACAGTCAAATTTCATGTGAAAAATATTTTGAGCAAATTGGGAGTGAGCGATCGCACTCAAGCGATGATTGTTGCTCTCAAGCGCGGCATTATTACGCTTTAAAAACTTAGTCCTAGAGTCATCACCTGCTCTTGAGGATAGGTTATTTATAGACTTAAGAGTAAGTTAATTCCTACCCCTATTACTAGTGTAAAAACTTCTCGCAGGGGATGTGACAAAGCAGGAGCAATTTTCATATTCTCAGAACCAAGAAACGATATTGCATTTCTGGCGTTGCATAATTGCGGGATGAAATTAGATGAAATTATTCATTTCAACATTTAAAACTCTTCCTTTTTGCATGAGAAAAATCATCCTATTAATCAGCAGCACCTAATTTATTATTGTTCTTTCCAGCATTTTCATCACCAAGATGCTATCCACAGACGGCATAAAAAATGATGAGTCAGACAAGCGATAGTGATAGGCTGCTCATGCCAGTTTCAGAACACGACCATACCCAAGGAGGAATCGATGCATCAGTCATATTAGTTGAATACGGTGACTATCAATGTCTTTCCTGTGGTGAGGTTAACAGGATGATTCAAGAGATTCAGCAACAGATCCCATTGTGCTTTGTATTTCGCCATTTCCCCCGTACACACTTACATCCTCAAGCACAAAAGGCAGCAGAAGCTGCAGAAGCCGCCGCCGCACAAAATAAGTTTTGGCAAATGCACAATACCTTATTTGCGAATCAATCTACACTTGATAATGGATATCTTCTACAGTATGCCCATGAGATACAGCTTGACATCGATCCATTCCTTCGGCACATGACAGACCATGTTCATGCTAAACAGATTACTCAAGACATTGAAAGTGGTATACAAAGTGGTGTCAGTAGTACGCCAGCTTTATTTATCAACAAAATTCGCTACAGAGATGCGTGGGATATGGAGAGACTACTCATAGCGATCGCCCAAGTTAAAAATTCTGGTGTTACATAATAGCGAGATGAATTTAGGCAAGCATGAGAGGTAACTTAATCTGGCTCGACTCGATGAGGAAAAGATGACAATGAACGCTCTAGAAATTGTTAAGCAGGCTTACATTTACCCGCACTAATATCAGCCTAATTAGTCCTTTTAATTCGTCTTATCTATCAAAATGTTTCACAGATTTTAACAGGAGGTTCACAGATGAAGATTTTTGTTGCAGGCGCAACGGGAGTAATCGGTCGTCCGCTAATCGCGCAATTGCTTGCCAAAGGTCATAATGTGGTTGCATTGACCCGTTCTTCAGAAAACGCGCAAACTTTAGTCGAACAAGGTGTAGAACCTGCGATCGCAGATGTATTTGATGCTGATGCTGTCAAAGCGGCTCTAGTTCGCGCTCAACCGGAAGTGGTAATCGAACAACTCACCGCACTACCCAAAACCTACACTGGCGAATCGATGAGTGCTGCCGCACCATTCAATCGGCGTATTCGTTTAGAAGGGGGTGCTAATGTGTTGGCAGCAGCACAAGCGGCAGGCGTGCGCCGTTACCTGAGACAGTCGATCGCATTCTGGGGAGTTCCTGGTACTGGATTGGCAGACGAAGAAACACCGCTATCGTTGGATGCTTCGCCCGCCGTTGCCACCGATGCACACACAGTCACCGAAATTGAGCATCACCTCCTTGAAACGCCGAATCTAGAAGGGATTGCTCTGCGTTATGGCTTCTTCTACGGGTCTGGGACTTGGTTTGCTGCCGATGGTGACGCTGCTAACCAGGTGCGCCAGCAACAGTTCCCAATTGTCGGGAATGGAGAAGGCGTATGGTCGTGGTTACATATTGAAGATGCAGCGATCGCTACAGTTGCGGCAGGAGAACGAGGCAATCCTGGCATTTACTTGATTACGGGCGATCGCCCCTTAGCAGTGCGCGAGTGGCTCCCTGCCTATGCCCAATGGCTCAATGCACCACCACCACCGCAGATATCAGTTGAGGAGGCGCTGAAAGTAGGTGGTGCGGATGCCGTCTACTACGGTACGCAGATGCGGGGCGCATCCAATGCTAAGGCAAAACGCGAACTCAATTTTCAGCCGCGATCGCTGGAATGGCTGGTTGAAAGTGCCGTTGCTCGTGCAAGCTAACGTACTAACACTAACTATTAAGGATCGAATGGCACTAAGATAAGCCCAAAGCCTTGTGTTGCCTCGTTCCCAGCCTCCAGGCTGGGAATGTATTCCAAGAGGCTCTGCCTCTCGTCAAGAAAGAGGAGGCGGCAGCCCTCCCAGGATGGGTTCCCAGCCTTCAGGCTAGGAACCAGTCAGGGCAAGGGTTATATCTTAACTTAGTGCCATTCTATTAAGGATCATTCCTTACAAAACGGGGTTTTAACTATGAGATTACGTCTACTTTGGATTTTTACTGACTAAAGGAGAAAGAATCATGAGTCGATATGACTACATTGTGATTGGTGCCGGGTCAGCAGGCTGCGTAGTTGCCAACCGTCTGACCGAAGACCCTGATACGACTGTATTGTTACTCGAAGCAGGTAATCCAGATACAAAACCAGAGATTCAAATTCCGTTAGACTGCACAACTCTACTTGGCACTGAGGTAGACTGGGGTTACTTCTCTGAACCAGAGCCGTATCTCGACAATCGCAAAATCTTTTGTCCTCGTGGCAAAGTCTTGGGAGGCAGCAGTTCAATCAATTTCCTGCTTTATGTCCGAGGGAATCATCACGATTACGATCGCTGGCAGTCACTAGGCAATCCCGGTTGGAGTTACCAGGATGTATTACCCTATTTCAAGAAATTTGAGCATCAGCAACGCGGTGCCTCCGAATACCACGGTGTAGATGGCGAGTTGAGTGTCACCGATCTGATTGCTCCTGCTACAATATCTCAACAATTTGTAGAGGCAGCAATAACGCTGGGTTATGACTACAATCCTGATTTCAATGGCATCCAACAGGAAGGAGTAGGGCCATTTCAATTGACGGTCAAAGATGGGAAACGGCATAGTGCTGCGGCTGCTTTCCTCCTGCCCATTCTCGATCGCCCCAATTTAACTGCAATGACTGGAGCTTGCGTAACTCGGTTGTTATTTGAAGGAACTCGCGCCGTTGGAGCAGAATATCTGCACAAAGGAACACTGCACCAGTCCAGGGTCGATAGGGAAGTGATTGTTAGTGCAGGTGCATTTGATTCCCCCAAGTTGCTGATGTTGTCAGGCATTGGGGATGCAGCACAATTACAAGCAATGGGGATTTCTGTTGTCGTTGATTTGCCTGGTGTCGGTCAAAATCTACAAGACCACATTGTTGTTCCTATTCCATACGAAGCAACTGGTGATTTACACACGGCAATTACCAGCAATGGCATCGCCGAAGCTGTATTGTTTTTGCATAGCGAAGGTAATTTGGAAGCTGCGCCGGATTTAGAGCTAATTTTCGGCCCGATTCTGTGGGCACCTCCTGGCCATGCAAACTCTTTAGGCTTCACGGGTCTGGTCGTTTTGACTCATCCCCAAAATATTGGCAGTGTCAGTTTGCGTTCGCCGGATGCCAAAGATGCACCAATGATTCGATTGAACTATCTGCAAAGTCAATCCGATGTGAAAAAGCTAATTGACGGAATTAAATTAATGCGTCAATTGTTTCATACCAGTGCCTTCGATCCGTTTCGAGGTCGGGAAGTTGCTCCTGGTGCCGACGTGACTAGTGATGCAGCACTCGAAGCTTATATCCGCAACGTTTGCGGTACGGTGTTTCATCCTATCGGCACTTGCAAAATGGGAACTGACTCTATGGCAGTTGTAGACCCCGAACTACAGGTACATGGAGTTGAGGGGTTGCGTGTCGTCGATGCTTCAATCATGCCAACTGTAATTACGGGACATACGAACGCGGCCAGTATGATGATTGGCGAAAAAGCAGCTGCTTTAATTAAAACAGCAGGTAGCTTTTCAAAGCAAGGACAGAAAGCAATTGCCAACTGACTCGCTCAATGACCGGACAATTTAGAAGTTACTAAGTGACGATTCTTCATGCCAGTTAAAATTTTGAGGTAGAAGAAAAATGAAGATTGCTCAATATGGAACAGCAATCGTGGTTCTTCATGCGATCGCTAATGGACTACATGGTTTAGCACATATAGAAATCCCAGTTGCCCTCTCTGTGCTTCAGAGTTCGTTTGTGGCGATTGTGACTTTTCTAATTCCCATCATTGCAGCTGTTTTACTTTGGACACAGTTTTACCGCCTCGGTAGCTGGCTGTTGCTGGGTTCAATGGCAGGATCACTCCTTTTTGCAATCTACAATCATTTGCTTGTAATTAGTCCGGATCATGTTTCTCAAGTTGCCTTTGCAGGTTGGGGAATGCTATTCCAAGTTACAGCCATCTTGATATTAATTGTGAATGGATTTGGCTGTTGGGTTGGTATAGTGGCATTGAAAACGACGACTCAGCAAGAACAAGTTTGGTAAACTACTCCTCGGTGTGGCGGGAGTCTTCTGAGGCTGCTAGATGAGTATTTGAGTTCACATTTATTTCTTATCAAGGTTGATTTAATATGTTCGATCTCGAACAAACTATTCAAGACCGGCACTCAACACGCAAATTCTTATCTCAACCAGTGCCGCGAAATTTGCTCGATGAAGCTCTCACTTTAGCCCAGTGTGCGCCGTCAAATTCAAACATCCAGCCGTGGCGGATGGTGTTTGCTGTTGGTGTCCGTCGCGATCGCCTCCAAGAGGCTTTGCTAAACCAAGCCAAGCAGCAACTGCCTAACATCCCACCACTTCCAGAAGCCTTCCAGCATTACCGCCAGGAACTAGGTGTGCAAGTCTACGGATCAATGGGGATTGCTCGTGACGATAAAGCGAATAGAACACAAGCCGTTCTCCGCAATTACGAATTTTTTGGCGCACCAGTGGTTGGTATTGTTTGTATGCACCGAGACCTTGGCGTTGCGGATGCTGTGAGTGTGGGGATGTATCTAGAAACGCTGGTGTTGTGCCTAACTGCTCGCGGACTTGGCACTTGCGTAGAGGTTTCACTAGCGGGTTATCCCGAAATCATCCGTAACGAATTGAACATTCCACCGGAATTATTGATTATTTGTGGTTTAGCCGTTGGCTATTCCGATCCTGATTTCTCCGCTAATCATCTGCATATTAGCCGTGAATCTGTTGAGAAAAACGTTAGGTTTCTCGACTATTAAAGCCTGTTTTTCCTTATTTTAGGAGATTTTGACATGGATAATGTAATAGCTTCAACCAATTTACCTGTTGTGACACCACCCGAAATTACATTGGTTCCTAATAACTCACTATTGACTGAGACACCAGAAGCAGGACGACAATTGGCAGTCAAAATGGCACGGCTAATTATTAAACTGACTCAGCCGGATGAAGAAAAACGCAACCAACTGCGAGACGTATATGGTAACGATGCCATGATGCTGATTGCCGTTGGACAGACGGTGGCAACAGAGTTTGCCACAATTGCTGCTGCTAACAATTACTGGCGTAAGTAATATCTCGACAGCATCAAATCAGTAATTTGCTCAGAGGTGATTTCCATGACACCCAAAGTAGAGACTCTTGCCAAACTCTACCTGGAAGGAGAATCTGTCGAACTCTCAGACCTAGATCAACAAGAACTCTGTGACTGGCTCATGGGCGAGTTTCAACAACTTCCGATTAATCCGATGTTCTCTGATTATATGCGCTATCGCACGGCTGCCGAAATGTGTGCGGATATTGCCCAAGAGCGTCTGTGGGTGTCGGCTGAGAGTTACGATAGCGAGATTTATCCGAATCCGTTTTATGGTTTTGCGTTCTTGGCAATTCACGATTATTACCATTGTGTAGCGAATGCTGACTTTAGCCTTGAAGGAGAAATCACTGCTTACCGCACACTGGCAAATCGAGTCCCAAGTTTACAGATTCAAAAAATTCTCTACTCCGAAATTGTGCTGAAATCCTCTGCTCACATTTATTTAGGTCATCCACCTGAATCGAAACTTGTATTTCCCTAAACAGACATTCAACTGGCGGTGGTGAAATCACGCGCTATAAGCCCCCATAACGTATTTTAATTTTGGAGGGATGCACAATGAAAATTTTTATTCGAGTGATCGTCAGTTTTTTTGTATTCCTTGTCGATGTCGTCTACGGAAATCGTTCCTACCCTCGGTTTTATGTGCTGGAAACCATTGCCCGCGTTCCTTACTTTTCATATCTCTCGGTGCTGCATCTTTATGAGACATTGGGCTGGTGGCGCAGGTCTGACTTGTTGAAAGTTCACTTTGCTGAAACTTGGAATGAATTTCATCATTTGTTGATTATGGAATCATTAGGTGGCGATCGCAACTGGAGCGATCGCTTCATCGCCCAACACGTTGCAGTGGTTTACTACTGGGTAGTTGTACTGCTCTATATGCTCTTTCCCAAGTATGCCTACTACCTAATGGAGCTAATTGAAAATCATGCTTACCACACTTACGACGACTATCTGAAAACTCACGCAGAGGAACTGAAAGCTCAATCGGCTCCTCAAGTTGCGATCGATTACTACCGTGATGGCGATCTCTATATGTTTGAGGAATTCCAAACTACACCAGGAGGTAATTTTCGCCGTCCTACCGTTGATAATTTATATGACGTGTTCATCAACATCCGTGAGGATGAATGCGAACATGTGAAAACAATGCAAGCACTCCAAAAACCAGAAGCGCGGCTAACCTTTCACAGTCCTCATACAGTTTTCGTTGCGACAAAAGCTTTACCCACGGTGGAAACGGAGAGCAAAATTATTGAACTGGGTTCAACCTTTCCTGTTCCACTCCGTCCAGATGATTCTCTATAAATATTTGCTTGCTAACAATACATCCGCTTGCACAGCAGGTTTTAACTCTGCTTTCGCCAAATCTGGCAATTGTCGTTCATTGCTCGGCAAAAACTTTTGAAGATTCTCATATACGGCACGAAATCTTCAAGTACGCTGCATGACGGCTGTAACCAAAGCGTTCGCGGCAGTATTCCTCAAAGCTACGGTGCGTGGAACGGTATAGTCGTCTGTCACGCAACTCCATGAATGCTTTACCTGCTTCAACAAAAGCACGTTCTACACGGCATTCTAAGTTTAGCCGCTCACTTTGTTCTTCTTCGGTCAACTCTAGAACTTCAACAGCCACAACCTCAATGGTTGCTGAGGCTGGCTTGTCTTGGGCAGAAATATTTTCGGGAGTAGAGTCGGTGGCTGGCTTTGGTTCAACAGATGCCGCAGAGGTAGCTTTCTTGTGTCTGGATGGTAGTTTGTTCATTGTGCTACCTCCAGGACAAATTGGCTCGTACAGATATTGAGTTGTGTCATCATGAAAATAGAGTTTTTATTTATGCCCCCATCCTTCAAATAGGCTGGGGTTTTTCGTTGCTTTTTATATTTTGCAGTCTTAAGCCACGACCAAATATGAAAGCTATTAAAAAATCTCATAGACCAATTATCAAAAAAACTACCACACCAAAGTCACTAACACAACAAAATACTGTTTGGGCGTATTCTAGAAATCACCCTCTTCAACACATTGGTAAAACAACGGCTAATACTTGATTATTTAACAGCGATTATTGCATTTTGGGTGACTATATAAATCTCATCTAGGTTGAAACCCGTAGTTTTTCCGTATCGGTTTTGAGATAAGTTGTAACCACACTCGATATTGAGTTTTATTTAGAATTAAGGGGCTGATTTAAATTTTTTGAGCAAAGAAAAGAACCGATAAATAGGGTTTAGTAACATATCCTCCGTGAGCATTTAATATCTGTATAATAGCATCAGAGAAATCCTGCTTTTCAGTTTCAGTAAATTCTTGATAAGCAGTTTGAGTTTTCAGAAGACCTAGATATCGCTCTGCATCATAATTAATAGACCAAGGATATTGTTTGACCACTAGGTTTGTGAAACAAAAACTATTTAATATCCAGTTTTCTCTTTTTTTTATTAGTGATTCAAGTGAGGATGCTTTAGAATTAGATATCGTTGACGGTACATATTTTTGAAACGTTTCTTTGAGTGCCTGAAATATTGGAGTATCCGGTAAAAGAGAAAAATTCCAAAAAAAAGCAATATAACCTTCTTCTTTTAAAGCTTGTGCAACTTTTGGATACCCTTTTTCACGATTTACCCAATGAAAGGCTTGGGCAGATATTGCTAAATCAAAGGCTTTTGGGCGTAAGTCCCAATTCTCGAAAGTAACTGTATCAAATGTTACTTTTGGATATAAATGCATATTTCGAGTTGCTATTGCAATAAGTTTTTCACCTGGCTCTAAACAGTGGATAGCGTAGCCCTTTTCAGCAAATGGAACAGTTCCCTTACCTGTTCCTGTTCCAATATCTAAAATTGAAGCTGAATCTGGAAGATTAGCCATCTCAATTACATCTTCAATCAATTGAGATGGATAGCTAGGGCGTGCTGCATCATAGATTTCTGCAACTTCATTAAAGGACTCACTACGTTTTCTGTTCATTACTGATAAATCCACAAAGGTATTTTGCTACCATAGCCTCGTAAGCATCTTTCCATTGCCACGCACTCTCTGCCGCAGTCCCTAAGAAGTGCTTATTCATCTGTGCTTGAATCGTCCTTGTAGTTAACGTTCGGTTTTCAAGCAGAGATTTGGTTAGTTCTTGGGCAACACCGACTACGGATTGCCCGTAATCTAGAATAGTTTGTAGGTCGAACAGAGAAACTTGTGTAGCGAGTTGGCTGACTATACATTATATATAGATATAATTTTTTCATTTATGTTTGGCGTACCCAATACTAAAGAGAGAAGATTTTGCTCACAGCAAAGAATTAAAAGAAGAATTATTGCCAAGATTTGTCAGGAGATAGCTTTGTCAAAAATCAACTTTAGAAAAAAATACTTTACAGCCATTGGAGTCACTTTGCTTACAATGGTGATCACCGCTTGCAATAACTCTGCTAAATCACAATTACCATCTGCCAATCGCCCATCAGTTGCAAATCTTTCGGATACGTCCAATCCAACTTCCCCACCTGTCTCTTCCACACAAAATTCTGCCAATTCCCAATCGTCGGAACAACAAGCTGTCCAAGTTATTCATGATTATTACGATGCTATTGCCCGTCAAGACTATAAACAAGCTTACTTGGCTTGGGATGGAGATGGATCTGCCAGCAAGGAGTCATTTGAGGAATTCAAGCAGGGTTTTGCGAATACCGTATCTGTTGTCGAAGAGGTTGGAAAACCAGGCTCCTTAGAAGGAGCGGCAGGCTCCCTATATATTGAAATTCCAGTTACTGTTACGAATGTCACTAGCAATGGGACTCCACAGCGATTTCATGGTAGTTATAAACTGCGACGAGTCAATAACGTTCCTGGCTCAACTCCACAACAGCGTAGATGGCATATCTACTCTGCCAATATTTCACTTGAGCAGTAATCAATTCTAGCAAAATCCTTCTTCATAAATAAAAACAGGATTAATATTTTGGTGTGGCGGCTCATTGAAGAAAAACTTACTAAGCCAGAAGCCACTAAATCAGAATTGATTGGTGGGGTTTAAACTAGTTTATTCATTGTCGAGCGATCGCCTGGGCGTTAGCTGTTACGCCTTTGCATTGATGCTTATCCAGCAACCTTTTCTAACCTCTTTTTCACCCCCTCAAGTTTTTTAGTCAGAGTGGTGATTTTCTCCAAAGTAGGGAGTACCTAAAGCTTTAGGGGGTGTAGATTTCCCCAACTTACCGACTAATGCTAATAAAGCGATCGCATAAGGTAGCATTACTAAAAATTGGTAAGGTATATTTGCTCCTAATGCCTGAATTCGCAGTTGTAAAGCTTCTGTAGCTCCAAACAGCAAACAAGCCAAAGCACTACCAAAAGGATGCCATCTGCCAAAAATTAATGCGGCGATCGCAATAAATCCCTTACCAGCACTCATCCCCTCGGCAAAAAATCTGACCTGTACCAGAGTTAAATAAGCACCTCCTAAACTCGCGAGAGTGCCACTAATCACCACAGCAACATAACGGATATTTTGTACCGAAATTCCAGCCGTCGCAGCAGCTTTAGGGGATTCCCCCACGGCTCGCAATGTCAATCCAAAGCTAGTTTTAAATAAAATGTATGTAGTTAAAATCACTAATATAAATAATAAATATACTAAAAAATCTGACTGAAATAGTAGCGGCCCAATCAGGGGAATATTAGCTAAACCAGGAATAATAATTGCCCCGATTCCAGGTAACTGCTGTGTACTACTGCCATTAAACACTAACCGGGAGAAAAACGATGTTAACCCAGATGCGACAAGATTAATAGCTAGCCCAGACACCAATTGGTCAACACGCAAAGTTACACACAAAAAAGCATGGAGTAGTCCGACTAATCCGCCAGCAATTAAAGAAGCCAGGATACCTTGCCAGGGATTACCAGTGTAGAAAGTGGCAGCAGCACTAGTAAAAGCACCAGTAAGCAACATCCCTTCCAAGGCGATATTTAACACCCCCGACCGTTCCGAGTACAATCCTCCAAGGGCAGCAAATCCTAAGGGAACAGCTAGACGCAAAGTAGCTACCAAGTAATCAGAGAAGAAGTTGAGATTATTCATAGAGTTATTTTTAAACGCAGAGGAACGCACGAGGGAAGCGCAAAGTTTCGCAGAGTTTTCTCTGTGTGACTCTGCGTTAAACCTTCGCGCTCCTTTGCGTTTTTACTCTTATTTCTCTTTCGACTGCGAAACTAATAGCAATAAACAATACCATAAAACCCTGAATCGCGTAAACCACAGTTCCCGGCACACCTGCACTACGTTGCATTACATTCGCACCACTGCGAAGCGCTGCAAAAAACAAAGAAGTCAATACTACACCGACAACACTACCACGACTTAAAAAAGCGATCGCAATGGCATCAAATCCATAACCAGGTGAAACTTGTTCAAATAGCCGATATTTCAACCCCATCACCTCACAACTCCCAGCTAACCCAGCTAAACCACCCGCAGCAGCCATCACCAGCATAATGGTACGTTCAACAGATATGTGGGCATAACGGGCGGCAATTGGGTTAAATCCCACAGCCGTAATTTGATAACCTAGAGGCGATCGCACTAACAATACCCATAAAATACCTGCGGCAATTAAAGCTAATAAAATCCCAGCATGGGCGAGGCTTTGTGGTAGGATAATCGGTAATCGGGCTGTTTTGGCAATTAATGGCGAATAAGGACTAGGCGCACCTGCTGCCATTAATGGATTTTGGACTAGGTAGCTAATTAAATTCACGGCGATATAGTTGAGCAACAAGGTAGTAATTACCTCATTAACTCCGCGGATTGCTTTGAGATAACCAGGAATCCCACCCCAAACTGCACCAAATAAAAATCCTGCCAAAAGTGCTAAGGGGATATGAATCATCGCAGGTAATCCTTGCACGTATAACCCAATTAAAGTACTTCCCAACGCACCCAGATAAATTTGTCCTTCCCCACCGATATTAAATTGCCCAGCCCGCAACGCGATTAACACGCCTAAACTGGTGAACAATAGCGGTGTCATTTTTGTGAGGGTGTTACCAAATCCAAAGTAGGTAGAGAGAGATTCTTGAAATAGGATGCTGTATGCGGTGATGGGATTTGCTCCAGCAATTAACATGAGGATAGCACCGACGATGAGGGCACAGGCGATGGCAATTAGCGGTGATAGGATTGGTAACAGAAATTTCATCCGATTAGTTGCGATCATCTAACACCACCACCCATTAACAAACCAATTTCTTCGACCTTCGCCGTGGCTGCATCCAAAATAGCGACAAACTCACCTCTGTAGATTACGGCAATGCGATCGCTCATTGTCATCACTTCTTCTAAGTCAGTAGAAATATACAAAATTGCGGCACCGCGATCGCGTTCTGCTAATATCCGAGAATGGACGGCTGCTGTCGCTCCTACATCTAACCCCCTTGTGGGTTGCATGGCGATAATTAAAGCTGGTGTCCGCGCGAGTTCTCGTGCTAACACTACCTTTTGTTGATTTCCTCCCGAAAGCTGACTTACCTTGATATCAATCCCATTCGCCCGAATGTCAAACTCTTGCATAGCAGCTTGGGCATGATTAGCGATCGCTTCTTGTTGTAACAAAAAACGGCGACAAAATGGCAGATATTTAAAAGCTTTTAAAATCAAGTTTTGGGCGACGCTAAATTGCAACACCAATCCCATTGTTTGCCTATCTTCTGGAATGTAGCCTACTGAGGAATCCTTGGGCGTAAACTCAATTTTACCCTGCTTAATAGTCCGCACAAGAGCGATGGCATCAGCTAATTCTCGCTGTCCATTGCCATCGACACCAGCAATTCCTAAAATTTCTCCCGCCCGCAGTTCAAAAGATACATTATTGACAGCAGGAATATTTCTTTCATCAGCAACTTGTAAATTTTGCACAGATAGGATGATTTTTCCTGGTAATCTAGGACTTTTATTTAACTGTAAAGCTACTTCCCGTCCCACCATTAATGTTGCTAACTGCTGAGATGTCGCTGCTGAAGTTGATATTGTTCCTACTACCTTTCCCTGGCGTAAAACTGTTACCGAATCACAGAGATTCATTACCTCTTCTAATTTATGACTGATAAAAATGATTGTATTGCCCACGGCTGCCAATTGGCGCAAGATAGCAATTAATGATTCTACTTCTGGCGGTGTTAAAACTGCTGTAGGTTCATCAAGAATCAACAACTTTGCTCGACGGTAGAGAACTTTGAGAATTTCTACCCGTTGTTGTGCCCCAACAGATAAATTTTCAACTTTGGCAGTGGGGTCAATTTCTAATCCATAAGCTTGGGATAATGCGGTGATTTCTTGCTGTTTATCTTGTAAATTCAGCCGCCAAGTTTTCCCCATCCCTAAGATGATATTTTCTGTGACAGTCAATTGAGGTACAAGCATGAAGTGTTGGTAAATCATGCCAATACCTAATTTAATTGCCTCATTTGGCGAGGAAATTTTTATTAGTTGTTCTTGGAGATAAATCTCGCCAGCATCAGGTTGATAGAGTCCACTAATAATATTCATTAAAGTACTCTTCCCTGCACCATTTTCGCCTAGTATTGCATGAATGCTTCCAGATGCGACAGAGAGATTGATATTGTCGTTAGCAATAAAAGACCCAAAGCATTTGGTAATATTGTTTAAGCGTAAATAGTTCATATTCACAAAACTGATAGCTCGTAGTGAGAACTTTTATCCTCAATATCTGGGCTAAAGTCCTCACTACAAAAGTTTTTTAATCTAGTCTGCTCAACCTATATTGTTGCTTTTTTTACGCAGCGCGTATCCTTCCCAGCCTCTTTACAGTCTTCAAAAACGATTTTTTTATTAACAATCTCTTGCTTTGCATTCAATACCTTTTGCTTTACTGCTTCCGGTATGATTGCTCCGAATTTTCCTAAAAATAAGATATCTGTCCTTTCTAGCCCAATTGTATATATTTGTCCTTTGATTTGTTTTTGTTTAGCTAATTCTGCTATGTAAACGATGGCTAAATCTAAGCGTTTGACAGCGCTGGTTAAGACAGCTTTTGGTGCAATGTCTAATTGATCCTTGGTGTTACCAAAAGCATATACTCCTTTTTCACCTGCTGTTTGTAAAACTGCGGCTGAAGCATTATCTAACCATTGATAGATGACATCAGCACCAGAAGAAATTAGTGCCAGAGTAGCTTCCTTGGCTTTGGCAACATCATTCCAATCACCTGTAAAAGTAGAAGTAATTTGGATATTTGGTTTAACAGACTTTGCCCCTAATTCAAATCCCCGCAGTTCTCCCTCGGTAGCGGGAAACTTTTCTCCAGCAATATAAGCTAATTTATTAGATTTAGTGACAGAAGCACCGATAATACCACACAAATAACTAGCTTGTAGGTGATCTATTCGTAAAGAAGCAATATTCTCAGCCTTGAGATTACCATTTACTCCCACAAAAAATGTGTTGGGGAACTGTGAGGCGACTTGTTCAATTGCGGCATCAAATTGTCCGCCATGCGCGAAGATGAGATTGTAGCCTTTACGAGCAAAATCTGTTAATACTTCTGTTTGATCTGCTTGTGCTACTTTTTCTACATAGGCGATTTGGGCACCTAGCGTTTGTTTTGCTAGATTGATTCCTTCATAACCAGATTGATTCCAGCCTTTATCGGTAATCATTCCAGGGAGAGCGATCGCTATTTTAAACCCTTCACTACCACCTGTTGTTGTTGCTGTTGGTGTTGTCGGCCTATTACTACAAGCTTGCACCACTAAGCTGGTGGCAAACGCGGCTGAACCAAACAAGATAAATTCACGCCGACTAAAGTTTGTTGTCATACCTCACCTTCAGATAGATACCTATTTTAGTTATTTCAACACTCTAAAGTCGTAGGTGGTCTTTTGTAACTTGTTGAGGAGTTTCATGAAACCGAAAACTTACTTGATAAAAATAGCGATCGCGATGTACTCATACAGGTTAATAGAGCCATCTGTTGCAAAACTCCCTTCTTGATAAGGATGGGGTTTTTCAGTGACAATCACTTTGTCTGGACAGCTTTGTTTTTGCTCATTCACTATAAACTTTTAGCTCAATGTTTTGTGATTGATTTTGTGCTTGGACGCGCCAGTTGGACAACAGAGGCAGTAAACCAATACTTATGCCTATAATCAATATCATTGGTCTAAACGAAATCATACTCATACCCGAACAAATATTGAATTTGATGTAGTATTAGATTTTACTAATTAATCGGCGAGATTCAAGCCAGTGTAATTACCGAGAAAGAGAAAAGGGAAATGTTGAAGAAGAAAAAACTTTTCCCCACAATGCCAAGAAGTCAAATCAATTCAAAATTCAAAATTATTAATTCAAAATTGCAAGACGCTCTCTACGAGACGCTAAAAGCGAACGCGGACTCTCGTAGAGAAGCCATGCCGTAGGCTTTACGCTGCGCTATCAGTGGGGGGCTTGAACCCACCACTGATTGTAGACCACTGATTCTTAGAATCAGTGGGAACCTCTACTCCGAATTAATTAATTCAAAATTATTATTATTCATTTTGAATTTTGAATTTTGAATTAAAAAAAGGTCAATAAGTCTGTTTTTTACTAACTCAAGCAATATCTAACGCAAGTTTTGATTGGAAATTCTCGAAAAATTTAGGTTAGATATTGCTTGGGTTAAGGCTGACCAAGGAAGTCCTGTTTACCAAGTTCTACACCGCAGTGTCTGAGAATGTCATACGCTGTTGTGACATGGAAATAAAGGTTTGGTAAAACAAAATAGAACAGATATGGCATTCCTTGAAAAGATAGAGTCTGGTCACGCATTTGTAGGGTAATTTCTCTCTCTTCTGAACCATCAATTTGCTCAGATTTGAATGTATTTAAATGAGAGATAGTTTTTTGAATGCGGTCAATAAGTTGAGGGAATGTAGTTTCATTATCCTCAAATTGGGGTGCTTCTATACCTGCTAATCGTGCAGTACCTCTATTTACAATGTCAGAGGCAATTTGCACTTGTTTTGATAACGGAAACATATCTGGGGATAGACGACTATTTATAAACACAGAAGGATCTATTTTTTTAGTTTCTGCATAAATAGCACCTTTTTGGAGAATATTTACCAGATTATTAAGTGTGCGAATAGATACAGGTATTGAAGCTTGGTACATTGAAATGGTCATTGAGATTTCTCCACAAAAAGTTGAAAGGATTTTGAACTGTCCCATCTAATATAAGGGTGAGTGACCACGATCTGGTGTCAAAAGATTTGTTTGTCTATATATCTAGTCCTAGAAACCAAACTCAATTCAAAATAATTCAAAATATTCTCTTTGCTCCCAGTTAGTCACCTGCAATAAATACTCTTCTGGTGGCAGCTCGGCGACGGACTGCAAAAAGCGATTAATTTCACTCTGTGATCAATTGCTACAGCAAAAATTTGCTTTGATTAACATTTGGCGAGCGATCGCCCCAGTTTATGAGTCACCATTAGCAGTGTGCGACGCTCTTAGTATGGCACCAACAGACCTAGTAGCTAGTGACCTCGTGTACCGCGATTACGTTGGTGAAAGCTACTTAATAACCTATAACCCAACAGATCAATGGTTCTACTTCCCCCAAATGCAACCCTGGGAGGCACTATTGTTTAAGTGCTTTGACTCCGCTAAAGACGGACGGGCGAGGTTTCCTGCTCATACTGGCTTTGATGACCCAACAAGCCCACCAGATGCCCCAGCTAGAGAAAGTATTGAATTGCGGACGCTGGTTTTCTATCCTACATAAGAATGATGACGCCTGGTATCCCAAACTGCGGATGCATTATTATCTGAGGCTGGGGCGAGGGTATTTTGCTAATCATGACGTTAAACTAGCTCTCGTCTGTTAGGCTGCAACATTTAATGTGCAATTATCTTAACCTCTCACGGATAGGCTATTTTTCATAAGTGGGGTAGCATTGCTTGAAACTTTAAGTCAAAAGTGGGAGCAAAATGACAAAAATCGCTCATTATGACTACATTGTGATTGGTGCGGGTTCTGCTGGGAGCATAGTGGCCTCAAAACTCGCTGCAAGTGACGAGAGTGTAAGTATTCTCCTACTCGAAGCTGGAGGAACTCCAGATAATGAAAAGATGTGGACACCAAGCAACTGGTTTGAGGTTTTGCAGAAATGTCCAGAAATTGAGTGGGGTTATCAGTCAGTACCACAACCAAATTTAAACAATCGCGTCATTAAGCTAGCGCAAGCAAAAGTTTTAGGTGGGTGTGCGCTGCATAATGCTATGGCCTACGTGCGGGGTAGCCGCTCTGACTTTGATGCGTGGGGCAAGGTAGCACCTGGTTGGTCATGGAATGATGTTTTGCCACACTTTCAGAACGTAGAGCAGATCATGAAAGTCTTGATCGGGGAAGCTTCGGAGTTGATCAACGATTTGTTTACTGCTGCCGCACAATACGGCTTGCCTCATAATCCCAACTACAATACCAGCGAAAGTCAATATGGATACGCTCTGTTTCAATTTAACGTGACGGGAACATCTAATCTAATTAGAGAAACTACATACAGCACTTTCCAGCCAGAAAAATATCAGAATGTAACCGTACACCCAATGGCTTTTGTAACCCGAATCTTATTCGAGGATACCAGAGCGATTGGTGTTGAATATGTCAAAGAGCGTCAACAACACCTTGCTTATATACAGAATGAAATTATTCTGAGTGCAGGTGCGATTGCAAGTCCAAAAATCTTGATGCTCTCAGGTATCGGTGACGAAAACGAATTAGCAAAATTTGATATTTCTGTAGTTGCAAATGTTCCAGAAGTCGGTCAAAATTTCTATGACGATCTTTTTGTTAGTGTCGGATTTTATATTCCCCAAAACAAAGATGTGCCATTCTATTCCTATGGTTTAGCCCCAGCTGTCATCTTTGCTTCTACAGAAAATAGTAGTTTAGTTATTGATATAGAATCCTCAGTCGGCGTTGGAACGCTCAAAGGTTTCCCTGGCCCAGAACGTTCTTTTTGGTTGTGGCCAAACATTATGCACCTAAAGAGTAGAGGAACTGTTACCCTGCGCTCAAGCAATCCTAATGATACTCCTATGATTGATCCAGGTTATCTGACGGCACCTGGAGATATCCAGATGTGTAAAACGGCACTTCAGTTAGGCATCGACATTGGCAATCAACTCGGCTTGAGCCAATGGCGGTCAAAACAAATTGCTCCAGAAACGGGTGCAGATTTGGAGACTTACATCAGAGAAACAGCCGATACAACACACCACTATTGCGGAACTTGCAGGATGGGGACTGATCGGGATTCCGTAGTGGACACAGAACTTAGGGTGCGCGGTATATCAGGACTCCGTGTCATTGATTCTTCCGTGTTTCCTCTCTCAATCACCGCGAATACCGCAGCTGCAACCATGATGATTGCTGATAAGGGAGCTGACATTATCATTCGCTCGTTACAATGTTGAGTATTTTGTTGGTCGGCATTAGACCTGTCCGAAATATAAATTTGGGGACAAAAAAATGGTAGAACCGAGATTTGAGCGTCTACCGTTGGTCTACCACAATGAAAAATCCACTCTATTATATTCAAAAATATCCACATCGGATCAAGCAACTATTGGGAATCAACTACGACCAATTTCTTTTGTTAATCAAACAAGCAGAAATGAGGCACAAGGAGCGACAATCTCAAAGAGAAGAAAAGAAAGTCCGTATTAACTCCAAACGATTCAATAGGATTATGCCTCTGATATTCAATCCGCACTTGTTTAATGTCAACTTGCTTAGACTCTGAAAACACAAGTTACCCTATTTGATATAGTCCCAGATTTTCAAACTGTGTTAATTCCGAGATCGTTAGCTGTGTTACAACAATGGCAGCAGAAATGTAGAGTGAGGGAGTATTTTGCTGTCCTGCGGTTAACTCTTGACTAACTAAAGGTAGTAATGCACCATTCGCCAGATAGAACAGAACTAATGACAGCCTGAGCTGCAACCACCGCAGGTAAAGCCGAAAAGTTAACAATCACAATATAGCTAATTTCAACAGCTAGGGTAGCGATCGCAATCAGTAACCTTTTGTGACGGGAGGCATCAACTAAGCGCACCTGTTGGGGTTTGTGCCAAAATTCCAGCAATGCTAGTGGTTGATAGAGCAATACCTACTTAAACTGGATTCCAATGACGATCTGCGGCTAAGAAAATTGCCAAGTAAGGTTCAAAAACATCTCGGACATCGCCCAAGGTAAGGTTGAGGCGATCCAAACTACGAACAGACGTGCTTTTAGAATTACCCAAGGAATGTTTATAACGACCAAAAAGCAGGTTACTAATCTTGTGTTTAAGTTTTTGCATCAATCTGCTTTGATCTGATTGAGTTACTATTAATATGTAAATCTTAATGAGATGTAATATTATTCGTCTCTTTCTTCAGACTGATTATCAGGAAAAAAATCAAATAAAATACATGATTTAAGGATGATTTTCTCGTCTAAAATTTGCTATGAGTAAGGAATGTATAATAATTAGGCTGTTATTAGCAACACTTTGAGGGAGAGAAAAACAAATATTACTCTTTGATAGCTTCTGTTGTGAGAGTTTTAATAAATACTAATCAGACTGGAGATAGATTCCAAGTAAATGAGAAATTTACCAAAATATAGTTACAAATATTAATATTTTCCGTTTTGGATGAAATACTCTGTCGCTGTTCCTGGAGATGGAAAAATGGTTTTTATGGAAAGTAAGGGCTTGTTCTTCATTGCTGACTTTCCATCCGTACAAGTCAATAAAGACTTTTCTCAAACTTTAGTTCAAATACCACCATCACCGGATTGTGAAGTTTGTGTAATTGTTCCAGTTCGCAATGAAGCTGAGACATTAGCAGCAACTCTTAGTGCCCTAATACATCAGGTTGATTTAGAAGGACAGCTTTTAGATCCTAGACGTTACGAAATAATTTTGTTGGCAAATAATTGTAGCGATGATTCAGCAGCTATAGCTCGAAGTTTGGCTGAACAAAATCCACAGATAGCACTGCATGTAGTTGAAAAAAGTCTGCCTGCTGCGTCAGCCTATATTGGTCGAGTACGTCAGATTTTGATGGATGAAGCATATCGCCGTTTGTGTAGCTTAGGACGCACAAGGGGGGTAATTGCTTCAACTGATGGAGACTCCCAGGTAAGCCCAACTTGGATTGCTGCCAATCTATACGAAATTAACTGTGGTGCTGATGCTGTAGGTGGGCGAATTGTTGTTGAGCGCACTGGTCTTGCCGAGCTAGACCCTTACGCCAGAGCTTGCCATCTGCGTGAAGTAGGCTACCGTTATTTAATTACCGAATTAGAAACTTATCTCGATCCCAACCCCTATGACAACTTTCCCCGGCATTATCAGCACTATGGAGCAAGTTTGGCAGTCACAGCAGAAATGTATGCACTGGCAGGAGGCTTACCACCAGTGCGGACTCCTGAAGATGTAGCTTTTTATCGTGCTTTGGTACGGGTAAATGCCCGGTTTCGCCACAGTCCCCTAGTGCGGGTAGTAACTTCGGCGAGGCAAATCGGACGTACAAATGTTGGTTTAGCAAATCAGTTGAGTGAATGGATAGAAATGGGACGGCAGCAGCAACCATTTGTAGTGGAGCCAGCAGCAGCTATTGAAACTCGTTTTATTGCACGCCGCCAATTACGAGCGATGTGGTGGTATGTTCTTAATGGCTATCAATCAGATTATCCTCGCGTTGCATCCTTGGCAGAGATGTTAGGAATTTCAGCCCAATGGCTTGTGCAGAAATTGACCCAACCTTATACCTTTGGTCAATTGTATGAAGAAGTCGAAGAACGCCAGCAGTCAGAAGGAACTTGGGCTTCGCGCTGGAAACTCGTGGAAATTCGACAAGCAATTGGAGATTTGCGCTTGCGTCTTGAAAGTTTGCGGCTCAGTTGGAGTAAACTCCAAGGGAATAATTTGACCCCGAATGATTTAGCTAAAACAAAAAGAAGCCTCTCGCCCGAAGGGAGGCGATGAGATGAATTTTTGGGCGACGAATCGCCAATTTCCATGTTTTTTGATACTATCGTGTTGGCTCAGGGTTACACCGAGCGAAGTCGAGGTGTAAGAAATTTATAGTCTGCGGAGGGGCTTCTCGTGGACTTAAAACAAAGCTCAGTTAATGTCCGACGGGATACCGGGAGTCGCTGAGAAGCCCACACTGTACTGCTTGCAGTCAGTGTGGGAGTATGTCACAACCATATAAAGAGCAGTACTCTGTGGGAAGCTTACGCAACACTGAGGGTACCGCGTCACCAATAGGAAAGCGTTACTAGCCGTGATACTTATATCCCCCGAATAGAATTCGGGGGATATTAAGCCTGAATTATTCTTCATTTGTTAAACTCGCTCGAATAAATCAAGTCGATATTCTTCCTCTCGTTTACCTTTTAAATGCCGCAGTTTATTTGGGGTCAACTCAAAAAACGAGTTATGAACTTCATCCCCACTCAACGGATAATCACGGGCATAGAGTGTCCAATGAACTAAAAGTAGATGTCCTCCAGGTTCCAGGTGTTCTAAAATGCACTGTTGGGATTTTTTCAGGTCTTCCCAGCTCCAGTAATAGCCAACTTCCGAGACTAGAGTTAAATCAAACATCTCATCAGGATATTGCTCTGGGACACGCATAATCTGGAACTTGACATTGGAGAGATGCCGACAGCGCTCTTTTGCTCTATTCTGTGCCAGTTTTGACACATCAACCGAGAGCAGGGAGTCACAACGCTTTTGTAGCTTTTCAGTTAAAACGCCAATGGAACCACCGATTTCAAAGGCAGACCGATAGCTCTCTTTGGGTAAAGCTGCAATCGTCGCAGCATATTTGTTAGCTTCGTATTCCCTTGTCTCGAACTTCCACGGGTCGGGATCTTCGCTGTAGAGTTTATCGAAGTAGCTGGGTGGTAAGGAGTCGGATTGTAACGGGTTCATTGGATTTCCTCTAAATAAACTTCCCAAGGATGAGTAAAGTTCGCTAACATTTCGGGACTCAGGCGAAAGCCTTCTGGGTCATCATCAATTAAATCTGTAATTTGGGAACGATAAGCAGCGATCGCTTGCTGTTTCAACTCCACTACCGTGTTAATATTCAACCGCCAGGTTGTTACCTCAAGAGATTCTGGTAGACTTCCCCGTTGGTTTGAATCCCAATCCCAAATCGGATACTCAATCAATCGGGGGGAAAAGCACAAATCATCCAGCACGGCGTGAATTAATTTCCACGTCCCTCGGTGGTCTGCATGAGGGTCATATCGCCACGGTAAAAAGATAATTTGTGGGGCGACTTCTGTGATGTAAGCACGACAACTAGCGACTGCACTTTGATACTGTGTTGAAATTGACCCATCCTGCATTCTCAAAAAGGTGACAGCATTAACTTCTACACCTAGTAATTTCAATGCTGATAAGGTTTCTGCTTCCCGCAAAGCACGGAGTTGATCTGCGGGATATTTTTGGGAATGAGGGTGTGAAAGAGTACCATCACTTATGACTAAAACTTGCACATCACAATTCAAAGACCGTAACAGAGCGATCGCACCTCCACAGCCTAACGTCTCATCATCAGGATGGGGTGCAACGATTAATGCCGGACTACAAGCGATCTCGTCAACGGAACGCCAGGGCAAAACACTAGGATTGCTTAGTGGTAATCCAATCAAGCCGAATTTATTCATCATTCCAAAGTAAATCAGCTTCCTTACTTTCATGCAATACATACTGTCCTACATTTGCCAAGGCCGCATCAAAAGCAGGTTGACGCAGATATAGAGTCAAATCTCGGATAATGCGTTCCATCGGATTTGGTGGTAGTAAGCCGCGAGTCCCAACAGAACGTTGGCACAAATGCATCACATCAATGCAAATTTGCTCAACTGCTGTCCTCACCATGTTTGCATAGGCGACGAGTTGATCTGCTTGTGGGTGGGTAACTGTGGGATAACCACCAAACGCTGGTGCATAGGCTGCTACCTGCTCTGCGGCCCCCCGCAGCCAGAGATTACCACTTTCAATAGCGATCGCCATTTTGCCAAGCCGTTCCTGTTGATATGGATCGTTTGTATATTCCAACTTCTGGAGATACTGGCGAGTCAGGTTAAACAGTGCTTCTGCCCCACCTAGTTGCACGGCGGCAAACCGAATCACTCCCACAGACAACCACGGCTGTCGATAGTAATCTCCTGGCTGCCCGATTAAAGCGCTCTGATCCAACTCTACACCGCTAAAATCCACTTTGTAACTAGCGGTAGCTCGCATCCCAGAAGGTTGCCACCAAGCTGGATCGCTAACCGTTGTCACTTCGTCCATCGGCACAATGCACATTTGCCAACCGCCTTCTGGCAATACTCCATTAACAAAAGGACGTTCTACATAACCTGCACCGGTGCAAAACGTTTTAGAACCTTCCAGGCGATAACGTCCATTCTCAAAAGGAATTATCTTGACACCATCAGAGGCTTCGGCATTCCAAACACCAAATATTTTCTGGCGATCGCGGGCATCACGGGCGTAGCTTGTGATTTGTTCTATAGAACCAAAGGTCTGAATCAGTTGCAGAGCGTTGATATGTCCTTCATAAATTCGACCAACTGCCAGATTGCCATGCCCTATCTGCTTTAAGAGGATTAAAAGTTCGTAGCTAACATTAGCATCAATTCCTGCACCCCATCCGCCTAATTCTTTCGCCAATGGTGCAGCCAATAACCCCGACTTAGCAATCAGTTCAAACTCCTGCCTGGGAAAAGCACTATTGCAATCTATAGTACTGGCATTGTTTGCACAATAATCGGCAATTTCCTTGGCACGTTTTAGATCAAGAGCAATCTTAGAATCAGACCATTTGGGGATGACGATATTCTGTGATAATTGGATGTTAATAGCCGACTCCTTTCTGTAATATTTCTTTATATCTTGTTGATAGTAATGAAATTAAGTTGGTTAATCAATCTATCTTTTGTGTGATTATATACTCAGCAAAAAGAGAGAAAATGAAAATGCCTCTCAGCTGCACATTATCCAATTAGGCAGTATAAACAGTAATATCCTCCAGCAATTCCAAATTCAAAAATTTAGGAGGAGTCAAGTCGTTGTCAGATGCGAATTTCGGCAGATTAGGCAATACATTTGCGCTTTAAAAAATGTTCTTGTGGAAGGGAATAGCGATCGTACAAGTCAAGCCATCCACTCAGTCCACTGGGGCGCATCTGCCACGATCTGAGCAAAGCGGAACTTCTCACACTCCAACACCTCTTCAGGCTTCAGATAATCCTGATCCTGCCTGCTGGTGTAAGTCCTTCTGTCAATATCTTTGGCGTTATGCTCCTCATCGATGGCGATACCAACCGCCTTCCTCCACCGAGAAGCCCCCTCCGAAGCACATCTTAAGTTGCCAAGGATGTGATAGCATACCTTCAACAAATTTAAATAGCATAACCAATCCATGAATCAAGTTCGACTTCCCAAAGTTAGCGTCGCCGTGATTGGTTTGGTAGTTGCAAGCGTATTTCATACTACTCCCGTGCTGGGAGCTATTCTAACTAGACAAGAATTTTCGGGCGATTTTACCTTAGTCGATGCTACTACCCCTCTATTGGAGAACTTTTTGCCAGAAGAGAGCGAATATTCGGGATTCGTGGTTTACTCAAAGGATGGGACTTTGAACGATTGGGAGCTTAACGTCAACAATCTAGACCTGAATTTGAAGAGAGGCTCTACTAATGGCGGTAACTTAACCCCGGATGTCGATTTTGAGCTTGATTCTAGGTCGAATTGGAATTTAGTAGTTGATTTTGGCATTGCTTTTGATGCTCCAAGATATACCTTAGAAAGAACTTCAAGCTCTGAAATTACCTTAACGGGTGAAGTGGGACAGGCAGGAACATACATCTATCAAGATTCTGCTGCCAATATTATCCTGAGTTCTTCATCTACATCGGTACCTGAACCCACTTCCCTACTAGGTTTATTGTTTGGAGTTGGTGCAATTGCTGTCTCTAAAAAAGCTGGGGAGACGAAATCTGAAGCATGAATTACTCAACTCTTTTGCAAAGCTTTCTCGATCTACACAGCGCATAGCCAATCACAGACTACAGAGGTACACCCCGAAGCGAAGTTAACCCAAAGGCAGCGAAAGTTAACCGTAGGGTTTGCACACTCCCATTGGTTTCTTTAGAACCTAGCATATTTAGCTAATGGAGGCGATCGCCTTTTTAACTGATTAATTAACCACAGACACTTCTGACAATTTGTAGAAACTCCCGTAAAACAGGTGTCATATCTTCTTGTCGCCACACTACAGCCGTTTCTACTAATGGTGTTTTTTCTTCTAAAGTGCGATAAACTACACCAGCCCTTTGAAGATTTTGCAAAGAAGACGGTACGATCGCAATCCCCATTCCTGCTGACACTAGCCCGATAATTGTCTGCATTTGGATTGCTTCTTGAGTCACTTTTGGGCTAAAATTTCCTTGCTGGCAAAGACTCAGGATTTGATCGTAAAGTCCGGGGCCCAAATGGCGGGGGAACATAATAAAATTTTCGTTCAAGAGCGATCGCACTGAAATATTTTCTTGTCTAGCTAAGAAATGAGTTTCTAGCAAAGCTACAATTAGTCCTTCTTGCTGAATGCATTCTTGATTGAAAGTATTGTCTTCTAAAGGTGGATGGGCAAAACCTACATGGATGCGGCGATTGAATAGCGCTTGTTCTTGCTGAGTTGTCGTTAATTCTTGCAATACTAACTCCACTTCTGGAAACTGTTCTCGAAACTGCCGCAAAATCACAGGTAGCAAATCGTAAGTTACTAAGGTGGTGAAACCTACTCTTAGTTGTCCTTTCTCACCCCTACCTGTCCGTTGAGTCAGATCAATTGCTTTTTCTAGTTGAGCGAACAATTGATAAGCTTCTTGCAAAAATACTTGTCCGGCTTCCGTTAGCTGCACCTGTCGTTTAGTTTTGCGTTGAAAAAGTTCTACCCCAAGGGATGCTTCTAGCTGTTGAATTTGTTGGCTTAAGGGAGGTTGAGCGATGTGAAGTCGCTCTGCGGCTCTACTAAAGTGGAGTTCCTCAGCTACAGCAATGAAGTAGCGCAGGTGTCGCAGTTCCATAGTTTTGATATTTTATAAGTCTCAATTATTCATAAATATATATTGGACATATCAAAACTTGCTACCTATCATACTCATACATGCAAGTTAGAGGATGATGTAACGATGTCGGAGAATTTGAGAAGCCAAATTGTGACGCAAGGAGTGCAGCGATCGCCAAATCGAGCTATGCTGCGGGCAGTTGGTTTTAAAGATGAAGATTTTAATAAAGCCATTGTCGGTATTGCCAACGGTTACAGCACGATCACTCCCTGTAATATGGGGATAAATCAACTGGCGCTCATAGCAGAGGCTGGGATTAAAACCGCCGGTGCAATGCCACAAATGTTTGGCACGATTACCATTAGCGATGGGATTTCAATGGGAACTGAAGGGATGAAATATTCCCTTGTATCGCGGGAAGTCATCGCCGATTCCATTGAAACCGCCTGTACCGGACAAAGTATGGATGGTGTGCTAGCCATTGGTGGCTGTGATAAGAATATGCCAGGAGCAATGTTAGCGATCGCCCGAATGAATATCCCTGCAATATTCGTTTACGGTGGCACAATTAAACCCGGTCACTACAACGGACGCGATTTAACTGTTGTCAGTTCTTTTGAAGCTGTTGGTCAACACAGTGCTGGAAAAATTGACGACAAGGAATTATTAGAAGTTGAAAGTCGGGCTTGTCCTGGTGCTGGTTCCTGTGGGGGAATGTTCACGGCTAACACCATGTCTTCAGCATTTGAAGCGTTGGGGATGAGTTTGCCCTATTCTTCGACAATGGCAGCAGAAGATGCCGAAAAAGCCGACAGCACAGAAAAATCAGCTTATGTGTTAGTCGAAGCCATTCGCAAACAAATCTTACCCCGGCAAATTATCACCCGCAAATCTATAGAGAATGCTATTTCTGTAATTATGGCGGTGGGTGGTTCCACAAATGCCGTGTTGCATTTTTTAGCGATCGCTCGCGCTGCTAATGTAGAGTTAACCCTAGATGACTTTGAAACAATCCGCGCCCGTGTTCCCGTTTTGTGTGATTTAAAACCAAGTGGTAAGTATGTAGCTACAGACTTACATAAAGCTGGTGGCATTCCGCAAGTCATGAAGATGCTACTCCTGCATGGCTTATTGCATGGTGATAGCCTCACCATTAGCGGGCAAACCATTGCAGAGATATTAGCAGATATCCCAGAAGAACCATCTAGCAACCAAGATGTGATTCGGACTTGGAATAACCCGATGTATCCTCAAGGACACTTAGCCATCCTCAGAGGTAATCTGGCAGTGGAGGGGGCTGTCGCTAAAATTACCGGGGTGAAAAAACCAGTAATTACCGGGACTGCACGGGTGTTTGAGTCAGAAGAAGCCTCTTTAGATGCAATTTTGGCGGGTAAAATTCAAGCAGGTGATATTTTGGTTATCCGCTACGAAGGGCCCAAGGGCGGCCCAGGTATGCGGGAAATGTTGGCACCCACCTCAGCAATTATCGGGGCTGGTTTGGGTGATGCAGTGGGATTAATTACCGACGGACGCTTTTCTGGCGGTACTTACGGTATGGTGGTTGGTCATGTTGCACCAGAAGCAGCCGTTGGTGGTGCGATCGCGCTTGTAGAAGAAGGCGATAGTATTACTATTGATGCACCCGCTCGTTTATTGCAGTTGAATATATCTGAAGAAGAATTAACCCGTCGTCGTGCCAACTGGCAACCTCCTGCTTTGCGTTACACTAAAGGCGTATTGGCGAAATATGCCAAATTGGTATCTTCTAGCAGTCTTGGGGCTGTGACAGATTTGGATTTGTTCAATAACTAGTTATTAAGCCAATAGCCATTTAAGTTTCACTTTTAAAGTTTTGAGGAGTCAGGAGCCAGAATAAAGATGCCTCCTGACTCTCTACTTCCGGCTAGATTCAGCGCTGTTGACGATATTAAATACTCTTGTTCTTGTTTATATGGATACAGATTTTTATATTTGCGCCTAATATCCTGGATTGAAGCATACTCGTTTCAGGTGGATAGCATCATTTTTTGTCCCCATAAAAGTAGCTATAAGAAATATTACATATTGCTTTAGCTACTTTTATAAAAGTTAAATTAATTAACTCAAATTAGTCATTTTTGTCACATGAATAAAACATCCGAAAGTCGGCAAAAAAAAACTGCTCTAATTACAGGAGCGGCTAGTGGGATAGGCTATCAATTAACCCAGATTTTTGCTCGTCATAATTATAATCTTGTGTTAGTGGATAAAAACGAACAAAAACTTACTGAAATTATAGATGAATTTCCGCAAAAATTTGGCATTTCCGTCAAAATTTTTGTTAAGGATTTATCTATCCCAACATCCCCAGAAGAAATTTTTACAGAACTACAGCAAGCATCCATCAAGATTGATGTGCTGGTAAACAATGCTGGCTTTGGTACTTATGGAGTATTTAGCGAAACAGACCTTAGCATTGAACTGAAAATGCTCCAGGTAAATATGGTCAGCCTGACTCATTTAACGAAGTTATTTCTCAAGGATATGATCGAGCAAAACTATGGAAAAATATTAAATGTGGCCTCCGCTGCTGCTTTTCAACCAGGGCCTCTAATGGCAGTTTATTTCGCGACAAAAGCCTATGTCTTATCATTTTCAGAAGCGATCGCTAATGAATTAGAGGGCACAGGTGTCAGCGTGACTGTTCTTTGTCCAGGGCCAACAGCATCGGAATTCCAACAAAATGCTGCAATGGAAGATTCAAAGATTGCTAACGTTAACAGAATGATGGATACGGAAACCGTCGCTAGAATTGGTTATCGGGGCTTAATGAAAAACAAAACTGTTGTTGTTCCTGGGATGAGAAATAAGATATTAACTGAAAGCGTCAGATTTACGCCCAGAAATTTGGTAACAAAGGTTGTGAGAAGTATGCACGAACTCAGAAAAAAATAGTTAGCCCCTTTCCTCAAGGTAACGAAGTGGAGTAAAGAGGGGAAGTATAGCGACTAAATAACAGGGTTTGATGCCCTGTTTTCTAGTATATAGATGCTATCCGAGTGACTATTATTTGCTCTAACAAAATTGTTAAATTTTCCGGTACTCGTTTTCAAGAACGAATTAACATCGGGTCATAAATTTGACATTCCTGAACCGCATAATTGCTAAAAATTAAGCTAGCTTGCTCAAGCTCATTGTCTGTGCCACTGACGATGAGGATGTAATTACCTTGAGCAATTTGCTCGTTGTAAAACCGTGCCCACTCATCTGCTATTCCTAGCCTCATAGCGTCAAAACGCTCACTTAAATTAACCTGTGTTGACCCAATCAATTGAGAAAAGTCTTTGCAAATTAAAGAAATCTGGTTTGCTGGAAAACCTGCGGCATACATATCGTTAATTGCCGCTTCAATATTATCTATGTTATCAAAGTAACCAGTAGCATACTTGGTCAAAATCCCACTTTTATTAGAAATGGTAGTAGCAGAACTCGTTGTGGTCAGATAATTTATAGTTCTATGCTCACTGTTGAGATGTTCGTAAATGCCAAAGTCTTCAATACCCCAACGCTGTAGAATTGCTTCTACTTTAGCAATTTCAAAAGATGTACAATCCACGATTATGAAATAGTGTCCATGCTCTACTCGCTCGTTATATGCTTTAGCTTGCTCTTCCGATATTCCCCAACCAACTAATGCACCAGCAAAAGTCCCAGTAGCAGCACCAATACTTGCCCCGACAAGGGTTGTAACTAAAGCAGTTGCCGCTGCCCCAGCCAGCATTATTGGCCCAACTCCAGGGATTGCTAAAGTCCCAAGACCTACTAATAAACCAGTTAACCCACCAACAGCGCCCCCAGAAAGCCCTCCTACTGTTGCACCTTCGTCAGCTTTATCACCCGTGCGCTCTTTAATTTCATTATCGGCAATCTCATGATTGCGGTCTGCATTCTGGACAACTACAGATACTTTCTCCATCGCCAAGCCAGAATCTCTCAACTCATCTAGTGCCTGTTCTGCATCTCTACGATGAGTAAATACGCCCACAACACGTTGATATTGATTTACAACCATTATTACTCCTTGATAGCAGGGAAAATTAATTTACCACAAATTTAGTTTTTCATTACCTGTAATCTTAAATACAACTTTATTTAACTCAAAACTATCCTAAGTAATAAAATTCATTACAAACCCCGCCCTCAGTGTTAGCAGAGCGGGGTAGTTTATGAAAACCCGATTAACTACACTACGCCAAGATCCTCTGACAGCAATTATTCCTTTCATTTTTCTGACTGGCAGTAGTACTAAAGCAGATGTTCGCAAAGCTATGGAATTAGGAGCAGACGACTATCTTACCAAACCCTCGACACTAGACGAATTGCTCAGAGCGATCGCTATTCGCTTAGAAAAGCAAGCTACTCTCCAATACTGCTGCGCTATGAAATTCGAGAAAGCTCCAAAATCAGTATTTACAGATGATACTACAGCGATCGCTAAAGGTGTTGCCGTAGTCTCTGATAGAGAAGCCCCCGATAAAGATCCTTCTAAGTCAATCTTTCCTTGTATTTCCCAATTCATACAAACAGTTGCGTAAACTCATATATTAAATCCACCCTGCCCTTACGTAACATAGCTGGATCTAATCTTTCAGTAGTGTTGCAAGTCATCAAGACAACTAACCGTTGCTGCATTTGAATACCAGAGTCATCAATTACACTCTGATACAAAGTGCCATCCAGCAAACTCAGAATGTGTTCGGTTTTGTTATTGTATTGCGCTACCTCCGAAGCACGATTTTGCGCTAGATTATCAGCTTCGTTAATAACGATACAAATGCGCTCTATGTAAGTCGGTGGGACAAAATTAGCGATCGCATCATGATCTAAAATAAAAATTACATAACCTAAGGGTACAAGAATTTCTTTTGCTACTGCCTGTGTCCACACTGTTTTACCAGTACCTGGTTGCCCATGTACAACAACTGCTAACTGCTTTTGATTAAGAATCGCTTGCTGTACAGAATCAGTAAAGTTTTGGATATCTGGGGGAAATGTCCGAATGGTAAATTGACTATGAATTTTGCCTACACGACTTTGATATCCACTCAGCATCACTGCTAAGTCGTAAGTCGCTTTGTTAATTAGTGGCGCGAGATTTCTCGCCATTAAAACATATTGTCGTCGCCCGCGATCGTAGGGGTCAATTTGCAACCAAATGTCATACTTAGACCAGTAAGCATAAACAGTATTAATAACGTCCAAACGTTCCCAGCTAACAAATCTATCTATAGGAAAATAAAAATCTCTTTCTGAGTAATACTGGGTAATAATATCGGGATTACCCAACACACCTAAAACTCGCAGTACAGTAATTTCTTGCAGTCGATTAAGAACATAATCAATGGGAATGCTACTACGACTGACAAATTGGACAATGGGCGTTTCCGTACTCAAAACATCTTTGTAACGATGATCTGGTGATTGAGGATCTGGTGTGATGTAATTCCAAAACTTTTCAACTTCGTAACGAGTATTATCGGATACAACACTTAATAAATTAGCCCACCAAGCATAATTATTTCGTCCCAAAATATCAGCAACATTACTCGCTAAATTCAAACTTTTTTGAGTTAATTCGCGGGAGTCACTATACAAAAGTTGCCATAAAAACCCCCAGTCTAATTCTCGGTTAAATGGTCGCCAACCGCTAGCAAGTAAGCTTTGCCGGGTATTATTTGTAGGAGTGCCTTCATTGCTTCTAAAATAGTCAAAATCCATATTTATGAGTTATGCAGCGTTAATCAAGTTATTTTGGGTTAATTAGGAGGTTTTGAAAAAGTTTTCTCGCAATATCAACTAATTGCGTACAAATGGTAATTTTATTTCCACTGTGCTGGCTAGGAAGTCTTTTTAATCTAACTCATTACTTCTGTAACATATAATATTACAAGATGACTACCTGTGTCAAATTTTTTGACAAAGCAATTGGTAAGTGGGGGTTTACTTTTAGCTATTGATGTACATGTATGAATAGCACTAAGAAAAGCCCAAAGGCTTGTGTGGCCTCGTTCCCAGTCTTAAGACTGGGAATGTATTCCGAGAGGCTCTGCCTCTCGTCAAGAAACAGGAGGCTCCGCCTCCCTAACTGCTTCCCAGCCTAGAGGCTGGGAAGCAGTTAGGGCAAGGGCTGTATCTTAACTTAGTGCCATTCGTACATGTACTACTTATCAATCTATAGATGAGGACTAATAGACCTCTTGCAAAAGTCCCTAACACCCCACCCCCAAGCCCTCCCCGCTCTTCGGGAGGGGAGACAAAGCGTAGCTTTGGCGGGGTGGGATTCTTTCTTATTTTTTATTTATGCAAGAGGTCTAATATCATACTCGTGGAATTGCCCGGTAGAATTCCCTACATCCCAAAAATAAAATTTTTGCCCATTTGTTATAAATGCAAAAGGGCGAAAATTTTGCGGGGATCTCCCTCTTCCTCAGCGTCCTCAGCGCCTCTGCGGTTCGATTTTCATGCTGATTGTTAAAGTGCAGTAGCCTATCGTACAGAGGCTCAACTGCGGCAATATTAACCTTGCAACTGATATCAACAAGTAAAAACTCCATACATGCTTGGACACTAAAGATCGCCATCTATGGTATAGAAATGTATAGAATCTTGTAAAGATATAAAATATAGTTGTTAAATGCACACATTTCTCGCTTCTTCCTCAATGCAGCTGTCTGTACCACCAAATCACTTTCAGCCTATGAAGATTGTCGCACTGGGGGACAGCTTAATTTATGGATTCGGCGACCCGGAAAAAGGAGGCTGGATTGAGCAACTACGGCGATGGTGGATGTTGCCGGATAGTGCCGGTCATATTCTTTATAATTTAGGGGTAAGAGGCGATCGCACGCAACAAGTAGCCCAAAGGCTAGAAGTTGAATTTCGCCACCGGGGTGAACTGCGAAATCGTGTTCCTGATTTGATTATTTTATCCGTAGGGGTGAATGACTCAGCCCGGTTGGGGCGTCCCGATGGTCGAAGTTACACAGATTTTACATTGTTTGAAAAGGAAATTGCGTCTCTACTAGATTTAGCACAACAACTTTGTCCTGTGTTATTTGTGGGCATGGTGCCAGTGGATGAAGCCAAGATGCCATTTTTAGATTGTTTTTACTATAATCATGCCGACCAATACCGCTACAAAGAAGCAACTCGAATTGCTTGCACCAAACGGCAGATTCCCTATTTGGATATTTTTGAGCAATGGATGAAACGCGGTGAAAGTTGGCGGCTCAAACGCTTGAGTGAAGATGGACTCCATCCCAATACGCTAGGTTATCAAGCTTTGTTAGAGGATGTAATCAATTGGGATGCCATACCTTCTCTACGAGACGCTACGCAAACACTGGACTTTGCCAACGCAGCTTACCATTCTCAATTTAATTATCACCTGAAACCATCCTAATAATATAGATGTGTTGGTGCTTTGGGGCTAGCCGATATTCTCGTATCTGCCATCCTCGTAAAAAGCACCGCAATCTTTCGGAATTTTTAATGAACGCGAGTCCAAATCTATTTATCAAAACTCTAATTTCTCTATATTATTCATAACTCCTAACTCCTAACTCAGCACTCTTATGACACCAACTTTATTTGGTCGCTGGCAAACTCGATTATTATTACTGGCAACTGTCGGCGTACTCGGATCTTTGCCATTTGCAATAGGTTGGATTGGCCCTGGTGCTAACTCCGTTTATTTTTGGATACTTGGTTATGTTGCCATCTTTGGTTTAGGTTGGGATGTACTTTATGACTATCTGCAAAAATCCCGTTGGGATAGAGATTGGCCCGCAGTTTATCAACTCTTAGCTGGTATATGGGAATTGGTATTTGTTTTCTCTGGAGTCAAACTGTTTGGCTTTTTACCAATACCTTTACCGAAGGAAGAATTGTCGCCAGTAACTTTTTTATTGCACTATAGTGTTGTGTGGCTAGCAGTTTTTATTACTTCCCAAAGCCTGATGCGAATTATCTTCCCCCGTTGGCGTTTCCGGGGCGGGGAGTGGTTGTAAAATCTCAAGTTATTGAAACTAATTTAATCAAAAAATATAGCAATTTTCAGGTAATTAAACCGTCGGGTAGTGACGCACAGATGTGTCTCCCTACAGTCGATTGTGGTTTAAATAGATGAAAAAGGTTATAAATCGCAAATTAACAAATCATAAAAAATCATATATGGCGGTTTTAGTTTAGATGCAATATGTTGTATTGACGTACAGTTGTGTGCGTTCCTAAGAACAATATGGCAGTTGCTACAACTTTGGAAACCAAAGCAACGCATTGCCTGTTGTATCTCATCAAATAAAAAACAGCCATTTTATCTTCCCAAAATTGGCACTTGTGCTGATGTAGTAGTCATATATGAGAAAAACAGGACAAGCTTTGGAGTTTGGGGAGATTCTTCAATGCAGAGACGCAAATTAAGGAAGTGCAATGTCTAATTTTGATCTGGTTATTCAGCTATTTCTGCAACTCACAGTTATTTTAATCACATGTCGCATTGTCACGATTTTAGGACGCCGCTATCTTGGTCAAACCGATGTTGTTTGCGAAATGATCGCAGGTGTAATGCTAGGGCCATCACTTTTAGGATTGATTGCACCAGATTTTCAGCAATGGTTGTTTCCTAAGCTTCCCATCATCACTGCTGTCGGACTCAAGATACCCAATCCATCGATGTCGATTTTATATGCTATCAGCCAAATTGGGTTGGTAATTTATATGTTTTTGATTGGTTTAGAGTTCAATACCAAACTCTTAAAACATCATATCAAAAGTGCAAGTTTGCTATCTGCGACCGGTATTATCACTCCTTTTATTTTAGGAGCGATCGCGTCTTTTTGGTTTTATTACAATGGCGATTTCTTTCAACCAAAAGTCATGCCTTGGTCAGCCGCTTTGTATCTAGGTGCGTCGATGACAATTACGGCTTTCCCAATGTTAGCTCGTATTCTTTACGAACGCGGTCTTGCACAAACTCGCTTCGGTACTTTGGCTTTAGGTGCAGCATCAGTAGATGATGCAGTTGCTTGGTGTTTGCTGGCGATTGTGCTTGCTAGCGTCAAAAATTCTCTGAGCATTGCCATATTAGCAATTGGTGGTGGCATTTGCTATGTGCTATTTGCGATTTTTCTCGGTCAACCTCTACTGAGAGCGTTCACACGCATGACAAAACGCGATGCAGGTGTGAACAGACAAACCCTGACTTTGATGTTGATAATTTTGATGTTTTGTGCATGGTTTACCGATGTCACAGGTATCTATGCAATATTCGGTGCTTTTGTGCTGGGAGCAGTAACACCACGGGGAGAATTCGCCCAACAAATTCGCCAATATACGGAGTTTTTAACTACTTCTTTTTTGTTACCATTATTTTTTGTTTTCTCTGGACTGAACACACAAATTGGATTGGTAAACACACCTACTTTGTGGGGAGTTACGTTATTAATTATTGCGATCGCAATTCTTGGTAAAGGTGTTGCTTGTATGTTAGCTGCAAAATTAGCCGGGGAAAATTGGCGTGAATCTGCAACTATCGGCGCTCTGATGAATGCTCGTGGTTTGATGGAGTTAATCATCCTCAATATTGGTCTGGAACAAGATATAATTACCCCGACTTTATTCACTATAATGGTTATCATGGCAGTCATTACTACCCTTATGGCATCACCACTGATTGCCTTTTTATTGCACGGTACAAGCTATGAGAAATCTTCTACTTAAGCAAATATAAATAGAAAATTAAGTACCTAGTAATGGGGTAGAATCTCTACGAATAAAAAGATCCTCGACTTCTTCAAGAAGTCGGGGATCTGAGCCTATCGGCAAAGAGCAAATAAAATAGGATTGCTATATTATATAACTGCCAACTTTTTTGCTAAGGATTAAGCTACTAAAGTCATCAGAATTCATGTTTCAGGACTGTAACTGCATCGTAACAATAATTCATATAACAATGAAGCACAAATTACTCTTGGTTGTATCTAACAAGCTTGACATTTCCCAGTCTTTTAAAGAATTATCTTAGGGAAACCAGATAGTTAATTTTGAGGAAGCCATGCACATAGTTGTTCTCGTTCTGGTTGAGGTGCTGATTGTTATTGGACTTTCACGGCTCGTAGGGCTAGCATTCCGTTCCATTAAGCAACCGTTGGTAATTGGTGAGATTGTCGCCGGAATTATGCTCGGCCCATCTTTATTTGGTTTAGTTGCTCCCCATCTAGCAGTTACCTTGTTTCCACCAGAAACTTTTCCTTTTCTCAATGTTTTGTCTCAGGTGGGACTAATATTTTTCATGTTTCTGATTGGGCTAGAACTAAATCCCAAATACCTCGGCGGGCAATTAGAAGTAGCAGTTTTAACTTCTCACCTAAGCATTTTAGTGCCGTTTTCTCTAGGAACATTGCTAGCGGTGGTACTTTATCCCCTAGTTTCCAATGCGAGTGTATCATTCACTGCCTTTGCTTTGTTTTTGGGGGCGGCGATGTCAATTACTGCCTTCCCAGTGTTGGCGCGAATCATTACTGAAAACAATTTACAAGGAACACGTTTAGGAACGTTGGCGTTAACTTGTGCAGCTGTCGATGATGTCACAGCTTGGTGTCTGTTGGCAGTAGCGATCGCAGTTGCTCGAACTGGTGACTTTGCTGGTGCTATACCCACAATTATCGCCAGCATAAGTTACATCGGCTTGATGTTGACAGCAGGTCGTTGGTTCCTGCAACGCCTTGCCAAACACTACCTGCGTGCGGGACGACTCAGCCAATTACTGCTAGCTGGGATTTATATGGGCGTGGTTGCGTCGGCACTAATCACCGAACTAATTGGTATTCACTTAATTTTTGGAGCATTTTTGCTGGGAGCAGCGATGCCCAAAAATGAAGATTTAGTGCGGGAATTGGCAGTAAAAACGGAAGATTTTGTGCTGATTTTCTTGCTCCCAATATTTTTTGCCTACAGTGGTTTAAAAACGCAGATTGGCTTGCTCAACCGTCCCGAATTGTGGCTTTTGTGTGCGTTGGTTTTAGGAGTAGCGATCGCAGGCAAATATGTTGGCACTTATGTAGCAGCTCGTGTGAGCGGCATTAGCAAACGGGAAGCCTCAGCACTCGGTTGGTTAATGAATACTCGCGGCTTAACCGAACTGATAGTGCTAAACATTGGTCTAGAATTAGGGGTAATTTCCCCCTTAATATTTACCATGCTGGTAATTATGGCATTGGTAACTACATTCATGACCTCGCCACTGCTGGAATGGACATATCCGAAGCGGCTGATCAGGTTAGATGTGGTGGAACCGGAGTCGGAAGCAGAAACAGCTACAAGTGCTACTGATGCCGAAACTTATATTCGTCCCTACCGAATTTTGGTGCCAGTGGCGAATCCGAGTACCCAAAAAGGCTTGGTACAGTTGGCAGCAAGCATCGCTCTCAACTCCCGACATCCCGCCATTGTTAACCCTCTGAGCCTGATTGAATTTGAAGAAGATTATGCCTTTGAAAGTACGCCAGTTGAAGCAGACCGATTAATTGCCCAGCGTCGGCAGCAGCTAGAAGCATTGATTAATACTCTCGAACCCGTAGAAATACGCTCTCATGTGCATCCCATCGTTCGCATATCTAGCAATGTTACACGGGAAACCGCACAGATTGCCGCACTCAAACAAGTTGATTTAATTCTTGTGGGATGGCATCGCCCAGCTTTTAGTAGCAACCGCTTAGGTGGAAGAGTTGGTCAAATGCTCACGACTGCGCCAGTGGATGTTGCTGTGTTTGTGGACAAGGGAGGCGAGCAATTAGAAAGCTTGTTAGTGCCTTATTCGGCAAATATTCATGATGATCTGGCACTAATACTAGCTCTGAGACTGCTAATTAACCGTGAGACTTGTATGTTACAGGTTTTGCAAGTTGTACCTGAAAATCACCTCAAGGATGAATTGAGTTACGAGTTACATACGATGATGGAGCAATTACCGAGTAGTGTACGCGATCGCATCGAAATTAAAATTGTCCAAGCTCCAGAGGCAATCCAAGCTGTAGTCGAAGCCTCAAAAAATGTAGACCTGACAATTGCAGGCACCAGCCGCACTTGGGGTATCGAACGTCAAACCTTGGGAAGATATACAGATCAACTAGCCATTCAATGTTCTTCTTCCCTGCTGATTACCCGCCGCTACAGTCAAGTCACCGCTCATTTGGCTTCCATGCTTCCAGATGTTAGTAGTCAAAAGCCAACATTGAGGAGTTGAGAACATGAATCATTTCAACTTCAAATCTTTAGCTTTTTACGGAGTAGCAATAATTTCAGTGCTACTGTTGTTTAAAACTGTCAGTGCTTATGGGGAAAAAAATCTCAAGGCTCCTCCGGCTGTTAATGGCCGCTATCGTCTAACCCTAGCGGAGAATTTGCCTAACTGTGAAAAATCGGATACCCTGACGTTAAACATTGAGCAGTCAGGTATTTACTTAAATGCCTCTTTATTACCGGCAAACGCTAACGCCGACACTGACGAAAAGCACTCTCTGGCAGGCATCTTCAGAAATCAACAATTAAATTTATCTGGGAAAGTTGGTAGATCAATCCTTTGTAATATTCCTCGCCCCCAAAATGATCCTCTGAACTCAGTGATAATTCAAATGCAACTTGTGGATAAAGCTAATACGACAGGTCAATTAACCGTAAATGGTATTCCACAAACTCTGAAATTTACTGCTGTGCCGCAAAAAGCTAATTGAATTGAGGAGTGGGGAGTAGGGATTGGAAGCGCGAAGTAAACAGCAATGTGAGCGCATTGTATGGGTTTTATGGAGCAAATAAAAAGAATGGATCAGGGACTAAAGACTAAACAATTTTACCGATTTGATCAGAAGCTATTTAGTATCAGTATATTAGGCTTTTATGCCGCGATCGCCCTCGAAACTTGCACTACTGCTGCTACACCAGGGGCAAAGCTAGATAATTGGCGTTTTTCCCCCAAGACACAGCAACTCGAAATCACCCTCTCAGTAGGCACAACCCCCCATTATTTCTACTTGGCACAACCCTCTCGTCTGGTTGTAGATTTACCGAATACTAAGTTGGGCAAAGTTAGCACGCAACAAAATTATTCTGGAGCAATCAAAAGCATTCGCGTTTCTCAACTAAACGCAAACGACACACGTATTGTCTTAGATTTAGCACCAGGGACTGTTTTTAATCCCAAACAGGTACAACTGCAACCCGTTTCCCAAAAAAACTCCACTCGCTGGGTATTACGTTCGGTTATTTCTGGTAAAACTACTGCCGTAAAACCAGTAAATTCCCCACCTTCAGCCAAAAAACAACCTCATACACCCCAAAAGCCGCCTAGTAACGTACCTGTAACCACTACTAATCCACAATCGCCCTCACTCACAGTCCCGCCTTCATCCAATGAACTGCCCTCAACAATTACTATTAACTCAGGACAGCCTTTTGTGACTGTACCTCCTTTAAATGCAAATACATCCTCTCAACAACCGGCTTTGACTCTTCCCCCTCCTTCTTTCCCAAATCAACCCGGTAACTTGAATAGCATTCCTCCTTTGGGGATGTCGGAATTTCCAGTTCCAACAATCCCCAATGCTCCCGATCCTCAGATCATTGAGTTTGGTCAACCTTTACCCAAAACCAAATAGGGCATGGGGCATTGGGGATTGGGTATGGAAAATCGAATCAATGCCTCATCCGCTATGCGCCATATCCTCATAATGTTGTGCCTCTAGTAGGAATGGCACTAAGAAAAGCTATAAGCTTTGCCCTAACTGGTTAAGAGCCTCCAGGCTCTTAACCCATTCTCCGAGGCTCCGCCTCCAGTCGCTTGACCAGAGGCAGAGCCTCTTGGAATACATTCCCAGTCTTCAGACTGGGAACGAGGTGACACAAGCCTTTCGCCTTTTCTTAGTGCCATTCCCTCTAGTAGTTTGCTAAGACAACTATGCGGGGTTAAATAACGAACCGCAGAGGCACAGACAACACAGAGAGAAGGAGAGAAAGATTCTAAAATTTGGTTACTCAGCAAAGTTATTGTGGTGGACTACTAGTTACAGCATTTTGCATCTAAATGAAGTACATCCTTACCCCCCTTAATCCCCCCTTGTAAAGAGGGGAAATTCTCAATCTAGTTCCCTCCCCTTGGAAAGGGGAGGGTTAGGGAGGGGTATTTTTGTACTTCATTTAGATGTAATCTGCTGTATATAGCGGTTATCGTTTGGATGCAATACACTGTTACCTCACTTCCATTCCTCTCTCCTAAAAGGAGCTACGGTGTACACACAAGTTTCTTGACCTGCAATGGCATTGCATCGACTGACAATGGCATTGCATCGACTGACAATGGCATTGCATCGACTGACAATGGCATTGCATCGACTGACAATGGCATTGCATCGACTAACAATGGCATTGCATCGACTAACAATGGCATTGCATCGGCTGACAATGCCATTGCACACCCTACGTTACCTAACAACTCTTAAAGACTTGTGTATACACGGTAGCCTAAAAGGAGAGAGGCTTTAAATCTTACTCCCCTTCCCTTGTAGGGAAGGGGCTGGGGGTTAGGTCTGTATTGGACTCACGCTATATGTCAATACGGTTCAGTTAGCCATAAAAACCTTAACCTGCGTAGGTTGGGTTTCACTTCGTTCAACCCAACATCAATCGTTAATTGTTGGGTTTCGTTCCTCAACCCAACCTACGATTATCCTTAACTGAACCGTATTGCGCTATATGTAGCTTGATGAAAGCAAAATCATATTACTTTCCTCCAACTAACTCCTTCACCTTGTTGATGATGCTCACTGGATCGATACCTTGATATGGGTACTGTTCCCACAAACCACCGCAACCTTCTTTATGAGTTCCAAGATGAGCATATTTGGGAGTCAACCCCCGCTCTAGTAGCCAAGAACCGAAACGGCTGCCTAAGCCAGTGCGACGGTTGAAGGCTTCTACTACAAGCACAAAAGGAGCGTTACCAATTTTGGTAATCATTTCTTCATCAATGACGTTCAAAGTTGCTTTGTTAATCAAACCAACGTCTAGCCCTTCTTGCTGAAGACGCTCTACAGCATCAACGGCACGGTAGAGAGCATCACCAAAACTGACGATGTAGCCTTGCGTTCCCTCTCGTACAACCTCATCTTTACCGGGAACAAATTTGTAGCCACTTCCAAACAAGTCATTGCCGTTGCTGTCCTTAATATTGGGCACTTTGGAACGGGTGGAGAAAATAAACCGTAGTCCAGGCTGAAAGAACACAGCTTCTACACAAGCTGTCATTTGATTAACATCTGCCGGGAAGTACAACTGTGTTTCGTAGCCATCATCCAAGCCATTGTCGGCAAACATATTGTTTAAACCGAAGTGGCAGGTGTTATCTGCCATGTCATCTATACCTGCATGGGAAAAGTGGCATAGAACATTGGAATAGTTCAGCCGTGCCATCGTGATTTCTGAGATACACATTTCTAAGAAGGCGCTGAAAGTCGCAAAAATACCTTGCTTGCCCTTCTCCATCCCGAATCCAGCCGCAGCAGAGAAGTTGCTCCGTTCCATGATGCCGGAGGAAATAAATATTTCCGGGTATGTATCATGAATTTTCTTCAAACCGCAGGAGCCTTCTAAGTCGCTATCAATAACCTTGATTTTTTCTTTACGCTCCGCCTCACTCATGCGACCCAGGACAGCTACCACGGCTTCACCAAAGACATTGCGGTTAGCGCCCCATTTGTCACTGGAACCCAGAAATGTATATGTTTGCTTGGGTTTCTCAATACTTTTAAGGTATTCGATCGCGGCAGTTTGTCCACGAGATTCTAGATACTTAATTGCTAAATCTACAGAAATTACATCATGGCCATGAGTGGAACCTTCTAAACCTTCAATACCAGGGCACATCGGGCGTTTGTTGATGACGGCGATCGCTCCGGGAGTATTCACAGCTTCGCTCATGCGACGGTATAAATCGTCTAAGTCTTCCCCGTCTCCTTGAAGTACTTTCAAACCGTGGCCTTCTAAGGTTTTGGCGACACTAAAACCAGGTAAATATTTAGAAGGATGTCCAGCGATCGTTACATCATTGTCATCAATGATCAGCTTGACGTTGAGATGTTGAGCAACAGCCAAACGAGCCGCTTCAGCATCGTTGCCTTCTTGCTGAGAGCCATCAGAACCGAGACAGAAAACAACCTTGCCTGGATTTGCGATCGCCACACCATTAATGTAAGGCCAAACATGCCCCAGCCGTCCAGAACTAAATTTCACACCAGGAGTTAGTCCTAGTTCGGGGTGTCCTGGCAAATGGGAATGTGCTTGGCGATAACGTAAAAGTTGCTCGGCAGGTAAGTCACCATGCAACGTTGCCATCAGATATTGGGTGGCGACTCGATGTCCTGCTTCATCAAAGAAAATCGGCACAAATTGCTCCAATGCTCCTCGGAAAAAGGCATCGAGGATCATCACTTCTGGCACTGTATCATAAGGCCCACCAGTATGACCGCCCACTCCGCTAGCAGCGCCAGTCGCTGTAAAAAAGACGATCGCATCTCGGCAAAGTTGAATATTCGCTTTTAGAGTTTCTCGCTGTTGGGCGGTGAGGCTGGAATTTGCTGGATTGAGCGCTAAAGGTTTGTAAGCACCGAGATCAATCGGAAATTGGGTATTAATAATAGTCATGGCTTATTGATTGAATAAAAAACAATTTGAACAGACGGAAGGCGCGATCGCACTACAAAAAAAAATTGTTAAAACCCAGATTGGGCAACAATATCCCAGCATTTCCCAAGCTCAAGCCAACTACTCGGAACCATTGTGGAACCATATAGTTTCATCAAATGCCAAAATCAATACATTCAACTATGCATGAATGTGCTTGAATTCGATTGAAGTTACGGATTACCGTACAAAAACTTGCATATCAATAAGTATAAACTCACAAACGTGCAATTTCAAGCCCAAAAACGCATTTTCAGGAAAATTAATTATGCTAACTGCTGAACGACGACAATTCATCTTAGAAATTCTGCGTCGTGATAAAAAGGTACTTTCGACAGAACTTAGTGCTGTTCTCAAGGTTTCTGAGGATACGATTCGCCGGGACTTGCGAGAACTGGCAGAAACTGGACTATTGCAACGCGTTCATGGGGGAGCGCTCCTCAAATCTCCAGCCACCGCCAGTTATGCCGATCGCCAAAAGCAAGCACCAAAAGAAAAGGAAGCGATCGCTCGGACAGCAGCAAAATTAGTTTGTACAGGACAGGTGGTGATTTTAGATGGAGGTACGACAACTCTCCAAGTAACGCGTCATTTGCCCCTAGATTTGCACGCAACAGTGATCACAAATAGTCCACCAATCGCCGTTGCTTTAGCAGAACATCCCCATATAGAGGTTGTGATGTTAGGTGGACAACTCTACAAAAAAGCCTTGGTGAACGTGGGTATTGTCACGATTGAGACATTACGGATGATTCGTGCAGATTTGTGCATGTTGGGGGTTTGCAGCTTACATCCAGAAGTTGGGATTAGTGTACCTAACCTAGACGAAGCCCATGTCAAACGAGCCATGATTGCTGGATCGGCTGAGGTAGTAGGATTAGTGACAGCAGAAAAATTAGACACGGCTGCTCCTTATCTAGTGGAGTCTATTCATGCCCTGACTTACCTAGTAACAGCACCTACAGTATCTAATAATATGCTGAGTGCCTACAAAGCTTTAGGTTTGACCATTATACGTGATGAGTACGAATGATCTGATTTTGAAGATGCGATCGCCGGGGAATAGGGTACAGGTTAGAGGGTACAAATTATTCCCTGTTACCTCTTCCCTAACCCCAATGCCCAAATCTAAAATCTGTCCGTTTCTTGAGGTGTTCCAACTGCTCCCGGTTGAGCCGTGAAGAAGTTTTGAGCAGCTTCATTCTGATATATGCACCTAATATCAGGTTTGTCACTGTCCAAGTTACCTGTGAATCCAAAGGTGTTCAGGCGATTTTTGCACTCATTTACCTGATCGGATGTCACCAACTTACGTTGCTCTAAAAGTGCCCAGTTATTTTGTCGGATCACACATCCAGGGCGCATACTGGGCTGGGCAACATAGACATTGAAGGGGTTGAGAGTGACGAACAGTCTAGCGTCCATCACCATCGCGCTGGCTCCGTACTGCACACAAATTTCCGGGTTTGGTGCTTTGGTGTCAATGAATTCACGGGAAGCCACATTTGATGGCGCTAACGTGGTTGTAGAACTAAAAGCAATGCCAATTCCAATACCCAAAATCAACACCCCTCCCATAATTGCGATGGTGAAGAGGTTAAACATCGGGGATTGGAAAATAGAGGGTTTAGAAGTAGTTGCCGATTTACCAGTGGGTTTACGTCTCATTGTTGCTTAATCACCTTCACGCCGATTTGGGAGGGAGTAGTCTTAAGTTTTCTCCCTCTTTCAGTATGCCTAGTCTTGACTGTAATTGTCTGCGACTTTTTGGGCAGTATTCTTTTTAAATGATAAAAATAGGAACTTATCTAGATATCTGGACATAATTCCAACCTTGTCGGTTATTGTTTCCATCTTGAAGAATTGGTGAGTATTTTTATTTATTTGCCGATTCAGGAATTGTTATTACCTTTGTGCTAGTTCACATAGAAATCACAGAGGAACTGTTTTTAATTTATATATTTTATTAAACAATTATAGCATATTTTTGATATCTATCAGATAGTCTTGATTCCATTTGCACAAATTATGCAGTCAGAATGCTTAAAATATCCAGCTTTTTATTTGTAATTTTGCGGAAAGTCTGAGCGGATAAAAGCTGTGATTAGAACTTTCCCAGACAAATTTTTATTCGTATGAGATATTTTTGTTACCCCTAGTAATTGATCTGTTAGACAATGTAACTTAAAATTTAAGTAAGTTTTAATAACTAATTAGAAGCAAGTGACATCTCAAAGAGCTTTATTTTCAAGCAAGAAGTTCAAAACTTCGCAACTTCAAATCTTTCTAGCTGATAGTCTGACTATTTTTTGGGGCGATTGGTTAGATTTACGTGTCAGAATCCTACCAGTTGCGGCATCAGGCTTAATATCTCCACTGATATATATTTTAGCTTTCGGCTTCGGTTTGGGTAGTTCGATCAAACCTGGCTCAGGGATTAGTGGTAACTATAATAACTATTTAGAATTCATCTTACCGGGAATGGTGGCGCTATCGTCGATGACGGTTAGCTTTGCTGGAACGACATTTTCGATTTGTGGAGACAGACTATTTACCAAAACCTTCGAGGAATTGTTGTTAACTCCTATACATCCCTTAGCGTTATATATCGGAAAAATGCTGGCGGGAGTAGTGCGAGGGTTGATGACATCGGCTTCCGTGATTTTGGTAGCGCTGCTGTTGACTGGAAACTGGAATTTTCTCAACCCACTATTTTTACTGTTGGTGGTGCTGAATTGTGCGGTATTTGCTGGATTAGGGGTGATTGTCGGGTTGAGTGTGCGATCGCTCGAATCAGTCGGACTTTACAATAATTTTATCATTATCCCCATGTCATTCTTAGGAGCAACCTTCTTTGACCCTGGGACATTACCAGGGGCTCTCAAAGTTGTAGTTTACCTGTTGCCACTAACCTACGCCAGCATTGGATTGCGTGCAGTTGCCCATTTACCCTTGTCTCAGTTTCCTTGGTACAGTATACCGATTTTGCTGGTGGTTGCGATCGCTCTTTCTCTATGGGGTGGTTATAAATTTGCTCATCAACAAGATTAAAGCCTTGATTACAATCTGTGCTTTAACTGTTGAATTTTCTCTAAAACTTTTTCCCGATGCTGCGTCAGCTTGATCCATCGCGGTAGACGACTGGCAAGACTGCCATTGTGCCAGCCTAATGAGTCATCTGGCAAGCGTTCTCGCAACCTTGATTGAACATAACTTTCCAGGAAGTTCAAATGTGCTTCATTATATGCCCATAGAACCTGACCGCAACAAGAGATTTGTATCCACAGGGGCAAGCCAAAAAAATGGTCTAATATTCCATAGCTGGAATTTCTTTTATTCCTGTAATTGTTTTGCCACAATAGCAGTGCAGATTTTGCTTTGGCAGCATTTGACTGTTGTTTTGTATAGCTACAGTGCTGACAGGTAATTCTTTTGATGGAACTGAGACTTGATTGCTCACAGTTTACCAAAAAAATGGGTAAAAGCCCCGTCCTAGAAGGACGGCTTTAATTGATTCTGTATATATTTTTTTAGTACTTCTAGGGGTGCGCCGCCAACTGTTGAGGCAAAGTAAGAAGGACTCCACAAAGCCTCTTTTCCTAATGGCTTTTTAAATCCTTCCTGTCCGTATCGACGGCTTGAAACACCTTTGAGCGCATTAACAATTTCAGAAATAGATAGCTTGGGAGGGTATTCAATTAATATATGTACGTGGTCTGCTTCTCCATTAAACTCCTGCACCAAGAAGTTCATCTTTTGGGCCACTTCTCGGAACGATTTTTCAATCAAGGCAAGACTTCCGGCAGTGAGGACAGGCTTTCGGTATTTAGTCACGCAGACCAAGTGAATCTTTAAGTCTGTAATGCTGTGCCTTTAACGCCTAAGATGAGTTGAAATTCTATACAGACCAAGATATATTCAGCGGACAGACCAACTATAACATAAGTCGTGAAAGCAAGATATCAATACCGATTCTACCCCACTAACCAACAACGGACGAGCCTAGCTCAGTTGTTTGGTTGTGTCCGGGTGGTTTGGAATGATGCTCTTGCTTTGTGTAAACAATCGGAAAAACTTCCTAGTAATGGAGAGTTGCAAAAATTAGTATTAACCCAAGCAAAAAAGACTGAAAGCCGAGAATGGCTTAGTGATGTAGCTAGCATTGCTTTGCAACAATCAGTAGCAGATTTGGGAACTGCCTACAAAAATTACTTCGACTCTCTAAAAGGTAAAAGAAAAGGCAAGAAACTAGGTAGCCCCAGATTCAAAAAGAAAATAAATCTTCAGTCAGCGAGATTAACTCGTGGTGGATTTTCTATCAACAAGGAAACCATTTACTTAGCCAAGATTGGAGACGTTAATCCGATTTGGTCGAGGGAGTTGCCATCCGAGCCTAGTTCGGTAACAGTAATTAAAGACTGCGCTAATCGCTATTTTCTGAGCTTTGTAGTAGAAGTTCAACCCATTCAGATCGATAGCGAAGCGTTAGCGAGTCTTGTCTGCGACACGCTACGCGAACGAGCGTCTGCTAAAAACCAAAGCATTGGTATTGATCTTGGTATTAAAACTTTTGCCTTTATGAGTAATGGAGAAAAAGCTGAAAGCCCTGCCTATTCAAAACCCGACCGCAAGATTAGAAAACTTCAGAAAAAGCTAGCACGGCAACAAAAAGAATCAAAACGTCGAAATAAGACGCGGTTGAGAATAGCAAAAACGCACAATCAGATTGCAGATACCCGTAAAGACTTTTTGCACAAATTATCTACTAAAGTCGTTAGTGAAAACCAAACTATCGTTTTAGAAGATTTAAACGTGTCGGGCTTGGTCAAAAACCGCAAACTCTCTAGGGTAATTAGCCTTCAGGGGTGGCGAGAATTTAGAACTCAATGCGCGGCTAAATCCCAAAAGTACCAACGTGAGTTTGTCATTATAAATAGGTGGGAGCCAACTAGCCAAGTTTGCTCTGAATGCGGATACAAATGGGGAAAATTGGATTTAAAAGTTCGTTCGGTTCAGTGCTTAAATTGTTGGACTGAACACGACCGAGATGAGAACGCCGCGAAAAATATAAATAAAGTCGGGATGGGGAATCGCCACGACTCTAAATGCACGTCGAGACGGAGTAATGCCACAAGGAGTGGATTCTGTCTGTGAAGCGTGAAGAATCACCGTGGCTTTAGCCACAGTGAGTATTTCAAAGTCAATATCTTGGCAATGCGTAGGCGCAGCCCGCCTTCGGCATCGCATTGGGGACAACGGACTAAAATTTCTTGCTCAAAATCAGCAAGCCGTTTGCCATAGTCTCTAAATCTTATAACCATTTTATCTCAAACCTGATATGTAGCGTCCCCTTAAGACAGCAATGAACCACAGTTCATTAGGAGTCAGGATAATTACTTATAATTCATATATTGGCTAATTTGTCAACACATAAGTTATAATTTAGATTTTTTATAAAGATTGCGTGAAATTACTAGTTATCGTGATAAAGGATTACAAGAATTGCTTTATAAATCAACCTATGAGTAGATATCAACTCAGTGAGCAAGCACACATTAACCACTATTTATCTAGCAGGTAGATAGCAGTTTAAAAGTGAGTTTTTGCTGTTTGATTTAAACCATGCGGTGTAGCATTCTGTTAATCAATATCCAAAGGACACAAATATGACTAGAATTGCCACAAAAATAGCCTTGTCTGTTCTCGGAGCAGCAGGAATTAGTTTTTTGTCTTGGACACCAGCAAGAGCCGTCATCTTTGTAGAACCGATTGTGACGACTAAAAATCAAGATGTATTCAATGCAAAAAAACCAAGAACCCTTACAGACTATCTACCAGGGCAAGTAATAGAATATGGTGTTCCAGATGTAGCTAATAACTTTCTAAATGCTACCGGATACGATATAAATAGCTTGGTCTTTGATTTAAAAACGCTGTCCTATAGTAATCCGAATTCTACTCCACCATTTGATAATGAAACAGTGGAGTGGGGAGATGTTAATGGAGATGGGAAGATTGGTAACTCTGATAACCCCGATCTAAAGGATATTTTTACAGACATTACCATTGCAGGTAGTACTATCACCTTTAGTGGTGGCGTCATCCCAAACGGAACTCTGTTTTACAATCCATTCGCTACCCTGCCTAATCTCGCGCCAGGTGCTGGAATCATTCCAGCAATTCCAGCAGAGCAAGAGGATAAAGATGGGCCGATCAGGGTGGCTGCTTATTATACTGCCGTTCCTGAATCAACTAACGTTTTGGGTGTACTGGTCTTTGGCGCTTTAGGCGTAGCTTTAAAACTAAAGCGATCGCTCTGTTAAGGGTATTGGGGACTGGGGACTAGTAAAACATAACTGACAATCACCAATGCCCAATCCCCAATCCCCTCATTCTGTAATTAACTCACGATACACTGTCATAGTTTCCTGATGGACGCGGGCAACACTCAGCCTCTCTAGGTTTTTCTTTGCCCGCTGTTTCCACTCGTGCAGCATCTCGGTATTACTCAGTAATTGCACTAAAACCCCAGCTAAAGCATTACTATCTTTTACTGGCACCAAAAGACCTGCTTGCCCATTGTCCAAAGCTTCAGGAATCCCGTCTACTTGAGTGCCGACGATCGCAGTTCCAGTTTCCCTAGCTTCCGAAAGCACCAGAGGGCAAGGGTCACGGTGGGAAGCCAGCACAAATATGTCACAAGATATCAGATAGCGTTGAGGTTCTGGTTGGAAGCCTTCAAAATGAATGCGTTCTTTTACAGAAGTTGCTTGTGCCTGTGCCTCAAATAGCTGTTTATCAGGGCCATTTCCGATCAAATAAAGATGGGCTTGAGGAAAATCTGAGGCAATTTGTTCAAAGGCAGCGATTAACTCAGCAATTCCCTTGCGTTGATACATTCCGGCTACAGTGGCGATCGCTGGATGCTGTAATGGTAAAGGTTGATAATCTTGTATCTGTCGGGTGCGGGGACTGCCCAAAGTGCCGTTACATACTACCCGCAACTTGTTTTCTGGGATACCGCGCCTAATCATAGAATCTCGCACAGCTTTACTGACAGCAATTACCCTGTCAGCTAAACCCATGAGCAGGCTGGCACGCTGAAATTCGTTGTGGACTGTAGAAACTAAAGCATATTTGTGTCCTTTAAAAATACGTGCTAGTATTATCCCCGTCATCATGTGGGCATGAACAATATCCGGCTGAAACTCAGCTGCGATCGCTCGGTAACGCATAGCTGCTTTAATCGTATTTATCGGTTTCCTACTTTGGTCTAGTTGGTAATGTTTGACACCACAAATATCTAGTAAAGTCTCGTATTCACCACCAGCAGAAATAACCGCTACCTCGTGACCAGTTTTTGCCTGTAAACAAGCCAGATCCACAGCCACATTCACAATACCGTTACCTATTTCTTGAACGTGGTTCAAAATATGTATGATTCGCATAATTTTTGAGATGTGTATAAAAAATAAAGATAAGTAACTGGGTATAAATCAACATAATTATTGAAGTCTTCAGTGACAACTCAAAAGTAGTCAGTAGTGCGTAAAATTGACCACTCGCTACTAACTAAGAGCGCTTCTAACCAGTTACTTAGCTTAAAGACTTATTCAGTAACGGCTCAATAAATCGGGGTAAAACTCCAAAATTCTGAAGACTGAATCTGCTATTTTAAGTCGCTACAGCCTTATTTTCTATTTCTCAATACCCTGGTATCGAACTTTAGTACAGCACAGCAGATATATAAATACCATTTAAGATAGCAGCCAAAACAGAGAATAAAAGTGTTTTGATTTTTGAGTTCCAAGTACTCCAGGTTGAAGCAAGGCAGGTATCGCATCCTTGTTTCAATCCCGCGTTTCTCTCAAGAGTAACTCAGCAGTTCATTTATCGACACTCCTAAAATACTGCTTTACAAAATGACAAAGCTTCAGTCTGTTTGAGTTCAACTCATAACCTTAGTTTAAGGTAACAAAATGGCAACGTTACATACTCCACACTTCCAATTAAATTCCGTAATTCCCACCTCATATACGCATAACCTAGTCTTCATCGACACGGCAGTTGAAGAGTATCAGAGTTTAATTAACGGTGTTATCCCCAACACCGAAGTATTTGTTATTGACCCGACACAGAACGGTGTTGAGCAAATTACGGAGATTTTGGCAACTCGCACTGACCAGAATCTTAGCAGCATTCATATTGTTTGCCACGGTGCCCCCGGTAGCTTGCAACTGGGCAACACTCACTTGGGACTCGATACCCTCGAATACCATAGCCAGCAACTGCAACAATGGCAGAAGATATTTTCCACCTCGTCCAAAACCGCTAAACCATTAGTTACATCTGCTACAAAATCTCTAGCCAACTTACTCATCTATGCTTGCAACGTAGCTGACGGTGATGTGGGGTCAGAATTTGTTGCTAAATTACATCAACTTACAGGAGCGAATATTGCTGCTTCGCGTCAGCTGATAGGCAGTACGGCATTAGGAGGTAACTGGGAACTGGAAGTACGCACCACTGATATGGAAGTGAGTTTAGCGTTTGCAGAAACGACGCGGAAAGCTTACGTGGGAGTACTGACAACATTTACTGTGAATAATACCAAAGACGCAGATGATGGTGATGCGAACAACGGTATCACGACACTCCGCGAGGCAATTAACTTAGCTAATGCGACTGCTGGGGATGATGCGATCGCCTTTGGGGGAGTGTTCAGCGATACCACACCAGATATTATCACTCTCACCTCTGGGCAACTGAAGATTACCGATGATCTGACTATCTTGGGCACTGGGGCATCTTTGCTTACCGTGAGCGGAAATAATGCCTCTAGGGTGTTTGAGATATCGGGATTAGGGAGAGATGTCAGTATTGATGGTTTAAAAATTGCTAATGGTAATGATAGCGGTATTTTGGTTAATAACAATACCCTCCTTAGCCTAAGCAATAGTAATGTATCTGATAATACGTCAACCTCCAGCGGCGGCGGGATCGATAACAAAGGCACCCTTAAGCTTACCAATACTAATGTCTCTGGCAATACGGCAACCTCTAACGGCGGCGGTATCAATAGCACAGGCATCCTCAGCCTAACTAAAAGCAGCGTCTCTGACAATACGGCAGCCTCTAGCGGCGGCGGTATCAATAACACAGGCATCCTCACCCTAACTGAAAGCAGCGTCTCTGGCAATACGGCAACCTCTATCGGTGGCGGCATTTATAGCGAAGAAAACTTAAAGCTTAACAATAGCACTGTCTCTAATAATACTGCGAACAGCGGCGCCGGCATTTACAACGGAGAAGCTGCTTTTAGCTTCGGTACAGCTACTCTGACTAATAGCACTGTCTCTGGCAATAAGGCATTAGAAAATGGAGGTGGGATTTATAACCTTAACACCTTTAGCCTGATCAACAGCACTATTACCAATAACACCGCTGACTCGAACGGCGATGGTGTTGGTAACGGTGGTGGCGTTTTCAATAGTGAGCCTACTACTTATACTGGCGGACTCGTTGTTGTGGGCAACACCATTATTGCAGGCAACTTCGACAAATCTAACTCCGGGGATATCAACCCCGACGTATCCGGGAGCAGTTTCAGTGATTCGGGCAATAACCTGATTGGTAATCAAACTGGTAGCACTGATTTTACCACCAGCACCCTAGTGGGCAGCAACGCCGGCCCCATTGATCCAAAACTCGGGCCGCTGCAAAATAACGGTGGTGCAACCTTAACTTATGCCTTACTTGCAGGTAGTCCTGCCATTGACGCAGGCAATAATTCCCTAGTTGCGACTAGTGTCACCACTGACCAAAGAGGTGCTGGATTTAACCGAATTTTTCACAATAAAGTTGATATTGGTACTTATGAAGTCCAGTCTCCCATCGTCCCACTACCTGTTAACACTGACACAGTGGTGACTAATACCAACGATTCTGGGGCAGGGTCGTTGCGACAGGCGCTCTTGAATGCCAATGCAACTGCTGGGGCGGATACGATTACCTTTGCAGGCAGCGTCTTCACTGATGCCACACCAGATATCATCACCCTGACCTCTGGCAAACTGACGATTACTGATGATGTAACCATTGTGGGGACTGGAGCATCTCATCTGACTATCAGCGGTAATAATGCTTCCAGTGTATTCGAGATCGCGGGCACTGGGACAGATGTCAGCATGGATGGCTTGAAGATTGCCAATGCTAATGATCTCATATATGGCAGTATTTTACTCGATAGCAATGCCAGCCTCAACTTGACTAATAGCAATGTCTCAAACAATCAAGGAGCAGTAGGAGGCATCTTTAACAGAGGCAACCTCAGCCTGACCAACACCACTGTCTCTGACAATCAGGGGTCATCATTAGGTGGTGGTATATTTAACACAGGTTCTCTCATCCTGACTAATAGTACTGTCTCTGGTAATAGTGCATACATCTACAGATCGTTCAATGCCTACGGCGGCGGCATATTTAACACAGGTACCCTCAAGATAACGGGAAGCACTATCTCTAATAATACAGCCTACGCCGAGGGTGTGGCGTACCGTTTTCCTAACTTCTACCCGTCCTATGGTGGTGGCATTTATAACTCCGGCACCATCGATATATCAGGAAGCACTATCTCTGGTAATGGGTCAGGAGACGGCGGTGGTGTTTTTAACGATGGTACTTTTAGCCTGACTAACAGCACTGTTTATGATAATAATGTAAGCAATCGGGATATAGGCAATAGCATTATTAACGACAGCGGTACTAGGGGCGGTGCCATCGATAACAACAGTGGCACTCTCACCCTCACCAACGATACTATTACCAATAACTACGGAACTGGTAACTACAACTTTAATACTGTGAATGGGGGCGTTTTCAATGAATCTGATGGCACTGTTATCGTTGGAAACACTATCATTGCAGGCAACTTAAGTTATGGTGAAAATTATGGTGTTTCCGGCGACGTTAAAGGAAACTTCACCGACCTCGGCAATAACCTAATTGGCGCTCGCACTGATAGCACTGGCTTTACTACCAGTACCCTCGTTGGCACCAGTGCCAATCCTATCGACCCCAAACTCAGCCCCCTGCAAAATAACGGCGGTGCAACCTTTAGTAATGCCTTAATTGGCGATAGTCCCGCCATTAACGCAGGGAATAATGCTCTGATTTCGATAAGTATAACCACCGACCAACGCGGTGCTGGATTTGACAGAATATCTGAGGGTACAGTTGATATCGGTGCCTTAGAGTTCAACGGGCAGAATGGAACCAATGGCGCTGATCATCTCGTGGGCAACAATTATGGTGATATAATTAACGCTCAAGCCGGGAATGATACCATCACAGGTAATCAAGGTAACGACATCTTAACTGGTGGCGGTGGCAAAGATAAATTTGTTTACAATTTAGGTGACGGTGTTGATACCATCACCGATTTTGCTGGACTAGGTAAAGGCTCAAATCCCTCGGCAGCGATCGCTAGCGAATTAGATACCCTAAAATTCCAAGGTGCTGGATTAACTGCCCGAAATCTGCAACTCACCCAGAATGGTAATAATCTGGAACTCACCTTTGAAGGGGTGGCTGATGACAAAGTTATCCTGCAAAACTTTCCCCTGGAAAACCTAGACAACCTATCAACGCTGGGCAATATCCTGTTTGATGGGCAAAGCAGCATTCGTGACAGCTTTGATGTCTTTAATGCCAACTCTACCCAAAGCACCATCTTCAACAAAAATACAGTCACCTTTCTTAATGACCTGAACAATAATGTCAATGGCTTTGACAACTCAGATGATGTCATTAATGGTCAGGGGGGTAATGACCGCATCGACGGCAAGAGTGGCAACGATCTACTACGCGGTGGTGCAGGTAACGATACCCTCATTGGCGGTGCTGGCAATGATACCCTCATTGGTGACGCAGATCAGGATAGCCTCATTGGAGGTGCTGGTAATGACATTCTCTTGACTGGTGGTTATTATGATACCCTGACTGGCGGTAGCGGTAACGATCGGTTCGTCTGCCAAGCCTCTAGCGGTAATAATACGATTACTGATTTTAATCAGAGTCAGGATAAGTTAATTCTTACTGACGTGCTTAAGAGTCGGGGCTACACTGGCATCAATACCATAGGTGATGGCTACCTACGGTTTGTGCAATCTGGTACTTCCACACAAGTCAATTACACTGATGGTTCTTACCAAGATTACAGCTTGGCAATTTTGAATAATTTTACCGCGACAAATCTGGTAGTTGGTACTAATGTCATCGTCTAGCGCTCAAATTTAACATAGTATGAGGAGAATACACTTGCCAGTACCAAATTGCATAAATTCATAGTGGCGAATTGAGGAAAAGTGAGGATTAAAGTCCTCACTTAAAAATAAATTTTTTATTCTGGGTATTTTGCCGGACATCAGATTACGACTCAATCAACACAAGTTTACGCACCTGAGAATTGTTTCCCTGAGAACGGCGTGATGAGGCAGCAGTTAGTAAAAACTTCCAGGACTGAGGAGAAAGTATAGACGGATCGATCATTGAAAGAAAACTCTTGAGATTTTTTTGCTTCAGTGCTACTAAAATCCAATGGAGTTTCAGGTAATTTTTTATATCCTGAAAAAGAGGAATCTTTGAGCGATGTTGCTCATTTACCAAAGCGTAAATTTTCTCCTTCATCAAAATATTTGTCGCCAACCGCCGAGACAAAGAAAACTTTTGATTATACGCACCCGGCCAGATAGTCCGGTAAGCAAGACACTGGTTGAAGAAAATAGCATCGCCAAACTGGGCAATCCGAATCCAGGAATCGATGTCATCACAGTTAGCATCGAGTGTGGAGTCCCAACCACCAGTTTTCAGGAAAGCATCACGCCGACAAGCTACTTGTACTGGTGTGCCAAAAGGTACAAGCTCTAAAAGCATACCGTAGTGAATATCAGCTTGTGGGATATAAAAAGCTAAACCGGGGCCAACTTGGGGAGTGCGAGAGAGTTCAACTTGATTACCATCCACCTGAGCCGCCACACAAGAACAGATTACAGCATCGGGACGAAGTGCGATCGCCTTTGCCATCTCTTCTATGCAGTTAGGCGCTAAATAGTCGTCATCATCTAAAAACTTTATCCAGTCGCCGCTAGCTTTGGCAACTCCAGCATTTACCGTTGCTGCATGGCCAAGGTTGACTTCGTTACGATGGTAAACAACCTTGTCCCCTAAGCTTTTGAGATATGTTTGGGTGTCATCAGAAGAACAATCGTCGGCAACAACCACCTCACACTCGATTGTTTGGTTACGAGCCGAATCAATTGCTCTTTGCAGCAAATTTAAGCGATTATAGGTACTGATGACGACGCTAAATTTCATAAATTTCACCCCTGTGGTACAGCATTCTGCAATATAACTTTGATCTTTAGACCGTTGTATCAGTAAAATTATCAATCCCAACAAGTAGACTGAAATAGGATTATCGATTTATCATTGATGATTGTGAGTTTTTTTTAAGCAGACAGAAAGACTATGAATGCTCAAGAGATTATCCGCTCGATTGAAGCGGAACACATCAAATCGAATTTGCCCGACATTTATGTGGGCGACACCGTAAAAGTGGGAGTGAAAATCAAGGAAGGCGAAAAATACCGCGTACAACCCTACGAGGGAGTAGTGATTGCCATGCGGAATGGCGGCATCAACGAAACTATTACAGTCCGTAAGGTTTTTCAAGGCGTAGGCGTTGAGCGGGTATTTCTGTTGCATTCTCCCCGGATTGACAGCATCAAGGTATTACGTCGCGGTAAAGTCCGCCGTGCTAAACTGTATTATCTCCGCGATCGCGTAGGTAAGGCAACCCGGATCAAGCAACGGTTTGACCGCCCTTTGTGATTCGTCCTTCCAAAGTATGGGAGAAATCTCAAGCTTCAAGCGGCATCTGCCGCTGACTTGTTTCCCAAACAAAATTAAGGTATGATATAAATCTCATATTGCGTTAAACTGAAATTTAGTTCAGCGCAATCACTGAATCAAAAACAGCTTGTGCGCTCTTAGTTCAGTTGGTAGAACGCAGGTCTCCAAAACCTGATGTCGGGGGTTCAAGTCCTCCAGGGCGCGCTCAAGAGCAAAAAACAAAGCCCGAAATAATTACGCATCTGCTAACATAGCAGTTAGCGCTAATAATTTCGGGTAAACTTATTGTATTTGCAGTTGTTTTGCTTCCAGTAAGTGAAATAAAGTCGAAACTGCAAACCTAGATGACAATTAAGCAGGATCTAGTATAAGAAACGGGGGATAAACGGTCGTGGCCAAAAAAAGTGAAGCAGAATTGCCAGAAACCGCAAATGGGTTTAGCTTTGGCAACTTCATACAGGGAACCAAAGAAGAACTTGAAAAAGTAGTTTGGCCCAGTCGGAAACAGATAGTGAGCGAATCCGCCGCTGTGTTGTTAATGGTGGCACTCTCCGCATCTTTGATATACTTGGTCGATGGATTGTTTGGTTGGGCAGCAAAACAGGTGTTCTAATGAGTTTTGCAACAGATGAACCACGCAACTCAATGTTGCAGTCAGACGAAACAGCAGAAGCAGCAGAAGCAGCAGAAGCAGCGTCAAAAGAAGCACGCTGGTATGCAGTACAAGTAGCTTCCGGCTGTGAAAAGCGTGTAAAGACTAATTTAGAGCAACGCATTCAAACTTTTGATGTATCTGACAAAATTATCCAGGTAGAAATTCCGCAGACGCCAGTGGTGAAAATCCGCAAAGATGGCAGTCGCCAGCCTACAGAAGAAAAAGTTTTTCCTGGCTATGTGCTGGTGCGGATGATGATGGATGATGATACCTGGCAGGTGGTACGCAACACCTCTCATGTAATTAACTTTGTCGGTTCAGAACAAAAACGTGGTAGCAGCAAGGGTCGCGGTCATGTGAACCCCATACCACTGAGTTCTTCAGAAGTTGAACGCATATTCAAACAAACCAGCGAACAAGAAGCTGTTGTCAAAATTGACATGGCTACTGGTGATAAGATAATGGTGCTTTCTGGTCCATTTAAAGACTTTGAAGGCGAGGTGATTGAAGTCTCTCCAGAGCGGAGTAAACTTAAAGCCTTGCTCTCAATTTTTGGTAGGGATACACCAGTAGAATTGGAATTTAATCAGGTAGAGAAACAGAGCTAAATATAAATGGCGAAGAAAATAGTAGCGGTCATTAAACTGGCCCTGAATGCTGGAAAAGCCAACCCAGCACCGCCAGTTGGGCCCGCCTTGGGTCAACATGGTGTCAACATCATGATGTTTTGTAAAGAGTACAACGCCAAAACAGCAGATCAAGCTGGAATGGTGATACCTGTAGAAATTTCGGTTTTTGAAGACCGGAGTTTTACATTTGTACTCAAAACGCCACCCGCATCAGTACTGATTCGGAAGGCGGCGAAAGTTGAAAAAGGCTCGAATGAACCCAACAAAAAGAAGGTTGGGTCAATTACCAAAGCACAATTGCAAGAAATAGCCCAAACCAAACTCCCCGATCTCAATGCCAACGATATCGAAGCGGCAATGAAGATTGTGGCAGGAACGGCTAAAAATATGGGTGTAACAGTCACAGATTAGTCATTTGGTCATTAGTAAAAAATCAACAAATGACATAGACGCGCTAGCGGCTACTCTACGAGTTCTCCGAAGGAGTACCCGCAGGGTAAGACAAATGACAAAGGACAAATAAGTAAAAATTATCGGGGGAGAGGCGAAGCTTCGGAATTACCCCAGGAGAACAAAATGCCAAAAATATCGCGTCGTTTGCAGACGCTGCAAGCAAAAGTAGAAGACAAGGACTATCATCCCCTAGAGGCTTTAGCCCTTCTGAAAGACACAGCAACAGCTAAATTTACCGAAGCTGCTGAAGCGCATATCAGGCTGGGAATTGACCCCAAGTATACAGACCAGCAGTTGCGGACAACGGTAGCACTGCCCAAAGGTACAGGACAAATCGTCCGGGTGGCGGTGATAGCCAGAGGCGAAAAGGTAAACGAAGCCAGCAACGCTGGTGCTGATATAGTCGGTTCAGAAGAACTGATTGACGAAATCCAGAAAGGTAGAATGGATTTTGACAAGCTGATTGCCACACCCGATGTGATGCCACAGGTGGCAAAGCTAGGTAAGTTGCTTGGGCCGCGTGGTTTGATGCCATCGCCCAAGGGTGGAACCGTAACATTTGATTTAGCAGGTGCGATCGCAGAATTCAAAGCTGGTAAATTAGAATTCCGGGCTGACCGAACTGGTATTGTCCATGTTATGTTTGGTAAGACAACCTTCTCGCCTGAAGATTTGTTAGTCAACCTGAAGGCATTGCAGGAGACGATTGACCGTAACCGTCCTTCAGGAGCTAAAGGTCGTTATTGGCGCACATTTTATGTGGCAGCCACAATGGGGCCATCAATTAAAGTTGACATCAGCGCCCTACGAGATTTGAAACTGAGCGAAGCAGGTTAATTTTTAGTCATTAGTCATTAGTCATTAGTCATTAGTCATTTGTAAAGGCAAAGGACGAAGGACATAGACGCGCCAGCGGCTTTCCGCAGGGGTAAGACAAATTGACTAATGACAAAATTAAATAGGCAAAGCCGGAGACAGCAGGTGCTAATAGCTTAATATCCTGCCGAGGTTAAAACTCTAATAGTCAGAATTACCACCCATAAAGGTGTGATAACTATGGCGTCAAGAGTCTTAATACTCAACCCCGGCTAAATTAGCTGGGGTTTGTTGTTTGGGTTCAGGTTGAGAAAAAACGCACAAGTAGGGCACTTCCCCGATTATTTTAAGGAGGTGAGATTGGAATGGGTAGAACACTAGAGAATAAAAAAGAGATAGTAGCTGACCTCAAAGAAACTTTGAGTGAGTCAACTCTGGCACTGGTAATTGACTATCAGGGGCTAACAGTTTCTGAAATCACAGACTTACGGCGGCGGCTGCGTCCCAGTGGCACTGTTTGTAAGGTGACGAAGAACACCCTGATGGGTATTGCTATTAAAGATGATGAAAAATGGCAGCCCCTGTCGGAATTGCTCAACGGTGCTTCCGCCTTTTTGCTGGTAAAAGAAGATTTTTCATCGGCAATTAAGGCATACCAAGAATTCCAAAAAGTCACCAAGAAGACAGAACTTCGTGGTGGTGTACTGGAAGGTCGCCTACTCAAAGAACCTGATGTCAAGGTACTGGGAGACTTGCCATCTAAGGAACAACTCATTGCCCAAATTGCTGGGGCTATCAATGCCTTGGCTACCAAGATTGCTGTGGGTATCAACGAAGTTCCTGGTTCACTGGCTCGTGCTTTGCAGGCTGTGGCCGACCAAGAGCAAAGTGGTGGTAGCACCGAAACCGCTGCTGTCGAAGATAGCAGCACCGAAAGCACTGCTGTCCAAGATAGTAGCACCGAAAGCACAACTGAAGCTGATAGCAACACAGAAACTGCTGCTGAATAGACTTCGCGGTTCATCAGTCAAGAGTCAAAAGTCTAAAGTTAAAGACCAATGACAATGACAAATAAATAATCAAAATTACAGGAGTTATATCAATGTCTACTGCAACCGATCAAATTTTAGAACAACTAAAAACCCTGTCTTTGCTGGAAGCTTCTGAGTTAGTCAAGCAAATTGAAGAAGCTTTTGGCGTGAGTGCTGCTGCACCCGTTGGCGGCATGATGATGATGCCTGGTACTGGTGCTGCTCCTGCTGAGGAAGTTGTTGAGCAAACCGAGTTTGAAGTGATTCTCGAATCAGTCGCAGCTGATAAGAAAATTGCCGTGCTGAAGATTGTCCGGGAATTGACCGGTTTGGGTCTGAAAGAAGCCAAAGACTTGGTGGAAGCTGCGCCCAAGGCAGTTAAAGAAGGTATTGCTAAGGATGCTGCCGAAGATGCTAAGAAGCGCATTGAAGAAGCTGGCGGTAAGGTGACTGTTAAGTAGTCACAATTACATTAGTAGTTTTTTATTAAGGAGCCTAAGTTAGGCTCCTTTTTTATATTGGCTTGTAGCAAGGGCTGGAGCCGCTTACTACAAACCTTTATCTATCAATGTAGGTTGGGTTGAACGGCAGTGAAACCCAACATGAACAAGGAGCAAATGTTGGGTTTCGTTCCTCAACCCAACCTATAGATGTTGTAAGTGTTTAACCGAACCTGATATTACTTATACTTTTTGAGCGATCGCACCAACGCCTAAGATTAATAAACGATGGTCGTATTCCCAGTGGAAAAACTAACGTGGGAGCGATCGCACCTTCCTAGCAAATAAGAGTCATTTCATAAAAATAGAAATACTGGATGTGAATCTCATAAGAGTGGCAAGCATAAACAAGCTTTATCTAACCAAAACCATTACAAATTATTTTGAATTTCCTCTCTCACCCATTGCCTAAATGCCCTGAGTGTTGGACTTCTACCTAAAGTTCGGCTCTGTTCGACAAAACGAGGAATTGCTTCAAAAATACGCCAGTTCGGAAAAGTAGGACTTATTTCAGACTCAATATATTTGCCATCTTCAAGAATATTAATTTGTAGCTTCGCATTTTCATATCGCCAAAGTTCAGGAACTCTTAGCACTTCGTAAGCATCAAGTTGAGTTTTGGAAGTAACATCAACTTCAATTGCTAAGTCAGGTGGCGGATCAACTTTTAGGTCTATTCGTTCTTTACCAATCATTTGAGCATGATTTTGAATGTAGAAAGAATCATCAGGCTCTACACCAAAAGCCATATCTTCACCTTTAAAGGTGGTTGAGCCAAATGTTTCACAGTCAATTTCTAACTCCTCCAGCAGAATTTTTACCAAATCGCCAATGATGACTTTGGCTTTCTCATGCTTCGGTAATGGCATTCTTATCTGCAAAGTTCCCTGGCTGTAAGCCAATCGAGAGGCTCGATGGTCGCCAAGTTCTTCTAAAATCGCCTCAAATTCTTGCCAGCTAACATCGTGGAGTATTACTCTATGTCCCGGCGGAACACTTAATTGTCGCAATTGAAATGTTATTATCACTGATATTTTAAACTTTCAAAATACTATTTTTACGTGTTTTTACAGTGTTTTATACAAAGAGAACTTCTTCTACTTATTCGAACACTTTCCAATTTAATAATTATGTTGTTTGAAAATTTGGATCATAGAACACGCCAATTTATTATGGCTGAAGTTGAACTAGATATTACTAATGCCAAACTATACGTCAGTCCTCGCTTGAGTGAAATTGGTAGAAAAGACTATGTAAATTTAATTAAAGAAGCTATTAGTAGTCATAATGAAGCCTGGTTTGCTCAAGAACTTTCATTAAATGGCAGAATCAACTTAACAGAGCAAAGAAAAAAGCAGGGTGGATATACAACTGTAAAAATTCCTGAAACTGCTGCTGAAACACTAGCAGAGGGTGAATTTAACCGTTTTTATATTCGTGGTTTAAGTCTCAGAGCATTGGACGAGGGAATATCTGACCTTGAAGTTTACCGTGCTAAAGATGTAATGAATCCTCGTCCTAATTCACAAGCAAAAATAGGAACGAAAGTAAAAGCAGAAAAATTACTGGAGGATCTTCGAGTTAATCCAGGCATTGATACAGCATTGGGTTTACCTAATGGCCCAAACTCTGGGTTAAGTGTAAAGCTACCCTAGATAATTAATAAATAGTGATCGCTTTCATGCTCTCATCAATTATCTTTTTCTGAAGCGCTCACTTATAAACACTTATTAAAGATTCCCCACTTCTCTAAGAATTGGGGAATCTGAGCCTTGGAGTGATCGCAACTTTATATTAATCCAAGATTACTTGCCGTTGCCGTTAGCACCATTACCATTATTTTGAATGACACGTTCAGCAAGTTTTTCCGGCACTTCCTGAAGATGGTCATATTCCCAGTGGAAAGAACCAACGCCAAGAGTGAGCGATCGCAGCTCTACAATAAAGTTTTGCATCTCTGCTTGTGGCAAATATGCAGAGACATTATCCCAGCCTTGCCAATCGTTTCTCCCCTCATAGCCTAAAATTTGCCCCCGTCTACCACTCACCAGTTGCAACACTTTGGAGGTAAATTCGTTAGGTGTTGTTACTTCCACCCGCAAAATTGGTTCTAACAGGGTAGATTCCGCTTGGGATATCCCTGTTTGCATTGCCAATCGGGCAGCTTGCTTAAAGGCTTGTTCGGAACTATCAACGTTGTGATAAGAACCATTCGTCAGAGTTACCGCCAAATCCACTATTGGGAAGCCCAAAGGCCCATGTGTCAGAAATTCCCGCACGCCCATTTCCACACCAGGTATGTACTGTTTGGGAATCACACCGCCGACAATAGTTTCATTAAAGTTAAAGCCTGTACCGCGTGGTAAAGGCTTAATTTCGAGAAAAACATCACCAAACTGTCCATGACCACCGCTTTGATGCTTGTAGCGCCCATGAACTGAAGCCACTGTTTTGCGGATGGTTTCTTTGTAAGGCACTTGTGGTAAGTGGGTTGTCATTGGCAGATTATATTTGCGGCGCAGTCTGTCTAGAGTAACTTGCAAATGAATCTCGCCTTGACCCCAAAGAATTACTTCGTGGGTGTCGCCGTGTTGTTCCCAAGCAAGTGAGGAGTCTTCTTCTAACAACTTGGTAATAGCACTGCTGAGTTTAACCTCATCGTTGCGCTTTTCTGGTGTAATGGCGAGGGCATACACTGGTTCCAACTGTACAGCTTTGGCTAATTCCATCGCCGCTTGCGGTTCTGTGGAGATTGTATCTCCTGTCTTAATTCCTTCTAAACGACTCAATGCGACAATTTCACCAGCACCAACTTCATTAACGAACTGCTGTTGTTGTCCCATGAGGCGGTAAATCCCAGCAGTGCGAATGCCATTGAGAACAATGCCATCAGTTAATTTGCCCCGCCAAACACGCACCAGAGAGAGTTTACCACCTTGGGGAGTGTAGTAAGTTTTGAGTACCTGCGCTATGGGAGTATTGCCTTTTAAGTTTTTTAAGCGACGTTCTGCTGTCGTTTCTGGTTCGGGGGCTTCCCGTAATAAGGCTTCTATTAGAGGTCTAACACCATAATCTTGTTCTGCCACACCAAAGAAAACGGGCACTACCAAATCTGCCCCTAATTCCATTTTTAAATCTTTGAGGATTTCTTCTTGGGATGGTTCGATGTCTTCTAAAAGTTCTTCGAGTAAATGGTCGTCAAAATTTGCTAAAGCTTCGAGCATTTCTGCCCGTGCTGTATGTTCTTCTTCTTTTAAACTTTCGGGGAAGGGAATGGGGTCAGCAGGTGCGCCTGGATGATATTTATATGCCTGTTCGCTCACCATATCAATAAAGCCGGTGAGTTGTTCCCCGTTCATGATGGGATATTGATGTGCTACCAGGGGACGGCTAGATACTGCTTTCAGGGCGTGTAACGTTTCTAGAACATGAATATTTGCCCGATCCATTTTGTTGACGAAGACGAGGTGGGGAATTTCCCAATCGTCCAGGAATTTAAATAGAGGGGCAAGAGTGAGGACGCGTTCGCGGATGGGTTCGCAAACTACAATTGCTGCATCCACTCCGATTAAAGCATTGTACGTTTCTTGGGCAAATTCTACACTTCCCGGACAGTCAATAAAAGTGAAGCGAATGCCGTTATACTCAGTGCTAGCGGCGCTGACTTCTACACTGAAATGGCGATCGCGCGACTCAGCAGCACTATCTCCCACTGTATTGCTGTCCTTAACATTGCCTTTGCGGGAAATTGCCCCTGTGACAAATAACAAGCTTTCTAGTAAAGTGGTTTTTCCACTTAAATAAGGCCCGACAATTGCAACATTGCGCGAACCCGATTTTACTTTGTCGTTCATAAAACCTCCCTTGCGGTAATTGATTATTAACCGCATGATTCTGTATATATCAAGGGATAAAAAAATGGTTCTCTGGAGTCAAAATTACCCCTTCTTTAATTCGTTATTATCCTCCCTTTAATCGAAAATTAAAAAAATTGTAGCCTGTCGTAAGATTTAGCTTAAGAAAAGTTAAGTATCACAAATTTTTATACTGAATCAAAAACTTTTGTAAAAAACAATATGAAGTAAATTTAACTGAAAGTGTTGCGAGTCAGAAAATCAATGAGATTATCATTCTTTAAATATCGCATAGCAGGGTTAGTAAGTTTGACTTTGCTGGTTGTTAGCATTTCCTCCCCCTCTGTTTCTCTATCTACTCCTGTCGCCTTAAAACTGGCACAATCTAATGGAAAAACTGCCATAGACTGGTTAAACCAAGGCTTACAAGCAATTCAAGCGGGAAAGGTACAAGATGCGATCGCTGCCTTTAAACAAGCAACTCAATTAGATCCGACATTAGCACCAGCGTACTATAATCTAGGGCTAGCATTCCGACAAACGGGACAATTACAACCCTCTGCGGATGCATTTTATCGAGCGACGCAAGCTGATCCCAAATTTGCTCCAGCTTTTGCTAATTTAGGCGGAGCGTTGTTAGAAGGCAATAATTTAAAGTTAGCTAACGATTATTTACAACACGCGTTAGAACTCGATTCCAAACTAGGATTTGCCCACTATAACTTGGGGTTAGTACGAGAACAGCAACAAGATTGTGAGCGAGCGATCGCATCTTTTAAAAAAGCCGTAGAATATAGCAAAAATGCACCAGAACCGCCTTACCATCTAGGGATGTGTTATCTCCAACAAGGTAAACTCGATCAAGCAAGAAGTGCATTTTATCAGGCATTAAAAATTAATCCCAAGTATCCAGAAGCTTACTACAATCTCGGCTCAATTTTTTTTCAACAAAGTAAATTACAAGAGGCATTAGAGGCTTTTAGAAAATCAGCCGAAGCTAACTCTAACTATCCCAACGCTTATTATGGTGCTGGGTTAGTTTTTATCCAGTTACAGCAATATGGCGATGCAGTACAAGTATTGCAATTTGCTAGAGATTTATACAATGCTCAAAAAAATCCCCAGTGGGCGAAAAATGCCGAGCAATTGTTGCAACAAGCACAAAATTTAAATTACCAACCTCGCTGAGGCGGAAAAACTTAATATTGCATAACATAAAACTATTGGGTTGACTCGCTGGTGTTGTCTGAACTTGTCCCGATTGGAATAAAACGTACATGCAAAAGCGCCAGAAAAGTCGATTTTTATTTAGCGATCGCTGGCTCGATCGGCACTCAATTGTTCGCAACATGGAAGCCTTTCAAGACTTAATTGTGATTGTTTTGTGTTTAGGTTTGTTCGCCGTCATGCTGATCCAATTGTGGGGGATAGCTATCGCCCTCATGCAGCCACTAGACTATAAACATGTGACTGCAAAAATACTATTTGTGTTGATTTTAGTCGAGTTATTCCGACTATTAATGGTCTATTTGCAAGAACATAGTATTTCTGTAGGAGTAGCAGTTGAGGTAACAATTGTATCTCTACTGCGCGAGGTAGTAGTTCACGGAGCGCTGGAAATTTATTGGGTTAATACGCTTGCAATTTGTGGTTTGTTATTTGTTCTGGGTGGACTACTCGTGGTATGTGCTAAAACGCCACACATGGATTGTATGAGCCATAACACTAAGTTTTGTCCGGTTGTGTATAGGGGAGGTAGAGAAGGCCAAAACGAGTTGGAATTCCAGTATTCACGTCAATGTGATGAGAATCAACCGCTTGGATAAATTGTTATGAAAATGGGGAGTGTGGAGTGGTGAGTAGGAAAAAGTATTTTCCTACTCACCACTCCTTTGTTTCGGTCTGTATCAGGAACTTGGATACATTTAAAATCTCAAATGTTAAAGCTTAAGATATCTACATCAAAGATCCAGAAGAAGTAGGTTATCAGCCTTGTGTAGAGTTGTTCCAAAAATTGGGCTTGCAATTCTCACAAGAAAAAAGCAGATGTTTGTTGGCATCTGCTTTCATAAAAGATTCATTCTCTAATTTACATAGATACCAACTGATTCACTGGGGCAATCCCAGCCAAATCTAAAATTGGCGCGATCGCATCTTCTCGCTTCACCGCCATCAGGTGAACCCCTTGACATAATTGCCGCGCTATTTGCACTTGCTCGGCGGCAATTTTTATCCCTTCCTCAAAAGGGTCTTTAGCTTTTGCCAATCTATCAATAATATGTTGGGGAATATCTACACCCGGAACACATCTATTAATAAACTGAGCATTTTTTGCTGATTTCAACAGAAATATTCCTGCCAAAATTGGTTTTTTATAACCAGCGGCGATTGTGTCCATAAACTTTTCCAGCCGCTCAAAATCAGTAATCAACTGACTTTGAAAAAACTGCGCTCCGGCTTCGATTTTGCGTTCAAATCGACTTTGCAAACCCGACCAACTTTTACATTGCGGATCTACTGCTGCACCAACAAATAAATCTAACGCTCCATCAGTCAAGGGTTTATCGTTGCTATCAACACCTTGATTCATCTTCCGAATCAGTTGCAGCAGTCGCACAGCTTCTAAGTCAAACACTGCTTTGGCATCTGGATGATCGCCTGCTTTAACTGGGTCGCCAGTCAAAGCTAAAATATTACGAATACCTAAAGCATGAGCGCCCATCAAATCAGCTTGTAAACCGATGCGGTTGCGATCGCGGCAAGCAATTTGACAAATCGGCTCTATACCGTTTTGTGACAAAATCACCGATGCGATTAACGAAGACATGCCTAACACGGCGCGGCTACCATCAGTAACATTGACGGCATGAACCCTCCCCTTAAGAGTCGCCGCCATTTGAATCATGTGCGCTGGATTTCCCCCTTTCGGGGGTGCTACCTCGGCGGTAACTAGAAATTCACCTGCTTGTACAGCTCTGCGAAAGTCATTTAAGGCTGTGGGGCTGTGGGTGTGATGCATAACATTAAGGTTTTCAATTTCTTAAATGGTATAACAAATCACACCTAAAGGTGAAAACTTATAGAGGAAGAGAGTAGCCTAAAGCAGCTTTGACTTGTGATAAAGTTTGATTTGCGATCGCTCTAGCTTTTTCCCCTCCATCCCTTAACACAGACTCCAAATAGCTTTTATCTGCCGTTATCGAGTGATATTTTTCTTGGATTGGTTTCAGGGACTCAATAATTGTATCTGTCAACAATGGCTTGAACTGTCCCCAGCCCATATCCTGACACTCAACTGCGACATCTTCCTTTCTCTTTCCAGCAAGCAATGTATAGAGCGTTAACAAATTATTACACTCTGGACGCGCTGGATCGTCAAAAGTCAGCCCACGAATCGGATCAGTTTTACAACGCTTAATCTTGTATTGAATCTGTTCCGGTGAATCTAGCAAACTGATTCGGCTCAAATCGGAAGGATCGGACTTCGACATTTTGCGTGTACCGTCTGCTAAACTCATCACCCTTGCCCCTTCCTTGCGAATCAAAGGGTCTGGTAACTTCAGAACAGGTTGATCTGGTTTACCAAATTGGTGATTTAACCGAGCTGCAATATCCCGTGTCAATTCCAAGTGTTGCTTTTGGTCTTCACCCACTGGCACTTTATCCGCTTGGTAAAGCAAAATATCTGCTGCCATCAGCACAGGGTAATCCAATAAGCCTGCACTCACATTTTCTCCCTGCTTGAGTGCCTTTTCCTTAAACTGGATCATATCTTGCAGCCAGTTTAGAGGTGTAATGCAGTTGAGCAACCAGGTGAGTTCACTGTGGGCCGAAACGTGGGATTGTACAAAGATGGTGGAGTGATTTAAATCAAGACCACAAGCTAGATAAAGAGCAGCAAGAGTGTAGGTATCAGCTGCCAACTGTTTTGGGTCGTGTGGCACTGTAATCGCGTGCAAATCAGCCACAAAAAGGTAATTTTCGTATTCGCTCTGACCTTCTACCCAGTTGCGAATGGCTCCCAAGTAGTTACCTAGATGGTAATTGCCGGTTGGTTGAACTCCAGAAAGAACACGTTGCTTGCCCATAAATTTCAACTTAGTTATCTCAAATCCGCGCTATGTCGGCGATGTCTGGCGACAAGTCGCTTGCGCCTACACAAAACTCATTTAATTTTGACATTTTCCTGGTCAACTCGCCGTTGTGGGATTAGAGATTTTAACTCAACTCCGATTGCTATAGAAACTCTTCACAAAGGAAAACGACAACTTAGTGTACTCTCTACAGCTTGTAGAGTGGGCATTGTAAAGCTTTACTGTAGTCTGTTGTAAATAAAAAGTCGATGCAATGGCATTGTCGGTCAACACAATGGCATTGTTAGTCGATACAATCGCATTGTCGGTCAATACAATCGCATTGTTAGTCGATACAATGGCATTGTCAGTCGATACAATCGCATTGTTAGTCGATACAATGGCATTGTCAGTCGATACAATGGCATTGTCAGTCGATACAATGGCATTGTTAGTCGATACAATGGCATTGTCAGTCGATACAAATGCGATCGCCAAAGGTGAAGAACAAGGAACCTTCCGCGCCCTTGAAAAACCAGATATAACCCAAAGCCCCGTACCTCGCCTCGCTTTGATTTACTCAAGCGAGATGATTACTTAATGATGGCGATCTAGTTTTCTCGCGGTTGTCCTTAGAGGATGTTTGAAAAGTTCTCTTGTCGGTATCAAAAGTTTTAGATCCCTCTAAATCTCCCGATAAATTGGGAGACTTTGATTCCAGTTCCCCCCTTTTTAAGGGGAGCCAGCGCGGTCTTCTCCCAAGGGGAGACGCTAAAAGCGATGGGGGTTTCCCCCATGAGCGACTGGCGTGGGTTAGGGGGGATCTAAAAGTGCCTAAAGTCACAGGTAAATACTTTTCAAACATCCTCTTAGCCCTTCCCAATACTGCTCTCTGGCATTAGTCACAATTTAAGATTAGTTGATTGTTGAGCGATCGCTAATGTGTTTTTATAAATAGCGATCGCATTAATTTTGCTCACCAAAACCAAACTCTTAAATTCGATTTACCTTTGTGCCAAACCCACCTGTCCGCCAATTAGCCCCAGAAATCCAGTTCCAAAGTGCTGAATCTCCAAAAAGCTTGCTTGCTCCGGCGAGGTTTTGTAAATTTGGAATGTCTTCATAATTCCTAAAGTGGCAGCACTTTCTAGAGGCCCAACAAAACTAACATCGCGGTCGAGAAAATAGGTTTGATTAGCCCATTGAGCCATCTGACTTGCATTTAAAAAGTAGCAACCTGCGTGAGGATTGAGGGCACGACAAAAGGTAATTGGTGTATTCAGAATTGTACCTTTGAGTTCCTGTTGTTCCTGAACATTTTGAAAAGGAGCAGTTACTCGTAAAGCCAAATCCCCATCAATATAAGCTTTGTGAACCAAACCGTTGGGAGAGACTTCATAACGATTTGGTTGGAGCAAATTTAAATCACCCGCTTGTTGGGTAAACCAGTTTAATTTTATAAAAAACCAAGGGTCGTGAATAATTAAGTCATCTTCAAGAAAGCAGTAGTAATCATACTGACCGAGACAACTTTGCAGAACAGCTTGGCACTCAAACCCCAAAAGTAAAGGTTCTGCATTGCTAGAATGATGCCTATATAAATGGGATGGTAAGGGAAGCTGATTTAGAAGATGATTATCTTTAATTGTACAAATAACAATATCTAGTTCGTGAGACTGCGGCTGATTAGCAGGAAAAGCTAGTCGTTGAGCAATGTTGATAATACTTTGAGATTTGCCAAATAATTGGTGTAAAGCGGTAATGCTTTTAGTTAACGCCTGCAAGCGGGGTTGTGGGTCTTTGCGTTGGGAAGCATGACGACCCTCACTGTTAGGTTTGAAAAAATGGGCAATGGTAAAAATAATTCGCATTTTAAATATCGCTTTTGTATTTGTCTGTCATTAGTCATTTGTCTTTTGTTGGTTGTAACTAATGACTAATGACTAATGACTAATGTCATCTAATTTCTGGCAAATCCTTTAGAACTTGGGCGCTTTTTCAAACTATTAGAATTTTTACCAGCGAACATCCATTGCAAATGCTGTGGTAACAGTTTTGCCAAATCATAACGCTTCCGAATTGTCTCTCGCGCATTCGCACGAATTGCATTCATCTCTTGAGGATGATTCAGCGCCTCTTCAACCCGATTAGCAATATTCTGGGGAGAAAAGAAATCTACTAGCAGTCCATTCACCCCATCTTCTACAACTTCCAAGACAGGCGAAGTCTTAGAAGCTATTAGTAAACATCCTGCTGCCATTACTTCTAACATTGACCAAGATAATACAAAAGGACGGGTTAAATAAACATGAGCAGAAGAAGCTTGTAAAACCTGAAGGTACTCATTGTAAGGAAGCCTATCTGTAAAGTGCAGCCTGGATAAATCCAAAGATAATTTTTCTAGCATTAATTGTTTATAAGTCTTACCATCGGGGAGATTTTTACCATAAGCAACCCGATCTTCTCCCACAACTACCACGTGGCATTTAGGTCGTCGCTGCTGAAGTAGCGCCACCGTTTCCATAAACTGCGGAAAACCCCTATAAGGTTCCATCCCCCGTCCTACATAAGTTACCAACTCTTCCACATGGGAAAGATCCAGATTTATTCTTGGTAAAACTAACTTTGCGCCTGGTTTGGGGACAAAATATTGGGTATCAATACCATCATGAATTACAGTGAGTTTGCTATGATATTCTTTGGGAAACTGCTGACGTTGCCAATTCGTCGGACAAAGACCGCGATCGCAACTATATAAATCAGTCAGAATCGGCGCATTTTTCACGCGGATACGGCATTCATCATCAGAATTCAGCGGTTCATTGGGATCAAAATCTGCATCCGAACCGTGAGCATGGTAAAACCACTCGAAATAACACAATAATTCTGCTTTGGGGAAAACATCTTTCATAAATAAAGTCGGCCCCCAACCAGAATGACCATAAACTATATCTGGAACGAAACCCTCAGCTTTTAATTTTTCTGCCACGCGATAGACAGCCTGTGCGGTGAGAACAGCATTTTCCAGGTTGCGAACGTAGTGGTGAGTTTGGGGAGCCGCTTCACGAGAAGGAGTGTAAATAGCTTTATAAACGCCAGGTATTTCCCCTTCCCGACGATTTGTCCCAAAGACGACTTGGTAATTAGGATCTTTACCTAAAACTGTCGCTAGGTTGCGAAATTGTGAGGGAAAATTGGGATGTAAAAATAAAATTTTCATTGGAATAATCTTGATTAACTTATTGCCAGATAAAATAAATTAAGACAAGCTGCTTAAGATTATAAGATTATTTATCACAATTTTTAGCAAGTAAATTTAGGTGAATCGTTGCCGTGAAATGCGAAAATAATCGCAAATTCGTGTTATGACCATGAAATTTATTGGTATTGATTTAGGCTGGCGATCGCAACCAAGTGGACTGTGCTGCTTAGAATGGAAAGATGGCCAACTGCAACTACTCGATCTAGACCGCAAAGATGCCATTGCAGACATCCTCACTTGGCTCGATCAAACCGTCAAACCAGATGAACCAGCCATCATCGCCGTAGATGCACCTACCCTCATACCCAACGCTACTGGGAGTCGCCTCGCCGACAAACTCAGCCACAAGTACTTTGGCAAATATCATGCGGGATGCTACCCAGCTAATCAAAACCTACCCTTTGCCCATCGCACCATCAACTTTGGTTTAGAATTAGAATCACGCGGTTTTGCACACGCACCCACGATTGAACCGCAAAAACTTGGCAGATATCAAATAGAAGTCTTTCCCCACCCAGCAATCGTTAACCTATTCAACTTAGAACGCATCCTCAAATACAAAAAAGGACGCCTCAATGAGCGCCGCCTAGAACTAATCAAACTCTACAATTACATTGTTGATTTTTTACCTACCCTTGAACCTCCTCTGCGTCCTCTACGCCTTCTCTGCGAGACGCTGCGCGTTGGCGAAGCCTCTTGCAGAGAAAGCGGTTCGTTCTTTTCCGAAATCCCCAACACAGGCGCAGCCCTCAAAACAACCGAAGATCAACTAGATAGCCTAATTTGTGCTTACGTTGGTGCATACTGGTGGTATTGGGGAGAACAACGTAACTTAGTTCTAGGCGATGTCTACGACGGGCTACGCCTACGCACCACAGGCTACATTATCATCCCTCAAAGAATATTAGCCTAAAATTGTAATATCCTAAGATTTAAGTCGAGGAAGTTTTATGCAAGGAGTTAGTTCTAACTTGAGTTTAAAAGAGCTTTATGAAATTGATGATCATCTCTGGTTAGAGGAAACAATCAAGCTATTAAAAGCTAACCATTTAGAAGAATTAGATTTAGAAAATTTAATCGATGAGCTAGAAAATTTGGGTCGTAGAGACAAAGCCAAGGTTGCTAGTTTATTAGAACAAATTATTAGACATCTTTTATTGCTGCAATATTGGACAGAAGAATCTCAATATAATTCTGGACATTGGAAAGCAGAAATTAGAAGTTTTAGGAATCAATTAAAACGTAATTTGACAACGAATTTATATCAATATTTAGAAAATGAATTAGCATCAATTTATGATGATGCTTTAGGGTATGTAATTGAGAAAACCCAGGGCAAGCTAGATAACTTACCTCAATATTGTACTTATACCTTAGAACAGCTACTAGATATTAATTATCTACCTGAAAAGTTGTAACATAAAAGGCGTTGCTAAACTTAAATCAGCAACGCCTATTCTTAAGTATTCAATAACTACTCACTACTCTTATTCTGCCCAAGCAATCAACCTTGGTTCATAAGGATTAGCCAGATTTTGATTTTTCGGCAATACACGCAAAGACAAGCCTTGCAAACCAGAAGCAGTATAGGTGATATTACCTGTGTAAATACTCAATTGCTGTGCATCTTCCCCTTGGTAATGCATCACCACTGGCACAGCGTTGACAATCTCACCATTGGCATCGATCGCACCTTGATATAGCTCCACCTGCACATCATCATTCGTCAAAGTTGCCAAGTCAACCTTGGCTTTGACAGCAACGGTTTGGTTAACCTCAATGTCGTCTGAAGCTGCCGATACGTCAATATCTTTAATTTTGATGTCGAACCAGTGTTCGCCCAGTTTTTCTTTCCAAGCAGCTAGTTCTTTAGCTGGGGCATAGTTATCAACAGTCAGGGTATGATAGCGATCGCTGGCCGGGAAATAAGCCCGCCCAGCATATTCTCCTACCATCCGCGCTGTATTAAAGAAGGGACAATTCAACCGAATTGCATCCTTCATTTTGGCAACCCACGGACGGGGCAAACCATCAGTATCCCGATGTTCATAAAATAACGGTACAACTTCCTTCTCTAACAACTCGTAGAGAGCATTTGCTTCTACTTCATCTTGGTAGTTGGGATCATCGTAATTTTCTCCATGTCCAATCGCCCAGCCCGTGCGGACGTAATCAGCTTCATCCCACCAGCCATCTAGTACACTTAAATTTGGCAATCCATTCATTGCCGCTTTCATGCCACTAGTACCAGAAGCTTCCCGTGGACGACGCGGTGTATTTAACCAGATATCGCAACCCGCAACCATCAACCGGGAGATGTGAATGTCGTAATTGGGAACAAACACTACCTGTTTTTCTAAATGTTGTTCGCGGATAAAGTGATTGATATCGCGGATCAGTTCTTTACCTGGGATATCCTTGGGATGTGCCTTACCAGCGATTACAAATTGCACTTTCCGGTCTTTGTTAGCCAGCAGAAGCCGCTTAATCCGATCCAAATCACGCATCCAGAGGGTAGCGCGTTTGTAGGTGGCAAAGCGACGGGCAAAGCCAATGGTGAAAGCGTAAGGATCTAAAACTTCTTGGGCTTGGACAATTTCTGAAGCCGAAGCGCCGCGATCGCGCAAGTGCTTAACTAAATGCTCTCGCACATACAAAACCATATCTAAGCGACAGCGTTCGTGATTCCGCCACAACTCCTCATCGGGTATAGCGTCCATCCGCTCCCACAATGGGCTATCTGGTGGTGCTGATGACCAATTTGGGCCCAGGTAGCGATCGTACAATTCTTGAGTTGATTTCGCCACACAACTCCGAGCATGGACACCGTTGGTAATTGCGGCGATCGGCACTTCCTCTACTGGCAGGTTCTTCCACAAGCCTTGGAACATTTGCCGTGACACTACACCATGCAGTTGTGCCACACCGTTAGAAAATGTTGCCATCTTCAGCGCCAGCACCGCCATACTGAAAGGCCCAGATAAATCGCCAGTATTCTCGCGCCCCAGTCCTAAAAATTGCTCTTTGGGCAACCCAAATATCTCTGCATAGTACCCCAGGTAGTACAACATTTTGTCGGGAGCGAACAAGTCAATTCCCGCTGGTACTGGCGTGTGGGTGGTAAAGATATTGCTGGAAGCTACCACCTGTCTAGCTTGGGCATAATTCAGTCCTTTTTCCTGAATCAGCAAGCGGATGCGTTCTAAGGCAGAAAAGGCGGCATGACCTTCATTCATGTGGTAGGCGGTGACTTTCAGCCCTAAAGCTTTGAGCATTTGCACACCACCGATCCCCAGCATGATTTCCTGGTGGATACGCATATCAATGTCGCCACCATACAGCTGGTCTGTGATGTCGTGGTCGTAAGTAATGTTGGGTTCAATGTTGGTGTCCAGCAGGTATAGAGGTACTGTTCCTACCTGTACGCGCCAAACTCTGGCATATACCTTGCGTCCTGGATAATCTACCGCAATCCGCAGTTCTGAACCATCAGCATTGCGCTCTAGATGCAAGGGCATATTGTAGAAATCGTTCATCAGGTAGCGTTCCTGCTGCCAGCCATCAGCATTCAAATACTGGGCAAAGTAGCCTTGCTGATACAGTAAACCTACACCTACAAGCGGTAGCCCCAAGTCACTGGCAGATTTGAGGTGATCCCCCGCCAGAACGCCCAAGCCGCCAGAATAGACGGGCAAACAATCTACAAGTCCAAATTCCGCCGAAAAATAGGCGTAGCATTCCTTTGGTTTATCTTCCCGTTGTTTTTGATACCAAGTCCGCTCTTGCAAATAATCTTCTAACTGACGGTCAGCTCGATCCATTTGCGCGAGAAAGCCTTCATCTTCGACAACTTCCAAAAGCCGCGATTGAGAGATAGTACCCAGCATTAACACCGGGTTATGATGGCTAGACTCCCACAGGTCAGAGTCTAATCGACGAAATAAATCTTTAGTATCAACGTTCCAATCCCAGTGCAAGTTATATGCTAGCCGCCGCAGTGGTTCGAGTCGCGGCGGTAGTGAAGGAGATACATTAAATGTGCGAATTGGCTGCATAGGTTGGCAAAACTCCAAGTTTAGCTATGGTTATTGTTTACTCTCTTTACCAATGTTGCCAATTCTTTATACTCTAGTTTGTGAAAAAGCGATGACTTTGTTAAGCATTGAGAATTCTCTTTAACCTGGTTGCTAAAGTTTACACCAAGGTGTTTCTAATTCTATGCCTGACTCTGAGTCATGTACTTGGTATATTAAGATTTAATCATTTACTGGCACTGCATCACTTAAAAAAATCTAGTTTGGAATAAATAATTTATATTTATTTTAGTATTGCTTCCGGGGATCAATTCTAGAGTCATGGCTGAAGGTGAAAATTCCCCATAGCTGTGTCTAGGAAAGTTAAATTTTTAATTATTTTTTAATAAAATGGCGCTGGGAAAGTTGCAGTGTCAGAAGGTAGCAGGCAGAAGGGGAACCGCATAAATAATCGGATGAAAACCGTACCAAGCAGTTAACCAGGAAAAGCGATGCCTGCGGCGGGCTACGCCGACTCTAACTACTTGGTATGAAATATTAGCACTAAATCAGGAAAATAACTTACGATGTGTTATCTTATGCACCTAGTGAAGGCTGATCTTTAGTATTTTTTGTCATTGTCAGAGCTACAGCTGCTGCATAAGCAATCTCTGCTGCCATTTGATAAGCAAGTTTGATACTTGATGAAGTGTCCTTGGCTTTAGGAGAGGGGGAAGCTTTTTTTCGGCGTGACTCTTGTTTGACACCACCTGCTGCAATAGCTCGCTGTAAAATAATCCAGGCATCTAGGTCTTCTGAGTCATAATTACTTTGAAGCTGCGATCGCAGTTGATCTTCGGCTACAACACTCAGATAGCCAGTATTTAGAGCTTCTTGTACAATTTCTTTAATTAAAGCCATAATTTGAACCAAGTGTGTGAGTTAAAACCGATACCTCAATTTGGGCAATGTGATATTGTTTTGTGAACTTCTCCTAGAAACTAAGTTAGGTTTTAGCTTTCTTTTAATAAAATTTATAACGAGTAGTACCAAGCACGCATCACCCGCTTGGCTCACCCGAATGGGTGATTTACAAATTTTTAGATCCAAATAATAGGGAAGAGGAATATTTGTAGCTCTTTGGCTTTTTAACGAAGAGACTATCATAATACCATTTCTTTGTGAGGCTGCGCCAAACCTTTTTAACTTCTTCTTTCTTTGTGCCCTTCTCTACGTTCGCGAACAGCGTGTCGCAGACAGAGGCTACACGAATACGGAATTAATTTCATCTAAGTGTATAAAATTATTTTTGAGTAGCGATCGCTCCAGTAAAAAAGTTAACTTATTTCCACCATTCTCATCAACAAGCAACCTGGAAATCAACTTCTTTAATCAGAGTGTTCCACTAAAAATAAAATGTGTTATCGTTAAAAACAATTGTTATTAAAAGCCATTCATGTAATTACAAACGTGAATTGGTTAGTCTGTAAATCATCCGTGTGCAACATGATTGGAGCAGCATACTCTAGAAATTCGTTGCAAGAAAGCCGTCATAGCAGTCGGGGAAGCGCTTACTTGTTTGCACCGATGGTTAACTTCAATGTGATGGCTGATGTGGGAGATAATCCACCCTAATTGGATTTTATTTGGGCAAAAATACCCAGAAAAATCCAACAATAATTACATTGTCATCCTAGGCAGAAATTTTATCTAAACTTTGAATATAGTCTAGTTAAATGTATTTTTTGTTGTCAAATAGCTTGTGAAACTGAGTTGTTTCAAAAGACTAAAACCGCTTGAGAGAAAATAGCCTCAAGACAAACAACACTATCCCTAGTTGCTTTAGGAGTGTTGTTAGCGGTAGCAAGCTTTTCCAATTTGCCGGATCACCAAAACAGTAGCCGATCTAAACCAGCAAATTTTCTCATCAGACAATTTAACAGTCTGAGTTTTGACCTTGCAATGCACTGAAATTGTTTTGTTAATTGATTTTGTGAAAAAGAAGCCAAAGTTTTACGTACATATAGTACGAAAGCTTCTAGCGAATTAACGCAATTGTGCATATTACTTGAGTAATTCTACACATCTAACCTCAAGAATCGCTCACATAGTCAAAGCCAGACTCTAGTTTTTCAACATTTGAAAAACCATCTAAAAATCTGGGGAAATTTTGGTGATCCTGCTGCCTTAGCTCATGTATTAACACACACAGAGCTTATTGGTATTGGCAGAAGATTAGGATACAGCCAAAACAACTTTCAACACTGTCAACAACAATTGATTGAAGAGATATGTAGCCATGCAGAACGAGCAATATTTTTCCCAATTGCAGCGCGTGCAAGAACTTTTAGTGACTACAGTGTTAGGAGATATTCCGACACTTCTTCTCGGCCCAAAGTTGCGTAATTTGGGATACCGTAGTATTTTTGCTCAGATAGGCAGCCCAGTCTATATTCAAAATGGTGTTGAATTTAACGGTACTTCTTGTATTGAGATCGGCACAGGAGTCTATATTTTCAACGGTGTGCGGCTGAATGCGAGAGGACACAAAAATAATAAAATTCATCTAGGAGATAGAGTCGCTATTGAGCGTAACGTTGATATAGGGTCTTTGGAAAATACGTATATACATATTGATGAAGACACCTTTATTGCTCCCAACGTGTGTATTGAGGGGCCAGGAGACATTAAAATTGGTAAACACTGCTTGATTGCTGCCCACTCAGGGATATATGCCAATAATCATAATTTTGCTGATCCGATGAAGCTGATTAAATACCAAGGTGTTACTCGCAAGGGAATTGTGATTGAGGATGATTGTTGGCTAGGACATGGAGTAACAGTATTAGATGGCGTTACTATCGGCAAAGGCAGTGTTATTGGTGCCGGAGCTGTTGTCAATAGAGATATTCCTCCTTTTTCCGTTGCTGTCGGCATACCTGCACGAGTAATCAAAAACCGAATTGGCAAAGATATAGCAAAGCTTCAAGCTGAGAAATAGGGTATGGGGTATGGGGTATGGGGAATAGTAACTATCCCCTGTAACCTGCTGCCTTTTTTGGGAAACCTTTGCGGTGAGTCAGCGTCACAAGAGTAAACAGTCTCTGAGTTATTTTTTAAGGGCATCTAAAGTCAGACAACTGACATCTTGCACCATTCTCAATAACCGTAGGATCGGCACTGCCAGTCCTTAGTCCCCAGAGTCCTCTAAAAAAGGGACGAGATTTGGGTAATATAAAGTAGCTATCTTTTCTGCATGGCAGATACTGAAAGAAAAGCTCTCTTTGTTTTACCCGTTGGAGATATTTCTATGCTGACTTTAAAAATCGCTGTTTATATTGTTGTTGCCTTCTTCGTAACTATCTTCATCTTCGGATTTTTGTCGAACGATCCAGCTCGTAACCCCGGCCGTCGGGACTTAGAGTAAAAGGGCGATAAATCATCCGCGACTTTGGAAGGCGGAAAATACTAAACGCCACAGAAACTTACTAAGCGAAAATTTAGTAAGTTTCTTCCTCCAAGTAGCTTGCTGTAGGTAGCAGAAGGCGACAGTCGGAAGGCAAAATGTATGTTTATCCTTCCCTTTGTTATTTGGCTGTTTGTTAGCCCGATTTTGCTCACTTATGCTTCATCCAGTTCTGCCACCCGATCCGCCTCCTATTGTTGAATCTTTACAACCTGTAAATCCCGCCTCATCTGCTAGTCATACAAAGTTTCTTTCAGGTGTAGATACTGGAATACACGAAAAAACAGATAAATCCAAGCAGCCAAAGGTTTTGGCTCAGTTGGCAATTGCGGGTAACACCAAGCGCGATCCTTTATTGTCAACTCCGATCAACTCAACTCCAGATGACTTGGTAGTTGCGGAAACGTCCTCTGTACCTCATTCACCAGAAACCTTCCCACCAGAAAGTTCCCCACTCAGGGATTCTGCAACTGCTGGGCTTTTGGGGCAGCCGCTGGTCGCTGGTTATCCCATACTGGAGGTTACAACCTCTAATCGCCAAAATCAAGAAGACACAAAGACAAATCCGAGCGTCGAACGCCGCCGCTCGGAACTTCTCCTCATGTCGGCGCTGCATAAACGGGAGATGCAAAGAGAAGCCGCTGTGTTGCAAAGAAAAGTTGCACTCGAGGCTTCCGACCGAGACGCAAAAGGTGAACCTTCTCCTCATGTCGGTGAGCGATCGCTACATCCAAACTCTAATGATGGAGAAAAACAAACCTTTTTGGACTCTTCTAGCTTTAGCTATAGAGTTTCTCCAAGTCCCCTTGTCGCCCAATCCCCGCGCCCTCTTCCAATTGCCCCAACTGTCACAAACAGCAACAAGTTAGGCAAATCCAAGGCGGAAATTTTAGCTGAGAAGTTAACCCAACAAAAACAGCAACGTGATATTACTGCACAACAGTCTCTAAAAAAAGACAATATCTCTGTATCTGCTGCCGATCTGGCACCGAGTTCTCAATCAGTACAAAATTTTATAACATTCAAGTCTCGTAACCCGACAAACAAACTCTCAACGCCCATCACTGTAGAATTTAAGTCCCAAGTCCAGCAACAAGCTCAAGTAACAACGCCCACTAATCAGCCGCAAGCTCAACCATCTGCTACAACTGCGCCAGCTACCACACCGCCAGCCGGGCCGAGAATTGTAGAAGTCACTTCAGATCGGCAAGAATATGACGAGCAACAGCGAATTATTACAGCTGTAGGTAATGTAGTTGTGCGATTTGATGGGGCGGTGGTGGATGCCGATCGCTTGCAAGTCAATTTGGATAACTTGATCGCTGCGGGGGAAGGCAACGTAACTTTAACACGGGGCGATCAGATATTGCGTGGACAACGCTTTACCTATAACTTTGTTCAAGATAGTGGGGAACTGGAAAATGGTAGAGGAGAAATTTACGTACCTTCAACACAAACCGATTTTGCTTTTTTACCCACCGATGTAAGTGCTGGTGGAGTCCCAAAACGTCCGCCAAGCGATCGCATTAGAGCTAATCAGCCCGTTTCCGGTGTGAGCAGCCCTGGAGGAATTGATCTGGGATTTGGTGGTCAAGCAGATGCTAGCAACATCCCAGTATCGAAAACAGGGGGTGTAGTCAATCGACTCAGGTTTGAAGCTGAACATATTGACTTCTACCCGCAAGGCTGGCAAGCGAGAGATGTCCGCATCACCAACGATCCTTTTTCGCCCCCAGAACTAGAATTACGCGCAGATAAAGTAACTTTGACGCGAGAATCACCCTTGGTAGACCGCATCAGGACACAGAAGCAGCGTTTGGTATTGGATCAAAGAATCTCCTTACCAATTCCGTTGAATGAGCGTACTATTGACCGCCGGGAGCGGGACGTTACACCTGCAATAGTATCCCCCGGCTATGATGGAGATAAGCGGGGTGGTTTATATATTGAGCGTGGCTTTCCAGTAATCGATACAGAGCAGACACGCTGGACAATCACGCCCCAGTTATTAGTACAGAGAGGTGTGCAAGAAGGCACGGGCGACTTAGGCGCACTGTTTGCTGTGAAGAGCAAGATAAATTCTGTTTTGAGTCCACGGACGATAGTTCAGGGAACTGGGGAGTTAACTAGTTTTAACTTGAACAATGTCGAAGACAATTTGCGGGTGAATTTGGGAGTACGCCAGACATTAGGGACTTCCCTTCCCCACACATTGAATGTGCAATATAACTACCGCGATCGCCTCTACAACGGTACTCTGGGTTTTCAAACTGTCCAGAGCAGTTTTGGTGGCATTATTACCTCTCCGGTGATTCCTTTAGGAAAAAGTGGCATCAACCTCAGCTACCAGGGAAGTGCCCAATATATTGATGCCAATACCGATCGCCAAGACTTGCTAGAACCAGTGCGGGAAAACGATCGCATCTCACTAGGTCGTTTACAAGGTAGCGTTGCCCTAAATACTGGGGTGTTGCTATGGCAGGGAAAACCATTACCACCTACTGCCACTGAGGGATTACGATACACGGCTAACCCTGTAGTTCCTTACTTGCAAGCGATCGCAGGTCTTACAGGCACTACCAGTTATTACAGCAATGGGGATAACCAAAGTACCTTAACTGGTACAATTGGCTTACAAGGGCAAATTGGTCATTTTTCTCGACCTTTTTTAGACTATACCGCCTTTAATATCAGTTTCTCTCAAGGCTTAAATAACGGATTATCACCCTTTTTGTTCGATCGCTCCGTTGACAACAAAGTTTTGACGGCTGGAATATCACAGCAAATTTACGGGCCTTTTCGCTTAGGCTTTCAAACATCTGTTAACTTGGATACTGGTAAAGAAACTAGCACCGACTACATTTTGGAATATAGCCGTCGCACCTATGGCATCATCTTGCGTTACAATCCGGTGCTGGAGCTAGGCGGCTTCAGCATCAGAATTAGTGATTTTAACTGGGGTGGCGGCACCGATCCATTTTCGGAAGTTAAGCCAGTAGTGAACGGCGTGCAACAGGATAATTAGTCTAAGGGCTGGGGACGATTTGACAGCCGATCGATCTCACAATTGGTTGATGCACCATCAGGTATTCTCAAGCTGGCATAGTCACCGCTTAGTTGAACGCGTGATGGTGGTTGGTGTAGGGTTACACAGCATCTGTGAACTGCGGCTTGGTACTCTCGCCATTGCTTACGGATTGCGATACTGGCAGCATCGTCACCTAAGTCGGAAAATCTTAGCCCCGCACGAATCAGCCAAGATTCCACCTCAGTTGTTTCACCAACTATTTTTGGAATGGGATTAATTTTTTTCATGAGTAATATCTTATACGTATATTCCCGATTACTCATTTCACTTTAAGAGAAAGTATCAATACTAGCCAATATCATTTTTTATCAAAATCATCAAAAAAAATGATTCATACCTGAATATGAATACTCAGGTATGACAGAATGAATTATTATTACGGCCGGTAAACATCATTACTTTAGCTTCCGAATAAGCCGTTTTCTAGCTCGTAATCACTAGAAGCGATAGCCTAATCCGGCTTGGAAGCTGACGGCATCAGCATCACTATTTCTGTAAGCGTCAATCCCCCATTTAGTATCGCCGTAGGCAATGACATTTTTGCTAACTTCTGATTCAATACCAAGGGTGACTACAGGTGAATTCTGATTGCCCAATGGGGTTTTTTGACCTTCGTCAGTTACAAAGGAATAACCACCACCGAAGTAAACGTTAGTATTTTTGGCGATGGGTGCATCATAAGTGACTAAGGGCATAATTGCAGCAGCATCACCACCATACAGCACAGAACCCCGCAGTGAAACAGGTGTTTTGGGAACGGCGTATCGTCCTTGAATATTACCACCAATTTGTGCTTCATCGTTTCCTTGTCCGCCACTGGTTGCACCAACCGCAACACCAGCACCGATGTAGTTACCGTTAGTACCTGCTGTTTGAGCAGATGCAATCCCAGCTGAAAGGACGATAGAAGCAATAGCAAGTGCAGAGGCAGCTAATTTTGTAAGTTTCATAGAATTATTCTCACTAGAGTTAGGTAAAATCAATGTTCTCTAGTACTAGAATCTCTTTTTTTACAAAATGTAACCTCGCACACCTGGTTCACCCAAGTGGCTGAATTATTTCTCACCCACTTGGGTGTAACAGTTATTTCTTCAAAAAACGCTGACGTAGACGAGATATAAATATATTCACCTCTGGTATTTTCAGCCATGAAGCGATCGCAGCAAACACCGCAATCCCTACGAAGCCAGATACACATAACTGCAACACCAAAATCAGTAAACCTGTTTTACCTAACAAGTGCTGAGAACCAACCAATGTCCCATAGCTAGCAACACCACCTAACACGCTACCAGCAGCCAAACCCAGAATCGGCAAACTCCACTCGCGCCAAGGTAAACCATTGAGTTTGCGATCGAGCAACCATAACAGCATTAACATTGAGCTACAATTTACACCCACCGTTGCTAACACCAAACCGGGAGCGCCAAAAGGTTTAACGAAAAACCAATCTAATAAGATGTTGAGCAAAATGTTAAAAATACTGATGCGAAAAGGTGTCTGTCCATCCCCCAAGGCATAAAATACCCGCACCAAAACATCACGCCCCAAATAGACAAACATCCCAATTCCATAAGCCACTAGCAAGGATGAAACTAGCTGTGTGGCTTCTGGCTTGAAAGCACCGCGCTCATATACCACCTGTACAATGGGTACAGATAGCGCCACCATCAGCGCCCCTAACGGTAGCATGGTGAAGGCAGTGAGTAGGAGTCCTTGGCGAATGCGTGATTTTAACTCTGGCCAATTTTCGGGGCCGGCAAGTTTGGCAAATATCGGTAATAGAGGCAGTAAAATGATATTAGAAATAATCCCCAAGGGAGTTTGTACTAATAGATTGGCATAGTTAAATCCCGCCGCAGCACCAGGGATAGGACTAGCAAAATAAAGGTCAGTGGCAACATTAATTGGCATCATTCCAGAGGAAACTGTTGCCGGAGTCATGATTTTAATTACTTCTTGAACGCCTGGGGATTTAAACTCAAACCGCAGACGTAATGTACCCAATCCTAACCGCCACTGGACAATTAGCTGCACTAACCATTGGAGAATTGCTCCTGCCAAGGTTCCCCAAGCTAACACCATTCCCCCGATTAAAGCGTATTCCGGTTTAATAATATCCTTGCCCAGTTGCATCGCCAAGATAGCAAGACCGCCAACAACGGTAATACTGGATAATAAAGGGCTAATGGAGAGTAACCAATATTGATTGGCTGTATTGAGAGTACCGAAGCCTATGCCAATTAAACCGGCAAATAAAGCCATCGGTGCCATAATGCGGAGTTGTTGAATGGCGATCGCTCTGGTTGTCTCTTCCAAACCATGACCGACTAAATCAATGATCGCATCCGCAAATAAAACTTGAGCAACTGTCACCAACAACAGCACTCCAGCCACCAGCGTTGTCACGGTTTCCACTAGGGGAGCCGCTTCTTCTCGCCGCCGCTTGGCTAAAACGCTGACGATCGCACTGTGTAATGGCCCATTTACACCACCCAGTAAGATCAATAGAAAGCCAGGGATAATATAGGCATAACTATAGGCAGTGGCAGCAGCACCAACACCAAATGCGGCAGCGATCGCTTGCTGCCGCACTAAACCGAAGATTTTACTAATTAATGTGGCTGCGGCAACAATGCCAGCAATTCCAGCGAAAGAACGAGAGGGTTTTTGGTCTTGTTGTGTCACGAATAATACCCGACAACTCTTGCAGAGTGCATACTTTAAAACATTTAACCTGAAATCCTGTAGTCTGTCAGGTAAATTTTGACAAATTAGTAATTTTAAATGCCTACGCCCAGAATTAAATTCCTGCGATCGCTATGATACAGCGAATTGCAAGTTAGTTAGATAACGATTCAAAGGGGGTCAGATCGCTTTTCTGATTTATCCCAGCCACACTAACTTAGTCATCTCCTTTCTTATGTACAAGCCAAAATTATTTTTTAACTCATTACGAGGATAGATCAAGAAAGGGGAACTATAACAATAACCATCTTCTCTGGTAAATAGTTGCACACTATACAAATTTGGAGTTTGTCATACTTTTGACACCCTTTAAGCCGATGAAGTTTGGTGTGAGGAACCCTTATATAAAAACGATATAATCCAGAGCAATGGAACCCAATTCAAATTTCACGGAAAATCAACTTCTCTTATCAAGCGCTCAACTTCAAGAGCAACTAGAGCAACAAAAGGCTTTGGCGAGTGTAATTGTCCGAATTCGGGAGTCTCTTGACTTAGAAACAATTTTTCAAACGACTGTTACACAAGTGCGTCAGTTGCTAAATGCCGACCGAGTAGCAGTCTTCCAGTTCGATCGGGAACAAAACTGGGAGGGAGAATTTGTTTCTGAAGATGTTGCACTTGGCTGGGACTCAGCAATGGCAGTAAAAGTTGACGACCACTGCTTTGGAGAACAATTTGCTAGTTATCAACAAGGTCAAGTGCAAGCAGTAGCAGATATTTACAAGGCGGGACTGAGTGATTGTCATCTGGCAATTTTGAGTAAATTTCAGGTACAGGCTAATCTTGTTGTCCCTCTAGCGCGGAAGAAAGAACTGTGGGGATTGCTTTGCATTCATCAGTGCAGTCAGGCTCGTGACTGGAAAGAATCAGAAATTGAGTTTATTCGTCAAATTGCTGACCATCTTGTTGTTGCGATTCAACAAGCAAAGCATCTCCATGAAGTCCAATTGCAAGCTGTAAAATTAGCTCAAGCAGTTCAGCGCGACCAAGTAATAGCTAAAATTGTTGATGAAATTCGCTCACCCCTTGATATTGAAACTATCTTTAAAACCACAACTCAAGAAATACGTAAGCTGCTGCAAGCTGACCGAGTTGCCATCTTTAGCTTCAATACCGATTGGAGTGGTAACTTTGTTGCTGAATCATTTACTCAAGGCTGGACTCCCTTAGTTGGTGTTCAGCCTACAATCGCTGATACTTATTTACAACAGACGCAAGGCGGACGTTACGTTAACAACCAGACATTTACAGTCAATGACATTTATCAAGCCGGATTAACAGACTGCCATGTAACCCTGTTGGAGCAATTCCAGGCAAAAGCCTTTGCAACTGCCCCTATTCTCCAAGGAGATCAACTTTGGGGAATCATCGCTGCCTACCAAAATGCCTCACCCAGAGAGTGGCAATCTTATGAAGTCGAATCATTGACCAAAATCGGTACACAAATTGGGGTGGCAGTGCGACACCATAAGTTGCTGGCATACGCCCAGTACCAAGCAGAGCAACAAAAGACATTAACTAGCGTGATTACTCGAATTCGGGAGTCTTTAGATTTAGATACAATTTTCCAAACTACTGTCACCGAGGCGCGGCAAATGCTGCAAGCAGACCGAGTGGCAGTCTTTCGTTTTGACCCGCAAAAAAATTGGGAAGGAGAATTTATTTCTGAGGATGTTGTACCTGAATGTAACTCGGTAATAGCAGAAAAAGTTTATGATTATTGCTTCAGTGAAAACTTTGTACCCCTTTACACACAAGGTCGAGTAAATGCGATCGCTGACATTTATCAAGAAAAGTTTCCCGGTTGCTATGTCCAAATCCTAGAAAAATTTCAAGTGCGGGCAAATATGGTCGCACCTCTATTGAAAAAAGGTGAACTTTGGGGATTGCTGTGTATTCACCAATGCACCGCTCCTCGTGACTGGCAACCCTCTGAAATTGAATTTGTCAGTCAAATAGCCCAGCAATTGGGAGTCGCATTAAAACAGGATACTTATTTAAAGCAAGTTCAAATGCAGGTTGTCCAGTTAGCAGAAGCCACCGAACGCGAGAAATCAATGGAACGGCAAGAATTGCTGGCTGCAACCATTGATAAAATCCGCCAGTCACTCGATATTAAAACTATTTTTAGAACCACTACTCAAGCTGTGCGAGAGTTGCTCGAAGTCGAACGAATTGCAATTTACCGCTTCAACCCGGATTGGAGTGGTAAATTTGTGGCAGATTCCTTTAAAGATGGATGGAAACCTGTTGCACATACCCAACCAATGATTATAGAAACTTTTGAGGACACAGACGACGATAACGAACTTCCGCGTAACGAAACCTTTGTTCCGATTCGGGAAGGTGAAAAATTATGGGGATTATTGGTTGCTTATCAAAATTCGCAACCGCGTTATTGGAAAAATGAAGAAATTAATTTACTGGCTCAAGTCGGGGTGCAATTGGGAATTGCGATTCAGCAAGCGGAATTACTCGAACAAACTAAACGTCAAACCTCAGAACTGACTCAAGCCCTGCAAGAATTAAAACAAACTCAGACTCGGTTAATTCAGGGTGAAAAAATGGCAGGTTTAGGACAACTACTTGCTGGAGTCGCTCATGAAATCAACAATCCTGTCAGTTTTATTTTTGGCAATCTCATCCATTTAAATGAATATGCTCAAGAACTGCTAAATGTAGTGAAACTTTATCGGCAAAACTCCTCCCTATTGCCAACTGTCCAAGAGCAAATTGACAAGGCTGATTTGGACTTTCTCATCGAAGATTTGCCCAAAACCCTTGAGTCAATGAAAGTAGGGACAGAGCGAATTTGTGAGATTGTGTTATCACTGCGAAACTTTTCTCGTACAGATGAAGCTGAATTAAAGCCAGTAGATATTCATGAAGGGTTGGATAGTACTTTGCTAATTTTAGGGCATCGCCTCAAAAATAATAACGATCGCCCAGCTATTGAGATTATTAAACAATATGATAATTTACCTTTGCTCGAATGCTATCCCGCGCAATTAAATCAAGTTTTTATGAATCTTTTGAGTAACAGTATTGATGCATTAGAGGAAAAGTTTAAAACTATACAGCAAAGATATTTGAAATTATTGCAAACGTGTCCGAGAATACCTTTGACTATCTGGATTAATACGCAAGCCGTTCATAACCAGATTGTAATCAGAATAGCTGATAATGGTCTGGGGATTCCCGAAGAAGTGCGATCGCACATATTTGACCCCTTCTTCACCACCAAAGCACCTGGTAAAGGTACAGGCTTAGGATTGTCTATCAGCTATCAAATAGTGGTTGAAAAACATCATGGTCAAATTAAATGTTCCTCCAAACCAGGGGAAGGAACAGAATTTTTGATTGAAATTCCCAGCGGTAATTAGAGGCGACTGATTTTTGACAATTTTAACAATACTATTTCACGAAATACCTGGTACAAATATATGGGTAGTGGCGTACCTAACTTTTCACGGTATCTGGAAAACCTCTCTCTAAATCTCTCTCCTAGAAGGAGAGAGATTTTGAATTCTCCCCCTTCCCGCGTCGGGAAGGGGGTTAGGGGGTTAGGTTTTCGTGGGACTTAACTGATGGTATTGAGGGAGGTGTTAATTTGAAGCGAGAAAACTTTTGATCGTCTTAACTATTTCTTGTTTCTCTTCAAACCCAGAACTATAGCACCCACTCAAAGGTACGGTTTCACCAGATACTAACATTAAGGTAACTCGATAAACAAAGCCACCTTCGCTAGAATCAGAACTTTCAACTTTAATATCAACAATTTCATTCAACGAGTACAAAAAAACTGCTTTTCCTAATTTTCCAAACCATCTATAGCGGCTGAGAGTGAAACTATTTGATTCTTTATCAAAATTACAGTTGATAAATGAACCTGTAGCTATTATGAATAAACCTAATAAAAAACAAAATAGGGTTCCGCCAATTGCGGCATAGCCTTTTGAGGTATCATCTTGCTTAACTACTAAACTTTGTTCTAAAGGTTGTGCTAAGAAATTATGAATTTTTAAAATTATCAACTCTGTTTCAGAAAAATAATCAGTGTAAGCAATTCGTGTAAACGGAACACTTTCTGTATTAGTTAATAACTGAACTCTGTATCTATATAGAATTTTTCCCTCTTTATCAGTCTCAGTTTTTTTTTCTAAACGACTTCCAATTAATCCAGAAATTTGTTTTTGGCTTTTTTGATGACCAAAAAAATCAAATTCTCTCAGTTGACATATAATTGTTGATGACTTTTGCTCAATACTTGAAGCTTTTAAATTTTGCGGAACACGATCACAATCAAGTTGGGTGACAGGTATAATCAGAAAAACACCATATAAGAAAATTATCCCTACTTGTCCAATAAAAAACCCAATAAACCGAAGTAACTTGGGCTGAATAGTGAAATTAAGTTTATTTTGTGTTTGCTCATGAATTTTTAGATTTTTACCTCTGGACAAAAACCAAAATAAAAGTAAATTGGTAACTAATAATACATAATTTAATAAAGAAGTTTGATTTTCCATTTTTTCGCAAAAATGTCTCTATCTTTATGCTCAAAGCGGAGATTCTTTACCTACAACCCAAACTCTCTCGCGTTGACACACCCGTAACCAGATTTGCGCCATCGGCTCTTTCACACAGCAACGACACTTGGTAGCGGTCAATTAAAGCATCGGTAAAATCAGCACCAGTGATATCAGCATCGTAAAAGCGACTGCTCGTCAAAGTTGCTTCAGTAAAGATGGCATTTTTCAGGTTAGCACCATCCATAGTGACGCGATCGACTAAAGCGCCGCTCAAGTTCGCATCTTCCAAATTTGCCTTTAATAAAACTCCTTTAGTCAGAATTGCGTTGGTTAAATTCGCTCCTTGGAAATTCGCCCCTCGCATTTCCGCCGCGACAAAAGTCACACCTGCCAAATCAGCATGAGAAAAGTCACGATTTTCTAAATTTATATTGTTGTAATTGATTGTGTTTATCTGAGCAAAAGCCGGTTTGGGATTAAGTATTATCCACCCAAAGGCTAGTAGCAAAATCGCAATCAAACCTAAAAAGCGCAGTAAAATCTTTTTCATAACTTTATTATTTTTCAGTAGTCCTTTGTCATTAGTCCTCTCTTACAAAGTTCTGTTAGCGTAGCTCCTCCGAAGGAGGCTCGGAGGAAACCTCCGCTCAGACTTTGCGCTTTGTCATTTAAGCAATGACTAATGACTAATGACTAATGACTCTTAGCTATTTCCAATCTTTCCCAATGCGGATTGTCAGATCGGATTCTAAATCACCAATGGCAGACACCTCAATTTGACCCAAGCCTAAGACTTTTTGCAAATCAACTCCAACTCGTCGGTTGCCTTTTTGGACAATAATCTGAGTTTGACGTTGAGTATCTGGCCAATCAGGCACTTTGTAAATATTATTAAAGCCTTTCTGTTTGAGATAAGCAATAACTTTTTCAGTTAGCTGAGGTTGATTTGAAGCATTTTGAATAGCAATTTTGAGGTTAGGAACCTGACGCATATCTGGTTTTAGACCAGGTACATTTACCCCAACATAATCATTCAACAGGCTCTGTTGTCCAGTCATATTCAGCCAATAGCTATCAGGGTCTTTGCTAAAACGGCTAAATGTACCAGGCAACACGGTCATTTGGAAATTATCTCGATCTAGGTTAAGACCGAAATTGACCAACGCCATCATTTCTTCCATCTTCAGGTTGGTATCAAAATATTTTCGCATTAGGCGAGTTAATTGAGGCAACCTGGGTAAGACGGTAGGACTATTTAAACGTTGCAGCAGGGCTGCTGTTAGTGCTTGCTGACGCTGCACTCTCGGCAAATCTCCCAAACCTGGTTCGCGGAATCGAGCAAACTGTTCTGCTTGTTCGCCGTTGAGGGTTTGCCAGCCACTGACTAAATTAATCGACAGGCGACTGCTAGAGTCTTTATATTCCATTGATTGAGGAACAAAGACCTCTACTCCACCTAACTGATCGACTAACTGACGTAAACCGCTGGTAGAAATACGGATGTAACGATCGATTGGGGCGTTATTTAAGGTACGGCTAACTACCCGTGCTGCCAAGACTGGGCCGCCTTTAGCATTGGCATCAGATACCTTAGTTAAACCCTTTTCTCCCTTTTCAGGGATGGCGATCATTGTATCTCTGGGAATGGAAAGCACCCTTACAGATTTTTCACTAGGGTTAAGTCGTACCAGTAGCATGGAGTCGCTTTTCCCTGCAAAGCTTTCTGGAGAACCATCAACGGTACCGCTGACTGGTTCAATCCCCATGATTAAAATATTCATCGGTCGTGAAAGCTGGTACTGGGAGAGTTTGCTCCATAACTCCCCTGGTAATGGGATTTTTACTTCGTCTTTAGCAGCAGTTCCTAAATCTTCATCTGTTCGATCTAGATTGCTCCATAAAGGAGTCCACAGCGCTAACGTTGACACCAGCAGCCCAGATAAGATGATGCCAATGACAACCGTCATAATCCATAACAGCCATCGAGGCATGGTTAAGCCCAGTCTCTCAGAAAGCTGATTGGGAAACGCGCCCACAGATTCGACGACGCTACGGTTCGGATTCGCTGGCTGGTTTAGTTCGACCTCCTCCTCCTCTGAGTCGGCTACTGGTGCAGGCGTTACTTGATTTTCCGTCCGTTGAAGTTGCGGCGATCGCACTTCATTTTCAAACTCTACAACTTGTTGAGATGTAACCGGATTTTCCGACCATTCGATTTGTTTTATCACAATTATTTCCCCACTCAACCACTCCCTAAAAGTATGTTAATCCAAGCTACAAATATTGCCAGTGGAAAAGCTCACTGTAAACTTGTAATGTTCTTCGGTAAGCGTGTATGACAACATGAATACTTTATTGTTCCCCGTAATCCTTGCTGGTGGTAAAGGTGAACGTTTTTGGCCCCTAAGCCGCAAAGACCGACCCAAGCAATTTTTAAGTCTTGATGGTAGCTCTAGAAGTCTATTACAAGCAACCGCCGATCGATTGATTGAACTCGGTGGCGGTTGGGATTCCTTGTGGGTCATAACTTCTAGTCAGATAGCTGAAGGGGTACGACAACAATTACCTGATCTACCAGTTGAAAACTTACTGATTGAGTCGGAAGGAAGAGACACTGCCGCAGCCGTTGCTTGGACAAGTTTAGAAATCAAACAGCGCTATGGAGAAGACGCTGTTATTGGCTTTTTCCCTGCTGACCACTGGATTGCTGACCAAAAGGCGTTTGCACACACATTAAGCGCGGCTACGCAACTGGCAGCAAGCACAGCAGCGATCGTTACACTGGGGATCAAGCCTACTTTTCCATCAACAGGTTACGGCTACATTGAACAAGGTGAAAAAATAGGTAGCTTTAATGAGTTGCCAGCTTATCACGTCAACCGCTTTACTGAAAAGCCCAACCGGGAAACGGCAGAGACTTTTTTATCTACGGGACGCTTTAGCTGGAATAGTGGAATGTTCGTTTTTCGGGCAGGGGTTGTTCTCAAGGAACTACATACCCATGCTCCAGAAATTATCGAACCTTTAGAACAACATGGCCCTGATATCTATCCCCAGTTGCCTAAGAAGAGTATAGACTATGCGCTAATGGAAAAGACAACTCTAGCATACGTTTTGCCAGTTGATTTTGGTTGGGATGATTTAGGAGATTGGAATGCGATCGAACGTTTACTGAAGACAGAGGAGACTCCAAACGTGGAACTCGCTACTCACGTAGGTTTAGATACGCAAGGGGCGATTATTTACGCCTCAAATCCAGAAGATGTAGTTGTTACTATTGGTTTAGAGGATGTGGTGATTGTGCGCGATCGCAATGTCACCCTCATTGTTAAAAAAGAACGTACTCAGGAAATCAAGCAGATCCTCAAAATTCTCCAAAGCGATTCCCGATTTACTGACCTGCTATAAAAGTTAGAACCCTTGGCAGAGGCGAAAAAGTCTATTTTTCCATTATAACTTGACTGTCGAAAAACAAAGCATTGGGTATTGAGCATTGAGCATTGGGCATGGGGCATTGGGCACAAGAGGCAGAGGGGCAGGGCGCAGGGGGCAAGGGGGAGAATTAAAAATTACCTCTTTCCCCTCTGCTCCCAGCTCCCTGCTCCCCTGCCTCATCTCCCCCATTCCCCACTCCCCACTCCCCACTCCCCACTCCCCATTCCCCATTCCCCACTCCCCACTCCCTACTCTCAAAAATGTTCCTCACCCAAACTGTTCCCCGTCAACGAGAAATCCTTGAAGTATTCCTTCGCAATGGCTGGGACTATATGCGAAGGTTACTTACTGGTGGCAAAGCTGATGAACCCCAGCTACCTACACCTGCGGTTTTAAAAAATATTTTGGTAGACTTGGGCCCAGTTTACGTCAAACTTGGTCAACTACTTTCCACCCGCCCCGACTTACTTAGCGCCGCCTACATTGAGGAACTATCAACCCTACAAGACGAAGTACCGCCAGTTCCTTGGTCAGAGATAGAAATAATCCTCCGTAAAGAATTAAAACGTCCACTCGCAGAAACCTTCAGCACAGTTAACCCGATCCCAGTAGCAGCCGGATCAATTGCCCAGACACATCGCGCTACATTAGCAGACGGTCGAGAAGTCGCTCTGAAAGTGCAACGTCCGGGAATTGATATTACTATTGCCCAAGATATTGCTTTAATTCAAGGTATTGCCGATTTAGTGGCGCGGACTGAGTTTGGGCAAACCTATGAAATCAAATCTACCGCTGAAGAATTCACTAAAGCTCTAGAAGCCGAGTTAGATTTTACACGGGAAGCGGGTTTTACAGACCAGCTACGGCGTAACTTATCTAAAAGTCGCTGGTTTGATCCCACGCAAATAGTGGTTGCGGAAATTAACTGGGAATTGACCACAGAAAAATTACTAGTGATGGAATGGCTGGATGGGGTGCCGTTCCTGGCGGCGGATTTGGATAGTGACCCCAACGTTAAAGACCCTGCTGTAAAGCGTAAAGAAATAACTACTTTGTTGTTTCGGGTATTTTTCCAACAACTATATATTGATGGCTTTTTTCACGCTGATCCTCATCCAGGGAACTTGTTTTATCTCAAAGATGGCCGTGTCGCTCTATTAGACTGTGGCATGGTGGGAAGACTTGATCCCCGTACACAGCAGATATTAACAGAAATGTTGTTAGCGATCGTTGATTTAGATGCTCAAAGGTGCGCTCAATTAACTTTGCAGCTATCAGATTCTGCTCAACCAGTAATTTTGTCGCGGTTGGAAAATGATTACGATCGCATGTTGCGAAAGTATCACAACGTCAGCCTAACGCAAATCAACTTCAGTCAGATAATTTATGAAGTTTTACAAGTTGCCCGCAACAATAAAATTAGGTTGCCTAGCAATATGGGTTTGTATGCCAAAACTCTAGCAAATTTAGAGGGTGTGGCGCGGACATTCAACCCAGAGCTTAATTTTTTTGATGAAGTCAAACCATTAATTACAGACTTGTTTCGTCGGCAATTACTGGGCGATAATCCGGTGCGATCGCTCTTGAGAACAGCCTTGGATCTGAAAAGTCTGTCTCTCCAATCTCCCCGCCAAATCGAACTGTTATTAGATCGAGTTACTTCAGAAACCTTACAGTGGAATCTCTCACTGCGGGGCTTAGATGGCGTGCGGCGCACTATGGACGATGCCGCTAACCGACTATCTTTTAGTATTTTAGTGGGTTCGTTGATTATGGGTGCGGCAATTATTTCTACCAGAGCGCAGACAACTCAGCTATCTTTTTTAAGCACCATCCTATTTGCAGTCGCCAGTTTATTGGGTTTGTGGTTAATTATTAGTACATTGCGATCGGGACGTTTACGGTAAAACCATTTTAGATTTTGTTAGCGCAGCGTTAGCGAGTCCACGTACTCTTACAGAGAAGCAAGCTAGCAAGAGCGTCTGTCTGCGACACGCTGTTCGCGTTCGTAGAGAGCGTCATTTTGAATTGAAGGAAAAATCTAAAATCTAAAATTGAATGACTCCTGTTGTAAACAGCGCTAAACACCAATTGTTTATGTGTGTTTACCACCGAAGTTCTGAGTGGCGACTTCCATCACTCAGACTTCCCTGTGTGTGCATCTGTGATTCTAAATATAAAAAATATGTCAATTATCATTGCGGAAAATCTGAGTAAATCTTATCCAGTAGCAGTTAAAAATCCGGGAATTAAAGGTACAATCACTCACTTTTTTCGCCGCACCTACCGCTCAATTAAAGCAGTTCAGGATGTTTCCTTTGAAATTGCCCCTGGTGAAATAGTGGGGTTTTTAGGCCCAAATGGCGCTGGTAAAACCACCACACTCAAAATGCTCACAGGGCTGATTCATCCCTCTAGCGGTAAAGTCAGAGTCGCTGGACAAGTTCCCTTTCACCGTAAAGAAGCATTTTTGCAAAAAATTACCTTGGTAATGGGGCAAAAACAGCAGCTAATTTGGGACTTACCAGCACTCGATTCTTTGAAAATTAATGCCGCTGTATACAATATCTCTGATAAAGAGTTCCAGCGGCGAGTGGGAGAATTAACAGAGATGCTTTCCCTAGAAGGCAAGCTTACCCAACCAGTGCGAAAGCTGTCTTTGGGTGAGCGGATGAAGGCAGAATTGTTGGCAGCACTTTTGCATCGTCCCCAGGTATTGTTCTTAGATGAACCGACGCTAGGATTGGATGTAAATGCTCAAGCAGCAGTGCGCGAGTTCTTGCGCGAGTACAATCAGCTTTATCAGGCTACAGTGCTGTTAACGAGTCATTACATGGCTGACATCACAGCTTTGTGTCAACGAGTACTGTTGATTCACCAGGGAAGCTTGATGTATGACGGCAGCTTAGAAGGACTGCTGGAACGTTTTGCTCCTTACCGAGAAGTGTATATAGAGTTAGCCCAACCTCTACCAATAGAAAAACTCATGACCTATGGTGATGTGAAACTCTTAGAAGGGCGAGCAGTGCGTTTTATGGTATCGCGAGAGGCGCTTACCCGCACCGTCTCTCAGATTTTAGCGGATTTGGAAGTAATTGATTTAACTGTCACCGAACCACCTGTAGAAGAAGTAATTGGACGAGTTTTTCAGGCGGGTGTTGTATAGAAAGTGGTGAAGGTGAGCAATTTTTGTAGTGGGAAGTGAATAAATGAAGCAGATAATCAGAAAAGCCCTAACTTTGCTGTCAGTATACTACGCCTATATGGTTGAGTATCGGGCAGAACTAATCTTATGGGTTTTAGCTGGGTCTTTACCCATTATCCTCATGGGTGTCTGGATACAGGCAGCACAAGGAGGACAGTTTGGGCTATCACCTGTGGCTTTTGCCCGTTACTTCATCACGGTTTTCATTGTTAGACAACTCACAGTTGTTTGGGTAATTTGGGACTTTGAAAGAGAGGTCGTGGAAGGAAAGCTTTCGCCCAAGTTACTACAACCACTCGACCCAGTATGGCATCACGTTGCATCCCATATTTCTGAAAGATTTGCCCGCTTAATGTTTGCTTTTTTATTAGTGGGATTATTTTTTATTCTCTATCCTCAAGCTTTTTGGATACCAAGTTGGGATAGATTTTTACTGTTTACATTGGCGGTGGGGCTAGCTTTTGCTTTGCGGTTTTTGATTCAGTACACCTTTGCCATGTTTGCTTTTTGGACAGAACGGGCTAGTGCTTTAGAAAATTTCTGGTTGTTATTTTATTTATTTTTATCTGGTTTGATAGCACCTTTAGAGGTCTTTCCAGAACCTGTGCGGAAAATAGTTATGTTTACGCCTTTTCCCTATTTGATTGATTTTCCCGCGAGTCTTTTGGTAGGGCTACCTGTGGATATAGGACGGGGATTTTGGTCAATGGTGGGTTGGATATTAGTATTTTTGGGTGCAAATCGCTTGCTTTGGCGTATGGGTTTGAAGCGTTATTCTGGGATGGGAGCATGAACAATTTTGCTAGAGATTTTATAAATTGCTCGGTATTGTCTTAAACTTCTGCGCCGACCCCAAAGAATAATCTTCTAATTTAAAATCAGCAAAAGGCTTCTTTTCTAACCTATTCCGTAGCGCCTCATCAAGAATTACACCTGGTGATTCTCTTTTAACACCAATGATTATAACACTTCTCTGATATGCAGTTAAATCCTTATTGACCTCACAATTAGGGCGCTGAAATTGACCCAAATTTAATAAGCGATAATTTTTGACCCTTGGTGTATTAATAAATAGTTTTTTTACTAAAAGTTGTATTTGTTTGGAACGTTCTAAAGCCACACGTTCTTGAACTGATGTATCACCTTTACAAGAAGCTATACCTAGAGAAATAATCTCACTGGGAGATTCCATTATCTTCTCTATATCTTCTTGTTCTAAGTTCAATTTTAAAAGGTCAACACTAATAATCTGATCATTATATTTAAGTTGAAAGCTACTACCTAAAAACCATTTATATTCTCGGGATAAAACCGCTATATTAAACTCAGCTATTCTTCCCTGACTATCTCTACCTTCTTTATAAGAAAAATAATCAATCTTACCTTTTTTTTCGGGATATTGTGTGTAATTTGATATTCCAGAAACCTCTGATTTTCGCGTTGCTAAAGCTCCTATACTAAGTAATCCTAATACCACTAGCAGCACTGCAAAAAATGTTAATAGCGGCACTTTGTCCGGTTGCTTATGTGGAGGTAATAAATCGTTATTAATATCTACAGGTAAATGTTCAATTTGAGAAAATTCTAGGAGATTACTATTTATCGGAGTAGTGTCTGTTAATTGAGTTTCGATTTCTTCTAGAGAATGCAAAATTTCCTGGGCATTGGCAGGACGTTTATCTATATCAGTTGCTATTAGCCAATCAATTAAATTTAATAGTAAGGGTGAAATATGGATAGCATGATTTTGCCAGTGTAATAAATTGTGCTGGACATCATACATCTCCAAAGGATGGTATCCGGTCAGCAAAAAGACAAAGGTGCGTCCCAAAGCAAAGAAATCTGATTGCGGTACTGCTTGACCATTCATTTGTTCTGGGGCGCTGTAGCCAGATGACATAAGTGCTGTCATCTTTTCGCCGTAGCTGAGTTGGTCTTGGTAGGTTTTAGTAATTTCACTGGCGGTGCCAAAATCAATCAGTACTAGATTCCCCCAACCCTTCTCAAGGGGGGATTTAATCATGATGTTAGATGGCTTAATATCTCGATGTAGGTACTGTTTGCTATGCACTACATCCAAAATTTCTATCAACTGTCTTAACCAGTCTATGGTTTGTTCTTGAGATATGGGGCTATTTTGCTGCTGTAGCCACTGTTCTAAGTTGTAGCCATCGATTTTTTCCATTGCAATGCAATGCAATGCAACACCATTTCGGGTTTGATACTGGAAGTAACTATCTTCTTTGGGAATGCCGGGATGCTTGAGTTGTCCCAATACGGTTACTTCTTGCTGAAATAGTTCTACTGCTTTGGCGTCGCCTGATAAATCCTCTTTGAGTATCTTGAGGATTTTGGGGGTATCTTGTTCGTATGCCTCATAAACTTTACTAAACCCTGTTTTGTCACTCAACAGGCACGTCACCCGATAACGCCCTAACAATTCTAGATGGGAACCACAACTTTGACAAAAGCGGTTTTGATGATTATTCGGATGATTTGGTTTAGAGCAAACGGGATTGATACAAAGGCTCATGACTAACTGGGGAGTGGGGAGTGGGGAAGGTGGGCCCCCTCTGGGGATAAGGGGTGATGGGGAATGGGGGAGATGAGGAAGATAAGGGAGATGGGGAGATGGGGAGATGGGGGAAATAACCAATGCTCAATGCCCAATGCCCAATGTCCAATGCGCCATGCCCCATGCCCCATGCCTAATGCCCAATCCCCCTAGACATCGCTCCTATTAATTCTTCTGTTGCCGTATGATAATCCCGTCCAATAATCATGAGATTTTTTATCTGTGTTCTGCCAAGAAAGCTGCCACAGTTTGGTTAAATGCCTCTGGTTGTGTCAAAAACGGCCAATGATTGCCGGGAACTTGGCAGATACGTAAGTTTTGAAGATAGGTTTTGTAGGGTTGGATTTGCCAATCTTGGCGGTTTAGTCCTTGTTTTGGTTGGACGAATAGGGCAGGGGTGTCAAGGGGAATTGTAAAACCGGGCACTTGCATTACTGCCTCAAAAATTCCGTCGCGGGCGGTTATGGTAAATTTGCTGCCCCAACTCCCATCGGGTTTTTGTTCTATTCCTGCTTGGAAGACTTGCTGTTGTAAGGAAGTCCATCCTTGATATTGCTTTAACTGCCGTGCTTGTTGTTCGGCTTCTTGGTGGCTGGCAAAAGGGCCCATACTTTTGAGAAAAGGCAAGAAGTGATATAACATCGGGAAAGTTACCCTGAGAAGACTGGGCATTTTCCAGATGAAAATCGGATCGACGAGAATTATACTCTGTAAACGCTTTGGATTTTGCCTTGCCCAGATAGCGGCTAATTTGCCTGTCCACGAGTGACTTACAATATGGGCAAAAGTCCATCCCAGATGATCCATGAGTGCTTCAAGGTCTGCGATCGCACTCTCAAAGCTATAATCTATCTCTGGCTTACTGCTTTGCCCATGTCCGCGCATATCTGGCGCAACTATATGGTAGTCTGCCGCCAAGTAATCTCCTAAGCTAGACCACACCAGAGCATGGTCGCCTAAGCCATGTAACAGCAGTAAAGGTTCTTGACCTTGGTTCCACTCTAAATAAGAAAGTTGGATATCAGGTTTTGATAAAGTTTGACGTACAGGCATCATTGCATATCCAGCTGTAGATAGTTTTGCGCTTATATGTTACTGCCAAAGGAGATGGGGGAGTGGGGAGTAGGGACTGGGGACTCGGAGACAAGGAAGAATAACTAATCCCCAATCCCCAATCCAATTGTTACCAAATACCACTTTGTGACTCTGAGGATTGTACCAATTGACACGAAACAATGAGGCTAATGAATGCCAAGATCAAGAAAAGGATGCCCCAAGGATATTAAAAGTACTATGCCAGAATTACACCAATCAATTGCCCAGCATTATCACGAACGGACTAAATACAACCCTGAGACTCTCGCCTCCAAAAGTCAGCGGTTAGACTGGACTAAACAGCCAGTGCCCTTTAAAGAGTACAAAATTGGCTCTACTTTTGATCTCAAACCCTATATTCAAGAAAAACCAGAGGCTTATGCTAATAACCCAGATGCTCAATGGTGGCAAAGACTCTCGCGGCTGTTGTTTCGCAGCTATGGATTGACGGCGAGAATGCCTTCTATGGGTAGTGCGGTGTATTTACGCGCTGCTCCTAGTGCAGGTGGATTATACCCTGCTGAGGTGTATGTGGTTTCCCGTGGTACGTCGTTATTGCCGCCTGGTCTGTATAACTACCAGTGTCGGACTCATTCTCTCATGCATTATTGGGAAAATGATGTTTGGCAAACTCTCCAAGCAGCTTGTTTCTGGCATCCTTCTTTAGAAAATACCCAATTGGCAATTATTGTGACTGCGGTATTCTATCGTTCGGCGTGGCGCTATGAAGATCGGGCTTACCGTCGGATTTTTCTGGATACGGGACACTTGTTGGGTAATATCGAATTGGCTGGTGCGATTACTAACTATCGCCCTCACTTAATTGGCGGTTTTGTAGATGAATCGGTTAACGATCTGCTTTATGTCGATCCTACACAAGAAGGTGCGATCGCTGTATTACCTCTGGCAGACTTGTTAGATGTCAATCAAAATTTGCCATTGGGATGTACTGCTTTACCTTCCGCTACCGAAACCAGTTATCCTCAAATCCCCGATGGCGAACTACTAACATATTTCCATCGACACACCCAGATCCAATCAGGTGTAACTGGCAATCTCAATCTACCAGTTATCAAACAAGAAAAATCTTTGGAGGATAAATACAATTTTCCTTTCTGTTTAAAAATTCCCACCACCACTGCACCTATAGACTGGGGAAAAAAGCTAGCAGAATTGGACATCACTATGTACAAGCGACGCTCTACCCGCGCCTATAATGGTGATGATTTAAGCTTCGATGAATTGAAAAATTTACTCGATTTCACTTACCAGCCGCAAAATTACATCGACCAAAGTTTAGATATTTCTCCAGACTACTTTGATCTAAATTTAATCGAAACATTCATTGCTGTTTGCGGAGTCAAAGGATTGGAGGCGGGTTGTTACTATTACGCGCCCAAAGCCCAAGAATTACGCCAAATTCGGTTTAAAAACTTTCGGCGAGAGTTACACTTTCTCTGTTTAGGACAAGAATTAGGGCGGGATGCAGCAGCGGTGTTGTTTCATACAGCCGATTTGAAAGCTGCGATCGCACAGTATGGCGATCGCGTTTACCGTTACTTACACATGGATGCTGGTCATTTGGGACAACGCCTGAATTTAGCCGCAATGCACCTGAATGTAGGCGTCAGCGGTATCGGTGGATTCTTTGACGATCAAGTAAATGAAGTTTTGGGTATTCCTGCTGATGAAGCTGTTTTATATATCACTACATTGGGACGCCCAAGATAAAAATAATCCCAGAGGCGTGGAGAATGCAGGGAGTTTCTTTCTGTGTCCTTTACGGCTCTGTGCAAGTTATATTTGCTTAGTGTAAACTATCAGACATACTTGACAGTGCAAGATTCGCATGAAGATTGAACCGACATATTACTATCAAGAGTTACTTGTAATTAGGCAAAATCCAGATTCCTACAATACATCAAACTTGAGGCAAAAGTTAAGGAAACTAATAGATGAGAAAGCACCAGAACGTGTATTTAAAACTAATCTTGAGACTCTTGAATATAGAGATTCAGGTGGTAGCAATAAGCCACTAAAATACTTTTTAATGACGGTTGAATATTACTACCAGTGGTATAAGAATGGTGCTGTAGTAAATCCCGAATGTGTAGACAAAAGTAGAGTTTATGACTTTGCTGGCACATCGATTGAACATATATATCCACAAAACGCAGAGATAAGTTTTTTAGACTCTAATCTAGAACCTCTGAAAAATACGTTGGGAAACCTTACCATTTTAGACCCTGCACAAAATACTTATGCTGGAAATGATACCTTTGTTGAAAAAAAACCACTTTATCAAGCTTCATCTATGTTATTGAATAGAGATATAGCAGTGCAAGCAAATTGGACTCAGCAAGAAATAAACAATCATAAAAATTTACTTGTAGATGTTGCTCTCAAAATTTTTTATCCATAAATTATAAGTTTTGACACATTGAAGTTAGAAGTTTAATATAATATCAGAAAAAACAAATTTTACAAATAATTAATGAGTATTTCCGATTAAAGTAAATTAAATCTAGTACATAATAAAACTTTTATCACACAACCACTAATGCTATTTCCTGAGAATGAAAGCCAAAGGAGTTTTAATCTACTTTTCTCTAAAAATCCCAATCCAATGTGGGTATATAACCAGAATAATTTGAAATTTTTAGATGTAAATGAAGCCGCTGTTGTCCACTACGGCTATTCACGAGAAGAGTTCTTGCAAATGCAAATAACTGACATTTGTCCTTCAGAAGATGTGCCTATTTTGCTGGAATATTTCAGACAAAAGTACTCTAACTTACATTTTGCTGGACAATGGCAACATCAGCGAAAAGACGGACAGATTATTGATGTTGAAATTTTCATACAGATAATAGAGTATGGAAATTATAACGCTCGGTTGGTTAATATACGAGACATCACAGAACATAAAGAAATAGAAAGAACTCTACAAGAAAGTGAAGCTAGATTTCGAGTCATTTCTGAAGCTATTCCTGTTCCATTTATTATTTCGCGTGTGTCTGATGGGTTGATTTTATACGCTAATGCAGAGTTGCTTCAAACATTTCAGTTTTCTCCAGAGTATTTAGTTAATCGCAAAAAATTTGGAGATTTATATCATAATTTGGCAGATTTAGAAGCGCTGTTAAAAATTCTTAATCAACAGAATTTTATTCATAATTATGAGCTTCAATTAAAAAGAGCAGATGGAACTCATTTTTGGGCGATCGCTTCATTACAATATTTAATTTTTAACAATGAATCAGCAATTTTAACAGTATTTAATGATATCAACGACCGCAAAAATGTCGAAACAAAACTCCAAGAGCAAAATGAGTTTTTGCGGATAATTTTTGAGAGTATCCCATTGATGATTGCCCTGATCAATGCCAATGGTAAACTCCAGTGGGTGAACCAAGAATGGGAAAATATTCTCGGCTGGAAATTTCAAGATTTCCAAACTTGCGATGTCTTGGAAGCGCTATACCCTAATCCTGAATATCGGCAGTATGTAATTAATTTTATTCACTCTGCACAACGCAATTGGGGTGACTTTAAAACTCAGGTGCATGATGGTCGTTTACTAGATACGTCTTGGACTAATGTTTACCTTTCAAATGGTCAAATTATCGTTATTGGGCAAGACATCACAGAACGTAAGCAAACTGAACTAGCTCTAAAAACCCAAGCCGAGCGGGAGCAATTGATGCGAACTGTTGCTCAACGGATTCGTCAATCTTTGAATCTCCAAGATATTCTGAATGCAACAGTTCAGGAAGTGCGAGATTTACTTGGGGTTAATCGAGTAGTAGTTTATCAGTTTGACTCAGAGATGATCGGCACAATTATGGCGGAATCGGTGGAACCTGGATGGACAGTTTCTTTGGGTGTAGAGATTCATGATACATGTTTTGAAACAGGCACAGAAGTGGAGTATTATCAGGGACGCAAACGAGCGATCGCTAATATTTATGAAGCTGGACTAACTGATTGCCATCTTCGCCTGTTAGAACAGTTTGAAGTGAAAGCAAATTTAGTTGTGCCCATTTTACTAGAAGTAAGTTCTCAAAACCCTGGCTCTCACCTTTGGGGTTTACTGATTGCTCACCAATGCTCTGGTTTTCGCGAGTGGGAAGAAAATCAATTAGATTTGCTCGATCAACTAACAGTCCAATTAGCGATCGCAATTCAACAATCCAGCATCTTAGAGCAAGCTCAAACTGAACTTGTTCAAAGACAAAAAGCTCAAGTCAAGCTAAAAGCTGCCTTAGCTGAAAAAGAAGTTCTTTTAAAGGAAGTTCATCATCGAGTTAAAAATAATTTGCAAATTGTCTCCAGTTTATTACAACTTCAGTCTCAAACACTCAAAGATCCAGAAGTAATCAAAGTTCTGCGAGAAAGTCAAAACCGAATTGAGTCAATATCTCTAATTCATAAAAATTTGTATACTTCCGCTAATATTGGGCAAATTGATGTTGCTGACTATATTAATAATTTGGCTGCAAGTTTGCTAATCTCCTATCAAATATGGCCTGGTAAAATTGCTCTAGAAACTGACATAGATCCATTGAGTTTGAATGTTGACCAAGCTATTGCTTGTGGATTGGTGATTAACGAATTAATCTCCAATGCTCTCAAGCACGCTTTTCCCAACCAACAAGTAGGCACAATCAGTATTGCTTTACGTAATGCTGGCAATAGTATCGAGATGACTATCCGAGATAATGGGATTGGTTTACCAGATAATTTAGATTGGACAAATACTGATTCTTTGGGTCTGTCGTTAGTATATGACTTGGTTACAGAACAACTGGAAGGCGACATTACTCTAGAACGCAATCATGGAACAGTATTCAAAATTAAATTCACGCAGTTAACTTTGCATCAGTAAATATCAAATGGGTCAAGCTAGGATTTTAGTCGTTGAAGATGAAGTGATTGTGGCTAGAACTATTGCTAGTCAACTCACTCAACTAGGGTACGTTGTTACGGGTACAGCTTCATCTGGAAAAGTTGCCATTGCCAAGGCATCGGAAACTCAACCAGAACTAGTATTAATGGATATTATTCTTAAAGGTGAAATGGACGGTATTGCTACCGCCAGTCAGATTCGCGAGCAGTTAGATGTACCTGTAATTTATTTAACTGCTTATGGCGACGATCATACTTTAGAAAGAGCCAAAATTACTCAACCTTTTGGATACATCGTTAAACCATTTACTACAAAAGATTTAAAAATCGCGATCGAAATCGGTCTTTTAAAACACCAGTTAGAACGTGAACTACGGGAGAATCGAGATCAGTTAGCAACCCTTTTAAACTCAATGAGTGATGCTGTAATTGCTACAAATGAGCAGGGAAGAGTAACATTTATGAATCCCGCAGCTGAGGCGCTGACTGGCTGGCAGCAAAAAGATGCTTTAGGAAATGAGGCAGCGAAAATTTTTCATATTGTCGATGAAGTGACAGAGACTACATTAGAAAACCCTGTGACAAAAGTTCTCCGGGAGCAACAGGTTGTTTATTTAGGGGAATTCACATCTCTGATTACAAAAAACGGCAAAAGAGTTCCAATTGGTGATAGTGCTTCACCACTGAAGCGAGGATCTGACCAAATAAATGGTGTAGTAGTTGTTTTCTGGGATCTTAGCGAACGACGCCAAACAAAATTGCTAGAGCAAGCATTAGAGAAGGAGCAAGAACTTAACCGTCTCAAGTCCCTATTTATCTCTACTGTATCTCATGAGTTCCGTAATCCTCTGACTGTTGTTCAAACGGCAGTAGAACTCATAGAAATGCAAGGAGCAAATTTGACAGATGCAAAAAAAGGCATCTATTTAAAGCGAATTCAAGGTGCTGTACAATCTATGGAAAAACTGATGGAAGATGTGCTGTTTATGGGTCGAGCGGAAGCAGAAAAACTCATATACAACCCTGCTCCACTTAACCTAGAGCAATTCTGTCGAGAGTTAATCGAAGATTTTTCGATTGTTAAAAGTAGCGGATGTGAAATTGTTTTTACCTGTCATAGTGCTAATACTAATGCTGTAATGGATGAAGTACTCATACATTACATGTTTGTAAATCTTCTCTCAAACGCGGTGAAATATTCTCCCAAAGGTGGCAATATTCAGTTTGATTTAATATGCGACTCGATTGAGAAAGTAGCAACTTTTTATATTCAAGATCAAGGTATGGGCATTCCTGAACCAGACCAAGCTGGAATTTTTGAATCATTCTACCGAGCCTCAAATGTCAAATCAATTCAAGGTACTGGATTGGGGTTAGTAATCGTTAAAAAGTGCGTTGATGCACACAGAGGTCAAATAAGTGTCACAAGTCAAGTTGGAGTCGGTACTACATTTACAGTAATTTTGCCCTTAAATTCCGAATTATCCTTGACTGAAGCTTCAGAATTGTGAATTCTTCTTCAACTTACATCCTGATTTTTGTTACCAACTTGGGTTTGATAGTGGCGCCATTTTTCCTGCTGACGCGCTCTTTTCTCTTCGGTGAGGCTATCGAAACAATAGGGACAAGAGATACCTTGCTCATATTTGGAAGATACCTTATCTTCCTCAGAAATCGGACGTCCACAACTGAAGCACCGCTCACAACTCCCTTCTTCTAATCCATGACTAACGGCTACCCGCTCATCAAAAACAAAACATTCTCCTTCCCATAAACTTTCTTGGGCTGGAACTTCCTGCAAATACTTGAGAATGCCACCTTTGAGATGATAGACTTCTGCAAAGCCTTGGGCAAGCATGAAGGATGAGGCTTTTTCACACCGAATGCCACCTGTACAAAAGAGAGCAACCTTTTTGTGTTTAGTTGGGTCGAGATGGTGTACCACATAATCGGGAAATTCGCGGAATGATTCAGTTTGGGGATTTTCTGCACCGTGGAAAGTACCGATATTCACCTCATAATCATTGCGGGTGTCAATCACGGTTACTTCTGGATTGGAAATCAAATCATTCCATTCTTGGGGATTGACATAAATGCCAACTTGCTCATTTGGGTCGATTTCTGGCAACCCCAAAGTAACAATTTCTTGCTTCAACCGCACCTTCATCCGCTCAAAAGGCGGGGTTTCGGTATAGGACTCTTTGTATTCTAAGTCTGCTAAACGGGGGTCAGAACGTAGAAACCAGAGAACAGAGTCAATGGCCTGACGCGAACCAGCAATTGTACCGTTAATCCCTTCAAGTGCCAGCAAAATTGTCCCCTTGACACCTTGCGCTTGACAGTAAGACAGCAGAGGATCTCGTTTCTCGGCACAATCTGGCAGCTTAACAAATTTATACAGTGCGGCGATAACTTGGATATTTTCTGGCTTCATCCCTTTGGTAATAGAACAATATAAGTTACAATAACAACGGTAATCAAAGTTATCTACTATTTTAACTTTATGGGGGTTTAGCTCAGTTGGTAGAGCGCCTGCTTTGCAAGCAGGATGTCAGCGGTTCGAGTCCGCTAACCTCCATTGGAAATGTTTGATTCAAATGTGCGATGCCTGGGGTGGTCACTGAGCTTTGTCGTACCACTTTCCTACGGGACGCTACGCGAACGTGGAAGCAAGCTAGGCGCAGCGTCTCGTAGAGAAGTGCGGGCTACGCCCTACGCACATTCAAATCAATCAAAACCCCATTCATTATCAAAAAATGGGGTTATTTTCCTTGGTAGGCAACGGGTTAGGGGAGAGGAAAGTATGGTATTACATCCATCCATTGCCCCGATTCAAAACCGTACTCAGTTAGAGGAATCTTTGGATAAGGAGGTGAACTCTGAATTGACGGTACTCAGGTAATTTTGATCGTTCAAAATTTGCGGTGGTAATTTGTTAGCACTGACAGCAGCCTTAACTAAATTTTCCGCAATAATTTTTCGGTTCTGGCGTTCAAAGATCAGAGTTCCTGCACTTAGTTCACTCGCTTGGTTGGATTGTTTCTCACCCATTCGGGTGAGGTTAAGAATTTGTCAGGAATAGTCTAGTAAAAAAGATTTAGTTTACTTGTTGGGAAAAGTGGAAATATCAGGCGATAAAGTACTGCTACAATAAGCGTCTGACTTGGCATTATCCAGAGCCAGTTAATCAAAAATTTACTTATATATACTTAGGGGGTTGTTTGAAAAAGCGTCCATTGGGGTTAGTGGCAATTGTTCTCTACAAATCATTTACCGCCTTGCTGCTTATGGTTACTTCGATCGCTTTATTATTGACATTAAAAAATTATCAAACTCTAGAGGCGTTTTCAGACAATTATGTTTTAGAAGGTAAATCGATAATTATTGATTGGCTTTTAAATAAAGTTGTTAACTTAAATCCTAGAACTCTGGCATTTAGCGGTATCGGAACCGGAATTTATGCTATTGTTACTGTTATAGAAGCCATTGGTTTATGGTACGAAAAGCGTTGGGCACATGTCTTGGTATTGGCACTTGTCGGTATCAGTATTCCACCAGAGATTTATGAATTGATTCGGGGAATATCTCTGATAAAAATATTAGTTTTTGTGTTGAATTTAGCTGTATTTGGTTATTTATTCCGAAATTTTCCTAAACATCCAAACTAATTTTTGATTCGATACTTACGGTCTATCTTTGAAGACTTTAGGAGTGCTGAGTAATCAAGAGAGGGAAACGTGGTGATTAAAATGTTTGACGATAAGAGGCTACGGGTTTACGCAAAACCAAGACCCCACGTTGTACAATCGCTAGAAATACAATCTGGAGAGCGACTTGCCTAGATCGATTCAGTCTACTCAACCACCACTGAAATTTATTCCCCAACGGTTGAACCCGCTGGTACTCCAGATTGTTCGGTGGTTACTGCCGATCGCACTACGGTTTCGCACTCGCCCTTGGCTGCCAGCTGGTATTGTCAAGATTGAAGCCAAGAATGTTGAGGTATTAGCTGAACTTTATCAACAATTCCAGACTGGAAAAATTCGCTTTTTGTTGGCATTTCGCCACCCAGAGGTAGAAGATCCCCTGTGTATGTTGTATTTGCTTTCTCACATTGTGCCACAAGTTGCTCGTCAAAAAGGTATTACACTACAATCCCTGGTTCACAGCTATTTTCTTTATGACCGAGGTATGACAGTTTGGGCTGGAAAGTGGCTAGGTTGGCTGTTCTCTCTGTTGGGGGGTGTGCCGGTTCGTCGTGGTAGGCGACTAGATCGGCAAGCTATCCAAAATGCACGGGAGTTGTTTGCTAATGGCGAACTACCGATCGCAGTTGCACCGGAAGGCGGTACTAATGGTCATAGTGGTATTGTTAGCCCCTTAGAACCTGGTGTTGCTCAAATGGGGTTCTGGTGTGTGGAAGACTTACAAAAAGCCAACCGTTCTGAGATTGTGATCGTTGTACCGATCGCCATCCAGTATCGCTATGTTGAGCCACCTTGGTCTAAACTGGATTGGCTGTTGAGTAAATTGGAAGCTGATAGCGGCTTGAAAGTTTTGGAAATTGATTCGGGCAATCACGAAGAGATTTACTATCAACGCCTCTGTAGGTTGGCTGAATATCTGATTACCGAGATGGAAGAGTTTTATCGTCGCTTCTATCATCAAGACATCCCAAAAACCATCTCAACTGATGAATCTGCTAGTGCTAATCAGGTATTGATTGCCCGACTCCATCGCCTACTGGATAAGGCTTTACAAGTTACCGAGCAATATTTTGAAGTTCAAGGGCAGGGTAATTTTATTGACCGCTGTCGCCGCTTGGAAGAGGCTGGCTGGAGTTACATTTACCGAGAAGATTTGCCAGATATGAATGCTTTAGCACCCTTCAAACGCGGTTTGGCAGACTGGATTGCTGAAGAAGCCGACTTGCGAATGCGGCACATGCGGATAGTGGAAAGTTTTGTTGCAGTCACAGCTACTTATATTCAGGAACAACCAACGGCGGAACGGTTTGCGGAAACAGCTTTACTGGTATTCGATATGCTTTCCCGAATTCAGGATACAACACTTCCAGGGCGACCTCGGTTAGGTTTGCGACAGGCACAAATCACAGTGGGGGAGCCAATTTCAGTTACCGAACGCTCTATAAATTGTCAAGGCGATCGCCAAGCGTCTAGACAGGCTGTGACCGATTTGACAAAAGATTTGCAAATCGCTTTAGAGAAGATGATTAGATAACGGAAATTCTAAGACTTTTTCGCTCGAATTTTGTCAAATATAGCACCTTTTATCACCGTACTGAAATCAACCAGCAAGAAACGGACGCTGTTCAACTAACCTTGATGCGACAACAAGCAATAATTGACCACGGTGACAACCAGTAGTTGTCCAAGAGTCACTCTGAAATCCTTATTCTTTCGTCAATAATGGGCACGATACACGATCTATTCAGCACTATCTAGGACACAAAAACATTCAGCATACGGTGCGCTACACAGAACTGTCTCCACAATGTTTTAGCGATTTCTGGCAAGATTAGGGCATCTTGAGGAGATCAGATTGAACTAGCAGTCTCCCTAGCAACTTCTCGCAACCGCTCCACATCACGCATCGGTGGGGCACCAAAGAGCCGCTTGTATTCACGGTTGAAGTGCGAGGCATCGTCGTACCCCACTCGATAGGCAGCACTGGTAGCGTCAAGGTTTTCCCCCAGCATCAGACGGCGAGCCTCCTGGAGCCGCAGTTGCTTCTGGAACTGCAAGGGACTCATTGCAGTCACAGACTTGAAGTGATGGTGAAAGCCCGAAACACTCATTCCCATTTCTCGGGCGATGTTTTCAATCTTGATCGGCTCGTTAAAGTCTTTACGAAGTCGCTCGACGGCTCTGGCGATGTGGTAGGTATAGCCACCCAGAACTGCAATATGACGGAGCCGATTACCTTGGTCTCCCATCAGGAGTCGGTAAATGATTTCCCGCTTAATCAGTGGTGCCAGAACATCAGCTTCAGCAGGGGAATCTAGAAGCCTGACGAGCCGCACCACAGCGTCCAAGAGATTTACATCCAACGGACTTACGTCAATCGCTTTCACATCAGCACTGTTGCGCGATGAGGGATACCCTGCCTCGACCATGACTGAGCCAACAAGGATGGGGTCAAGATCGAGGCGAAGGCTAAAGTACGGTTGCGCCTTGGATGCTTCCAGAATTTGGCTGACAATCGGCAGTTCGACCGTAGCAAGCAGATAATGCATCGGGTCGTACTGATAGCGATCGCTACCCAGAAGAACTTCTTTGCTGCCCTGAGCGATCGCACAAAAGGCAGGGATAGAGACACTATGAAGGCATTCCGAAGGCGAGGAGGCGCGGTTGAAGTGCAATCCTTTCAGTGGCTCAATCGTCCCATCATGACGAATAGCCTGTGCAATACGCTCTTTCAGTTCGTCTCTGTTGGCTTGCGCTCTGTCTGCCTCGCGCTTTGCTTGCGGGTCATTCATTAAATCGATATCGGACTTTTCACTCGTTTTGGCAGCGTTCATTTCTAAGTTTGCAGGATTGTACAACAATCTTAGACGATCGTCCTATTACTTATTCTTCAGGATTCTTAGAATGAAGCTAAAGCAATCAAAAATGATTTCGGCTTCTTGTAAACATTCTGGATTTTTATTCAAGAGAAAACTCAGTTTTGATTGGGCAAGAGACTTGCCTGCTAGCCACGAAAATGGCATCAAGTGAAGGAATTAAGAAAATGGATATCAAAAAAAGTGGCTCACAGCCTTCCGCCAAAGGAGCGGCTGAGTATTTTACCGGCACTGTCCGCATTGACCCCCTATTCGAGGCACACGATCCAGCACGCACGTCTGGTGCCAGTGTCACCTTCGAGCCTGGTGCTAGGACAGCATGGCATACTCACCCGTTGGGACAAACTCTGATCGTGACAGCTGGCTGTGGCCTCGTACAACGCTGGGGCGGCTTGATCGAGGAAATTCGACCGGGGGACGCGATCTGGATCTCGCCGGGTGAGAAGCATTGGCACGGTGCTACAGCAACCACGTCCATGACGCACATCGCCATTCAGGAATGGCTCGACGGCAAGGCTGTGGACTGGATGGAACAGGTGAATGACGAGCAATATCCCAACTGATCTCCGCATCCGGTGGTTTTAAGACCTTGTTAGGTGAAAAATTGAAGGAGAAAAATAATGACAACGAACGAGAATGGAAACTACACAGGAAAAGTTGCGTTTGTGACCGGAGCAGCGAACGGCATCGGTCGAGCTACGGCGCTGGCATTTGCACGTGAAGGGGCTAATGTAGTGGTCGCTGACATTTCAGAAGAGGGCAATCAAGAAACGGCCCGCATGATCGAGGAACTCGGCGGGCGGGCGATCGCACTCAAGTGTAACGTAACGCAAGCCGAAGACGTGAAGGCAGCTCTTTCCAAGACCATCGAGACCTTCGGGCGGTTGGACTTTGCTTTTAATAACGCTGGTGTGGAACAGAAGAATGCAGCAACAGCAGAAATTGAAGAGCAAGAGTGGGATCGGATCGTAGACACCGACCTGCGCGGCGTTTTTCTGTGCATGAAGTATGAAATCCCGCTGTTACTCAAGCAAGGCGGTGGCGCGATCGTGAACACATCATCGGGTGCCGGCATCATAGGCATCAAGGGCGGAGCCGCATACACCGCCGCAAAACACGGCGTGATCGGACTCACCAAGTCGGCGGCTCTCGACTACGCTTCGCAGAACATCCGCGTCAACGCCGTTGCCCCCGGTTACATTGACACATCGATGATGGATCGCTTCACCGGCGGCACTTCTGAAGGCCGCCAAAAGGTGGTCTCAGAGGAGCCGATTGGAAGGATGGGTCAGCCCGAAGAGATCGCCAATGCCGTCGTCTGGCTGTGTTCGGACGCGTCCTCCTTCGTCGTCGGACACGCCTTGGTCATCGATGGCGGTCAAACGGTGTAGTGAGGTTCGGAGCAGCCGTCTTCGCCATGAGCCAGTCGGAAAACGTGGATGTGAACGAGATTCTGTTCCAACCCACGAGCCAAGTGATCTAAAGACTCGTAATTGACGAACAAAGGCAAGCAATCGTTTTTCACAAGGAGATTGTTCGATGAAAGCAAGCGTTAACAATACCAGTCGCCAAAAGTAAACAAATAGGAGCATCAATTCATGTACAACACGAAAGCTTATTCCGCAACCAGTGCAACATCACCCCTGTCCTCCACCCAGATCAAGCGTCGCGATCCAACTGAACACGACGTGCAGATCGAAATCCTCTTCTGCGGCATCTGCCACTCCGACCTCCATTCGGTGCGTAACGAGTGGAGCAGTATCATGTCCACCGTCTACCCAATTGTACCAGGTCATGAGATCGTGGGCCGCGTCACCAAGGTTGGCTCGGCAGTTACGAAGTACAAGTCAGGCGACCTCGCTGCGGTCGGCTGCCTGGTCGATTCGGACGGTATCTGCCCCCAGTGCAAGGCTAGTCTTGAACAGTTTTGCCCCAACCAGACCCTCACCTTCAACTCCCCGGACAAGCATCTTGGAGGTGTCACCTATGGGGGCTATTCCGATAGCATCGTCGTCGATGAACGCTTTGTGCTGCGCGTTCCCACCAACCTCGATCTCCCTGGAGTCGCGCCACTCCTCTGCGCCGGGATTACAACCTACTCCCCCCTGCGCCACTGGGGCGTCACCAAGGGCAAGAAGGTCGGTGTGGTTGGTCTTGGCGGGCTGGGACACATGGGCGTGAAGTTCGCCCGTGCGTTCGGTGCCCAGGTCGTCGTCTTCACCACCTCGCCCGACAAAACAGAAGACGCGCTCCGCCTCGGTGCTGACGAAGTGGTCGTCTCCCGCAACACCGATGAAATGCAGAAGCATGCTGGCAGCTTTGATTTCATCCTCGACACCGTCTCCGCCAAGCACGACATCAACGCCTATCTCAACCTGCTCCGCCTCGATGGCAACATTACCCTTGTCGGCGCACCTGAGAAGCCCCTGGACGTGTCGGCATTCAGCCTGATCATGGGTCGCCGCAGTCTCTCCGGCTCTAATATCGGCGGCATCGCCGAAACCCAAGAGATGCTGGACTTTTGCGGGGAACATAATATCACTGCTGATGTTGAAGTCATCCCCATCCAGAAGGTCAACGAAGCCTACGAGCGACTGCTCAAGTCTGATGTGAAGTACCGTTTTTGTATCGATATGGCATCCCTTAAATCTGCATAACCGAGGTGGAACTCGATCTGACGCAGGACGAATTGAAGAGCATCGACGAGGCATTGGCGCAAATTACAGTGGAAGGCGTGAGCTATCCTGAAGAGTTGGAAAAGCGAACGGGATTACGGTTACAGGCGACGCGCCAATGAAGAGCTATCGAAATCAACAGACGGTTCGTTCTAGCGATCGCGCAAGAAGTATCATCATCAAATCCACGGCCATGATGCACATCGCCATTCAGGAACAGCTCGACGGCAAGACCGTGGACTAAATGGAGCAGGTCAGCGACGAACAATACCAGACCTGATCTTGGAGTAGACAGTTCCGACCTTTAATTCACCTTTAATTCAAAGACAGGAGTTCAAAAAATGCAAAAGCGCAAACTTGGAAACAGTAATCTGGAAGTCTCGGCTATGGGGCTTGGCTGCATGGGAATGAGCTTTTCTTATGGCCCGCCCAAAGACACGCAGGAGATGATTGCTCTTCTGAGGTCTGCCGTCGAACGCGGCATTACATTCTTTGATACCGCCGAGGTCTACGGCCCGTTCTTGAACGAAGAGCTTGTGGGCGAAGCCCTCGCTCCCTTCCGGGGGCAAGTGGTCATTGCCAGCAAATTCGGATTCGACCTGAGTCCTAATTCTGATCCCCGTGGCATGAAGGGTTCACCAGGACTGAATAGCCGACCGGAGCATATCAAGCAGGCCGTGGAAGGCTCGCTCAAGCGACTCAAGATTGAGACAATCGACCTGCTCTATCAGCACCGGGTTGACCCGAACGTGCCGATCGAAGACGTGGCAGGAGCGGTGAAGGAACTGATTGAGTCAGGTAAGGTTAAGCACTTTGGACTCTCTGAAGCAGGAGTGCAAACGATCCGTCGCGCACACGCGGTTCAGCCGGTCACTGCTCTCCAGAGCGAATACTCCCTGTGGACGAGGACTCCTGAAAAGGAAGTGATACCGACCCTTGAGGAACTCGGAATCGGCTTTGTCCCGTACAGCCCTCTGGGTAAGGGTTTTCTCACTGGCAAGATGGACGAAAGCACGACCTTCGATAGCTCCGACTTCCGCAGCACTTTACCTCGCTTCACGCCGGAGGCGCTCAAGGCGAATCAAGCACTGATTAATCTGCTCGGCGGCATTGCAGAACGGAAGCAGGCGACACCTGCTCAGATCGCGATCGCCTGGCTGCTGGCCCAGAAGCCCTGGATTGTTCCGATCCCAGGCACCACGAAGCTGCATCGCTTGGACGAAAACATCGGGGCAGTCTCAGTCCAACTCACGCCCGACGATCTGCGTGACATCGATGACGCCGCCTCAAAGATCGCGGTGCAAGGGGCTAGGTACCCCGAAAAGCTGGAGCAAATGACCGGTCGTTGAGCGGCAAAAAATGTGTTCTCTGCTTGCATTTTCCTTGCCTTCCTCTCCCTCTCCGTCGTGCGACAATTGACAACCATTAGTTGTCCTTTGAGAACAACAAGCATAAAGTGACCTTTTTGGACAACTAGTGCTTGTTGTCGCACTTGACAGGTTTTGACTAGGTAGGTTTTAAGAATGGAGCTAAGCGGATTCGAACCGCTGACCCCCTCAATGCCATTGAGGTGCGCTACCAACTGCGCTATAACCCCTTAAAATCCATTATACATAATGGCTTAATTATTAGTACTTTGTCAAGCTTTTTGGGGAAGCTAAATTTTAAATATCTCCTCTGCCATTCAGCACTTACAATGACACTTGCAACAAATAAGTCATACAGTGCCCCATCAAAAAGTAAACTACTAACATGGCAGCAGCAGCCAAAGCAACCAATGTACCAGCTAACATGAGAGAAAATTCCTTACTCTCGTAGGCTCTTTCCATTAAGTGCAGTGACCACGCTACCAGGGCTACATCAAAAAGTAAAATAGGAAGCAACATATTTTTTAATATTTGTTAATACTTGTAAAATAATATTAACACCCTTTTAAGGAAGTGTGTCTAACCTCAGATGGATGTCATTAAATGGTAAATGGTGTGTCAAAAGAATGTTCTGACTGGCACGTTGCGATCGCGCAAGTAATTTTTAATTTCTGCTACGCTTAGATGTCCGTAATGTAATAGGGATGCGAGTAATGCTGCTTCAGCTTTGCCTTCAGTTAGGGCTGTGTAGATATGTTCACAATTACCTGCACCACCAGAAGCAATAACTGGAATTTCTACAGCATCGGCAATTGCCCGTGTGATCTCAATGTCATACCCGGCTTGGGTTCCATCAGCATCCATACTTGTGACTAGCAGTTCTCCGGCCCCCCGTTTTTCAACTTCTTGTGCCCACAATAGGGCATCTAAGCCTGTATTTTCCCTGCCACCCCGCACATACACATCCCAACCTGGGTTTTCCGGGTTATTTCTGCGTCTGGCATCAATAGCAACAACTATGCACTGATTACCAAAGCGATCACTAGCCCGATTAATCAAGTCTGGATCGCGCACCGCCGCAGAATTAATACTAACCTTATCTGCCCCCGCTCGTAACAAAGCTTTAACATTTTCTAAGGATTGAATGCCACCACCCACAGTCAATGGAATAAAGACCTGTTCAGCAGTCCGGTAGACCACATCTAAAATTGTAGCTCGGTCTTCATGAGTAGCTGTAATATCCAGAAATACTAACTCATCAGCACCGGCTTCGTTGTAAACCTTGGCCAGCTCTACCGGATCGCCTGCATCTTGGAGATTGACAAAGTTAACTCCTTTTACAACGCGTCCCGCCTTCACATCTAAGCACGGTAAGATTCTTTTAGATAACATAATAACTTTTGTACTTCTGGGTAATTGACCGGAATTTAAATTTTAAATTGGCGCGGGTATTCTCAAACGAAAATTTTCACGGACATGGGGCATTGGTTATTCTTTCTCCCCTGCCCCATGCTCCCTCTGCCCTACTACCCCAGTTCCCAGTCCCCAGTTTCCAGTCCCTTAAAAGTAGATAGCTGAATTATGGCGATAATCTCCTCGAAAAAACAGCCTCCAGAACCCAACGGACAACCAAAGCAGCTTCGAGAGTCGGTGAAAGCACCATCCACAGAAAATATTTTGAAGCCTGAAGCTGCTATTGATGAACAAGAACAGCAGGAAGAAGGTATTCGACCGCACCGATTTGCTGATTACATTGGGCAAAAAGATTTAAAGGATGTGCTAGATATTGCCATCAAAGCAGCCAAGTCTCGTGGTGAGGTGCTGGATCATTTGTTGCTGTATGGGCCGCCGGGATTGGGCAAAACTACAATGGCCATGATTTTAGCATCGGAAATGGGGGTAAATTACAAAATTACCAGTGCGCCAGCCCTAGAACGTCCACGGGATATTGTCGGGCTACTGGTGAACCTCAAGCCAGGGGATATCTTATTTGTGGATGAAATTCATCGCTTGTCGCGAATGACGGAGGAAATTCTCTATCCGGCGATGGAAGATTATCGCTTAGATATTACTATTGGTAAGGGTTCTGGCGCTCGGATTAGAAGTTTGCCGCTGTCAAAGTTTACCTTAGTTGGGGCTACAACGCGTGTGGGTGCTTTAACTTCACCACTGCGCGATCGCTTTGGTTTAATTCAAAAACTGCGATTTTACGAAGTTGACGAACTGACTAAAATTGTACTGCGAACTGCTCAATTACTCAAAACCCCCGTTACAGAAGATGGTGCCACAGAAATTGCCCGTCGTTCACGCGGAACGCCACGTATTGCTAATAGGTTACTGAAGCGGGTACGTGATTATGCGGAGGTAAAAATATCTGGGGAGATTAATGAAAACATTGCATCCGAGGCATTGCAACTATTCCAAGTAGATCCTTGCGGTTTAGATTGGACAGACCGCCAGATGCTGAGTGTGATAATTGAACAATTTAACGGTGGGCCAGTGGGGTTGGAAACAATGGCAGCAGCGACGGGTGAAGATACCCAAACAATTGAAGAGGTGTACGAACCTTACCTCATGCAAATTGGGTATTTAACTCGGACTCATCGTGGGAGGATGGCGACTAAGGCTGCATATAAGCATCTGGGGTTTACGCCGCCGAATGAACAGTTGTCATTATTGTAATTATGGGAAATTGGGCAATTCAATTTTGGATTTTGGATTTTAAATTTTGGATTAAATTTCAATCTAAAATCCAAAATCTAAAATCTAAAATTCTTGCTCCCCCACTCCCCATGTTCAAAAGAGACACAGGTAAACCTAGATGATTAAGTTGATTGGTATTTTTCTCAGTCTGTTAATTGTGTTTGGCTGGAGTACTCCAGTCATGGCACAATCTCAACCGCCCATTACTCAAGAACAGTTAAAACAAGGCGATGAGTGGGCAAATCAAGCGTTTATAGCGACGAATCAAGGTGATTTTGCCACGGCTGAAACTTACTGGACAAAGATTATTGAGCAATTTCCCACTAATGCGGGGGCGTGGAGCAACCGGGGAAATTCGCGGGTGAGTCAGAATAAGTTACAAGAGGCGTTGGGAGATTATAACAAAGCCATAGAACTAGCGCCGAACGTCACCGATCCTTATTTGAATCGGGGGGCGGCGTTGGAAGGGATGGGAAAATGGTCAGATGCGATCGCAGATTATAATCATATCTTAGAACTCGATCCTAACGATGCGATGGCGTACAACAATCGCGGCAATGCCAAAACAGGTTTAGGAAAATGGTCAGATGCGATCGCAGACTACAAAAAATCTAATCAGATCGCCCCAAATTTTGCCTTCGCCCGTGCTAACTATGCCCTCGCTCTTTACGAAACTGGTCAAAAAGAGCAAGCAATCCGCGAAATGCGAAATATTGTCCGTAAATATCCTAAGTTTGCTGATGTGCGTGCCGCCCTGACAGCTGCATATTGGGTAAATGGAGAACAAGGCGAAGCTGAAAGTAACTGGGTAGCAGCTTATGGACTTGATAGCCGCTACAAGGATATCGACTGGGTAACAAATATTCGTCGTTGGCCGCCCAGTATGGTATCAGCTTTAGATAAATTCTTGAAAATCAAATAGAGGCATTAACTATGACTCATTTTGGCATCATCTGTCCTGGTGCAACAAATGGCCCCCTCAACACTATGCTTCCCTTGGGGCAGGAACTTCAACGGCGTGGGCATCGCGTCACCCTCTTCGGAACACTAGATACTCAACCTAAAGCACTGGCAGCAGGAATAGAATTCCAATCAATTGGTGAAAAAGATTTTCCCTATGGCTCAACAGCAGAATTTTTTACCAAGTTGGGGCAACTGCGTGGATTGGCTGCATTTCGACATACTATTGAACTGCTGAAGCATATTTCATCTGTGACACTGCAAGAGGCTCCAGCATCACTTAAAGCAGCAGGCGTAGAAGCATTACTAGTAAACCAAAGTTCAGTAGAGGGAGGAACAATTGCCGAGTTTCTCCAAATTCCTTTTATTACTGTATGCAGCGCTGTGGTGCTGAATCGAGAACCTAGCATTCCTCCTTTTTTCACAACTTGGAACTATAACCCAGCTGCGTGGGCACGCTTACGCAACCAAATAGGTTACACGTTACTTAATAGCGTCGTCAAACCACTTGAAGATTTGATCAATGAATATCGTCGAGAGTGGAAATTACCCCTGTACTCTAATCTTAAAGATAGCTACTCTCCACTGGCTCAAATAAGTAATGCACCTGCTGAGTTTGAATTTCCCAGGGAAGAATTAGCTCCTTGGTTCCATTTCACAGGAAGCTACCATACTTCAGCCAGTCGCATACCTGTTTCTTTCCCCTACGAAAAATTGACAGAGAAACCGTTAATTTACGCTTCGATGGGAACATTGCAAAATCGTCTGATTTGGGTTTTTCAGACTATCGCTTCAGCTTGTGAAGATTTGGATGCTCAGTTAGTGATTTCTCTGGGAGGTTCTGCTAAACCAGAATCACTGCCAGAATTGGCAGGAAATCCTTTAGTTGTGGAGTATGCACCTCAATTAGAAGTGCTGGAAAAAGCCACCCTCATGATTACTCATGCGGGAATGAATACAACAATGGAATGTGTGAAAAAAGGAGTACCAATGGTGGCGATTCCAGTTGCTAACGACCAGCCAGGAGTAGCAGCGCGTATCGCTTGGACAGGGGCGGGTGAGCTTGTCACTCTCAAGAAACTGAATGTTCCCACATTGAAAAATGCGATCAAGCGGGTGTTGACAGAAGAATCTTATAAACAGAATGCCCTGAGATTACAAGCAGCTACTCACGCTGCTGGAGGGGTAAGTCGAGCCGCTGATATTATTGAGCAGGCTGTTTCTACAGGCAAGCCTGTATTGGCTGAAACAAATTAATTAACAGATTAATTATCAACAAATAAAATAATATGAACTGGGACAAAAACTCAATCGTAATTTATTCCAATTTTCACTTCTATGTGGAAGATTGGGCACCTCCTTCTGTTAAAAAGGGTATTGGAGGCAGCCAAGAAGCCGTCATTTACTTAAGTCAAGAACTAGTGAAATTGGGTTATCAAGTCACAGTGTTTAATAGATGCGGTGACATGGAGGGGGAATATAATGGTGTAGTTTATCAGTCTGTTGATAAATTTAATCCTCAAGACAACTTTAATGCCTTAATCTTTCATCGCGCTTGGACGCAACCGATGATGATGAAAGTAAAGTCAAAAAAAACTGCTATTTGGATGCAAGACAACCCTAAATTACTTCCTTCAGTAGAAGATTCTCAGCAATCAGAATTTTTAGCAAGTTTTGACAAGCTGTTTATGCTGTCAAATTTCCATAAAGCTATGCTCCCAAACTGGATTCCTGAAGAAAAAATCTTTCTGACAACTAATGGTATTAATCTAGAAGATTTTAATTTAACAGGAATTTCTAGAAATCCCAAAAGACTGATTTCGATTAGTGACTATACAAGAGGCATTGAACATTTACTTACTCAATGGGACAAGATTATCCAAGAAGTACCTGATGTTGAATTGCATATTTTCTATGGTTGGCAAGTAATTGATGCGCTGATTAATTCACCTAACATTACTAGATTTCCACAATTACCAAATAAAAAGAAGCAAATTTTGCAACTTTTTGAGCAAAAAAATGTCTATGAACATGGCAGAATTGGGCACAAGCAGTTAGTTGAAGAATTATTTAAATCTGGAATCTGGGTTTATCCTTGTCATACTGATGTCGAGACTTTTTGTATTAGTGCTTGGAAAGCTCAGGCGGCTGGTTGTGTTCCTGTAGTAACAACTTACGCCGGCTTAAATGAGACTGTTAAATCTGGTGTCAGAATTAAGGGGCCTGCTGGAGATGAACAGACAAATAATGCTTTTATTGAAGCTGTAATTGACTTGTTGAAAAATCCAGAAAAACAAGAAAGTCTAAGAAAGGAAGCATTATCTCTAAAAGATTCCTTTGGTTGGGATAAAGTTGCTAAACAATGGCACGAGGAATTTTTATCTGTTTAAATAAAACACAGGGTTGTGCCGCAGCTACGCCCATCGTAGACATCGCTCCAACCCTATCCCATACCATTTTCTCACTCTTCACGCTCAACTAGAGCTAGTCTGAAGGATAGGCTGATTTTGAGGATATCTCCCCTTCACCACCATCCGAACACCCCCTGCTGGCACAAATAGAATGGCATGACGCACTGGCTGCACCGGTTTACTATCAGCCAGTTCCATTTGCCAGTGAGATAGCACTGTCGCCAATACCAGTTTCATCTCAAACAAGGCAAATCCCATGCCAATACAGCGGCGGTTCCCGCCACCAAAAGGTAAATACTCAGATGGAGAAAATTGCCGTTCCAGAAAACGCTCTGGCTTAAATTGCTTTGACTCAGGATATAAATCTTCTCGATGATGGGTCAAATAAATAGAGGGAGTTAGCAAAGTCCCAGGCTCAAAGTTGTATCCCCCAATTTGTAGCGGTGATTTGACCACTCGATTTAGGGCCGATATCGCCACTGGGTAAAGACGTAGCGTTTCAGAACAAACAGCATTCAAATAAGGCAATCGGAAAACAGCATTTGGATCTGGTTGTTCACCCAACTTATCTAATTCTTGCAGCAGTTTTTCCCGCACCTGTGGCAGATGATGAATCCAGTACAGCGCCCATGATAAGGAAGTTGCAGTAGTTTCGTGACCCGCCACTAATAGGGTCATCAGTTCATCACGTAATTCCAAGTCTGTCATTGGCTCTCCTGCTTCATCACGAGCAGCCATCATCAAAGATAGAATATCAGTCCGAGATGGATCGGGTTGTGTTTTGCGTTCTTGAATCTCGGCGTAGATAAGTTGATCAATTTGCTGCCGTAAACGCAAGTATTTTCCCCAAGGACTCCACGCTCCTAAATCCTGTCGCATTGATGGGAAAAGAAGCAGAACTGTTCTTAATATAGGGATTTTGGGATTCAGGATTGCAATCAGGAGTTCATTGAGTTTCTCGTAACGTGGCCCATCTTCTAGACCAAATACAGCCTTCAAAATTACTCGGAAAGAGATTGCTTGCATTGATGGCAGAACTGCAAAGCTTTCTCCAACCTGCCACTGATTAGTCATTTGCTCAGTGATGTCGCGGATTAACTCACCATAAGTTAGCATTCGTTCCCCATGTAAGGGCGGTGTCAACAGCTTTCGTTGTCGCTGATGAGGCTTTCCGTCCAGCGCCAGTAGTGATTGGCGTCCTAATAAAGGCGATTTAATCCCTGCTGACTCACCAGAGTCCAACTGTTTTGGATCTGTAGTAAAAATCTGCTGAATTGCCTGAGGATTGCTAATGAAAACTTGAGGATCAACATTCTGTCCTAGCTGAAGGGTGAAGATATCACCGTAACGTTTAGCACAGTCTTCTATGTATTCTAAGGGATTAGTAAGCCATTGATACATCTGTACCCAAGGGTGAGTTTCAGGGCCGTTAGGTAGTTTAAGTGCAGACATTTTTATTAATTTCCCAATGATTAAAGCAAGATTGTTATCAGCCAGTCATTCATGCACCTGTGGCTTGATTGATCTTAGAACACAGATTGGGCAAATGAACTTACTAATTTCTGAATCTGCTTTGGAGTCAATTCTTGCACATTACGCAAAACTACTGCTGCTCCTGCTGCTATTAGTGTCTCACTGTATGCATCACTACGGGCTGTTGTTTCCTGTACGTGGGGCGGTAAAACCCCTACTCCAATCCAAGTGCGAGCAGAATCTAGATTCCGCGCTTTTTCAACGGTATACATATCTGCTACCGTATCTCCCACATACACGATCGCTAATCTTTGCTCAATTTCATTATCTAACTCCCGAACTGTGGCGAAAAGTCCAGTAGGGTCTGGTTTACCTGGTGCATCTTCCATCGCAATCAACACTGGAGATTCTAAGCCCAGGCGTTTTTCTAAGACATAGTTGGCGGAAGCACGAGTCGCACCGCTAAAAAATCCCCACGCAATCCCAGCTTGGGTAAGTTGTTCTAAATAGCTAGGTTGTAATAATAAAGGTTCATTACAGATATATCCAGTAAAATTATTTGGGTCTGGGCCGCGGTAACGCGATTGAAAAAAAGCAACGATCGCACTGTAATCTAGTTGCAGTTGCTCGCGGGTCTGTTGTTGGGTTTCAAAGTAGCGGTAAATTAATTCCTGTGATGCTTCCCAATCATTATTCCACACCCCTTCAGACTTCAGTTGGTCAATATCTACTGGAGTTGGACGATATGCTTGGTTAGTAAAATATTCTACGGTATCTGCGATCGCTCGGCGATAGGAACCACTCACATCGCGCACAACGCCATCAATATCGAAAACAACGATTGCTTTTGCAGAAGTTTGTTGAGTCATGGGTAGGGAGGAAAAGAGTTTTATATCTGATTTTAGTCATCTTGCTCTATGTATTCATCCTTTCATAATCATTTGAGACTTCTGCAAACTTGGTGGTGTCGTAGCAGAAGACCGCTTTCAACCCCAGCGGAAAGTTTTTTTCTAACTCTGCGATTTGCCCTTCTACGCCTTTGGCAGTATTCAGCGCATTGCTTCCTGGAAGCTGATAGCTCAACATAGCAACGCCCGCTGTGCCCTGTACTATTGCCGAAGTTGTATAGTCCTTCGCGCCCAACTCGACTCGTTCCACATCCTTGAATTTTACCAGCGTCCCCTTGGTTTCGGTCTTGCTCGCCAAGTTCTCGAATTCCTTGACATCTTTTAATTGTGTTGTTTAGGTAATTTATTTTTCTTTGAAAACCCCTTGCTTACCCAGCCAAAAAAAGCTATCTCTGAATGCAAGTTGGTATCATTGTGCAAGACTACCCTAATCTGGTAGCGATCGAGTTACGATCTTGTCACACCCCTTTTTTGATTTGAGAAGTCCTATTCCAGAATTTTCTGGTTAAAATAGTATATCTGTTCTACTCAAACTCCAAAACCAACACTCCTTAAAACCATATATTAAGAGGCATTAGAGGCAGGAATGGCTATCAACACCGATACTTCTGGCAAGCAAAAAGCGCTGACTATGGTGCTCAACCAGATTGAGCGCAGCTTTGGTAAAGGAGCAATCATGCGCCTGGGCGATGCTACCCGGATGCGGGTGGAGACAATTTCCAGTGGGGCGCTCACCTTGGATTTAGCATTGGGTGGTGGTTTACCCAAGGGTCGGGTAATTGAAATTTATGGGCCGGAAAGTTCCGGTAAGACTACAGTAGCGCTACATGCGCTCGCCGAAGTGCAAAGAAATGGCGGTATTGCTGCCTTTGTTGATGCTGAACACGCCCTTGATCCCACTTATGCTGCGGCATTGGGTGTAGATATCGATAATTTGCTGATTTCCCAACCTGACACTGGCGAATCAGCTTTAGAAATTGTCGATCAGCTTGTTCGCTCTGCTGCGGTTGATATTGTAGTCATTGACTCAGTAGCAGCACTAGTTCCCCGTGCTGAAATTGAAGGCGATATGGGTGATATCCACGTCGGTCTTCAGGCTAGGTTGATGAGCCAAGCTTTACGTAAAATTACTGGAAATATTGGTAAATCTGGCTGCACTGTAATTTTCATTAACCAGTTGCGGCAAAAAATCGGTGTTACCTACGGTAGCCCAGAAACCACAACTGGCGGTAACGCATTGAAGTTCTACGCTTCAGTGCGCTTGGATATTCGCCGGATTCAAACTTTGAAAAAAGGTACAGATGAATATGGGAACCGCGTCAAAGTTAAAGTCGCTAAAAATAAAGTAGCTCCGCCTTTTAGGATTGCGGAATTTGACATTATTTTTGGCAAAGGAATTTCTACCTTGGGTTGTATTGTAGACTTGGCAGAAGAAACTGGCGTGCTTGTCCGCAAGGGAGCTTGGTACAGCTACAATGGCGACAACATTTCTCAAGGACGAGACAACGCCATTAAGTATCTAGAAGAAAAGCCTGAATTTGCTGAACAAATTAAGCAACTGGTGCGTGAAAAGCTAGATAAAGGCGCTGTTGTTTCTGCTAACTCTGTAGCTAAACCCACTGAAGAAGATGAAGAGGAAGAAGTCGATTTAGAGCCAGAATAATCAAGAATGTGGATTTATTAATCTACAACTGCTAATAAATGGTGCGTTACGAAGACTGCTAACGCACCTTATTTTTTTCTAAAAATCGAGATTTGAGCATTGTTAAATACAAGCCGAAATCCAGACAGTGAATACATTTAGACTGATAAACACATCCTACTTGATATTTTGGCGTAGGTGTAGCCCATCGTAGACATCGCACTGGTTTGTCACCAATGAACCCATCAATTTAACCTTGACAGACTACTAATTAGGGAAAAAGGAAAAAATACTAGATCAGGGTTTCAGCCTTACATTGACACTAATGACCAGCTATATGGTAATATTTCATAGCATTATGCTAAAAAACTTTGTCTAGAATCAAAGAGTAGCCAGCCCATGAGTTTAGCTGTAATTAAGTTCTCTTCAGAAGAGTGCGGCATCTGCCACAAAATGTCTTTTTATGACAAAAAGGTGGCTGAAGAACTGGGTTTAGAATTTATCGATGTAAAAATGCAAGATACGACTGCTTACCGCAAGTATCGCAAGATTTTATTGACTCAATATCCCGATAAATCAGAAATGGGATGGCCTACTTACATCATCTGCAATTCTCCAGAGGGGGAATTTCAGATTGTTGGTGAGGTAAAAGGAGGTCATCCCAAAGGGGAGTTTAGAAGCCGTCTGCAAGAAGTTCTGAATTCTACAGCTAATCAGAACTAATTACCTCAAAAGATTTGACTTCCAGAACAGGGCCAATCATGGCAGTAGTCATGATATCTTCGCGCACCTGTCCTTTTACTTTTGCTGTTTGTCCGGCTTTGAGTAAGTCTTTGTCAGCCCCTCTGAGGATTTCATAAGTAACGCCCTCTTCTGTGACTAACGCCCATGCGCCTGTGCCAATATCACGACGTTCGATTGTACCTGTAAGTGTAATGCTCATAACAGTGCTGATTTGTGAGTGCTGTTAGCGGATAGCTAAGGTTTAGCCCGTGCTGATTTTTGAGTGCTGAGTGGGGGAGTAGGGAGTAGGGAGTTAGGAGTTAGGAGTTAGGAGTTATTAAGAATTCTTTCCCATTTCCAATTCCCCATTCCCCATTTACGCTATTTTTTCTTCGTTTTTCAATGCTAAACGAGCAAGTCCATAACATATTAGGGCATTGGCAATGAGGAAGAGGCGTGCTAAATTACCACTTCCTAATCCCCAAACTGCCGGATCGAAAAACGCACTTATAGTTAAGCACGCAGCTACACCTAAAGTTGAACCAATGGCAAACAATTTCCAAGTAGGATGTCCCAGCAGCAATCCCATTAACACAATGGGAATTAGTACGCTAGCAAACAGGGGATTCAACGCATCAGTTCCCTGGAGGGTATTGCCTAATTCGGGAATTGAACTGCCCAAAACCCGCAAAGGCCATTGGGGAAGATCAAAAATATAGATTCCTTTGAGGAAGAATAACCCAGAACTGCCGGCAATTAGTCCACTGGATAAAGACCAACTCCAAGTGAAGGGGAAGTAAACCCGTAAAAACCAAGCCAGTAGATAGGAACCAACTACCATTAAAACCTTGGGTAACAGTGCTACCGCACCACCATCAATCCAAAAGCCGGGGTTAAGATAGCCGTTATCCCGTAACCACCGGAAGAAATCTGGAAAACTGATTTGCCCCCCAAAGGCTAGTCTGACTGCCGCTTCTGCATTGAGTTGTCCAGCACCATAATAGTTCAAACCATCATCCTGAATAACTCGTGCGGACTGCTTGAGAACTTTTAAAACTTCATCTGGTTCTTTAATGCCAGCAGCTTTGATTAATGCCGCAACACCAGCAACGTGGGGAGAAGCCATACTTGTACCCTGGAAGCCCAGAAATACGCCTTCGCCCTTTTCATCGATAGTTTCTTGGAGAATCTTACCAGCTTCACTACCACCAGGAGCAGATATATCTACCCCTGCACCAAAGTTAGAATAAGGCGCTCTTTCGCCATCTGGGCCAATTGCCGAAACGCCGATGACGTGGGGATAGCGGGCTGGATAGCTTGCCCCATTGGTGTTTTCATTCCCGGCTGCGGCAACAATAACTACACCTTTTCTATGGGCATACTCGATCGCTTGTTTCATCAACTTGCTTTCACCAGTACCGCCTAAGCTCATATTAATCACATCTGCGCCTTTATCAGCAGCAAATTTAATTGCTTCGGCAATATCAGCAACAGTACCCCCGCCATACGAACTGAGTACCTTCAGCGGCATCAGAGTTGCTTCGTAGGCAATTCCAGCGACACCATATTTGTTATTTGTGGCTTGGGCAATAGTTCCAGCAACATGAGTTCCGTGACCATTATCGTCTGTGGCTTCTTCTCGGTCGTTAACAAAATCATAGCCCTTGACGAATTTTGTCTCATACAAGTCGCGAACCTTGGTAATCCCGGTGTCAATCACTGCAACTGTGATGCCACTGCCTTTGGTTTGACTCCATGCGCCTTCAATACCGATTTTGTGCAAGTTCCACTGCTTGCTGTAATATTGGTCATTGGGGCCAGTTAATGAAGGAGTTGTTTCTTCATCTTCTTGGGGTCTTAAAAATTCACTTAGCCAAGCGGCTTTACCTGGTTGGGGAATCTTGCTGTAGATATAGTTTGGTTCAATGAATTCTGTCGCTTGGGCAAACTGAGATTTTTTCAGTTCTTGGAGCCGTTGGCGATCGCCCTTGATAATATACACATTATCTTTTTTGGAAAACTTGTTGTCTAATTGGGGTGTAACGTTGTATTGTTTGGCGATCGCTTGCAGATTCTGTTCCACCACAAGTGATGGAATATCTTCCCGAAAATCAAGCACAATCGTCTCAAACTCTCCTTTAGCTGCCAATCCCTGGAAATTCAGGAAACCAAATATGGCAGAAACAAGCCCAATGACAAACAAGCACCATAATATAAGCTTTCTCATATTAACTCATCACCGCTTTTTGCCAGTTTGCTCACTACCATAACTTATTTGCATCCCTTATTGGTGGATTTTGCACTTTTAGTTACAAGTTTCATTCAGGACTCAGGATTTTTAAACGATGGAACGTGGTCTTTTGTGGTTGCCGCTGTTAGTAATGTTTTTCTGGTTGGCTTGGCAAGGCTCGAAGGAGTATCAAAAAGTTGAAGCCTATCGCGTCTGGGCAGAGCAATTTGAACGGGCTAAGTATGATATTTATGCTGTATTGGGTCAAAAAGGCAACAATATAACTTGGGGAAAACCCACACCTCAAGGGCCGATTAAACTAGAAACATTCTCTTTGCTTGATGTCAAACAAATCCAGCTTTTAGTCGATAACAAGTCAGTAGATGTAGAGAATCCACCGGAGAAGGGTCGTTCTATAGAATTAGAATTTATATTTTCCGAATCTATTAACTCAGTGCGGGTTCCCTTTACAGAAATCCCTTTGGCAGCAGAATGGGGTAAGTTTTTGCAGAGGGTATTACAAGACTTGCAATCAGAACCAGAGCAGTAGTTATATTGAAACTACAAGTTCCAGATACTACGGCTATTTCTGGTCAAAAAGTTAGATCGCTAGTGGTGATATTATTTATGGGCAACGACGTTTTTATTGGAAAGATGTTTTTTGGAATGACTTTATACTTGACTACCATCTATTTAGACATCTCCATAAATTAAATATGCGTTATCCATAACCTTTGTAGAGACGTAGCAGTGCTACGTCTCTACATTCTTTTTCACCAGATGTTTATTGCGCCCCTATCGATGTGGTCTATTTAATTGAAAGCCGCATTGAAAGTCGATTCATGTTTGGATTACACTTTTACTCAGTTGACCCAACCCAGCTATGCTTGAATGATGAAGTCAGAGGCAGTAAGATTGGGTGCACCAGTAAGTTGTGCAAATTGACCACCACTGCCGAAACCAGCAGCGCTACCATTTTGATTGTATAGTAACTGCCCAGTCATCGAGTCGTAAACAATCACAGCATTGCTAAGTGCCCCTAAACTGCTGATTTGAAAATCACTGGCGTTACTAAAACCGGTTCCCACAACAGAAGTAATGGCACTAAAGGTGGTCTGATTGAGGACAATCTTGTCACCACTAGAGCGATTAAAGTCAGCGATGGTATCAACACCCACAGCAGCGCTATTAAAGGCACCATTGGTGTCGTAAAGGAAAGAGTCAGCACCTGTACCACCCACAAGAGTATCATTGCCTTGTCCACCAATGAGAAGATCATTGCCAGTACCACCCCGCAGCAGGTCGTCACCACCGGCGCCATCGATGGTGTCATTGCCCCCTTGACCATTAATCACATCGTTGGAATTATAATAACCGCTGATGTTATTATCCAAGTCATTGAGGAACGTGACGATGTTTCTGGTGGAAATATACGTTTGATTGGACTTGGCATCAATCACATCAAAGCTTTTGGCAACACTGGCTTCTCCGTCAAATACGATATTACCGATGGCAGGTCTTGTTGTCGATGCGGCTAAGTTATCTAGCTTTTCTAAGTTAAAGTTTTGCAGAGTAACTTTGGTATTACCCAGATTTTCAAAGGAGACTTCTAAATTGTTGCCATTTTGAGTTAATTGCAGATTTCTTGCAGTCAAGTCAGTCCCAATAAATTGCAAGGTGTCTACTTTGGCAATCACCGCAGCCGGAGGGTTTGAGCCAAGACCTACACCACCAAAGTCGGCGATGCTGTAATTGCCATCGCCTCGTCGAATAATAAAGGTGTCATTGTGGTCAGTGGCATTGAGAACTTGAATTTGCGGGGCAGGAGCGGGTCTAACTGTGCCACTAATCGCAAAGTTAAAGGGGCTTTCATTAGTATCGTTGTTGTTTAAACTGAAGCTGCCACCATAGGTGCCGGATGTAGTGGGGTTGAGTGCCACCGATAGAGTGGTAGAAGTATTAACAGCTATGCTCGTTGGAAGAGTTCCGACCAAACCAAATCCGTCTGGAAGTTTAAGATTACTCAGCTTGAGTGCGCCTGTACCGCTGTTCTTGATGGTAAAGGTTTTGGTCAAGGTGTCACCAACAGTCGTTTCACCAAAGTTAATGGCGCTGGTGCTGCCATCTGTAATGTCAACAGTACCATTGAGAACTTGAATTTCCGGGGCATTAACTGTGCCACTAATCGCAAAGTTAAAGGGGCTTTCATTAGTATCGTTGTTGTTTAAACTGAGGCTGCCACCATAGGTGCCGGGTGTAGTGGAGTTGAGTGCCACCGATATGGTGGTGGAAGCATTGGCAGCCACGCTCGTTGGAAGAGTTCCGACCAAACTAAATCCGTCGGGAAGTTTAAGATTACTCAGGTTGAGTGCAGCTATACCGGTGTTCTTGATGGTAAAGGTTTTGGTCAAGGTTTCACCAACAAGGGTCTCGCCAAAGTTAATAGCGCTGGTGCTGCCATCTGTAATATCAACAGTGCCATTAAGAACTTGAATTTCTGGGGTTTTGGTAGATCTGCCTGGAGCTTCGTATGCACCAATATCAATCACTGTGCTGCCATTACCATCACCATCCTGAGGAATGTTCTTAGTGACGCTATTGAAGGCATTGGAACCAGCATCGATCGCAACACTTCCAGGTTTGAGTGCAAAATTCCTTTTGTCTGCATCAACAAATTGAGGATCTTGGCCCAAAATATTCTGCAACCCTGTGGCGTTTAAATTATCTGAAGCTTGGAATAGGTTCGAGTTATAAACAAGATTGTGATCGAAGGTTACATTTGTGGCATACTTGATGCTGTTAGCATTTTGATTGTCGCTTGCGTACAAAATGTTGTTGTAGACACGTACATTTTCTGAGTAAAGAACACCAATCTCTCCAGCACCTGTAAGAACTTGACCATTCTGGTAAGCCGTGTTATTGATAACATCAACATTGGTAGCTTGGAAAACTTCAATGCCTCCACCTCCATTGTTGTAAGTGATGTTATTTGCAATTAATGCCTTACCTGTATAGGCCACATTATCTCTGGTGAGATTGGTAGTATCAAGCATAATCCCATGTCCCTCGGTGATTTTGTCAGTGCCACCGTCTTTCCACGGAACTAGACTTTGGTTATCGTAGACAATGTTGTCTCGATAAATCATCCTGTAGTCAGTGGTATTGTTATCAAAATTAAAACTGCGGAGAGAGGTGATTCCCTGATTGCCGTGAGGCGAATACCAAGCGTTTCCAGATACAATGTTTTTCTCAACAGTGATGTAGTCTGAATTATTGAATCCTATGCCTCCACCTGGAAAGTTACGGACTGTGTTACCAGTGATGACAATATGATGGGGATTAGTACCACCTACACCAGCGGTGTTTTTCCATGCATTAACAGCAATCCCATTACTATTAGTCAAGGGGTTATTAAGGTTATTCTTCTCTTGTAAGGCATATTCTAGAGTGATGTTTTCCCGATTGCCTTCTAGATCAAGTCCTTCAATCCGCACGTAGGATGAACTAAGTATATTAATGCCACTTCCGCTTGTTGTTATCGTAGGCGTAGCACCTGCATAAGCTTTTATTGTTGTCCAGTTATCTGATGAACCATTTAAGTTAAAAAGCGTAATCCCTCTCGTTTCATAATTTCCATTCATGACGTAGAGCGTATCGCCTGTTTTCATCTCATACACGGCTCTGCCCAAGCTGCGAAACGCAGATCCTTCATTTAAGCCATTACTTTTATCATTGCCTGTTCCAGAAACGTAGTATGTTTTGCCAGCCATCTGTTTACTCCGAATTATGTGTAAGGGGAATTGGTAGTACAATCTCAGCAACTTTCTTCAGTTACTAAGTAGTTATTTGAATGGGTGATCTATCTGGGCTTTTCAGCACAGTCACAGTTGTGCGATCGCGACTTCAAATCGCGTCGGTTGTAGAAACGCTGTTGTAAAACTGAAAATTTTTTTGGTGTCAACCGTTGATGGTTAAACCAGGAATATCGATACCGTCAATCGTCAGGGTTTTGTTGAGGGTGATCGGACGATTAGCGCGTAGACGCTTCGCCTCCAGACTTGTTGTCAGACATCATCTGATTAGCAAGACTGGATGGAGTCGAATTAAATCGTATCTTCATGTTTAGCAACCGTGACGCCGAATAGCCCGTCGTAGACATCGCTGCTCTTTGCAAACCAGCTTTAGCATCTGCTGTATTCGATAAAAAGATCGTATTTGGCATAGTAATTCCTCTGAACTTTATGCGTTGTTTTAGGTAAAGAGGTTGCCAAATCTGCATGGTAAAATTCACCCTTAGCTGATAACTGGGGACTTAAAGTTAAAGCGATCAAAGTTAAATTGGTTGAAACTTTAGTTAGGTTGACCCTTTAACTTAAGGGGACTAATGTAACAACTTAGTTGAACCTGTTATTAAGCGGTGTAACTGAGCGTTGTGAACTTAGTTAAAACTAACCTTTACAAATAGCACTTGTTATCAGTGAATCCCCGGAATGTGGTAAGTTTTTTTACAACAAAATCAAAAAAACTATGGAAGTGTCTGGTGGAGATCCTATTAATTTCCAGAGTGATATGGGAATAAAGAGCGCTAGATTTAAGAATCCTCGTGTCTTTAGACGGGGGAGTGTCAATTAATCTTCATAATATGAACACTGAAATAAACTCCAGAATACCTGTTGCTTTAACCATTGCTGGTTCAGATAGCGGTGGCGGTGCCGGAATTCAAGCTGATTTACGCACCTTTGCTTTTCACTGTGTCCACGGTACTAGTGCTATAACCTGCGTCACGGCACAAAACACTCTCGGAGTGAAGAGGGTTGATGTCATGCCGACAGAGGCTGTTGTGGCGCAAATTCAGGCAGTAGTTGAGGATATTGGCGTACAAGCTGCCAAAACGGGAATGTTGCTCAATCAGGAAATTATCTTTGCTGTTGCCCAGCAAGTGGAAGCTTTACAAATCAATAATCTTGTAGTTGATCCAGTAATGGTGTCACGTACGGGAGCACAATTGATTGATGATGATGCTGTGAAGACTCTGTGCCATACCCTGATTCCCAAGGCGGTTATAATCACGCCCAATCGCTATGAAGCCCAGATTTTGAGCGGTTTACAAATTAATTCTTTGGAAGATATGCAAGCCGCTGCTGAAATTATTCACAAGACTTTAAAGACAAAGGTTGTTTTAGTCAAGGGCGGAGGTATGCAGGGAGATTTGCGTGGCGTTGATATCTGGTTTGATGGGGACAAGTTGGAAGTTTTGACTTGCCAGCAAGTAGAGACAAAAAATACCCACGGTACTGGTTGTACACTATCGGCTGCGATCGCTGCTAATCTAGCTAAGGGAAAAGATTTGTGGCAGGCAGTGCAACAGGCAAAGGAGTATGTTACTACTGCACTCACTTACGCCCTAGATATTGGCGAAGGGCAAGGCCCTGTGGGACACTTCTTCCCATTGTGGGGACTGCGGACTAGGGAGTAGGGACTAGGGACTGGGGACTAGGGAAAAGTTTTCTTAATACCCAATACCCAATACCCAATACCCAATCCCCAATCCCCAATACCTCATAATAAATTCTTTGCCCTTTCGCCATTTTTCTATTATTCTTGGGCATAGTTTCAGGGGTGACTATCTCTGTTAGCATCTCTGTACGATCTAATTACCTTGATTTTTAATACCAAGCCCCCGATGCGAACAACCATAGGTTCTGTTCACAGGAATTCGCCAACACCGACTACTCAAGCCTACCCTTCCTCTGTACCACTATCTGTATACAGGGAATTGTCAACAGAGTTGCAAGCAGCACAGGCGAGGCTAAATGCACTCACCACCCAAAATCAGCAACTAGCACAAGAAAATCAACTATTACGCCAAGAAATTACCAAAGTCGTTGAGTCTTTTTCTCGTTTGCAAAATTTTGTGGATTCTCATGGTACACCTAATTATCACCAAGCTACCCAAGCTTCTGGCGATGTTAAAAGTGCCGTCAAACAGCCAGTAACAGAAGCGCGTCCACCTCAGCCGGTTTCTCGTTCGCGTCCATCTGTTGTGCCCAAAGCACCACCCGAAAAAAGCCGCCGCCAAGACTTTGCTACACCTGTAATGGAAATGAATTTTCCGATACCAGAACCAGTTTTTATAGAAGAACAACAAGTAAGTTATTATTCCACTACTGAGCCAGATGCCAAGGGACTGAATGGCTGGTGGTTAATTATTACCATCTTGTTAATCATGCTGACTGCCTTTAGTGCTGGATATTTCGTTGTGCGTCCTTTGTTTGAACATCAGAAACGTTAGTTGACAATTCCCACAGTCAGCAGGCTTTCGGGCTACCGTGCAATTTGTCTGCAATCACTTTCTAAATATCCGAACAAATCTGCCACATCGCGGAAATGATCTATTTTTAGGTTATAAAAGCTACATAAAATGCTAAATTGACAGCAACTTCTTTATCTTAGAACCTCAAAGATTATCCAATTAATAAATCCTTGCCGCTTCTCATGTCCCAAACCCTCAAGCAAAGCATCTAGACTTTAAAAAAGTTGTAATTATTACATATCTTTTAGGAAAAGCACTGCTAGTTACAGCTTCAGACAGCGGATCTGGTTAGATATATAAACGAAGCTAGTAGAAGTCAGGAGTCAAGAAGATGAAAAAAGTAGAAGCTATTATCCGCCCATTTAAGCTAGATGAGGTAAAAATTGCCTTGGTTAACGCTGGTATTGTTGGCATGACTGTTTCTGAAGTCCGAGGGTTCGGACGGCAAAAAGGTCAAACTGAACGGTATCGCGGTTCTGAGTACACCGTTGAGTTTCTGCAAAAACTCAAAGTGGAAATCGTAGTTGACGACAATCAGGTTGATATGGTGGTAGACAAAATTATTGCTGCTGCCCGCACTGGTGAAATCGGCGATGGTAAAATTTTCATCTCGCCTGTTGAGCAAGTGATTCGGATTCGCACCGGCGAAAAGAACACAGAAGCTGTTTAAAAAAGTTATGAGTTAAGAGTTCAAAGTTATGAGTTGTGAGTCAGGACTAATGAATGAAGATTTAGCAGAATTCATAAATCCTAACCGGAGCAACGGAAACGTCTCCGGCTCCGCTCTTAACTCTTAACTCTCTCTAGTTGCGGAAGTAAAGCTGTAAAAGCCTTACCTCGATGGCTAATTGACCCCTTCAACTCCCGTGTCATCTCCGCAAAGGTCAATTGCAACTCTTGCACATAAAAAATTGGATCGTAGCCGAAACCACTATCACCACGAGGTGCGTGGAGAATTTCGCCGCGACAAATACCTTCAGATTGTAATACGATCGCACCATCAGGACGAGCGATCGCTACTGCACAGACAAATTGAGCTTGCCGATTTACCTCGTTGCCTAATTCGCTCAATATCCTAGCAATGCGTTCTGAGTCGGTTTTGGCGTAACGTGCAGAATAAACTCCTGGTGCGCCATTTAGGGCATCTACTTGCAAGCCCGAATCATCAGCAATTGCCCAGTTTCCCGTAGCTTTAGCAATTTGTGACGCTTTTAGACAAGCGTTGGCGGCAAAAGTTTCGCCCGTCTCTTCAATTTCCAATTCTTCAGGTTTGAGGGTTAATTCCCAACCAGAATTTTCCAGGTAAGCTTGCATTTCCCGCAACTTACCTGGATTTCCTGTGGCTACTACAAGTAATTTAGTCATTGGTCATTAGTCATTGGTCATTGGTCATTAGTCATTAGTCATTTGTCCTTGGTAAATGACTCATGACTAATAATGAATTTTACTCCGCCCACTGTTTCGCCCAAGCAAGAGTTTGATGCACTTGCTCAATTGTTGGGGCTTCGCAGTAGAGGCGTAAAACTGGCTCAGTACCGCTAAACCGAATCATTAACCAGCTTTTATCAGCTAGGCGATATTTGTAGCCATCAATTGTTTGGCAATCAATGACTGCTAACCCGGCAATTTCCGTTAAGGGTTGGGTTTGCAGTTGTTGCAAAAGACGCGATCGCACTTCCATACTTGCTAAGGGTAAATCAATGCGATCGTAAGCTGAGGTAAACCCTGTTTGTTTCTGCAACTGGCGATAATACTCACCTAAATCCAAACCAGATTCTACAATCGCCTCTAGGACGTACAATGCTGACAGCAGAGCATCGCGTTCGGGAATATGACTACCATAGCCAATTCCTCCCGACTCTTCGCCACCCAGTAACACTTTTGCTGCTAACATTCTGTCAGCGATGTATTTATAACCAACTGCTGTCTCAAATACTGACAGGTTATGTAGTGCTGCCACAAGGGGCATCAAGTCGGAACCACTGACAGTTTTGACTATTTCACCACTAAAGCCGCGCCGTAGGGTTAAGTGGTCAATTAATATCGGGATTAATACTTGGGAACTTAGGAAGTTGGCTTCTCCATCTACCGCTGCAATGCGATCGCAGTCTCCATCAAATACCAACCCCACCGTTAAACCTGATTTATCGGTTTCTCGGTGAGTCTTGATGACTTCAAATAGCTTTGAAAGGTATTTAGGCAAGGGTTCCGGCGCACCGCCACCAAATAGGGGATCGCGATCGCTGTTGATTTCTTTGACCTGATTGCCTAGTAGTCTCGCCAATCCGCCAGCCGCAGCGCCATGCATGACATCGGCAAATAACGTTAATTTACCAGAGGCGATCGCTTCTCGAAGTTTGGCAATATCAACTTTACCCTCTAGTGCTTGCGTATAACTAGGCCAAGGATCGAATTTCTCTTGCTTACCTGGGGTAGCTGCTAGTGGTACTCCAACCGACAACTGCGCTTCTATCTCTTTTGTGACTTCTGGCGGTACTGAACCACCAAAATAACCCTTGACTTTTAAGCCCAAATATGTGCCTGGATTATGGCTGGCTGTAATTACTAGTGCCCCTAAAGCATTGAGTTGTTTTGCTGCCCAACTATAAGCTGGGGTTGGGGCATAGCTTTCGCTCAGTAGCACATCAAAGCCGACAGCGGTGACAGTATCAGCAACAGCACGAGCAAAGTCTTCAGCCATAAATCGGCGATCGTAACCGACAATTATTGTCCGGCTACCCACCGTAGAAAAATATGTATTATATAATACTTTTGCGGCAACTGGTGCGACCAGGGCTAGGCGTTCAAAGGTGAACTCGTCACCAATAATGCCCCGCCAGCCGTCTGTACCAAACTTGATTGAGTTAGCTAGAACTGGCATCTAAGTATCCTAACTGTCTACTTGAGGATTTTAGCATTTCTACAGTGTGTAAAGTAAAAAAAGAATCTAGTAAAAATATGTACTAATAATATTCAACACAAAAATGAGCAAATTTGTGTATTGTACAGGTGCAATGTTTAACGATAAGCCCGTCTACGCGTGCCAAATTTGAAAGAGAATAGCGCCTCTGTAACATACTGTTTCAAAAGTCTTACACTATTAGAATTGCAGGTATCTATCGTTAGCATGAAGTAGACTTGAGGGTTCCAGCAAATCGTATATTTTATCAAGGCTGTAAGGATAAAAGCAGTGATAGACAATCGGGCAATATCAATCAGTTTATTTACAGGAGCAGGTGGACTAGATATTGGGATAGAACAGGCAGGTTTTCGGGTAGTAAGTGTTGTTGAGAAAGATCCTGATGCTGCGAAGACTATAGCTTTCAACCGGCCTCACCTAAATAGTGCCGTAGCAAGAGATATACAGAACATCACTGCTCAAAATCTTTTGGAAGAAGGGAGATATGTTATTAACCTTGGTAGACCCCTACGCATTGGAGAAGTAGATTTAGTAACTGGCGGTCCCCCTTGTCAACCCTTCAGCACAGCAGGAAAACGTGGTTCAGTTATGGACCCGCGTGGCAGCTTGTTTATGGACTTTATACGTATTGTTGAACAAGTGCAGCCACGCTTTTTTGTCATGGAAAATGTTAAAGGTTTACTCTCGGCTCCTATTCGTCATAGACCTCATCTGGAACGGGGAACGGGTTATGCTCCTCTGGAACTAGATGAAATGCAAGGAAGCGCTCTTGAGATTGTTCTAGAAGAAATGAAGCGCCTTGGTTATCAAGTTATTTATAAAGTAATGGAAGCAGCAGATTACGGTGTCCCGCAAAACAGAGCGCGAGTCATCTTTATTGGCTCAAGAGATGGTGAATCAGCTACATTCCCTTTACCTACTCATAGTAAAGATGGCTCTTTATTACCTCAATGGCGCACTCTTAAAGATGCCCTAATCAACTTAGAAGATCCACAACCGGAGTATACTTCGTACTCAAAAAACCGTCTTCAATATTTAAAGCTTTTAAAAAGTGGTCAAAACTGGAGAGATTTACCTAACGACTTGATAAAAGAAGCAATGGGAGGAGCTTATAAATCTGGAGGCGGAAAAGTAGGGTTTTACAGAAGGTTATGTTGGGATAAGCCGTCTCCTACTATCACCACAAGTCCTTACCAAAAGGCTACAGATATGTGTCATCCAGAGGAACTGCGACCTCTAAGTATTCGAGAGTGTGCCAGGATTCAAACCTTTCCAGACTCATGGATTTTCTATGGTTCAACAGCCTCTAAGTACCGACAGATAGGTAATGCTGTACCTGTACTCTTAGCTCAAGCTATTGGTGAATATTTACATAGTTTAATTAGACAGGAGAAACCTAAAGGAATACCAGTTTTTGAACAGCTTTCACTATTTAATCACTAAATTTATAGCCTGGTAATTATTTTTAGGACTTTAATTACTGAATTTATTGCCAATAATTACTATTTTCTACATAGAATGCTCCGGGATTGTTAGCTATAGTTTTTCTAACAAAGGCAGCATAGTCTTGTTCAGATAGATCAGAACATCCTATTAATTCATTCAGTTTTGACCAACAGTGTGATCCATTCTTAGCATTGAATCTATGCCATTTCTTAATTTTAGTATCCTTTCGTGTACTGACACCTGAACTATTTTCAGTGCCACTGCCGGATTTAATTTGTAGCAAATCACCTTTCTCGGTGCAAAAATCTATTTTATTCATAGTCGCACCCCAAGCGCATTGCCAACCATAAGACGACAACTTTTCAGCAAGATATTCTTCTAAAAGAAGACCTAATATGTTTTCTGCCGACATGCAAAGACGATGAGCATACTTTATGTGATTAATACTGTCAGTGCTGAGAGTAGGTAAACGATCTGAAATAATTGTGTCAATAATATCGTCTGAAACAGTGCCTATCTTCTTACTAATTCGCTTTGAGGGTCGGTTATTATAACCACCAAAATACTTTTTTAACCACTTGGTAATGTAATCTTCATTTGAACTCCAGCTTTTTATTTCTGGAAATAGAGTAGGCGAATCACAACAAACGGACAAAACTGTTTTCACGGAATCATTCCATGACATCTCAGTCATATTTGTAGCTTTTATTTCAGCATAAGAGATTATTTCTTTGCTATCGAAATTAGATATCTTTTTATTAGATGTCTCTTTTTTTATACTCACAGTTACTATTGGGTAAAATCTACTGTTTCAGTTACTTGTTATAGTTTTCCCAACAATTCACAAGGAGTAACGGTAAACCAAAAAGTTTTTTCCCAAAGTGCTATCGCCCCCATCTACACAAATGTTTTTCTATATATAAATATTAATAATCCTTAATAGTATTAACTATTAAGGATTGTTGAGATGAGCAAAAACTGCTCACAAACCTGATTTTTCCTTAAAAATCATCGAGAAACTGACTAAGGCGACTGATTACGGGGTCAACCTCTTGAGGAGGGGTAGCAACAGTATAAGAAGTATTATTTACTACTTCTAATTGAGTTGGAGACGGAATGAACGATCGATCATTGACTATCAGCGCCAGTTGTGCAACTTGTTGAGAAAGTTGCAGTAGATGGTGTTCCATCGCCTCCAAACGATTAGATCCCTTGGCAAAAAAGCGTTCCTCAAGTCCAGCCACTTGACGTTGCAGTTCACCAATTTGTTGTTCAATCGGTGTTGTTGCTGCTGTTTGTGGAGCAGGTTGTACAGGTTCCGGTACACATAAAGATTGCCATAAGGCTTCTTTACAGAGGTCGCTGAAAGTCTTGTCTGGTTGTTTTTCCAAATAACTTTCTACTTGCGCTAACAAGCTTTCATCAGCAAGCTCTGGGTTGAACGTGACGGATTTAACTACCTTTTTTGACCATTGGAACATCAGCTTTATGCCCTAGCAGCGCGATTGGAGGATAATTGTGCCTCTCCATAAATATACTGCCCCAAAGCATTCGCCTGTCGGGAAGGTGCTGCTAAATGAGCATTAATCTTTGCTTCTTTGAGCAGACGTTGAACGTCGTCCCAGAAGAACTCACCACCCCCGCCAGTGAGAATTACATCAGTGACGCGTTCTGGCAACCAGGCTAGCACACGGCTACAGATTTCGCGCGAAAACATCTCCGTAAGGTTGGGAAGAAAATCGTCTAGGTTGGTGGGCTTGCTAGCGCCTTTAGGACGGTAATAACGTTCACCTCTGGGTTTGTTAACAGCAGAAATCAGCGCTAGAGATTGACTATCTGCTCCCTCGATTTCGGCAGACACCAATTCATAAAACTTATTCATCCCGAAGTCTTCGCTTTTAGAAGCACCTCTGGCAAAACGGAAGTTATCTACCATCAAAAGATCGACGGTTTGATGTCCAATATCAACGATCGCCACCGATATTTTTGTAAAATCGGGACTGCCAGGACTTTTCTTCGGTTGAGCTTCAGACCACAGCAGGCTGCCGTAGCCTTCTGGCATTACCCATACCTTACTGACGTTCAGCGATACAGATTCGCCTCGGAAGTTCAACACATGAGGGCCACCTACTTGGCTAATCAACTGGGCTTTTTCCTTTTCAAATTGTTCTAAAGAAAGAAAAGGCAGACCCAGTACGACTGAGATATCGTCTCTAAGTTTGAAGTAGCCAGCACTTGCTAACACTTTTACCAGTGCAGCCTCTACTTTAGATTGGCCCACTCCTAGATTTGCCCCAAAATCGGCTGCTAGTTGACCAACAGCATATCCATTTCCTTGATACTCCAGCCACAAATCCATTAAGGGGTCAGTAGCCCTGGCTTCAAAAACACCACCGCGTACTTGTTCTATTGACATCTGCTTGACGTTGGCAGGTACGAACACCACATTGCCGGGTTCGCGACTCACACAAGTTTTTGTGGAAGTTCTGCCTAAATCAACACTGAGAATGGTTTTCCCTGGAACACCGCCTGTCTTGGGAGGAACATTATTAACAGCATTGATGGGAGTGGATGCTGACACTCTATTCATGGGTATAGCAGCAGCATTGATTGGGGTAGCGGCGGAAGGTTGGTCTGTCATGAAAGCTCCTAGTTCAAACTTAACTGTAAAAAGTTGTCATGCTCATCTTACAAAAATGCGAGCAACCAGAAATTCTAGGTTGCGTCAAGTGTAGCTAGAAATACGCCAAAAATTAATTCCGGCGATACCTCCGATGGGCTTATGCCAACGCACATCTAGTATTATTTGGCATAGTGTAGGCGAATTTTGGCCAGATGTAACCCCTGCTTTCACTGCTTTCAAACCAAAAGCGTCCGTGTTTCATCTTCTAGTACGTCTTAACTGGCGCTTAAATATCCAGAAAACAAATGCTAGAACCAAACCGCCAAGTACGATTTTGGATACAGGAGCAAGGTACTTGTCCACAAGTTCATACTGACTACCCAATATGTATCCTGAGTATGTTAGCAAACCCACCCAAACAGCGCTACCTAATGTTGTGTAAAACAAAAATGGTAGCAAAGGCATATTGCTGATCCCTGCGGGAACAGAAATCAAGGTGCGGATTCCTGGTACAAGACGACCAATTAATACTGCTTTTCTACCTTGTTGGTCAAACCACTCTTTGGCCTTGGTGATATCTTTACTGGATATAGCCAACCATTTGCCATACTTGTCAGCCCAAGCTTTCAAACGGGTTTCGCCCAAAAACTTACCTGGATAGTACCAAATAAGTGCGCCCAATACAGAACCTAAAAGGCCTGCAAAAAACACACCAACGATATTCAGCTTTGCCCCTCCTGGTTGATATGGACTTGCTGTAAATCCAGCCAGTGGCATGATCAATTCTGAAGGAATGGGGGGAAAAAGGTTTTCTAGGAACATTAGTAGGGCGATTCCCCAATAGCCAAAATAGTTGATAGTATTAGTTATCCATTCAAGCATTGAGTCAAGTCCTGAAATTGCTGCACTAGTCTTGTTACTAAGATTGATTCAGCCTTAGCTTTTTTAAAAGGTAATTATCCCCGCTTGCTAGAGTCAAGGTAACTTGACTGCACTAGAATTTGGCATCGCAACGAAAAAACAGAGTAAGACGAGTGGAAGCTAGGGGTCTGTTTGATTAATTTTGAGGGTTATTAAAAGTTCGTAAGTAGCTCTAAACCTTAGACCTCTTGCAAAAGTCCCCTAACACCCCACCCCCAACCCCTCCCCGCTCTTCGGGAGGGGAGACTTTGACGTAAGTCAAAGGCGGGGTGGGGTTCTTTTTTTGATTTATGCAAGAAGTCTCTTGAAATTTAGCGGTTTATCGCTCACTACGAACCTGATAAAATTGATGCAACCAACCACTAGATTTTGTTTTCTAATTTTTTAGATCCCCCTTAGTCGATTTTTTAAAAGGACTAGGGAGGATCTAAAGATTTGATGGCAAATTCAAAAACACACTTGAGGTTTTTTTCTCAGGTTGAGGTTGTGGGAAAGATGAGGGAGGGTGGAGAGAGAAGGGAGAAAATTTTACCTTATCCCCCTCATCCCCTCTTTTTCTAGGCTGTCGGGGTCAATGATTGTACCCTTGGTTCCGATTGCCAGTCTAAGGGATTCCAAACTCGATCTTCCAGCGCCATCTGCTCAATTAAACTTGCGAGTCTTAGGGCTTTGAGAGCTTGTTCACCGCCTACTGAGGGTTGATTGCCACCATGTACACAGTTGACAAAATGCTCTAATTCTGCGCTAAGGGGTTGAATATTGCTGGTGTAGACTTTTTCAATTACACCATCTTGCCTGTAAAGTACTTGTCGGTGGTCGGTGAGAGAATTGGCAGTGGTTTGCCGATGAATCAAAATTTCATTCTTGAGGAAATCTGCCTCAGTAAATGAATTTTTGCAATGGGCGACAATCCGGCGAATTTTTCGGTGGGTGACTTTACTGGCAGTCAGAGTAGCAACAATACCATTGGCAAACCCCAAGGTGGCGGTTACATAATCTAAATAACCAGAGTCTAGGGAGCGAGTACCGCTAGCAGTCAATTTTGTAACTGGGGAAGCAGCTAATTCCAGAAGTAGGTCGATGTCATGGATCATTAAGTCCAGCACAACTGAAACATCGTTTGCCCGATCTGAGTAAGGACTCATTCTGTGGGCTTCTAGCGCCAGCAATTCTTCTGTTTTCAGCACTTGGCTAAGTTCTTTAAAAGCTGGGTTAAAACGCTCAATATGACCTACTTGCAGGATACACCCAGACTCAGCTGCGGCATTTACTAAAGACTCTGCCTCAGAAATACTGGCTGCGATCGGTTTTTCAATCAAAACATGAATTCCCGCTAACAGACAGTTGATGCCCACGGCATAGTGCAGACGGGTGGGAACAGCTACACAAACTGCTTCCACAAGGGGTAGCAGATCGCAGTAATCTTCAAAAAAACGCACCTTGTACTTGCTGGCAGTTTCTAATCCTCGCTCGACGTTAATATCTGCCACTCCGACTAGTTCAACATCTTTCATTGAACTCAGCACGCGAGCGTGGTGTTGTCCCATGTTACCCACTCCAATCACGCCTATGCGGATCGGTCGTGGCTGGTTGCGCTGTGTATATGGATTCGGTTCTGCCACTGACATGCTATTTTGCACTATTATTCTCTCCTCAACCACCAAATTTAGAGACGCTACGGCCGTTGGCGTTTATACTCGAAAGCCGGTTACGATCCGTCTAAAACCATCCAGATGGTAACATAGAGCCTATGTTTATGAAGAATTTCAAAGTTTGTGATCGGTTCCCGTAATCCAAATATCTTTTGTATAGATATTTCGGGTTTGCTTTAGATTTTGCACTTTCTACAAAAAATATATGTCTTTTGATTAACTTTAACAATTTCAGTAAGACCTAAGTATAAATTCTCCTTGGCATTGCTTTCTGGCATCTTGTTAAGGTTTGATTTGGCGATTTGAAATCCAAAATTTGCAACTGAGATGAAAGCTGTAATTCTGTTATCTGGGGGATTGGACTCTTCCACAATTCTGTACAAAGCTCAGGCTGATGGCTGTGAATGTCATACTATTTCCTTTGATTACCAGCAGCGACACCGACGAGAGTTACAGTCAGCCCTGACTGTCGCAAAAAAAGCTGCGATCGCAAAACATCAGGTAGTTAACTTTGACTTACGACTATGGGGCGGTTCAGCACTTACCGATGACGCCATTGATTTACCCCAGGAGCGATCGCTAGATGAAATGTCTCAAAATATTCCTGTCACTTATGTTCCGGCTCGTAATACCATATTTTTAAGCTTTGCTCTTGGTTACGCCGAAGCGATCGCAGCAGAGCGTGTCTATATCGGCGTCAATGCCCTAGATTACTCAGGATATCCTGATTGTCGCCCCGACTATATCCAAGCAATGCAAGAAGTTTTTCGCCTGGGAACTAAACAAGGGCGTGAGGGACAACCAATTAATATTGTTACACCCCTAATCAACCTGAAAAAAACCGAAATCATCCAACTGGGGAACCAATTGGGAGTTCCTTGGGAGCTAACTTGGTCTTGTTATGCCGGTGGAGATGTCGCCTGTGGTGTGTGTGATTCTTGTCGCTTGCGGCTAGCAGCTTTTGCCGAATTGGGACTTGTTGATCCACTGGCGTATGCTTCTTGAGTGAGGAGTTAGGAGTTATCAATTTTAAATCCTAACTCCTAACTCTCAACTCCTAACTCTTCTAACCGTCGCAGTTGAATCTGATGCAGTCGTGGCCCAACAATTGATACCACAGTGAATTCGAGATTTTGATAACGGAAGATTTCGCCTTTGACAGGAATTTTCTGTAACTGATACAGCAGAAAGCCCCCTAGTGTTTGGTATTCTCTTGTCAAAGGCAAATTGAGATGCAAAACTTCGTTGAGGTCTTCGAGGTTGATTTGTGCCTGCACCAGAAATTTCTGCTCATCTAACATCTGAATCAGTAAGTCGTCGCTGTTTTCAGGTTCGCTGGGGTCGCCAATGATTTCGGCAATGACATCTTTGATTGTCACTAGTCCGACAGTAGAGCCAAATTCATTCACTACCATGACCATAGCGGGTTTCTCTTGCTGCATCATGGGCAAAAGTTCACTCAAGAGCGTGTGTTCTGGAACGAACCGGGCGGGACGCATCCAAGGTTGGATCTGTGTCTCTAAACTTAGTTTTCCTACAGCTAAAGGTTGTGCCAAATCTTTAAAATAAACAATGCCGCGAACATCGTCCAAAGATTCACCAATGACGGGATACCGAGAGTAACCAGTAGAAGCCATTTCCCTGAGTAATGTCTGGAAGGTAGCATCTTTTGGCAGCGTGACAATACTGGTGCGGGGGATCATCACATCTTGGGCCATGACATCCCCAAACTCGAAGACATTATTCAGCAATTCTCGCTCCGCACGCTGTAAACCAGTAGTTCCCCATTCTGTAGAGATAATCAGTTGCAATTCTTCGGGAGTTACAGGCGGTCGCCAGCCTTGACCTGTGTATTGGATGCCAAAAATCCGTAATAAAAAACGAGTTGATTGGTTAAGAATCCAGATGAAGGGGCCAAAAAAACGCACGATCGCTTTTACCGAAGGCCCCAAAAACCGGGCTAGCTGTTCTGAGTACAGCATTGCTAAGGATTTAGGACATAGTTCTCCGATCACAATTTGCAAATAGGCAATTAAGAAAAAAGCAATGGGAATTGATAGAGAATGGGCAAGGAATGTAGTCATCCCACTCGGTAGAGGCCAGGATCTCAACCATGCATTCACCAGGACGACAATCGTACTTTCGCCAATCCATCCCAGCGCCAAACTAGAAAGGGTAATGCCTAACTGGGTGGTAGATAGCAGTCGGTCAATACTGCGTTGTAGCATTTCCACAGCGATCGCGGGAATATCTCCAGCCTTAACTAGCTGGTGAATACGCGATCGCCTTACGCTCACCATCGAAAATTCCGCCGTCACAAAAAAGGCATTTATGGCAATCAGTAGTAGCACTGACAACAACCGCAGCGCCACATCTGTCCAAATTAAATTAGGAAAACCACTCACCGCCAAAGCTCGTGTAAAACTCACGCCCTCCATTCTTGAATTTGGGATTTGGGATTTGGGATTTGGGATTAAATTTTGAGTATTAGGGATTAGGTAAATTACTTAGTACCAAGTCCCCAATCTAAAATTTAAAATCTAAAATCTAAAATCTCCAGTTGCCCAATCTACCTGCCTACAGGAATATCCGATGCCTCTAGCTTCAATTTTTGAGCGGGATAATCAGTGAGAGCAAGTGATATTTTCTTGACATCATCAAGTAAAGCTGTGGGAATGCTCACTGTACCTGAAAATGCTGGCCCATTTACAGGCAATTCTGTTGGTAAGCCCTCTGTACTAGCACTTAGGGTTCGTCCTTTATCATCGGTAACATCTAAAAAACTATACAGGAAGCGCACAGAATCCTTACCTTTGTTCTGCATTTTCACTTTCAGTAGCAAATCACCACCAGAGTAGCGAGCAGATTGCACAGTCATGGTTACACCCTCACTCTGGGCAGTAACCGGAAAACCTGGCAGGGGTTTTTCTTCAACCACTTCTGGGGGTTTTTCCTCTGGCTTCTGCTTGCTGCTATTGGTTTCTTCATCATCTTCCTCTAGCTTTTCTGATTTAGCAGCCTTGGTCTTACCCTCAATTCGCGCCTTGACAATTTTCAGAATCTCTTCCTCTTTTAATAGCACTAGCCCTCCCTGTTGGGAGTTATTTGTCTTATTGCTGGCAAATTTGGTTGTGGGACGCCCATCTGGTGCGGTAACGCCTTTAAGTGCTGAACTCCCTAGTTCAAACCCCAAAAGCGCGCTCACCGAACCTGCTCCCATCATCAGAATTAACAAAATCAAAGTAAGAAGTACAGTAGAATTTATTTTCATCGCTGACAAGCTATCACAATAGAATGCTGGTCTATTTAAGAATAGTGAAGCTTTTGACCTCAATCCTTAAAGGAACTTAATCAATATTAGTTTGCACTATATCCATGATCAAATTATGTAGTATAAAAATCTGGGAAATTATTGTCCAGTATTCACAAGCGGTAAATTTATGCTATAATTATGGAATTGGCTAAACTCAGTGCATGAGGTATTTTCCTCAATCTAAAATTAGCAAATAAAGTTGACCTAAGAGTGAAAGCAATTTACTCATAGCAACCCGAAACCCAACAAAACATGCGCCTTTGGCCGATTGGGGAGGCAGCGAACTCATAATTCGCCTTAAGGCTGGTTCGATTCCAGCAGGGCGCACTGAATCATCAAAAACTAGTAATGTGTTGTTTTATCAGGCTCTCAATGATGATTGAGGTATGAGTAATAGTACATTCTCTTGATAATTGACTAGTAGTTAAACTCCTACACTCTAGATTAATCAGTCCTAAGTACTCAGCACAAAGGGGCAAAGGGGTAGGGGATAATTTCTATAACTCCCAACTCCCCATTACCCCTTATCCCCAGGGGGGGGCCACCTGACCCAATCTTACCGAGATGGTAAAGTTTCAAACCGGAATTCAGTTCCCACTTTGAGTTTGTTGCTATTTAAACGAGGAGACATCATCAGCGACGTGTTATAAGGATTTGGTAAATCAGGAGTGCGAATATAAGGATCGTTGCCAACTTGCTGAGTCATGACATCATGATATAAAGTGTTAACCAACTCAGCATCGTGGGCAATTTCATTTTCTGGGAAGGAACCACCGAAACCGGAACCTGATCCGAAAAATGAGTCTAGCTGACGCTTGAGGCTGCCATTTTCGTAGAAATTGCGATCGTGACTAAAATAAGCTCGTTCAAATACATCACTGGTAGTTTCATAATTGGGTGTTGCGGTTTGGGCAGATGCAACTGAGGGAAAAACAATACCAGCAGCAAGCAGCACTAATAAACCACCAAAGGTTTTGAATTTTATACCCACGTTTCTGACTCCTCAATTTTTGGGCAATCTTAATTTATGCTTAAGTTCAGAACTCTGATAAGTTCAACCTTTGGTGTAGCACAATTTTTAATGTTTTGTAATGACGTATCCTACTGAAACTCTTACCCACTCAGATATTTGGGCAACCACTACTGATTTGACTACCTTGCGCCACAAGTTACTAGATTTATTTTGCCAACTTGCTTATCAAGAGGGTGATTTCGTTCTCGCTTCTGGGCTACGTAGTTCTTATTACGTGAATAAGATGCAGGTAACACTCCATCCTCAAGGGGCTTTGGCAGTTGGACGCTTGCTGTTTCCTTTGTTACCTGTAGATACACAGGCTGTAGGTGGTTTAACAATGGGGGCTGACCCAATTGTGACAGCAGTGAGTATAGTTTCTGTTTATGAAAACCGACCAATCCCAGCGCTGATTATTCGCAAGGAAGCCAAGGGTTATGGGACGAGAGCTTGTATAGAAGGCCCCAATTTACCAGAAGGCGCAAAAGTAGTAGTTTTGGAAGATGTGGTAACAACTGGGCAATCTGCTCTGAAAGCGGTTGAGCGTCTTAAAGATGCAGGTTATACCGTAAATCAAGTAATTTCACTGGTAGACAGAGAGCAAGGGGGAGGTGAGTTGTACCAGTCTGCTGGGTTGAAGTTTGAAACTTTGTTTTCGATTCAAGAAGTTCAGCAACGCTTCCGGCAACTTGCGAATTTATGAACAATAGGACTTGTGCTAATTCGTAATTCGTAATTAAGAATTACAAATTGGTAGAAGTCCTGAATATGAAACAATAGGGTTCAGTTAAAGAGTTACGTATTAATAAAAAATAGCAACTTGAATTAATCGGGTAAAAATTCTTCATATAAATATTTATACGCACTTGTACATTCATAAATTCAATGTCGGCATTTCACAAAATGATGTCGCATTTTTTGGCTACAACCCTTGTAGAGCATAGGTTGTATTTATTATTACCAAAGTCTGCTGTAAATGGGTATTTCACATAGATATAGCAGTTTTCGTTTGGATACAACAGATGGTAGGGGCACAGGATTGCGGTGCCCTTACGAGTAGTCTGTATTCCATACAATTGAGAACCGCTATAGTTAAGTAAAGATGTATTTTTAGTTACAATTCTTAGCCGCATCTACGCCCAATTTAGGCATCGCTCTTTTGAAAAAAACTTTTCAATTTTTAGATTCACAATTTTTTGATTTCCAAAACCGCTTACCTAAATTATGCAATCACCAAATCAGATATCGTTCTCCTCACTCACCTCTGTACTGACGGCTTTAGAAGTGTGCAGTGATGAATCAGTCTATGCTCCCGGTTATATTCAGCCACATGGAATGTTGCTGCTGCTGCAAGAGCCACAGCTAAGAATCTTGCAGATTAGTGAAAATGTGGAACAGTTTTTTGGGATTTCGGCAGAAGCATTGCTGGGTCAACCCTTACAACGGTTGTTTTCCCGCGATCAAGTGCAGCAACTTGCTGGCTATCTGTCTCAAGATAATCTGGAGCTTTACAATCCGTTTCAGCTAAAAACGCGGCGGGTTACTGAAACTGGGCAAGGGAAAAATCAGACATTCACAGGTGTAATGCACCGGATAGTAGATGGGTTGATCCTGGAACTAGAACCTCAAGGATCGCTCAAAAGCACCCATTTAATCGAGTTCTATCATCGCCTGCAAGCTGTGATCGCCAATTTCCGTAATGCCACTAACCTGAAAAGTCTGGCTAAAACCCTTGCCAAAGAGATGAAACAAATGATTGGGTTTGATCGGGTTATGATCTACCGCTTTCTGGAAGACGGCAGTGGTGTGGTGATTGCGGAGGATAAACAGAGCCATCTAGAAAGCTTTTTGGGACTGCACTATTTGGCCATAGACATTGCCGCGCCAGCCCGCAAGTTGTTTTGCCGCAACTGGATGCGATTCATTCCCGATATCAATTACACCCCTGTCTACCTGATTCCCACCAACCATCCTCTGACGGATACACCCCTTGATCTGAGTAATTCTGTGTTACGAGGAGTATATCCGTGTCACATTGAATACTTTAAGAATATGGGTGTTGCTGGGTCGATGACGATTTCGTTGATCAACGAGAAAGGTCTTTGGGGATTAATTTCCTGTCACCACTACAGCCCGAAATTAGTGGATTATGAAACTCGCAAAGCCTGTGAATTTTTAGGACAGTTTGCCTCGATCGAACTGGTGTATCAGCAAGAACGAGAATTGGATGTTTACCGAACGCATGTGAAAGCGATTCAGGATCAACTGCAACAGACGTTATTGCAGGAGTCCAATTTTATTGAGCAAGTGTTGATCCGAAATACTTCTCAATTGCTGGATCTAGTTCATGCTCAAGGAGCCGCGATTTTGCTTGACGGTAAGCTGACATTAGTTGGTCAAACGCCATCGGCTACCCAGGTGCAGGAACTTGCGGCGTGGTTGGTGCAACACAAGGTGAAACGAGTGTTTGCTACCGATTCCCTCTCACGTTTATATCCAGAAGCGAAGGCATTCCAAGATCAAGCTAGCGGCCTCCTGGCAATTTCAATTTTATTCAACCATGCTAAACAAAAGTCTTACCACATTATCTGGTTTCGACCGGAGCAAATCCAGACGGTGAATTGGGCAGGCAACCCTCAGGATTCGTTAACAATGAACGAAATTGGAGAGATGCAATTGTCTCCCCGCAAGTCCTTTGCAATGTGGAAAGAAACCGTGCGGGAAACTTCCTTGCCTTGGGAGGTTGCGGAACTGGAAGCCGCTACTGAAATGCGAAATATGCTGATGTTGGCAGTGCTGGAGTTTTCCCAGATCGCCCTAGAACAAGCCGCAGAACAAGCCGCGATCGCCAACCGCGCCAAAAGCCAGTTCCTCGCTAAAATGAGCCACGAACTGCGGACTCCCCTGAATGCCATTTTGGGATTTACTCAGTTGATGAACCGCAGCGACAAAATTCCATCGGAGTTTCAAGAGGATTTAGGCATCATCAGTCGCAGTGGAGAATACTTGCTAACTCTGATCAACGATGTGTTGGAAATGTCCAAAATTGAAGCGGGTCAGTTACAGCTAACAGAAAACTCTTTCGATTTGCATCAGCTAATCCACTCGATCAGAGATATGGTTGCCCTCCAAGCTTTAGAGAAAGGAATTGATCTCAGAACAGAACAGCATCCCAGCGTTCCTCGCTATGTGTATGGTGACGAATCAAAACTGCGGCAAATTCTGCTGAATCTGTTAAGCAATGCGATCAAATTTACGACAACAGGTAGTGTCACCCTGCGATTAAAAGCTTTGACCGGGAGAGTGGGCAAGGTCAACTCCCTGGATTCAATTTCTAGCGATGATTCCAAACCAATCATCACCCTTCATCTGGAAGTTGAAGACACTGGATGTGGTATCGCTCAGTCGGATATCGAGGCTGTGTTTAAAGCCTTCACGCAAACAGAACAAGGTCGCCAGGCTAAAGGTACAGGCTTAGGCTTATCGATTAGCCGTCAGTTTGCCCGTTTAATGGGTGGTGATATTACAGCGCAAAGCATCCTGAATCAGCAGTCAACCTTCATTTGTGAGGTTTTACTGAGTTTGGTAAGCTCAGTGGATGTCATCGCGCCGGAAATGACTGGCGCTGTTATCGGTCTGGAACCGGGACAGCCCACTTATCGGATTCTGGTGGCGGAAGACGTTAAAGAAAATCGTCTGTTGCTCGTCAGGTTATTAGAATTAGTTGGGTTCGAGGTCTGTGCAGTCGAGAACGGAAAGGAGGCGATCGCTCTCTGGTCAGAATGGCATCCCCACCTGATTTTAATGGACATTCAAATGCCCGTGATCGATGGCCACGAAACTACGCGGCAAATTCGAGGGAGGGAGGGAGGTAAAGACGTGGTGATTATTGCGCTGACAGCTTATGCCTTTGAGGAAGACTACACCACCAGCATTCAGACAGGCTGCAACGACCACATCACCAAACCATTTCTAGAAGCTGTCCTCTTTGAGCGGATTGCACACTACTTAGGAGTCCGCTACCGCTACAGCGAACAAGCTTTACCGGGGTTAGACCAGCAAACCTTAGTTCATAAATCCCTAACCGCCAAAGATTTACAGGTAATGTCGCCAGAGTGGATTATTCAGGTACATCAAGCAGCTCTGGATCTTAACGATACCGAACTCTACAATCTCATTGCTCAAATCCCCAACCAGGAGCTAATTCTCGCCAATGCTCTGAAATCTCTGGTGGATAACTTCCATCTGGAGGCGATCGCAACTCTGACCCAAACTCAGTAAAGGACGAAGGGGGAAAGGAATGGAAAAGAAGAGAATTGAAACTTTTGAGGATTTAAGAATGTGGCAAAAAGGGATTGAGTTACTTATTTTATTCCCCAGAAGCTAGCGCGTTAATTTAGAATCATCCCAATCCCCCATTTCGGGATAGTAAAACTATGAATTCTCCATTTCCCGGAATAAATCCTTATTTAGAAAATCCTGTGTTTTGGTCAGAAGTACATCATCGATTGATTACAGCGATCGCAGATACTATTGAGGAAAATATTCCCCCACAGTATCGAGTTGCAATTGAACAACGTACTTATTTAAGCGATCGCTCCGATTCTGTATTAGTTGGGATACTTGATATTTCTGTTTTTTCTCAACAAAAATCACCGCAGCAATACTCATCAACTGCTACCCAAACAGCGACATCAGAAGCCATGACGGTGATGATACCGTTACCTGAACATATTACGGAAAATTACTTAGAGATTCGAGAAGTTTCTACAGGTTTTGTGGTGACTTTTATCGAAGTTTTATCTCCTAAAAATAAACGCCCAGGCGAAGGTAGAAAAGCATATCAACTGAAACGCAAACAAGTTTTAGCTAGTCTTTCTCACTTAGGGACTGACAAATAAAAAAATACTCAACTACTTCTTGTGGGGTGGGTGTCTCACCCGCCCGTATACAAAGGCGCTCATGTTGCCCACCCCACAAGATTGGGTAATTTATTTGTTGTCAGTCCCTTAGTTGAAATTGATTTACTCAGAAGTGGAAAACCGATGTTAATTTTAGGGGAAGTTCCTGTAACAGATGATCAAATTATTGTGAGCAGAAGTGAAATACGTCCTCAAGGTAAATTATACGGATTTAGCATTAGAGAAACGATTCCCGTATTTCCATTACCATTACAGTCAGAAGATACAGAACCGATTGTAGATTTGCAATCTTTATTGCATGGTATATACAATCGTGCGAGATATTACTTAGCTATTGATTATAATAAAGAATCAGTACCACCCCTAAAATTAGAAGATGCTGTATGGTCTGATACCCTTTTACGCGAACAAGGGTTAAGGAGGAATTAGTAATTGGTAATTGGTTAAGAATTTTTCCCATTCCCCATTCATTCCCCCTTTCCCCTTATGGCTAATTTACTTAAATCCCCTTTGGAAACGAATATCCTAGTCGTAGACGATACCCCCGACAATCTAAGATTGTTAGCCAAAATATTAGAGTTGGAGGGTTATATCATCCGTAAATCCCTCAACGGAAAAATGGCATTACAAGCTGCTTCTCGACATCCGCCCGATCTGATTCTGCTTGACATCAATATGCCCGAAATGAATGGCTATGAGGTTTGTCAACAGTTGAAAGCATCAAAAGCAACAGATAAAATTCCGATTATTTTTATTAGTGCCCTTGACCAAATCAATGATAAATTGCAGGCATTTGAAATAGGTGGACAAGACTATATCACCAAGCCCTTTCAAGAACTTGAAGTGCTAATGCGAGTCAGAAACCAGCTAATCATTAAACAGCAACACCAAGAAATTATTGAACAAAATCAACGCCTAGAGCATGAAATTCAGGAACGCCTGAAGGCTGAAGCAGAGGTAATGGAGCTATCCATAACTGATGAGTTGACAGGGCTATATAATCGACGTGGTTTCTTTTGGTTGGCAAATCAGCAATTTAAAATTGCCCAACGCACACAAATATTCTGCTGTCTTTTATTTGTTGATATAGATGGTTTAAAGCAGATTAATGACTCTCTAGGGCATGAAATAGGAGACAGAATGATCGTTGACACAGCCCAAATACTAAAGCAAACCTTCCGTGATTCGGATATTGTTGCCCGTCTAGGAGGAGATGAGTTTGTAATATTTGTTCCTATCTGGCCCAGGAATACAGATGAATTTTATCCTCGATTGCAAGCAAATATTGATCGCTATAATCAAGAGCATAATTACTCATATCAAATATCCATAAGTGTTGGCATGACACAATCTGCCTTAAATGAAAACGTTTCACTAGAAACATTGATCCAAGAGGCTGATAGGCTCATGTTTGAGCAGAAACGCCTTAAACGCCTCCTAGATCATTAATTGTTCTATATGAACTACCCCACCCTACTACGTTAGAGGATGTTTGAAAAGTCCTTAGTGATGTATCAAATACTCTTAGATCCCCCTAAATCCCCCGATAAATTGGGGGACTTTGATTCCGTTTCCCCCCTTTTTAAGTGTACAGTGACTAATTATCTGTCATCATGACAAATTAATGTCATCGATAAAACCCTTGTACAGCATAGATTATAGAGCTTTCGCATGATTAGCATCAACTTCTTGATAGTGACAAAATAGATGTCATTGTCCGTAAGTGTGACAGATTAACTGTCGCTTCATCGAAGAGAAAAAAGCTTTTGTGTATTTTCATAATGACAAATTGACTGTCGCTTTGTGTACATCTAGAATAACAATATGTATTTATAAAAAATTTATGTATTATGAACAGTCAGCAAAATCTTGATTTAGCTGTTCATACCTCGGCAATGCCTACAGAAGGCTTACAAGGAGAAAGCGATAAAACTCTTGAGAGGAATGTGATTGTCACAGCACTCTCAGAGGAAGCCCAACTTAAGCTAGAGGTAATTCAAAGTTTGCTTGAACCTTGCGATCGCACAACTTATGGACAAAAGTTGCGGGAAGCAGCAGAGAAACTAAATGTATCGTTGCGAACGGTACAAAGGTTGGTAAAAAACTGGGAACAAGATGGTTTAGTCGGACTCACTCAAACAGGTAGGGCTGATAAAGGAAAACATCGTATTGGTGAGTTTTGGGAAAAATTCATTACCAAAACCTACAACGATGGTAACAAGGGTAGTAAACGTATGACCCCTAAACAAGTTGCTCTCAGAGTCGAGGCTAAAGCCCGTGAATTAAAGGACTCTAAGCCGCCCAATTACAAAACCGTGTTACGGGTATTAGCGCCCATCTTGGAAAAACAAGAAAAAACTAAGAGTATTCGTAGCCCTGGATGGAGAGGGACAACGCTTTCAGTTAAAACTCGTGAAGGAAAAGATTTATCCGTTGATTACAGTAACCATGTTTGGCAATGTGACCATACCCGCGTAGATGTGTTGCTCGTGGATCAACATGGTGAATTGCTCAGTCGTCCCTGGCTAACAACAGTAATTGATACTTACTCTCGTTGCATTATGGGTATCAATTTGGGCTTTGATGCGCCCAGTTCTGGGGTAGTAGCATTAGCATTACGCCATGCAATTCTACCCAAACACTACGGTTTCGAGTACAAACTGCATTGTGAGTGGGGAACCTATGGTAAGCCAGAACATTTTTATACTGATGGCGGTAAAGACTTTCGCTCTAACCATTTAAGTCAGATTGGGGCGCAGTTAGGGTTTGTCTGTCATTTACGCGATCGCCCTTCTGAAGGCGGAGTAGTGGAACGTCCCTTCAAAACATTAAATGACCAAATATTTTCAACACTTCCTGGATACACCGGATCTAATGTGCAGGAACGTCCAGAGGATGCAGAAAAGGATGCAAGACTTACTCTGCGAGAACTCGAACAGCTTCTTGTGCGTTACATCGTAGATCGTTACAACCAAAGTATTGATGCGCGAATGGGTGATCAAACTCGCTTTGAGCGTTGGGAAGCAGGATTGCCCACAGTACCAGTACCAATACCAGAACGAGATTTGGATATCTGTTTAATGAAGCAGTCACGGCGCACTGTGCAAAGAGGTGGTTGCTTGCAGTTCCAGAACTTGATGTATCGAGGAGAATATCTGGCAGGTTATGCCGGAGAAACTGTCAACTTAAGGTTTGACCCCAGAGACATTACAACAATTTTGGTTTATCGCCAGGAAAACAATCAGGAAGTATTTCTGACCCGCGCTCACGCTCAAGGTTTGGAGACAGAGCAACTGGCATTAGATGAGGCTGAGGCAGCAAGTCGCAGACTCCGCACCGCAGGCAAAACTATCAGTAATCAATCATTATTGCAAGAAGTCGTTGACCGAGATGCTCTTGTAGCAACCAAGAAAAGCCGTAAAGAGCGTCAAAAATTGGAACAGGCGGTTTTGCGATCTACTGGGGTTGATGAAAGTAAAACTGAGTCCTTGCCTTCCCAAGTAGTTGAACCAGATGAAGTGGAATCTACCACTGAGGTTAACTCTCAATATGAAGACATGGAAGTGTGGGACTATGAACAACTTCGTGAAGAATACGGGTTTTAAACAATGACAGAAGCTCAAGCGATCGCCAAGCAATTGGGTGGGGTAAAACCGGATGATGAGTGGTTACAAGCTGAAATTGCTCGTCTCAAGGGTAAGAGCATTGTGCCGCTACAGCAGGTAAAAACTCTCCATGATTGGTTGGATGGCAAGCGCAAAGCACGGCAATCCTGTCGAGTAGTTGGGGAATCACGGACTGGCAAGACAGTTGCCTGTGATGCCTATAGGTACAGGCACAAGCCACACCAAGAACTTGGGCGACCTCCGATTGTGCCTGTAGTTTATATTCAGCCTCCGCAAAAATGCGGTTCTAAGGATTTATTCAAGGAGATGATTGAGTACCTCAAGTTTCGGGCAACAAAGGGAACTGTTTCTGATTTTCGTGGGAGGGCGATGGAGGTACTTAAGGGGTGTGAGGTAGAAATGCTGATTATTGATGAAGCCGATCGCCTCAAACCAGAGACATTTGCTGAGGTGCGAGATATTTATGACAAGTTAGGAATTGCTGTGGTATTGGTGGGAACAGATCGCTTGGAGGCAGTAATCAAGCGAGATGAACAAGTTTATAACCGCTTTCGGGCTTGTCATCGCTTCGGCAAGTTATCGGGGAAAGATTTTCAAGATACTGTGCAAGCCTGGGAAGATAGAGTTTTGAAGCTGCCTGTTTCTTCTAATTTAACTAGCAAGGATATGCTGCGGATTCTCACATCAGCAACTGAAGGTTACATTGGCCGCCTGGATGAGATTCTTAGGGAAGCAGCGATTCGTTCTTTATCTAAGGGATTTAAGAAGATTGATAAGGCTGTTTTACAAGAAGTGGCGAAAGAGTACAAGTAATGACAGCACCAGATGTTAAGCCTTGGCTTTTTATTATAGAACCCTATCTAGGGGAAAGCCTGAGTCATTTTCTAGGTCGGTTTAGACGTGCTAACCATTTATCTCCTGCTGGGTTGAGTAATCTAGCTGGGATTGGTGCTGTAGTGGCACGGTGGGAAAGATTTCATTTTAACCCTCGCCCTAGCCAAAAAGAGTTGGAAGCGATCGCATCTGTAGTAGAAGTAGATGCAGACAGGTTAGCTCAAATGCTTCCACCGGCTGGAGTAGGAATGCAACATGAACCCATTCGGTTATGTGGGGCTTGTTATGGAGAAACACCTTGTCACCAGATTGAGTGGCAGTTTAAGGAAACGGGGGGATGCAATCGCCATAATTTGCGTTTACTGTCCAAATGTCCCAAGTGTGAGGATAGGTTTAAAATACCTGCTTTATGGGAGTATGGACTTTGTGGCAGATGTAGAACACCCTTTGCTGAGATGACTGAGTGCCAAAAGAAGATTTGAGTCTTTGTCTTGTCGATTCAGCCTAAATAATTGAGAATGTAAAAATAAAGACTTAACCCTCTTGATAATGAAGTGGTCTATATCTACCCATAATTGTTTTCGTAGGTGTCAAAAACAGTACTTCTTCAGCCAAACGATGGCATCTCACAATGCCAAAGATACTCTTCGTCGGGAAGCATTTATACTTAAACAGTTAAGTAGCCTTGATGAATGGCGAGGATCTCTAATTCACAAAGCTCTTGAAGAGTATCTAGCACCATCTTTACAACAGCACCAAATCATCTCTGTTAATGAACTCATTGAGCAAACAATTTCTTTGGCGAAAAAGCAGTTTGAATTTTCAAAACAGAAAAAGTATAGAGACGCTAATATGAGTAAAAAAGCAGCAGGCGACTCATTTTTGGCTTTGCGACATCACGACTATGATATCATAATTCCTCAAACATTTATTGATGATTTATATAAAGAAATAAAGCAGTGTTATGAATATTTATATTCTCAAGAAAGATTCATTCAATTTTTGCAGCGAGGAAATGATTATTTCACAGAATGTTTAATACAATTTAATATTCATAATTGTCCGGTTTCAGCTAAATTAGATTTAGTAATGGATTACGGAAAAAATAAGTTGTGTGTTATTGACTGGAAAATTAGTCGAAGCAAAACTAGTGATTATTCCAAGCAGTTAAATCTATATGCTCTAGCAGCTTTAAATAAATGGAAATGGAAAAAATATAATCCAGAAGATTTATTACTAGTTGAAGCTAATATTTTTCAAGGTAAGCTGACAAAACATTATGTGAATGAAGACAGCATAAATACCATAGATAATTTTATTTATCAAAGCATTTCACAAATAAAAGCTTTATCTGGTGATAGTAAATATAATCTCGATAATCTAGAGGATTATGATTATGCAAATAGTCATTTATCTTGTGAATATTGTAATTTTCAACAAATGTGTGTGAGGCTAACTTCATGACGAATCACATTCTAAATTTATTTGCCATCAAAAATTTATCTGAACTATCCTATAAGTACAGATTGTTGGAAGTCACTAAACTTCCACAGAAAAATAAAAACTACCTCGAAAATCTTCATCGATTAGCTGGAATGGTTGCATCTTCATTATGCAAACCTGTTTGTCTATATTGGCAAGGAAACAAAGTCTACCTTGCTACTACTGAGCTTACAAAGGATATAAAAACAGAATGGCGTTTAATTCCGCACGTAGCAGTTCTTGTACCAGATTCCAATATCTATGAACTGAATTTTAGTGATATTACTCCTCATCAAATCAAGTTAGCACTTAGACTGTTAAGCTATAATATTCGCTCCGCTTTAATAAAAGTACCAGAAATTTGGAATGATAGCTATGGCTCATTTTATTTTCGAGAAGCTATCAATGCAGGAGATGATAGCCAAGTCGATGTATTACGAGGCTTTGTTTATCGTCTTCACTATTTAGCGGACAAAAATATTTATATATCCTTAGATCCAACAATCCGTTATGTAGATAGAATATCTCTTTGGGCGCGTGTAATTAATGGTGAAGATGTAAATCATTACAGAATGCACCATTTTCTGTATAAATTTGGCGTTCAATGGTATCGAATACAATTTTTAGCTTCTACAGATTACTGTATTAGCGAACAAATCTTTTATTCTGAAAGAGATAAGAAAACTTATAATGTGTATGATTACACTAAAAAATTTGCGACTGCTTCTGATTTAGAAGTTGCCACACAAGTAGATCCAAATTCAATAGCTATTGTTTACCAATATCCTTATAAAAATCTAGAAAGATATGGAGCATCTGATTTATGTTACAAAACCTATAAAACTAATGATCAAAAAGTGGCAAAATTGCATCCTTATTCCATTTTAAAGCCAATAGACAGATTAGAAAAAAGCAAAGAACTGATAGATAAATACTTTCACAATATTGATTTTGGCAATAATTTTCAATTAGTCATACCCGCAGAACCTTTAGAAAAAAATATAGATAAGTTTGAAATACCTGATTTAATTTTTGGTAATAATAAAATCTTACACATTAAAAGAAATGATGAAAACACAGGAATAAATATTCAAGATTATGGAAAAACTAGGTTGAAATTATTACTAGAGAAAGAAGCAGGATTATTAACTAGAGATTCACTTCAGGTTCAGTATATATTTATACCTAGTTCTATAGATCGCTCTATTGCTCAGAAGTTTCAAGAGGATTTTGAGTATCAAATGGGGAAATTTTTTCCCCATTCTTACAAATTTAAAAAAATAATCTATGATGACAAAAAAGCCAAAAACTTGCGCCAGCAAGTAGAAGTTATTAAAGCAGAAGTAGAGAAGAATGAAATTGATAGAGGTTGTGCTTTATTAATACTACCGGAGAACGCACACTCTGATTTCCATAATTTCATTAAAAGAGAATTGTATGAAACTTTGCAGTTTCAATGTGTGGATGCAGGTAATGTAAAGAAGTTCTTTATATTACAAAATAATGAATATCAAATAAATGAAAATCCAAAACAAAAACAAAGATATTTCTCTTATATACGCTGTACAGCTTTAGGAATGCTGTTGGTTAATCGTCAATGGCCTTTTGCTCTCAAAGATTCTCTGCATTATGAAGTATATATAGGAATTGATGTACTCAACAATGTTGCGGGATTTACTTATATATACAATGGGGGAAAAGATTGCTATTTTCGTCCATATCCATCTGCTCAGGGAGAAAAACTTACAGAAAGACAAATTCTGAGCATACTAAAGAAAGATTTACAGAAAGATATTAACTCTCTAGATTTGCACCCGAAATCAATTATCATTCATCGAGATGGGCGAAGTTATATAGAAGAATATCAGGGATTTATCAAGGCAATTAATGCTTTACAGCAAGAAGGATTTTTAGTAAAAGATGTTCAGGTAGGAGTAATAGAAATTCACAAAAGCAGTTCATCACGTTTACGGTTGTACTACAAGCCAACCAACGAACTAAGTAATACTGTAGAAAATCCTAGTATCGGTGACTACTTTATAATTGATAATGCAGAAGGTATTGTCTGTACAACTGGATGGCCATTTAATTTTTCAGGTACAGCGAATCCATTACATATTAAAATTGCATATAGCAATTTAGAGTTAGATATAACACAGGTACTCAGTGATGTCTTTAGCCTATCACAATTGGGGGCTTGGGCTGCCCCTGACAAATCTGCTCGATATCCCGCTACTATAAAATTAGGAGATACTTTCTTAGAACCTATAGCTAGTGAGTCTGATGATCAAGCTGCTCTTTATAGTGAAGATGAGCCTGATGAAGAGGAAAGAGGTGCGTATTTAACTGATGAAGATAAAGATGAAGATGAATAAAATAAGTGGGGTAACAGATTATGAGCGGAATTGGAATAATTTCTCAAGAATACAAAAATACCGCTAACTTGTTCAAAAATCTTAACGATTATATTATTCTGCTAAAAAAGCACCACTTTAAGCTACAGAGTGCAAATAAAATAACGTATCAAGAAATTATTACGGCACGAAATTATCTTGCTAATATCTTAGGACAAATAGTTGCACAACTAAGTGACAGTAATGGGGTAGGGGAAGGTGAACAAAATCTTTCTCAAGTACCACCCTTTTTTATTAAGCGTTTACAGGAACAACATAAAGGAGATATCTCTTGGTATAAAAATGATCTTGAAGAAGTTCAACAGGGTCTAGTTGGCAATGAACCTCTAACAGAGAAGTTTATTGGTCATCTTGATGAACTATGTGAACAACTTGACGCTGAAACTACAAGGCTATATCGCAAATTGCGAAGAAGGTAGATAAATTTTATGATGTCACAATTTTTCTGCGGACAAGTAATGTTATTACTTAAACGTTGCCATACATTAATTGAACATTTGAAAGATTTAAACAATTTACCAGAAGAATTGAAATTACATATTAACAATGTATCTACAGAATTAGAAAAATTGGCTTATGATATAGAGGAAATTATTAATGATCCTGATTTTGGTGTAGAAATTCTACTAAAAAATCAAATTAACTCATATAGACGTTATGCAGAAGACGTAAATATTTTAGAAACATCTAAGCTGACTTTATTATATCATTTTAATAGAAAAGATTACTATTTTTATAAATTTGCTAAACTCTTTTGTGAGCAAGTAAATTACTGTTGTGAAGAGTATCCTTTAATCAGTACTCACAGTTCAGATTATTTTTCTGCCCTTCCTATAGAAAATATAATTAATGTTCCTTTATGTGAAGATAATTTTTTACTAGCTATACCAGATTTTGTACATGAACTAGGACATTTGCTATATAACTATTACGAAACAGAAATTACTCAACCTTTCTCAAAAATTCTATGTAAATACATTAAGGAACAAAGGGACATCCTAAAAAATAAAACTCCATCAAAAGCTTATCAAAATCATTTTAAGCTATTAGAGCAAACATGGTTACAGGAATATATAGTTGAGTTTTCTTGTGATATCTGTGCTACTTACTTAGTTGGTTCTGCGTATGGCTGGTCTCATTTAAGATTGTTGCTGGAATCTGATCCAGAAATTTACTATCCAAGTTTTGGGGAAGAAGGAAGTCATCCTGCCGACGAAGCAAGAATGAGAGCAATTTTATTAACACTAGAGGAACTTGGAGAATCTGAACAAGTAGAAAACATAACTCAAGAATGGGAACATTTTAAGTTAATTCTAGTAGATTCTCCTGATGGAGAATATGAATACTGTTACCCAAATGAAATTTTACGGCAACTGGCTAAACAAGTAATAAAGGTATGGGAAAAAGTTGGTCTAGTTCCTTACCACAAGCAACCTGATAGTAAGGACAATCTACCATTTCTTATGCGGAAAGCATGGGAAAAATTTCATGAGAACCCAAGAGAGTATACGAAATGGGAAACAAAGACAGTAACAGAGTTACAATCAGTTTTGTTGAAAGACACAAATTATTAATAAAAGTTATTCATATTTGTATACATTTAAAAAATCCTAAAAACCAACCAAACTTCTTAAGCATTCTACACTCTTAATTGGCACAATTTAGTTTTTAGTGCTTATGAGTAAGCAATAAAAATATCTAAAATACTCTGCCTGAATGTTCACGTAGCAGGACTTATAAAAACTTCGTGATGTACTGAATGTTATCCTCCAAGGTGTAGAATGTTTGCTAAAAGTCTTCAGCAAGATTACTAAAGCTTTTGAGATTATCCCTTAATTGTTGATGAATGCGATCGCCCCAAAAAGGAATCATAGTTTGTCGTTGACAAAGTGCTTTTAGCGCCACTTGTTTGTCAAACTCTGTCAGTTGCAAAGGTTGTTGTTGCGATCGCCCAGTGACGGTTTCAGGTGATACGAGGATGCGATCGCTACTTACTTTAAAGCAGTCAAATCTTGTTGCTCTACCCCCACATTGAAAATTAGTGTAAAATTCACACCGGGGATGAGTCGGCGCAAAACTTGTAAATGCGCTTCGGCATCACTGCGGCGACGAAAACGAGCTACAATCTGGTTCTGCATATTAGGTAAAAGCCGGACTATACACCAAGGACTGAGTTTTTCAAGGTATGTCATAAAGTTCTCCTGGTAAAATCTGTAATTTCCAAGACAAAAGCCAGCCTACTTTGACGGTGGCTGGCAAGAAATATCATTTTGATATTGAAATTAGATGCAGTTTCTACTCACTTTCGTCTGGAAAACACAGCTTCTGCAACAGTTCTTCGGGAATCTCTTCAAAGTGTTCCAGTAGAAAATTCATCAGTGCAAGGTGGCGTAAATCGGCTGGCATGGGACGGCGGTAGTTTTTACCTCTAGCAAACCAGCGTCGAACTGTGGACAAGGAACGATCGCAAATCTGAGCAATTTCTTCGTGGTTCACTTGCCACTTGGTGTAAAACTGCTTAGGAGTTATTCCCAATTGACAATAACTATAGAATTGCATCAAATCTTGCTCTCGCTGCTTGAGTGGATGAGGATTCATCAGTGTGTCTCCTCACTGATTGGTTCTAAATCTTCTTCCCAAGCAATATCGGCAGATGTCCAAGCAGCACTCTGGCTCTCTTTGCTCAACCAAATCAGGTAGCACCAACTCCAACAGCAGCGATCGCAAGCAAAGCTATAAAATCGACCTATGACAATACCCCAGTCAGTATCGCTTTCACTAGAGAGCCAACGCAAGCGATCGCCATATAAAAATCTGGGTGTCTTCGCTACATTAGGAAAGTTAGCGGGAAGCTCAATAGATGCGTCTGGGTATTTGAGGTTAATCAAGCCTGGGGCTATATCTTGGTGATTGTGCCGGATGAGATTGAGATAATTGGCAATCAATTTACCATTGATGCTGTGAGTTAACTGTGAAATCAGAATCGCAGCTAGACTTTCTATTTCTTGCTGCTGGAGTTGCATCCAAGTGCTATCAAAGTCTGCGTCAGAGTAGTTGTTGAGTTTTGCTAGTAATTCTGTAATACCGAAATCATCTAAAGCTTGTTGATAAGCTCTGTGTTGATCTGTTTTGTAGCTAACAGGCTTTAACATTGTATATGTCTCCTGTGATATGGGGGCCAAAAGCCAGCATCCGCCCTGAGAAAGTTGATGGCTGGCTTTTGACTTATAAGTAATTATACGCTAAAATAAAGTGTTTTTGTGTTAATCAGTGTGTTTTAATGCATTTAACATAAAAACAATCAAAATTGCTTATGATAATGACATGGCAAAAGTAACTGTAACTATTTATATGGAAGAAGAAGACAAAGAAGCTCTCCAACAATTGGCTGATACAGAGGAGCGGTCTTTGTCTCAGATGGCGGTGTTAATTGTGAAACGAGCGATTAAACAAGCTCAGAATGACGGGAAAATTCCACCAAGTCAGGGGAAATAAGGTGTAAACGCTTAGTGGGTTGAAGTTGCGATCGCCTAATGTGTCAAGAAATAATTAACGAATAGATTTGCTGTAGAGACGGCGATTTATCGCGTCTCTCTCCAACCGTCTGATCACCTTTAGGACGTTATTTTAGGTTAAAAAATTCCTATCAAGGGATTAAACGTGCTATGTATATTTGTTTGGACTAGGCGAAAGGATAACAGATTACCTAGTTGCCAAAATAGTTAATATGTAAACTCCTAATTTTTTAGGCGAAGTAGACAGTCATAATTTCGCCTAATTGCTCACAAAGCATGCTCAATATCAGTCAACTTGAATCTTCCCTCTGGGAAGCCGCAGACCAACTCCGTGCTAACTCAAAACTCAATGCCAATGAATACAGTATGCCCGTACTGGGGCTAATTTTTCTTCGCCATGCGACAAATCGCTTCAATGCTGTACAAGCGGAGATTGAAAAGGGTTTATCCTCGCGGGGTGGAAAAAAACGCCCGATTACCAAAGATGACTTTAAAGGAAAGTCAGCAATTTTTTTACCAGAAGAAGCTCAGTACGATCGCATCTTGAATTTGGCAGAAAATGCAGATATTGGCAAGGCGATCAATACAGCGATGAAAGCCATTGAGGATGAAACTGAGATGTTGCAGGGGGTGTTACCGAAGGAATACACCAGTTTTGAGCCGGATTTGCTGTATAGTTTGGTGCGAATTTTTGACCGGGAGGAGTTACGGAAAGCCACGGGTGATGTGTTTGGGCGAATTTATGAGTATTTTCTGAATAAGTTTGCTATGAGTGGCGCACAGGAAGGAGGAGAGTTTTTTACACCGCCTTCTTTGGTGCGGACGATTGTAAATATGATTGAACCTGACCGGGGAAATGTCTTAGATCCGGCTTGCGGTAGTGCGGGTATGTTTGTGCAGACAGGACATTTTGTCGAAAATCGCGGTGAGGATGCATCAGCGAAAATCACTTTTTACGGACAGGAAAAATCGGATACCAACACCCGTTTAGCGCGGATGAACTTGGCGGTTCACGGGTTAGAAGGGATAATTCGCCAGGGTAATACTTTTTACGATCGCTGGGAAGAGTTGCTTGGTCAATGTGATTTTGTCATGTCTAACCCGCCGTTTAACGTCGATGGGGTGAGTCCAGAGAAGGTGAAGACTGACTCCCGGCTGTTTACTGAGAAAAAGATACCAGGAATTGCTGCCAAAACTAAAGCAGTGAGCAATGCAAATTACCTTTGGATACAGTATTTTTACAGTTATTTAAATGAGCGGGGTAGAGCCGGGTTTGTGATGGCGAGTTCTGCATCGGATGCGGGACACGGGGAAAAAGAGATTCGAGAGGAGTTAATCGCTACCCAAGCGGTGGATATGATTATCTCTATTGGCACAAACTTTTTTTACACAAAATCTCTACCTTGTACATTGTGGTTTTTTGACAAGGGAAAACCAGCAGAACGCCAAGACAAGGTGTTGATGATTGATGCGCGGAATGTTTACCGGGTAGTGACGCGCAAAATCCGCGATTTTAGTGAAGAACAACTCCAGAATATCACTGCGATCGCTTGGTTGTATCGCGGACAGCAGGAACGTTATTTAGGATTGGTGGGGGAATATTTAAATAAAACCCATCAGGAAGCGGGGACTATTGCGGGTGCGTTGACAGAGTTAGAGTCACCGTTAATTAAGTTGACGCAGTTGTTGCAGACTTTTAGTGATAGTCTTGGCGCTTCCCTTCCTTTATTAAAGAATTTACCGGAAGTTGAGGGATTAGTTGCTGAAGATATCGCTAATCAGAATGTAGAGACTTTCCGCGCTACTTTGTCTGAATTGGAAGCGGGAATTCAAGAATTTACTGCGGTAAGAGTTGGTTTAATTAGTGAGTTACAAGTGCATCTTGCATGGTTTGCAGAGAATAACCTAACCCCCCTACCCCCCTTCCCTACTAGGGAAGGGGGGAAAGATCATAACTCCCCTCCCCTCTCTCCGAGACGCTACGCGAACGCAGGGGAGGGGTTGGGGGAGAGGTCAATCAACGAAGCGCAAAAAGAATGTGCAGCAAGGTTTGCACCTTTTATTCCCCAATTGAAAACTCTGCAAAAGCACATCAACGAAGTGCATAAAGTCGGTACTCGCGCTGTGGATCTGGCGGAGAAAAAGCTAGAAGCGCGGAAACAGGATACTTGGGATGGGAAGGAAGTTAAAAAACAACGTGATGCACTGGATACGGTGCGAGATCAGGCTATTTTTGCTATTAAGTCTACGCTGTATATGAAAGCGCAAGTTACCTGGTTACAATCTCGCTTTCCTGAAGCGGTGTTTGTGGATGTACCAGGGTTGTGTAAGGTGGTAACGCGGGATGAAATAACCCAGCAGGATAGTAGTTTAACACCAGGGCGTTATGTGGGTGTGACTGCGTTGGATGGGGAAGATGAGGAGGATGTTGAGGAGAGGTTGCGGAAAATTCATTTAGAATTGGCGAGTTTGAATGAGGAAGCGGTGGAGTTAGCAATGGCTATTGCTAAGAATTTTGAGGAGTTGGGAATATGACGTGGAGTAAAGCAACTCTTGGTCAAATTGCTGATGAAGTTGGAGGAAGCATTCAAACCGGTCCATTTGGTTCTCAACTACATCAAAGCGATTACCAAAGTTATGGTACACCCGTTGTCATGCCACAAAATATCGTCAACGATAAAATTACAGAAGATTCTATTGCTTATGTAGATGATGTTATGGTGCATAAGCTATCCCGCCACGTTCTCCAAGTAGGAGATATTGTTTATCCTCGTCGTGGTGAACTTAACAAAAGAGCAATTATTAGCGAGAGAGAATCAGGGTGGTTATGCGGTACTGGATGCGTCAAAATTAGCTTAAATAATAGTCCTCTTGTACCATCATTTTTATTTTATTACCTCAAGCAATCTCAGGTTGTAAAATGGATTGAAAATAAAGCAGTAGGTTCAACAATGCTGAACCTAAATACTGGAATATTGAGGTCAGTTGAAGTTCAATATCCTAATTACCCAAGCCAACAACGTATTGCTGATATTCTCTCAAGTTACGATCGCCTCATCGACAACAACAACCGCCGAATAGCACTGCTAGAAGAGTCCATCCACCTGCTTTACAAGGAATGGTTTGTGCATCTGCACTTCCCTGGCTACGAGTCAGGGAAGGTAGTTGATGGCATTCCAGAAGGGTGGAAGGTGTCTTCTATAGGTCATCTTAGCGAGGTAATCACAAGAGGTATAACTCCAAAATACGATTCAGAATCAAAAACTATAGTCCTGAACCAAAAGTGTATTCGTAATTATCAAATCAACTTCGAGTTTGCACGACAACATCACTCTCAAGTATCAGAACATAAAAAAATCATATTTGGAGATGTCTTAATTAATAGTACAGGCATTGGTACTTTAGGTAGAGTTGCTCAGGTTCTTGCTAATTTTGAAGACCTAACAGTAGATACCCACATTACTATAGTTAGACCAAAGGTTGAGCTTGAGAAGCATTTTTTCGGGGTAGCCCTTGAAAATCTTCAAGATTATTTCGATACTTTAGGGGAAGGAGCCACTGGTCAAACTGAACTCAAAAGACAGCTTCTTAACGTTGTTCCACTTCTTTTACCAGATGAAAATATCAGAAGATATTTTGACGAAAAAGCTTCAGTTGCTAGGCTATTAGTACAAAAACTATTAGAGCAAAATTACAAACTCAAAGAAGCCCGCGACTTACTCCTCCCTCGCCTCATAAATGGAAGTATAGCTGTATAAATTAAAAATTTTCCTGATAATATAGTACAAATTAACTAGCAATTAACTAGCTGGTAGCATTACCATAGGAAAAAACAAATAGTACAAACCAACTAGTAATCAACTAGCAGGTAGCATTATATAGGAGAAGAGAAATTGTCTAAAGAGTACATAATTGATTGTGACGAATCGATTGGCAAAGGACGTTTCTTTTCTCACTTTTATGGTGGTGCGTTAGTACGTTCTCAGGATTTGCGCGAAGTCCAGAAAGTTTTAATAGCGAAGAAAAATGATTTAAATTTGCATAACGAGGTTAAATGGTCAAAAGTAACATATCAATATTTGGATAAATATATTGATTTGATGGAAGCATTTTTTGACTTCATCGAAGCTGATATCGTCAAAACCAGAGTCATGTTTACTCAAAATTGTAATATTCCTAACAACTTAAGTACTGAGCAGGATCATAACGAGTATTTTTTACTTTACTATCAATTTATTAAACATGCTTTCGGATTGCAACACTCTAACTCAGAACAGGAAAGAATAAGAGTTAGGCTTTATCTAGATGACCTTCCTGATACACGAGAAAAAGCAGCCAGCTTTAAAAACTTTTTGCTCGGCTTAAATAAAAATCCCCAATTCCAAAATGCAGGTATTTTCCTTGATAAAAACCAGATAGCTGAGATCAAATCACACGACCATCCAGTATTACAATGCTTAGACGTGGTTTTAGGAGCAATGCAGTTTAGGCTAAACAATAAGCATAAAGAAAAACCTGATGGAGCAAGATATAGAGCTAAACGTACAATTGCTAAAGAGAAACTATACATTCATATTTACCAGCGCATCAGCAAAATATATCCCCGCTTTAATATCGGAGTCAATACTTCTGTGCGTGGAGATATAACAAACAGATGGTTTCATCCTTATCGACACTGGCTGTTCAAGCCTGAAGATTTTAGTGTAGATACCAGTAAAACAAAATCTAACTCAAAAATTTAAAGCCCCGCTCTTGCTATGCCCGTAACATATCCCGAAGGATTGCTTTTGGGCGTATCCCAAGTGGAACTTGAGACTTCGCAAGTAGCAGGGTAAATATATCATAACAAAATTTTAGTAAATTTACAATAATAACATATTTGACATTGTGGCGACTGGATATCCACAAGATTAACCAAAAATCAGATAGATATTATTTACGTGCATTATAAGTGATAGTTGCTACTTTACCATTAGCAAGGCTATTTTTAGAATAGCTACTCCTATTACCTATCACCCCCATGAGTGCCGAATATTCCGAAGACCGCCTGGTGCAACAAACTACCGCTAATTTTCTAGAGCAATCCCTGAAATGGCACTCAGTTTACGCATACAAAAAAGAAACTTTCGGCACTAACGGTACACTAGGACGCAAAGACAAACGGGAAGTTGTCCTCACACGCTATCTGCGCCAAGCACTAGAGAAACTTAACCCTGGTCATCCACAGCAAGTATACGACGATGCGATCGCGCAATTTACCACCTACAACATCTCAGACCAATTAATCACCATCAACCAGAAAAAATACCAACTCATCCGCGAAGGTATCCCAGAGAAACCCTACAAAAACCCAAAGGGTGAAACCATCAATCCCCGCCTCAAAGTGATTGATTTTGAACACCCCGAAAATAATCATTTCCTAGTAGTGCGGGAGATGTCTATTCAAGGTTCCCTCTACTCCCGTCGTCCTGATATCATCGGTTTTGTTAACGGAATACCTTTACTATTTATAGAACTCAAAGCCATCCACCGCAACGTTAGGGTCGCTTACGAAGACAACTATACCGACTATAAAGACACCATCCCGGAACTTTTTTACTACAACGCCATAGTCATGTTGAGTAATGGCATAGTGGGAAAAGTCGGTAGCATTACCAGTCCTTATAGCTACTTCCAAGAATGGAAACGTCTAGAAGAAGAAGAAAAAGGTAAAGTTGACTTCCAGACAATGCTAATGGGAATGTGTCCTCAAGATAATTTCCTCGACATCCTCGAAAATTTCATCGTCTTTGATGACAGTAGCGGTAAAACTCTCAAAATCCTGGCTCGAAACCATCAATTTCTAGGCGTTAACCGTGCCTTTATCGCCATTCAAGAACGGGAAGTCAGGAAAGGGAAACTCGGCGTTTTCTGGCATACTCAAGGTAGTGGTAAATCCTATTCCATCGCATTTCTCACCCGCAAAGTCCACCGCCAGCTAATAGGTAATTTTACCTTTGTCATCGTTACAGATCGTCAAGAATTAGATACCCAAATTGTGAAAACTTTCGCTGGTGTTGGTGCTATCAAAGATACCAACACTCAAGCCACAGGTGGTGACAACTTAGACGAATTACTAAAAGATAACCATCGCTACGTTTTCACCTTAATTCACAAATTCAATAAACCCAATCACATTTATTCCCGCCGTTCCGATATTATCGTGATCTCTGACGAAGCACACCGCACCCAATACGGTAAGCTCGCGGAAAATATGCGTAAAGGCTTAAAAAATGCCTCTTTTATTGGCTTTACTGGTACACCCTTGATGGGGTTAGAAGAAGAACAACTCACCCGCAATGTTTTTGGTGACTACGTTTCTACCTACGACTTTCAACGTGCAGTCGAAGATGGTGCTACAGTCCCCCTCTACTACGACAACCGGGGCGAAGAATTATATTATGACGATCAAGGTACTCAACGCCAAGTCGCCGCTTCTGAGGAATTAAATAAACGTCTAGCCGCAGCTATCGAACAATTTAACCTTGACACCGAACAGGAAGAAGCTGTTTATCGTCGCCTGGGGCGAGAATATTTAATACTAACAGCCGAAAAACGTTTAGATCGTATTGCTCAAGACTTAGTAGCTCACTATACCCAACGTTGGCAAACAGGAAAAGCCATGCTTGTCTGTCTGGATAAAATTACATCGGTGCGAATGCACGGGTTGATTGATAAATATTGGAAACAAGCAATACAAAACCAGCAACGCCTACTTAAGCAAGCCACTGATGAACAAGAAGCCATTGAACATCAACAACATTTGCAATGGTTGGAGGAAACAGAATATTTAGTCGTCATCAGTGAAGCTCAAAATGAAGTTAAAACCTTTAAAGATTGGGGTTTAGATATCACTCCCCACCGTCAAATTATCAAAAACCGCAATTTAGAAGAAGAATTTAAGAAGGAAAAACACCCTTTCCGTCTCGCCATTGTCTGTGCCATGTGGTTAACAGGCTTTGATGTTCCCAGCTTGGCTACCCTTTACATGGATAAACCCTTGCAAGGCCATAATCTCATGCAAACCATCGCCCGTGCAAACCGTGTCCATGAGGGGAAAAACAATGGTTTATTAATTGATTACAACGGTATCTTGAAAGCCTTACGTGCTGCCCTTGCCAGATATGCCCGTACAGATGTAGACGATAGCAACGATGGTATTTTACCTTACAACGATCTGAATCAATTACAGGCAGATTACGCAACTGCCCTTGACGCTTGTATTAACCACATTGCTAGTCTGGGCTTTGATTTGCAAGAATTGGTAGAATCGACAGGATTTGATAAAATTGCGGCTCTAGTCAGTGCGGTTAATGCAGTCTGTACCAATGATGAATCCCGCGCACGCTTCGACGTACTAGCCAGGGAAGTCTTCAAGAAGAAACAGGCATTAATTACAGAGCCAAAATTAACTGCGCCCTATCAAGACAAATATAACGCTATAGAAGCCATCCAAAAGCATTTACAAGAACAGCACAAAAAATCTGTTGACATTAATGCTGTTCTTTATTCCCTACAAAATGTCGTTAGCGATTTAATCAATGTTGATACTTCCCGTCTCCCAGGTGCAGATTCAGGGAAAATTTACAATATCAGCAAGATTGACTTTGATGTATTAAAAGCAGAATTTGCCAATTCCCCAGCTAAAAATATTTCTGTCCAAAGCCTGAAAGAAGCCGTTGAACGCCAACTTCAGAGAATGTTAAAACAAAACCCATCTCGTATTGACTACTACGCATGTTATCAACAAATTATTCAAGACTATAACCGTGAAACAGACAGAGTAACCATTGAACAAACTTTTGAGGAATTGCTAAAACTTGTTCAAGACCTATCAGAAGAGGATACCCGCGCTGTCCGCGAAGGCTTAAGTGAAGAACACTTAGCTGTCTTTGACTTACTCTGCGCCTCTAAAGATAATTTAGATGCTAGAACAAGAAACCGTGTCAAACAAGTTGCTCAATTGTTGATTCAAGCCGTAAAAGTACAATTAAAGCAACTGGAAAATTGGCGGGATAAGGAATCAACAAAAGCTACAATTAAAAGTTTTATTTATGATTATCTCTACAGCGAAGATAGTGGCTTACCGATAGATGCCTATGATGATAGTGATGTAGATAACCTCAGTAATGTAGTATTTCTCCATGTCTATCAGCAGTATGAAAGTGCTGATAATAACGCTTATGCAGCGTGATATTGCTGCTATTACTCAGTAAAAAGTTTGAGGTTTTGGTGCAATAGTTCGTGAATGCGATCGCCCCAGAAAGGAATCACAGTTTGTCCCTGACAAAGTGCTTTTAGCGCCACTTGCTTGTCAAACTCTACCAGTTGTAAAGGTTGTTCAGGCGATCGCGTGGGTAATAACATTAGCCGCTTCATCTTTTCTTCGGGGACAGACTCATCAAATAACCAAGGTTCCCGTTCGCGCAGTGTTTCCAATGCTGCATGGCAAACCTCAAAATTTAAACCGATTGATAGCAACTGTTCCATTACCGTTAACGCCAACAGGTCAGCTTTGGAGTAGTAAACATTACGACCTTTGCCAGTACTGTTAACCGTAGGTACTATAACTCCCTTCTCCCGCCAATACTGCAACTGGCGGCGAGAGCAATGAGTAATTTCTGCTGCTTCTGTGCTTGTGTAGAACTTTCCTTCCATAAGAATCATCCTATAGAAGCATCTCTTAAAACACATTAGTTTTCTGTACAACATTATGTGTTTTTATGGTATTTTATTTTTATGAGCCAGATTACTATTCAATGTCGTCTAATTGCTAGTGAATCTACCCGCCAAAAACTCTGGAAGTTAATGGCAGAATTGAACACGCCCCTAATTAACGAACTACTTCAACAGCTTAGTAAACACCCAGATTTCGAGAAATGGCGAAAAAATGGCAAACTGCCGTCAACTGTTGTTAACCAACTTTGCCAACCCCTGAAAACTGACCCTAGCTTTACAGGTCAGCCCAGCCGTTTGTATATATCAGCAATTCATGTTGTGGATTACATCTACAAATCTTGGCTGGCCATACAGAAACGGCTACAGCAGCAGATAGATGGCAAGATACGCTGGCTAGAAATGCTCAATAGCGATGCCGAATTAGTAGAAATTAGCGGTTGTAGCTTAGAGGCAATTCGTACCAAAGCTGCTGAGATTTTGGCAATGGCTACGCCAGAATCTGACATAGCTGCTCCTTTGACTAAAAGAGGAAAGACTAAAAAATCCAAAAAATCATCCGCTTCTAACCCTGACCGTAGCTTATCTCATAAATTATTTGATGCTTACCAAGAAACGGACGACATACTCAGCCGTAGCGCCATCAGTTATCTGCTGAAAAATGGCTGCAAACTTAATGATAAAGAAGAAGACCCCGAAAAATTTGCTAACCGCCGTCGTAAGCTAGAAATCCAAATTCAACGGCTAACAGACAAGCTAACAAGTCGAATTCCCAAGGGGCGAGATTTAACCAATGCTAAATGATTGGAAACGCTCTTTACTACTATAACCACCGTTCCAGAAGATAATACTGAAGCCAAACGCTGGCAGGATATTCTGTTAACCCGATCAAGTTCTCTTCCTTTTCCCCTGGTTTTTGAAACGAACGAAGACCTAGTTTGGTCAAAAAATGAAAAAGGTAGACTGTGCGTTCACTTTAATGGCTTAAGCGATTTAACTTTTGAAGTGTACTGCGATAGTCGTCAACTGCACTGGTTTAAACGCTTTTTAGAAGATCAACAAACTAAACGCAAAAGCAAACATCAGCATTCAAGTGGTTTATTCACCCTCAGAAATGGTCGTTTAGCTTGGCAAGAAGGTGAAGGTAAAGGAGAACCTTGGAACCTTCACCACTTGAGTCTCTATTGCTGTGTTGACAACCGGCTTTGGACTGCTGAAGGAACAGAACAGGTTCGCCAGGAAAAAGCTGATGAGATTACCAAATTCATCACTAAGATGAAGGAGAAAAGTGGCTTAAGCGATACACAACAAGCTTTTATTAAACGTAAAGAATCAACGCTAACTCGAATTAACAATTCCTTTGAGCGTCCTAGTCAACCCGTTTACCGAGGTCAATCACACATTTTAGTAGGTGTCAGCCTGGGGCTAGAAAAACCTGCAACTGTTGTTGTAGTAGATGCGATCGCAGGCAAAGTTCTAGCTTACCGGAGTATCCGCCAGTTACTTGGGGAAAATTACGAACTCCTAAATCGCCAAAGACGACAACAGCGATCATCATCCCATGAGCGCCACAAGGCACAAAAAAGCTTCTCTCCCAATCAATTTGGTACATCTGAGTTAGGGGAGTATGTAGACAGACTATTGGCTAAAGAAATTATTGCGATGGCACAAACCTATAAAGCTGGCAGCATCGTTTTGCCTAAGCTAGGGGATATGCGAGAGATTCTCCAAAGTGAAATTCAAGCCATAGCCGAAGCAAAATGTCCTGGCTCCGTAGAAGTTCAGCAAAAATACGCCAAACAGTATCGAGTTAACGTACATTCCTGGAGCTACGGCAGATTAATTCAAAGCATTCAAAGTAAAGCCGCTCAGATAGGAATCATGATTGAAGCGGGAAAACAACCTATTCGCGGCAGTCCCAATGAAAAAGCAAAAGAATTAGCCTTTTCTGCTTACCATCTGCGCCTAGCTAGGCGAAGTTGACAAATATCTGAACCTTGATAATAAAATAATAAATAGCGCCGCAGTTCATGCTGCTTGCAGCCTCTGAACTGTGTTAAATGAGGGTTAGTTTGACTGTAGCAATACAGTCTTGCTTTCTGACCCTAGTAGCTGCTCACCCTGATGCTGCTGTCTTCGGACAGGATAGGTGCGCTCCCAGCAATAAGGGCGCGGATGTACTGCTGTAGTGGCTACTGAATCACCTCCGATCAAGGGGGAACCCTCCCCAATTCTTCATTTGACGCTTTTTAGCAAAGTTAAATTTGCTAGTAAATTCGCGCAAACTCTGAAAACCTTACCATACAAGGAATTTAGTTATAAATTTATTTTGTGAACAATTCAAAAATTACATCCTGGAAGGATATTTGACGAGGTTCGCGCAAGTACGCTCTGGAAACCTTGCTAGGCAGGCGTTTGATCTACTGGCGTCGCAACCCTTCTTCCAGCGATGGGAGGGTTGAAAGGACATGATAATTAATTGTGAGTGTGACAGCTTGAGTCGCAACCCTTCTTCCAGCGATGGGAGGGTTGAAAGAAAAAGAGTAGCAGTATTTCGCTGGCAAAAAAGCGTCGCAACCCTTCTTCCAGCGATGGGAGGGTTGAAAGTAACGTAACAGCAGGGTTGCTAAGACGTAGAAAAGGTCGCAACCCTTCTTCCAGCGATGGGAGGGTTGAAAGATATACGTCGTACAACTACGACGTTCTCAGAAGTCGCAACCCTTCTTCCAGCGATGGGAGGGTTGAAAGTAGATATTAAATCACAAAGAGCAGCAGCTAGCCTGTCGCAACCCTTCTTCCAGCGATGGGAGGGTTGAAAGCTACTTCTCTTGTTGCACTTAATAGTGTAGAAGAGGTCGCAACCCTTCTTCCAGCGATGGGAGGGTTGAAAGTATCCAAGTTTGATAGTCCATCCCATAACTCAAGTCGCAACCCTTCTTCCAGCGATGGGAGGGTTGAAAGGTCCTCTTCAAATTCAGGGGCATTCCAAACATCATGTCGCAACCCTTCTTCCAGCGATGGGAGGGTTGAAAGGGCACTGTTACGTCTGCTGAGGGGACTGCTGGTTTTAGGTCGCAACCCTTCTTCCAGCGATGGGAGGGTTGAAAGTGTAACGGCGTAACTATGCTTGTATTCGAGGCAAAACTGTCGCAACCCTTCTTCCAGCGATGGGAGGGTTGAAAGTTGATGCCAAAAAAACCTAAAACCAAAAAAATTACTTGTCGCAACCCTTCTTCCAGCGATGGGAGGGTTGAAAGATAACTATAACGGGTGAATAACAGACCTCCCGCGAGTCGCAACCCTTCTTCCAAGGATGGGAGGATTGAAAACCAACTTGATATAAAATTGCCTTATTCTGTCTGATGTCATAATTTATTCCCAAGAATTAAGAGGGTTGAAAGCAAATCCCGCTGCTGGCTTGATATCATATACATTAAAGCCTACAGGAGTGATGAATTCTATATTAGATGACATTAATTAGTCACTAATTCTCTAAAAAGGCTTAACTAGTTTCAGTGACATCAATTTGTCTTCAACGACAACAATTTGTCACCGACGACAGATAATTAGTCACTGTACAACAGCGACATCTAATTTGTGAATGTACACCTGCCAAAATCAACAAAAGCCAGCAGCGGGATTTGAACTCGCGACCTTCCGATTACAAGTCGGATGCACTACCACTGTGCTATGCTGGCAACCTTGGCGTAGGCCACCGTAGTGTATCGCTTTTAAATTAGCAACCACGATTTTTTATTGTATCATAATCTATTTATTTGTCTAGCTGTAGTTGCTAAAAAATATCTACCTCTGACTAAATTAGGCTAGAAGACCAAAGATTTTAGCAATATGGCTGCTTTTGTACGCCTAGATGGTTGAGTTGGGGTTGCAATTGTGATGAACCAGAAAAAATCACCGATAAAGTTGATAAATTAATATTCATCGCAAAAGCTAACTCAAATCTTGGGCTGGACGCAAAAATATCTGGTACAGTTCTCAAATTGTATTTTTTTGATCCGGCTAGTAAAGCAACAGAAATATATAATTGTTGTTTACACATCACAAGCATGGCAGTGTTGATCGGACGAGATTTATTAAGTTTGGCGGACATCAGTCCAACGGAACTTCAAGAACTCCTGCAATTGGCAACTCAACTGAAATCACAACAGTTGAAGTTGCAGTGTAATAAAGTTTTGGGGTTGTTGTTCTCCAAAGCTTCAACTCGCACGCGGGTAAGTTTTACTGTGGCGATGTACCAACTGGGTGGACAGGTAATCGATCTCAACCCCAATGTCACTCAAGTTAGTCGCGGGGAACCTTTGCAGGATACGGCGCGGGTGTTAGATCGATATCTAGATGTTTTGGCAATTCGGACTTTTGCACAGCAGGATTTGGAAACTTTTGCTCACTATGCCAAGATTCCGGTAATTAATGCGCTTACCGATGCAGAACATCCCTGTCAGGTTTTGGCTGATTTATTGACGATTCAAGAAGGCTTTGGTACCCTTGCTGGGTTAACTTTAACCTACGTGGGTGATGGGAATAATGTGGCTAATTCTCTGATGTTGGGCTGTGCTTTGGTGGGGATGAATGTCAGAATTGCTACTCCTAGCGGGTATGAGCCAGATTCTAGGATTGTAGAACAAGCAAGAGCGATCGCTAATCACAAAACTGAAGTCTTGCTCACTCACGATCCAGAATTAGCTGCTAAGGGAGCTGCTGTACTTTACACTGATGTTTGGGCGAGTATGGGGCAAGAAGCAGAAGCAGATAACCGGATGCCAATTTTCCAGCCTTACCAAATTTCTGAGCAGCTCTTGAGCCTTGCTGATCCAGAGGCAATTGTTTTACACTGCTTACCAGCCCATCGCGGTGAAGAAATTACCGAAGAAGTTATTGAAGGTTTGCAATCACGAGTTTGGGAACAGGCAGAAAATCGCCTCCATGCCCAACAAGCTTTGCTTGCGAGTATATTAGGAGCAGAGTGAAAGAAGTTAGGAGTTAGGAGTTAGGAGTTAAGAGTTAAGAGTCAGAATAGCGAGTGTGCGGCTGGCTCTTGACTAGTTAATTTGCAAAAAATCCCAAATAAATGGGTAAAAGAAAAGAGAATATTCTTGCTTTTGCCTTTCATATTTTTACTTTTCTCTTGTTATCGGGAGTTTTTTGTAGTACTAATGTTCTAGAGACATTAATAATTACTTCCCGCTTTCTTTATGGAACGTCTAACTGAAGCTCAACAAGAACTTTACGAATGGTTGGGAGAATACATCCGATCGCACCAGCATTCGCCTTCTATTCGGCAAATGATGCAAGGGATGAATTTGAAGTCACCAGCACCAATTCAAAGTCGTTTGGAACATTTACGCACTAAAGGATATATAGAATGGACTGAAGGCCAAGCGCGAACGATTCGGGTTTTGCGTGCTGTGAAGCAAGGTGTACCAATTTTGGGAACGATCGCAGCTGGTGGTTTAATAGAACCATTTACTGATGCTGTAGATCATTTAGACTTTTCTAATTTCGAGTTACCTCCCCAAACTTATGCTTTGCGCGTAGCTGGCGATAGTATGATTGAAGATTTAATTGCTGATGGCGATGTAGTATTCCTGCGTCCAGTCGCAGAACCAAATCATTTGAAAAATGGCACCATCGTCGCCGCCAGAGTTGATGGTTTTGGTACCACATTAAAACGTTTTTATCGTCAAGGCGATCGCGTTACCCTCAAACCAGCAAATCCTAAGTACAATCCCATTGAAGTCAGTGCTGTGCAAGTGCAGGTGCAAGGTTCACTGATTGGTGTTTGGCGTGGTTACAACTGAGTAATGGGGAATGGGGGAGCAAGAATTTTAGATTTTAGATTTTGGATTTTAGATTGAAATTTAATCCAAAATTTAAAATCCAAAATCTAAAATTGAATTGCCCAATGCCCATTAATTAGGGTTCGTTACCATCTTTGTGCTTAACATTTTATGTACCTGACGAAAAATTCAGTGCAGCAACTGCCCACTTTCCGCTTGAAATTTCCAATTGCAAGGGAAAGTCAGGGCAGTTATTACACTTCGCAACCATTACCAGGATGCCCAAGAATGCCTCTATCTCTGCAATTGCGGCAATATCAGCGAGAAGCGATCGCTAGCTGGTTTACCAACAATGGCAGAGGGACGCTGAAAATGGCTACTGGTAGTGGTAAAACGATTACTGCATTAGCGATCGCTTGCGAATTATATCAGCAGATTAATTTACAAGTTCTGTTGGTGGTGTGTCCCTACCGCCATCTTGTCACCCAATGGGCGCGAGAATGTGAAAAATTTAATTTGCAACCCATTTTAGCTTTTGAGAATTTACGCACTTGGCAAAGTCAACTATCTACGCAAATTTATAATCTGCGTTCTGGTTCTCAACGGTTTGTGACGGTGATTACTACGAATTCCACTTTAATTGGAGATGGGTTTCAGTCTCAACTCAAATATTTTCCCGCCAAAACTTTAATTATTGGGGATGAGGCGCATAATTTAGGCGCACCCAAGTTAGAAGAAAGTTTACCGCGCACTGTTGGGTTGAGATTGGCTTTATCTGCCACACCGGAGAGGTATTTTGATGATTTTGGTACGCAATCTCTGTTTGATTATTTTGGCCCAGTTTTGCAACCAGAGTTTACTTTGAGGGATGCGATCGCTCAAGGTGCTTTGGTACATTACCTGTATTATCCGGTGTTGGTGGAGTTAACTGAAGCTGAAAGTATTGCCTATTTAAAGTTAACTAAAAGAATTGGGCGATCGCTACTTTATCGAGATCGAGAAAATGGCGGAAATTTTGAAGACAATGAAGATTTAAAGCCATTGTTGATGCAAAGAGCAAGATTAATTGGTGCGGCGGAAAATAAATTAACTGCTTTGCGGGATTTAATGGCAACTCGCCGCGAAACTACTCACACTCTTTTTTATTGTAGTGATGGTTCACAAGATGCGGGAGAACGTTCATCCCTACGCCAACTTAAAGCTGTTGCTAAAATTTTGGGAGTGGATTTAGGGTATAAGGTAAGCACCTATACGGCTCGAACAACTTTACAAGAAAGGGAAATTTTGCGCTGTCAATTTGAAAGTGGAGAGTTGCAAGGTTTGGTGGCAATTCGTTGTTTAGATGAAGGTGTTGATATTCCGGCAATTCAAACTGCGGTGATTTTATCAAGTTCTGGAAATCCTCGCCAATTTATCCAGCGACGGGGGCGAGTTTTACGTCCCCATCCGGCTAAAGAACGCGCCACTATATTTGACATGATTGTTTTGCCACCAGATTTAGATAGAGAAACTATCGAAGTTGAGCGTAATTTGTTGAAAAAGGAATTACGGCGCTTTGTAGAGTTTGCTGATTTGGCTGATAACGCAGGCGTTGCCAGAATGAAATTGCTGGATTTACAAAAGCGATATGGCTTATTAGATATTTGATCATGAATCAGAGAATAGTTGTATTTTTTTGTAAAATTTTTCGAGTTTTAAAAAAAGGTGTATTAAGTATGAAATAATAAGATTATGAGTTTGATAATAATGGGATGTAAGCTGCGTTAAAAATTTCACTTACATCCCATTATCATCAAGATACTTTAATAATAACAGAAAACAATTAAAGAATAAAGTGTTTTTTCAAAAAAAATTAGGATTTTAAAAATAATATCATGTCCGGTTAATTAGTTGTGATTCCCATAGTCATTGCACCCCTCCCCGCTCTTCGGGAGGGGAGACAAAGCATAGCTTTGGCTCTTTGGGGTTCTTCGGGTTTAATAAGCAATCAAGCGGACATGATATAACACAAACAGTGGCTTTACTGATGCTATTCCAGCACTAGAGAAAGTTAAAATATAGAAAAAGTATATTTGAAAACTCAATATGTCACAAGAGGCGAATATCGAAGATGTGCAGGAGCCAATAACCAGCGCACCGCCGGAAGTACGGCAAATTATTGAGCGGGTATGGAAGCTGGAAAAAGGCAGGCTAGATAAGAAGATTAACAGCCATATAAATGATAATATTTTGGACATTATTAAGGAAGAGGTGCGATGAAGCTAACTTCAATCAAGCTCTGCAACTTTCGCTCCTTTTATGGTACGACACCAGAGATGCTTCTGGCTGGTGGAGATGTTCACAACACGACGATTATTCATGGCAATAATGGCTCTGGAAAAACCAGTTTACTAAATGCCTTTACGTGGGTATTATATGATAAATTTAGTGCAGCATTTGCATCGATAGAGCAGTTAGTGAATAAGCGTGCGATCGCAGAAACTCAAAAAGGTCAAGCTGTAGAATGTTGGGTAGAAATTGGCTGGGAACATGAAGGTAAACGCTATCGAGTCAAACGCGCCTGTCGGGGTTATAAAAACGAAGGTGATTTTGATGCTGGTAAAACTCAATTAACCATGTGGGTTGGTGCGGATGATGGTAAATGGAATATACCAATTCAGCAACCAGAGGATATAATTAATCAAATTTTACCCGCTACTTTACATCAATATTTTTTCTTTGACGGCGAACGAATTGAAGAAATAGTTCGTTCTGACAAAAAAGCTGAAATTGCCGAAGCTACAAAAATTTTCTTGGGTGTGGAAGTAATCAACCGTTCCATCAGACATTTGGGAGATGCCAAAAAAGCTCTAGAAAATGAGTTAAAAGCTATTGGTGATTCTGAAACCAAACAGCTATTACGACAGCAAGAGAAGATAGAACGAGAACGTGAACGCATTACCAAACGGCAAACTGAAATTAAAGAAGAGTTAGAATATCAACAAACTTTTAAAAAAGAGACAAGTAATCGTTTGCGAGAACTGAGTGCTGCTAAGGAATTGCAAGAAAGATGGCAGGATTTAGAATCACAGAAAGCAGCGAATCAAGAAGAATATAAAAAAACCAAGGAAGCGCTGAAAAAAGTTATTTCCGCGCGGGGTTATACCGTTTTACTGTCAGAAACCACAGCAGAGTTTCGCGGAATTATCAATGATTTGAAGCAGCGCGGCGAGTTAACATCAGGAATTTCGCGGGAATTTGTGAATGATTTACTGAATTCTCAACGCTGTATTTGTGGCGCAGAATTACACGAGGGTAATCATTCTCATACTCATGTGAGTACTTGGTTAAATAAAGCAGGTTCTTCGGCGGTAGAAGAAACTGCAATTCGGATGAGCGCTCAAGTAGATGAAATTGATAAGCAAGCAATAGGATTTTGGGAAGAAGTTGATAGAGAACAAACTAGGATTAATCAGTTAAGGCAAAGCATATCTCAAATTGAAGGCGATTTAGACAATATTCAAGAACGGTTGCGAAAAGATGCTAATGAAGAAATTAGCAGTTTGCAAAAACGGTTAGATGAAATTGAAAGTAAAATTGACGAATTAAATCGAGAACAGGGTGCAAATCAGCAGCAAATTGCTCAACTGACAACTGAAATTGAAGGTTTAAACAAACAAATTGCTAAACAAAAGCTGAATGAAGATAAGCAAACTTTGGCACAGCGACGAATTAACGCGACTCAAGATGCAATCGAGCGATTAACGGAAGTTAAAAATCGCCAAGAACAACAATTTCGCCTGCAACTAGAAAAGCGAGTGCAGGAGATATTTATGGAGATTTCTGTTACTCCATACATTCCTAAAATTAGCGATAAATATGAACTGACATTAGTAGAAAATACCACGGGTATAGAAGCACCAGTTGCAGCTTCCACCGGGGAGAATCAAATTCTTAGTTTATCTTTTATTGCCAGCATTATTGACAAAGTACGGGAATGGAGTGAGAAGCGAAAAATGATGATGATTCCCGATAGTAGTACTTTCCCAATTGTCATGGATTCACCCTTCGGTAGTTTGGATGAAAGTTCGCGGCGACACATTGCTAAGACAATTCCCCAATTAGCGAATCAATTGATAGTTTTAGTTACTAAGACTCAGTGGCGGGGTGAAGTAGAAGCAGAAATGACAGACAGAATCGGTAGAGAATATGTGCTTACGTATTATTCATCTAAGCCGGATTGCGAACAAGATTATATTGAGTTGGGTGGGGAAAGATATCCTTTGGTGAAACAAAGTCCGAATGAGTTTGAATATACGGAAATTATGGAAGTCGAACGTAATGTTTAGAGGATAAAGTTATGGTTGCGAGTCCAGATGGAAATTATATGTCCCCCCAGGAATATCTGGAATGGGAAGAACGCCAAGAAATTAAATATGAATATATTGATGGTGAAGTTTTCGCCATGACTGGGGGTACTCTTCCCCATAATGATATTGCTTTAAACTTCGCTTCAGCGTTAAAAAGTCACCTGCGAGGGAGTGGGTGTCGTGTGAATATGGCAGATGGGAAAGTAGGTGTATCTGAGAAGGGGCCTTTTCATTATCCCGATGTTGTGGTGAGTTGCGATGAACGGGATAAACAAGCTATTCAATTTCTCGAATATCCTTGTTTAATTGTTGAAGTTCTTTCCCCAAGCACGGAAGCTTACGACAGAGGTAAAAAATTTACGCGGTATCGTCGTATTCAGACTTTGCAAGAATACATCCTCATCGATGCTGAAAAAATTGGTTTAGATTGCTTCCGGTTAAATGATAGAGGACTCTGGGAGTTACACCCTTATGAAGCAGGGGATGAGGTTCATTTAACTAGCGTTGATTTCCACTTTCCGATTTCTTTGGTGTATGAGGATGTTCTGTTTGCAATATAAGTTTTGGAGAAACGTAGACGCATAAGCGGCTTGCCGCAGGCTACCGCAGAGGCGCAGAGAACGCGGAGAGAAGAGAAGATGTAAAATTGAGATTATCGCTAACTAATTAGAAGATTAAAACCTCACCCCCAACCCCTCTCCTTAGTAAGGAGAGGGGAGATAAAGCTTAAGCTGTACCTCACTAGATTAGGAAACGCTATATGAATATTAAAACTGAAGCAACTATTGAAGATTTGTACCACTTACCTGACAATTGTAAAGCAGAGATTGTCAATGGAAAATTGATGCTGATGTCTCCAACTGGATTTTTACCAGGACGTGCAGGCGGTGAAATTTATGGTAATTTGCGTGATTATGAAAGACTAACAAAAAGCGGTTATGCTTTACCTGATAATGTCGGTTTTATTGTCAATCTCCCTCATCCTCGTTCTTTAAGTCCTGATGCCGCATTTTATACTGGGAAACCTACGGGTGGGAAGTTCCTTAATGGTGCGCCTGTGTTTGCTGCTGAGGTGAGAAGTGAAAATGATTACGGTGATAAGGCTGAAAAAGATATGGAAAGTAAACGCCGTGATTATTTTGCGGTTGGTACTTTGGTAGTTTGGGATGTGGATGTACTCAAAGAGGAAGTTATCAGAGTATATCGCGCTAGTAATCCCGAAGAACCGCAAGTGTATCGTCGTGGCGAGGTGGCGGAAGCTGAACCCGCGTTACCAGGATGGACTATGTTGGTGGATAATTTGTTTGTTTAGTGTTTGTTTAGCGAGCGCCCACATACTATCATAAAATCATACCTTGGCAAGTGCGTAAACGTAGCGATCGCTTTTGCCTATCGGTTAAGATGGCAACAATGTAAATATTAAAACAATGGCTGCAAATAGAATCAGGGTTGCTAAAGATAAGGCTGAGTTAGTGAAATCTCTAGTCGCATCAAAAGACACAACTGGGCCTTTTCAAACTTATGTAGAAGTAATGGTGTTTGCAGCAGCATTGGGCGTTAAAAATAAAAAGCGCATTCCTTTAGACTTAATTTCTAAAGATTTATCCCCACTGCGACAAGATTATTTTACTAGCAGCTTCACTTTATTAATTAATTTGTTGGCTATCACCGAAACAGAAAACATTAAAATTATAGATGATGATAATGTAGCTGACGAGCAACGCATTCACATTTTTGAAGAGTATGCTAATGCTGGTTTAGAAATTATACAAAATGAACTGCGTGGAGCAGTAGACTATTCAGAGCGACTTTTATTGATTATTAGTTATGAAAGAACGAATGTAGAGCAGCAAGATGAGGAATTTGATCTAACCAAATTCCTATCTTAATTTTTAAGTAATGGTTAAAAGCAATAACTTTACATCCACCCCAGTGTAATTTTTACTGTTTTGACTGCATCTGTTACTGCACTAACAGTAGCAGATATTCTATATGGCTTGTCTGGATTTTTAGGTTGGGCATCTATTCTAATTACGTTATCCTTCCAAAGTTGGTTTTCTCTTGACCAATCTAACTGTGCTAGTTGTGAAATTTTTTCTTCATGAAAATAATTATTTTCTGGATCATATATATAGTGCAATAAACGCCCTAAAACTTCCAGTCCAACGCTTATACCTAGAATACAGTCTTCTTTAAATGCAGTTACTTCATCTGTTGTGATTTCTTCAACAGTTGTATCAGCAATATACTCAGTGTTACTACATTCTGAGAAAAATTTATTAAGACAGATAACCAAAACATCAGATGCTTGATAAACATCATAATCTCGAAGCTGATTACCTGGATCGTTAGTGAAAACGCAACTTACAAACCTAGCTATAAAATTGGTTGTGTAAATCAGCTTTTGTTTAGTTGCAGGACTTGCTTTAATCTTTTCTGTCTTATCCAGAAACATTGGTACTCGTTTTATTAATTCTTTAGTAATACCAACTCGGCCAGAGAACTCACCAAATGATAATAATAATGATTTATCTAGTTGTTTGGTTTGAGCCATATCTCTGAAATCTGCCTGACACTGTTGAAAATCACCCTCTAAAACTAGAGTAATTGCAAAATCATCATCACTGATTAAGTGGCTTTCAGTACTTTCTATCAATTCGTGAATTGCACGTTTACGGTGTTGTCCATCAGTTATGTCCAACTTGACTCCACGACGAATAACAACTAGACAAATGCCCCTACCAAGTTCAAGAATTGTTATGTCTTTTGGAGCTACATTAGCAGTCAAAGTTCCTACAATCCAAGGTTTTTCTTTTCGAGAACGGTCAACAATATATTTTTTAATTTCATCAGCATGACCTTTAACCTCTGGGCGATTTTTACCAGAATCAGGATCATTCCCAGTGGATGGTTTAGCTTGGAGAAGACCAGAAAAGTCACTTGCAGGTACATTAATTTGCAGCATTGTCCGCTTTCCCTGCCTAAAAATAAGTCCTGGATAGCAGCGATCGCGATGATATTGTGAGAAAAATGGCTCAATAAAGGAGCTAAACTGAGCTTTGATCTGAGGAGAAATGTTATTATTAGCATCCTCAATTGGTTGAACCATATCAATACCTAATATAAATTAGTAGTAGATGTTAGCAAACATGATATGCAACCCTTATAGGCTGTAGCATCGGTAAAAACCACACCGAAAAATCCATACTTAACTTGGCTAGTTCAGGATATGTGGAAGTCCTACCGCTTTCGGTTCAACAAACTCGCCATCAAAACTTATAGTTTTATCTTCCACAGTCCTAGCATCCGCCAAAGCCTTACGCAGTTCAGCACGTTCCATCTGTTCCTGAATTCCACCCAGGATATAAACCAATAACTTCGCCGCCAAATCTCGTCCAGCAACCTGCACCCGCTTTTTATTTGGGTCATACAAAACCCCATACCAGAGGGATTGCGGATACTCCATACCACTAAAACCACCTTGCTGGTCAAACTTCCGCAGTTTATTAAAAATATCTGTCAGCGAAAAACCTTTTTTAAATACCAAAATTCCCAAAGCTTGGGCTAATGCAACTTGACCAACTGGACGGAAAAGCATATTTCCTTCACCTCCATCTTTCTCAAAGCTGAAGCGCCGTAAAGCTGGTGTATCCTCGTGTTCTAAAATCTTATAACTGGAAAGACTAGCCAAATAATCAAATAGCTTGCTAAATTCCTGAATCCCCTGCTGAAGTTCTTCATCCTCTGGACGCATGGGAATTAGACCTTTCTCCAAGGGTTTCCAGTGGGGGAACTTTTGAGCCAAATATCGCTCAGACATATCTTGCAGAGCTTGCAAAGTCGTCAAAACTGTAGAATTGGAAGCCACTGTTGCACTATTCCAATTAACACGAGGATTGCGCTCTTGTCGTTGTTCTAATAGTGGATGTGTAACTGCAATTTTTCTAGCAACGATCGCAAAACCATCATCCTCATTCAACTGTGTTAGTTGCCCTTTAGTCAAGGGTGCAGCCATCAAGTTGACATGAACAAAAATCGATCTTACCCTCCGCCTCGCCTGGGTGCGAGTTTCCCCAGCCGCTACCGCACAGATGAACTCAATACCAATTTTTTCCTTGGGTAAATTTTGCAAGTAAGCAAAGTCTACTTGATACTTTTCTATCAAATCATTGACTGTAATAAAACTGTCATCAGCACCTTTATCTTTTTTATAGCGCTGGAGTTTGCGAGTTTTAATTAACTCCATCAACCCCTGTACACCCATTAATCGGTGTTGACCATCTAACGCATAAATAGTTACATCATCCTCAGAAATATTTAACAGACCTACTTTAGCGTCTTTATCTAGGGGTATAAAATCAGTCGTAGACTTTGTGGCGCGTCCTTCGTTATCCCACTCAGCAGCTTTGGGATTATCCACCCACGGTTGATTAATTACTACCAGCACCGGCGGAAATTTATGATTTTGTCGAGCTGCTAAATACTGGACTAGCGGTGCTTGACGTGACCAATCAAGGGGACGCTGCTGAATTTCATCAATACTATCCGCGTCAATCTCGACATTATCAGTCTCATGATTATACTTTTTTTGAAACAGAGGTAAGCCAGAGGCGAAGTGAACCCGACCTGCAAACCATTCCAAGGTAACAGAGCTAACATAAGCCTCAGTACCACCCATTTCGGTTTTTTGAACGAGAATCTGATCTTTTCTCCCTAAAAAGTTCTCTAGGAGTAAAGCTAGTACCTGTTTTTCCTTGTTTTCCCGTTCCAGGTACTCTCTAGCGATGTCAGCAGTTGGGTCAGATGTACTATCTTTCATGTTAAATTTTAAAAACAGAATAGAATTATGTCGTTTAATTATCCAAAAATTTGGATATTAGCAGTAAAGTTTTTAAAAACTTTTATTCAACCCACGGAGGTGGGTTTTGTTTGTATAGCCGCAAATTCTATTCGCCCAGATATTACGCCAGTGTTTCCAGAGAGAAGGAAAAATGACTACAGCACAACAACCAGAAAATAAAGTTCAGCAAACACGTACTGTAGCAGAGTTAGTGGACTCTATCCAAGCTCTCAACACTGAAATTCAAGAATTGTATTGTTTAGATGAGATACCTTGGGTTTTAGGCGTGTCTTGGGGAAAAGACTCTAGCACAGTATTGCAGCTTGTGTGGAATGCGATCGCTGCTCTTCCTCCAGAAAAAAGAACTAAAACAGTCTATGTAATTACAACTGATACTCAGGTAGAAAATCCTGTAGTGTCTGCTTGGGTTCGCAAATCCTTGCAGAATCTCAAGGTAGCTGCGAAAGAACAGGGGATGCCGATTGATCCACATTTACTACAACCAGTAATTCAAGACACATTTTGGGTAAATCTTATTGGTAAAGGATATCCAGCACCTCGTAACCAGTTTCGCTGGTGTACACCACGTTTAAAAATTAATCCTGCTAATCAATTCATCCGTGAAATAGTTAGAGCTAACGGTGAAACAATTCTTGTATTGGGTACTCGCAAAGCAGAAAGCGCCAAACGTGCTGCCACAATGAAAAAGCATCAAGTTGATCGAGTACGCGATCGCCTGAGTCCTAATGCCAGCTTACCCAACTCCTTAATCTATACCCCTATTGAAGATTGGAGTAATAACGATGTCTGGATATACCTGAATCAGTGGAATAATCCTTGGGGACAAAGCAATAAAGAATTATTTACTATGTATCGAGGTGCAACAGCCGATAATGAATGTCCACTAGTTGTTGATACTTCTACTCCTAGCTGTGGTGATTCACGATTTGGCTGCTGGGTTTGTACACTAGTAAATAAGGATAAATCAATGGAGGCAATGATCCAAAATGATGAAGAAAAAGAATGGATGCAACCATTATTAGATATCCGTAACGAACTAGATATTAAAGATGATCGGGACAGAAGAGATTTTAGAAGAATTTGGGGTGAAGTCCAACTTTTTGAGCGTAACAAAGATGGAGAAATATCTGTTGAACCAATACCTGGCCCTTATACTAAATATTGGCGTGAACATTGGCTTAGACGATTATTAGAAGCGCAAACAAAAACCCGTCGTACAGCGCCAGAAAATATGCGCGATATCACCCTAATTAGTCTCGAAGAAATGAGCGAAATTCGCCGCATTTGGCTAGAAGACAAACACGAATTTGATGATAGCTTACCCCGGATTTATCAAGAAGTGACTGGCGAAGAATTTCAAGATCCCCGTCCTGGTGCTGACTATAGCCTACTAGGTCGTGATGAATGGATAGTATTAGAAGAAATCTGTGAAGGTGACGCGATGCACTTGGAACTCATGGCGAAATTGTTAGACACAGAACGCCAGTATCGCAAAAAAACTCGTCGCGTGGGAATATATGAAACCCTAGAAAAATGTTTTAATACGAGTTCCCGTTCTCCAGAAGACGCAATTAAAAATGCTCGTTTAAAACGCGAATTAAGTGAAGCAGTTAGTCAAGGTGACGTTGCAAAAGTCAAGCAGATGACTTTGGGCGATGTTGCAGCAATCGATGAAGTAGATGAAGGTGAAAGTGATGAACAGGTAACTTGGGCAAGTATGAAATTTAAAAAGGAAAATTTAGAAGAATAGAAAACAGCAGTCAACAAACTACTAGTCTGTCAAATTCATTTTGACGAGTTGGTAGTGCTCGCGTCTCGCTCACGACGCGAGCAAGATGCTCGCACTACCCATCAATTTAACCTTGACAGACTACTACTTAAAGAACACTTGACAAACTTTGGTTATCTTAAGACAAGCGAGGTTCTATTATTCAAGCCATACACAAATTAGTAACTTTTGAAGATTTTGCAGCTTGGCTGCCTGAGGGTGGAAGATACGAATTACATGATGGCGTGATTGTTGAAATGGCTCAACCAGTGGGAGATCATGAGGATGTTGTTGGTTTTTTGGCGCTAAATATATCTATCGAAATTGGGCGACAAAAACTTCCTTACTTCATTCCAAAAACTGTATTAGTCAAGCCATTTGAAGTTGAATCAGCTTATTCACCAGACATCTTAATAATCAATCGACCAAATTTAGTGAATGAGCCTTTATGGAAAAAACAATCAACTGTATCTCAAGCTACATCTATTCCATTAGTTATTGAAGTTGTTAGTACTAATTGGCGAGATGATTACTACAAAAAATTAGCTGATTATGTTCGCGTAGCGTCTCGAAGAGAAGCTATAGGTATTCCCGAATATTGGATTATAGATTACGCGGCTTATGGCGCTAGGAAGTTTATTGGCAATCCTAAACTGCCTACTATATCCATTTATCTATTAATCGATGGTGAGTACCAAGTTACTCAATTTAAAGGCGATACCCATATTGTCTCGCCTACTTTCCCAGAATTGAATTTAACCGCCGAACAGATTTTTCAAGCTGGAGGTGTGCAAATCTAGCCACGCTTACCAATACCGAGACAGATGCGATCGCATTTCTTAACAGTTAGTGATGGTATTATCTATATTTTATAGATAATATTTTTTCTCAATGCGTCAGACAAAATCATCTAATTAGTTTTATCTTATTCATTTTATCACGAACTTTCTGCTTCTGCGATCGCCGTCGAACTCATGTTAATCTTAGAGGATATTTTAAAAGTCGTGATTGATGTATCAAATATTTTTACCCCACCCTAACCCTCCCCTTATAAAGGGGAGGGAACTTGATTTTATTGTTTCCCCCCTTTATAAGGGGGGTAAAAAATCACACCGTATAACTTTTCAAACACCCTCTTAAAAACTAATGATATTTCTTGAACTCGTTCTACAAAACTTTGGTCCCTATAGTGGGAAACAAGTAATCAATCTTAACCCAAAAATTGATGAGGAAAACTCGCGTCCAATTATCCTATTAGGTGGCATGAATGGCGGCGGAAAAACTACGCTGATGGATGCCATTCGTCTCGCTCTTTATGGGCCCCGCGCCCAATGTTCTACCCGTGGTAATTTAAGTTATAGCGATTTTCTCAATCAATGTGTTAATAACAAAATAGATCCAGTTGCAGATACCCGGATTGAATTACTTTTTGAACATATTGAAAACGATAAACCAATAAAATACCGTGTTGTGCGTAGTTGGACAAAAAATCCTAAAGACGGTAAAGATACATTAGGTATTTTAGGTGACAGTGATACCTGGCCTGATGCTTTAGTTAATATCTGGGATGAATATATAGAAAATCTTTTGCCATTAGGAATTTCTAACTTATTCCTATTTGATGGTGAACAGGTTAAAGAACTCGCAGAACAGGAAATACCACCACCGATTGTTGTTGAAGCTATTCGCGGACTTTTCGGGCTAGAGTTAGCAGATCGTTTAGCTGTTGATTTAGATATTTTAGTTAACCGTAAACGCAAAGAATTTGCTGATACTAAAGATTTAGCTAACCTAGAAGAAATTGAAAAAAGATTGACCCAACAGCAACAAGATTATCAAGAAAATGAACAGAATTTAGAAAATATCAAAAATCAGCTAGAAGAATTAGAAGTAAAGCAGCAAGAAGCTTTTGATAAATTCATTTCTGAGGGTGGTAAAATTGCGGCAGAACGCAATCAACTAGAACTACAACAGAAAGCGAAAACTGCGGAAGTTGAACAAGTGCGTCAGTTAATGTGTGAATTGGCGGCTGATGTTTTACCCCTAGCATTAATTCCCAATTTACTTAGTCAAGTGCAAACGCAGGGAGAAAAAGAATTTCGCCATCGACAAATCCAAATTTCCAAAGATTTGTTAATTGAGAGAGATCAGCGCTTACTTAGTTGGCTAAGTCAGGTAGAAATTGCTCTAACAGAAGTTGAAAAAATTCAATCATTTCTAGTCGAAGATGTCGATAATTTATATGCAAAGACTCTCCAAATGGAAGCACCTTGGTTATTAGCTGATGATGAAACGTTAAGTCAGCTAGATAATCTCATATATCACTTGCAAAATTCTCAAATCTCTGCGAAAGAAAAATTAGCTATTATCAAAAATAAAGAAGAAGAAATTATCACTTTGGAAAGACAAGTACAAACAGCAGCAGCACCAGAAGATTATACAAAGCTGCGTCAGACAGTAGAAGCGGCACAAAATCAAGTTGTTGAAGCTAAAGCAAATTATGAAACAATTCGCCGCCGTTTAGCTGATTTAGAAACTATTATTGCTAAGTCAAAAAAAGAATTAAGTGATTATACTGTAGAAAATATTAAATATAAAAATAACGAACATATTATTACCTCTGCGGCTAAAGTTCAAGAAACACTCAAGATTTTTCGTGAAAAATTAACCTTGAGAAAGCTCAATAAATTAGAGGAAGAAGTTAAAAATTGCTTCCTTTATCTCCTCCACAAATCAGACTTAGTGCATCGTATCGCCATTGATACTAATACTTTCGGACTTTCCTTATATGATTTCAATGGTAAACCCGTCCCTAAACATCGCCTTTCTGCTGGTGAAAAACAACTACTAGCGATCGCATTCCTCTGGGGTTTAGCCAAAGTCTCTGGACACCGCCTACCAGTAGCAATCGATACGCCACTTGGTAGATTAGACTCCTCCCACCGCAGCAACTTAGTTGAACGTTACTTTCCATCCGCCAGTCATCAAGTAATTTTGTTATCTACGGATACTGAGATTGGCAAGAAAGAAGTCGAAACGCTGCGAGAAAATGAAGCGATCGCTCGTGAATACCTGCTAAAATACGACTCCTCCACCCGCCAAACAACAGTGCTAGAAAATCAATATTTTTGGTAAAAGTCCACCTTTCCTTCGGAACGCTACGCGAACGTGGACTAATACAAATTGACGAACTATTATGGAATCCCCAATCGAAAGAATAAAACTCTCCCAAACAGCCAAAGACCAACTTACCAAACTTAGGCGCAGCACCAAAATCGACCAATGGAATATCTTATGCCGTTGGGCGTTTTGTCGCTCCCTCGCAGAACCAACCACACCCTCACCCGTCCCAATTCCCCAAGATAGCAACGTCGAAATGACTTGGCGCGTCTTTGGCGGCGAAATGTCCGATATTCTCCTCCTCGCCCTTAAGCAACGCTGTCACAATGACGGTTATCCCACCGACAAAGAAACCCTCGCCACCCAATTCCGCTTACATTTGCATCGCGGTATTGGCTACTTAGCAGGCGATCCAAATATCAAGAAAATTGAAGATTTAATTGAACTAGCGGTTAAAGATTGAAAGGATATTAGTTGACTGTTAACTGTTCACTGTTAACTGACAACTAATATTATGCCTGAAGCGCTAGAAATTGAGCGTCATAGAGCTGCGATCGCTCGCACTGACCTATCCCGCCCTGTACGATTGGCTATAGAATGGGCAATCCTCAATCCAGACACCACTTTTTTTGATTACGGTTGCGGCTACGGTGGTGATGTCCAGCGAGTAAAAAACTTAGGCTACACCAGCGCAGGTTGGGACCCTTACTACTATCCTGATGTACCACGCACCGCCGCCGATGTGGTCAACTTGGGCTATATCCTCAATGTCATTGAAGACGCAGAAGAACGCCGTCAAAGCCTAATCCAAGCTTGGGAACTCACCGGTAAAGTTTTAATTGTCGCGGCTCAAATACTGATTAACGCACCCAGCAAAACCCAACTTGCTTACAACGATGGCATTGTGACGCGCCGCAATACTTTTCAGAAATATTACGAACAAGAAGAACTCAAAACTTATATTGATGAAGTCCTAAAAGTTGATGCAGTACCGATCGCACTAGGCGTATACTTTATTTTTCGAGATGAAGCCGAAAAAGAAAGTTACAAAGCTATCCGCTTCTTTTCTACCACCTCTACACCGCGAGTCCGCATCCCCATCAAGCGGTTTGAAGACTATCAAGAACAGTTACAACCACTCATGGCTTTTTTTACCAAGCGGGGTAGACTACCTGCCAAAGGCGAATTGGAAAATGAACAGGAATTACTGAGCGAATTTGGTAATTTTCGCCGTGCCTTTGGTGTAGTTTTACAAGCTACTGACGAAGCAGAATGGGATGCGATCGCTTACCGTCGTTCTCTAGATATCCAAGTTTATCTCGCCCTCACCCATTTTGACCAACGCCCGGCATGGCAAAAGCTAGCAGCAGAAATGCGTCACGATATCAAAGCCTTTTTTAGTAGCTACGAGGAAGCTTGTCAAGTCGCCGATCAAAAGCTTTTCAGCTTAGGTAAAGCTGGGGTGATTCAAACTGCTTGCGAAAAAAGCAAAATTGGTAAACATACGCGCGGTGCCCTTTACGTCCATGTTTCGGCACTAGCAGCACTTGACCCCGTGCTGCGAATTTGTGAAGGTTGCGCTAGCCGTACCATTGGGCGTGTAGATGAAGCCACATTGATCAAATATCACACTGATAAGCCGCAAATATCCTATCTGTGTTACCCTGATTTCGACACTGATCCCCATCCAGCATTAAAAGCTAGTATAACTATTGACTTAAAAACCCTAGTCGTCACTCACCGAGACTATGCAACTAGAGCAAATCCGCCGATTTTGCACCGTAAAGAAACATTTGTTACCAGTAACTACCCTGGTTACGAAGAATTTGCTCAACTCACCCAACAAGAAGAACAATTAGGATTGCTCAATCACAAAAGCGACATCGGTACGCGAGAAGGTTGGGAAAAATGCCTTGCTGCACACGGGGTAGAAATCAGGGCACATCAGGTTTATTCCATTAAGGAAAATTAAGCAATAATCACACTGTTAGAGTATTGCTGATATGTATCTTAAATAAAGAAAATCTTAGCAGGTTTGTGTGCTTACACGAAATTAGACAGCAGTTATGGCAAGATAACTGCAATTCAATTAAATAAAAAGGAATCTTCAAGATTGTGGAAGTAAATAAATCGCTGCTACGAATTTTTGGCAGCCCGAAGATGGGAGCTTTGTTATTTCTTGGCTTTTCATCAGGGTTGCCGTTATATTTAACCAGTCAGACATTACAAGCATGGTTGACCAAAGAAGGAATCAGCTTGGCAGCGATCGCCGCCTTTAGTTTAGTAAAGCTACCCTATTCTTTAAAATTTCTCTGGTCGCCTTTACTAGATAGATTTGTACCGCCTTTTTTGGGGCGGCGTCGAGGTTGGATGGTAATTACACAAGTAGCATTACTGTTAAGTATAGCTGCAATGGCTGTACAACACCCATCCCAAGGGCTACAACCTTTAATAATTGCTGCTGTGGCTGTTGCTTTTTTTAGTGCCAGCCAAGATATTTTAGTTGATGCTTACCGCACTGATGTAGTGGAAGTAGAAGAAAGAGGTGCTGGAGCATCTATTTACTTATTGGGTTATCGCATTGCCATTCTAGTAACCGGTTACGTCACCCTATTTTTAGCAGACAGAATGCCTTGGCAAGCTGTTTACTTGTTGATGTCGCTGTTGATGCTCGTAGGCGTGGTAAGTTGTATTTTTGCGCCAGAACCAGTCCTACGCGATCGCCCGCCTCAGACTTTAGGAGCCGCCGTCAAATTACCCTTCATTGAATTTTTCCAGCGTCATGGCTGGCTACAAGCACTTTTAATCCTGATATTCATTGTGATCTACAAGTTAGGGGATTCTTTACTAAAGAATGTATCCACCCCATTTTTGTTAGATAAAGGCTTACATTTCACTCAAACCGACATCGCATTTCCTGGTGCGCTGGGAATTTTCGCCACTATTATTGGTACCTTGGCCGCAGGAGCAATAATGACCAAAATTGGTGTTAATCGCTCGCTCTGGATATTCGCTATATTGCAAGCTGTCGGCAATTTGGCTTTCTTTGCGTTAGCAGTAGTAGGTAAAAACTTTTATCTAATGTTAGCTGCCGTTAATATAGAACAATTCTGTGCTGGTTTAGAAACTGCTGCTTTTGTAGCATTTTTGATGAGTCTTTGTAACCAAAGCTTTTCAGCTACACAGTACGCCTTACTTTCCAGTTTGCAAGCTTTTAGTAGAGATATTGTCACGGCTCCAGCAGGTACATGGGCACAAGCCACGGGCTGGTCTACATTCTTTCTACTGACAGCAATAGCTGCTTTGCCAGGATTACTATTATTGCCATTCTTTGCCCCTTGGAATCCAAAGCCAGTGGTAGTATTATCCAGACCAGGATTGGAGAACGAAGAAGAGGATATATGGGGAATCAAGTAGTTATTGCTGTCGGCACATTTATTCTCTTACTCACTGGTTTATTACTTGGCTATGTTCTCTCGCAGTTAGTTCTGGGATTCCTAGCATTTAACCTCCTAACTTTTTTCGGAACACTCAGCCTAATTTTAATTTTTGGTACACTTTATTACGTTTTATTTTGGCAATTGCGGAGAGAACAATCCCGACCATCAACTCCATCAACCATAAATCAAGGGATACCAAACCAGGTAGACGATGGTGGATCTGATAGCTATCTCAAAAATAGGCTAATCGCTAAATTATCCGGTGATACTGCCGCTGTCGAAAGATTAATTGAACAGGCAAAGGAGACTTATCCTGGGATGCCGGAGAATTGGTATTGCGAAAGAGTACTCGATGACTTAGAACGCGATCGCCAATAGTGCCGAAGCAGGGGAGCAGAGGGGCAGGGGAGCAGAGGAAGAAGAACTATTAATAATTGACCAATGCCCCATGCCCAATTCCCAATTTCCATGCACAGAAAATTGCTAAAATAAATCAAGAATACTTCACAAATCTTCAGCTAAGTTCTCATAAAAGTTCGTAGCTCCCTTTGCAATTAAAATATGGCTATTTTTCGTCAATACATCGCCCCACTGCTTGCAGTATTGGTATTTCTCTTTGCCCTAGTCGCAGTCAGCGCCCGGATCTTTTTACCTTCTGATATGGCAGCACCCGCACCAATTGAAGAGGTAGGGATAATTTCTCAACCGACTCCAACTGATTTCCCACCAGCAGCACATAACGCGAGCTAGCTAAGTCAATAAACATATTTAAGTGTCTGAGCAACTACTACCTGGGTATATTATTCGCCGTGGCTCTGCTTTGGAGCGATCGCTGCTGCTTAAATTCATGCAGCGAACTTACCAGGATCTCTTTCCCAATGAGGATTTTTCCCACCTAGAGCAAACAGTTAAGCAATACTTTTCTAGCGATACGCCCTTGTGGTGGGTAGAAGAAGAGGGGGAGCAGGCAAGAAATAACCAATACCCCATCGCCTGCCTCTGGGTGGGCAATGCCATAGATCAAGTACATGGGAACCGTCATGCTCACATCTTTATCCTCTACGTTGTACCAGAACATCGGCGACAGGGTATTGGTACAGCCTTGATGCGATATGTGGAAAATTGGGCTATTCAAAGAGGCGATCGCCAGATTGGACTGCAAGTGTTTCAATCAAACAAACCTGCATTAAATCTTTACAATCAGTTAGGTTATCAAACCCAATCCATCTGGATGGTAAAATTCCTGAATGCAGAAAAATAAACTAAAGAATAGCGATAACATACTGTAGCGTCTGAGTTATAGAGGTTCTCGTTTGGATAAAACTCAACGAGGAAGAAGGGAAAATGTATAAGAACCCAACTAATATATATAAAGCTTTAAGTTATTGGCGCAGGAGATTATGTGTTAATCCCTTTTCGGGATTGAAATGAAATTATGTATGACGAAGACGATCTAAGCCTACTCGATATTGAGGAGGAGCTAGAAAGCCCCTTAGATAAAATAGAGCCGCTAACTGCCGAATCAGTTGTGGCCAAGCCTGATCCAGAAGTGATGCTAGCCCTGCTGGAAAATCCCCAGCCCCAGCAACGAATGTTAGCGGCGCGTGCTTTTTGTGATATTGAAGATGCCCGTGCTACTCCCCATCTGATTCGCCTGTTAAGTGATATCTGTCCCTTAGTGCGGGTGAGTGCAGCTTATGGCATCGGACGCAATCCTAGTTTAGAAGCAGTCAGTCCATTAATTGCTCAACTAAACAGTGATTGGAATGGCTATGTACGTAAAGGTGTTGTTTGGGCTTTAGGAAACTGTCGCTCACGCCGTTCTTTAGCACCTTTAGCAGATGCCCTAAGAACTGACATTTCCGCAGTGCGTTTGTGGGCTGCTAGCGCCTTAGCACAAATGGCAGAAGTCGGTTATGAAGCAGTTATAGGGGCAATACCACCATTAATCGAAGCCTTAGTCCAAGATCCCGTGGCAGCAGTCCGTAGTAACAGTGCCTGGGCAATAGGTCAACTGTGCCGCGAACTACCTTCTAATGTAGTTTATGCCACAGCGATCGACGCCCTAATTCAAGCCTTTGCCGAAGACCAAGATTTGGGAGTCCGGGAAGACGCCAAAGCTTCACTGTTAGGAGTGGGTGATCCCCGTGGCTTGCAGCTGATTGAAACCCTAGAACAAGAAGGGTGGTTTTGATTTGGCATTGGGCAATTCAATTTGGGATTTGGGATTTTAGATTGAAATTTAATCCAAAATCCCAAATCTAAAATCTAAAATTCTTACTCCCCAGCCCTTACTGACCTTCAGCTACAGGTTAAACCAAATTTAAGTCATAAGGACGCTCAGTATCATCCTCACCCAAATATTCACCATTTTGAATTTCGAGAATAATTAGCGGGATATGTCCAGGATTTTCTACCTTATGTAGTGTTGCTGCGGGGACATAAGTTGATTCGTTTCGATTCAGTAATATTTCCGCATCGCCACAAGTCACCTTCGCCACGCCGGAAACTACAACCCAATGTTCATTACGGTGATAATGAATTTGTGGTTTAATGCCGTGCCTGGGCTTGATTTCAACACGACTAATTCTATAGGTTTCTCCCTCCTCGATTACCTCTACTTCACCCCAATATCGTGTACCTGAATGTGGAGACAATTCGTTGATATTTGACTGAGTATTATTTTCATTGGGAGTCATAATCAATTTCTCAACCAGATGAGTATTAGTATTTATCAGTAATTTACCGTAAACGAGATCAACCTGGGTAGGAAGATGCCCTCACCAAAGTCCTGGCGCCGTGGAAGCCCCTGCATTCATGCATGGGGGTAAGGCGCTTACTTTCTATCAATAATGAGAACTGCTCTAATTTGACCCCAGGTAACAGATTCTATCCCCGAATTTATTAATTTTGAATTATTTACTCCCGGTATATTGAATCCGATAAATCCGATTATTGGCTTCTTCTGTCAGTAGTAAACTGCCATCTGGCAACACAAGTAAACCTACTGGTCGTCCCCAAGTGGTTGGTACAGAAGGATTTAGCAAAAATCCTGTGAGAAAGTCTTCGTAGTAGCCAAGCGATCGCCCTTTAGCATCGAAGGGAACAAATACAATTTTATAACCAGTGCCGCGATCGCGGTTCCAAGAACCACGAAAAGCAGCAAAAGCACCGTTCCGGTATTTTTCTGGAAACGTTTTACCATCATAAAACTGCAAACCCAATGCTGCGGAGTGCGCCTGGAACAACACATCTGGCGTTTGAGTCCGGGCTACTAAATCGGGGCGTTTACTTTTGTCATCCGTCTTTTGGCGTGGATCGAGGTTGTTTGGTGTTAGATAAGCATAGGGCCAGCCGTAGAACTTCCCCCGTTGAACGCGTGTTAGATAGTCTGGCACCAAATCATCGCCAATTCCATCCCGTTCGTTAACAGTGGCATAAAGTTCCTTAGTTACAGGATGAAAGTCTAAACCAACAGGGTTACGCAAGCCGGAGGCGAAAGTTTGCTGCTGGGAACCATCTAAATTCATCACCTGTATTGAAGCCCGTGGTAGGGGTTCCTCATCTACATTGCTTCCTGAACCAACTGAAACATATAATTTATTGCGATCGGGCGAGACAACGACATTGCGCGTCCAATGGTTGTTATAACCTTGAGCAGGCAAGTCGGCGATTTTTTCCCCCTTACCTGTAATCTTGTTTTGATCTTGAGTATAGGGAAAACGCACCACAGCATCTGTGTTCCCCAAAAAAAAGGAATTACCTACAAAAGCCATCCCAAAGGGTCTATTGAGTCCATTATCCCGACTAGCAAAGGTTTCTCGAACGTCAGCTACACCATCGCCGTTGCTGTCACGCAACAAACGAATGCGATTTTGCCCGGTTTCAGTCACTAAGACATCACCATTGGGGGTTAAAGCTAGCCAGCGTGGGGCATCTAAACCTTCAGCAAAGACTTTTACTGTGAAGCCTGCTGGTACGCGCAGTACCGGATTTTGCGGAATGGGAACAACCTCTGGTCGTTTTGAGGCGCTTTCTGTTGCGAAGGGTGGTGGTAAATTCTTCAGATTGATTCGGATGGGTGTAGGTGAAAGTACTTCACTACGGACGATATTTTTTGGCTGTGTAGGATTCTGTGTCAGTTGGGCAGAAGGTACAGATATTTGTGGTGTGGGATTATCTGAGTCAGCGCGAGTCTGGTTACAGGCTGCTGCCAAAGTTAGTAAAAAAACTGGCAGCAAGAAACGCGCAAAGACTTTCATGGTAGTAGACACTATACATAACTTTCCTACTTTAGGCTTGAGACTTGATAATTGTCGCCAGTCAAAAGTTTGATTTTTACTAGTTAGTTAAGGTACTGGAGACTCGCGCCTGGGGATTGGGGGGATGAGGGAGACAAGGGAAATAACCAATGCCCCATAGTTAAACATATAAGCATTTGTTCGTGAACAAAAAATGTTCAAATTCGGCTGCTGGTAAGGGACGACTAAATAGAAACCCTTGCATAAAATTACAGTTGTGTTGGCGTAAAAAACCTAGTTCTGCTTCCGTCTCTACACCTTCAGCAACTACATCTAGATTGAGATTATGAGCCATTTGAATTAATGCTTTAGTAATGGCTGATTTCTGCGGATCGTTAGCAACATTATGGATAAAATAACGGTCGATTTTTAATGTGTTAATTGGTAAGTTTTTCAAATAAATTAAAGAAGAATAGCCCGTACCAAAATCATCGATTGCAATTTTTACACCTAATGTTCGTAATTTACTCATAGTAGCGATCGCACTAGTTACATCTTGCATAATCATACTTTCGGTTAGTTCTATTTCTAAGTAATGTGCTTCCAAATTATTGATAGCTATAAAATTGACTATATTCTGAATAAAATCTGGTTGATTAAATTCAATTACTGACACATTTACAGCAACAGTCAAAGAATTAATTCCGACATCGTGCCAGGTTTTAATTTGTTTACATACCCTTTGTAATACCCATTTCCCAATCGGAACAATTAAGCCTGTAGACTCTGCTAAGGGAATAAATTCGCTTGGGTAACTCATCCCTAAATCTGAACTTTTCCAGCGCAATAAACTTTCCGCAGCTACTATTTTTCCAGAAGCGATATCGACTATTGGTTGATAATAAATTTCAAATTCTTGAAAATTATGTTGTTTGATAGCTCGGTGTAAACTAATTTCTAACAACTGCATTTTAGGAGACAAGTTGTTAATCACAGTCTGAGGAGATAAATACCTTTTTAAAGTAGCGTGTTTTTGCAACCTGTTGATGATGGCACTTAATAATTCAGCCCGAGTGAACGGCTTAGTTATATAGTCATCAGCACCCATATCCATGCCTTGACGGAAGTCAGATTTTGCAGATTTGGCCGTGAGAAAGATGAAGGGAATTATTGCTGTTGATGGATCTTGACGTAATGCTGTTAGCACACCATAACCGTCAATTTCCGGCATCATCACATCACAGAGAATTAAATCGGGAACTTCGGAGATAGCCAAATCTACCCCGATTCTGCCATTAGCCGCAGCAAGAGTTTCAAAATCCTCAGCTTCTAGCAAATCTAAAATGTTTTCACGGACTGCTTCCTCATCTTCTATTATTAAGATTGTGGGCATAATTTACCTCAATTTATATTTTATTATTTAATGTCAAAATGACAGTAAACTTTGTACAGATACTAGCGTACTTGTAAAAAAAATTCACCTTTTTAGATATCTACACACTTTTTTATAATTGCCATTCCTAATCCAGTGCCTAGTATATTACCGTCATTTATGGCGGGATCAAAGGATTCAAATAGATATGGTATATCTTTTTCTGGAATGCCAATTCCCCAATTTTGAATTTCAAATACTGCTTGCCCATCCTGACAATCTCTAGAAACTCCAATGAGCCGAGCGTGTTTGCATATCGTATCTTTACGTACTAGAGCGTGTGTTAGTAAGCATTTGTACTTGATAAATTGTCTCTCAATGAGAATCTGATGTTCTACCTCAAAGGAACCAATACTAGTGTTAACTCTAGTTTTCTCGGTTTTTTGTACTAGTGCTTGACAGATACTTTTAGGGGTAATATTACTTACAATGTTACCTTGTTTATCTACAACTGGCAGTAGATCCAACTGCTGCTGGCGTAACAGTAAGAGTACTGAGGCTATCTCCGAAAACTCTGACACGTTCAATGTTATGACTGAGGTATGCATAACTTCAAAAATATTGGCTGTTTTCAAGCTAGTTCCAGAAGCTACAAGCAGTACCGTATCATGCTTGGTGAAGTACTCTACTACCTGCGAAGATGAAAAAAACAAAACACTCTTATCCCGTGCTACATCAGTGCGTAGGCGTAGTCCGTCGTAGACATCGCATCTAAATAGTGATCTTTCTCGGACAACCATCAGCGGCAAATAGTCAATTCTTGACTCTAAGCTTTATAGCCCGATAAGCTGAGGTAAGGTTTGCATAGATTTTGATGATAGCTATTATCAAATAATAGTTATCTAAAACTAGTTATCTAAGTATTTTCCAATATTTTGACGCTAAACAAGTAGTAATATTTGGGATATAAACACTACAAAAAGTGTGTTAAGAATTACAAACTAGCTTATATCCAGCTAGTTGGCATTGGGGATTGGGAAGAGACAAAGAAGACAAGGAAGAAACTTGTTTAATAATTCTCCCTAGTCCCCCCAGTCTCCCTTATCCCCCGCTGCTCTGCTGCTTCTTCTGCACCCGCCGTTCGCCATAACGTAATAGCCTTTCTATAGTTACGAGCCGATTTTCCCAAACTTTGACTTGATAGGAATTCGATTTAAGTTCTTGGCTCATCAATACCCGAAATTGAGACTGGAAGCGGGTTAGAGAGGCTTTCGCTACTAGCAACTTACTAGCAGAAGGGGAAGTGGCAAGCTGATTTAAAGCACTGCGTAAAACTTCTGCCTGGTTGTTAAAATCTGAAATTTTCTGAGCAGACCTTTGTAGGTGCTCTTTTTGGAAAACAAATTTCCATTCGCGTTGTAGCGCGGTGTAACGGATAGCAGCAGTTTGAAAAGGTTGGCGGTGAGGAATCGGTTCACTTGTTGTGGATTGAATCCTACCTTGGGTACTACTAAAGAGTTTTTGTAGATCGTTGTTAAAATTCTCTGCGGCAAAGAGCGCATAACCACTAACTGGCAAGTCTCTTACCAACTGGAGTTGATCGAATGCGCCGATTGTTGGCAAAGAAAGTAAGCGAATTCCCGGCACCAACAACGTAGCTCCTAATTGTTTAGAGGCAATCCAGGGTTGGGCCAATCGTTGAAACCGAGAAGTATCCAGAGCATAAGTCATGGGAACAATTAAATCTACATCCCCCCGCCTGGCCCAAGTTTCCCAATTTTGTTGAATTTTCTGAATCCGCTCTAGTTCCGGCAGAGGAAATACTGCAACCGACAAAATTAAATTCGGTTGCTTTTGTCGCAACTGCTGTGATACTTGGGCGACAAAGCTATCAATTTGCTCGGTGCGAAATATTGTCCATTTTTGCCACAAGTCTGCTTGGCTAGGAGAAATATTCACTGGATCTACACCAGTAAGTTGCTGAAATTGCGCTCTTGCAGCTTTCCCATAGCCATAAGTTCGACCTGCTGATGGGTCTTGGAAAGGGTAGCGAATGTAGTCTAGCTGTAGACCATCTACGTTATATTTAGTGACAATTTCCTCATACAACTTCAGCAAGTACTGCCGCACTTCGGGGTTGGCTGGATCGAAGAATGGCTTAGTCTGCCCAACAGGAATCATGTTGCCAAGGTTATCGTAGTTTGCCCAATCGGGATGAGCCGCCAGTACTGGCCCTGGATAATTAGGATTAAGGTTAAGAATTTCATTATGACGTTGGTTGCCAGCAGCAAAAGTCCAAACCCAAGCGTGTAATTCCATGTCTCGCTCATGGGCTAATTTCACTGCCTCTGCCAGTGGGTCCCACCCACGAATTAATGGGTTTTGCTCTTTTGCGACTTGGCTTGGATAAATTGTATAGCCAGCATTAACAGTTTCAAAGAAGATGGTATTAATCCCAGCTTGGGCGAGGCGATCAAAAATCTGGGCTAGTCCCGCCTTGCTACCAGCACGAACAATCGTCCCCCGATCTAACCAAACTGCCCGAATTTCTGGTTGAGCCAGTCTCCGATCAACAGGAAACTGCTGCCACAAAGTCGTTTTAGCGACCAGCCACTGCTGACGAGCCAGAGCATAGTTTTTTTGGGCAATCAATAGGGGTAAGTTTTTAGCAATTACCCTTACCTGTGCTAGAGCTTGCTCTTTACTCATGACTAGCGCCCCCAGTTTGGTTGAGGCCAATTGCGTTGGCTGCTCTTTGACAGACTCAGGAGCATAATTGCGTAGATGCCTAGAAGACTGCTTTTCCTCAGATATCGCAACGCCTTCATTAGCCGCATCGGCTAACACTGCTAAATTAGCGCTTTCCACCCGACCAATCAGATTTTCTAATTCTTGCTGGAGGGCGATCGCTTGGTTGTTGTCAATCGGCTCATTGGAGTTGGGTGCAACATCCAGACGCACCGTTTGTTCTAATTGGTCAATAGGCTCCTGAGAACTTGGGGATTTGACTATAGGCAGCGGTCTAGGTATGGGAGCAGTGGCAGTTTTAGGAGGAGTGAATGAAGGAGAGGAAGGAGAGGAAGGAGAGGAAGGAGAGGAACTGCTCCTCTGTGCCCCTCTGCTCCCCTGTTCCCTCGGTGCAGCCGCCACAGTCGTAGAGCAGCTTTGGGAACCTCCTGCTATTTTTTTCATGCGATTTGATGGCGCTGGTGCTGTCAAATAGTGATTGAGAGTAGTTTTTAACCAGGCATTATCTAACTCGGCGGCTGAGGCTGTATCTGTTCCCCAGCGCCAGCCCAAAAAGGTGGAACGCTCAGTTGTCACGACTGCGGCGGGATTATCTTTGGAATTCCAAACAGCAGGAGATTGAGTACCCATATCGTTAGGAATTACAACACCGCCGCGCACTTTCCCAAAGAGTCCAGTTTGATTTGCCCATTCTGGAATTTTGGTTTTTGCAGGTTGAATCTGTTCTTTGTCACTCAGGCTGAATCCCCAATAACCTCCCAAGAGCGATCGCAATAACTGCCGTACTCCCGCTGATGACAAACTACCTACAGGGCCACTAGCAATCAAACGCCCTCCCTTACTCATCCAGTCTTCTAGAGCGATCGCTTGGGTTGGTGTTAATGTCTCGACGTTTGGCAAAAATAATACCCGGCGATCGCCCCAATCTGCCCCACTCTTGACATCATTTAGGGAAATTACACAATATTTCACCCCTATTGTTTGTAAGCGATCGCTTATCCCTGTCCATTGATTTGCATTTTCTTGCCCATACACTACGCTCAATACAGGTTCTTCGGTGGCTGCGCTTACTGGCAAAATACCCAAAAAACTTAAAATTACAATTTCGCAACTTAAAATAAATAATTTTCTAGCTTCTTTAATTTTTAAACTTATATCTTTTTGGTTTTCCTGATACTTCACCAGTAACTCCTCACTTCATTATTAATTAATTTAGTTATTAGTCGGAATTCATTAGTACACAATATAGGACTCTAGTTTTATTCCTGGTAAGTCTACTGAGACTCTTACCTAGATTAAGTAAAGCTAATATTTGGCTTTTCAAAAATCAAATAGGATTCCTATAGGCTTTTTGTAGAAGTACTTAGTGAATGACCTTCATCAATCTAGCCTATCAAAACCAGTAAAAAATGCCAAGATGGATACTCAACTTGTCACAAGTGATTCTATAGAAATTGTTGGCTATAACATTGTGAATTTAATTCCATTGGTGACTAGCTTTTTAGAAAGCTTTGCATTTAGCAATTCCAATAGGCGTTTGCGTAATTCCAGAGAGTTCTCACTGAAACCCAAAATAAAAAATGTCACTCTTGTTGTTGTGAGTTAAAAAAGTCATGCTGGTGCTACCTGGAACGGTACTAAGTAGAGAATTATTACTCTTGAAAATCACCCCTTTAAGCAGGGTTTTTCCAGGTTTTAAAGTAGCATTTAATAGATAGGAATCAAATAACTTTTCAAATAATTGTGAGGTTAAGAACTGACTGCGATCGCTAGAGTTAAGCTAATAATAATTTATCATGATTTTGTCGAGCGATTTTTATATACGGAGAATACAATAGATATCTTGCAAAAGTTCCTAAGTAGGTAGGCACAAATAAACCTAACTATGTAACGAAAAGTAAAAGCGGTAAAAACCTTGCGATTGCTTGTCTACGACACGCTACGCGAACACTCCACTCCGTTGCGTACCCTGCGGGAACGCCAAGGGCGAACGCAATGACATAGTTATAAATTTTCCCGCCCACCTACTTAACAGACCTTGCATAACGTAGTTAAATTGTCTATCGTGTTTCCTAATAAAAATGCTCTACAGCTCAACCTCACCCTCAACCCCTCTCCTTACCAAGCAGATGGGTTGAGGGTGAGGTTTTGATATGTAGTTCATGCACCGGGAAACTGCTATAGACTAAAGAGCTAACAAAAATAGCTTAAATAATACAGGTATTGATTAAATCTTCAACTCCTCCTACTGGTAAGATTTTTGTCTCCAATTTGCGGGCTAATTCTTCAATACTCATATCATCTAAAAATACCAATTCACCATGTTTAAGCATTACATTTGGCAGTAATATTCCTTCTCCCAAATCTTGGTTTCGTAAGTTCAACAGCAAATCATGACCCGTTAGTAATCCCGTGACAGTGATACTCTGTCCCCAATAATCGCTGCATAAAGCACGCATATTTACTTTTAAACCTTCAACAGAATTTAACCGTTTCAATATAGGTTGAAAGGCGTTTTCTACTGCGTTGCCTACTACCCAAGTTAATTTTCTCTGAGGATAAACTTTTGGCGGTAGTAACTCTGTTGCGGCGGCTGCAAATTGCTTGATAAACAACTGAATTGAACCAACACCATTATCAATTTGGGGATACTCTTCATATTCAGATTCGCTCGGTAATTCCTCACCTGCAATCAAAAACCACTCATCAGCTAACCAAGCGACGCTAGAGGAAAACTTTTGGCGAAATTGCTGCGAGAGTATTCGCACTTGAGAAATCACTTCTTTCGCTTTTTCTCTGGTTACGGGTGTGAGTTCGTCTTCTGGAGGCCGAAACCTTGTCAATCCGACTGGTACAACTGCCACCGATGCCACAGTAGGGACTTCACCAGTATGAAAAGATGCTAAATCTTTTAGGGTTTGCTCCAGGTGTTCGCCATCATTTATACCAGGACAAACAACCACTTGAGCATGAATTTGTAGCCGTCTTTTTTGAAACCACTTGAGTTGTTGCAAAATTTGTCCCGCACGGGGATTTTTCAGCAGTCTAATTCTAACTTCCGGCTCTGTGGCATGAACAGAAACATACAACGGAGATAAGCGCATTTGTTCAATCCGCTGCCATTCTCTTTCTGGTAAATTGGTCAGGGTAAGATAAGAGCCATACAAAAAGCTTAGGCGGTAATCGTCGTCTTTAAAGTACAAGCTGGTACGCTTACCTGGTGGCTGTTGGTCGATAAAGCAGAATGGACAGCGGTTATTACACTGAATTAAGCCATCAAATAGGGCAGTTTCAAATTCTAGCCCCAAGTCTTGATCGTAATCCTTTTCGATTTCTAGGCTATGAGTTTTACCAGCAGCGTCTAAAACTTCTAATTCCAAGACTTCATCAGCACACAAAAACTGATAATCAATTAAATCGCGGGGACGTGTACCATTGATTGCAACGATCGCATCCCCAGCTTCAAAACCAATCTCTGCGGCTATTGAGTCTAGAAGAACCTTGGTAATTCGGGCAGGATGAATGGTAGTCATTGGGCATTATTGGGCATTGGGCATTGGGCATTGGGCATTATAGCGTTCTTAGTTGAGTCTAATACAGACCTAAGCCCCACCTCCTTCCCTACTAGGGTTGGGGAGTAAAATTCCATTCCTCTCTCCTTTTAGGAGAGAGGAATGGAAGTGAGGTTAGATTGTATTACATACAAAGGAGCGGTCGCTATAGTAATTTGCTTTGGACAAAGGACAAATGACTAATAACAAATGACAAATGACTATTATCCTTTCCAACCTGATGCGATCGCTAGTAAGATCGCACTACCGAATGCTAATCTATACCATACGAAAATCAAAGTGTTTTTGGTTGCTAAGTATTTAATCAAAAATGCAATTGATAGGTAGGAAAAAATAAAGGTTGAAATAATCCCTACAATTAACAGTCCAACAATGTTATCTGGCAACTGGTGGGCTTGAAACAACTTGAATATTTTCAGGCTTTTATACAGCGTCGCAATGGTAAGAGTTGGAAACCCTAACAAAAATGAGAATTTCGCTGCTGTATCGCGTTCTAATCCTAAAAATAAGGCGGTCGTCAACGTCGAGCCAGAACGAGAAACGCCCGGAATCAAAGCAAGTGTTTGTCCCAATCCAACTAAAATACCATCCCGAATCTGCAATGAATCGAAACCTCTCTTACGAGTGCCAATTTTTTCTGCGAAAGCTAGTACAAGTGCCATGATAATTGACATAATGGCAATAATTAATGCACTTTCAGGTAAAATATCTTTCAGCAGAAAGCCGAAAATTAAGGCCGGCATTGTTCCGACTACAATACCGACAAGAATTTTCCATTCTTCGCGTTGCCAGTCCTTCTCTTTTAATGCTTCGATTCCACCTTTTATAATATTAGAAATCAGCGACCAAAAATACCCCAAAATTGCGATAACACTACCAAATTGAATCGCATCAACAAAATCTTTAGAGCCTAGTTCTTTCCAACCAAATACCTTTGTCACAATCAAAAGATGTGCAGTGCTGCTGATTGGCAAAAACTCTGTAACACCTTGAACAATACCCAAAATAAATGCTTGAATAAACTCCATCTGCAATTAATACCTTTTTCGTGTTTTAGACATTATCTTGAGGTGATGATGTTGTTTTATATACTCTCTCTTGCACCCAATCTTGTAGAAAATTCAATTTTACCGATCAATAACATCATCGAAGACGCTGACTATGTTCTTACACCCACCTCAATAAGTCAACGCAATTTGAGAAATTCATCAAACTTTAATATTTAGCGGACTGATGCCAGTTCACTTTTTAACTGTTAAATTTTACCCATGACCTCTCTGTAGTTCTTCATTACAAGGAACTACAGAGCAGTTCTGTACATAGTGCAACCTTAATGGATTCGTCTGAGGCAGAATGTTTTGTTTGGTTTGCGCCAACGCTCTTGAAAATTTTAGTATAATTACAATGCCCCAGGGGGGGATTTGAAAATGTGATATCTTAAATAAGATAAAGTTTAGTAACAAATATTAAAAACTTTGATTAATAATACACTGTCCTCCTACAGCGCTTCTACCCCTTCTATTGATACCGAGTTGGATTTAGCTGATACTGGGCAGAATGGTATCAGACAATTGGAATCTACACTTTCCTTTTCTCCCTCTCTCCCCTTATCTATTTCTGCCCGACAAAGTTGGTTAGTGTTTGCGGCGGCGGTGTTTTTGGTAACAGTGCCAGTATTTATAGAAGCGCCAATAGTGCGATCGCTACCAAGCCTGAGTCTAGCCCTGACAGGATTTTGGGTGTGGCTAAGTTTTGCCTTAATGTCACGTCCTGCAACTTACGTCTGGGGGGATTTGCTCTTGGGGTTTAGCTGGAGTTGGTTAGCAGGAGCGATTTACTGGGGCTGGTTACGTTGGGAACCTGTATGGCATCTGCCGGTGGAGTTTATCGGTTTACCGTTTGCTTGCTGGTGTCTGGCGAAGAATTGGGGCAAGGTAGGTAACTGGTTTTATTTAGGTTCTTTACTCGGTACAGTTTTAACAGATGTATATTTTTATATAGTAGATTTGATGCCCTATTGGCGGCAAATCATGAGAGTAGATGCAGATTTAGCACCGCAAATCTTACAAAATGCTCTCATACAAGTACAAGCACCTTGGGGACAAACTTGGGCGATAATTCTCGCCCTAGTGCTATTAACAGTAGGAATTTCAGCTTTAGGTCGAAATCAAAGACACTGGTATGCCTTTGGTGGCGCAGTTTTAAGCACAATTTTAGTAGACAGCCTATTTTTGTTAGCTGCGATCGCAGCGTGAAAAAGGTAGGAGGCACTTATGTTGCAATCAGCGTGTAGGCTTCTCTTAGCGAAACTTTTCCCAGCCCAATCTCCGGCGCATCAAAAATGATGCTGTAGATGATTAATTAGTTAAGAAATATTACATAAAAATCAATCAGCATCAAGTCTTTTTTGGTAAGGTTTTCGGCCTTAGACATCGTACAGTTTGGTGTCTGCTTGGGAGGTAGAATCAGCCACCCCGAAAAGATTTCGTCTAGCTCTTAATGCTACTGGGATCATGAATGCAACACTATTGCAGCTATGCAGACACTCTGACCACAATGAAAATTTTTGGCAAAAGTACAGTCAAACCCAGCAACGGCAAATATTGTGCATATTAATACGCTGTATATTAGTTTCTGATGACTGCTGTGTTGACTAAGCTATCAGCTTTTGTCTCTTGTCCTTTGTCTTTGGCACTCTGACTAATGACTAATGACTGCTGACGGCTGTTAGCTTAAAACTTTTATTTCTGTTTGATGGAAAGAGGTAGAAAAATCGTGAAAGGATTGGCGCGTTTATTAACAGTGTTTAGTTTGTTACTTAGTTGCTGGGGATGGTTGGGAACAACTCAGATAGCCCAAGCTGCTAGTTTCAACAGTTTTGCTTTTCCACAAGTCCCGGTTCTGGCAATCGAGCGGCAGAATCGGGCAGACGCTAAACTAGGAACGGAATTTGGTAAAAAAATTGATTTGAATAATACCAACGTCCGAGCTTTTCAACAGTTTCCAGGGCTTTATCCCACCCTGGCTAAGAAAATCATCACGAATGCTCCCTACCAAAAGGTAGAGGATGTATTGGATCTTGCCGGATTGAGCGATCGCCAAAAACAAACCCTACAAGCCAACCTCGATAAATTCACCGTGACAGAATTAGAGCCTGCCTTCAATGAAGGAGACGATCGCTTTAACAACGGTATCTACAGATAACTGAATTCCAGTTGATGTAGCAAATAGCAGCCCACTCCTGATTCTAAGGAGTGGGATTATTCTATTAGAGATAAGGGGGATAAGGGGGATAAGAGAAACAAGGAGGACAAGAGGGACAAAGTAAAATTTTTTCCTTGTCTTCCCTGCCTCCCCTGCTCCCCTGCTCCCCTGCTCCCCTGCTCCCCTGCTCCCCTGCTCCCCTGCTCCCCTTCTCCCCTTCTCCCCTGCTCCCCTTCTCCCCCATTACCTTGTCTCAGATAGATATTCCTAGCCAATTTGATGTCTTAGTAGTCGGCGCTGGTGCCGCTGGACTATACACAGCGCTGTGTCTGCCAGAGTCCTTGCGAGTCGGCTTGATTACCAAAGAAACCGTTGCTTTGTCCGCCAGTGATTGGGCACAAGGTGGCATTGCCGCAGCGGTAGCCCCAGAAGATTCTCCCACGCTGCACATTGAAGATACGATCCAGGCAGGTGCGGGTTTATGCGATCGCACCGCTGTCGAATTTCTCGCCCAACATGCCCCTAACTGCATTCAATCCCTAGTTAACTTGGGGGTAGCTTTTGACCGTCATGGTCAAACCTTAGCTTTAACTTTGGAAGCTGCCCATTCTCGCCGCCGTGTTCTCCACGCTGCGGACACCACAGGCAGGGAAGTTACCACCACCCTCACCGCGCAAGTATTACGTCGCCAAAATATTCAAGTCATTCAGCAAGCTTTGGCTTTGAGTTTGTGGATTGAACCTGAAACTGGTCGCTGTCAGGGAATTAGCCTGTTTTATCAAGGTAAAATCACCTGGGTAAGATCTGGTGCTGTGGTACTGGCAACAGGCGGGGGTGGTCAGGTATTTGCCCAAACCACTAATCCGGCTGTGAGTACGGGTGATGGCGTAGCGATCGCATCTCGTGCTGGGGCTATCCTCCGCGATTTAGAATTTGTCCAATTTCACCCCACTGCCCTCACTAAACCCGGTGCCGATCGCTTCTTGATCAGCGAAGCTGTACGCGGCGAGGGGGCACATCTCATCGATAATGAAGGGCGGCGTTTTGCCTTTGACTACCACCCTGCGGGTGAACTCGCTCCTAGAGATGTCGTTAGTAGAGCAATTTTCAGCCATTTACAACGTACCGCCCTTGATTTGGCTACTGCCCATGTGTGGTTGGATATGCGCCCCATTCCCGCCGACAAGATTCGTCACCGCTTTCCCAACATCATCAAAGTTTGTCAGCATTGGGGCGTTGATGTCTTTCATGAACCAATTCCTGTAGCGCCAGCTGCCCATTACTGGATGGGTGGAATTGTTGCGGATCTGATGAATCGTACAAATATCCCCGGTTTGTACGCAGTGGGTGAAACCGCTAGTACCGGGGTGCATGGGGCAAATCGCCTTGCCAGTAATTCCCTGTTGGAATGTATTGTGTTTGGGGCCCAAATGGCTAATATTGAGTTAGAAAATATTGGGCTGCCCTCAGAAACACCAGTGCTGCCATTACGGAAATTTAGTCCTGATGCTAGTGAGTGGCATATCCAACAAGCACAGCTAAAAGCACTCAGGGAGAAGTTACCACGGCTAGTGTGGGAAAGTGCTGGTATTTGTCGGGAGCAATCAAGGCTGGAAACTGCGATCGCTACTATTGAATCTTGGCAGCAAGATTTCGCTCTCTTGCCTTTAAGTCAATTCTTGCTTGCTTTACGTCCAGCAGAACCGGCTAGTTTTGACCTACCAGATGTTGAACGGCAATTGGGACTTTGGGCAGAAACCCGCAATTTATTAGATGTGGCTGATTTAATTCTCAAAAGTGCTGCTTTTAGAACCGAGAGCCGAGGCGGACACTTCCGTTTAGATTATCCTCAACCAAACCCAAATTGGCAAGTCCACACACTTATACAAACACATCATTGGTGGAAATCTCCACGATTGTCTTGAATAAATTACCTTAAAGAGGCTGACGGCTGAGGTGAGGGTTTTCAGCAACCCGATGACATCCTGCAATAAGCCGCCAAGTAAAGGATCTGGTGTTTAATATGGGGTCTGCCCACTCCACTGCTTCATCAAAATCTAAAATTCAAAATTGCCATTAGCGAGTGCCGCTACCATGACGACTGTCAGGGCCACCATAATTTGGTGGAATATACATGTCTTTTAAATTTTGAGAATTGACTTTGCGGGCCATTAAGCTATTACTACTAGTAGCGCCAAAAGCATTAGCACTTCCAGTACTGAATATACCTGTGCAATCGGCAATTTTTGGTATTAGTATGTAAGCACCTATACAGAATATCATAAACTTTGTGATTCGGAAGTTACTTTTCATAGCTTTCAGTAAATTTACTAGTTTTTCATTTCAAAACGTCTTTTTTCTTTTCCACCGTATATTTACTGTGCTTTTTGAAAAATAATATTTTAACTTTATGAAATTATTGCTGGTAGTGTACAAATCATTGTGGTATCTGCTTGTAGATTAACCTTAATCTGCTGATATTCAATAGTCTTCACACTTAAGTGGTATTCTTAATAAGCCGTTTTTACATCAGTCTAAAGTTAGATATGATAACAAATAACTGTGAGCATTTTGCTTTACTCACTATTTATTAATAGGAACTTCATATTTGTAAGTATAAACACTATATTTACGGAATCGAGAGTTCAAAAATATGAAAAAATACGTACTTGATTGTATAATTAAGATATAATTAGAGTAAAGATGTGTAAAGATAAAATAAGGTAATTGTAATCATATTATAAGGATTTTCCCAACTATATACAGCAGCATAAACCGAGGCAGTACAAGTATAACTTTATCGGTAAAAATACCTACATACTTTATTTCTTTTCCCAATTACCTCTGATGACTAATTGCTTTCTCACACAAGTTATTAGGTTTAGTCTTCAAGTAAAAAAGCCTTGCTAGGTCTATATCTTGCCTCAAAAATCACCTTTTTCAAGATAGTGCCTTAGAGGATGTTTGAAAAGTCTACGCTTGTATCTAGATCCCCCCTAGCCCACGCCAGTCGCTCCACTTGGGGAGACCCCAGACGCTCTCTACGAGACGCTGCGCGAACGATGACTCGCTACCGCTTCGCTATCGCTTTTAGCGTCTCGTAGAGAAGACCGCGCTGGCTCCCCTTAAAAAGGGGGGAATAACGTTCTCAAAGTCCTCCAATTTATCGGAGGATTTAGGAGGATCTAAAGTTTTGGATACCTCAGTCACCACTTTTCAAACAACCTCTTAGACGTATCTCCAGTCCACATTCCTAATTTGAAGGTAAAAATATTGACTAAAGTGAAAAAAATGTCGAGGTTTGACTCTTGAAGAATTAAGCAAACTCGTAGCGATTTTTACCTAGATACTTGGCACGATACATTGCTGCATCTGCTTGTTTCATCAAAGTTTCACTGTCTTGACTGTTGTGTGGGTAGAGACTAATGCCAATACTGGCAGAGACTTGGATTGGATAGCCGTTCAAAATAATTGGCTTGGTAATACTGCTTAAAATTTTTTCGGCTACTTTACCAGCTATTTGGACATTAGGAATTGCCCGTAAAATCACAGTAAATTCATCGCCACCCAAACGAGAAACTGTATCACTAGCGCGTAAAGAATTGGTGAGTCTGGTAGCGATCGCCATTAGCAAGCGATCGCCTGTCTCGTGTCCCAGAGTATCATTGATTTGCTTAAAGCCATCTAGATCAATAAACAGCAGTCCCAGCAACAAGTTATTGTGTTGCGCCCAATGTAGCGACTCGTAAAGTTGCTCGGCAAAAAATTTGCGATTGGATAAACCGGTCAGGGGGTCGTGATACGCTAAATAACGTAAGTGGTCTTCTTTGAGTTTTAATTCATTGTTAGAGCGCGATAGTTCAGCAGCAGTACGCTTAAGCTGTTCTTCCATCAGCTTGCGCTGAGTAATATCTCGGATGACCCCAACTAAGAAGAAATTGCCAGCTGAGTCTTTGTGAAGCGATCGCTTAGTGGCAATTTGATGAGTCTGACCATCGGCATTTGTAAATTCTTCTTCATGTTCCTGGGGTTGCTGAGTCAGAAAAACAAGATCATCCTGTTGGCGAAACACATCAGCTTCATGTTTAGGGAAAAAGTCATAGTCTGACTTTTCAATTAACAACTTATTCGGATAACCGATAAATCGACAATACGCCTCATTTAAAACAATCCACTGGTGTTGTTCATTTTTTACAAAAATTGGATCAGGAATCGTGTTGATAACGTGATGCAAAAATTCTTTGGAACGTTTCCACTCTTCCTGTACATGGGCAATATGACTGATAATCCAAATAGCTGAACTGCCAAAGCTAAACAGTGAGGGAATGAGCGGTATCCACCAACCGTACAAGAAAGCAAGGTATGCACTCATGGTCAATGCAAAGCAAGAAACTAGGACACTGAGGAGGCTTGTAGTGGGGTGTTGTATCCGCCATGTTGTCATCGCTCCCAGATAAGACCAGACAAAAACCCACAAGTATTCTACCAAGTCAGGCCAGACTTTGAGTAATGGTCGTCCATCAACAGCAGCGGAGATTAACTCACTAATAAAATAAGCTTGCAGTTGAATACCAGGTACAGGCTTTGCCGTACCCATTAGACTGCTGGAGTAAGGAATAAATACAAAATCCTGGAGACTAGGGGCGGTGGAACCAATAAGTATAATCCGATCTTTTATTAAGTTTTCTTTGACTTTATCAGCCAGTACATCTTTCATCGATACCTGGCGAAAACTACAAAATTCTCCAGATGAACTTTGACATTTGGGTTTGGGAAAATTAACCAAAATTTGGTAGCCTCTATCATCACCTCCTACATAAGCACCATCATTAGCCTCAAAACGAGTAAATGTTGCCTTACCCAATTGCAAATACTCAGGGTTGCTTTTTGCTTTGGTGGGAGTAATTCCTTTTGACTTTAAATACAATAAAGCCAACTTCAGGGCAAAACTTTCGTGTACTTGATTTTTAACGTGCCAATACAACAAACTGCGACGTACTTTCCCATCAAGATCATAAAGCACGTTATTAAAGCCCACTTGATCCTCATTCAGTCCCAGTGGAGGCAAAACACTAAAGTTTTTGTTGTTGTCATTTGCTAGTAGTTCAATACCAATCAAGTTGGGCATTGACTGATAAGCATTATGCAGTTCTTGATTACCAGTCCCTACTGGCAAATTTCTGTAGATATCTAAGCCAATAGCACGGGGTTTGTGGACATTTAATTTTTGCAACAGCAGGGCAATGTTCGTATCTGGAATCGGCCACGAACCTACTTCGTTTAAATAGGCCTCATCAATCACTACGATCGTAATCCGGTCTTCTGGTGGTTCATTTGGACGTAAGCGAAAAAATTGATCCAAAGCTGGCAACTCCAAAGATTGCAATAATCCAATGGAGTGCAAAAGCAGGATGCAGACTACAACGCTGGCGGCAGTAATCAATTCTCTGTGTCCTCGACTAAGCGATTGTTTAAGTCCAAAGATTAACTTCACAAAACGCTTGCCTAGCTGCTGATTCATTCCCATTACCTAGTAGGGAGAAATATTCTCTATTTCCGATAGCTATTAACTATCGGACTAACATAGCTCAAGTGGGAGCTAAATAGAGTTTCTAAGAGTTTTTTTAATTCACCAAGGTTCTTCAATATATCGTGGTATTTGCGATGTATTACCATATATTAAGGCCAATCATTCTCACTAAACGGCAACAGGGACTTCTGTGGCTATCAGCAGAGTGTAAAAATAAATTAAAGTATACATTCTCTAAAGTAGATATACTTGATTAATTTCCTTGAAATCAAGGTATTTGGGGATAAAAACCACAGGAGAATTGGTAATAGGGTATTGGACAACACCTATTATCTATTAGCAAAAACAAAAAAGCCAACTAGAAACAGATTTTTCTGTTTTTATCCAGTTGACTATCGTGTGTGAACTACTCCGTAGCGCTAGGTTGGTGTAGGCTTCCCAATTGAGAACCGCAACTGAGGATTATTCAAGGCAATTACTTGAAATACTTGAAGTTACGAGGCCCAGTGTAACCAGATACTTTGGCTAGTTCCTCTAAGTTTTGGACTCCGGTATAGCTTTTGCCACTGATAATCCAAGTGGGAAAGCCTTCAATTTTTGCAGCTTTACACAGTTCTGTTTGAGCTTTGAATCCATCGGGAGCGCACTCTACCTTAATATCATTATTGATTATTTCCTCAGCTTCTTTACCAAAAAGCAGCTTTTGTTCATGGCAGTGAGGACACCAATAAGCACTGTATTCTTTCGCGCCTACCTTTGCTAGATGGCGTGCTAAGGCTATTTCTGCCTCACCCGAAGTCGTGGTAATTTCCCAACCAAAGGCTGGGTTAGGGTCTCCTTTGGAAGTAAAGGTAATTTTAACGGGTTGTCCAGGAGTTCCAGATGTAACATCTGATTTATTTACACCAGCATAAACGCCTAAAGTACCAATCAGCGTTACCATCCCGACAATCAGGGCAGTAAAGAATATTTGTCCAATATCCTCCCAAGTCCGACCGATAATCGTCAGTACCAAAAGACTCACAGAGAACAAAGCTGAACCGATACAGTAAGGACAAATAGCTTTGATTTGAGATGCCAGCACGTACATTAAGTAGCCGCTAAAAACAGACATAGCGATCGCACCCGCCAGCAGCAAAAACCACGTCCAATTTTCCAATTGTTTGCGGCTATTATTTTCCCCTGAGTTGAATACCAAGGGAGCCAAAGCAAATATCACCATACTGGTGTATGCCAAAAACCCAAATAAAGCTAATGGCTGACCAAAAACCGTTGCCCAAGGGCTGGAAAGCACATCATTGCAGCCTTTAGCACCAACCTGTGCCACACAAGCGGCACTGCCTCCGGTTAACTTTTCTATGGTGAGATAACCTGTTGTCAGGGCACCACATCCAGCGATCGCGGCAATCAATGGACGTGACCATTTATGAATCCAAGGAGTAGAACGGCGGCGAATCATAAACTGTTATTGGTTAATGGGCATTGGGCATTGGGCATTGGGCAATTCAATTTTGGATTTTGGATTTTAAATTTTGGATTAAATATTCAATCTAAAATCCAAAATCTAAAATCTAAAATTCTTGCTCCCCATGCCCCATTTAAGAATGTAACTTCACTTGTTCTGCTGATTTACTTTCAGGTTTGGAGTTCCAATTGCGACGGGCAGCTTCCACAAATTGACTGACGCGAATTGGGTCAATTGGTTGCTCTATCCGTCCGTGTCGTTTCAGGGAACTGGAAACTATTACACCATCTGCTGCCTGCATTAATGTATCAATATTTTCCCAATTGGCCCCACTACCGATAAATACTGGCGTGCCGTTTGCTGCACCACAAGCTAGTTCCAAATCTTCTAAGTTAGGAGGACTACCAGTAGCCCAACCGGATAAAATCACTCCGTCTGCTAAACCCCTTTCAATGGTGTCTTTCACGGCGACTGTGAGATTTGGAGAACTCAAAGGACGGGCGTGTTTCACCAACACATCGGCCAGGATTTTAACATCACAACCTAACTCCCGTCGATAGCGGAGTAGTTGATGGGCTTCTCCCTCAATTAATCCTTGGTCGGTTGCCATTACGCCTGTGAGGACGTTGACGCGGATAAATTGCGCCTGTACACAGCTAGCGATCGCCATTGCACTTTTGCCATCGTTTCGCAAAACATTTAAGCCTATAGGCAAAGTCACCAAGTTCTGTATGCGCTGTACCACAATGGTCATGGCACTCACAACAACTGGATCGACTTGGTTTTTGGTAAAGGGCGCGTCGAAAAAATTCTCGACAATCAGACCATCAACCCCTCCACTTGCCAGGGCTGCGGCTTCTTGTTCGGCACGGTCAATCACCGCTTTTAGGCTACCTCCCCAACGGGGTGAGGTAGGCAGTGGTAGCAGGTGAACCACGCCAATAATTGGTGAGCGAGTTTTAAATATCTGATATAAGTCCACGTCTTTAATCCGCCTCGCGGAGTCCAGAGTCCAGAATTTTTTGACTATTGAACGCCAGTTCAACACCACTCCCCTGAAGGTCGGGAACCTCCATACAGGGGTGGCTCTTCAACGGGGGAAACCCCGCACGTGACTGGCTCCTCTTGACCCTTGACTCTTGACTTTTCATTAACTAGTCAAATGTGTTTTATGATAGTCGGTTTACTGCTTCCTTCCTTAGATGGAAATTGGCGTGAAAACCTCCCATAAGATATGTTAAGATAAAACCTGGCTACAAGAGGAGTTTGCCACTCACTAGACGCAAGGCAGCTTTCCGTGGTTTAGGCGTCTTGTCCGCGCACAGTCGTAGGACTTGCCAATCGCCAGGGTAGCATTACTGCTTTATAGGCGTAGTCGCTTTCGTCGATTTCCCTGAGGGTAGCGACTTCTCACAACAAGCCCTTTGGGCGGCTTCCCGATGGGCAGGTTAACAACGCACACGCTGCGGTAATGTAAAATACCAATAGGCGAATTGTTAAAAAACATTACAAGTGTCATAAGTACCCAAAGACACTTCAATTTACCCTGGGGAACAGATTGATAAAAATATCATAACATGACCTCTATTTTTATTATTGATAGGGTCATAAGTCTACGGACAGTTACTGACAGTGAGAATCTGCCGCCGTACTGTTATTAGAAGGATAGCGATCAGAGAAAAGCGAAATTAACGCTGAAATGTTTGACTACAAGAAAAAAATGAAGATATTTTCAAAATATGGGTGACAAGCCAACAATTGCCATTTCTCACCTGGGCTGCGAGAAAAATCGAATTGATACAGAACACATGCTAGGACTGCTCGTGGAAGCAGGCTACGGTGTAGATACAAATGAAGAGTTAGCAGATTACGTTATTGTTAATACTTGTAGTTTTATTGAAGCGGCCCGCCAAGAATCTGTCAGAACTTTGGTAGAACTGGCAGAGGCAAACAAGAAAATCGTAATAACTGGCTGTATGGCGCAACATTTCCAAGAGCAACTTTTGGAAGAGTTACCTGAAGCAGTAGCCGTTGTGGGCACTGGCGATTATCACAAAATAGTAAATGTAATTGAGCGTGTTGAACTTGGCGAGCGGGTCAAACAAGTTAGTATTGAGCCAACCTACATTGCCGACGAAACTACACCGCGCTATCGCACTACAACCGAGGGCGTAGCTTACCTCCGGGTTGCGGAAGGATGTGATTATCGTTGTGCATTTTGTATAATTCCTCATCTTCGAGGGAACCAGCGATCGCGTACTATTGAATCTATAGTCGCCGAAGCCGAGCAGTTAGTTAGTCAAGGGGTAAAGGAAATTATTCTAATTTCCCAAATCACCACTAATTACGGTTTGGATATTTACGGTCAGCCAAAATTAGCCGAATTACTTCGCGCTTTGGGGAAAGTAGATATACCGTGGATCAGAATGCACTACGCTTATCCCACGGGACTGACCCCAGATGTGATAGCGGCGATTCAAGAAACACCAAACGTCTTGCCTTATCTGGATTTGCCCTTGCAACATTCTCATCCAGATATTCTTCGCGCCATGAACCGTCCTTGGCAAGGGCGCGTAAATGATGGGATTATAAATCGCATCAAAACGGCGCTACCAACAGCCGTATTGCGAACAACATTTATTGTTGGTTTCCCAGGAGAAACAAACGAGCATTTTGAGCATCTACTAGAGTTCGTTCAGCGGCATGAATTCGATCATGTTGGTGTCTTCACCTTTTCCTCTGAGGAAGGAACCCCAGCTTACAAGCTACCAAATCAGTTGCCCCAAGAAGTGATGGACGATCGCCGATACCAACTGATGGAACTCCAGCAACCGATTTCTCAAAAGAAAAATCAACAGGAAGTAGGCAAAATCGTTGATGTCCTGATTGAGCAAGAAAATCCTGAAAGTGGTGAATTAATCGGTCGTTCAGGTAGATTTTCCCCAGAGGTTGATGGTCTGGTGTATGTCAAAGGCCAGGCAAAATTAGGAACCATTGTGCCAATAGCGATTCACCACGCTGATACATACGACCTCTATGGTCAGGTAGTCAATAACTAAATTGTTATTTGTCTTTTGTCCAAAGTCCATTTGTTAAATGACCCTTACAGATTCACCCTTATTCTGAGGTCAACGCTGCATTAATGGCAGTTTCCATGAGGGTTTACCTGAAGTTCGCGGATTCGTTGGCATAGCTTCTCCAAGAATTGAGGCTGCGCTATCGCCCTTGGCTCACTAATAGCCAATAACTAATGACTAATGACTAATGACTAATAACTAATGACTAAATGACTAATCCAAAAATCCTTACAAAAAATTTAGGAGAATTAATGACTCTTTCATTCCAAGAATTAGGCATTTCCCAAGAACGTGTCGAACAACTAGAAAAAATCGGTTTTACTGAACCGACTAACATTCAAGTGCAAGCAATTCCTCAATTGCTAGCTGGTCGTGATGTGGTTGGTCAATCTCAAACTGGAACAGGTAAAACGGCAGCATTTTCACTGCCAATCATAGAGCGGCTGGATATTAATCAAAAAGCCGTGCAAGCCATAGTTTTAACACCAACTCGTGAATTAGCAATGCAAGTTCACGATGCGATCGCTCAATTCATCGGCAATGAAGGATTGCGGGTGTTAGCAATCTACGGTGGTCAATCAATTGACCGCCAAATGTTACAACTCAGACGTGGCGTTCACATGGTCGTGGGCACCCCCGGACGGGTGATTGATTTGCTCGATCGCGGCTGTTTAAAGCTCGATCAAGTGAAGTGGTTTGTGTTAGATGAAGCCGATGAAATGTTGAGCATGGGCTTTATCGACGATGTGGTGAAAATCCTCTCGCAAGCGCCCGTAGATCGCCAAACAGCTTTATTCTCGGCAACAATGCCACCATCGATTCGGATGTTGGTGAATAAGTTTTTGCGATCGCCGGCGACTGTCACCGTTGAGCAGCCAAAAGCCTCTCCAAACAAGATTAATCAGGTAGCTTACTTGATCCCCCGCCACTGGACAAAAGCCAAAGCTTTACAGCCGATTCTGGAAATGGAAGATCCAGAAACAGCTTTAATCTTTGTCCGCACCAGACGCACCGCCGCCGAACTCACCAGTCAGTTGCAAGGGGCTGGTCACAGTGTCGATGAATACCACGGTGACTTGTCCCAACAAGCACGGGAACGCTTATTACTCAGATTCCGTAACCGTCAAGTCCGTTGGGTGGTAGCAACTGATATTGCTGCACGAGGGTTAGATGTCGATCAACTCTCCCATGTGATCAACTACGACTTACCCGATAGTGCAGAAACCTACGTCCATCGCATTGGTCGTACTGGTCGTGCTGGTAAAGAAGGAACAGCAATTTCTTTAGTTCAGCCATTTGAGCGGCGCAAACAGCAAACATTTGAACGTCATAACCGCCAAAATTGGCAATTGCTGACCATTCCTACACGCGCCCAGATTGAAGCAAGACACATTCTGAAATTACAAGAACTGGTGCGAGAGGCTTTGACGGGTGAGCGTTTGGCTTCATTCTTGCCAATTGTCAGCGAACTGATTGAAGAATACGATGCTCAAGCGATCGCCGCAGCTGCACTGCAAATCGCTTACGATCAAACTCGTCCCGCTTGGTTGAACTCAGACGTGGAAATTCCCCAAGAGGAATCTTCTGCTCCCAAACCCAGACTGGGCAAGCGTCGTGAATCTTCCAGCGATCGCCCTCGTTCTGCGTGGAAATCAGATAGCAGCAATGGTGAAGAAAGACATGCTTCTCCCAAGCCCAAACTGCGGACAAGTGGACAGGAGTCTTCTGCATCCCCTACGAGTAAAAAGATAGGTTCACCTACAGCTAGGGAATCAGCTTCTTAGTCAACAGTTAATCAATTTTAGATTTTAGATTTTAGATTTTAGATTTTTTCTTCAATCCAAAATCCAAATCTAAAATTGGAGAGTTAAGAGTTGAGAGTTAAGAGTCAAGATTTTGACTTTGGCTCTTGACTTTTTGGCTTTTTGGGTAACTTCTTCTACCGGTTTGTAGGAAGATAAATTAAAGATGCATTCTTAGTGGTCTTATGTTCACTATTCCCGACTTAGAGCAACTACAAGCAGAGCATCCAGAATGGCAGATGGAGCTAGTAGACGGAAATATACTTCTTATGGGGCCATCAGATTATCAGTCAGAGGAAATAGGTGCTGAGTTAGTTAGATTACTCGGCAACTGGGTGCGCCCACAGAGACTAGGACGGGTAACTGGTTCTAGCGCTGGTTTTATTTTGCCTACATTAGAAACTGAAAACGGTAAAGAAGCTGATCACGAAAAACGAAATCTCCGCGCTCCTGATGTCTCTTTTGTTCGTGCTGATAGACTTAAAACAAGCACGCGCGACTTTGTGGAACTGGTGCCTGATTTGATGGTAGAGATAAAATCTAAGTCAGACCGGATCAAACCACTGGTAGAAAAAATTCAGCTATTCCTACAACTTGGATCTACGGTTGGTATCCTGATTGATCCTGACAAATTGACGCTTACAGTTTATCAACTCAACCAAGAACCAATAGTTTTGCAGGACAACGACAAACTGACACTACCAGACTTATTACCAGGTTGGGAGCTAGTAGTGTCAGAAATTTGGCCTCCTGTGTTTGAGTAGTTAAAAAACACTACAGCCAAGGACGGCTAACTAGTTCTAATTCTCCAATTTCATCGTCGCTCAATCTCCAGCCCAAAGCACCAGCATTCTGCCGCACCTGTTCGGCTGTTTTCACCCCAGCAATGGGAATAACGTTCCCCTGAGCAATTAACCAGTTAAGAGCAACTTGAGCAGGGGTGCGATCGTATTTTTCCCCGAAGTTGCGTAACAAAGATATGACTGGGGCAATTTTTTGCAGACCTTCTTTCTTAAATCGCGCGTCTATTTTTCTCGCACCAGTGGGGGTTTCAGCACCATCAATACTGTACTTGCCTGTGAGTAATCCTTGTGCTAAAGGACTATAAGCCAAGATAGTTACACCCAACTCACGCGCAGTTGTGATAATACCTTTGCTTTCAACTTGGCGACTGAGTAAAGAATAGCGGACTTGGTTCACAGCCAAAGGCACTCCACGGGCCGCCAATATTTGATGCGCGTCTCGCATTTGCTCTGCTGAGTAATTACTTACACCGACTGTGGCAATTCTGCCGAGCTTCACTTCATCTGCTAGGGCATTCATCAAAGTTTCTTGGCTTAAAAAGAAGGCAAAAGGCCAATGGACTTGATACAGCGCGATTCGCTCAAGTTGTAGCCGTTTGAGACTATCTGTTAAAGCATCCGAGACAGATTGGGCTGTAAATCGCCACGGTAGGGGGCCAAATTTTGTGGCGATTTGTACAGGTTGTTGTGTCTGTTGCAGAAATTGTCCCAAAAATTTCTCTGATAGTCCCATTCCATAGACTTCGGCAGTATCAAAGAAGGTAATACCAGCTTCTAAGGCTGCTGTAAAGGCTTCTTGTAACTGTTCTGGGCCGTAGCGATCGCCATAATTCCAAAATAGTTTATCACCCCAAGCCCAAGTGCCGATGCACAAGGGCGTAACAACTGGGCCATTTTGCCCCAATGTGATGTTTTCCACGGTTGCAAAATTTAATTTATTTACATTTCTTTACTTTTATAGTGTATCGTTACAGCGCGATCGCCACCACTTGGCGGCAACTCTTGTTGTGTCGCAGCTACGCCCATCGTAGACATCGCGGCTTGCATAAAGATTTACAAATTACACTTGACAATATATCTATTCTCAGAATAAAGGGAGGCTAATAACCTCCCTTTTATAATAGTTGAGTGTATTTACTTGTATTTATGAATTAGATGATTTATCCTGCTTGGTTTTTTTGATTAATTCCATGTAGATATTAATCTCACTAATTTCTACATCATGCTCAACTCTGGTTACTTTCCATCTTTCCTTTTTTAGGTAAACTTCCTCTCCTACTCTGGGAGTAAATTGGAGATCATAGAACTTTTTTAGAAAATCTTTTTGATTTTCTTCCCATAATATTACTTTAACTGGTTCTTTAGTCATTGCTTATGCCTTTTTAGTTACTAGATGAAGGTAAGTAGTTTGATGACATACATACGGCAAGTTTATCTTAAAAATTCAATGTAATAGCGTAGTTAAAACCACATTCTTCACAATGTTTCAACTAACCTGTGTAATGATCAAGGAGACCACAATTCCAGACTCTTGAACCAACTCAAATCTCTGTAATCCAATGTCCAAACATTAGCGTCATAAAGTTGAGCGATCGCTACAGCAGAGGCATCCTCTAAGAGGATGTTTGAAAATTTCTTAGTGATGTATCAAATACTCTTAGATCCCCCTAAATCCCCTTAAAAAGGGGGACTTTGATTCCGTTTCCCCCCTTTTTAAGGGGGGCTAGGGGGGATCGATAAGTGCCTAATATCACAGCCGACCACTTTTCAAACAACCTCTAAAGTTCCTCGCCAGTCTGGTATGTGGCGAACTATGCTGTAAATCTCCTAAAACATTTCCATGCTCACTGGTACAGTCACTGTGTTCTCACTAATGACGCCTAGTGCAGTCATTGCAGGACGGCTCGATTGTTCTCGCAGCACAAACTTGTAAACTTCAAACAGCATTGGTAGAGGGGTTAGAACCTCACCAAACAACGCTGGTAACTTACTAAAACCCCCTTTGCATTCCTGATGATAGTCATCTTGGACAGAAACCAAGGCAATCAGGGGGCCTGCATCCAAAACGAGGCGCTTCATCCTTGTATCAAATAATCTTCATTAACTGAAGCGTCTGTAGGAGCATTTTCCACGATTCCTGCCAGCGATAGTAGCCTTGAACCATTTTTGGGGCGCAACTTTTCCGCCAGTGCTGCTTGTACAACACTTGATGGATTTTGCTCTGGGTGATCTTTTAAGTATTGGTCAAGTTGTGTCCACAATTCATCAGGAATATAGAGTGTCCGTTTCATTTTGCCTCTGGAGGTACAACTATTGTTGTACCCTGATTTTACTTGCTGGAGTGCGATGTCTGACGACAAGGCTAGCGCGATCGCTCTTTTTTAGCTAGTTGCTGTTCAATGTTGCGATCAGTCTTTGTTCAAGCTTTTTGACTTTTATAGTGCGATCGTCAAAACCATTCCTACTGTATCAATCGAGTAAAATGAAAGTTCAGTTGTTCCTGGGAGGTGTCCGATGACTATCCTTGATCGCCGCCGTCAACTTCAACAACAGATTGCTCAACTTCCAGATGACCAACTGACTCAGGTTGAGCAATATATAGCATTTCTTGTTTTTCAGAAAACAGTTCCATCTCAATCAGAAGTGACCAAATCACCTTCCACTGGAGCTTCGATTCTGGCATCTTTAGAGCAAGCACACACTCCGCCCGATTCTCCTCTAGAGGATGAAACCCTAGCACAACCACCTGAAGATTTTGCTGCTAAGATCGCTGAAATAAAACAACGTGGCGATCGTTCTCAATCTGTTATCCGACGAGGTTCTACAGGTCAGGAAGTTTTTTCACTTTTATAGTATATTGTCATGGGCAAAAAAGCCAAAAGTAGTGACACTATTGGGGTTACTTTGATTTTGCTTGTCTTACTGACTTCAAAACTCTCTCGTAATCTTCCTCACCAATCATCCTTGAAGACCACGAGGATGCTCTAAATAGGTTTTCATAGGTATTAAAAATTTCAAACCCTCGTGAAATAAGTTCTTCCATCTCTCCCCAAAGAATAGGGTCGGAATTAATACTACCGTTCAGAATATACCTCTTGTCTATGTGGGCGAGCTGTTTGTCCCTGAAGTCAGTTAATTTCTTAACAAGCGGATTTGTTTGTTCACTAACGTACTCTATGATCTCGTTTCAGGCTTTCATCATCTGGTACTCTTTGCGTTTTAGATAGTTCATCAACAAATGGTCTATCTTTAATCCTTTCATAAAAATACTCTTTCTCAAATAATGGACGTTTTGCAGAAATAATATTAAGTAGCTTTTTGAGATTTAAACTATCTTTGTGCTGGTCGTACACTCGACACAACATGAGGATTGTGACAATGGCATGAGCATTAATTGTCAACTCCCAGAATACTGGATACTGATTCATTTCTGCATAATATTCTTCATTTGCTGCACTAAGGTTTGTATGCAAACGATTATGTATGGAGGCATTCACCAAATTATCGGCAATTGTATCTAGTAATTTTCCCAAATCAACACTACTTATTGTCATAATTCAGTTGTTCTAAAAAATAATTTCTTTTTCTATAAATATCGTTAAGACAGTTATCCATACATTCGCATAAAAAAATAGTAAGCTTTATCTTTCGGAATTAACCTGTTTTCAATGCGATTAAATGTAATTGGAATTATGAAAACTCTACTTGATAATTTCATGTCTTTAAGATATAATCTTAATTTTTGTAAATCTATTTATTGGGAATAATTCTGTTTAACAAGCATCTCCATAATATCATCAACACTAATCGAAAAAGCTTTAAGAGTTTCTTTGATAGCAGCTTGTGAATTCATTGTACTTTTCTGATTTTTTCATCTGCTCTCTATAAAAAACTTATCAATTGCCAGTTAGCGAGAGCAGACAGCTTTAAAAATTTCTTCACCCATAGTACCAGGAACAAATTTGTTTAGAGGCCCATTATCTCCATCGTTCATACTGAAAATGACTTGACCTCTGTTGTTATAAGAAATTAATTGCCTTATGCGATAGGTACGATTACGGCAGTCTGTAGAGTCAAAGGATTTTGTGGAAATAACTCCGGTTTCATCAGGTTGTACTTCTTCTCTCATTCTCCAATACCACGCTATGGCTCCTCGTTTTTCATACGACTCATTATCAACAAAAATACGAGAACCGTCCAATGCTACACTAACTAAAACCCAATCAGCGGCCAATGCAGTCGAAGGAAATGCTATTAAGGAAGCAATTGCTAATCCTAGAATTCGTTTCATAAAATTGATATCTTAATTAAAAGTTTTGCGTGGTTAAAATCTGATTTTTGCCTACAAGAGTATAACTGCCTTTTAGCAGGTTTATCAGCTACTATATTTTATCTGTCTATTACCTCGAGCTGGTTTAGTAATTCTGCTAGTTAATTTATAAAGGAAGTATGAATTTCTATTAAATGTCCTATGTAAACAACCCTGTTGGAGCAGACTGCCAAGAGATATTGGTTCTATAAAGTTTCTTACTTTAGTTTTTGTTCAAGCTTTTTTACCATCTGCCGCTTTGAGGCGATCGCTCTTCCCAATTCCTACAGAATCAAGCATTGCTCTCTAACCTATATAGCTTCTGCTCTACAATGAAGTGAAGAATCTAGCACCTTAAACAGGGGATTTATTTATGTCCCACCCTACCCTCAGTAGCCAAGAAGTCGCCCGACGTGGAAAGGAACTCTATGAAAGAAGTATCCGTGCCAAAGTTGAGACACAAGAGAACATTGGCAAAATTATCTCGATTAATGTTGAAACAGGAGATTACGAAATCGGTGATGATTTAGTCGAAACAAGTCTTCGATTACGAAAAAAGCAAACCGATGCAGCACTTTGGGGAGAAAGAATTGGTTTTGATGCCGTTTACGCAGTTGGTGGTACATTGCTCAGGACGGCACAGTGATACACGGGACTGTAGTTGGACTTCAGGCAAGAATGAGTCTGATTATTCTTCCTCCAGAACATTCGAGTGTAGAAATCGAATGTGTTATTGATACAGGGTTTGAAGGGTTCTTAACCTTGCCGCCTTCTGTCATTGCTGCTCTTGGCTTGCCCTACCTCATCAACATCAACGCAAACCTCGCTAACAATTCCAGTGTGGAAACCGATGTTTATTTGGCAACTATTGTATGGAATGGTGTAGAGCGTAATATTGCAGCGCTAATGGGTCGTCGTCCACTCATTGGAACTGCGCTGCTTGAAGATTATCATCTCAGTATAGATTTTTGTGAGGGTGGTACGGCTCTGGTGGATGAAATTCTATGACCTTCTGCCAGAAGTGTGCAGTAGCGACGCAGCATAACAATTTTTCTGTATTACGTTTTTTTGCTTCATACCAAAGCATGGTATGAGCTTATTTTCTTATGCTTCCCATTTGGGCATCAGATGCGATCGCCTCCGATGAAGTCATGAGCATCTTAATCTGTCATATTTTGGCGCGATCGCTCTGAAAACCATAAAAAGGCAATTGAGGATTTTAATCAAGCTCTCCTCATTTTGCAAAAATATGACAACAGACATGAAATGACCATTCTATGTGTTTTGCTGTGCCGCAATCTGGATAGCTTCTATATCAACATTGAGGTGTTGAGCAATCTGCTCCACACTCATCCCTGTTTTTAGTAACAGAGGCACGGTAAGTTTCAACATTTCAGCTTTCTGTTCTTCTCGACCTTCTTCTCGACCTTCTACTCGACCTTCTTCTCGACCCTCGGCTTTCGCTTCCTGATAAACCCTTGTCTGCTCCAAAGTCAATCCCAGCATAGCTTCAACTTCCTCTCTACTCAAGGTCGAAAACTTATAAACGGCGATTGTGGTGATGATGTCTAGTATTTCGTTTTGCGGCAGTGTGTCCGTTTCTTCTAATTTTACTCGCTCAATCAATTGCTTTGCTTGCTCTGCCATCACTTCATCAGATGCTAGAGTCAACTGCATCAAGTTGATACCTATTGGCTGCTGATTAGTCGCGCCTAACTCATCTAAATAGATTCGCTGCACTTGGTCGCTGTTGAGAAATATTCGATGAGTTTTTTGATCCCTTGGTTCCAATGAGCGTGATGAAAAAATTACTACACAGAACCAGTCATCGTACTGAGAACGATTCCGGTTCAGGTACATCAGCGACTCGGTAAAGAACCGATGGTAAAGGGCTTCATCTCTTTGGAATTGAACTTCAGCAAAAAAGATCACCCTGGATGTTGCATCCTCTGGAGGTAAAAATACACCATCGATGCGAAAAGCGGTTTCTTTGACTTCAGGTGATTCAAATCTATAGTTTTGCCCTTGCAGAGGAGGATTATCAACCAGTTCAAAGAGCAACCCAGGAAAGCGCTTAAAAATTTGATAGTAAATGGAGTCTCGTTTCACTATTTCATCCTAAAATTCTCTGGTTATCCGTAGGCGTAGCCCGTCGTAGACATCGCGGATTTCAAACAAGCTCTAAAGATTTGTACTTCAACTGTTGCATGGTTGAGGCTTTCTTAGTTTCTTAAATGCAAAATTTCTTGCAAAATCGCAACTTCAACTTTTCGTTCGCTGATTTCGAGCGGGTAGGGTTTATCTTTATTTAAAGAGAGAGAGATTAAATCCTATAAATCATCCAAAAAAGTAGCTATGGCAAGTGGTGAAGTATTTGATACCAAAACAAAATCCCTATCTGTGCCAAGGGTAAACCTGCTAACCATGTTTCGGCTGGGTTTATTTCAGATGGGGTTGAGCATGATGTCAATTTTGACTCTGGGAGTACTCAACAGAGTCATGATTCAAGAAATAGCAATTCCGGCGACGCTGGTATCAGTAGTTCTAGCACTGCCCTTATTTGTTGCTCCTTCCCGTGTCTGGTTCGGCCAGATTTCCGATGCCAAGCCGTTATGGGGATACCACCGCACAGCTTATGTTTGGGTGGGCGCGGCAATATTTGCGATCGCAGCCTTTTTAGCTATACAAGTAATGTGGCAGCTTAATATTGCTGGAAATAGTACGGGAACTTGGGTATGGACAACCCAAACAATCGGCTGGACTGCGCTTCTGTCTACTATCTTCGCTATATACGGCCTAGGAATTTGTGCTAGCGGTACTGCTTTTGCTGCTTTGTTGGTGGATATATCTGAAGAAGATAACCGTTCCAAAGTAGTCGGTGTGGTTTGGTCAATGCTGATGGTGGGGATTATTTTGGGGGCGATTATTAGTGCCAAGTTACTACAGCCATTAACACTAGGCGCTTCCATCGCAACCTTGCAGCCAGCAATCAACAGGTTGTTTTTTATCGTCCCAGCAATTGTATTTGGTTTGGCGATCGCAGCGACATTCGGCGTAGAAAAAAAGTACTCCCAATACTCAACCCGTTCCACACTGATAAACCGGGAAGATAGCATTACTCTAAGCAATGCTTGGAAAATATTGACAGCTAGCCCACAAACAGGTGTGTTTTTCACCTTTTTATTGGTGATGACTATCAGCTTGTTTATGCAAGACCCGATTTTGGAACCTTATGCGGGTCAAGTGTTTAAAATGCCCATAGCGGAAAGTACCAAATTAAATATTTTTTATGGAATGGGTCTACTGATTGCCTACGGTGTTACGGGCTTTTACATTGTCCCGCGTTTGGGTAAACGCAGAACTGCACGTCTAGGCTGCATGTTGGTAGCATTCTGTGCAATATTGCTAGGTATATCAGGATTCACAGCTAATGCAGCAGTTCTCAAACTAGGTTTGTTCTTTTTCGGTTTAGCCACAGGTTTCTTAACTACGGCAGCAATTAGCTTGATGTTGGATCTGACCGCAGCAGAAGCCGCAGGTACGTTTATTGGGGCATGGGGATTAGCGCAGTCCCTTTCTAGAGGTGTGGCGGTAGTAATCGGAGGTACAGTTTTGGATATTGGACGCAAGTTTTTACCAAGTCTAGAGTTAGCTTATGGACTGGTATTCGTTCTAGAAGCCGTGGGAATGGTGGTGTCGATTTGGTTTCTGAATCGGGTGAATGTGGCAGAATTTCAAACAAGTACAAAGCTGGCGATCGCATCTGTTTTGGAAAGCGATTTAGATTAAACTGTATAGGGCATGGGGCATTGGGCATGGGACAAATGACAAATGACTAATGACTAATAACCAATGAATGATTTTTGGACAACAATTCTTGATTTTGCCCAAACTACCACTACTAGAGTGGGCAAGCAGCTAATGCAAGATTTTGGGCAAGTACAGGCTTCGCAAAAAGCTGATGGTAGTTTGGTGACGCAAGCAGATAAGTGGGCAGATCAGGAAATTCGGGATGCGATCGCTTCTAATTTTTCTGGTTACGGCATTTTGAGCGAAGAGAGCGATCAGTCATTTCCCGGTACTGAGTGGTGCTGGGTAATTGATCCTCTCGACGGTACAACCAATTTCACGCGCGGCATTCCCATCTGGACAATATCTCTGGGTTTACTGTATCGAGGCACACCCATTTTCGGGTATGTTTACGCACCAACCTTGAATCAAGCTTTTCATGGTTTCTGGGCGGGTTCATCTGGTTTAGTAACACCATCTGGGGCATTTCTCAATCATCACCCCATCCACAGCAGTGGTGATAATCCCAGCAATAATCACTTTTTTAACCTCTGTTCTCGTAGTACCGCAGTTATCCAAAAAGGCTTTCCCTGCAAAATTCGGATGTTGGGTGTGGCTAGCTATAACTTTTTGATGGTTGCAACTGGAGCAACATTAGGTGGTATTGAAGCGACACCAAAAGTTTGGGACTTAGCCGGGGCTTGGGTAATTGTTCAGGCTGCTGGTGGCGTCTGGTCATCACTTAAATCAGAACCGTTTCCGTTGTCACCGGGAGAAGATTATAGCGATCGCTCTTTTCCCACCCTTGTTGTCAGTCGTCCCGAATTAGTTCCGGTATTTCAACCTTTTCTCGAAGGCGTAAAAATTTAATTTGCCGCTATCATACCTGTAAACAGTGATTTTTTCACCCAGCTTAGGGACAGCGGCAGATTGATATTAATTAAACTTAACAAGACCCTAGTCAAACAAAGAATTTAGTATAAATAAAGCTGGTAATAATCCTGATTTAAGTACAAGACCAATGTAGTTATTAATTTAAGTAGTGTTGTGGCTTTCATCACACTGGTTAATTTAGTATAAAAAATTTTATGTTGTCTAATCTAGATTTAATCCGAGAGTTTGTGCAAAACTCTATCCAGAAAAAAGACGTTTTGTTGTCAAATCCTGCTTTGACAGCGCAAACAGTGTATAAGACTAACCAGCTGTCAGCAAAAGCCGAAGGTGTGATTGTCACTGTCCAATTATCTAACACCCTATCTGAATTCTCGATTTCTCCAAAATCATCCCAGTGGGAATTGATAAATCAGGCATTAGCAGAATATGGTTATCTCCTCAAAGGAGAAGTAGATAGTCGGGGTTTCTATCAGTATCAATACTGCGAAGTTCCCAAAGGCTATGAAATGCACTGTACTAAATGTGTACTTCTATGGCGAGCTTGGTGGAAATATCGTAAGTATACTTCAAGACTAGGGATTCCGCTGGAACTTCTGATTAGAACACGAGACTCCTGGTATCCAATTAGAGATTTAGTTATTAGCGACGGACTTCTTTATATCAAAACCTTGGGAAGTGAGATCGCACTTGGCTCAGATGACTTAGTTACTTGGTTAAGCAAAATTGATGTAACCAAAATTAAAGAAATACCTACTACAGAGACATAGGGTGTGGGGGTACAGATGTACGCCCTTATATTTGTAAAAATTTTTCAAAGTAGTATGACAACATAATTAGGCAAAGGACGTGAAGAAAAATGAAAGGACTTTGGCTCGAAAATAACCAGTTGCAATTACGCACAGATATTCCTATTCCTGAACCACCACTAGGAGAAGCCTTAGTACGTGTCTTGCGTGCGGGTATCTGTAATACTGACCTGGAACTACTCAGAGGCTACTATCCCTACACTGGTATTTTAGGTCATGAATTTGTCGGCATTGTTGAACAAGGGCCAGAACACTTAGTTAACCAGCGCGTAGTTGGAGAAATCAACGCTGTTTGTGGGCATTGTCGATTTTGTCGTAGTGGACAACCAACTCACTGCGAAAATCGTACAGTTCTAGGTATTGTCAACCGCCACGGCGCCTTTAGTGAATATCTCTGTTTGCCGATAGAGAATCTGCATTCCGTACCTGATAATGTGCCGACAGAAGTAGCAACATTTACTGAACCTATAGCAGCAGCTTTGGAAATTCAGCAGCAAGTGCCATTGCGTCCAAATGACCGGGTGCTAGTGGTTGGAGATGGCAAACTAGGGCAGTTGGTAGCCCAGACACTAGCTTTAACTGGCTGTGAACTATTAGCTGTAGGCCGTCATCGAGACAAACTGGCTAACTTAGAGGCACGGGGAATAAAAACGAGTCTAGCCGACGCTGTTACAGATGGATATTTCGATATCTCAGTAGAATGTACTGGCAACCCAGAAGGATTTGCGATCGCCCGCCGCGCCCTACGTCCCCGTGGTACTCTTGTACTGAAAAGTACTTATGCTGGCAACCTCAGCTTAGATGCTTCCTCGTTAGTAGTGGATGAAATCACCCTTATCGGCTCCCGTTGTGGCCCCTTTGCCCCAGCCCTCCAGCTACTAGCCACGGGACAAGTAGATGTGCAACCCCTAATTCATGCTACCTATCCCCTAATTGAAGGGCTTGCAGCTTTTGAACACGCTCAAAGTCGGGGTGTTTTAAAAATATTGTTAGAGATTGGTCAATAGTCATTGGGCATTGGGCATTGGTTATTCTCCTTCTCCCCCTCATCTCCCCCACTCTTTTTCTTCTCTACGAGACGCGGCGCGTCGCTTGCTTCCCTGCAAGGGTACAATTTGGAATTTGGAATTTGGAATTTGGAATTTGGAATTGATTTGTCCCCAGTCCCTAATAAAGATAAGGATTCGTCTTCGGTTGATAGTCCGAACAATCGATCGCTTGTTCTGTATTGGCAATAGATGGGCGTACAGTACATTTAAGACGGTAATTGTCGGTAAAAAATTGGCAACCAGTACAGGGGATTTGATGCATAAGCTTGGCTGTAGTCACACTATCTCGCGCTGCCGCCCAGAGACTCAAAACAACGAGAATAATTACAGTCCAAGCAACGACAAAGCAAATTGGGACTAAAAAAGGTTGAATCCCATGAATGAGGAAAGATATCAGTTTAAACACGGTATGTCATGATACAAATTAGGAGTTAGAAGTATATTAACTCCTAACTCCTAATTCCTAACTTCTCACTAGAGAAGTATAAGGTGAACTACCCCAAACTATAGACGGATGTAGCTCTCCCAATTCATCGGGAATAGCCTCCAGGACTCCGTAATTCTATTGGTCTGACATTCCCTCCAAGGGCAGAAGTCATGGCTGCCAAGACCCAAATCTTTTTCTTCTCCCAAGGGGAGACGCCAAGGGCGATGCAACATCTACCTATCAGCTTGGTTTTCGCTTGTGGCATTGATGGTCAAGATAGTAATTATCTTACCATTAAACCCCAGCATGACCGAGCGCTAAACCAGTGACAAGCATTCCCAGAACAAGGAAAGGTTGGGCGCTGGCTTGGTACTTAACATCATTCTTCACAGGATCGCGCAAGAAATACATATCCTGCAAGGTGATTTGTGGGATGATTAACAATACTAGTATTGCTGCATACAAATTCTCATGGATGCTGACGAGATAAGCTGCAATAAATCCTTGAAAGACATCAATTGTCACTACACAAATCCAGGATGCGGCGGTGATGCCAAACATTACAGGTAGTGAATTTAATCCTAACTGGCGATCGCCTTCTACACTCTTAAAATCATTGACAATGGCAATGCCCAATCCAGCCAAGCTGTAGAACATTGTCAAAATAACGATTGTGGAATTCAGTTCACCAAACAAAGCGTGTCCTGTAGACCAAGGTAGGGTGATATAGCTTGCACCCAAGGCGTAGCTACCCAGCCAGCCGTTTTGTTTGAGTTTCAGGGGAGGTGCAGAATAAATGTAAGCGATAAAAGAACCGATAATCGCGATCGATGTAATTGTCGGGAATTCATCACCAGACCACACATCTAGCACAAACGCCAAACCAATCCCAGCAATCAGTAATACCCAAATCTGAATAATTACCTGGGGTAGGGGAATTGCTCCAGAGGGGATGGGGCGATAAGGTTCATTGATGGCATCGATTTCGCGATCGTAGTAATCATTGAGGATCTGGGTGTAACCTGTCATCAATGGCCCAGCCAGCAGCATACAGGTTGCTACCTTCAAAACATTTTCCAGCGTCCAAGTATAGTTACCGGAAGAAGCCGCACCACAGACTACGCCCCAAATGAGGGGAATCCAGGTAATCGGCTTCATGAGCTGCAAACGAATTTTCCAAATTGAAGTTTCCCCAGACGCTGCACCTTTCATCCCCAACAGTTGCCTAGTTTTCGCACTGCTAGAGGCAGATCCGATCGCGCTTGGCGGAGCCATCACTTGCTCATTGAGATTATTTGCTACTGAGTCTAGTACCTCAGATGGGTTGGGGTCAGGGGTAATGGGAGTTGATTCTGACATAATATTTACTGATTAATAGGGTATTGGGCATGGGGCATTGGGCAATTCAATTTTGGATTTTAAATTTTGGATTAAATTTCAATCTAAAATCCAAAATCTAAAATCTAAAATTCTTGTTCCTCCACTCCCCATTCCCATAACTTAAAACGAAATTATCAAATAATTATTCTGAAACTTTGCTCCAACAACAGGTCTACCACTCAGAGCCGGGGGTAAGGGAATATTGCGCCGCTGATCTCCTGCTTCTATCGTGACTTCTGGCCCATATTGGGTTAGCTTTACCTGCTTTTTGTCAAATCCTGGCAAGAATAAGCGTACTTGACGATTGTGGATGTCTATTTCAATTGGTTTGGGAGCCTGTAACGCTTGTACTTCAAAGTTGGGTAGGGCGTTTATCAGTGGTTGCCAGTCACCTGTTGGCGAGTCGGGAACGACGCTCACAGGTAGGGGGATAAATTCCTCTGACAGGTTGACGTTTGTCTCACTAGACACAAGCAGAACACCACCCACAGTTAAACCGATTTGTTGAGCGCTACCCCACAAATAACGAGCATTTGCTACCTCAATGGGATCTCCTGTTGTCACCAAGAAAGCAGCGAGACGCTTGGGATCAGCAAGGGCGGCTCTGCCCTTTTCTAAAAAATTATTGACTTGGTTAGTGGGCCCTGCAAAGTTATCTGCTGTCCAGTTGACATTGAAAAAACTGCTAATCAGTGGTTGAATCAAGGGTGATTCAGTAATCGTCCTTCCCAAATCGGAGCTGACAAACAATTGCCGAAATCGCCGGACATACCAACTGAGAGATTCTGGCAAACCCAACATTCGCAACGTTAAAGAGTCACCCGTGCCATCGTAGACGATCGCATCATATTTGCCACTGGCATCATATTCGCGGATAGCATTTAGGGCTAGGGCGCTGTCCATCCCCGGCAATACTACCAGTTCTTGACCAAAAACGTCTTTGAAGATGGGCGTGCGGAGATATTGCGCCTCAAGTTTCTTCGCTTCGTCCCAGTTGCGTTCTAGTAGTACAGATGCTTGAAACTGGACTGCTTGCAGATTGGGAGCGATTTCCTGGGGATCAGCAGCAATGGGAGTACCCAGCAGAATTGGCAATGTTGGTTCTGCTTGTCCTGCTAGAAGTACGCGCTTGCCTTGACTTGCCAATAATTTGGCGGCGGCGATCGCAATTTTGGTACGAGCGGTGCCGCCTTTGCCCAAAAATGTCAATATTAGAGCCATTACTTGATTCCTATTTTCACCGCCGAGCTTTTCAACTCCAACTTAGCACTCAATAAAGACTCTGAGCTTGTGCTTTCAACTTCAGAGTCCCAGAAAAACCCGGTTCTGAGTTATTCCGACTACACAGGTTTGATTTCATCTTCAAAAAACCAGGTGGAAGTGTTGTCGTCAAACACCACCACTACACCGATTCCACCACCATCAGTGACTTTGTAGCCTTGGATAATACCCACTTGTCCGAGTTTTTTCACAACGGGGGGAGAAACGCGATCGCGCAAACGAAAGACTTTAACCTTTTGTCCGATTTCCATGCCTAATTACAATGCAATAAACCTTCGTCTCAGTGTACCGGAATCCGTGACTCTGCTCTCACAAATTCAGGGGAGATGAGAGAGATTAGGGAGAAAATTCCAAACTGTTGACCTAACAGCTTAAAATTAAATCAACAATCAAACAGGTACATACCCAATGTTTGTCACAGCGCAACAGCTAGAACAGCAGATGCCCGATGCAACTCGGTTGTTAAGTGATGAGCCGGAGATGGAAACTTCATTGCACTATATGCAGCTACTGCTGCTAGTAACTTGTCTGGAGTGGCTGTGGCGTGACTGTAATGATTTCTTTATAGGTGCGAATCAAACAATTTATTTTAGCCGTCAGCAGTTGCGAAATCGAGATTTTCGAGGCCCAGACTTTTTTTTGGTCAAAGACACCGAAAAGCGATCGCGCAATTCCTGGGTAGTCTGGGAAGAAGACGGTCGTTATCCAGATTTGATTATTGAATTACTTTCTGAAAGTACGGCTGATATTGACCGGAATTTAAAGAAAAATCTCTATGAAAATCGATTTCACACACCAGAATATTTTTGGTTTTCGCCGGAGAATTTGGAATTTGCGGGTTTTGAATTGGTAGGCAACAAGTATCAGGAAATTACACCAAATGCGCGGGGATGGTGTTGGAGCGATGTGCTTAGGCTCTATTTAGGCGTAGAAGGAGGTAAATTACGCTACTTTACACCCGATGGTGATTTAGTTCCAACACCAGAGGAAGCTGCTATTGCAGCGCAACAGGTGGCTATTGCAGCCCAGCAACAAGCATCAGAAGCGCAGCAACAAGCATTAGAAGCCCAGCAACAAGCATCAGAAGCGCAGCAACAAGTATCAGAAGCACAGCAACAGGCATCTGAGGCACAATTGCGGTTGGAACAAGAACGGCTGCGATCGCAACGGTTGGCGGAACATTTGCGATCGTTAGGAGTTAATCCAGATAGCTTGAGTTAAGTAACAAAGGTAGTAGTCATGCATCAAACAGATCCACCGCGTTCGCCACAAGAAACCATGCCGACGATGTATGATTTACCCAGTGAATTAATAGGGGAATCAGGTTTGCCAGATGAATTTCACCGCATTCAGGCAGATTTGCTCAGTGAGACTTGTCAACCCCTCACTTATCCATCTGAGGAAACTTTACTTGCTAGTGACTTAAATCTTTACTACGACCCCCGCCATACTTCGTGGTACAAGCGTCCTGATTGGTACATGATTTTAGGAGTACCTAGTGCTAGCCAACAGCAAGACCTACGCTTAAGTTACGTCACTTGGCAAGAGGGGATTGATCCATTTTTAGTAGTTGAATTACTTTCACCAGGTACAGAACAAGAAGACTTAGGAAAAACACTGCGGGAAGTAAACCGACCCCCAACAAAGTGGGAAGTATATGAACGCATTTTGCGGGTTCCCTACTACGTTGTCTACGATCGCTATAAAAATCGCTTGCGTGCCTTTAAACTCATAGGCACTCGCTACGAGGAAATATCTTTACCAGAGAACCGCTTCTGGTTGGAAGAGTTAGAACTAGGATTGGGTCTTTGGCAAGGCACTTATCAGCAGACAACGGGTTTGTGGTTACGTTGGTATAACGCAGCAGGTTGGGTGCCGACGCGAAGAGAACAAGCAGAACAAGAGCGCCAACGGGCTGAACAAGAACATCAACGGGCAGAGCGATTGGCAGAATATTTGCGATCGCAGGGAGTCGATCCGGATAGCTTGAGTTAAGCAAAAACTTGCTCCCTTGACAAATAAAGCAGCATTATCGACAAAAATTATATTTGTAGTCAAAAAACACTTGGGAATAGCCGATTTATTGTACAATCACCAAGACAATTTAGGTATTATTTTCTAGTACCGATATATTTTCGAAAGAATACAAGCGTACTTTGATAGCTATGAAGCTTTCTGGAGAGGAATTAGGTGTGTAGATAGGGAAGGACTAAGGATAAAATGTTACAAAAAATGCAAGTATTTGTACATAAGGCAGGGAAGCTTAGGCGCATTCTGCCGATAAATGAACGGTTGTGGGTAAAGTTTGACTTACTCAGAACTTTGGTGCGTCGGGATTTAGAGGCGCGGTATAAGGGTTCTGTTTTGGGCAATTTGTGGCCTTTACTAAATCAGCTATCACAATTATTGATTTACACTTATGTGTTTTCGATTGTACTAAAGGTAAAGTTAACTCTCAAAGGTTTACCAGAAAATAACTTCATCTTTGGTTTATGGTTGTTTGCGGGTTTGCTTCCCTGGATTGCTTTTACAGGGGGTTTGATGCAGTCTGCTAGTTCAGTTATAGTACAGCCCAACTTAGTCAAGAAGATTGTATTTCCCCTAGCTTTGTTACCAATTGTGCCAGTTTTATCAACGTTTATTGAGAGTTCCTTTGGTTTAATGGCGTTGATTTTTTTTGTAGCGGTAAGTTCTCATACTTTACATCCTACTTTGGCGCTATTACCCTTGGTATGGCTAACACAGTTATTACTAACAGCAGGATTGGGTTATTTAGCAGCAGGGCTAACGGTATTTTTGCGAGATATACCGCAGACTTTAACAGTGATTTTAAATCTTTGGTTATATCTGACACCAATTGTTTATCCAGCGTCAGCAATTCCCGAAAAATGGCGGGGATGGGTATTTTGGTTAAATCCTATGACGGCTATAGCTGAAGTTTATCGCGACTTAATTTTACTTGGGGAGGTTAAACATTGGTATGAGTGGGGAGTTGCTACTGCGATCGCCGCGATCGTATTTTATTGTGGATTTTCCATGTACAAACGTTTGCGTCCCGCCTTTGCTGATGTATTGTAAATATGGCAAATTAATTGCTTTTTAATTGTGGTGTGAAAGTTTTGAGGATTGACAGCAAAAGCATGGGAGAAAAAATTGCAATTTCCCTAAAAAATGTCTCGAAGTGCTACAAGCGATATACTCATCCGGTTGATCGGCTAAAAGAGCTGCTCTTACCAGCAAAAACTTATGCTCAAGAGTTTTGGGCAGTGCGGGATGTCTCTTTTGAGGTGATTAAAGGTGAGACTATGGGCATTATCGGACGCAATGGTGCGGGTAAATCCACACTCCTGCAACTGATTTGCGGAACTTTGACCCCAACGAGTGGAGAACTGCAAGTTAATGGCAGAGTTGCAGCTCTGCTAGAGTTGGGTGCTGGTTTTAATCCAGAATTTACAGGTAGAGAAAATGTCTATATGAATGGCGCAATCATGGGCCTTTCTAGACAAGAGGTGGATGAGCGCTTCGATCAGATTGCTGCTTTTGCTGATATTGGAGATTTTATCGATCAGTCGGTTAAGACATATTCCAGTGGGATGTATGTACGGCTGGCTTTTGCATCAGCAATTCATGTTTACCCTGATATTTTAATTGTGGATGAAGCTTTGGCTGTAGGAGATATGTTCTTTCAGGCAAAGTGCATGGCGCGGATGCGTCAAATGATGGATTCGGGAGTTACAGTACTTTTTGTTAGTCATGATATAGGTTCGGTCAAAAGTCTTTGTCAGCGATGCGCTTTTATAGAACACGGTCAACTAATAAATATTGGGAAAGCTTCACTAGTAGTAGACAATTATTTAAATAATATTCGTAAGACTACTAATCAAGAATTAAAAAAACAATTATTAGAAACAGTAACCAATGTAGAAACCCTTTCTAATAATTTATACCAGCAGCGAAATAATCAATTAAAAATAACCTCAGATTTTGAAATTTTAGTCAAAACTGATCGAGAAGTCAATTTTGGTGATGGTACTTACCGTTATGGAGATGGCGGAGCCAAGTTATTAGATATAAAAATCTTGAATAGTCAACACCAAGTAACAGAGCAGTTAGACTACAAAGAAGATTTTTATATTCAAGCTTCTATTTTATTTGAAAAAGAATTTTCCACTTTTTGTGCTGGATATTTAATTAAAGACTTAAAGGGAATTGAGATTATTGGTAGTACAACTACTACTGAAAATCTTGATATGCCTGCTGTACAACCAGGAGAAGTATATATTATTGAGACGAAAACACTCAATATTTTGAATGAGGGAATTTACACAATAGTTTTTGGAGTAGAATTACCAGTCATGCCTAATGAGCAACATATTTATCTAGATATAGTAGACAACTGTGTAGTATTTAAAGTTAATGCTCCGATGAATCCAATGCACCGATTTTGGTCAAGGGCTTATGCTCCTGTCAAAATCGATTTCACGAAAATTAGCGAGTAAAGTTTTTCATAAATATGATTAGTAAAACTGCTGTAGTAGAAACCAGTTTAATTGGGAATAATACAGAAATCAAAGATTTTGTAGTTATTGCTGCGGATGTCAGATTAGGAAATAATGTAATTATTCATCCTCATGTAACTATTGAATCAGGCGTTGTCATTGGCAATGGAGTAGAAATATTTCCAGGAGCTTATCTAGGAAAAGAGCCAAAAGGAGCGGGTGCAACCGCAAGAAAGCAGGAGTTTAGAAAAGAGTTATTCATACATGATAATTGTTCTATCGGGCCTAACTGTGTAATTTATTATGATGTTGAGATTGGTAAAAATACTTTAATTGGTGATAATGCTTCGATTAGAGAAAAAGTAAAAATTGGTGAATTCTGTATTCTGAGCCGAGGGGTGACTATTAACTATAATACCAAGATTGGCAACCGGACAAAAATTATGGATCTAACCCACATTACGGGTAATTGTGAAATTGGTGATGATGTCTTTATTAGCGTGCTAGTTGCTACAACTAATGACAATGCTATTGGTAAACTTGGATATGATGAAGAACGTATTCAAGGGCCAAAAATTAGTAACAAAGTAGCTATTGGTGCAGGAGCTAATATTCTTCCTGGAGTATACCTTGGAGAAGATTCTATTATTGCTGCGGCATCAGTAGTCAACAAGGATGTTCCTCCTGGGAAGATGGTTGCAGGTAATCCGGCAAGAGTAATTAAAACTATTAGTTGATTAAGTAATGCTTCCAACTATCCGAACAGATATTAATAATTCTAATCATTTAGATGCACTACTTGTTCTGCGTGGTTTTGCATGTTTAATGGTAGTAATTCCTCACTGTAGCCCTCCTAGAAATGCGATTTTTTATAAAGGTTATGACCTGAGTTGGCTAACATTTAGTCCAGGAGGTGTAGGCGTCTGGATTTTCTTTTCTCTGTCAGGATATTTAATGGGTAAAGCTTTTTACACTGAACGTTATACTGCCGATGTACCAGGAGTTATCAATTTTTGGCGTAACCGATTGTTGAGAATCTGTCCTCTCTATTATTTTGCTGTATTGATTTTGGCTCTATTCGTTTATACCGATATTCTTAAAATAGAAAACTGGGGATATTTGTTTAGAATAATTACGTTCACATATAATCAGTCATTGCCACCAACATGGAATGGAGCGATGTGGTCTTTGTCAACAGAAGTACAGTTCTACATACTTGTTCCCTTCTTATACATTCTTCTGTTACATCGTTTAGTTAGTAGAAAACAGATTTTCATTACAGCTATTCTCATCATTTTTTTTACTTTTGTTGTCAAGCTTATATTTTGGATTAGTTTACGTCATCAAATTAGTGAGGAAATCAAATACGTAATTCAATATTCCTATACTCCATTAGTGACAAATATGGATTTGTTCTTGTGTGGTTTTATAGTGAATGGATTACTTTTTCATCATAAAAAAATGAAAGTACCTCAATCATATATGAAATATTTCGCTGTTATATTGCTCATTACTCTTTATATATTGACTGCTCATCACTTATATCATCAAGAGCTATGCAATTTACCAGAGCGTGCTGGCAAAGGTATAAGGACATTTACAAGCTTTTTTATTTGGCAACCAATAACTGCATTAATCACATCTTTTTTCATATTTGTATTTGAATTTGACATTTATCAACCTTCAATAAAAAATGAAACTTTATCATTTAGCGCTATCTTAAGAAATCCATTAAGAGTTATGGAGTTGTTTGGAAATCTATCATATGGTGTATATATATGGCATCTACCAATTGTCACAAAAATTAGTACTATATTTACATCACAAATCCCTATTGAGGCATTTTATAGAAGGTTAATTGCTACTCTCATTTTATCAACTTTGTTAGCATCTATTACATACTTTATAATAGAAGTTGCATCTAGTAGGTGGAAGACATACCAAAAGATTTAAATTATCAAATATTAGTCAATATCTATAGGGCGAAAGGTAGTAGAAATTAGTAAATTATATTTAGTTGAAATTGATAAAATATTTAAAATTCTTGGATAAAATTATTACGACTTATTTTTTAATCAGAAAAACTATTTATGATTGTTAACTGTAAAATTATTGATTTTCCTAAAATCACCGACCCACGAGGAAACTTAACTTTCATTGAAAGTAAAAGGCACATTCCATTTGAGATTCAGCGAGTTTACTACTTATATGATGTTCCTGGAGGTGCTGAACGAGGCGGACATGCCCATAAAGAGTTACAGCAATTGATTATTGCTATGTCTGGAAGCTTTGATGTAATTTTAGATGATGGTTATGAGCAAAAACGCTACCACCTGAATCGCTCCTATTATGGACTCTACATCTGTCCTATGATCTGGAGAGAAATTGACAACTTTTCCTCTGGTTCTGTCTGTATGGTTTTAGCTTCTACTTTTTATGACGAAGCTGACTATTACAGAGATTACCAGGAATTTATAGCAAATGTACGAGTGGAGAGTAATGAAACTGCTATTTCTTGATTTCAAAACTTGTTATCTCGAACTTAAAAAGGAAGATTAAGATTTACCCAATTAAAATTCGTTATCTAAAACATCAATTCATTCAAGCATTAATAACAACTCTAGGATGAGGATTTATAAATGGGACTAAATTCGCCTTTAATAAGTGTCGTTATGACTACTTATAACCATGAAAAATATATTGCTGAGGCTATTCAAAGTGTTCTAGAGCAGACTTTTACAGATTTTGAGTTGATTGTTGTCAATGATGGCTCCACCGATAGAAATGATGAAGTTATTAGAAGTTTTCAAGATAGTCGGATTGTTTATATTAATCAAGAAAATCAAGGTACGAGTACTGGTCTAAATCAAGGTATTATAGCAGCTAGAGGCAAGTATATTGCTTTAATGTCTGGGGATGACGTCTGTTATCCACAACGGTTAGAAAAACAATATCAATATTTATATACAAAGATTAATCAAGTAATTTTTTCTTCTGTTGATTTCATAGATGATGACAGTCATCCAGTCACAGGAAAGCATTTCGCTAGAAATTATTTTAATAATAGCAACAAAACTAGTGCAGAAATTCTCAACTACTTCTTCATGCAAGGTAACTATTTATGTGCTGTTACCGCTTTTTTAGAAAAAAAGATGTTATTGGAAGCTGGTTTATTCAACTTGGCATCCATTCAGCTACAAGATTTTGATATGTGGATAAAACTGGTTAAAAAATATGATATCTTCATCATGGAAGATAAGTTAGTCAAGTACCGAATCCGCCAAAATGAAGATAACTTAAGTCACCCAAATAACTCGGTTCGTTCTCTATTTGAACAATATCAAATATATCGAAATATTTTTGATGACGTTAATATTGAATTATTCAAAAAAGCTTTTGAAAAGAATATAAGAAAAAGTAATTTCCAAGAAGGTGCAGAGTATGAATTAGAAAAAGCATTTTTATACTTAAGTCATAGTTTGTCTTTAATCCAAAGTATTGGATATGAAAAGCTCTCTTGTCTTTTCCAAAATAAAAATATCTTATCGATAGCGAAGAATGAGTACAGTTTTACCTTACCGGATCTGTATAAAATGACAAATTCTTTCGATATATCAAACAGTAGAAAGATACAACAAATTCAGGCGGAACTAGAGCGATCGCAATCGGAATTGCAACAAACTCAGGCAGAATTGGAGCAGTTGCAATCGGAATTGGAACAAACTCAGACAGAACTGGAGCGGGAACAATCGGAATTGCAACAAACTCAGGCAGAATTCGAGCAGTTACAGATGAAAAAATTAGGTTTATTTATCAAGGCTGCATTCGATAGTCCTGTAGAATGGAAGCAAGAAAACAGTAATATTTGTTTTTCTGGGTGGTGCTTCCATCCCAAGTTGAAGGTTACTAAATTAACACTATCCTGTGGTAAAAGGGTCGTCGATTGTACCTACGGTTCTTCTCGTAAAGACGTAGGGCAAGTTTATTCAGAATCGCCCAACAGCATCAATAGTGGATTTATTGTCAACATTGATGTGCCGCCTGGAAGCTGGAAAATTACTTTAAATGGTTACTTAGAGTCAGGTGAAATAGTAAACTTTCCGGCGTCTGAGGTATTAGTTGTTTACCGTTTTAAGTTTTTGCACAGATGGAAACTTAGATTTCAGGAATCAATCAAATTTGCCAAGTCGATCGGTAAGCGAATATTAGAAAGACGCCAACGACTCGGCCGCTTCCCCACATTGGGAGAGTTACCTTTATTAGCAAGGCGGGCGATCGACCTTTACAGACAACAAAAAAATTTAGATCCAGATTTAACAGCACTTCCTCCTGGTTTCCTGATTCCTCAACCCCTTGATGTTTATGACGCGTGGTTAGAAGTGAATGAGTTAAATGAGCGATCGCTCTCTCATCTAACTTACCGTTTAAAGGCAGCCAAAACCAGCCTCCCGAAGATTTCGGTGGTGATGCCTGTTTTCAATCCCCAAATTCCATTTCTGGAATCAGCTATTGCCAGCGTCATTAATCAGGTTTATGAAAACTGGGAACTTTGTATTGCTGACGATCGCAGCACCGATCCAGTAGTACGTTTAACTTTAAAGCGATGGGCTGCCAGTGATGAACGTATCCGGGTAGTTTTTCGAGAAGAAAACGGCAACATTAGCGCTGCAACCAACAGCGCTGCTAGTTTAGCTGATGCTGATTATTTAGTGTTTTTGGATCATGATGACGAGCTAACCTCTGATGCTCTTGGGGAAGTGGCTTTATATTTAGTAGAGCATCCAGAAACCGACTTTCTTTACTCAGATGACGACAAGATAAATACTAACGGCTGTCGCTTTGCCCCACAATTTAAACCGGATTGGTCGCCAGAGTTGCTATTGTCCTACATGTACCTCAGTCATTTATGCGTAGTTAAACGCAGTATTTTCCAGGAAATTAGGGGATTACGGGTTGGGTTTGAAGGGTCGCAAGACTACGATTTTGCCTTGAGAGCTACGGAAATTTCTCATCACGTTGGGCATCTGCCCTTAGTGTTGTATCACTGGCGAGCAGTTCCAGGCTCAACAGCAACATCGGGTTCTGCCAAACCAGCTAGCTTTACATCTGGACAAAAAGCTCTGCAAGAAGCACTAGAACGTCGAGGCATTTCGGGAACTGTCTATCATCCAGATTGGGCTGCAAAAGCAGGGTGTGGAATATTTGAATACCAATTTCCCGATCGAGGACCAAGCGTAACAATTATTATTCCGACAAAAAATCAGTTGACTTTACTGCAAGCATGTTTAAATTCTTTGAAAAAGACGACATACAAGAATTATCAAATTGTCGTGATTGATAATGAAAGCGACGATCCGAAAACACTGGCTTATCTAGACCAAATTCCTCATCAAGTTTTGCAGATTGGAAATGGCGGTGCTGGGTTTAATTTTGCTGCTATTAATAACCGTGCGGCCGAGCAAGTAGATAGCGATTATCTGCTATTTTTGAATAATGATACTGAGGTGATATCTCCCCATTGGCTAAGTCAAATGATGGGCTTGGCTTTATTTCAAGGGGTAGGAGCTGTAGGCGCTCGCTTGCTTTATCCCAATCAAACCATTCAACATGCTGGGATCATTCATGGTTTATATCACGGCTTGGCAGGGCCAGCTTTTAAAAATGTGCCTAGCTGGGATTCTGGTTATCTTTCATATGCAAAAGTTAACCGGAATTATTCGGCTGTTACGGCTGCGTGTCTGTTCACTTCTCGCCAGTTGTTTTTGGAATTAGGCGGGTTTGATGAGAAGCAGTTTGCGGTCGCTTATAACGATGTGGACTATTGTTATAGGTTACTAGAAAAGGGATACCGTTCGGTCTATTGCCCTACTGCCGAACTGCTTCATAAAGAAGGCGCGTCTAGAGGTTTTAGGGATGATCCCAGAGAACCAGCTGCCTTCAAACGTAAATACAATGACAAAATTGATCCTTGGTATAGCCCTCACTTGTCTTTAAATGACGAGCAGTTCAAAATCCAGCCCCGCAGAGTTGTACTTGGCTCAGTAAAGCCAATTAAGACTCTCGTATTTACTCATAATTTGAATTGGGAAGGTGCCCCTTACAGTCAGTATGAAGTAACTGTCAAACTTAAAGAAATGGGTGCGATCGACCCCATAATTTATTCGCCTCAAGATGGCCCTTTGAAGACAGATTATGAGAGCCAAGGAATTCCTGTATACGTGAAAGAACATCCACTTCAGGATGTAGTCACAAATAATGATTATAACCAAGCAATCTCTGTATTAGCAGTATTCATTGAAGAACTGAAAGTAGAGATAATTTATGGTAATACATTACAGACTTTTTACGCGATCGCCGCGGCCAAAAATTTAGGCATCCCCTCAATTTGGAATGTGCGAGAAAGTGAACCTTGGCAAACTTACTTCAATAATTTTGGGCAGGAAATTGCGGCTCGTGCTTTAGAATGCTTTCGCTTTCCTTACCGGGTAGTTTTTGTAGCTGATGCCACCAAACAAAGATACTTAGCTTTGAATAGCCATCACAATTTTACTGTTATTCACAATGGTCTAAATTTAGAAAGGCTAGAGGAAAAAAGCAAAACTTGGACAAAGGACAAAGCCAGAAAATTGCTGAATGTTAGTGAAGATGAAGTTATCTTACTCTTGCTGGGAACTGTTTGTGAACGCAAGGGACAACACGATCTAGCATTAGCGTTAGCACAACTCCCTCAGGAATGGCATGGTAAAGTCAGAGTTTTTATTGTAGGCGATCGCCCCAGTAGTTACAGTACTGAGTTAAAAAATCTTGTCACCCAACTCCCAGAGGCGATCAGGCGAAAAGTCAGCATCATCCCAGAAACACCTGATATTGCCCAATATTACCAAGCCGCAGATATTTTTATCCTGACCTCTCGGATTGAAAGCTTTCCACGAGTCATTTTAGAAGCAATGGCTTATGGACTACCGATTATCACCACACCTGTATTTGGAGTTCAAGAGCAGGTACAACCAGGAAATAATGCTATTTTTTATGACCCTAGTAACTTAGAACAGTTAGCTGAAGCCATTTTACGTTTATTACAAGATGAAAAGATGCGATCGCGCTTCGCAGATAATTCTCGTCATGTATTAGGCTGTTTAAATAACTTTGAGGATATGGTGCGGAATTATGCCCATATTTTTCGGGAAGCATATTTTAGTTCATGTTCTCCAACTAAAAAGTAAATTTTCTATGCCATTGTTTAATCTGGATACCCAAAATCAGGGAAAACTAAGCTATTTAACTAGATTTTCTGGTTGGTATATACCTCAAAAACCTCAAGATGTACAGTTAAGCTTGTATCTTAATCAAAAGCCTTATGCATCTCTATTTTATGGTAGTCATCGTCCAGATGTAGAAGCTGCTCAAAAGTAAAATTTATGAGCAATTATCAAATATACTACCAATTATTTACATTTTTTTAAAATGACTAAATCTTGATGCCCTAGAAAACTTTGTGTATATTGGTACAATGAAAAGTATTTTGTCCAGTTCTCCATTACATAATCTATAGTGTGAAATGCGGTTCCATAATAGCTTTGATCGTCTATAATTTCCCCAATTTTGTGCTCAGAACAAAAGAAAACAAAACCTTTCTCAAGAATATCTAGACAAAGCGGAGATTGCACTCTCAACAAAGCTTAATAGTAAAATACTTAATATAGGACTAATATTTGATTTCTGAAAAGATACGTAGGGTGTTTTATCGCCGAGATTACTGCACCAAATCCTTACGAATGGTGCGTTACGGAAGCCCTAACACACCCTACGTATATTTAGTGCAGATTCCAAATATTTTGATTTGCTTCCTGTGCCTCTGAATATACTAATTTAGATCGCACAATAATATTTGACAATGGTACACTACATATAGAATTAAAATTTGCTCACTTTCCTACTAAATTTATTAATTAAATAAAATTATATGTATTTTAAATCTCTACAGATACTGAGAGCTATTGCTGCACTATCTGTAATTTTCTATCATATTCATATATATTCAGTTTTGATAGGAAATAATTACGAAAACTGGTTTAAAATTTTTAAGGAAAATTTTGCTTATGGCGCATTATTTTTCTTCGTATTATCCGGTTTTCTTATGGCTTATTTAATAGATATTGATTATAAAGATTTTCTCAGACTTAGGATATTAAGAATATATCCTACATACATAATAGCAGTTATTTTAGTTATTTTTTTTAAAGTTATGATATTCGGCTCTATAGAAAATGAAAAGTTATACTTAGCTATTACTCTTCTACCTTTCGGAGAACTACAGTATCCACTTGGCATAGAATGGACGTTGATTTATGAAGTATTTTTCTACTTGATTTGTTCATTGTTTACCACTCGTATTTTGAAGAGATTATATTTATTTTTCTTAATTACATGGTTTAATATAATTATTGTTGGGGATTTTATATTTCATACACAAACTCTGTTTAAACCATATATTAGTAATATCTTATTTTCTTCATTTAATTTATTATTCATTTGTGGTAGTATTGCATATTTAATTGCTAAAAAAATAGAAAAACCGAATAAAAGTTATGATTATCTTGGCATAATGATTGCATTTTCTTTAGTATTTTTATCCAATATCAGTACAGCTACTTTAGTTAAAAACTTGATGCTGGGTACTGGATTTTCCATGATTATTATGATTGCATATTTAAGAGATAAGTATCCAAACAAAAACAAAAAAATCTTATTCATCGAAACAATTACTTCTTTTGCAGAGACATTTGGTGATTATTCCTATGGTATATACCTGGTTCATGTACCGATAATTACAGTTATTTTTAGTGTTAGCAAAAATATGTTTAATTTTCCAATTAACTCTGAAATTTGCTTGATTAGTTTAGTAATTTCTTTATTTGTAGGATGGCACTATGGAAGGATGGAATTAAATATTTACAAAAAGCTAAAGATGTTAGTAAAATATAAATAATGCTTCTATCATTTTCTTATCTTTGCCTTTGTTAAAAACAAACCTATATATACAGTTAGCTGAAACCATTGTATGCTTATTTAAAAATGAAAAGATGCGATCGCACTTCGCAAATAATTCTCGTCATGTATTAGGATATTTAAATAACTTTGAGGATATGGTGCAGAATTATGCCCATATTTTCCGGGAAGCAGATTTTGGAAATTAGTGTTAACTAATGAATTTATCTAGGATTAATCGAGATGAGCATCATACCAGAGCATATGCTACAAGCAAGGCGAAAAATTAGCAATAAATACCTTATTGGTCAAGGTTTAGAAGTTGGCGCACTTCATTACCCTTTATGGATAGGTGAAAAAGCTAATGTTCGCTATGTAGATAGGTTAAGTGTGGAAGAACTTCGTCTGCAATATCCAGAACTGAATCAGTATAAATTAGTAAATGTTGATATTATCGATAATGGCGAAAAACTTGAAAGAATCACAAATAACTCAGTAGATTTTATTATTGGGAATCATCTGCTTGAACATTGTGAGAACCCTTTGGCAACCATTAGGAATCATTTATCTAAACTACGTAATAGTGGGATACTCTACTATGCAATACCAGATAAAAGACATAGTTTTGACTTAGATAGACCCCTGACAAGCTTTGAACATCTTGTAAGAGACGATCGAGAAGGTAGCGAAGTTTCCCGAATAGAACATTTCCATGAGTGGGTAGTACTTGTAAATAAAGTAAAAGATGATGAGATAGATGCTTCCCTACAGAAACTACTTGAAATCAACTATAGTATCCATTTTCATGTGTGGAATGATTCGACATTTCCAGAATTTTTGCTCAGGGCACAAAAATATTTAAATCATTCTTTTGAAATCGTGCATGTTGAGCAGAACGATACTGAAATTATAGCAATTTTGAGAAAAACAAATCATGGACTGCTGGCAAAGCTAAAATCCTATGTGCGGAATAGTTGGATTAATTGACACCAAATTAAAGCAAATTCCTAATGCTTTGATTCAAAGTATGCAAGATGTGATGCTTGCTCGTGGCCCTGATGGATCTGGAAACTTTATTGAAGGTTCTGTGGCGATGGCAATGCGTCGCCTTTCTATTATTGATTTAGAGCAAGGCTGGCAACCCCTCACCAGTGAAGATGGACAAATTATTGCTTTTCAAAATGGTGAAATTTATAACTACCAAAAGCTAAAAAAAGAACTAGAACAGCAAGGTTTTGTCTTTAAAACTAACAGCGATACAGAAGTTTTGGCTCATGGTTTTGCCCAATGGGGAATTGAAGGACTGCTAGAAAAAATCGACGGGATGTATGCGATCGCCATTCTCGATCGTAGAAGTCGCGAGCTGCATCTTGCTAGAGATCGCTTTGGAGAAAAGCCACTTTTTTACTGCTACGCCCAAGGGCGTTTTGCTTATAGCTCAAATATGTTAGCTTTGGCAGCATTGCCGTGGGTTAATAACGAGATAGATCCTGTGAGTTTAGATCGCTATCTAGCGCTACATTTTGTCCCTGGCGATCGCACGATTCTCAAAGATATTAAGCGAGTATTACCAGGTGAAAGGCTTTGCATTTCGGTAGACAACCCTGTACCACAAAGATTTCGCTACTATCAAATTCCCATTGATAAACAACGCCGCGTATCTGATGAAGAATTAGCTAAACAGCTAGAAAATGCTGTTGTGTCAAGATTAATCGCTGATGTACCTGTTGGTGTTTTTCTCTCAGGAGGACTCGACAGTTCAATTGTGGCAGCGATCGCCGCTCGGCACAATCCCCAAATAGATACCTTTTCTATGGGATTTTGCTCAAAAGACCATGATGAAAGTATTTATGCTCAGCAAGTATCTCAAGCCATTGGCAGTAATCATCATCATTTCATGTTTGATGACAACAGCTTTGCCCAATTGCTCCCACAGGTAGCTGCTGCTTTGGATGAGCCAATTGGCGATCAAGCGATGCTACCGCTTTACTGGCTGTGCAAAGAAGCAAAGCAACACGTCACTGTGGTGCTATCTGGAGAAGGTGCAGATGAAATATTTGCCGGATACAGTTACTATAATCGTTTTGCCTCCAAAAAAAGTTGGAAAAACAGCCTTAAGGCATTACTGGTGCGATCGCCTGACACATCGGAATCATATCAAAGTTTAGTGCATAATCCTTTGCCAATCACACCTTCTGGGTTTCCGTTGTTGTCAGATGCAGCACAGCGCGAACAACTTATGGGGCGATCGCGTTCCGAAATGGATGACTGGGAACGTGACTTGCTATCTTGGCTAGACTCTGCTGCAAACCCTTTGCAAAAAGCCAGTAGTGCAGACATGGCAACTTGGCTACCTGATGATTTGCTGGTGAAATATGACAGAATGGCAATGGCTCATAGTTTAGAAGGACGTGCCCCATTTTTGCAGCCACAACTAGTTGAAATTGGACTAAATCTACCAGAACATGAGAGAATGTCGAACGAAATAAGCAAAATCGCTCTGCGTCGCGTGGCTGGGCGTTGGTTATCTAAGGAAATCATGCAGCGCCGTAAACAAGGGTTTGTACTACCTATGGCAAATTGGCTAAAACAGTGGTTTGAGACTTATGGTGGAGTCGATAATTATTTTGCTGGAATACACTTTCCAGGATTAGATATTAACCAAATATGTCAAATGGTAAAGGTTGATCTTCAGCAAGGTATTATTCGAGAACGCTTTATTTTTGCTTTGATACTTCTAATTGAATGGCAAAGAAAATTTGAGTTAAAATTATCAGTGTTGCGTGATAATTACATGATAAACTCTTAATAAAATAGTCATTAATCAATAATTAATTTAATCTCAATACTCCTTTTCATTACGCTCAATTTGCTCTCAGGAGGCAACCGGGATAGAATGTTAAAATAAATCAAATATTCAGTTGTAATTACCATATTTAATGAAGAAGAAGTTATATAAGAACTATGGCAGCGACTGCACAAAGTTCTCAGATAAATTGATGGTAACAGTGAAGTTATTTTTATCAACGATGGTAGTTATGATGCCTCTCTTGAAATTTTAATAAAATTAAGACTTTCACATCCAGAAATTAAAATTATCAGTTTATCTAGAAATTTTGGACATCGGTACATTTCAGATGTGTTTAGTTCTCACTATCCAACATGGTAATGCAAGTATAATCTTCGACAGATACTAGAGGAGATTTATTATGCTCAACATCTATAAAACAAACTAATCTAAAACTAACTAAATAATCCTTCCAAAATACTAGTTTAGTCAAAATTTTTGTGTCAAACTTATAAATTTAACTCAAATGCAGGATAAAGAAAAAATTGGCATTGTTTTAGCAACCTATAATCCTCAACTTGAATATTTTTATAAACAGATTAAGTCAATTCAAAACCAAACTTGGCAAAACTGGATTTGTCATATTGTTGATGACTGCTCTAAGCCGGAATATCAAACTGAAATCCAGAAAATTATTGAAAATGATTCACGATTTATCTATCATTTTCACAGCCATAATCTTAAACATTATTATAATTTTGAACGGGGTTTGCAATACTGTGTTCAAGACCCTAGCATTACAGCGATCGCCTTTTCAGATCAAGATGATATTTGGCAAACAGAAAAGCTAGAAATATTGATAACAAAACTACGCTCAGAACAAATGCTTCTAGTCCATTCTGACCTGGAACTTATCAACAGTTATGATGAAATAATCCATCCTTCTACCTGGAATTTTGAAGGACGTAATCCTGAAAAAGCTACGATGGAGTTATTACTGCTTCGCAATGTGGTAACGGGATGCTCGTTGTTGTTTTGTACTTCTCTACTCACTTATATTCTACCCTTTCCACAAGGAAATGAGGTTGGTTTGCATCACGATTGGTGGGTAGCATTGGTTGCAATTCAAAAAGGTAAAATTGGCCATATTCGGCAACCTTTAGTCCGCTATAGGCTCCATAGTTCCAATGCAGTAGGAGCAATGCAAAATGCGGGCAATTTTTACACTGAACTTATGCTGTGGTTCAGGAAAAAATATCGAATTACAGGTAAAAGCTATTTAATTCATTGTAACTTGAGTAAAGCATTTCAGGCTAGATTTTACCAACAATTAGACTCAAGCTGGTCTAATCCTTTTGATGATCGGCGATTAGATTTTGGTTGGGCTGTTTTTAAGCTGTGTTACCAAAGTTTAAAAGTAGGATATCGTTCTGAAGGCATAGCACTACGAATTTTAATTTTTAAAATTTTATTCGATATTCAACGAGTTCAAAATTATATCTTCAAGGTGTTGCCCATATTTCAAGCGACCAAGAGCAATATCCAAAACAAATGAACCAGCAGCAACCTATCTCAGTATCCGTTATTTTAGTTAACTATAATGGAGCAGAAATTCTACCAGATTGTTTAAAATCTATACAAAAATTTATTGATGTACCTACCTATGAAATCATTCTTGTGGACAATGCTTCTAGCGATGGTAGTGTTGAATTAGTTGCAGAAAATTACCCCCAAATTCGCCTAGTTAAACAGAAAGAAAATCGCGGCTTTGGAGCAGGAAATAATGCAGGTGCAAAATTTGCTAGTGGAGAATTCTTATTTTTATTAAATACTGATACGGTACTTACTAGTAATATTTTACCGCATCTAATTAAGTTGATGGAAGCAGACCCACAGGTAGGAATTATTGGCCCAAAATTGTTGAATTCAGATGGTAGTTTACAAATTTCTATTTCACCAGCATTAGGAATTCAAGGTGAATATCAAGCTCGTCAGATACACCAAGCTTATCAAAATATCTCTCAGCAAAATTTGATTGAGCAGAAATTCCAAGAAATTCAAGAGGTCGATATTGTTGTAGGGGCTGCTTTTTTTATTCGTTCAAGTTTATTTGATGAATTAGGTGGATTTGATGAAAACTTTTTCATGTATTTTGAAGAGTCAGATTTATGCCAAAGAGCGCATAATCAAGGATATAAAATTATCTACACGCCTCATGTATCTTTGATTCATTTGAAAGGATACTCGATTCAAAAGGCTGCAAATACAATGGCTATAGAATATAGACGTAGCCAGATTTATTATTATCAAAAACATCGCCCTTGCTGGGAACAATTACTATTACGTATATATCTTTTCTATAAATTTTTTTGGGAATTTATAACTACAGCTAATCCTAATAGTCTGAAAGTTATCATCTTGTTATTTACAACTAAAAAATCTGCTATCAAAGCACCTGTATCTAATTAATAATGTAGTAATTTTATTATGCCTATATTAGTCAATTTATCTTTTGCCCCAGCACAGCCTACTGGTTGGTTAAGCTATAGTTTTAATTTATTAAAAGAGCTAAAAAACTTAGACATTAATGTATTAAGTCCAATTGGAATTTCTGGTATTAAATCTCATCATTCGCCACCAGATATGACGACGGATTTTGGGATGAAAGGCCATTTAAAGCGTCTGCTATGGACGCAATTTAAACTGCCAAATTTATATCGACAGATGAAGTCTACATTACTATTTTGTCCTATCCCAGAGGCTCCTTTATTTTCTTCCTGTTCTTATGTCGTTACTGTTCATGATTTAATTCCTTTAAGATTTCCACAATGGTTTTCTATAACGCAGCGACTTTATTGCAGCTATTATATTCGTGCTGTAATAAGACAATCAAAGCACGTTATTTGTGATTCAATGGCAACTGCTGAAGATTTAAGGAAATTTTTGGGAGTTACCGAAGACAAAATAACTGCGATTCCACTAGCATACGACAGCGAAAAGTTTCGTTTTTTGGATTTACCAACGCAAAATTATTTTCTCTATTTAGGACGGCATAATCCTCACAAAAATCCTGAACGCTTAATTACGGCCTTTGCCGCACTGCCTAACCGTCAAGACTATGAACTTTGGTTAGCAGGACCAAGCGATCGCCGTTATACTCCAGTTTTAAAAGCGCAAGTAGAGAAACTAGGTATAACTAATCAGGTAAAGTTCCTTGACTATGTACCGTATGGCGAATTACCAAAAATAATCAATGAAGCGATCGCTCTGGTTTTCCCCAGTCTCTGGGAAGGCTTTGGTTTACCTGTCCTCGAAGCAATGGCTTGTGGTACTCCCGTCATTACCTCCAATCTCTCCTCCTTACCAGAAGTGGCTGGCGATGCAGCGATTCTAATCAATCCCTACAACACCGGAGAAATTACAGAGGCGATGCAGGTTATTGCAACTGATTTGGAATTGCGATCGCGCCTTTCTAGCCAAGGTATCACTCACTCTCAACAATTCAGTTGGGAAAAAACAGGAAAAGCAACCGTCGAAGTTTTATCCCGTTACATATAAAAGATAATCTAACGCCAGAATGTTAGATGCCAGGATTTGGGATTTTGTCCAGATTTCAGATTATCTTGACTAATGACTTGTAATTAATCCTCAATCCTTATGAAAGCACTAATTCTCTCTGGCGGAAAAGGTACACGCCTACGTCCCCTCACCTATAGCGGAGCAAAACAACTCGTCCCAGTTGCGAATAAACCTGTTTTATGGTATGGCATTGAAGAAATGGTCGCTGCTGGTATTACTGATATTGGCATCATCATCAGCCCGGAAACTGGGGCAGAAGTCCAAGCGAAAACTGGAAATGGAGAATACTTTGGAGCGAACATCACCTACATCATACAAGACCAGCCACTTGGACTTGCTCATGCCGTTCAAATCGCCCGTCCGTTTTTAGGAGATTCTCCTTTTGTCATGTACTTGGGCGATAACCTGATTCAATTAGGTGAGTTACGTTACTTTCTGCAACAATTTAGCCAACAACAGCCAGATGCTTTGATTCTCTTACGTTCGGTTGCCAATCCTAGCGCCTTTGGTGTGGCTCAGGTAGATGATACAGGACGGGTATTACAGTTAATTGAAAAACCCAAAGTTCCGCCTTCAAATTTGGCACTGGTAGGGGTTTATTTCTTTTCTCACCTCATCTATGATGCGATCGCAAATATTCAACCTTCCACCAGAGGCGAACTGGAAATCACTGATGCCATTCAATACCTCATTAATCAAGAAAAGCAAGTTTTAGCCTATAATCTCAAAGGTTGGTGGCTAGATACTGGTAAAAAAGATGACTTACTAGAAGCTAATAGATTAATTCTCGATACCTATCTGACAGCATCAGTTGTGGGCGAAATTGATGCCCAAAGTCAGATTATTGGGCGAGTCCAAATCGGTGCAAAATCTAAAGTAATTAACTGCACAATTCGGGGGCCAGTAGTCATTGGTAGCAATTGTCATTTAGAAAACTGCTTTATTGGCCCTTATAGTAGCATTGCTAACAATGTCACACTCATTGATACCGATTTAGAACACAGTGTTATTTTAGAAGGTGCTAAAATCGCCGGAATTCATCAGCGCATTATCGATAGTGTGATTGGGCAAAGGGCACAATTGATTCTTGCACCCCGTCGCCCCAAAGCCTTGCGATTTCTGATTGGCGATGACTGTCAAATTGAACTAACGTGATTTACTTCTTAAAAAGAGGACAAACCATCGTCAAAGTTGGAACACAGTGCCTGTAAAATATAAATGCGAAATTCATTTAACAATCAGAACACTGCGGCACATCCTATAAATAATATTAATGAGCATTGTACATACCAAAATTCCCGAAGTTCTAAAACTTGACCCCCAAGTATTTGCAGACGATCGCGGTTTCTTTTTTGAAGCCTACAACCACCAAAAATTCGCTCAAGAGATAGGGATTGTTACAAACTTCGTCCAAGATAACCACTCTTGCTCTAAACAAAACGTCCTGCGTGGGCTGCACTATCAAATCCAACAACCCCAAGGTAAACTCATTCGTGCGATTGTTGGCAGTATTTTTGACGTAGCCCTAGATATTAGAAAAAGTTCACCCACGTTTGGTAAATGGGTAGGTTATGAACTAAGTGCTAAAAACAAACGCCTACTGTGGATACCACCAGGCTTTGCTCATGGTTTTCTGGCGCTTTCAGAAATAGCCGAAGTTCTCTACAAAGCTACAGATTACTACGCACCTCAAAGCGATCGCACAATTCTATGGAACGATCCGGATTTAGCTATAGATTGGCCTCTGAGTGCGCCACCCATTTTATCAGCTAAAGACCAAGCCGGGAAACCTTTGAAAACTGCTGAAGTATTTGATTAAGCTTAATGATTGCGTTAGGTTCGAGAACTAATTAGGATGAGTAAATCAATTTTGCTGATTGGTAGCAACGGTCAAGTGGGTAAGGAACTGCAACAAATACTCCCATCCTATGGCGATATTATCTCAGTGGCACGCCCAACAATAGACCTTGCCCAGCCTGATACTCTGTGCAGCATTATCAGATCCAACCAACCGCAAATCATCATTAACGCTGCTGCTTACACTGCTGTAGACAAAGCCGAAAGCGAAGCCGAACTTGCTACTGCTATTAATGCTACTGCACCCCTAATTATTGCCCAAGAAAGCCAAAAATTAGGAGCTTTTCTAATTCATATTTCGACCGATTATGTTTTTGATGGTAATGGGTATCGCCCTTACCAGGAAACCGATGCAACTAATCCCTTGAGTGTCTATGGTAAAACGAAACTTGCTGGAGAAGAAGCAATTCGGGCAACTTGCGCCCACCACCTCATCCTCCGTACTGCTTGGGTTTATGGAACCTTTGGCAAAAGTAACTTTGTCAAAACCATGCTGCGACTAGGTGCAGAACGCCAAGAACTTCGTGTTGTCGCCGATCAAATTGGTAGCCCGACTTGGGCGCAAGATATAGCCACAGTCATAGCCCAGATGATTCCTCAGTTAACCCCAAAAATTAGCGGCACTTATCACTACACTAATAGCGGCGTTGCTAGCTGGTATGACTTTGCTGTTGCCATTTTTGAAGAAGCCCAACAGCTGGGCTTCCCTTTAAAAGTTGAACGTATTGTCCCGATTACAACTGCTGAATATCCGACGCCAGCCCGTCGCCCTGCCTATTCCGTCCTTGCTTGTGGAAAAATTTCAGCCATTCTAGGGACTTATCCTCCCCATTGGCGACAAAGACTCCGACAAATGCTCACAGATTTCAAGAGTGGGCATAGGGCATAGGGCAATTCAATTTTGGATTTTGGATTTTAAATTTTGGATTAAATTTCAATCTAAAATCCAAAATCTAAAATTCTTCCTCCCCCAGTCCTCACTCCCTATTTCCTTTGACTTTTTAAAACTCCCGTCTCATGTTGTATTGGCAAGACATCTAAAATATCAGTTTGAGAACAATATTTTAAATCTTCTTGACAGTCAAGACGCAACAATCGTTGACCGTGACTAGCTTGGTGAAGTAATCCCAATAAGTTATCTTGCCACTGAGAGTAAAGAGCGATCGCATTAATTACTTCATCATTACCAGCGAGTTCTTCTGGTGACAACTGGGTTTGCTGCACAAGACTATGAGCGATCGCACCTGCACAAACTGTATCCTCTAAAGAAAAACTGCCTTCCCAACCAGAACCGACAATCCATACTGTCTCTGGTTGCAACTCTCGGAGAAATTGCACCACCGCCGCCCGGTTAATCAAGGCTGCTGCTAATACATTTGGGGAGTCTTGCACCCGTTGTAAAGCACGGGTGCCATTTGTGGTACTGATAAACAAACGCCTCCCCTGCACTAATTCAGGTGTGCAGTCGAGGGGAGAGTTACCCAACTCAAAGCCAGCTACTTTCGCACCGCCGCGTTCTCCAGCCCGCAGACGTTTTTCAAGAGGCCATTTTTCGCTAACTTCAATTAACTGATCTAAATCGCTGAATACTTGTACAGCTTCGCCTCCAGCTGCCAAAACTGTCGCAATTGTGCTAGTGGCTCGCAAGACATCGACTGCGATCGCACATTCTGGCGCTTCATCCGTTGGAGTCAATTCAGGAGTGTGGTATACGAATAGCTTCACGCGCTGGATACACCTGCTTTAATACTACTGCCGCAAATAACATTCTACCTAGTTGATGTCACTAACTATAGTCACAATTGCTCCAGGAAAATTTTTTATCATCAAAATACAAAATGTATCTTATCCAATACATAGATGGGGTGGGTCTGGAGAGCAGCACTTCGGCTCCTTTCGACTTGGCTACCTCAGCTCCGCTCGGCACAAGTCAAGGCAAGTCGCTCAGTGACCGAAGAAGTTGCAGTAAGTTTTTCCCTCTGCCCTCTGCTCCTTTGCACCTCTGCCTCTTTTCAATCCCTAATAAATACTCAAAAAGCGCATTTTATGCTGTTAGACTTTCAGACTTGCTGCACTATCTTGTAATCTAAAACAAGAACAGACTTTCTAAATGGGGAAAAAGTTACAGTTATAAGGCTACAGCCCAAAGGGACAAATATTTACTCATTCCCTACTCCCCAGTACAGAGGCAATTAATCGTGTCTCTCCCACTCCCCACTCCCCATTGAAATTGCTATGGCACCTTTACCCGACTACCGCCCTAAACAACTATCTTTAGGCCCGTTGGAAGCGGAAATTTTAAATATCATCTGGGAACTTGGTTCAGCTACAGTCAAGGATGTACACGATCGCATCCTCGCTGATCCCAACCGCGAATTAGCGTATACTTCTGTAACCACCGTCTTACGTCGCCTCACTGATAAAGGTTGGCTGGCTTGCGACAAGAAAGAGCGGGCATTCTATTGGCGGCCAATGCTGAGTAAGCAACAATCAGATGTCATCAAAGCTCACGAACAGTTACAGCGATTTTTAGCGGTGGGAAACCCCGATGTTGTTGCTGCCTTTGCTGATAGTCTGGATGAAGCAGCTAGTGAGCAAATAGCAGCGATCGCCAAACGTATTCAATCTGCACGCCAAGCCAGGGAGGAACAATGATGCATCTGATGATGATTTTAAATGCTTTGGCAGTCGCCTGGTGGTTAAGATCCGCTTGGAATCAACCCCAAGGAAGTTGGAGTCTGCGGTGGCGGCGATCGCTATTTTTGTTTCTCTTCCCCCCCTTGCTAATTTTCATGACTGCGATCGCTGTGCTGTTCATGGGGCCTCAAGGACAAATGGGCGGGATGTATACAGGCTCAATTAGCTATTTACTAGCATTAATTTATTTAGCATTTTTTGCCATTTCATGCATTAAACTTGCCTTCCAGGGTTGGCAGTCTGTAGAATCTGCCCGTAACTGTCCTTTAGTGAATGTTGGCGATAGACGAGCCAGACTGCTGCAAACGGGCGCGTTATTTGCAGGTCAAATTGGTTTTTGGCAACCAGAACTAGTGGTTAGCCAAGGATTAGTGCAAACTCTCTCACCCGCTCATTTAGAAAGCGTCTTAGCCCATGAGCAAGGGCATCACCATTATAGGGATACGTTCTGGTTTTTCTGGCTGGGTTGGGTACGTTCTTGCACTGCATGGTTGCCGAATACAGAGCCTTTGTGGGAAGAACTGTTAGGTCTGCGCGAACTCCGTGCCGACGGTTATGCAGCATTGCAGGTAGACCCTCTGGTGTTAGCGGAATCACTTTTATTAGTAGTTAGTAGCGGCCCCGTCTTATCAGAAATTTGCTGTGCTGCATTAGGTTCCTCTGGTGCAGATCGTTTAGAACAAAGAGTAGAAGCTTTATTAGCACCACCGCAAGCAACCCCAGAAGCTCAATTGCAATCCTGGCATGGCTTTTTGCTGGCGTTCCTGCCTTTACTGAGTGTGATATTTCATAGTTAAGGTGAATTCCATTAATGAATTTACCCCAGCCGTTGGTTTCGACTACTTCAACTGCGCTCAGTACAAGTTTGCTCAACCAACTTCATAGTCGAGAGTTGAGCGGAGTCGAAACTCGTCAGCATTGGTATTTTCTTCGCTAGAAATCACCTAAGTTGAATTTAAAAAGCTACTACAGTACAAAGTTGTGACGGTAGCAACATACCTCTCAATACGGTTCGGTTAAGGTGCATAGTCCTTAAAGATCCCCCTTAGTCCCCCTTAAAAAGGGGGAAATAGAGCTATTCTTAGCCCCCCCTTTTTAAGGGGGGTTGGGGGGATCAAGTCTTATCCGAACCGTATTGACATACCTCTTCCCTATAGCAACTTCTGCCTTCCCTGTAGCAGCTTCTGCCTTCCCTGTAGCAGTATCGGTTATGTTTGTAGCGATGTTGATCGCGACGATAACGATGAAAACTTTGTTCTTGACTATACCCCAATACGGGTCGGTTAAGGTTTTTTGATGGAAATTCTAGATCGTAAAGATGCGATAAATCATCACAAAGACGCGATAAATTACTGTCAAAACGAAAAACTGATTATTGTAGAGACGGCGATTCATCGCGTCTCTTGCCTTAACCGAACAGTATTGCCCTACACCCATGTTTTTGAAAGTGGGTAAACTCTTTGCTTAGGGAATCTGGATTAGGTAAGTATACTTTGCGGGGTAATCGCCGTGCAGCTTCGATAATTTGTTGAGCTAAATTTTCAGCCAATCCTTTAAATTTTTAGCGCCTCAATAACGCTAATTGGTGACAGGGTTGGAATAACTTGGGTAAGTTGGAAGCCAGCATGAAGCAGTAGCACTTGATATTCCTCCTCTGTGCGTTCGCGTCCACCAGTCATAACTAGCATATTGAGGTCAAACAACTTACTAAAAGAAGATGCATTCCCAGGAGGAACTATTGTCTCAAACAGTAGGAGTGTAGCATCCTGTGACATTGCCTGATGACAGTTTTTGAGAATAGCGATCGCTTTTTCCTCATCCCAGTCATGAATGATGTGCTTGAGAAGGTAAGCATCACCACCTGCTGTTACTGACTCAAAGAAGTCCCCCGACACTACCGTGCAGCGATCTGCAAAACCTTGTGCTTGCAGGTGAGATTTTGCTTCTTCTATCACCGTTGGTATATCAAAGACAATGCCTTTAACAGTCGGATAAGCTTTAAGGATGCTAGTCACCAAACTACCCTGACCTCCTCCGACATCAACAACAGTGTTGAATGCTGAGAAGTCATAACTGCAAATAATTGCTTCCAAAACAAAAGCTGTTAGACTTGTCATGGCGCAGTTAAACAACTTGCCAGCTTCGGAGTTTTTAAGGTAATGATCCCAAACACTCATTCCAGCGATGTGGTCAAACGCAATCTCACCAGTTTTGATGCTATGCAGCAGGTTATCCCAGCCTAAGTAGTGCGCTTGTCCCAGTTCAGAAATGGCAAAAAAACGCATTGAACCAGGAACATCCGTTTGTAACGTCGCAGCCAAGGGTGTTAAGCCAAATCGATGATGGTCATCTTCAGCAAATATACCCACACTAGCAAGCGCACGCAGTAATCTGTACAAAGATGGCATGTGAGTATCAGTGATTGCAGCTAGTTCCTCTACTGTCTTTGGCTGTTCCTTAAGGTAGTCAGCAATACCAAGTTTAGCAGCAGCGTGGATTGCCCGTGACACCCAAAAGCCAGAAATCATCTGGAGCATAACATCAGATGCAGGGACTTCAGTACTTATGCTTGGTTCGAGTGAATTCATATTTCTGCAAATTCTTTTTAAAGTTCTGGATTTGTGGGTGTACACAACTACAACTCAATCATATCCGACCACGGGGACGATAAGCCTCTGGCTTGATGGTGTGCGGATCGCAGACGAAAACACAATACATCTCAATGGATGAAGAAACCACTAATATCAGATGTGTATATACGTACCTAAAAATTAGAAGTTAAATTCAAAACATATTATATTGCACAGAAAGCCACCACTAGCGTCAAGGCGTTGCTATCCATCAGCGATCGCAAATTGTCATAAAATCCATTATCGAATTTATCAGGATATTTCAAAAGGCTTTCAAAATCATCCAGACAGAGAACAGGTAGCTTTCCTTGCTGTTTCCATTCCTTCACCGCATCTGAAAATGCTTGACGATTCAGCAGTTTACTCTTCCAAGGATTTTGTAGTTGTAGTTGCCATCCTGGAACGTGATTCAGTAAACCTTCGGCTACAGCCTCATAGAAACCCGTTTCAGTTTGGCAATCTACACCCCGTAACGGTAAGTAAACAACCACATAACGATTGGTGTTTTGTAATACTCGCTGCTCCCAAGTCCGAAGGAAATAATACAGCAACGAAGATTTACCAATGTGCTTGTCACCAACTATATTAATACTTGTAGGCTGATCGCCCTTCATTCCGAGATGCGATCGCATTTAGTTCATCCTTACGACCGACAAACAGCCTGGGATCTTCAATCATCCCCGCAGCCACAAAAGGATTGGCAGGCAGCGCTCCAGAAGTCATGTAAAGCGTTATCCTAGTTTCAGCAATTTAAGTGCAATCACTTAAAACAATACCACTAGTCCCATAATGTCTTTACAGATCGCAAAGACGCGATAAATCGCCGTACCGATTTGTAGAGACGGCGATTTATCGCGTCTCTTGCCTTAGGCGATTTACCGCGTCTCTTGCCTTAAACGTGGTATTTGAGAAAATATCTATTTGGCAAATGGGCCAATGTTGACTGCTACAAGTGCAAAACAGACCGTTGATGCGATGTCTAACGACAAGCCGCTTCTCTACGAGACGCTTTGCGAATGCGTCTACGCAATCCTTGTTGAAATTCCAGCACTTGTTTCGGACAAGCACCAAAAGACCAATGATTCAGAAAAGTCACAGTCGAGTCAAGCGACCATAAATCTCTGACGGATAATCTAGAATCCAAAATTTAAAATCCAAAATTGATAAACTCCCCAGGCTGGATTCGAACCAGCGACCAATCGATTAACAGTCGATCGCTCTACCACTGAGCTACTGAGGACCACTCACGATTTATAATCTTAGGGCTAAAAATAGTATTTGGCAAGTACTTTCGCCAATATTTTTTTTAGATAGTTAATTTAGAGAATTTTTGCAGCCAAAATCTATTCAGGAACTTAAGCAGAGACTGTTAAATACTAAATATCTACTGTAATCCCATTCGTAATTCAGCTAAACGCTGTCGCGCCTTAGCATCAATGGCATTAGCTAAAAACCTACTCTTCGATTGTTTGCGCGTATGATACTTTTGTCGCATTCGGCAAACGGTGGTTTCCACTTCCATACAGAGTTGTGGTGCCGACAACCATTCAGCCCCATACCCTTGGATCATCAACTGCTGTGCCCGATCTGATGTAGCAACAATCACACGAGAAATCAAAGATTGGGCTATTTGCTGGCGAAAAGAAGCGCAGGATTTTTCAATATAAGTATCTGCTGTTTGCCCAAAATCAGTGTAATAAACAGATAAAAGCTCAGTAATCATTTCTTTATTACTAGAGGTGTTCTGATATTGGGCATCAAAAACTATCTGAGTTGTGTAACCTTGAAACGCACTATAACCAGTCATCGCTTCCACAAGTTCGCCCCGTGCTGCCTCTAATCCAACGCTATCACGCGTTTTTTTAAGGCAAGGCCAAGCGCCTATGATATTGTAGCCGTCCACTAACAAAACGGCTTGGAGTAAGGAACGGGGCATGGTTTTTAATCACAATTTTCTAGAGTTAACAAAATTCATTCATAAGTTTTATAATAATTGATGCATAGTCTGTAACACTATGCTACACAGAATAAAAAATACGGCAGCCTCACAAAACTCCAACCTCAGACAGACGCACCAACTTAAAACGCGCCTTTGTTTAAAAGGCGCGTTGCAGTTCTTTTTTAGTAGTGTTCAGGAGTGCTGTTAGCGGATACGTAGGGTTTAGCCCGTGCAATGAATTTTACTCAGCACTCAGCACTCAATTAGGAGGCTTCGCTGTTTACCTCCATCAGACGCTGTTTGAGGCGTTGGGCTTCACCCCTATCTACCAGAGAGCCTTTTTCTAGCAAGAAAGCGCCGTCACAGTAATTTAACTCATCTAATCGATGTGTCACCCACAGGGCTGTAATACCTCGACTTTTGACAAGGCGACGGACACCAGCAACTAAATCCAACTGACTATCTGGATCTAGTAAGGCAGTGGGTTCATCTAATAATAAGACTTCACAGCGACGGGCGATCGCACCAGCGATCGCGACTCGCTGTTTCTGTCCCCCAGAGAGTGCATAGATAGGCCGTCGTTGGAGGGTAAGCAAATTCACCGCCCCTAGCGCCTCCTCAACTCTTGCTCTGGTAGCAGCAGGTGGTAACTTTTCTTCCACCAATCCAAAAGCCACATCAGCACCAACCGTTGGCATCACCAGTTGATGATCCGGATTTTGGAAGACAAAGCCAACGGGGTGCAAAACCCGAATTTCGCCCGATTCAGGAGCTAATAACCCCGCCAGCAGCCTAAGTAACGTTGATTTCCCACTCCCATTTGTACCCAAGAGCATCCAAAACTCACCCTTGGGTACTTCTAAAGAGCAAGATTCGATAACTTTCTCTCCATTAGGCCAACTGAAATTTAAATCCTTGACCTCAATGCCCACTTGAGCCATTTGTCAACCTTGGTTACTCAGCAGCTACAGCGAAAAAGCCAGGTGGTCTGGCACCGCCAGGGGTTGTACCATCTTTCTGAAAAATCTGCACCCCAGAAATTTCACTAGCGCGGACAGCAATTTTTTTCTCTGTCTTGCCCTCGCACTTGAGTTCTACAATGTCAGGGTTCCCAGAACGGATTGCTGCCAAAATTAGCTGATAGACAGCCTCAGCATCCTCTGCTGACTTACGTTGTACTGAGATCGGGAAAGCAGTGTTTCTGATGCTTAAATCGATGGTAAACATTTAGCAATAATCAAATTTAACTGTAGGACTCATTTTAGCGTCAGCTGACTGATTCTAGGGAAATGGGCATTGGAAGAGGCAGAGGGGCAGGGAGCAGGGGGCAAGGGGGAGAATTAAAATTACCTCTTTCCCCTCTGCTCCCCCTGTCTTATCTACCTCTTCTGGATCAAAAATTAATTTTTATGACAAATCCCCTAGAAAAATTAGCGATTTACACCTAATATTATTAAAGGTGTGTAAAAAATTGTAAACTTGGTTAACAACCCGGTTAACTTTCTGCTTATGGAGGGCTTTTATATAGCCATCTATAATACAGATACAACCTGTACTTATAAACATTTGGAGATTTGCTCTAATGACCATCGCAGTTGGACGTGCCCCCAGTAGAGGGTGGTTTGACGTTCTAGACGACTGGCTCAAGCGCGATCGCTTCGTATTCGTAGGTTGGTCAGGGATACTATTATTTCCCTGCGCCTTCCTAGCACTAGGCGGTTGGCTGACCGGCACAACCTTCGTCACCTCTTGGTACACCCACGGATTAGCCTCCTCCTACCTAGAAGGTGCTAACTTCCTGACAGTGGCAGTATCCACCCCCGCCGACAGCATGGGACATTCCCTATTGCTGTTGTGGGGCCCAGAAGCCCAAGGCGACCTCACCCGTTGGTTCCAATTGGGTGGCTTGTGGCCATTTGTGGCCCTACACGGAGCCTTCGGTTTGATTGGCTTCATGTTGCGGCAATTTGAAATTGCGCGTCTAGTAGGTATCCGTCCTTACAACGCCCTCGCCTTCTCTGCCCCGATTGCAGTATTCGTCAGCGTATTCCTGATGTACCCCTTGGGACAATCAAGCTGGTTCTTTGCACCCAGCTTTGGCGTAGCGGCAATTTTCCGATTCCTGCTATTCCTGCAAGGCTTCCACAACTGGACACTCAACCCCTTCCACATGATGGGTGTTGCGGGTGTATTGGGTGGTGCTTTATTGTGCGCCATTCATGGAGCGACAGTCGAAAATACCTTGTTTGAAGACGGTGATGGTGCTAACACCTTCCGCGCCTTCAATCCCACCCAGTCGGAAGAAACCTACTCAATGGTGACGGCAAACCGTTTCTGGTCACAGATTTTCGGGATTGCTTTCTCTAACAAGCGCTGGTTGCACTTCTTCATGTTGTTCGTGCCAGTCACAGGTTTGTGGATGAGCGCCGTCGGCATCGTCGGTTTAGCACTCAACCTGCGGGCTTATGATTTCGTCTCCCAAGAATTACGGGCGGCGGAAGACCCAGAGTTTGAAACCTTCTATACCAAAAACATTTTGCTGAACGAGGGTATCCGCGCTTGGATGGCTCCTCAAGATCAACCCCACGAACAATTTGTATTCCCTGAGGAAGTTCTACCTCGCGGTAACGCTCTCTAAGAATTAAAAACCGAGCATACCCTGAATTAGGGGTGTGATTGCCGAAAATTTGACACCATCCGGATTAAATAATCTCCTTGTGAGAATCCAATAAAGTGTCTATATTCCCCATTCTCTAGCGATCTCTCACCAAAAGGTGGGAGATTTTTTCTGTATATCGTTAATATCTCTAAATTATGTGTTATCTTAGGTAAAGGTTATTAACCCAGAGTAAATCCTCTGCCCTTTTGAAACTAAGACCGCTTAGGCAATAAGGAGGTGATGCCCATGATAGAAAGTAGTACATCCATGGGTCATCAGGTTGCAGTTAGCCGGCTGTGTGCCGGGGCTGTTCTCTAAAAGTTAGCCTTAGTCATCTTTGAGATACTAAGTTAGCTCAAGTAGCTAGGCAAGCTCGGAGTTCCTTCCGGCAGTCTGGTTGCAACCTGAAGACCCGCTAGACCGCTCTGATTTAGATCATCTGATCTAAATCAGAGCGGATAGTTTTTTAGGGGTGATTTTTATTAGTTACTTTTGAAAATTTAGATGGCGATGGCTGCGGTGGTAACTGAGCTTTGTCGTACTACTTCCCTACGGCACGCTACGCGAACGTGGAAGCAAGCTACGCGCAGCGTCTCGTAGAGAAGTGCGGGCAAAGCCAATGCATTTAAGTTTTTTAAAAAGAAAAATATCTTCCATTAAACCTTGGAGTTTGACTAGATGTGAGCAATAGCGTCTATCTACCAAGTCTCATTTTAAATATACACACACGCATTATGCCTTAGTCTATGCTCCCATACTTTCTCTCTGGAGAACAAAAGGGGTTTGCCTTTGTTAGATGCAAAATGTAACAAATATATAAGTAGGAATTTTTTGATATGGCACAACTACTAACCGAAGCGGAAATTCAAGAGCAGGCAAAGGTTCTGTCAGATTGGACTGTTGAAGACTCCAAGTTGCACATTACCCGCACATTCAAAGATTTTATTCAAGCAATTGAGTTTGTCAATAAGCTGGTGGAGCCGGCTGAATCAGCAGGACATCATCCAGATATAGAGATTTCCTATAACAAAGTGAAGATTATACTTACAACACATGATGCAGGCGGGTTGACGCAGCCAGACTTTGATGTAGCACGGGCGATTTCCGAAATCAACTAAGTAATTTTTTCTAACATCTTGCACCAGACGACTGGAAGTCACCGCGATACGGACTAAGGAGGTAAGCGTGAATTATATTAAAGGATTGTAGTAAGCGGCGCCAGGCTTATTCTCAGGACTGGAGCCGCTTACTACGATCCAATTTAATGAAATTTATATGGCATAACATGGTTTGATTGATTTTTGGTTATACCAATTTGAACAATGATTACGACAGATGGAACACTCAAAGCGATTACCAATAAGTCTTTCGGTACGAGACGTACTCGCGTTCCCAATCCAAAATCCCAAATATGGTATTACTTACCCTGCGGAAAGGCTTTGCCTACGCTTTGTATAGCCGAGCCAGTGTGTTCTAATTGGCGTGAGATTTATACTAGGGCTAAGTGCAAGAAGTGATTTTTTATGACAAACTGCTAAGTGTCTAAAGGTTGTAGCAATTTAGCCAATTAGGGAGCGAATGACCTAAACCATACTCCCTGCTTAGATATTTAGATAAGTATGTGTGACAGTTATTAAGGCGATCGCTTCAATCTTGCCATCTAGATCAGATGTTTTATAATGTTATGATATAAAGATATGTTTTTGCATAAGTTAATCACATAAGTTTTTAACCCCAAGTTAATCGTTTATTAGCTTTGCAAAAACTAAAATTGTAGTAGTGGCTACTATGCTTCATCCAAAGGTTTCAATGAGATGTCGCATTTTTGAGAATTAGGTGCAACGAAGCCAATTATCTAAACAAGGTGTGAGGAGTAAAGGAAAGATGTCTAATCTCTTATGGAAATCCTTAGTGGTTAGCCCAGCAGTTTTGGGAGCAACATTGTTAGTTTCGACAACAGCAATGGCGGCTCCAAGCACAACTACAGTATCACCAGCTAAACAAGCAGGTGTAACTGAAGTTGCCCAACAGCCAGAAATATTGGCTCAAACAACGATAGATCAAGTTAATCGCTACAGCAACGAAGGCAACCAAAATAACTCTCAGTCTCAAGTAACATCGGTTTCTCAGTTTTCCGATGTACAACCCACCGACTGGGCATTCCAAGCATTGCAGTCCTTGGTTGAGCGCTATGGTTGTATTGCAGGTTATCCGAATGCCACTTATCGCGGTAATCGTGCTTTGACCCGTTATGAATTTGCTGCCGGCTTGAATGCCTGTTTGGATCGGGTTAACGAATTGATTGCCACAGCAACAGCTGACTTGGTGACTAAACAAGATTTAGCTACCTTGCAACGGTTGCAAGAAGAATTTTCCGCAGAATTGGCAACCCTACGCGGTCGCGTAGATTCCCTAGAAGCGCGGACTGCTGAATTGGAAGCTAATCAGTTCTCCACTACTACAAAACTAGTCGGTGAAGCCATTTTTGGTGTTACTGATGTGTTTGGCGGTAATACTGGTGATGCTAACAATACCGTCTTCCAAGATCGGGTACGTTTGGACTTGCAAACCAGCTTCACTGGTAGAGACGTTTTGCACACACGTCTTGCTGCTGGTAATGCACAAGCCTTTTCACTAGTGGATAATGGTGGTGCTGCTATCAATACTGCTGAAGGCACACAAACGTTTGAAGTCGGTAGCACTGGTAACAACAGTGTCAAGATAGATCGTTTGACTTATGAAGCTCCTATAGGCCCAGCCCAAGTTTACCTCGCAGCTAGTGGCGGACGACACAGCCATTATGCTGCTGTCAATAACCCCTACTTTTTCGATAACACTGACGGCGGTAACGGCGCTTTATCTACCTTTGCTTCTGAAAGTCCCATCTATCGGATTGGTGGCGGTGCTGGTATAGCACTCAATCTACCCCTTGGTAAAGGTGGCGGTATCCTGGGAAATAGCTCAATCACTGCGGGTTACTTGGCATCGGAAGCCAATAATCCTGCTCTTAGTTCAGGTCTGACCAACGGCGACTATGCTGCTCTCGGACAGTTGAACTTTAGTGTTGGCGATCGCTTGGCTTTAGCTGCTACCTATGTCCACGGATATAGTGCCGCAGGTGGTTTATTATTCAACTCAGGTTCCACGTCAGATAACAGTTTTGGAGAGGTTTTAGTAGGTACTGGACAAGCTAACGCTTTAAGTACCACAAATGCATCTTCAAGTAATTCCTATGGTGTGTCGGCTGCGTTTAGACCTAGCGACAAGCTGTCAGTTAGTGGCTTCGTCTCTTATCACGATGTCACCGGCTTCGGTGCAGGTGATGATTATGAAGCTTGGAGCTATGGTGTTGGGGTAGCCTTACCTGATTTCGGTAAAAAGGGTAACGTTTTAGGTGTATTTGCTGGTGCAGAACCCTATGCCTTTAACCGCCCAGGTTTTGCTGGTAATGATATACCTTATCACTTTGAAGGCTTCTACAAGTATCGTGTGTCAGATAACATCTCTGTTACCCCTGGCGTAATTTGGTTGACCTCTCCTGGTCAAAACAGCAATAACGATGATGCGATTATCGGTACGCTCAGAACAACTTTCACCTTCTAGAGTGTTGACTATCCACTGACAATTTTGAACTCTATTTCTCCCCGCCATCAGGCGGGGCTTTTTGTTTTTAGTAACAGTAATGGATAAACCCCAGTATTTCACCGGAGTATACTAGAAAAGTTAGGAGTTATGAGTTATGGGGGGTTTTATATAAATAGATCAGAGTAGGGTGGTCATTGTAATGCCCACTTTAAAACTGACTTACGCCGTGAGCAACTTTTTCTGAGCGAGCTTTTCTAATAACGGTTGGCTGGATAAAGTTACATATTGCGTAATATTTTAACTCTGCCAATAATTTTAGACTTTCCAAGACGAATTTGGGATTTTAGATTGAAGGAAAAATCTCAAATTCAAATTGAATGACTCTCAACTCCTAACTCCTAATTCCTAATCCCTAACTTATTGCAGCTTGTGGAACTATCCTGTAAATCGGAATACGCAATTCTGGCCTTATTAGAGATGGCCGCTCATTACGAAAGTGGCGAACCGCTGCAAATTCGACAAATTGCAGCCCAACAAAACATACCCGATCGCTATCTGGAACAGCTACTAGCAACCTTGAGGCGTGGCGGTATAGTCAAAAGTCAGCGTGGTTCAAAAGGTGGCTATCTGTTAACGCGAGAACCCCGGAAAATCATCCTTTTTGAGATTTTGGAATGTTTAGAAGGGTTAGAGGCGAGGGCTGGTGAAGAAAACGTTCATTCCAAAACGGTAGACAGTTCAGTTATAGAAGAAATTTGGCAAGAAGCAAGTCGCGCGGCAAATTCAGTGTTACAAAAATATACGCTCCAGGATCTTTGTGAAAAACGAGATTCGCGGCGGCAATTGGATATCATGTACTACATTTAGTCAAGAGTCATTTGTCATTAGTCATTTGTCATTGGTCATTTGTTGATGACTAATGACAAATGACTAATAACTAACAATTAATAACTAAGGACTAAATTATGCGAATAGCTCGTAACATTACAGAACTGGTTGGTCGTACACCCCTAGTGCGGTTGAACCGCATTCCTCAAGCAGAAGGATGTGTTGCGGAAATTGTAGTGAAACTGGAAAGTATGAACCCATCGGCATCAGTTAAAGACCGAATTGGGGTGAGTATGATTAACGCCGCAGAGGAGGAGGGGCTGATTACTCCTCTTAAGACAGTATTGGTAGAACCCACCTCTGGAAACACAGGAATTGCCTTAGCAATGGCAGCAGCAGCTAAGGGTTATCGATTAATTTTGACAATGCCAGAGACGATGAGTGGAGAGCGTCGGGCAATGTTGCGGGCTTATGGGGCAGAACTGGAACTAACACCAGGAATGGAAGGCATGAGTGGGGCAATTGGGCGAGCGCAGCAGATTGTCAATACTACACCAAATACCTATATGTTGCAACAGTTCCGCAATCCAGCCAATGCAAAAGTGCATCGGGAAACTACTGCACTTGAAATCTGGGAAGATACTGATGGACAAGTAGATATAATTGTGGCAGGAGTCGGTACAGGTGGTACGATCACTGGTGTAGCAGAAGTGATTAAAGCACGCAAGCCTAATTCCAAGGCGATCGCTGTTGAACCAGCCAATAGCCCAGTTTTATCTGGAGGACGACCAGGCCCCCACAAAATCCAGGGGATTGGTGCTGGGTTTATTCCCCAAGTATTAAAGATAAAATTAATTGATGAAGTGATTACCGTCACCGATGAAGAAGCGATCGCCTACAGTCGCCGTTTGGCAAAAGAAGAAGGGCTACTATCTGGCATTTCCAGTGGTGCCGCTTTATGTGCAGCAATTCGCGTAGGCCAACGTCAAGAAAACAAAGGACGTTTAATTGTGATGATTCAGCCGAGTTTTGGTGAGAGGTATTTGAGTACACCGTTGTTCCAAGACCTAGAGGCAAGGTTAACCGCTAGCGTTAGTTAACGATACATTGAATTAATGGTCAATTATAACCACGTTTCTAACCATTACGAAACTCTCAAAGTTAGTCCAAGTGCCAGCCTTGCGGAGATTAAGGAAGCTTATCGCCGCTTGGTTAAGTTGTTTCATCCTGACACTAATCAGGAAACAGCCGATCGCGAGCAGATTATCCGCATCAATGCAGCTTATGAGGTCTTAGGCGACAACCAAAATCGCCGCAATTATGACCAAGAACTGCAAGATGACTCCCAAAAATTAAATAGCGATCGCCAACAGCGTACAGCATCAACCCAACAGCATTACCAGAGAAGACGAAAAACCGGACGCGATGTTGACGAGCAAGTTGAAGAATGGCTGCGCCAAGTTTACCAACCAGTTAATCGCTTGCTTTGTACTATTCTTTATTCGTTAGAAGAACAAATGGATCAATTAGCGGCTGATCCCTTTGATGATCAGTTGTTAGATGAATTTCAGGAATACTTACAAACCTGTCGAGATGACCTCAAGCAGGCACAAATTACTTTTCGTTCCCTGCCGAATCCGCCTAGCCTAGCAAGAACAGCCGCTCACCTTTACTACAGCCTCGATCAAGTAGCAGATGGACTCGAAGAGTTGGCTTATTTTCCTTTGAGCTACGATGAGCGTTATTTGCACACAGGTCAAGAACTATTCCGCATAGCTACGGGATTACACTGTGAGGCACAAGCGTCTGTTACATAGTCATTGGGCATTGGGTATGGGGTATGGGTCAATTTTTATGGATGACTAATGACTAAGGACGAATGACACATAACTTAGGAATTAGTTTATGCTGGAAACAGAAAAAGATTAAGAAATTTTAAATTCTGCTCCCAGTGTACTCATGCAATGTATTGTTAATCGCCGCGCCCAGTTTTCAGCAAGTCATCGTTATTGGTTGCCAGAACTGAGTGAAGCCGAGAATATTGAAAAATTTGGTGCTGGATTTAGATTTCCGGGACACGGGCATAACTATGTCTTATTTATCTCCCTAGCCGGGGAATTGGATGAATATGGCATGGTGCTGAACTTGTCTGATGTGAAACACGTAATTAAACGGGAAGTTACCAGTCAATTGGACTTCTCTTATCTCAACGATGTGTGGGCAGAATTTCAACAAACTCTGCCCACCACTGAGAATATTGCACGGATTATCTGGCAGCGGTTAGCACCCCATTTGCCTCTAGCCCGTGTGCAGTTATTTGAACATCCTGAACTTTGGGCAGATTATATGGGAAACGCAATGGAAGCCTACCTCACCATCAGTACTCACTTTAGCGCCGCCCATCGGCTAGCTCATCCTAACCTCAGTAACGAAGAAAACACTGAGATTTATGGTAAATGCGCTCGTCCCAACGGTCACGGACACAATTATCATCTAGAAGTCACTGTCAAAGGTAAAATTGATCCGCGTACTGGCATGATTATTGATTTAGGTGCGCTGAATCAAGTGGTAGAAGATTATGTGGTAGAGCCATTCGATCACACCTTTTTAAACAAAGATATTCCCTACTTTGCCGAAGTTGTTCCCACTGCTGAGAATATCGCACTTTACATTAGTAATTTAGTGCGATCGCCTATTCAGGAATTGGGAGCTAAACTTTACAAAGTGAAGCTGATTGAAAGTCCTAATAACTCCTGTGAAATCTACTGTACTGAGTCAGAATCAAATTCAGCCAGTGCATCTGTGAATCAGCCACTACTAGCACGAGTTTAGCTAATTTAAAATTTCGGCATAGGACATAGGGAATTTATATCATCCCAATGCCCTGTTCACAGGGCGTTTTAGTTAAAAATACCGACGACGGGCGGAATGTCGCAAATAGCGATAAATGCCCCAAGCTAAAACTCCAAAAAAGAGATTTAGTAAAAAGCGACTAAATATAAACCACAAAATATAAGTGTCAAAAAGCTTTGACGGACTCAAAGGACTAACAGTCCTGACTAAGAGAAACAGACCAAAAATAGCATTTCCACCCAGCACGAGGGCAAACAGCACTAAACTCCTCTGCCAGTAACGGCGCTGGGGTTTACGGTCCCAAATCAGGGTAATTACAGGTTTACCTTGCACTTTTCGCAGTAATTGTTCCAGTCGCCAAAACATCCACAACAAAAATGGAAATAAACCATAACTCAGGAAACGTAGGGGTAATGAGTAGCCCCAAGCACTAGATAGGACATTCACTAGGGCATGACAGATTACAGAATTTAGCCAAGCCCTAAAAATAAACTTCTTGTCTTGATTTAAACGATTTTTAGAGGAAATATAGATTCCTAAAGCATATCCCCAAGGCGCAGAGAACATAGCATGGACAGGCGTGCCGATAGTACGTTCAAAAATTGATCCGGTATCGTGGAAAAGGTAAATCCAGTTTTCTTCGGCAGTGAATCCAAGGGCAACGGCTATGGTGAAGAGGAAAACCGTAGAGTGAAGTAATCGATATTTGCGTTGCAGATAGTAGGTTGGGATAAAAACCGCAGCCAACTTGCAGCCTTCTTCAATTGTGCCTACCTCCACAAGCTGCCGCAAGGCTATACCAGGAAGCCAACGTTTGATCTGTTGCCAGTCTACAAAAGAGTTCGCTACAGTTTCAAAAACCCATTCGAGGCTAAGGGCTAAGATCCCAGATATTGCCCCGATGATAAAGAACATCAGTAACTTTAACAGAGGTGGGGCAAATGGCACCCGACAGTAGTAGTAGCCTAGCAGCAGCAAGGGTGGTATTACTGCCCACAACAACAGAGATAAATCAACCACTCACCTGAGCGATTGCTGTACGGTGACGGTGGGTGTTGTTGGTGATAGTGGGAGTTTGGAAACCCGCTTCAACAATAGCTTGCTCAATGTCCAAAGCAAAATATTCATCTAAATACGGTTCAGTACTTTTGAGCAAAGTCAAAATGTAGGCTGGCATTTTCTTGTAAACTTCAGATTTAGGATTCATATCCATGATTGCCAAATAGCCACCTGGACGCAGCACGCGCCGCATTTCAGCTAAAATCTGTCGGGTTGCCGACTGGGGTAATTCGTGGCACATCAGGAAAATGGAAACTAAATCAAAAGAGGCATCGGGTAGCCCGGTAGATTCCGCTTGAGCATGAAGCCAATTAATTTTAGCTTGGCGTTGTTGGGCGCGGTAATTGGCAACGGCTAAGAAGTAGGGAGATAAGTCCAAGCCTGTAATTTTGGCATGGGGATAAATTTCTTGCATGGTAAATGTACTCAAACCCACACCGCAGGCCAAATCTAGGATGTCTTGGGGTTGATTGGGGATTTGCACTTTGAGGATATCGTGGTAACTTTGGCGCAGTTTAGCATCTCCTTGTGCTCCAGCATCCTGCCAAATTCCGGCATGGACAGTACGAGCAGCAACTTCTAGCTCCCAAGCGGCTTTCCAACTGAGGTCTCCACCTTCGTAGGCATGGAATGGCCGCAAATAGTATTCTGGGTAAGAAAGCTGAGGATTTTCTACTTGAGCTAGATCAGCCTTCCAATCACGCGCTTGTAATGTTTCCACTTCTTGCATCCAAGGCACACCAATTCTCTCGGCGCGTTTAATCATCATTTGTCTAGCTTGATGCTTGGCTAGGTTAGCTAAAGGCTGGATTGCCAGTATGCCATTTACCAAACGGGAAGCTAAACCAGGATTAGTTTTTACAGCAGCGGTCATAAATCAGTTTGCATTTAATAGCCTTTTCTACTTATGACATAGTTGCTGGAGGCCAGTCTAGATGCAAATTGAAAAACATTCTGGGGAATGGGGAGTGGGGAGCAGGGGAGAATAACCAATGCCCGATGCCCAATGTCCTACTTTGTAGTCGGCTTGAGAGCTAACAACATCTCTAATTCACTGGTGGATTTATTGGGGCTAGTGGCGGTAAAACCAATACCACGAATGGAATTCAGGATGGTGATGGTATCGGCGTTAGATGATACAAAACTATTGATCAGGGGCACAGTTTTAGTTTTATCCATATCCAGGTATAAATAGCCACCGTTGGGCTTTTGCAAAGAACCAGTCACGGCTTTGAAAGCGTCGCTAGTGTCAAGAGATGGATTCTTGCCATTGCTGATTGCCTCAGCAACTGGGCCACCAACAGCGACAAATAGAGTATCTTGATCTAGCCAACCATGTGCCAATAAAGCTCCTTGTCGGGGAATTTGCCATTCAGTTACGTCTTTACCACCGATATTTCTGTTGGCGACGTTGATGTGTTGAGTTTTGGCAAGGGTGTCCAATTTTGTTAAGGTGGCTTCGGCGGTTTTGCGATCGCTAGTATCAAATACTAAAGCACCTCCAAAACCAACACTCGCTAATATCCCTTGATTTGATGGAATCGCACCAAAGGCGAATTCCCCATTCATCCAGCCAAAAATATCCTTATCTAGGTCTATATTGACAAATTTCAGTTGTCCTCGCGCTTGTTCCAGAGCTTGCTTCATTTCTGGATAATCTTTTGACTGTTCTACTAGTACTTCCCAACCACGGCTGATGCCATTTCCGCTAATCAGAGCAAAGGTATCAGCAGGAAATTGCCCGACTATATTTCCAGGACTTGATTGATACTGAAATTTATTTAATTGCGGATCTAAGTTAGCGATCGCTTTTACCCGCACTCCCGCATCATCAACACCAACACCCGCTACCACAGATTTTATCTGCTTCAGTTGCGTCAGGGTTTGTGGGGGTAACTGCTTTGCCTGCGGACTTCCGGCTGTTAATTGCTGTACCATCCCGGCATAATCTGGTACATAAATTTGGGCGAGGCTGTTTTTGACATCCACTCCTTTCAGAATGCTGCTGGCACCTTCTTTACTGGCAAAAGAAGACTGTCCTTTAAATGTGTCAATTGCTTTTTCTACAGCTTGTTTTTCGGGGGCTAATACCAACTGACTATTATTTAAAACTACGCTATACGTCGGCTTGCCATTTTGTGTAGTTTCGATAATTTTTTGACCTTGATAGTCAGATTCCTGTAATTTCACCCCTTTTTGTGACTTCAATTTGTTAGCAAAATTCAAGGCACTGAGTTTGTCTTTGATTCCCACCACTATCAGTATATTCGGTTTCTGCTGTAAATTTGTTGGTATATTAGGTGCCCCAGAGGGCACGTTTAACTGTGCCTGTTTCACCGGATTTGGTGGCAGTACAGCAATCATGACACCGCCAGCCCAAGGCTTTATGTCTTTTTCATAAGAAACGTTACTGTCACTAAACATTTGCTTATTGAAATCTTCCAGACCTTTTGCCACTAACTTTTGTGCTTCTGGAGTGCCAAACTGCTGTAACTTTGCCCAAGCTTCAGAATCAGTAGTAATATAAGTTGCCATCAATGCTGTTGAAGGTACTACTTTAGCACTGCCTAGAGCATCTGAACTACCTCCTGATGGGCCTTTAAAATACGTATAAGCCGCTATACTTCCTACTACAACAACTACAGCAGCACCAACAGCAGGAATGAGAAATTTTGATTTACTTTCAGGCATTTTGTTATCCTCTTTTGCTCAGATTGTCACCGAGATTTATACAAGTGTCACTGTAGAGTTTTCGGATTTAATTATAATTTCCGCTAATCTATCGCCACTGGATTTTAGACTAACCCATGACAAATGGATTCAGCAGCACGCTCGTTGACAAGCCATACACTTAAAAATATGAAAAAAGGGGGAAGAGGAAAGGAAACATTAGACCTCTTGCAAAAGTCCATAACACCCCACCCCCAACCCCTCCCCGCTCTTCGGGAGGGGAGCGTTTGCTTTACTCAAATGCGGGGTGGGGTTCTTTATTTTTGATTTATGCAAGAGGTCTAATGGTGAGATGTTAAGGCTATAGAGCTTTTGCTAATAAGTAATAGTACTTAAGATTATGCTGAGAGTCGGGCTAATCAACAGAATTTTTGTAAATATTACTTAACTGTCTTAACATCCCTCACTGATAGCGCAGCGGTAGCGAGTCCGTGAGCGTCTTGATTCTGACTTCTGAATTCTTCTTCAATACCAAATCTATCTCCTGCTTGCTGAAAATTGTTGCTTAAGACATGCATCATTTAACGCCGACGCGAAAGTCCCCACCGTCAATGTACTCATCGGGTGGGGATGAATAGTGGGAAATTGCGAAAACCTCTCAACAGATTCTGAACTGTGTTCAGACAGGACAGAGAAGATTTGAGCAATTTCCAATTATTTTATTCGCGCTTCTTGGGATTGAATATACTGTTTCACTTTTTCAATCGGTGCGCCACCAGTTGAGGCAACATAGTAAGAGCTAGACCAGACACAAATATTCTCAGCTAAATGTCATATCCCAATCAGCAAATATCCAACTTAAAGGTGATTGTTCACCAAAAATGGTGTTTGTATAAATGAAAGATATAGCAATCCTATCTGATTTGTGAAAATCACAAGGCTTAGATCCCGGACTTATCTTAAGAAGTAGGGGATATGATTGTTTACAAATGATTTAGGATTGCGATCGCAGTTGGATCTCGCAGTCCATCTATGCAGCAACCAAGCTAGCGATCGCCGATTTGTTAAAGGAGTTAAGAAGATTTAGCAAGTGCAACGTTAATCTACAAGCCTTCCCTCTATCGACCTTTACGGGGACTTGCCAGTACGAGAGTTTTTACGGAGACAGAACCCGGTTATTCTACTCTTAGACAACTGGTATCTTGTATTTAGTCTCAACTTCAGTTGGTATTTACTGATAAAATTAGTAATCCGACAAATTAACGGTCTAAAATTACTCTCAAAAGTACTTCAACCAGATGAGGAGCGAATCTGCAAATGATATTCTGTTCATCTTAAACGAAATAGCGTGTTCAACAGCAGCAAGCTATCCTAAGTTATAAAAATAATTAGGAGTATTTGTACTTAATGAGAATTCATCGAGGTACAAGAGACTCTTGACTTAATGACAAAAAAGTGCAAAACATCAGTAAAAGTAAGTACGGGAGGAATATGGAAAAAAATCCCAGGATCGGCTGCCGACCTTCGGAAGTTCGAGTGAGATTAATTTCAATCCCTCAATCCCAAAGGGGAGTTCTCACCTCCATAATCCCCTGTTGATTTGGGAAATACATCAGATACCGCTATTTTTCTTAACTACATCCAGCCAAGCCAGACTTTTCAGGATTACAAGGTCAGTAAGCATCAATGTTGCAGTCTTATTTTGATACAGATAATAACGGACACAAACCTTTTGAGTTACCGGGAGCAAGACCACACTACAACCCCGATCGCCCCGGACAGGTAGAGCATATTTTTCTCGATCTCAGCTTGGATATTCCCAAGCAAAGCTATCAGGGCAGTTGTAGCATTCGCCTCTTGCCAATCCGTAATGGTATTGCTCGTTTGACTTTGGATGCTATGAACCTAAATATCGAGTCTGTGCAGGTGGACGAAGTGCCACAAAATTTTGACTATGACGGTGAACAGCTTTCCATCCAACTTTCTGAGGTAACTCAGATTGGTAAACGCTTGCTGATTGCGATCGCTTACTCAGTGGCAAAACCGCAACGCGGTATTTACTTTATTCAACCAGATAAGCACTACCCAAACAAGCCTACTCAAGTTTGGACTCAGGGCGAAGATGAAGACTCTCGCTTTTGGTTCCCCTGCTTTGACTATCCAGGACAACTCTCTACTTCGGAAATTCGTGTCCGTGTTTCCAACCCTCTCGTGGCGATTTCCAACGGCGAATTAATTGACACTACAGAAGATGGTGATTATAAAATCTATCATTGGTCACAGCAACAAGTTCATCCTACCTACTTGATGACTTTAGCAGTAGGTGATTTTGCTGAAATTCGGGATGATTGGAGGGGTAAACAAGTCACCTACTATGTAGAAAAGGGACGGGAGAAAGATGCTAAACGCAGCATGGAAAAAACTCCCCGGATGATCGAATTTTTGAGCCAAAAGTATGGTTATCCATACCCTTTTCCGAAATACGCCCAAGTTTGCGTCGATGACTTCATCTTTGGCGGCATGGAAAACACATCCACAACACTGCTAACAGATAGATGTTTGCTGGATGAACGCGCCGCCTTAGATAACCGCAACACCGAAGCTTTAGTCGTTCACGAACTCGCGCACCAGTGGTTTGGTGATTTGGTGGTGATTAAGCATTGGTCTCATGCTTGGATTAAAGAAGGGATGGCTTCTTACTCTGAGGTGATGTGGACAGAACAAGAATATAGTCTCCAAGAAGCAGCTTACTATCGTTTATTGGAAGCTCGTCGTTACTTAAGTGAAGATAGCAGCCGTTATCGCCGGCCGATGGTAACGCACATTTACCGAGAAGCTATTGAACTTTACGATCGCCACATCTACGAAAAAGGATCTTGTGTCTATCACATGATTCGGGGCCAATTGGGAGATGAATTATTTTGGCAAGCTATCCAAACATTTGTCCAAGATAATGCCCATAAAACTGTCGAAACAATAGACTTACTCAGGGCGATTGAAAAAGCTACCGGACGTAATCTTTTGTTCCTGTTTGACCAATACGTTTATCGTGGTGGTCATCCCGATTTTAAAGTAGCTTACTCTTGGGATGGGGATGCTAATTTAGCAAAAATTACGGTAACTCAAACCCAAGCTGCTGAAGGTAAAGATGGCAGTAAAGATTTGTTTGATTTAAAAATACCTATTGGTTTTGGCTATACGCAACAGGAAGAAGTGAGAAGTGAGGAGTTAGGAGTGAGGAGTAATGAAAAACTCAGCACTCCGCACGGGCTAAACCCTAGCTATCCGCTAACAGCACTCAAAACTTTCACTGTCCGGGTGAATGAACGTGAACAAAGCTTCTACTTTCCCCTAGAAAATAAGCCCCAATTTATCAGCTTTGATGTGGGAAATAATTACCTAAAAACAGTAGCTTTGGAGTATCCAATAGCGGAGTTAAAAGCACAGTTAGAATTTGATCCTGACCCGATTTCACGTATTCATGCAGCAACAGCTTTGGCGAAAAAAGGCGGGTTAGAGGCTACCATTGCACTGTCTACGTCGCTAAAAAATGACCCATTGTGGGGTGTGCGTGTGGAAGCGGCGAAAGAACTAGCCCAGATTAATTTAGATCAAGCCTTTGATGGCTTAGTTGCTGGGTTAAAAGATAAAAATGCTTATGTGCGACGATCTGTAGTGGAAGCACTAGCTGAAATCAAAACTGCTGAAAGCTATAAAGTTGTGAGAGGACTGTTGCAAAAAGGCGATCCCAGTTACTACGTGGAAGCAGCAGCTTCTCGTGTGATTGGGGCGATCTCTGCGAGGGGCTTCGCCTACGCATCGGCAAACTTGGAAGAAAAACCCAAAGAAGACAAGGTATTAAAGCTGCTGAAATCCGTCTTAGAAGAGAAGGCGGGTTGGAATGAAGTCGTGCGGAGTGGAGCAGTTGCCGGTTTAGCTGAATTCAAAACTTCGGAAACAGCTTTAAATCTACTGATCGAATACACTAAACTCGGTGTACCACAACCCTTACGTTTATCCACAATTCGCGCTTTAGGAAAGATTTCTGTCGGTCAAAGTCCGGCTAATTTAGAACGGATTTTAGAAAAATTAACAGAACTCGCCAAAGAAACCTTCTTTTTAACGCAAGTAGCCGTAGCCGCAGCATTAGGACAAATGGAAACACCCAAAGCCGTGGGGATTTTGCGATCGCTAGCTGAACAAACAGCTGATGGGCGTGTGCGTCGCTCTGCTGAAGAAGAAATTTCCAAGGTGCAAAAGAACATTGGTTCCGAAAAAAACCTGCGTCAATTGCGTGAAGATTTTGACCAACTCAAACAAGAAAACCAGAAATTGAGAAGCCGTTTAGAAAACTTGGAGGCTAAATCTAAATAGCACTACACGATCATTAAAAGTAGCTAATTGGTAATTGGTAATTGTGGCAAAACCACTACCAATTACCAAATTTATAGCAGTCATAAATAATCATTCTGTTATGAGTCGTAGGTTGATTCTTCCACCTAACGATACAATTCTTCCTGCAACAAACTGAACAGATAGATGGGCAGTTTATAGATTGCTGAGTTTTATCAACTTCATTATAGACGAGTGTTTTAGAAGACGATCATCGCCAAAGTATTCAGGCAAAGCTAAATAAGTGGCTAAGACAGTCTGAATTTTAAAATGATTAAAACTAAGACAGTAATAGTACTACTGTTTCATATAACTCTTGGTAAATAAATTTACTTAAATATCGGATTTAATTCAAATTTTCATACATCAGACACAGGTAAATATTTATATTTTTATAAATAATGGTTAAGAAAAGATAAAATCATCTAAAAGTTGGATAAGTAGTTGTAGTTTTATAAAGTATAATTAAGAAAAAGATAAACAAATCTAGGCAGTAACAGACGCTAAAATCGCCTCGAACACTACCCCCAAAAGGTAGAGTTCTAGTTGTTTTAGATAAAAGACTACCGCTATCCTGAACTTACAACTAACTTGTGAGTCAGAAGAAAAACAATCACTGTAAATTTTTCAGTTGAAGAGGCAAAAAAAGGCGTGGGTCAGTATCAACCTACTCAGCTACAACTCTATAATCCAGATGCGATCGCTCGCTACTATAGTTACCGTCCCTGGCTAGCCTGGGGGCGACTCCTGAGAATTATCTCCTCTTTTGCAGGATTTATACTCAATCTCAAGTGGGACGAATGGCAAGATAAAATTGAGCAGAACAAGGGTAAACGAGCTATCCAGTTGCGAGAACTGCTCACCTGCCTCGGCCCGACTTTTATTAAAGTTGGTCAAGCCCTCTCTACTAGGCCAGACCTGATACGCAAAGATTTCTTAGAAGAACTAATAAAGTTACAAGACCAGTTACCACCTTTCGATAATGCGATCGCTTACCAGATTATCGAAACTGAACTAGACCGCCCAATTCACGAAAGTTTTAGCGAACTCTCACCTAACCCAGTAGCTGCTGCTAGCTTGGGTCAAGTATACCGGGGTCGTTTGATCAGCGGTGAAGAAGTCGCCGTGAAGGTGCAACGCCCCAACTTACACCCGGTAATTACACGCGACTTATATCTGATGCGTTGGGCAGCAGGTTGGCTAGCTCCTTGGTTGCCTTTAAATCTTGGTCATGACCTAACTTTAATTGTGGACGAGTTTGGCACAAAGTTATTTGAAGAAATTGACTATATTAATGAAGGCCGCAACGCCGAAAAATTTGCCAGCAACTTCCGCAACCACCCGCAAGTAAAAGTTCCAGGTATTTACTGGCGCTACACCAATACCCACGTTTTAACCCTGGAATGGATTGACGGCTTCAAGCTGACGGATACTCAACGCATCCGCGAAGCAGGTGTAGACCCAGAAGCGATCATCGAAATTGGCGTTACATCAGGATTGCAACAGCTTTTAGAATATGGCTTCTTCCATGCTGACCCTCATCCCGGCAATTTGTTTGCTGTGCCCGATGGTCGTATGGCTTATATTGACTTTGGCATGATGGATCAGTTGGAAGAAAGCACCAAAGAAACGCTGGTAGATGCGCTAGTGCATTTGGTGAATAAAGACTATACCGACTTAGCCGAAGACTTTGTAAAATTAGGGTTTCTGACTCCAGATACGAATATTTGTCCGATAGTGCCAGCATTAGAAGCGGTGCTAGGAAACGCGATTGGCAAAAATGTCAAGGATTTTAACTTTAAAACTATTACCGATGAATTTTCGGAACTGATGTATGAATATCCTTTCCGAGTCCCGGCAAAGTTTGCTTTGATTATTCGTTCCTTGGTGACTCAGGAAGGTATTGCCCTTAGCCTTAACCCCGATTTCAAAATTGTGGAAGTGGGTTATCCCTATATAGCACGGCGGTTGCTGACAGGGGAATCGCCGGAATTACGGCGACGATTATTGAATGTGTTGTTCAAAGATGGTAAATTTCAGTGGCAGCGGTTAGAGAATTTAATTGCGATCGCTCGTAGCGATGGCAACTTTGATGTATTGCCCACAGCCCAGATGGGGTTCCAATACTTAATGTCAGAAGAAGGCAAGTTTCTGCGCCGACAGCTGGTACTTGCTCTCACTGAAGATGACCGCCTCCACACCGAAGATGTCCAACGGGTGTGGAACCTGGTTAAAGATGACTTAAAACCGGATCGTTTATTAAATGTAGCGATCGGCATTTTAACAGATTTATCCAGAGAAGGCGCCGCTGCTATCCTCCCAAAAGCTATATCACTTGGGTCTTTTGCTGGGAACCAGTCAACAAATAAAAAGTAAAAAATCTTTAATATAAATTGGAGTTTTCATGTACTATTTTCCTCTGCAACCGCCTTATTTTCTCTTACTTGTTGGCTTTTTGACAGCATTAACATCTGGTTTGGCATTATCTGGTACTTTGAAAGTAATTGTCCAGAAATGGCCAAGCGAACGTACAGAGAATACTAAACCGCGTTCCTCACTGAAACAATTACTTGTACCATTTATCGGCATAACTGGCGGTACTTGTCTATTTCTCTCTTCAGGCTTAGAGATATTTGGCTTTCCCTCCTCTTTAGCTTTAGGAGTCGGTTTACCAATTAGTCTGTTTACTTGTTTATTGGTTTGGTTACAGTTGGGAAGTATGATGACCTTTATAGAACGCGAAGGTATGCAATCTTTAGATTTAGATTCTTTTTCTTAAAAGAAAGTCGGGAATTCAAAAGTCACCGCCGGCAATGATGTTCTACTAAAAATGAGAGCATTAGCTAGTGGTGAATGCTTATTTATTGTAAGTCCCTAAATCCCAGATTTAATTGCGTTAAGATTACATCCAAATACTGAAAGTTGCATCCGCAGTATATCTGCTAAAGAGGTAACAACTATGACTCTAGGTAGAATCGACTTGGTTAGGATTTTTATAAAGATTTTTATTTAATTAGAAGGAGCGTAAAAAGCTATGACTCAAGACGAAAAAGAATTTTGTTTTTGTACTTTAGCGTGTGGTGAGAACTATCGCGATTTGGCATTGTTATTAGCAAAAGATATCGAAAAATATTCGCCTAACAGTTCTTTTGTTATTTTAACTGATTCTCCTAGCGACTTTAGCCAACAGCCTAACGTTTTAGCATTTAAGCATAGGCAACAAAGTGTTAAGTTTTATCATGACAAAAGGTTTGCCATAGCCAAGGGTTTATCTCTATTTAATTCATGCATATTCATTGATGCAGATATGCGAATATTGGCGCCAGTTCCACAAGTTCTGAAATGGATTTCAAAACCAGGAATAACGGCAAGGGGTTGCGAAAACATGCCTAAAAAGTATGCTAAGGTTCTAGCTGGCAATCCTGATGCCAAACTTTTAAAAGAGTTTAAAGTGGCTAAAAAGGCTGCTTCAAAGTTAAATCTAGAACTAGAAAATGAACATATTAACTTTGTTTATGAATATTTATTTGCAGTTACAAAAGACTCTGGCAAGGAAATAGAATTTCTTAAACAGTGGGAAATTATCGCATCTTATTGTGAGTTAAATGGACTGTATGACTCTGAAGGAAATGCAATAGGTTTAGCCGCTGCTAAAGCAGGTTTACCTGTTAGATGGAGTGCAATGGAGGGTATCTCTTTCTTTAAGAATAGAATCGAGTTTGTCAGAATCAAAAAGGGAGAATCGAAAATGGAGGATATGGCAATATATTTTGAGCAACAAACAAAGCTAGAATACCCCAAACGTTTCATTTGGCAGAGAACTATACTTAAACTTAATAAAATTATTAAGTATTTATATAATTTCCTGCGTTTAAGAATTGTAACTTTGAAAGACTTTGATTTTTATTACCGATAAGTGGGCAATATATAAGCTACAAACTAAACAACTTTCAAGTCGAAATTCTACTTCATTATTTAGTAGTTCTATCCTTGAAATTACGATAGTTAAGCTTAATATTGTTGACTTTTTGATTTAAAAAACTTGTAGTAGTCTTTTGCAGGCGTATTAGTGGACTCTGACGCTTAAAGCTTTTCGGTCTTTGTTCTGGTGACTTTAAATACCTATAATGTAAAAACACATCTCGATATGGAATATTAACATCTTCACCAGCGCAAAGTTGAGTAAAGTTTGATGAACTTATACTCATATAGTGCAGATATGTCAGCCGCCGTCCTTGGTCGTAGATGATATTATCTACTACATCAAATTGAGAACTCCAGTGATTACCAGTTGCCTGTTCGCAGTCATAAAAAGCAAAGTTATAATAGGAAATTCCACTTCTCAACACCATGTAGTTAAATAAAGATTGGTCAGGTGCTAAGAAAGCCATGACATCAGCTTCGCCCGCTGCTAATTTGTCAAGCATATCGGCTCTCATAGCTGGAGAAAAAATATTTTTCTTAGTTGCAAACCAACCAGCACAAAATACTTGAGATTGCAAGTTATCTAAGTTGAAAACTTGCTGTATCAGTTCTGGTGAGCCATCAAAAATAAATTTTAAGTCAGACTTATACTGAAAATCATTGACTACCCAATCGTAGTTATCTAATTTTTCATATACATAATCTATGGGCCCCATTAACAAGGTATCTGCATCAAAATAAATAAATCTATCAAAGGGGCCATCGATAGCACAAAATTTGCGGTGCATTGGTAACTCATAGAGTTCTGGAAAACCCCACTCTCGCCAAGTTTTTTGGGATCTCGGGTAATTTTTCCATATCTGGGTAGCAAAGTTATCCCAGTAAGCTATGGAATCAGAATCTTCAAATAAGCTGACATTATTTCTAGATACAATCTCTGCTTTTACCTTGTCTAACCGATCATTGTATGGAAGTATACAAATAGGAATTTTCCTACCAGCATTAGCTTCTATACTGTTGAGCAACGCAACTAATTGGTCATAGACAACATCATTGGCTAGGATATAAATACCATCAATCATTGGGATACTCCTAATATTAAGTACGGGCAGAAACAAAGGGAAATAAACGGCGAGTCAGTTTTGGAATGAAGGCAAATTTACCTTCATGGAGATAGCGATAATGTTCCCACAATTGCCAATAGGGACTACCAGTTTTCATCCGCGTACCAGCCCAGTGGAGATATTTTAGTCGTTGTCCTCGGTCGTAGAGGGCGTAGTCTTGCTGTTGGAAATTTTGCGAACCTGCCCAACTACCAGGCCCTCCCCCAGGAATTTTGACGAGATTTCCACGTTTAGAAATTAGCTTGAGAACAAGATAATTTAAAATTGGTTGGTCTGTAACTCCTTCCGAAAAATCGAAATATTCCCGATGGATTGCACACTCGCGCAAAGCTTCATCCATTTGTTGTTCGGTAATAACTCCTTTTCTCGAAGCCCAAAAGCCACTGTTGAAAACATCTTGAAGTTGGGCATCGGAAAAAATTTGCTGCTCTTTCACAAATGGGGAAAAGATATTTCGCAGCTTGTCATTAGCATGATGGTAATCACAACAGAAGAAATCGACTTCTGAAAGTTTGTCTAAATTGTCGGCAATTTTTTCAAAAACGACAATATCCGTATCAATATAAATAAATTCATCTAAAGGCCCAAACCACGCCACCAGTTTACGCATTTTGTTGGGTAAGGCGAGGAAATCTCGATCAAAAATTTCTCCGATGCGTTTGGTAAATGTATCAATAAGTTCTAAATCTGGGAAAATTTGGACGTTGTGTAAGGTAGCAAGCTGTTCTGCTACCTTGTGATAATTTTCATTAAAAGGTATGAGATAAACGGTAACTTCTGGGTCATAGTAACGAATGCTATTGAGTAAAGCAATAGCATTATCGATAACGTGGTCATTGGCAACTATATAAATACCCCTACTCATAAATTATCCTTGGTTAATTAACTTAAGTTTTTGCAAAGCTCTTGTAAGTAAATTTGCGACTGGAGCGTCATTATAACTCTTAGGAGGATTTTTAAAGACTGGACGCTTTTCTGGTTCATGTAAGTAACGATAATAGAGAAACAAATCTCGATAGGGAAACTCAATATTTTCTCCGGCACAGACTGCTTGATTGATATTAGGAGGAATCCCAATGTAATGGAGATAAGTTAGTCGATTACCTTTATCATAAAGAAGATGTTCTCGTTCCTCGAAGTGTTTAGAGTTAGCAGAACATCCTGTTTTTTCATTATCTGGCAGTTGGCGAGCAAAGTTATAAATAGAAAGATTAGACCTCATGACCATATAGTTGATCAGTGGTTGTTCGCCAGCACCGCCATACAAAATTTCTGACTCACCATTTTGTAAATGTGATATTAGCCAATCTCTTTTTTCTGAGTTAAATATACCCCGTTTAGCGCCATAAAAGCCTGAACAAAATATTTCGGAATCAATGCGTTTTTGCTCAAAAACTTTTAGTAATTTGGGAGAATTAACATTATATATTTTGCTAACGTCTTTAAATTGGAAATCGTAGACAGCAAAATCATAACTATCTAGCTTGTCAAACACTGCTGCGAGTGAGTTCATCACCAAGGTGTCTGCATCTAAATAGATAAACTTATCGAATGGCCCATCAAAAGCGCAAAAACGACGGTGAGCGCCATAAAGACGGGATTTACTCCGATTCAATCGTTCTGGTGCTGCTGTGAGCATAAATTGATCCCAGCGGTTGATTGATTCTTGCTCATCGTAAATAAATACATTAGGGCGTTTAGCTATTTCATCAGCAATTCGTTGTGTCCGATCGTCGAAAGGATAGATACAAACAGGAGTTTCTGGCCCTAAGATAACATCAATACTGTTGAGCAAAGCCACCAGTTGATCGAAGACATAATCATTGCCAAGGGTACAAATACCATTCATAATTTATGAGTGTTGATCAACAAAGTTTGACAACCAGTTAAGCAGGTTTAATTTGTGTAAGATGATTTGACGTGCTTCTGCGATCGCATCTTTGGCAGCATACCAAGCATCAGGTGTAGCTGTCACTTCTTGGATGTAGGCAATGCCTTTTTCATCTAAACTAGGCAACCGCAAAAAACTACCCGGTGGCAATAATTTATCAGCAGCCGGCCCACCATAGTAAATTGGCAGACACCAAGCAAGCAAACTATCCCAAAGTTTTTCACTGACGTACCAATTATTCTCAGCATAGTTTTCAATTGCCAGATTGTAATAGTATGGTGCCATCCCGTACCACTTATTACCTAGTTCTCCCGACTTATTGGCCCATTGTGGTAAGTTCCGCCCATATAAATCAAACTTAATACCGCTAGATTGTAGTGACTGCAAAAAGTCTAAACGCTGGCGATGGTTGACTGTGCGGCTAATTCCTGAAGTAATCCAACTACATGGGGCAACCTTTTGAGGCGGTGGCATTTCATTTAAATCTTGAAATGAATTTGAGTGATACCAAATAGCAGGCATATAGTCAGGAGTGGGAGCAAAATCATCGGGCCCAGAAACGTAGCCGCAATACTTCTGGGCTTGTTGATAATTATGATTAGTTGTTTCGACAACTTCATCTAAAGGTGGTTCTCTTAACAAATAAATAATCCGCTCCTGGTTGACATCACGCAGTAGAGATTCAACATTTACTACTGATTTTTCCTGCCGTTTGCGAAAAATATCTAACCAAGATTTTTGCAGCGATGCTTGGGGAAAATCAAATTGATACATTAGTAGAAAGTCTGGTTTTGCTGCTAATGTCTGCATTTGTATATTGCCCCAAGTTCCAAATTGATTCGGGGTTTGTTGCCATAGCCAATCAGCCCTGGTTTCTAAACCTCGATAGCTGCTAATCATACCTACAGTTTTCATAGTCATTTTAGTTATTAGTCAGTTATTATTTGTCATGAGTTATTTTATTTAGACAATAAGTTGGGGCAGCAGAGAGTTATCAACATAACTAAGGATTTTTGCCGCTCGATTTTCCCAAGAAAACTGCTTGACAAACTCGATACTATCTGGATAACCCTCTATTTTTCTGGGATGAGTTTCCAAAACCCGCTTCAAACTTTCGGCAAATTTGCTGGGGTTATCCGGCTCACACCAAGCAGCGATCGCTTGAGTATCTTGAAACTCAACTAATGATGGAATCTCCGTCGAGACAATGGGAGTTCCAGAGGCGAAGTAGTCAAACAGCTTTAAAGGAGATGTGAAAGTTGCCGCTTTCCCTGAACAATGAGGGTGAGCTAAAACATCGGCTGCTTGTAGCAAAGATGCTAACTCATTATGCAAAACATAGCCCAAAAATTTAATATTATGAATCTGTTTTTCTTGGACGAATTGCTGATAGGATTCGACTTCTGTTGACTTACCACCAGCACAGGCAAATTGCACATTAGGCATTTCTTTAGCCACATCAATTAGTACATTGATACCTTTAAATTCTTGTAGCGCTCCCGCATAAACTACCAATTTTTGGCTTTCGTCTTGCAATAGTTTTTTACGCCATTCTGCGGCTTTTTCGGGTTGTCTCTCCATAAATAAGCGATTAAAACCATTGTGCAGCTTAATTACTTTTTCTGGTGGCATCCCATTTTTAATCATGCTTTCGCGGATGGTGTCTACAACGGTGACAGCAATTTGTAACAGCGGATTATTAACAATTTCTGGCTCAAATGGCTTGTCTTCATGGTGGTGATGTTCGTAAATTGCCGGGATGCCATTTTTGATGGCAGCTTTTACAAAATTCCAGTTGCGACTGTGGACAAGTTTCGTAGTCGGAAGTATGTGAAATGGTAAATAATATTTGCTGGCAATTGTGTTAGAGTCAGTAAATTTGCTCCGAAAATGGTCAATCGGCCAAGGCATCGGCAAGGGAGCAACTTTTAATTTGTCATGGAGGTTGTAATACTTAATAAGTTCTACTGGTGTTTTTCTCGGTTGAAAAGGACGAGCTAGATTAACTGGGTTAATCAATTTTGCTCCTTTGTCTGGGTATACCAAAACTGTTGAGTATCCTAAGTTTGCAGCGCCATTAGCTGCATTGGTAGACTGTACAAGGTGAGCCTCTGGCTGCGGCAACTCTTCACCGATGAAAAAAATGTAGTGTTTTTTTAAAGTAGAATTTTTCATAATTTTAGACATTAATCCTATTCTCAAATTTTTCTAAATTATCAAGCAGATATATAGCAGATTCATAACTTTCAGTAATTAATCCATTTTGTTCTTCTGCGGTGTATGTCAAATTATCAGCTAGAGAGCGGAGAGAGCTAAGGATGAGATTAAGAGAAGTCCGAAACTCAACGGAGAGATGATTAAAAATTTGAGAATGGTTACTGATAACATTTTGATTGTGGTCAGAAATTGAGAGGATCTGTCCTTTGATTTGTAAGTTAATAACATCCTCAAAAACATCAATGGTGTTGAGAATTCTCCAAGCTGATTTATAAGAGTCTTCAATTAATTCGTGCCGTTCTTGGGAATTGTCTACCAAATCATCAAGTAATAAGCGCAGTAACCCAATCATCGAGTTCATCTGTGTCCGAATTTCGTGAGAGATGCGGAGTAAACTTTGATTGTGTTTGGCAGCAGTTTCCGGACGAGGAGCAAATTGCATTGAGTACAAACGTGAGTAGTAACCACCCTTTTGTAAAAGTTCTTCATGGGTTCCTGTCTCTACTACTTGTCCTTGTTCTAACACGGCTATTTGATTGGCTTTTTGGACTGTGGAAAGGCGGTGAGCAATTACAAGGGTGGTGCGATCGCGACTCAAGTCATCAAGTGCAGACTGTACTAAGCGTTCAGAAACGGTATCCAAAGCGCTAGTAGCTTCATCTAAAATCAGAATTTCGGGATTTTGGAGGAGGGCGCGGGCGATCGCTAATCTTTGCCTTTGTCCACCAGATAACATGACGCCGCGATCGCCAATCAAGGTGTCAAATCCTTGAGGTAATTTGCTAATAAATTCATAAGCATTTGCCCGCTTGGCCGCTGTCATAATTTCATCCTCAGTAGCCTCTGTTCGCCCATAAGCGATGTTATTCTGCACCGAGTCATTAAAAAGAAAGGTATCTTGACTGACAATTCCCATCCGCTTTCGCAGGGATATGACATCAAACTCCCGCAAATCGATACCGTCAATGCTAATACTGCCAGCGATCGGGTCATAGAATCTGGGTAAAAGGTCTGCCAATGTAGATTTACCAGCACCAGAACCGCCTACTAATGCCAAGGTAGTGCCATGTGGTAAATATAAATTCACATCTTTGAGTACCAACTTCTCATGACCAGGGTAGGCAAAGCAAAGAGAATTAAAAGATACGCCCTCTTCTAATTTTGTATAGGGAAGCTTACCTTTGTCCATGAACGGCTTATCGTGCAGGCTTAAAAACTCATTAGTAACATCCACACTGGCGGCGGTACTGGCAAAGTTGCTGCGAATAGTATTTAACTGAGAAATCAATGGCAACACTCGCAGCAATACTAATAAATATGTCAAAAGTACAGTAGAAAGAGAAGAAACCTGGTTAGCAAAGAAGGTTTTGCTCAAAAGTACAATTAGCAGTAAAGCTGTAATACCCATCACCTCACTCAGAGGTGTAATTGCTTCCGAATTAACCTGAGATTGGAAATCTGCTAACTCGCGATCGCGAATTAATTTTTTAATCCGTTGATATTCTTTTTCTTCATTTCCCGTTGCTTTTACCAGCCGAATTCCATTCAGGGTTTCTAGTACAGAAATGGAGTATGCTTTAGACATCTCACTAAGCTGCTTCCCAAAATTTTTAGAGCGGGAAATAGTATACTGATTTACTAACGTCACCAACGACAGCAAAAGCGTAGCAGCAATTGTCAACGGCCAAGAAATTGACAGCAATAAACCGACAAAAACTAAAACTGTGATTCCCAAGATAACTATCTTGACTGTACTACCTATAGCACTTGCAGCTCGGCTAATTTCTCCACCAAGACGGTTGATTAAATCACCAACCTTCGTCTTGGCATAATAATCTATATCAATTTCTAGTAATAGCCTTAACCCGGTTTCGCGCATATCTGATGTCAGCTTTCGGGTTAAAGAACTCGATGCTAAGGAGCTAGCATAAGTAGCTAAGTTCTTTAAAAGAATGGTGAAGATAATCGCTCCAGCCATTACTCCTATTCGGTAAGGTTCTGGAGTATTATCAAAAGGAGATATCAACCTTTTCAGGATGGGAGGGGCCGTACTTAAATCTACTTCTTGCCCCACAATTTTTAAAACCACTGGCACAATTAAAGCTGTGCTGATCCCATTAAATAAAGCTCCAGAAAATCCTAACAATATTGTCAGCAGAATCAAACCTGGATAGGGTTTAGCGAATCTTAGTAGTAGTTTTCTGGTAGACATTGGGTATTCTTATGCCACGTTCACTTATTAATATAATTCACAAATTACTTGCAAAATTCCTAATTATTAAATAAATCAAACTAAATAATCTTCATGTCTCAACTCCGTTTAAATATAGTTATACGGCTACAACATCAGCTTTTAGATATTTTGCCAGATAGAATACCAGAATCAGTTTGGCATAATCAGGGAATGAAAATCTCTTTTTCAATGCCCAATCACGCCACTTGCTTCTCCTGTTCAAAGACGCCTCTCCATTTAGGAGAAGGGGAGACGCCAAAGGCGAACGAGCGTCGGGAAGCTCCACAAGGCACTAGCTAGCTGTCCAATCAAGATTCACAACCGAGCAATTACTGACTTGAGGGTGGAAGCCATAGCCTCTATGCTATAGTGTTCCACACATCTTTCTCTTGCCTTGATACCTTGCTGGTTTGCTGACTCTAAATTCTGAAAAATCAATTGAATTTGTTCAGCAATCTGTTCAGGACAAGCAGGCTCGACTAAATAACCAGTATTACCTAAAATTTTGGGAATATCTCCAACGCGTGTTGATAATACAGGTTTAGCCATTGCCATTCCATCTGTCAACTTCAGGGGAAATTGAGCACGAGTTTCTGGGGTATCTCGCTGGGGAACAACTACAATGTGAGCCGCTGCTACCAAATCAGGCATAACATCAGCGGGATACTTTGGTAATTTGATAATCCAGCGTCCCCACTTTTGTTGAAGTTGCTGATCGTAATCATCATAAGGACTGCCACCTACAATCACTAGTCTTAAGTCTGGCTGATTAATTTTATCGAGCGCTATCAGGACATCTTCTAGACCTTTGTAGGGTCTTGGCGCACCAGGAAACATTAAAATCCGATATTCAGATAAACCATAACGATTTCTGCTGGACTCAGCATCATATCGAGTCGGATCAAATAAAGAAGTATCCTTACCATTAGGAACAAATGTACCGCCAAAACGCTGCTGCAAAAATTCCGTATGCACTGTCACCGCATCAGCACGACTCACCAAACCTTCCATCCATTTCACATACAAAGGATGATGAGGATTTCTGAGTGCGCCGTCTGATTTCAACAATTCCCTAGCTAATTGTTTAGGTGTAGGATGATAATGCCAGTCATCGCCACCGTACCAACTGAGTTCCCAATCATCTATGTCTAAAATTAATGGTTTTTGGCTAAATATTTTCTTGATTAGGGCAACTCCAAAACTAGCTATTTGTGGTTTTATAGCATAAATTATATCTCCATTAATTTTTGGTAAAAATTTGCGGATTTCTCCAAAAAACTCTGGGAAGTTTTTGCCTGGTAAATTATAAACCTTTAATTCTGATGGTAAATTTCGATATAAGTTATTTCCAAATAAAAACCCCATAATTTCAACTTCATATTCTAAAGTTTTTAGGGCTGTTGCTATCAAATATGCACGCAAAATAGCTGCACTTGATAAATCTGAAACCAACAGCGATATCTTGGAAAAATTTTTCACTATTTTTATACTTATTTTTATTTAGTGCGCCAAGGATTTGTAACTTGATTTGGTAAAAATACTTGGGCAAATCTGTCGAAAATCCTTGTATATAAGGAACGACTAATATTTTTAGCATATTGAGGTCGATAAGGATAGGTACAGTGAAGAACTTTAATTTGATCCTGAATATTATAAGCATCCTGCCACTTACTGAGATAATTATAGGTAGGTGGTAGGATTTTCATCTGAGGGCGTACAGATGCGATCGCAGATGCAAAAGCCCCTTGATCTTTTAAAAGTAATTTATCTTGGTTGTTTTTGACAATCTCAAAATAAAATTTAAATTTTTCAAAAAATACCTTGGTTACTTCTGTTTTACGAAAAGCCATAAAACCGCCATTGTATTGCACACTATCTGCTTGCAATGGTAAACCTACAGATTGGAGAATTGGCAAAACATTTGGCAAAAGTTCTTCTTGCTTTCCACGCAGTAAATTCGTAGCTTTCAAAATAGAAGGTTGCACATCTTCAGTTAACAGAAAATCATATTCATCCAAATATTCAAATACATCGTTGATATCGGAAAGTAAGCAAATATCTGAATCTAGGTAAATAGTTTTATCAAATTCCGAGGCTGCATATAAAGCCAGTTTTGCTTCCCGTGATGCTAAAACAGTATTTTTATTTGCAGGAGCAGGCTTTAAAATTACATTTTTGAAGACTTTCAGAAAAGGATAGAGTGCTGTTGGAACTTGGTCAATTAAAATAATGATTGGCTCTTGATGAAACTTTCTAATTGCCGCTAAAAAGTGAACACAATCTTGAAAAGAGTAAAGACCAGTTAGAATAGTAATAAATCCTCTAGTTTCTGTTGGCATAAATTAAATTAACAATTGTTGTTTACTTGGGGAATTAGATATGTATTTATTTTCCGAAAATCTTACTCTATTTTTAGTTATAACCAAATCCGATAGAGTCGAGTCAGCAAAATAGGAACTTGACGATTTCTTCTTTTTAATAAAAAAATAATAAAATAAATCTAACTTTGTATTTGTGGCTATTCCTAGAGGAATTTCACTGATAAATTCATCTGAAGTTGACTTTGCTTAAGTATAATTACCGGGTAATCGCGGTTGTACAATATCATAGTTAATATTGCATATAGCTATAATAAGCAAAGAGCAAAGTATAAATACTTGACATAGCTTGTGCAGGTAGCACTATTATTCCCTGGAATGTAGGATCGCTACTCAATACCAAACATTTATGTTGTAAGGGAGGCAAAGGTAATGCAGGTAATCCGTCTAGAAGCACTCTCAGACAACTACATATTCTTGTTACACGACTACAAACAAAATATCGCTGCTGTTGTCGATCCAGCGGAATCTCAACCAGTATTAAAGAAACTGGCAGAATTAAAAGCTGAGTTGGTAGCAATTTTCAACACCCACCATCATAGCGATCATGTGGGTGGTAATAAGCAGTTAATAGAAGAATTTCCCCAATTGATAGTTTACGGGGGAACCGAGGATCGTGGGAGAATTCCCGGACAGCAAGTGTTTTTGCAACAAGGCGATCGCGTCCAGTTTGCAGATCGCATAGCTGAAGTTATTTTTGTTCCCGGACATACCCGCGCTCACATCGCTTACTACTTTCCCCCCGAAAAAGCTGATGAGACAGGCGATTTATTTTGCGGCGATACCTTATTTTCTGGCGGTTGCGGTCGCTTATTTGAAGGAACACCAACCCAAATGGTGGACTCTTTAAGTAAACTGCGCTCTTTACCAGATGATACGCGTATCTGGTGTGCCCACGAATACACTTTAGGAAATCTGCAATTTGCCTTAACTGTGGATGGCGACAATGCCGACTTACAAAGACGCTTCAATGAAGTGAAAGCTTACCGTAGTCGAGGAGAAGCTACCATACCCTCACTGCTGGGAATGGAGAAGCAAACCAATCCCTTTTTACGTTGGGATCAGCCATCATTACAATCAACCGTTAAGAGTAGCGATGGAGTGCAAACCTTTACGCGTATACGGGAAATGAAAAATAACTTTTAGGTATTGGGTATGGGGCATGAGGCATTGGGCATTGGGCATTGATTATGCTCCCCCAATCCCCGCATTCCTTGAATTTTCTAGCGCTAATAGTTGCGATCGCACCCTTCCTTTCGCTAGGATCTGTAAGCTTTAGGGTATTAGGCCAAGAAGCTTGGAATACAGCAGTGACATTGTGAGCTATGCTGCCCAAAACCAAATTAATCAGATTTTACAGGAAAAACGAAAAACGATGGCGAAACGTGTGCAGTTAGTTTTAAATCAGGATATCAGCAAGCTGGGAAAATCTGGCGACTTAGTGGAAGTAGCTCCTGGCTACGCTCGTAACTATCTAATTCCTCAGAAATTGGCAACCAATGCCACTCCTGGTATTCTCAAGCAAGTAGAACGGCGACGCGAACAAGAGCGTCAACGGCAATTAGAACTCAGACAACAAGCTGAAGAACAACAAAAATCTTTAGAAAAAGTTGGCAGCTTAACAATTGCCAAGCCAGTTGGTGAAAACGAAGCAATTTTCGGTACTATCACCACCCAAGATGTTGCAGATGCAATTAAGGCAGCTACCGGTCAAGAAATCGATCGGCGCGGTATTACTATCCCCGATATTAACCACCTTGGTACTTATAAAGCTGAAATTAAGCTGCATTCTGAAGTAGCGGCGCAAGTCGATATTCAAGTAGTCGCTAGTTAAGTTACGCGGGAGGAGATGAGGGGGATGAGGCAGATGAGGGAGCAAAGTAAGTAAGGGTGACTCATAACTCCTGCCCTCACCACTCCCCACTCCCTACTCCCCACTCTCAACTAGCTTTCATTTCAAAACTAAAATCGTTTATGGCTGAAGAACGGAGTTTTCAAGGCGATGGTAGCGATGCCTACGGCGGTAAACTACGCCTACCACCCCAAAATATAGAAGCGGAAGAAGCGATATTGGGGGGTATTTTGCTAGATCCAGAAGCGATTAGTCGAGTTAGCGATCGCCTCCTCAGTGAAGCTTTTTACATTAGCGCTCACAAAGATATTTATCAAGCAGCTGTGAGGCTCCATACTCAAGGTAAAGCTACAGACTTGCTCTCAGTTACAAGTTGGCTGACAGACCATGAAATGCTAGCCCGCATTGGTGGCAGAAATAAGTTAGCAACTCTGGTAGACCGCACAGTTTCAGCCGTGAACATCGACGCCTTAGCAGGGTTAGTGATGGACAAATACCTGCGGCGACAGTTAATTAAAGCTGGCAATGAAATTGTACATCTTGGTTACGAAACAGAAACTGAGTTACCACAGGTTTTAGATCAAGCAGAACAGAAAGTTTTCGGCGTTACTCAAGAGCGTCCCCAATCGGGTCTAGTTCACATTTCTGATACTCTAATTAATAATTTCCAGGATATTGAGGATCGAAATCAAGGTATCGCCTTACCTGGAATTCCCTGCGGATTTTACGATTTAGATGCCATGACCAGTGGCTTTCAACGTTCTGATTTAATTATTGTCGCGGGCCGCCCATCAATGGGGAAATGCCTAACCTTTGATTCAGAAATTGTCCTTGGAGATGGACAGATTGCCACAATCGAAGAATTGTATAACCAACGTCATGGCTCATTATTGACGTTAAACAACGACTGGAAGTTGATCCTTACCCAACCGTCTGCATTTGTAGACGATGGTATCAAGCCAGTTTTTCGTGTCACTACTCGCTTGGGTCGTTCGATTGAAACCACAATCACTCATCCCTATTTAACTATTAGAGGCTGGCAAAGATTAGAACATTTGAAAGTTGGTGATAAAATTGCTGTCCCGCGAAAAATAGATGTATTTGGTACAAAAACTATCCGTGAGTGCGAAGTCAAGTTATTAGCTTATTTAATTGGCGATGGCGGATTAACTAACTGCAATCCCCGATTTACAAATGGTAATCCATTACTGCAAGCCGACTTTTCGCAAGCAGTTGCGGATTTGGATGGTTTAACAGTGCGTTGGGAAACTTCTCAAGGAAAACGCACACCATCACTTTGTGTTCGAGGAGATTTAGAATTTATTGCTATTCAAAGACAGATTTTTGCTAAAAGTTTTAACCTAGCAATTCAATCGCAGTCATTGACAGGAAAAGAAATAAGTCAATTAGTTGGAGTCAGCCCTACTTTACTTTGCGCTTGGAAGCAACGAGAGTGTGTACCAAATTTAGAGACTTTTGATCTATTATGCGAAATTTTGCAATTAGAGTCAGAAGAGTTTGGATCTCATGGACTTGCTTGTATGAGCAAATCTCGGAAAAATTCACTGACACTTTGGTTAGAAGAATTAGGTTTGTGGGGCAAAAATGCTCATGGTAAGACTATCCCACCAATTGTTTTTCAATTAGAGCGATCGCAAATATCTTTACTTCTGAATCGTCTCTTTGCTACAGATGGATGGGCTACACTACTTACTAGCGGTCAAGCACAGTTAGGATATGGAACAGTCAGCGAGAAATTAGCAAGACAAATCCAACATCTTTTATTAAGATTTGGCATCATCGCCTCTCTGAGAAAGCGGTCTATCAAGTATAACAACACCCGCAGAACGGCGTGGCAATTAGATATAACTGATGCCTTATCTATCAAAGCTTTTATCGCCGAAATAGGTATCTTTAGTAAAGAAGAAGCAATAGCAAAAGTTACAGCAGCAATATCTCAAAAGAGATATCAAACTAATCGTGACTTGATACCTGTAGAGATTTGGTCACAAATAGCAGCAGCAAAAGGTAATGAAACTTGGAGTAGTTTAGCTAGACGTGCAGGAATTCAAGGTTATACAAATATGCATGTTGGGAAACGTGCCTTAAAGCGGGAAAGACTTTGGATACTAGCCACAGCTTTAGATAATTTACCACTTCAACAGTTAGCAACCAGTGATGTTTATTGGGATGAAATAGTTACGATTGAGTCGGTGGGTAACAAGCAAGTTTATGACTTAACAATTCCAGAAACACACAATTTTGTTGCCAATGATATTTGTGTTCACAATACAGCATTTTGCTTGAACCTTGCTCATAATATTGCCGCTTCTTATAAATTACCAGTTGCTTTTTTCAGCTTGGAAATGTCAAAAGAGCAACTGACGCAACGGTTATTAGCTAGTGAAGCGCAAATTGAAAGTAGTTATTTGCGAACTGGCCGCCTGAGTCAAACGCAGTGGGAACCTTTAAGCCGTGCTATTGGTATCCTTTCCGAGATGCCAATTTATATTGATGACACACCGAATATTACAGTTACACAAATGCGTAGTCAGTCAAGAAGACTACAAGCTGAAATTGGAACTGAATTAGGATTAATTGTAATAGATTACCTGCAATTGATGGAAGGAGCAGGTGATAATCGCGTACAAGAATTATCAAAAATTACGCGTCAACTCAAAGGTTTAGCGCGGGAATTATCTGTACCAGTAATTGCTTTATCTCAGTTGAGTCGAGGAGTGGAAGCGCGTACTAACAAACGCCCGATGTTATCTGATTTGAGAGAATCCGGTTCGATTGAACAAGACGCGGATTTAGTAATCATGTTGTACCGCGATGAATATTACTCTCCCGATACTCCCGATCGCGGCATTGCAGAAGTTATTATAGCTAAACACCGCAACGGCCCTACAGGTACTGCGAAACTTTTGTTCAATCCACAGTTTACAAAGTTTCAAAATTTAAAAATTTAGCCAGACCAAATAATTATTTTAGCAATGAATGAGCCTGATTTACTCATTAATGATGTATTTTTGCCAAATAGTCATTCTCTATTTGATAGTCTTATATCCATAATTAACTGGGATGAGCGTATACGGGCACGAAAAACAGCTAGCTTTGGTTCACCATATAACTACTCAAACATTTCTTACGACTCATGCCCGATGCTGAATGAGTTACTTCCTATTATTGATAGGCTTGAAAAAAACTTTGGGTTTCGACCAAACAATTGTTTAGTGAATTACTACACAAATGGTAACTCAACAATGGGATTTCACTCTGACTCAATTGATGAACTAATGGACGATACTGGTATCTCTATTATTTCGTTAGGGGCTGAAAGAATAATTACATTTCAGAATAAACAAGACAAAAGCATTGAACATAGTTACTTACTCAAAAGTGGTTCTCTACTTTTTATGCCTCAGAAGACACAGCAATACTGGAAGCATGGAATTCTTAAGCAACCACAAACATTCGGACGTATCAGTTTGACCTTTAGATTGTTGGTATAGTCGCGGGAATCTGATCAAAGTTACAGATACTTTATCTCATGTTTTCTAGCTGTACTTCTGTCCCGTCTGTACTCTGAAATACCTAATTTATTTGATTGGGCATTGGGCATTGAGAACACAGAGAAGAGAAACTTCTTTTAATAATTCCCCCTTGTCCCCAGTACCCAATCCCCAGTCCCTACTTAACTCCCAACAATTCCACTTCAAAAATTAGAGTTGCATTAGGTGGAATCACGCCACCAGCACCACGAGCGCCGTAGCCTAACTCAGATGGGATGATTAACTTACGAAGACCGCCTATTTTCATGGTGATAACTCCTTCGTCCCAACCTTTAATTACCTGTCCAGCACCGATTTTAAAGCTGAAGGGTTGACCGCGATCGCGTGAACTATCAAACTGAGTACCATCTTCTAGAGTGCCGACATAGTGAACTTCAACCGTTTGTCCAGGTTTAGGAGTCGCCCCAGTCCCCTCTTTTAACTCGACATACTTTAATCCAGAGGGGGTAGTTACGGCATTAGCATCAGACATAGAATTACTCGCAATTAAGATATTGTTTTCAGTTACAGCTGTGGACACTGGCGGCGTTTGGGTTAACTCGGCAGCAATGGCAGTATTCTGTTTACTGCCTATTTGCCCCACAACCAAAAGCACAACACACACCAGCATGAACGCCACGCTGAGGAAAATTGGTTTCAAAATCAGTTCTCCTTACTTAAGTATCCTGGCAAAAAGATTACCAACAGGACACATTTAGTTTAAATCAGAAAGGGCATTCTAACGCCAAAGCTTATTTTCCAAATCGCGCAATTGACGCTCTAAACGGTCAATTCTACCCCTCAGTTCGTCCACTTCTGACTGGCGAGCCACCCCCAAATCCTGCATCATATTTCGCATTTGCCGTTGCATTTGGACATCGAAGTTTCCCTGTTCCGACTTTAACTGCTGGGCAATATCATCTATTACCGCCTTGGCTTGCTCAGGATTGAGCTTACCGTCTTTAACTAAATCATCGCTGACTTGCCGCAGTTTTTCTGCGACTATCGACGTTGTGCCAAGACCCACCATCATTAGCTGTTGCAACCAGTTGTTGTTGTTGTCCATACTCTCTTCCTCTTATCTTATTAACCAGCCGACCCTTGCTCCTGAGTGTAGGCAATCAAGCTTCTTAAAGCGTAGTTATTCTAGCCTACAGCTCTATTTTGGCAAATTGGCAAGCACAAAGATCAAAGAAAGTGGTTATAGAACCCCTCAAGTTTAAGGTTGCCCAAATTTACCTATTTCCGCGATGTCAGAGGCGGTTTCCGATAAATTATAAAGCTCACACTCACCGCTTGCGGTGAGTGTGAGGAGTTCACGGGAAGATTTTATCTAGAAGGAGGCACAAATTTGAACAACAGCGCTGGCTGAACATCCGGGATTTATTGGTAAAGGAGAAGTTAAATTTGTGTACGCCATTTCTGAAAAGCTATCTCGTAATCCTCTGATTTACTCTGATAAACACTCCACCAATGAAAAAATAGTCCTAACCCCCATCCTAATACTGGGAAAATAGCCCAAAAATAACTAGGACTAGTGATTAAATTTAAGAGAATGAGGAATAAATTCACCGCCAGGAAAGAAACAAAGTGTGTCCAAAAGGCTCTGCGTCGGAAAGTATTAAATGTGTGTCGTAAACGTTCCTCTTCTTGTTGAGCTAACCACTTTTTTTCAACTGTTTCCAACATATTAGAAGAAATACCTAACTCAGATGCCATTTCTAAAAGCTGTTCTCGTGAAAATTCACCTTTGTGTTTACGAGTGAGTGCTTTTTGCAGGATTTGTTGCACATCTTCTGAATCGTAAGTCATTTTAATTACCTTATAAGTTTGTGTGTAAATGCGCCTTTTATTTCACGAAATTATCGATCGGCTTCGTTCAATTCAGTTAGCAAATGCATCCACATTTTGCACCCAATACTTAGTGATATTCACAACACTATTATTTTCTCACAATTAATTTAGGGCTACTGTATTTGTCAATACCTCTATAATTGCTTTGATGAGAGCGATCGCTGTTACGGCATTAAGCCAAACATTATTAGCAAAGAGATGCATTATGGGCTACAGGAGTCTGGTAGCTCGATTCCAGGTAAAGATCCCACTACATATTGCTGCCTCAATCGAGTAAACATCGCTGAAATCACTCTTTGAATTTCCGAAAATATTAAATTTAATGGAAGATTTAAGATATCAGCAGGGGTGTACGCTACCTAGTAGTCTGTCAAGTTTAATTTGATCGGTTCGTAGTTAGCGCTAAAGTACAAACTACAAACAATCCGCACCCCTCAATTATTTCTTGACAGACCAGTAGATGGGAATGCGTCAATAGAGGACTCAATCAATGGGATATGTAATTGCTACTGCCAATATGAAAGGTGGCGTTGGTAAAACCACCCTCACCGTCAACTTAGCTACCTGTTTAGCTAAAAATCATGGCAAGCGGGTGCTTGTCCTTGATTTAGACAGCCAAATTAGCGCCACACTAAGTTTGATGTCGCCTTTAGATTTTGCCAAACGTCGTAAACAAAGTAAGACATTTAGGTATCTGATAGACGAAGTTATCAATCCAGACCCACAAGCAAAACTTACAATTCAGGATATTGTTCAATCCCAGGTTTGTAATCTTCCCGGACTAGATTTATTACCGGGAGATATTGATTTGTATGATGAATTTGTTGTTTCAGAAATGCTGCATAAACAAGCAACTGCTTTGGGCGAACAGGACTTTGAAGCGATTTGGAATCGCTTTGAAAGAGTTTTGATTAACAACATTTTAAAACCAGTACGTCAAGAATATGATTTTATCCTTCTCGATTGTGCCCCTGGCTATAATTTATTGACTCGTAGTGCTTTAGCTGCCAGCGATTTCTACATACTTCCTGCTAAACCAGAACCATTATCTGTAGTCGGTATTCAACTGTTAGAAAGACGGATTGCCCAATTAAAAGACAGTCACGGACATGAAACCAAGATAAATATAAAAATGCTGGGAATTGTATTTAGTATGTCCAGCGCTAACCTTCTCACTGGCAGATACTATAAACAAGTAATGCACCGCGTTGTAGAAGATTTCGGTGTCGAAAAAATTTGTAAAGTACAAATCCCCGTTGATGTCAATGTTGCTAAGGCTGTTGATAGTTTTATGCCAGCTGTTTTAATTTCTCCCCAATCAGCAGGTTCAAAAGCGTTCTTTCAGTTAACTCAGGAGTTGTTGCAAAAGCTATAGCCCTACTTAATCATTGATGAACAACATGATTTCTGAGTTATTAAATTAGAGATATGAATGTAAAGACGTAGCAGTGCTACGTCTTTACAAGAGTTTCAGACAATGAATAATTAATTTCACCAGATGTCTATGAAGTAGGTCGTAAATCTGAACATTTCAATTTTTATAAAGGTCTGAAGGAAGATAATCTATACTTACTCGCTGAGAAACAAGTTACGTGGAATAAATATCAAATCTCAAATTTAAAATTCTCTATTTAAGATGATGTTTTAAAAGTTCTCTGGTCGGTAGCAAAACGTTTTAGATCCTCCTAAATCCCCCTTTTTAAGGGGTACCTTGATTCCGGTTCCCCCCTTAAAAAGGGGGGTTAGGGGGGATCTAGAAGTGCCTAAAATTACAGCCGAACACTTTTAAAACATCCTCTAAGAAAAACTCTTTAGGTATGGGGTCAATGTAAAATCTAAAATCCAAAATTCAGTAACAACTAAGTTGTTTTTTCCTAAAGTTCAGCAGTTATACGGAGGCTAGAATCAGTGAGATTCAGCTATTGAGTGAAAAGGTCAGTAAATCTCACTAAGAAACTCACTAGGAAACAATGGTTAGTAACGATTCTGCGCGGGCAGAGAACAATCAGCACTTGCTAATGCGCCTACCACGGACTCTGAGTTATCTCGAAACCTGGGGCTTTGGATTAACAGGTCATGTTGGATGGATTGGTACTGCCCCCATCATTCATGCAGCGTTAGGGCCGAAAGCTATCTTAGTTTGGTTTTTTGGCACAATTATTTCCTTTTTACTTAACTTGCAGGTACAAAGTCTAGGTAGACATTGGCCAGATGTCGCTGGAGGAACACCAAACTATACCACAAGGCTATTAAAAAACTTTCCTGGCTTAGGTCGTTACGTTGCCTTAGGATATTTTTTTAGCTGGGCAGCAGCACCAGCACTGTATGCGATTATTCTCACCAACCTAATTAAAGTCAATTTTGAAACACTAGGTATTTCTTGTCCAGAAACTTTCTTAAAAGTTTTATTTACAGCGATTCCTTTTATTTTAGCGTTCAGTGGCACCCGTGCTTTAGCGCTCCTGCATTTATTTTTTGTATTCCCAGCGATTTTATTACTGTTATTGTTTTGTGTTCAAGGCGTAGTATGGTTAGCCTTCTCATCTGCTAGTTTGAAATTTCTCCCAACTAGTACACATAGCCTGAGCTTTGAAGAATGGGCAAAGTGGTTTTTTCTAGCTAGCTATTCAATTTATGCTTGTGAAACCACTTCTTCTTTTGTTGCTGATAGTCGCCACCCATATAAAACTTTAAAGTTCTTAACCGTAGCTGCTTGGTTAATTCCTCCGGTGTTTTTAGGTGGTTCTTGGGTATTAATGTGTTCTGCTCCAAATCCCACAATAGGTGATGATACATTCTTAAATCTGGTAGCGGCTTCTAAGCCTTTTTGGGGTGAATCTGCCTCTTTTCTAGTAACACTTCTGATTACTATATCTTGCATTCTAAGTTCTGCTACGGCAGTTTCTAACTCTCCTCGGATATTATACCAACTTGCCTTAGATAGACAGATTTCTCCCATATTTTCATTAGTTTCCCCTCAAGGTGTTCTTGTCCCTGCTATTTTAGTTACCTTTCTACTCAGTTTGCTTTGTCTGAATTTGGGAAATGTATCTCAACTTGTGACAGTAGCAGGTACCTGTTATCTCATGTCCATTATGGGGCTACATCTCGGATTATGGATGTGTCGTGGCAAACCACAGGTGTTATGGCCTTGGTGGTCTCTTGGTTTTTTCTTGATAGAAGCGCTAGTTCTAATAGTGGGAGGTTTAGCTTGGAATTGGAGAGATTTCTTAGTGGGATTATTATTACCCATTATTCTGATAACAGGAGATATAGCGCTACGTGGCTTAAGATTTGCGCCATTACACCCGAACTGGTGGACACAGCGTTACGACACTAGGTCTAGTCGAAATAACCCAGACTTTGTAGTACTACAAGTAACTGTTTTAGTATCATTAATTTGTATTACTGCTACAATCAGTTGGGTTGTTCGCGATTTTTTAGATAGACTTTCTAATAATCCTCAAAATTCTTTACTAGCGATTCTACTAGTGACGCTTTCTTTTACAGGGGTTACGATCGCTTGCTGGACAACTTTACCACAAATCATTGCTATTGATGAAGCCCGCAAACAAGCAAGAAACCTATTTATCACTACTCTCGATACCGTTCCAGATACTGTTTTAGTATTAGATGAAGATGGTATAATTTCTCAGACAAATGTTGCTGCTGAAGAATTATTTCAAACAAGTGTTCAGGAGTTGCTTGGGCAAAACTTGAATCAACTTCTAATATGCTATCGTGGCAAACCGCAGCAATGGTCTATTAGGAGTGAGCAAACCCTGAAAATTAACCAAGGTTTACGAATTGTGGAATCGACGATTTCACAGCCTTTTAATTCTTTGTTACGGGAGTATGTCGTTATTGTACGTGACATCACTAAGCGGAAGCTAGCAGAGGAAGAATTAGTCCAGTACCGTTATCAGCTTGAGCAGTTGGTGCTAGAACGCACTATTGAACTTATTAGAGTTAATCAACAACTTCAACAAGACATTATCAAGCGTGAAGAAGCACAAGAACAACTGCTGCATAATAGCCTTCATGATGGGCTAACTGGATTACCTAACCAACGATTGTTTATGGAGCGGGTGCAGCAGGCAATAGAACAGACTAAACAGCAAAATAATTATTTATTTGCTGTACTCTTCTTAGACGTAGACCGCTTTAAAGTTGTTAATGACAGCCTTGGACATCTACTAGGAAATCAACTTTTGATTGCAATTTCTCATCGGCTAAAGTCAGTTCTGCGAGTTGGAGACATAGTTGCCCGTTTTGGCGGAGACGAGTTCACAATCTTAATTGAAGAAATTGAGGATATCAGCAGCGCTATACAGGTAGCCGAGCGAATTAAAAAGGTGCTAGCTTCGCCATTTCAATTAAATGAGCATCGGGTGTTTACTAATGTTAGTATTGGCATCGCTTTAAGTAGAGCAGATTATGAGCAAGCAGCGCAGATTCTACGCGATGCTGATGTGGCAATGTATTGTGCCAAATCACTTGGCAAGGCACGTTATGAGGTTTTTGATCCAAAGATGCACGAGGGTGCAGCTTTGCTCTTGGAGTTAGAAACTGCTTTACGTCATGCGTTGCTCAAGCAAGAAGAATTTCGCCTTGATTACCAGCCAATTGTTTCACTGACAACTGGCAAAATTGTTGGATTTGAGGCACTGTTACGTTGGTATCATCCAGAACGAGGACTTATTTCCCCTCAAGATTTTATTCCCCTGGCCGAGGAAACTGGAATGATTGTTAGTATCGGGCAATGGGTGCTTTATGAAGCCTGTTACCAAATGCAGGCATGGCATAAACAATTTCCTACCTCAATACCTCTGACAATTAGCGTAAATTTTTCTGGTAGACAAATCACGCAACCTGATGTGTTTAAAGAGGTTAAACATATTTTGCAGCAAACTGGATTGGAGCCATGCTATTTGAAATTGGAGATTACTGAAACCTTGTTGATGGATAATTTTGAATTGGCTACCACTGTGCTTTCTCAATTAACAGCGCTGAATGTCGAGATGCACATGGATGATTTTGGTACTGGTTATTCATCCTTGAGTTATCTGCATCGCCTACCAATTAAAACACTTAAGATTGACCGCTCTTTTGTCACCAGTATAGGTAGTCGAGGAGAAAATTTAGAAATTATTCGAGCGATCGTGACATTAGCCCATAATTTAAATATGGCTGTAACAGCAGAAGGCATAGAAACTGTAGAGCAATTAGCACAATTAAAGGCTTTACAATGTGATTATGGACAAGGATATTTTTTCTTACCACCTATGGAAGGTGCAGAAGTAGAAATATTACTTGCTGCTAACTTGTACGGCAAAAACTTTTTAAAGAGATAAAATCTTGGGAGAAAATTCTGTTTAGAGAAACACCTTGTTAAACTGGGTGATTAATTTTACTTGAAAATCTATTTATTATTAGTGTAGTGCTGGCTGTCGCTGGAAATTCTCTAGGTTATTAATTAACCCTTCTTCTAACAAAAGTTCGTTAACAAAAGTATCGATTTTCTGCCGATCAATATTTTGCATAACTACAATATGTACCCAATTTTCAAAAATCGCTAACTGCCACTTTTTAATTAATTTTTGAGAAGGTTTTTGAAACACTACGGTATTGGAAAATTTATTGAGCATACATGGATATTCTCTGATTTTAAGCTGTTGGAAAAGATATTGGGCATTATCAATACAGGTTTTTGCTTCTCTAGCTAATCCATCATAACCTCTCGTTTGTATTGCATACCAGAGAATCAGAGGGGTGTGACCGTTTCTAGATCCCAGAATTGTTGTATCTGATGAACCAATATATTCAATTGCTGTTTCAACTTTTTCTACCCATTTTTTCTTAGTTAAAACAACACCACAAGGCAAGGGAGAACCAATGAATTTAGCAGAAATAGCTATACTATCTATGGGTTTTTGAAAGTTAACTTGTGGAGCGCCATCTAAAAACGGTAATATTAATCCTGAAAGCGCAGCATCACAATGAATGTAGTAATCTTTTATCTGATTGCGATCTAAAATTTCTAGAACTTTGTCTAAATTATCAATCGCACCTTTGACAGTAGTGCCAATATTTAAATTTATGATCGCTGGAGAATTGCGATTTTCGCTAATTAGTTGTTCAAAATGCTCATAATTCATCTCTCCATTCATTTGGGAATTAACAATATTATGTTGGATGCGGAATAATTTTGCTGCTTTGGGTATGGAGTAATGAGAGTCTTCTGATGAGTAAATAATCCCATTAGGGTAGATTTCTCTTGCTAAGAATATTCCATATAAATTACCTTCAGTTCCGCCAGCAGTAACATAACCCCAAAACTGATTTTCTGGAATCTTATAGAGGTGAGCAAAAAAAGATAATACTTCCTGCTCAAATTTACGAGAATGAAGACCAAAATCTGGCTCAATATAAGGATCTCCAGCATTGTTTAACATCCAATTGAAAAATTTTGCGATCGCACTGTAATCACAACTTAAATTATATGGATAACCTGCATGAAACTGCGATCGCTGTTCTATTTGCAGCAAAAAATCTGCCAATTCTTTAGCAACTGTATCTGACATATCTTTTTCTCTCTTGAATTTTGAGTTAATGGATGTTTTAGTCTAAAATCTACGTATTAATCCATACTTTTATGTTTTCTTAACAATCTAGCAGTTCCCCTTTCCTTAAAGAAGATACAGTTAAAATACGTAGCTATCTTCAGTAAAAATACTAGATTTTTTTGTTCAAAATTATATTAATCTAGGACTTACGCACTGTACAAAATAACTATAATGTGTATTACGTAAAATATCTATTTCAAGCGCTGACTCAAAAGACCTCTTCCTGGTTTTACTACGTAAAAATTTCCCTCTCCGATTTGGAGAGGGAAAGACTTGAAATTTAGTTAAAAATAGGGAGAAGTTCGTCGAATTAACGTATATTTACTAGAATTCTCCAGCTAAGGCTGCAACACAGCGATCGCAAATTAAGGGATGTTCTGCTGATTCTCCCATACGAGTGGAGTAGTTCCAACAGCGATCGCATTTTTGCCCTTCTGCATTCACTACACCAATTCCCCAGTCTTCCGTCTGCGCCGTATATTTTAATCCTTGCAACCCTTGAGCAGAATCTAATAATTCCACCTGGGAAGTCAGCAATAAATACCGCAGTTCGTCAATCCCATTACCTTTAACAGGGTTAAAGGCTTTGATAGCATCGCCTAACTTTTTGTCAGGGATATGAATCAAAGCTTTCGCTTCCAGGGAAGAACCAATGAGTTTTTCTATCCTGGCTTGTTCCAACACTTTATTAACATCAGTGCGGAGTTGTCGCAGCGCTGACCAAAATTCCGCTAACTCAGGATTACGCCATTTTTCCTCAACCTGCACCCAACCAGCCTCAAACACTGATTTGTAAGGTGTTTTGTAAGGGAGATATTGCCAGATATCTTCGGCGGTGTGGCATAACACTGGTGCGATCGCTCGTGCTAAATTATCTAAAGCTATCTTCAGCACCGTTTGACAACTGCGACGGCGGAAAGCATCCTTTGCACTGATGTACAGCCTATCTTTGGCCACATCTAAATAAAAGTTGGATAAATCCACCACGCAGAAATTCTGCACTGTTTGAAAAAAGCGGAAGAATTGGAAACTCTCAAAGGCTGCGGTGACTTCCTCAAATACTTCGGTGATGCGGTGCAGCATATAACGGTCAAGTTCTGGCAATTCCTCAAAGGGGACTGCATCTTTTTCCGGGTCAAAATCATCCAAGCTACCCAACAAAAACCGCGCCGTATTGCGAATCTTACCTCTAACATCATTCATCTGCTTAATGATGTTTTTCCCAATGCGGACATCGCCGGAGTAGTCTACCGATGATACCCACAATCGCAATACATCAGCACCGTAAGCCGGTTCTACCTTTTGATTTTTCCCGCCTTCAATGATTGTATTTGGATCGACCACATTTCCTTCTGACTTACTCATCTTCCGCCCTTGTTCGTCCAAAGCGAAGCCGTGAGTTAGTACAGTTTTGTATGGCGCAATGTCATTTACCGCTACGCTGGTGAGCAAGCTGGATTGAAACCAACCGCGATGTTGGTCGGAACCTTCCAAATATATATCAGCAGGGTAGCGTAACTCTGGACGCTGTAGGACGACAGCTGCCCAAGATGAGCCAGAATCAAACCATACATCCATTGTGTCTGTACCTCTGCGGTAAGACTTACCGTTTTGGCGATAGGATTCGGGTAATAATTCCTCAACTGAAAGTTCCCACCAAGCATCAGAACCTTTTTCAGCGATAATTGCTTGAGCGTGGTTGATAACTTCCTCATTCAGCAGTGGTTCCCCCGTGGCTTCGTCGTAGAAAACGGGAATTGGTACACCCCAAGCCCGTTGACGAGAGATACACCAATCGGAACGTTCCGCTACCATTGGCGTAATCCGATTTTCACCTTGGGCTGGAATCCATTTTACCGTGGCGATCGCCTTTAGCGCTTCTTCTCTAAATCCTTCCACGGAAGCAAACCATTGTTCAGTCGCGCGGAAAATTGTCGGTTTTTTCGTCCGCCAATCATAAGGATACTTATGGGGGTATGCTTCTTCTTTCAACAAAGAACCAGCCGCACTTAAGGCATCAATTACCGCCTGATTCCCATCACCCAGCACATTTAACCCCGCAAATTGTCCCGCTTCTTCGGTAAAATTGCCATTGTCATCCACTGGTGCAAGGATGGGCAAACCGTAACGCTGACCAACAATGTAATCTTCTTGACCATGACCGGGGGCTGTGTGTACCAACCCCGTACCCGATTCAGTAGTAATGTAATCACCACCCACAACAATCGGACTTTCGCGGTCAAATAGAGGATGACGGTAAGTAGTATGTTCTAAATCATTCCCCTTGAAAGTGGCTTTGAGAGTTAACTCAACACCCAACGTTGAAGATAAACGTTCTACTAAATCAGCAGCAACAATGAGATAGCGAAACCTCACCCCCTCAGTTAACGGAGAATGAGAAGCCACTTCCTCACTCCCCCTAAGAGCTTGCGGGGAGGGGGTTGGGGGGTGGGGTTCCACTTCCACCACGGCATAATTTAAATCTGCATTTACCGCCACAGCCAAATTCGCCGGAATTGTCCAAGGTGTAGTCGTCCAGATAGCCACACCTAAATCTGACAAATATTCTGCCAACAGTGGTTTTACAGCTTCGGATAAACCTGTGATTGCAAAAGCTGCATAGATACTGCGGGAAACGTGACCTTCAGGATATTCCAACTCAGCTTCAGCCAAAGCGGTTTTAGAACTGGGACTCCAGTGAACCGGCTTCAAACCGCGATAAATGTAGCCTTTTAAGAACATCTGACCAAACACGCCAATTTGAGCCGCTTCATATTCCGGCTTCAGAGTTAAATAAGGGTTTTCCCAATCACCCCAAATACCATAGCGTTTAAAATTATTGCGCTGGTCGTTTACCGTAGCTAGTCCAAATTCTTTCGCTTTTTGGCGCAGTTGCAAAGGCGTTAAATTTTGCCGTTCTGCTGATTTCATGTTCTGCAAAACTTTTAACTCAATCGGTAATCCGTGACAATCCCAACCCGGAACGTAGCGAACTTTACGACCTTTTAGGAGTTGGTAGCGATTAATAATATCTTTGAGAATTTTGTTTAAGGCATGACCAATATGGAGTGAGCCATTAGCGTAGGGAGGCCCATCGTGCAGTATAAATAATTCGCCGGGGTTATTTTCAAAGAGGCGATCGTAAATTTTATTTTCTTCCCAAAATTTTTGGATTTCCGGCTCACGCTTGATGGCGTTTGCCCGCATATCAAAGTTAGTCTTGGGTAGGTTTACAGTATCTTTGTAACTTCCTGATTCGGTCACAGTCTCATGCCTAGAATTAGGTGTGTAGGTTTTATTAATTATAGAAGATGGCATGAAAACCGAAATTTGCTATTGTACTCACCTCTTTCGATAAACCTCTCCCTGCCTTGAATTTTCGTTAATAAAGTTGCAAATAAAAGATAGAATTCCACAACCTCTTAGGCGTAGCCCGTCGTAGACATCGCCACTATAAAATTCAGATGGATTAAACGTAGGTTGGGTTGACGTAAGGACTTACGCACTTTAAAAATTGAGCATCATCTGCATATCCAGCTTATTAAGATAAAAGTCTTGCCCTGCCTCGTTCCAAGGCAGAGCCTGGGAATGTGATCACAGGGAGGCTCTGCCTCCTGTGTTTGACAGGAGGCAGAGCCTCCCACAAGAGCATTACAAGGCTCTGCCTTGTAACGATAGGTAACTCACATTTGGTTATGTCTGTCAATGCGTAAGTCCTAGACGTAAGGAAACCCAACTTACATTTAATGCACAAATTTAGCCTTGACACCGGCACTAGATTTATGCAGTCAGTGGATTATTGCAGCAAAGGAGTTGTACCGTTACCGTTAATTGACGCATTCGCAATTGCAGCTTGAGCCGGTTGACTGGCAAGAACCGCTACAACTGGAGCAGCTTTGGAACTAGATTGTTTATTTCTTTTTCCATTAGAGCCGCCAGCTTTGGAATACTGTATACTGTTTCTGCCGTAGACAGTTGCAACTCCACTTAGCATTCGTTCAGACATTTCCGAGAGGGCTTTATCCATCTGGATTATTGTTTTACGCGATTCTTCAAGATTAGACACAAGCGTGTTATGAGCTTCTAACGTCGCACGGGTAGTGTTGACGAAGTGGTTGTAAGCTTCAATGGTTAATCCATGTCCTAAATCCAGATTTTCATCAACGGATTTAAGCAAGGCGAGACGAAGTTGGGCTTTGTCAACAGCAGCAGAACCACGAGTTCTTAAAGACATGAGATATCCTTTTTTTTAAGAATTCCTTTTTCAACATAGTGGAGTATCCTTTTGCCTGAGATGGGTAGTTTTGGGGATTTATTTCATTAAAAGTTAAACGAAATAATTCCGAGTTTGTCTGTATTTTTACTCATTTTTCATATCGATTTGTTGTTTGAGAATAAGTGCAATCAGCAAATGCGAACGCTAAATCAACAAATGCGATCGCCGAATCAACAAATGCGATCGCCAAATCAGCAAATGCGAACGCTAAATCAACAAATGCGATCGCCAAATCAGCAAATGCGAACGCTAAATCAACAAATGCGATCGCTAAATCAGCAAATGCGATCGCTAAATCAACAAATGCGATCGCCGAATCAGCAAATGCGATCGCTAAATCAGCAAATGCGTTGGCGTAGCCCGCCGCAGGCATCGCTAAATCAACATTATAAAGGGGAAACTAGAACATCTAATTCGCTCCCCTTTATAAGCTAAGGTGTACACACAAGTCGAATTACCCCCCTTAATCCCCCCTTGTAAAGGGGGGAAACAAGAGAAGAGATTCTGGTTCCCTCCCCAATACATACGGGGAGGGTTAGGGTGGGGTAATTCGAGGACTGGTAGTGATTCGATAACTTGTGTGTACGCCGTAGCCAATGCATCGGGGAGGGTTAGGGAGGGGTAATTCAATAACTTGCGTGTACACCGTAGCCTTTTTAAGGAGGATCTAAAACTTTTTACCCCTCATTTTCAGAAATTGAGGATAATACAGAATATTAGGAGAAAGAGCCGAGAATATTGAAAGTGCGATCGCTGCTTTTTCTTCTGCATTAGAAGTGAAGAGATAGGACTAGTATTTGATTTTTGAAATGCACGTAGTGGACTGTCTAGGCTTTAATAGTGCATTAGACGTAGACTTTTGTTGGGTGGAGGCTTTGCGTAACCCAACATATATCAGGATGTTGGGTTGCGCTCCGCTCCACCCAACCTACAGCCATGACAGTTGACTACAAGACTACCGAGATTTTTTCAGAAATCAAATATGATTCCTATAGTAGGTTGGGTGGAGGCTTTGCGTAACCCAACATATATCAGGATGTTGGGTTGCGCTTCGCTTAACCCAACCTACAACTCCCCTTTACAAGTATCCATTAATCTGATGATGCTCATGCTGTTGTCGGGAAACAAGAGATTCTGGTTCCCTCCCCAATACATACGGGGAGGGTTAGGGTGGGGTAATTCAGTGATTCGATAACTTGTGTGTACACCGTAGCCTTGATCAGGTTCCGGTTAGGGTGGGATAAAACCTTGGTGTAATCAGCTATTTCCGACTTGTGTATACACCGTAGCTCTGACTCAAAGAGGGACGGTTTTGCCTAGTAAAACCTTCTTAGAGGTTTCTAGGGGATTAGGAGACTAATCAGAAATTTTGCGGAGATTGAGAGTTAATCAACAGAAAGTAGTATACTTTTTTGGGTTCGCCTAAAGCTATCAAAAAGTTTCGTTGAAAAACAAATAATTTTGGGGTTGCTCTAATGTTAAGTCCTGTAGTAACAGTCAGTATCTTTCAAAAACAATCCGACCCTAAAGTATTTTCAGCAGGTCAAGTCATCTTTGAAGAAGGACAGTCTGGTGATGAAATGTACGGCATTCTGGAAGGAGAGGTAGATTTATTAGTCAATGGCAAAGTTGTAGAAACCATTGAGACGGGCGAAGTTTTTGGTATTGGGGTACTTGTAGGAGTCAAAAATAGAACTTACACAGCTATTGCCAAGGTAGATAGCAAACTGGGTTTCCTTGATGAGGAAGGGTTTCTCTTTGCCGTTCAGGAAACACCTATGTTTGCTCTACAGGTGATGAAAAGTTACTCAGAGCGTCTGAGTCGCTTGCAGCATATAGTTTAAAGCACCTCAGAAGACAGGGGGCAGGAGGGTGCAATAGATAGCACGGTTTTTTTCCAAGTGGCTTCTCTGGCTTCTGCCTTTTTTAGTGAAAGATGCAAGATTTACCGGAGATAGTAATGGCGCGTAAACGGTTGATTATCGAGATGGGGATGGGAATAGATCAGCATGGACAAGAACCAACAGTAGCAGCATCTAGGGCAGTACGGAATGCGATCGCTCACAATGCTTTACCTGGTGTTTGGGAAGTTGCAGGTTTAAATCATCCCAATGAAATGATTATAGAGGTTCAGGTAGCAGTGCCATATCCAGAACAAGTTAGGGAAGAAGAGGTACTCGCTGTACTACCATTTGGTCGAAAAACTCTCATAGTAGAATCTGGGGGGATGATAGTTCAAGGGCGGGCGATTCCCGAACTCAACGATAAAAATGACGAAATGTTGATTGCGATCGCTGCTGTTACAGTTCTGATCGAAAATGATTAGCTGATTAGCTCTGCGCTAAACTAAAAAATATTGGGATAAAAATCTCTGGCAGTAAGTTCAATACACCACTAATCTTTACCACTGCGGCGATCATGTCTCAAGAGCATAACGAATCACTCCAAATTCAGGAGATCACCAAGCTAAAACCGAAACACTTTGCTGATTTAGTCAGATCGGCACAATTGGTTTTCGACCCCACAGCCGGAGTTTCGGGAAGAAGTATCACAGTTGACTGGGAACAATTTGGAATTCCCCATGATGTGGCGGACAATCTCAAATCACTTGGTCAGCAGTACCAGTATGCATCTCCTCACATCCCTGTTGAAGACATTTGGAGTAAATTAACTCCAGAAACTCGTATTTGGTTCGTTGAAAATAAAGATCGGTTGTGGCAGCTTGAAGAAGCTTTCCCAGCCCTTGACGAAGATTAAACGGCTGAACCATTGAAAGGAATACAAATTATTCGTCGGGGTACAGCATTGCTTATTGGTGTCAACTTAAGCAACAACCTCTAAGATGTATCTCTAAGAACAACTTGATTGATGTTCTTAGAGGATGTTTTAAAAGTAGTTGGTTGTGATTTTAGGCACTTTGATCCCCCCTAACCCCCCTTAAAAAGGGGGGCAACCTCTCTCAAAGTCCCCCTTCTTTAAGGGGGATTTAGGGGGATCTAAAACGTTTTGTTACCGACAAGAGGACTTTTAAAACATCCTCTTAGAGATACGTCATGGCGACAAACCGTCCAGCTAGACTAGGAAACCCAGACCTGCGGCAGCAAAAACATATACCAGTACCGTCAATAGAAGAAATTGAGAAACAACTTATTTATTGCTATGACCAAGAAGCTTTAACGGTATTGTGGAAGTCCCTACCCTCAAATCTTAGTAGAGTCGAGATGAAAAGATCAGAAAAAACTGCGATCGCGATTAAATATTGACACGCCCTAGTTGCAAAGCCCTCGACTCTATTGGTCAACTACTCCCTAACATTTCTTCGGGTTACGGTTATACTGCTATCATTGCTGCCTCTATTGGTCGGCTAAATCCACTGAGTATTATTTTATAAAGCTTGCTAATTGGCACTTTTGTACGTAGACGGCGAATTAGTGCAGATTAAATGGGAACATCTTTTAGCTTTAGCTGAAATGTTTCCAGGTATTTTATTCTTTTTTCTTTTAGCAGCAGATATATTAATTTACAACCGACTACGAATAAGGTAATAGGAAAATCAGGGAGAAACCAATACCCAATGCCCGAATAGCACTAAGAAAAACCCAAAGGCTTGTGTAGTCTCGTTCCCAGTCTTAAGACTGGGAATGTATTCCGAGAGGGCTGCTGCCTCTTGTCAAGAAAGAGGAGGCGGCAGCCCTCCCAGGATGGGAACCAGTTAGGGCAAGGGCTGTATCTTAACTTAGTGCCATTCACCCAATGCCCAATGCCCAATGCCCAATGCCCAATGCCCAATAACTAATATTTGAGGAGATTTAATGTGTCCAGTCGTAAATTATCTTGGTTGCTGAAACTAATAATCATTACATTGGTTACTGGTACTAGTAGTTTAGGTATCAGTTTGCTTTTAACTACAAGCGGATTTGAGCATCTATTGGGAATTATAAAGCCAAAAAGCGAGAGTGCGAAAGCGAGTCAGAACAAGCTGATGAGTGCAGATGCACAGAATATTAGCCTAGCAACAGACCAGATGAATGAAGTGCCAAAGGCATTTCAAGGAACAATTGTTTATCAAGCAAAACTGAAAGCAAATGAGAAAGTCATCGCCCTAACTTTTGATGATGGCCCCAGCCCTAAAAATACGGAACAGATTTTAGAAATTTTGAAGAAAAATAATATCAAGGCGACATTCTTCATGGTTGGAGAAATGGTGAAATATTTTCCCAAAGTTGCCAAGCAAGTGGCTGCTGATGGTCACGTAATTGGCAACCATACATGGCACCATTGGTATTTTCAAATGGATGGGGCGACTGCGGCTAGTGAAATTGATCGTACAGCAGAGATCATCTACAAGACTACAGGAGAGAAAACTACTCTGTTTCGCCCTCCTGGTGGCTTTCTGAATAATGGACTAGCCCAATATGCCAAAAACGAGAAGTACGCTGTCATGATGTGGTCTGAACAGTCGGGAGATGCTGAACGTCGTTCGCCTCAAGTTCCAGGGTTGGTTAAAAATGTGCTGAAATATGCAAAACCCGGTGCAATTGTATTGATGCACGATGGGGGCGGCAACCGTTCCAAATCTGTCAAGGCTTTACCAGAAATGATCGCAGGTTTAAAGGCCCAAGGCTATACATTTGTGACGATTCCCCAACTACTGGAAATACAAGCCCAAGAAAAAAGTGTAGAGACAGCAGTACCACCTGTAGTAACAAATCAAGAACATCCAAACCAACAGCTTAATCATCAGTGATATGCCACGGGCAGCTACACCTCTAATTTTGGCGGCACTAGGTGAATTAGTGACTGAAAAATCGGGGGTGTTAAACCTGGGCGTTGAGAGAATAATACTAGTTGGGGCTGTGGCTGGTTTTATTACTGATTCCGTTACAGGTAATATGTTCATTGGTAAGCGATCGCCATTCTTATACAGATATAAGATATTGTCAGGCGATCGCAATATCTAAATCCGAAGCGACACCGAATAGCCTAATTGATGAATATATACAAGTTTCTTGACTAACAATGCGATTGCAGTCATCTAAAATGCAATAGGCTTAACTTAAGCCTTAACTCTTTAGACTTCTTGCATAAATCAAAAAAAGAACCCCACCCCGCCTTTGACTTACGTCAAAGTCTCCCCTCCCCGCAAGCGGGGAGGGGTGTTAGGGGACTTTTGCAAGAGGTCTTTTGTCAAAGTAAATTTTTTTAACGTCGTAGACACATACTCCTACGGAGAAGCAAGAGAAGAAAGAAACGCTTAGAGGATGTTTTAAAAGTCCTCTTGTCGGTATCAAAACATTTTAGATCCCCCTAAATCCCCCGATAAATTGGGGGACTTTGAGAGAGGTTGCCCCCCTTTTTAAGGGGAGCCAGCGCGGTCTTGGGGTCTCCCCAAGTGGAGCGACTGGCGTGGGTTAGGGGGGATCAAAGTGCCTAAAATCACAGCCAAATACTTTTAAAACATCCTCTTAACTGAACTGTATTGATTTAAAATCGGCTTTCATACTCAACTTGGAATTGATTTTCATCCCCCAAATCAGTTGAGCCTCGCATCAGAATTTCGTCATTGAGTCGGTAGAGGACATTGTAACGGAAAGAGTCATTGCTAGAAAGAGCGCGTGATAAAGAAGCAGAGAAATTTCTATTGATGTCAAACACACCTTCCGCTGATAAATTAAGAATTGAAGCTCTCGATGCTTCATTGGTAGATGGAGTAGGAAATATCCGAAATTCACTGAAACCAACAGCTTGTCCGATCGCAGTGATAGTTCCTTGTAAACTACCTAAAATGGTAGAACTAGCGAAATTAGTCAGCCCTTGGCCTGCATCTGTTTGACCGAAAGAACCCAGAATTGAGCCACCCAGCAAAGCAACTATTTCTCCTTTACTACGGCTAGGTTCACTCGTCAGTTCTAGATTGTCGCCCAATTTACTAGCTGGCCCGCTCACTCTAGCTTGAACGTTAACGCTACGTAAAGTCCCAAAGTTGTTTACAGAAACATCGCTGACTTCAGAAGACAAGGGTGATTCCAAAGTTTGAGTGTTTTTTGCTGATGCTTCCGGTACAATTGCAGTCAGTCGGACATCCAAAGTAGGGTCAAGTCCAAGACTTGGAGTAAACCGCGCAGTTTGTTCATAGCCCCGCGCCAAGGTAAACTCAGTCGAAAATAAGCTTAGTCGTCCTCCTGTCAAACGAATGACTCCTTCAGGAAGTGGTTTGGCTAATGTACCATTAATGGTCAAGTCGCCTTTGGCGTCAAAGCTCAATAAAGGCTGACTTAATGCTGCTCCTCCTGGTACAAAGCTTAGTAGGGACTGAGTTGTAACACGAATATCTTTGTCTAAAATCAACTTTAAATCTGCAAGCTCTACAGGTAAATTGGGTGGAGTTGCGGCGCTAGTGCTTGCGTCTGCTGTAGCTACTGAGTTAGCGCTATTTTCTGCTGTGACGTTAGGGTTAACCTCTTCTCTATTTAGATTTATGACGTTAGTATTAGCCTCTGCTGTAGCTGCTGATTTTTTAGTAGTAGTCGAGTTGCCAATAATTACCTGACCATCACTCAGTTTAATCTCTCCACCAATTACAGGTTTTAACGCTGTGCCGCGAATTACGATATCGCCGCCGACACCGCCTTCATACAGTCCTGCAAGCTTAAAATTGAGTTTGTCTGCTATTGATACTGTCAGGGGATTCGCTGCGGCTTGCTGAGGATCAAAAATCGGCAGGATACCTGATGCAATAACTTGCCCTTTATTGTACGTGCCTTGGATACCTTGGACATTTACGGTATTACCATTAAATTGTGCTGTCCCTGTGACATTCGTTAGCGGATTAGATAAAGCTTGAGCGCTAAAAGTTGCATTATTAAGTGTGGCATTTCCGTTGATAATTGGTTCCTTTAAAGTACCTTGAACGTTTAAATCTACTTTTCCTTGACCGTCTACCCAAGCGACTTGATTGTTGGTAAACAGGTTTAACAGTGCCAATCCTTCATTTTGGACATTGGCATTGATGCTGATTTGATTGCTATCCGGTTGCACTTTGGCAAAAGGCAAAGGAGCAGGTACGCTACCTGTAATGGCCACTGGCTGCGTTCCTGTCACTAGCAAGGTGCTATCAAAATTCAAGCGAGCTTTGTTGTAATCAAAGTTCACCTGTCCTGTTTGCACAGGTTGTTTGTTGAGAGTCGCATCCGCCAGCGCCACTGCTCCTTTCACACTAGGGTCTTGTAAACTACCTGCTAATGTGGCATCAGCATTCACTTTCCCAGTGATATCTATGGGGTATTTTTCGATAAAAGGCTCTAAAAGTGATAAAGGTAAACTTGCTACATTCAATTTTCCAGATAGTTGCTCAGTTCCTAACTGTCCTGAAAACGCCACCAATCCTTGATTTATCCCAACACTCAAGGGCGAAAGTGTGACGATTCCATCGGCGAAAGTGCCTTGAGCAACGACTTGATTTATGGAATATTCACCCCATTGCCAATTAGCACCTTGAAAATTAAAGCCAACATTCAACCCAGATTTTAACGAGCCATTGGCTGTAATTGCTCCGCTCAAAGCACCCGTTAATTCTGCAAGGCTGGGCAAAGATGGGGTTTTTTTTGTTTCTACTTGTTGTTCTTTGGCGTTGGCGTAGCCCGCCGTAGGCATCGCTGCTGTAATATTCGAGAAATATGCTAACTGTGTTTTCAAATCTGCATTCGGCAAGCTGATAGATTCAGTTGGAAGTGCTTCTGCACCAGCTAAAGTCGGAGGCTGCAACCCGGTACTAAGGTCTTGAAAGTCGAAGATATTAAACGCTTGTAAAAGTCTCTGGATTTTGGCTTGGGCAAAATTAGCTTGGAATTGAAATTGTGGGTCATTTCCTGTTTGCACATTGCCACTGAGGGCGATGTTGCTATCGCCAATCCGCAATTGACCATTAGCCAAGCTAGCAGTACCATCAGCATAATTGATCGTAGCGCGAAATTCATCTGCTGCAACTCTGGCAACACGAGGCCCTGCGATCGCAATATCTCCCGCAATGGCATAATTATTCAGATTGACAACTAAATTACCCGATAATTGCCCCCCCAGAGGTTTCAATTGATTGTTAGGTAAAAAGCCGCCAATCAGAGCGATGGGAAACTGTTGGGCGTTGATGAGCAAGTTCTCTCCCTCAGTTCTACCTGTGGTAACTGCCTCATCGCGCTTAACTAAAAATGAAGTTGGACGATAATCTGCACCTAAATTAAGCGCAATCCGATCTTGCTTCCCAGCTAATCGCAGACTTGCCCCTTGTCCCCCTTGAAAATTCACGTTTCCGGTTAAAAGTGGGTCAAATGCCAAGTTACTCACATTGAAATTTCGCAGCCGGATATTGCCATTAGCTTGCGGAACATCTGGAGTGCCTGTAACTTGACCCTTAAAATCTACTAACCCTGCTATTGCTACGTCACCAGGAACTTTAAAGCCAGTATTTTGTAAGTTGAAATTCTGCGCCAGTACATTTAAATTAAATCCGGCAATTTGGGGTGCTACATTTGGTGGAGACTGAATAGCGATCGCACCATTAGCACTCAATCCTGGGGTACTTGCGTTTTCAACTATAATCTGCTGTCCATCCCACTTAAATTCAGCCGTGAGCGGTTTTGCCAGTATCGCTACCCCTTGGGAAAGGCGGATTTGTCCTCTGGCGCGAATATCCGCAAGCTGGAAAGATTGTGTTGTCCCTGCTAACTGAATATTGCTATTCAGCCGTCCTCGCAGTTGTGGTGAAAAACGGTTGAGTTGAATTTGAGAAGTTTTGACAACTCCTTGCCAGCGTTGTTGTGCAAGTTGACCTTGAGCTGTGATTGTCCCACCTGCGACATTCAAAACCGCATCGGGAAAGATGATATTCTCTCCCTGTTTGGCAACAACAACTCGTCCGGTAGTGGGATAGGTAGCTGTAGGTGCTTGCACCCGCGCGACTGTTTGCAGATTACTCAGAGTGCCGGAAATATCCGCATTTGCTGAAACATTCCCAATGGTGATCGAGGGTGAGGAATTGTAGGCTCGGGCGATCGCATCCCCTGGTAAATTTTGTGCTTGCACATTCAACGCTACCCTACCTTGGGGTGCAAGCTGAACTTGACCGCTAGCTGTAACTTGCCCTCCCACCTCTGGATTTGCTTGAACGCGAACAATATTGACGTTTAACGGTGTACCCAGAGAACCAGAAACTTTAGCGTTCGCAGATATACCACCAACATTAATTGGAGTTGAAATACCGTAACCTAGAGCGATCGCATTTCCTGGGATACCTTGAGCTTGAATATTTACGCCTACCTGACCTTGGGGAGCCAGTTGAATTTGACCATTAGCTGTGATTTTTCCCCCGGCGGGCGGCGTTACTTGAACATTGGAAACATCAAGTTTCAAGGGCTGTTTGCTGAGTGAGCCAGAAATTTGGGCTTTTGCTGAAATATTACCCACTGCGATCGGTAGAGTAACGCCATAACTTCGTGCTAGTATATCTCCTGATATCCCATCGGCTTGAGCATTAAATATTACCCCATCTTTGGTTCCTAGATTAGCTTCACCACCGCCTGTAATTTGACCACCAGCTGCGGGGACTATTTTCAGATTGGAGACAGTAAGTTGAGACGCAGTTTGAGATGCATTCAAGCGGAAATCAGTGTTGATGGTTTTAAATTGAACGCGGTCAATTTGAATCGGTTTGGTGTTGCTTACCGTACCGCTGACGACTGGTTGCCGAAGTGCGCCTAGTATTTTAATATTTGCTTGAATTTCGCCACTAGCTGGGACTGACGAATTTACTTTTAGGGTATCTAAGATATTTTTCGCACTAACTGGTTTGATCTGAGCAGAGACATTAAAACCTGTTTGGGTATTAATTGTTCCATTCGCCAGAATGGGAACTTTGCCAAAGTTCGTACTCAGATTATCTAAAGTAACTGTCTGACCCTGAAATATAAATTTCCCATTAAAATTAGAAATCGGCTGAGGAATATTTGGAATTTTAGCAGTGACTTGATTAGCTGTAGCTGTTCCCGTAATCGCGATCTCTGACAGTTTGGCTGGAATCTGAACCCCTAAGTCAGCATTTAAATACCCTGCTTGCAGAGCGATCGGTAACTGAATTAATCGAGTGATATCAGATGCTTGTAAATTTTCTGCTTGCAGTTGGAGGTTAGTTTGTTGAGCTTTTAGTTGGGTTTCGCCAACGATTTTAACAGCGCCTCCCCTAGTAAGTTGAGCATTGATGTCATAACCGATCCTTTGATTTTGATCGGAAAATCGGGCAACACCACCAACTTGATTTAATATTACTGAGCCTTTCGGTTTAGTTGGTGCAGCGAATGGCATCAACTCGACATCGCCATCTTGAATTTGAAGCGTCTGCAACTCAGTTTGAATAAAGCCTTGCCCCTCGCCAGCCTTAACTTGGGCTGTCACCCAACGAGCATCTTTATCCTCTTGAATGTAGACATTGGGCTGAACTAATGTGACATTTAATACCAATTTTCGGCTCAGGAGGAGTTGCAACGGCGAGAACTGCACCTCTAAAGCTTTTGCTACCACCTGATCTCGATCATTGGGAGTTGCTGGTATCGATAGAGAGCTAAATCTCAGACTAGAAAGCGAAAAACGTTCAACTTTCCCAACTTTTACTGGACGCCCCAGCAATTGCTCAAGATTTTGCTGTACTAACGGTGCTAAATCTTTGTATACATAGCTTCTAGCCCACCAAGCACCAACTATAATCCCAACCAGCAAAACCCCACCTAGAGCCAAACTGGTACGTCCTAAAAGCAGGAGCCACAGACGACGATTAGATGGTTCCTGATTGTTTCCTGAATTTGGCGATCGCGTCATGATTGTTACTAATACCAGTACTTTTTTCTGGAGTGAGGCGAGAGACAGGTTAGTTGCAGTTGTATCAGTGAGTCACAAGCTATGGTTTCACAATATCAGGACTTACGCAAGAACTTTGCGGCAAGTTGCTTCTATTCTCTAAGAGACGCCGCGCCAATAAGACGCACCGCCAATGCGTCTATGTTATTTTATAATTTTGCGTAATTCCTGAAACTGGATTTATATCCCCGATTAACAACATGCGAATCTCTACGACACACTACGTGAACGCACGTACAAAAGATCGGTGAATCAAGCTTAAGTTTACCCCAAATTATCAAATAATTTTATTCAGTAATTCATCAAGTTAAATTTGAGACTCCGGCTGTGCTATTAAACATCAACACGCCGAAAATATATCAAGAAGAACTACATAATCTTGAATAGCAACAGATTATTAATAAGATTCCCGACTTCTCTAAAAAGTCGAGAATCTGAAGCTTTTCGATTCCTCTTTTGCAAACCCAATCAATCATCAGTTGGATCATCAATCATTTCTGGTACTAAAGCTGGGTTACTTTTACGTTCTTCTGGTGATTGCTCTCGAATCACATCGTCTATTCTCGCAGGGTGTTTGATTTTGTCCAGTACCTCTGGACTTAATTGTGATGGATCACCTTCTGGATTAGACTTTTCAGCTTGACTAGGAACTGTTTCCTTATTCATAACTATTTCCCTAAACTTATACGCCAAGCTTAAGTTCTTCTCTGGTGGGGTACACACTATCTTGGGACTTAATTTCACCTAGCTGTGGGTAAGAAAGGCGATCGCTCAACCAGCCCGCAAGTAAAATCTAATACTTGCTTAACTAAGTTTGCCCCACGTTTAGCCTTTGCGATCATTTGTGGATTATGGTTTTTGACTAACCCAGAATCTAATGTCATCAAAAACTGATATTGTGACCATTACTCAATGATCTAAATAGCTCGTAATGTTATGAAAACCTGACAATTAGATCCCAGAAGGGCTGATAAATTCGTCAAATAGCCAAAAAACCTACCTCTTACCCCTTGATCCCTAGATATGCTTAGTGGTTAATATTGACTTAAGAAATAGAAATCCTCCGATCCCAAAGAAATGCTGATTTTGGCATTACAAGGAATTCACAGGATGTTACTTGAAATTAAAAACAGATTAAAAAACTTAAAAACTGGGCAAAACCAGGAGTCAGGATAAGAAATTCATCTGGAATGGATGACATTTTACATATTTGCATTCTTTAACCAGGGGAAATCATTTACCGCTTAAACTACTGGAGGCCAAATTAATGGCAAAAGAACGCCCGCCACTAGAGGAGATGACCTTACGCCAACTACGCAAAGTTGCTAGCGAATATAGCATCTCTCGCTATAGCCGAATGCGTAAATCACAACTGCTCGCATCAATACAAGAAGTTCATCGGAGCAAAAACTTACTCAGTCCATCTCGTTCATTGGAGGCACAAGAAACCGTGGAAGCTGCAAAGTTTGAATTAGGTCAGGAAGATCGGACTGGCGGATCTTTGGCTGATGTTGATGAAGGACTGGCAGATTTGCCCTCTGGCTATGGTGATAGCCGGATTGTACTTTTACCGCGCGATCCTCAGTGGGCTTACACTTACTGGGATGTTCCCAATGAACACAAAGAAGAACTGCGTCGGCAAGGGGGACAACAACTCGCACTACGGATTTATGATGTCACCAACATCGATATCGAATACCAAAGCCCCCATAGTATTCAAGAATATCCTGCTGATGAACTAGCTAGAGAATGGTATCTACCAGTTCCAGTTAGCGATCGCGATTATGTGATCGATATCGGCTATCGTGCTAGTGATGGTCGCTGGTTAGTACTAGCTCGTTCTACTAAAGTACACATTCCTCCCGTCTATCCTTCAGACTGGATTGAGGATGTCTTCATCACAGTCAACTTTGAAGAAGATTTGCGTGGACAGACACAGTACGAATTAGTTCCCCCTGCCAAGAAGGTTGCGGCTACCGCCAATGGTAATACTGTTAATGCCGTAAATGGCAACAGCAACCCCATCTACGACGAAATATTTGGTTTAGCAGAATCTGCCGAAGTACTACGGGTTGCTGGTTCTATCTTTGGCTCTCAACAAGCTTCAGCGCGTCCTGAACAAGCCATTAGCTCTTACATTTTCCCCTCTGGTGTGGGTCTGTGGGCAGTTCCCACCGTATCGGGCTTAACCGCTTCCGGTGCAGGAATGTCAGGTGTTGGCTTCTCGGCTTCCGCCGTACCAGTGCGTCCGCGCCAGTTCTGGTTAATTGCCGATGCTGAGTTGATAGTCTACGGTGCAACCGAACCCGATGCTACCGTAACCATTGGCGGCCGCCCAATTCAGCTAAATCCAGATGGAACATTCCGCTTCCAGATGTCCTTCCAGGATGGTTTAATTGACTATCCGATTTTGGCTGTAGCTGCTGATGGTGAGCAAACCCGGTCAATTCAGATGAAATTTAATCGTGAGACACCATCTCGGAATACTAACACCAAAGAAGAAGCTGTTGTAGAATGGTTCCCTTAAGTTTTGGCTCTGAGATTAACTCCAGACTGAAATTTTAAATTATTCCCCGCTATAGTAATTCTGTAGCGGTTTTTTTTGTATTATTATGTCTACAAGAAAATTATTTTTGTTATTTATCCTGATAATTAGTGCAAGCTTATTATCAGGTTGTCAAAAGATTGAAGCAAATTTAGTCCCAAAAGCATCTAAAAGTTGCCCTGGCAAAGATGCCAAGTTCAGTATTGATTTTTTTAAAACCAATAATCAAGGTAAAAAAAATCCCAAAGGTATTAACAATGTGATTATTTTTAATCCCAAATCAGCAGAATTAGATTTCAAAGTTAATGTTGGTCTATCTCATAAACTCTACGCCAAAGATAGTAGAGGAAAACTGCGTAAAGAATATGTAGCAAAACAGTTTCATGAACTCATCGCTGATGAGAATGCCAAATTAAATGGACAGCTACCCATTGCTGCAATTAATGCCGACTATATAGATACTGATGATAAGCCACAAGGCTTAAATATTTCTCGTGGCGTAGAGTATTCAGGAGCATTTAAAAATAAACGTTCTTCCTTTGGGATATCAGGAGGTACACCCCAACAGCGACAGGCTACTATCCAAGCTGGCAGAAGAAAAAACGATATTCTCAATTACAATTTAGTGGGCGGTAATGGCAGATTTTATCGTCAGGGTAACTTTAAAGATATTTGTCAAGATTTGGGAGAATTTGCCTGTAAAAATGCGACTAATCGCTCTCTGGCAGCTATCACTAATCAAGGCTATGTAATCTTATTAGTTAATGACTTGAAAGCTAATTCAAATATTGAATTATCTCAACTTAATCAAGAGTTACTGCCAGATATGTTTGATAATGTCCTAGAAGGTATTGCTAGCAATAACTGTTTAGGTAATATTCAAGAAGGGATTTTATTTGATGGAGGTATGTCTCCAGGATTGTATTACAACCAGAAAACTTATGTAGAAAACCTTGGGCCCATTGGTTCAGTTTTTTTGATTTATAAAAAATAAAATAGTTATGATTCCATAGTCATTAGACATCTCCCCGATGGATTGGGGAGGGAAGTAAATTTCCTGTTTCTCGTTCCCATGCTCTGCATGGGAATGGCTGATTAGAGGCTCTGCCTCCAGTTATAGATTGAGTCAGAGACTCAATGAATGCATTCCCAGTCGGAGACTGGGAACGAGTCAAATAGTTATGATTCCATAGTCATTGTACCCCTCCCCGATGCTTTGGGGAGGGAAGACAAAGCCCAGCTTTGGCGGGGTGGGGTTTTTTGGGTTTAATAAGTAATCAACCGAACATGATATAAATAGTTTTGTACTTAGCTAGGACTAGATTTAATTCCATCTGGCGAAATTCTAGAGTACTGACTTTTTAACTTTTGGCGAATTCTCAAGCTTGTTTGGATTCACCCAACGATTGACAAATTCGTTGTTATGTTTGGACACCTTGATTTGCACTTGCTTGGAACTTAACTTGACTATTTCGGCGGGAATTCTTTGGACATCGCTAGAATCCGCGCGGGACTTGTAAAGCCAAATGACTTTTTGCCCAACTTCAAAGTAGCTAGGATTGCTAGTTAAAGAAAGCGTACTTTCTCCCCAAGAGGGGAAAGCAACTGCTAAGTTGATCAAAAGTACTAAGACGACTAGAGTGATTTGAAAAAGTTTCATGATCATTGCACTTGTCTTAGGTCTGATGGGGCAATCAATCTGCTGCTCTAGCATTTAGCTATTGTCCTTCTTTGGGTTCTCAAAGTTGAAAGATTCGGTATACTAAAACTTCATTTGGGCAATTTAGCAAAAGTTAAAATCTCTACTGATTTCAGGATAAAACGACTTGTGGAATAAAATCAAATAGTCTTGTTTGTTAAAACGATAATTTAGATTTATATATAGAAGATTGTGTTGCAAAAATTGTTTGAGAACAAATGGAATAGCTTAAGCAACAAATTTATTTTACGAAAGCGTAGTTTACCGCCGTAGGCATCGCAATTTGCCCTGAAGCCAAAATAAATCTTTTGACTGAGACATTCAAGCGATCGCCTATGGCGGTAAACTACGCCCTTTGCTGAAATTTAAGCAGCCCAAAAAATCGGGGCAGGTGACAAACCCGCCCCGATCGCTTCTGATATACTGCGCCCAACGGCTGTTGCTACAGGTTTTAAACTATTAACTAAATGCACCATATCTTCTAAAGAAAGTGCTTGACGGGCATCAGAAACGGATTTTTCTGGTTCTGGGTGACATTCAATAATTAATCCATCTGCACCGCAAGCGATCGCAGCCCTAGCCACAGGTGCCACCAACTCCCGTTTACCGACAGCATGAGAAGGATCTACAATCACAGGCAAGTGAGTTATTTGCTTAAGTGCTGCCACTGCCCCTAAATCTAGGACGTTACGGGTGTAATCATCGAAACTGCGGATACCTCTTTCGCACAACACGACATCAGGATTCCCGTGGCTGAGAATATATTCAGCAGCCATGACAAATTCTTCAATAGTCGCTGCTAAACCACGTTTGAGTAGTATTGGTTTACCAGCTTGTCCCAAAGCTTTGAGCAAATCAAAGTTTTGCATATTGCGGCTACCAACCTGAAGCATATCAGCGTGGGCAGCGACTACTTCGATTTGGGAAATTGACATCACCTCCGTGACAACTGGCATATTGTAATGCGATCGCACCCTTGCTAAAATCTCTAATCCTGACTCTCCCATACCCTGGAAAGCGTAGGGAGATGTGCGGGGTTTGTAGACACCGCCACGCAACCCCTGTACTGATGCAGTAGATAGCTTTTGGGCGACTATCTCCATTTGTTCTAAGCTTTCAACGGTGCAGGGCCCGCCGATAATTACCAGTTCTTCACCGCCGAAAGCGACTTTTTCTGAAAGTTTAACGATTGTTTGGTGGTTAGGATGAGATTGTGCGGCAAGTTTGGCATTAATCATGCTTATATTCTCCTGAAAAAATTAAGTGTTGGGGATTGGGGATTAGGTATTGGGGATTAAGATAAGAGTTGTTTTCTAGTCCCCAATAACAACAAAAAAGCCCGAAACCTTTAAGAGTTCCGGGCGCGTTCTGATTCATTGGCATGACGCTATTTACCCGGAATTTATTCTGGGCCAAAAGTAAAAACCATAAAACCAGCTACTTAAATAAGTCATGACGATGAAATTATCCTGAAAAAAACAAAAACCGCAGAGTTTGCTCTGCGGTTCACCGGGCGGTTTCCATTAGGAAACTCAATTCACCCCCGGTGAACCACCCTAAACCAAAAATAAAAGTAGGAATTTGTGTTAAGCATTTGCAGGGCTTTTGCTGGAAAACTTAAGAAACATACATATATAGGGTAACATAGCAGGAAGATTAGGCGGTGTCAAGACCTCCACAAACTATAAAAAAGCGATAGACTCAGTAAAACTGTGGGGATTAAGACTAGTAACGCTTTGCACAATTCAAAATCACACCCTGTTCTGTCTGATTGTACTAGTTGCTTGTTTGGGTAGCCGAAGAAAGCGGCTTGTGATTAGATATCACAATAGTTCTATACCCTCAGAAGTTTAAAAAGCCAGGATTGAGAAGTTAAAATATATAATTCTTCTGACTTATGACCTCATCTTGCGAGAGCTTATTGCAGAGAATTGATAATCGCCATACATTATTCTTACCCAAGTCCTCATTGACCAGATCAACTTTTTAGGATCATCAGTCTCATTATGCCCAGTTCCAAAATCTTAACCCAATCTTTCGACTATTATGGAGCTTACCCCTGCCCAGTCTGTCGAATAGGTAAGATTTCTCACATGCCATTGATGGAAGCTATGGCTTGTGACTTTTGCCAAGAGATTTTTACAGTCAACTTAGAACTACAGCAAATCAAGATGCCTTCTAGACAACCACCCTTAACTTGGCGTTGGAATGGGTTTAGTTGGACAGAAGGCCAGTTGGAAGGTGTGGAATTAGGTTGGGGTTATGGACTAGCAGCAGCAGTTTTTGTAATTCTTCCCACTACTCTAATTGGCATAGTAGCTTACTATTTTCCTGCTAATCTCAAGGAACCCATTACCTGGATGCCATATATTTGGACAATATTAACCTTGTTATCACATTTATCAATTATTGTTTGGATTTTTATTGAAGTCTATCAGATTCCAGTTGCAGCATATTTGAGAGCGATCGCACGATGGAGAAATGGAGAGATGGGGAGATGAGGGACTGGAGGCTAGGGACTGGGGGCTGGGGACTAGGGACTAGGGACTAGGGAATGGAAAACAACTCTTACTTTACTTAATACCCAGTCCCTAATACCCAGTCCCCAATACCCAATACCCCATAATCAATAACAAATCATGCAGCGGATACATGACTCCATCACTGATAATTAAGTTGATTGTCCACCAAAATATCGTATGAGCGATCTGGAGCAGTACTATAGAGTTTTGGAATTAGAGCCTGGGGCAACACTTGAAGAAGTGAACCAGGCTTACAAAGATTTAGTCTTTGTTTGGCATCCCGATCGCATTCCTAAAGACAATCTCCGTTTACAGCAGAAAGCACAAGACAAGCTGAAAGCCATAAATGAAGCTCGTGAAAAGTTGCGCTCTCTAAAAACCAAACATCAAACCACACATAACTCACCGTCACCTCAAAAAGAAAAACCATCTCAAACAACCCAGAAACCACCAAAGCAAAACTCAGACTTGAGTGGCAAAGACTACAGTCGGGCAAATTTGAGCAATAAAGACTTATCTGGCAGAAATCTGAGTTATGCCAATTTGAGTGGTGCTAATCTCAGTGATACTTTTATGCACAAAGTCAACCTCAGAGGTGCAAATTTATCTGAAGCAAATTTATTTCGGGCAAATCTACTTTTAGCCGATCTCAGGGAGGCGAATTTACGCGCTGCTAATTTGATTGGAGCGGATCTCAGTGGGGCCGACTTGCGAGGAGCCGACTTGACGGGAGCGCGGATTCGTTCTGGTGAACGTCTTCTGGTTAAACTAGTTGGTACTAACTTAGCAGGGGCAATTATGCCTGATGGTTCAATTTATCAATAATTGAGGTTGTGCTATGACACAGAGTGGATAAATTACTCAAATAAAAAAGCAAACAGGCATATTGAGAAAGCAATATGGCAGTTCTCGTTTGGATGCAAGGGTACAGCAATGCTGCCCCTACGAGTAGTCTGTATTTCATGCAATTGAAAACTGCTATACAGCATTTTGCATCTAAATGAAGTACATCCTTACCCCCCTCTCGAAGAGCGGGGAGGGGGTTGGGGGTGGGGTTCTTGTATCTGCACAGCCCCCAACAGCTATTGGAACAGAGTGGTACACCAATTCCACCCCTACCTTGGAATAACCTTGAGCATCCCCCCAATCAACTCAGTTTATGGTGATCGTATTTAGTAGATAATTGGTGTTGTAAGATTTTTCTGTTAAAGCGAATTTTTTAAGAGCAGTTCCACCAAAGGAGGTTGAGATGAGTCGTCTTCTTTATGAAAGTTCAGTCTCATATAAAGGATATCTCATTATTCCATTTGTTTTTGGCAAGGCGGATAATTACGAGATTTGTTCGTATAAATTGCTATCTGAAAGTGGTAACAGAAGCCAATTTCATAAAGCAGAAAATCCAGCAGGAATCTATGGAAGTGGCGTTAGTAACATCATTGATATTGCTAAAGAGCATATCGATCAAAATTCCGAGTTTGTTCATCGGGGGGATAGTTTTAAGTCTCGCTACATTTATCGGAACAATTTGATTATCATCTTTCAAGAAGGAGACAAATATTTTTATGACCATTACCCACCAGAGTTATTGAATAATATTGCAGCGCCAAAGTTATTCAAATCCGAATATGAATGTCTGAGTTGGATTAAGCAAGGGTTTGATGGGCGACATCTGCGGCAAAGAGCTATTTGAAGAAAGTAGGAGTTATTATATAGCGTTTCCTAATAGACATCTCCGGAAAAGATTTAGAGACCACAAATTTGGACGCAGACCTAAGAGGATGTTTGAAAAGTCCTATTGTAGGTATCAAAACGTTCTAGATCCCCCTAAATCCCCCGATAAATTGGGGGACTTTAATTCCGGTACCCCCCTTAAAAAGGGGGGTTAGGGGGGATCGCTAAGTGTCTAAAATCACGGGGAAATACTTTTCAAACATCCTCTAACCCCCCTTCCCCCCTTCCCTACATTCGCGCAGCGGCACGAAGTGCGGGAAGGGGGGTTTTAAAGCCTCTCTACTTATTACTGTGTGAAATTTTGTGAGTTATTTAATCTACTTTCTTGACTGCAAAAATCAGAAATTCTGTTTTTGTCGCAAAACATTAGTTTTAAATACTTTTATCAAATACCCAAAAGTATCTAACTGCACATATTGGCTATGATAAATAATTTTACTAACTAGCAATTTGTGAGTGTGTAACTTATGACTATTAAAGGTTCTAAGGATAATGTTCTATTAAATAAATAAATAATTTGAGATTCGGCAAATTAATTAGTGAGATGTATGTTATGGTTTTTATAGGAATCAAACAAGTAAAAACACAAAAAGACTTCAAGACAAGTTTGAGGCAAGCTCAATAAAGTTTTTTTGCTCTGGTAAGTCTACTTCAATTAGCTACATCTTTTTTTAACGAAAATCTAAAACTAGATTGAGTAGGATAGTAGCCTTTGTAACAACTTGAAGTCAATCAAAATTTATCTGGGTATGAGCCAATAAGAGTTGGCTAACCTAGCTAGAGCATTACCCGCTAAAGGCAATTACTCTTGGAGTCTGGGAATAAAGACTCTTAGTACAGCCTGACAAATCAATAGGAATACAGAATATTTACTAACTTAGTATTGCGGGAGTAAACATTTTCAACCGCGAACTAAGTTGAAGCAGTTACTGACTTTTGGAACGAAAACTTCAAGCAGAATGGTATCGTTCCATAATTTCCAGGAATTTAACCATACTGTCAAAAGTCACCAAGATATTGTCTAAGCCAGAGTATCAGGGGTTGCCTGTGCAAGTATTATATTACTGGACTTGTAGCTACCACTTTTAGGCTGGAATTTATCTTGCTGCATCAATCACGAAACGAGAAGCGCTATAGATGTTCTTGGTGACTTGACATTAGCAAAATCAGAAAAGTTGTAGCGACCATTTAAGAGTGGATTGCAAGTTGGTTGGTTGTGTGGTTCAAGGAACAAATCTGCGTTCATTTGAATTCCTGCTGCAACCACTCTTGAGGCTTGAGCAACCATTTGGGATTCGTTACAACAGCTGATAATGCTGAAGTCATAGTTTCAAAGGGTTTGTGATTAGGAAATAGAGATTTCTCTATCTCTTAAGCCATCACTTCGTGGGTAAATATCTGCTGATTTTAACTGTTTTGTCAGGGTGCGATGCCTAGCGATAAGTTGCTACGCATATACGCCAACAGGCTCTACTTCCCTACAGCGCCAAGGGTGAATATTTCACATCAAGCTTCTGACTCATCAATTAAATTATTGTAGGAAACACAACCATGACTGACCCAAAGATTAGACAAATAGCTTTCTATGGTAAAGGCGGTATTGGTAAATCTACCACTTCTCAAAACACCCTAGCAGCTATGGCTGAAATGGGTCAACGCATTCTGATTGTTGGTTGCGACCCTAAAGCTGACTCTACCCGTTTGATGCTACACAGTAAAGCTCAAACAAGTGTTCTGCAATTGGCTGCTGAACGCGGTGCTGTAGAAGATATTGAACTCGAAGAAGTAATGCTGACCGGTTTCCGGGATGTACGTTGTGTGGAGTCTGGTGGCCCTGAACCTGGTGTGGGTTGCGCTGGTCGTGGTATTATCACCGCTATCAACTTCTTAGAAGAAAACGGTGCTTACAAAGATGTTGATTTTGTAAGTTACGACGTTTTGGGTGACGTTGTGTGTGGTGGTTTCGCTATGCCTATCCGTGAAGGTAAGGCACAAGAAATCTACATCGTTACCTCTGGTGAAATGATGGCAATGTATGCAGCTAACAACATTGCTCGTGGTGTCCTCAAATATGCTCACACAGGCGGCGTGCGTTTGGGTGGTTTGATTTGTAACAGCCGTAACGTTGACCGGGAAATCGATTTAATCGAAACCTTGGCAAAACGTTTGAACACCCAAATGATTCACTATGTACCTCGTGACAACATTGTTCAACACGCAGAATTGCGCCGGATGACTGTTAATGAGTACGCACCTGACAGCACTCAAAGTAACGAATATCGGACATTGGCTCAAAAGATTATTGACAACAAGAATCTTACTATCCCCACCCCGATTGAGATGGAAGAGTTAGAAGATTTGTTGATTGAATTTGGTATTCTTGAAAGCGAGGAAAATGCTGCGATGCTGATTGGCAAAACTGCTACTCAAGCACCTGTTTAAAGTATTGCTAAGTAAATAATGGTTTAGGGTGGGCAAGCAGCTCACCCTTTCCCTAATTTTTGCATTTCTTTGTTTGAATCCTTAATAGGAATATATAGCGATGTCTTACGACAAGCCGCTCTGCGTCTACGCTCGTTTGTATGCAATAGATTTTGACCTCACTCCAAACCTCTCTCCTAAAAGGAGAGAGGCTTTGAGGGTTACTTGCTTTTTCTAGAATTGTTTCAATCCCTAATAGGGATTTTGAGTAATTGCAATGCTATTCAGATATTTGGCAAGATGGGGAGTAACAAGTTTCAATCCCTAATAGGGATTTTGAGTAATTGCAATAGAAGAAATCAAGGGTGCGATCGTCGTATTCCCCGTTTCAATCCCTAATAGGGATTTTGAGTAATTGCAATCATACCACCGTCCCCACAGGGAGGGGAGCATTGCGGTTTCAATCCCTAATAGGGATTTTGAGTAATTGCAATTGGTAACACGGGGTCTAAATGCCAAAATACCGATTCGTTTCAATCCCTAATAGGGATTTTGAGTAATTGCAATTTTGGGTGCATCTGCGATTGTTGGCGTTAGCTTGATTGCCCGTTTCAATCCCTAATAGGGATTTTGAGTAATTGCAATAGTTGCGGCTGGTTTAAGTGATATTGTAGTTGCTGTACACAAGTTTCAATCCCTAATAGGGATTTTGAGTAATTGCAATTTCACTGCCTTAGTGTTACTTTCATCCAGGTTAATGTTTCAATCCCTAATAGGGATTTTGAGTAATTGCAATGGGGGATGAGGGGGGGTAGGGGGGGGTGGCAACAGTTTCAATCCCTAATAGGGATTTTGAGTAATTGCAATGAGAAAGAATAACACCACCAACAAGAGTTGATAAAGTTTCAATCCCTAATAGGGATTTTGAGTAATTGCAATTTTTAGGACAACCAATAGTAGGCTGACCAATTGGTTTCAATCCCTAATAGGGATTTTGAGTAATTGCAATTTTTTAATGATGGCAGTGAACTGTGGGATGGTGCAGTTTCAATCCCTAATAGGGATTTTGAGTAATTGCAATTTCATCAAATTCTATAAACTCATCCCTGGCAAAATGTTTCAATCCCTAATAGGGATTTTGAGTAATTGCAATACAAAAGTTAACTACGAACAAGTACTAATTTTAAAGTTTCAATCCCTAATAGGGATTTTGAGTAATTGCAATTTAAAGCTTTATCATCAACCCTGGGTATAATAGGGTTACGTTTCAATCCCTAATAGGGATTTTGAGTAATTGCAATTTTCATAAACACGTCGCATCTGTTGCAACCATACGTTTCAATCCCTAATAGGGATTTTGAGTAATTGCAATTATTGCTGGTAGTCCCTAAACATGATAGGAAACGTATGTTTCAATCCCTAATAGGGATTTTGAGTAATTGCAATGCTAACGGTGAAACGCCACTTCCTAATGTCGTTGTTGTTTCAATCCCTAATAGGGATTTTGAGTAATTGCAATTTTTTCAAATTTGTTTTTGTCGTTCCAGCGAAAGGTTTCAATCCCTAATAGGGATTTTGAGTAATTGCAATAATGCCCCTCATGCTGCCGTTCATGATTTTGTCAATGTTTCAATCCCTAATAGGGATTTTGAGTAATTGCAATTAATTTCGCATTCGCTCCAGTGCCAATATCCCTGAGGGTTTCAATCCCTAATAGGGATTTTGAGTAATTGCAATGTTAGTCTTTACGAGAAAGATTCACGGCTTTGGTTTCAATCCCTAATAGGGATTTTGAGTAATTGCAATCCTCTTGTTGTTTCAAATGCTAAAAAAATAATGAGGGGTTTCAATCCCTAATAGGGATTTTGAGTAATTGCAATTCGGAAAAATAGATGGGCGGGGTAGACAACTAGAGTTTCAATCCCTAATAGGGATTTTGAGTAATTGCAATAGTTCCAGTTGAAATTCCAGATGAACTGCTTTGCAGCGTTTCAATCCCTAATAGGGATTTTGAGTAATTGCAATTTGGCAACCTTGGTACTCGTATCGGTGATGCGTTCGTTTCAATCCCTAATAGGGATTTTGAGTAATTGCAATTCGATATCCAGACAGATCACCTGATCACCTTTGCCGAGGTTTCAATCCCTAATAGGGATTTTGAGTAATTGCAATGCTCACCTATATAGATGAGCTTTTTGATTAAGGTGTTTCAATCCCTAATAGGGATTTTGAGTAATTGCAATAAGAGGTAGACCCAGGAGGTGGAAAATGCCTATGTTTCAATCCCTAATAGGGATTTTGAGTAATTGCAATATAATAATCATGGGGTGAGTTTTGGCTAAATTAGTTTCAATCCCTAATAGGGATTTTGAGTAATTGCAATGATTCTTATGCTTCATATTTTCATGGAAATATTGTTTCAATCCCTAATAGGGATTTTGAGTAATTGCAATATTTTTTAGGTCTACCATTTTTGTTCTCGATGCACAGTTTCAATCCCTAATAGGGATTTTGAGTAATTGCAATACTAGAAAAGGATTCTTTTGTTTAGGTTCAGGGATGTTTCAATCCCTAATAGGGATTTTGAGTAATTGCAATGGCGGGAGCCGGAAAGCCAAGCTATATTTAGTTTTCAAGGTGCAGTTACGCGAGTCAAGGGTAATCATAGCATTAGAGAATTCGTTTGGAAAGAGTGCGAGGAAAGTTTAAACGCTAAAACCCAATTTTTGTAAGCATTTCAGAGATTGCGCGGATGAGGATTAGGCGACTAATGGGTTGAAAGCCTTACTGGAGTTGGGATAGAAGCACTTTTTTCGGGCTGTCGAATTTGTACACCTACCCCTCCGCGCATTTGAGATGCAGAAACCTAGCTAGAAGGGGACTCAGCAAAGAAAATTGTTTCGTCTCGTGGCTGTTCTCCGCCAATACGTTCGACTTTTCGCTGACAACAGCCACAGAGAAAATAAAAGCGAACGCTGTCAGTGTCGGGTTTAATCAATTTAGCTAAACGCGATCGCAGTTTAGCATACTGAGTGGAAGTGATATCGCACTCAAATACACTCAGTTGCATCCATTGGCCGTAAGACTTGAGAACCGAATGGATTTTAGTACGACGCTTATCTTCTGGAATGTCGTAGCTGACAACAATATACATGGGGGGAGTGGGAGAAATGACAAGTTATTTGAGAATTAAGGGGGGATATTTATCGATTTGGTTCATGAGGTACTTACTCAATAACCTCGCTTGAATTTCAAAGGATTCTTGGTAGGTGCATTTGTTTCCCATGACTGGATGTTTGAAACTCGATAGTTTCTTTTGTTGGTAGGCGCGAAGAAATGTATGTAATCCTTCTTTGGTTAAAGACACAGCACCACTGAGCGGTTCGGTGGTAAAGTCAGTTAGGGTTAGCGATCGCTTGTTAATCAGCGACAATACTAGAGCATCCACTATTAAAGGGCGAAATTCTTCCATCAAGTCTAAGGCTAGGGAAGGTCTACCATAACGCTCGACGTGTAAGTATCCTAGATAGGGATCGAAGCCAACAATATTTAAAGCACTTTGCACATCATGGCGTAGCAATGAATACCCAAAACTCAGTAGGGCATTAACTGGATCGGTTGGTGGGCGGCGGCGTCTGGCTTCAAATTTAAATTCTGAGGTTCTAATTAGCTGTTGAAAGCAACCGAAGTAGGCTGCACTACCGGCACCTTCTAAGCCTCTGAGAGAATCAATATTGTTAGTGTTTTCGATTGGTGCGATCGCGTGTTCCAATCGAGTGATGTTATTATTCAGGTCAACATCAGGATGTTCTCGCTGGGTGCGAAGTAAGCTATGGCGGTAATTTTTTAATTTACCCCGTACAAATCCTTTGACTAAATGTATTGCTGGTTGTGATTCTCCCACAGCTTGCCATTGGGCTTTACGAACAAAGATATTTTTGGTAACTTCTGGTTCTAAACGTCCTAAATATCGTCCGTTTTGGGTGAGAAATGTTAGACAAATGTGACGTTCTAAAAGTTCACTTACAGCTGAGGGGGAAACGGTAGCCCTACCTATTACTACAATTCCTTCTATCTTAATTAAAGGGATATCCAAGATTATTTTTTGTTCCGCTTTGACGGTGAGACGTTCGTCAACTTTGCCGATAAAAGCGTCGGCTTGTGTTACGTAAACTGTTCCCATGTTTGATGATTCCTAGTAATAATTGGTGCTGAAGTGAATATAGGGGTTCTCGGTTGAGTGAGGTATAAGAACCCCACCCCCAACCCCCTCCCCGCAAGCGAGGAGGGGACTATGATTAGGAAACGCTATAGAATTGGCCAGAGTATGATTTAATTGACTTCTTGATAAGTTTTGACTTTATCAGTTGCTTTAGGTAAACATTGCGAATAAAGACTGCATCCTTTGCAGCGTTTGCTGTAGACTGGTTTTGGCATCATTCCTGTTTCTAGGAGATTTGTAACGTATTCAATAGTCGCGATCGCACTTTGCCGTAACTCTTGATTAATCTCTACTAATTGCCGTTGATGGGAGTGGGCATAATAGATATATCCAGTGTTAACTGCTTGTCCTGTCATTTCTTCTAAACATAAGGCTTGGGCACAGACTTGCAATTCATCGTTATCCCATTCGCCTTTGCGTCCGCGTTTATATTCCACTGGGTAAACTTGACCTGATTCTGCTTCAATCAAGTCAGATTTTCCGATGAGTTTGTATTGCTCAGACTTCAGCCAAATTGCTCGAATCTGCCAAGTTTCTCCTCGCTGTACATCGCTTGTGGTATGGACGCGATCGTGTAAAGTTGTACCTTCAATTGTGTATTGGTTATCGGTAAATTCGCCTGTACAAAACATCCGCCAGCAACGATGCGGACAATAAGCGTATTGATTCAATGCCGCAATGGAAATATATTCGATGTTATTCATAACTTAGGTATTTTTTAAATGATTATTGAAATCATGGAGAATACAGCCGCCTTGACATACCCATACCCATTGTTGTTTTTCGTCCAATTCCTGCATACAAAGCAAAGTCAGCTAAAGCGTTAATTTGCTTAATTTGTATCGGTTGAATTTCTCCCAAAATCTTGTAGTTAACTTCACCAAGAATGCCGATAAATTTGCTGCGGGAGTCAGCTAATATTTCTGTGTGAATGTTGACAAATGAGGGGAAGATGGATTCGATCGCAATGTGAGTAAATTCTATGCCACTGTACTTATTCCACCGCGAAAGTAGGGAATTAAAAACAGATTCTCTGGTAGGAAGGGTAGTGTCATACTGTCCTTGACGGAAGGCGGTAGGCGTGGAGAAGCTAAGGTTAATGGAAGAATTGCAATCGCTAGCTTCTTCGTATAATTGAGCATAAGTACTGGCATTTGCCCAAGGTTGAATAGATTGGGGTGTGCCTTGAATGCTGGTAATATACAAGTCAGCCGGGCCAAGATGCCAAGGGCGATTGGGATTAAGATTTAGCCAGAGTTGGGTAAGTTTGCTAAATAGAGTGTCATCTAATAAAGAGATGCGCCACCAACAAGGTGTTCCGGTGGGAATGGGTTGTTGATGTGAGTATTGCAATTTAGATCCCTCTTTACCACCCTTCAAAACGGGGGAGTTTGTATTACTAATTTGTAGAGGGGAGAGGGTGAAAGCTTTGTCTGCGGTGGAATCATGCAAGCGATCGCCCAATGTGGTATCTACAGAACTAACGAGGGTGAGAAATAAGGCGTGGAGATGTCTACCTGTGAGATATTGGGGTGGAATGGGCGATTGAGGTAGCAAATTCAACACTAAGCTATGAGGCATATTTTCTTTTTTTGGTTGTAGACTGAGTGCTTCTTGACTCTACAGTAAACTCTGGAATTTCCTGGAGTTCAGCATCACTCAAACTATACTGTTCACAAACGAGACTCAGACGATTTCCTGGGGTTTTGACAGCGTTAACCGAATGGGTTAAGTCACCTTGAAAATGAACTAAAGTATTGATTTGGGGCTTAATTTGCCCAAGTTGGCGTTTGTGCGATCGCAATACCAGTTCTCCCCCTTCCATATCTGCTGGTAGTCGCACATAGAGGACGCTGACAACCGCAGGTGGTTCAATCGTTTTGCTGTAGGAACGTAAGGAGCGATCGATATGCGGATCGACGCGGGAGCCTTCTTTGAGTTGTAAAGGATTGAGGTAAAAAGCATTACAATTCGCCTGGAGAGCCAAATCTAGGTAAGGTTTGAAGTAGGGAAACTGCTGTTCTACTTTTGCTAATCCAGAACGCTGAAATACTACAGAAAATCCTTTGGTGGCGACAAAATCGCGGTTGAGGTTGTTGATAGCAAAGTAAGGACAAGCTTGGATTTCTCCCCACAAGTTGTTTAAGTAATCGCTGGGGAAGGCTTTGGTTTGTTGTTGATAGTGTTTCACGATGGATGTGGGGAGCGTACAGAACTAGCAGGGTTAAAAATTGTAACGTAATTTGTGACTGGACGCTAGAACCTGCGAAAAATAAAAAACGTAGTAAAGGTTTTAGGAATTAATTAACTCCGAAAACGATATTCTATCTTAACTGGAACTTTTAAGTTTTGAATGCCATCAAATTGATAGTATTGACCTCGCATTTGGACATTCTGAATTAAGCTAACTGGAGGCATATTCACAACATCATAGCTCATGACTTGATTAGTGAACATGACATCTAACGGATTTAATGGATGTGTACAAGTGAATATACCTTCAGAAATTTTATGTTTCGGTAATTGTTGAACCGTTACTTCAGCCTTGCTCATCCATTTACCCAAGCGAATCCACTTTGGTAGTTTGAGTTCTTTTTGGGAGATGACAATAAACTCAAATTTACTTTCTGCTGCTATTTCCTTTGCTCTACCAAAACTGGGGATATTTTTCTGTGTCTTCTCCATTTCAACGTGGTAGTTGTTGTTAGCATACTTCCAGGTATTGAGGATAGAAGAATGATTGAGCGATCGCCCTGGAGTTACGTAAATTCCCTGTTGATTGAGTGGCGTTAAATGCTCCTCATATTTTGGCACTTGTTCAGGACAAAAGTAGCGATAAGAATGTTCTTCAGTAACAGTAGTAGAGTATATTTTGCTATCAACTAAACCCAATGCATAACAGAGAGCGTAATTGTGAATTATTGGCTCTGTTTCATACAATCGCCCAATTTCACGAGTAGCAAAATAGAGGCTGTCATGAAGTTCTATTTGACAACGGTAAATTGACACCATATCGCTTACTCCGTTGCAGCAACAGCTTTCTTATTATTCTTGCTATCTTTCGTAGGGTCTTTCTTGCCTGATTTAAGAACCCATGTTTGAGCATAAATAGATGATTCAGCATTTGCTTGACTCAACATTTCTTGCAATCGAGTTTCATCACTGGTGATAGACTTGACTTCACTCAAAAGTTGTGTCAAGGATGCACCAACAAAATCAGTATGAGAAATACACTCTTGAGACATTAGAGCAGTAATTGCTTGTGTAGCAGCCTCTAAAACCTCGTCTTCATTAAGCGGATCAGGAGGATTAATTTGCTTTGGAGTTGCATTGCTCATTACGTCATATATTTTTTGAGTCCAGAGAAGATTACTAACAATCTCACCATCAGCGAAAATGACTCCAACTAACTCATTACGCACTCTACCAGTGCGGGTAGTCTGCGCTCCGTAATGGCGTGTTCTGAGAATATTATTGAAAACGTAGAGAAATCCAGCTTCAGTGGCATCTTTCAGCGTGACAATACTGGGGAAAAAGACTTGAGGTAAGATATGGTCTTGACTATTAATACGGCTGGTTACTTCCCCTTGACGGCTCATCGTCCCATTCTCAAAAGGTGCATTAAGGGTAAAGTTAAGGTGAGAATCATCAAATGGTGTGATGGAATAAGCTGTATCTACAACTACTTTCGACTTTTCAGAACCAGAATCACCAATAGCAAAACCGTAGAGAATACAATCAGGAGTAGTTTTACTAAAATCTACGTTGTAGTCGCATTTTTCCCAGTCACCAATTTTGTAGTTACGTAGTAATTCTCTACCTGTTAAACGTTCTGGTGTAGACTGCTTGCGCTTAAACATTGCCAAGCGACTAATAGGTTCTTTGTTTTCAATTCCAGCACGTACTCTTGCTTTATTGAGTTCACCATCTGTCTGGAATAAAGGATAAGATTCTGTAACGCGAATAGTGATGAAATGAACATATTTCCCCATTGGTTTAGCAGGGATTATGTCATGGAAAAATTTAGAATCGAGTGTTTTGAGAAATTTCATGGTTTGATTACTCCGAATTTAGTTAGTTGGAAAAAAAGAATAAATTAGACTGATGCTTCAAGTTCTAATTCAGGAATATCATCAGGTTCATCTTGGGGACGTGCTTTACGTTCTTCATCATCGGCTAGGCGATAAAGATATTCACAGGTATCTCTAATTAAATTGAGTTGAGTACCTGCTAAACGGGCGCGATCGCCTTTAAAACTTTCCTCAAAAATGTCTTTCACAAAATACTTGGCAAAGTCATATACGGCTTGACGTTCTTCTGCATCATTTAAAGCACGTTTCCATTTACCATCTACCAAAATAAAAGTACGTCTCCCTTCCGCAGCACCGCGTTCAACCTTATTCATTAATTTTGATAAACGCGCAGCTACTGCATCTGTTAATGATTCAGCGTCACCAGCTACAGCTTTATCAATTTTCAAAATCACATCAGCAGCCTCATCAATGGGTTTAAGGATAGCATTTGCTTTTGGTGATTTACCTTTAGTTTGTGCGCGGTAAAATTGACGATAGAGTGATGTTAATTCACGTAATTGATTCACAGCTTTTCCTTCTGGTTCAAAGTAGTGGTAAAAATCCAAGTATAGGCGAACTTTAGCAAGAGGTACAGACTCAATTTTGTCTTGCTTCCTTAACCATTTATTCAGGTAATGAAAGACATAAAGAGGACTGGTTTCTAAATCTCGTGCCAAATCTGCTAATTTTCCCCAATCTGGATCGCCATCCTTTTTACGGTTAACTTCCAAGTGGATGGAGTAAGCCGCAGTTAGAGCATTAAGCGGGGAAAATTTACGCTTTTCTGAACTACGAGGTAGAATACTATCTAAACGATAGTTATCTTTTTTAATCAAAGAACGAATTGCTTGATGTTCCCCATCAATTAAAACTGTCTCTTCAAAATCAGCGCCACTAATGAAAGGTGGTACAGGTGATTCTGATGCAACAACTTTTACATCAAGAACAAGCGGTAACACTAACGCTAACCAAGCCGGTGTTACCCAAGATTCTGTATCTGTAGCATCTCTTCCAGGAGGTAAACCTAAAAAGAAAAATGTCAGTGTTTCTTTATCTGAAAAGCTAATTTTAAAAGTGCGATCGTCTTCTGGTTTTAGATTTTCTTTAATCAGGAGAGAATCAACTTTTTGGTAGTCTTCAATTTTAAACTTTGCAACTTGATTTTCGCCAATAAAATGCTTACGCATTTCAGCATCAAACCGGGTTCGAGAAAATTGATTGTAAGCTAGTTGCAAAAATTTATTGGTTTCTGGGGTAAAGAAGTAAGTAGGATAAAGATAGAGATAGCGATATTTACGTCCTTCAAAGTCTGCTCCTACAGCATTTGTTTGGTTCATCAAAATTTGTCTCAACATGATTTCAATTGACCAAATTGAGCAAATTTGCCGTTTAGCAGCTTGAGCATTAAATAAAATCTGACGATTACTGTAGACTTGAGGCGCGAATAAAGTCGCTGATTCCATTTGTTCAGTCACAGTATACGAAGAACTAGAAATTGCACAAACATTTTCTCGTCCTCTACCTGTAATTTTGGCGGCATTATAGCGTTTTAGTTCAACTAAAAATGAGTCTGGCTCTGGTTCTATAACTGCGCCTGTTGGTAATGAAATAACTCGGTTAACATAAGTTTCTAAATCATCCCAGCCATCAGGCACATCCTGAAACTCTGCTAAAATTGGTCTAATAAAAACAGCAGCATGATTTACCATCCCTTTCATTACTTCCAGGATTTGAGCAAAGTCTAATCCTGAATGATTGCGAAAGTATTGTGATGCTAGATAATACCAATCAAGAGGTACACCACCTGTCTTTTTCAAAGATTGAATTTGTCTGATAGCTGGAATCTCTGCTGATAATTCTAAGTATTCAGCTAGCTTTTGTGTCAAATCTAAATCAGGAATAGTTTTCCTCTCATTTTTTGGCTGTTGTTTCTGCCAATCATTAACTTTTTCGCACCAACTACCCCAAATTCCTCGACATAAAATATCACCAAACTCTGCCAATCTATCAATACGAACTTCATCAGCAAATTGCAAGTTTAAATGTGCTGCTAATTCGCCTTGTGCTTGGAAATTCTGTAAACTTTCGCCTCGCTTACCAGCAGAAGCAGTTTTTGAGTCTGGAAGTAGTCGAGAAGCAGCATTAATGCTAACTTCCATTAATTCAACTACATCAAAAAATAACCAGTAATAATCTGCAAACTTAAAACCTTTACCATCACGATTAAAACCTGTTTGTCTTTCTTTTAGCTTCTCTGAACACAGGTACTTAATTTTGGCAATAACTTGTTCGGGAATCTTATCAGTTATAATCGGAGGAGCATCAACGGTAGCTAAATAGACAACACCATCAGGTAAATACAGTAATGGTGTATAAAACTCTTCAGGATGTGCTGCTATTAAAGCGTTATTGAAAATATTTGTGAGAATACCACGATTCTCTGAAAGGGAGTGATAAGTAAGTTTTAGCTGATGATTACTTAATTTTGTAAGTAATGTCTGTAAGCCTCCAGATTCTACATCTCGCGGATGTTTTACAACTGAAGCAAATAAATCAGATAATCTAATTAAGTCAATTAAAACTTGTCTAATTCTACTATCTAATCTTTCATCATCTAAAGGTTTGAGTCCACGAGTAGTTAAGCCGAAATCAGAATCATTTTTAACACCTGCATTACTGCTAATCTCGATAATGTCATCAATAAGTTCTTCCCATGTTTCACCAAGTAAGTGATATAAACCAAAATCTAAAATCTTTTTGGCAATGTATCCACGTCCTAGATTTGGAGCATCTGATTTTTTTGCTGGTTCTTCTTCCCAATTACGATTGATCGAGTTTTGTTCTAACCAATCTGGATAATCAGGGAATTTTTCATAGTCGTGCAATAAGTAAGAAACAATAAATACAGAGGTCTGCAAGTCTTCACAACTACGTTTAACTGGGTTTGTACCTATTTCTTCTGCTTGTAATCTTTTCAAAATATGATAGCTGGGAAATAGACCATTAAGTAAGTGAGCAAGTATAGATTGGTCGCCAGCATTATCTCTGCGAACCGGATTTTTACCTGCGGCGGCTCTTTTGGCATTAATGATTTCTATCGTGATTTCAAAGAATTTACCACCTTTAGCGGTTGCTCCTGCTAGCTGTTGAATTAAATTAGGTAAGACATAATCTGCAAACTTTTCGAGGATGCGATCGCCTTCATTTCCTTTTGCCTTTTTTACAGCTTCTTTGAATAACTTAATCGTGAGAAATTCGCGTTTTATAGGTGATTCATCATCCTCATATTCTGTCGTGTCAAAATCTGGTACTTCTTCCGGTAAGTCATCATCATATTCGCTCATTAATTTTTATCCTCTGGCTCAATTGGTTGATATTCTTGAATATTTCCGTTACGAATTATCCACAACTTACCCGTCACATCTGCGGCTTCTAAACCAGTAATTAATGTCTCAATAGCTTCACGCCAATCAGCAAATTTAGAACGAGCAGGTAAACGTAGTACTACTATTCCTGAATAGTCTGATGGATTATATTTCAGACGATTTTCAAATCCTCTGTCTGAAGTAACTAATATCCTGCCTTCACTGTGACAAATATCAATTAATTCTTCATCTGGAGTAGAAGTAAGACCTTGTTCTCTAACTGTTGCAACATCATGTCCTGCTAAACGCAACCATGTAGCCACCCGCAAGCTACCAAGATTTTCATCTAGTTTGATATTCACTTTTTTGTTTCCTTGTGAGTTCCTAGAGGAATCTCGACAAAACAATCCCTTGTCATCTCAGCACCGTAAGCGATACAAGCAAGAATATCTTCTTTCTCTAAGCCAGGATATTCTTCTAAAATTGTCTCTATTGTTTCTCCTGCGGCTAGAAGGTCAAGAATTAGAGAAACCCAAATACGATGTCCGCGAATGCACGGTTTACCGAAGCAGATATTGGGGTCGATAGAAATGCGAGAAAGCAGATGATCTTTAGTCATTGGTTTTTCTCCAGATTTTGCATAACACATCTAAACAAACTCGTTGGTCATTTACCTGAGTCGTGTAACACTCCATCCGCTTAAGTTCCATCGTTCACACTTTGCTCCGGCGGAAACAACATCGTGTAATCTATATATAAGGAGAAAGAAACGCAGTGCAGTACTGCATAAGCATAAATGCTTAAAATACCTATTAGGGATTGAAACACTGTTGCTTTCTGATTTCGGGCAAAACTCTTTCTCCTCAAGCTTTTAAGCCAATTCATCTTTCATCTTCCTGTAGCTTATATTGGCGACTGTGAGCGTTTACAGCAAGTTCTAACATATCCATCCTTCATCGTCCTTTGGCTTCCAATGCCAAGTTAAGGTTTCTAATAACAGCGCATCTTGTCCAAAAGTAATGGTGTAGCGAGGACTTCTATCTTCTGGCTCGTTGGTGAGGGGGTAAGCTTGAAAGTGCATAGGTAGTCCGAGGGTGGCGCGTAAAAAGTTGCGATCGCGGTCTGAAATGAAGCACACTAGTTTACGTCTACTCACAGCATCACTAATTTGGTTGATACCGTAACCGTGTCGTTGGCAAATCTCTAAGTCATTGAGAAGCTGCACCTTACCAGATTTAGCCACTTCTCTGAGATTCCCTGGATAATAAAAGTGCCAATCTTCCCGCACCTCTCGATAATCTTTGAACTTCAAATAACACAAAGCTTTATCAAAGCGAGTAGTAATTACTCCTGCTTTCTCAGCTTTTTCTATAAAGCTATTTTTATCCCATAACTCAAAAATAAAGTTATTGAGAATGCCAGGAAGATTATACATTTTAAATCTTTCAGCTTCTGGCTCATCTGGATTAGTTAAGTCATAAATTGCACAATCTAACTGGCTACTTCCCCGAAAACTCCTAGCCTCATCAATAATTTTTGTTTTCCCTTCGTTTTGACAGCGATAAAACTGTGCATTCATTTGTTTAAGACTAATTCCAAAAGCATTTTGAATACTAGTACCAAATTTCTTAGCGACTTCTGGATATTTTTCTTTCATGTGATGGTTTCCTTGCAGCTTTGAATAGATATAAGCTGATTGAATCCCACCCCATCGCTGAGGATATCGCTCGAACTGATTTTTAAATGTCCAAAATCCATTAATTGCATTGTTAAAATTAACGCGATCGTAAGTTTCACTATCTTCTAAAGGATGGAATTTATCTGCAAATAGTCTTGCAACAAGAAAGTTAGGTATTAAAGCATAAGCTTGATAAGTTTCAAAACCTTTATGTCTACCAAGCCTACCAAAGCGTTGAATAAAATTTCCGGCATCAGCAGCTTCAAAAACTAGGAAATTAATCCGAAAGTCTACGCCAACGTCAATTGTAGATGTACCCAGAAGTAAATCAGCTTCAGCAACCGACTGAGATTTTTCAGTTTCTCCTGTTAAACCAGTATTTTCTCTAACTTTCCATCGCGGTTCAAAGATAGCTTTTAATTTAGGTAATAGTTTCTTAACTGCTGCAATTGAATTGAGAATAATTGCCCCTTTGCTGTTTGGATTATCTTGGAAAAACTTTAAAATTACTGTTTCGGCATTTTCTTCTATCCATTTGTAACTAGAACTCAAATTAGGCTCTATCTCTTGAGGAAAGCATAAGTTAATGGGCTGATTAATTTGTCGCCAGCCATCGTTTGAGTTATCTGAAGAAAATTTATAAGCTCCAACATCAACCGGAGCAATTTCTTTATATCTAAGTTGAGCTTTTTCTAAAAAAGTCTTTAAGACTTCATTAGGCGTAGCAGAAAGAAAGAGGAATTTTTTATTAGCATCACCAGTGTGCTTCATTAAAAGTATGGTATTGATGACACTAGCTATTTGTGGAGATGAAAAAATATGAAATTCATCATAGATAAATAATTTATAATTTTCATCTATACGTCTAAATAACCTGTCAGGGTTATCTATTTTTCCTCTTAAGTAGTAAAAATTATGGATGTAATGAAAAATGTCAGGGTTCGTCAGCAGAATTTCATAATTAGTAGAAAAGTCTTCTATCCCATCTCGTTTGGAAGATATCTGATTACTAGTTATATATTTCTCTAAAATAGCTGCGGTTAATCGTCTGATTTGCGGATCTTTCTTAGGTTTAAATATATCTTTGTATCCTTGCACCTGTTTTTCTTGATCTCTTGCAAGTTCATTTGTCGGATACATTGCTAAAGTGTACGTGCAATTTGTGATCGCTGACAAATAAGCAGCCAAACTTTTACCATCGCCTGTCATGGCTCTATTAAAGACAACATCAATATTTTGGTCTTGTAATGCTTTATAGGTTTCTGCTTGATGCCATGAGAGTGAAGAAATCTCCCCAGGTAGGGTTAATCCTTGAGGTAGTGACTCAGCCAGACGTGAGTAAACAGGTTTCAGGCTAATTCTGTAATTTTTCATGTTAGATGCCTGTAGTTCGAGGTAATCTGTATTTAGACTAAATCTAAGATGACATAGTTTTTCGAAAAGTGCAAGTATATTTAAAAGATGAATCGAAAAAAAGAAGCACTTACGCTTTCAGTTGTTCCAGGTACAAAAGTTCAATTAGAGGAGATAGCTCGCCGCCTCAATATCAATTGGGGTAAAGAACCAAGTGTTTCGGGCTTAATAGTAGCGATCGCCCAACAATCTGTAGAGGTTGGAAAGCCCTTTACGCTTGACTCAAACCAAGTTAATGCCTTACAGCAAGCGATTAAAGCCTTAAATGATGCGGGTCATATAGGAGAAGCGCAAACTGTACTTGCACTTTTGCTAGAGCGTGGCAATCTCGAAGCGCCTCTTCGTCAATTGCTGATGAAACAACTTAGTCAACCTATCCAAGAGTGGCGAAATACGATAGAAGAACTAAGTAAAGCAAAACACCCTTTCTACCTTCTCTATTCCAACTCTCAAGGTCACGAACTAGATTACAAAGTCCGTCATGCTGAGGTACGCTTTTTTGAGAAACGCTTTTATCTCATGATTTGGTGCGAAGAGACAGCAGACGTAGAAAACGATATTCCAGAATTACCCCAACTTTGGCACAATCGTTGCTTAAGCTTTGAGCGAATTAAGTCTGTTGTACCTACAAGTGGTGATTGGCGAGGTGAACTTGATTATGTAAAAGTGCAATTACACTTTCGAGGTTGGCTAGCCAAAGCCTATCAAGCCAAAGAAGATGATATTGAGGATGACATGATTAATGATGTGCGTCAGGTGGTGCGCCGAGTAGCTAACCCCTTCTGGTTGATTCGAGAAGTATCGCCTTATTGGGAAGATTGCGTGATTGTATCACCTGAGAGTCTGCGCGATCGCCTCAAACAAAAACTCCTCACGCTATGCCAGTTATACGATATCGAAATCAGGAGTTAAGTCTTGACGAGGAGAGGGAAGCGGAAAAACTTTTGATTGCTGGAAGGGGAGTAAAATTCAAAGCCTCTCTCCTCTTAGGAGAGAGGTTTGGAGAGAGGTCTGACTGTATTGCATCGAAACGAGAACCGCTATATTATGTTCCCGGACGAGAGCGAATACGATCGGGTATATGATGGCGATCGCCTAATATTTCTAACAAAGGGCCATTAACGTCAAATTTAACCATACTTACTGACGCGACCAAAATATTCACCCGATAGCGATAGCGTCCCAAATCAATTCCCAGTAAACTGCAAAGCATAATCCGAATCGTGGCTTTATGAGAAACTACTAAAACATTACCTTGGGGATGTTTTTCTTGAATTTCAGCAATTACAGGCATAGAACGGTTAGCAATTTCTACCGCAGTTTCTCCACCTAGTGGTGCATTCCAAGCGGGTTCTGTCACCCATTTTACATAGTTTTCTGCGTAATTCTCTTGGGCAAACGATTTACTCTTAGTTTCCCATTCGCCATAACTACCTTCTCTAAGTCCGTCACGCAACTGCATATCCATACCGATAGCATTACAAAATGGCTTGGCAGTTGCAATTGCACGCTTCATCGGGCTAACATAAACCCCTTTCCACTTCAATTGTTGATAAATATCGGCAAAAGCGGATGCCATCTGCATCCCTTCAGAAGTTAACTCCGCATCAGTTTCACCGCAGAAATTACCACTTTGACTAAAGGTAGTTTCTCCATGTCGCAGTAAATATAAATTGAGTGTCATAGCTTGTATGCGATTGGGATAAAGGAGTTTGTGCAAAAATAAAATACCATCAATCTCGCAATCGAGTCTGTGACACCAGGACAAAGTAATCAACCAAAAAAGTCAATCAACCATAAACTTTTGTCAACGAGATCAAAAGTAGCGGTAAGAGCTAGTACTCTAGTTTGAGCCGGGATACGGATACCGTTGGCGAATTCCCCAAACAGCTAAACTGTGACAGTTAAGGTGCCGAAGGTGGGTTATATATCGGATACCCCCGTAACCAAGCTTTTTCGGTTCAATCGCCGCATATCACCGTCGGTCTTTCTCCGACAAAGATTTATAGGTAAGATTGCATCTGTTTTTCTATCATTGGAGACTAGATTTTCATCACGATACTGCACTCTTGAAACCCACAAATTCAATCTACTATGCTCTGTCACTAGTTTTGCACTTTATTTAATCCGCATCCCTGATCGTAAAATCTGGTCAATCATCCTATTGGTTTGCGAATCATAACCGCCCCCAAATAAATTGAAGTGATTCAAAATGTGATAGAGGTTATAGAGCGTTTTTCGGCGTTCATAGCCTCGATCTAAGGGAAATACCTCGTTGTAACCTTTATAAAACGCCGCAGGGAACCCACCAAACAATTCTGTCATGGCGATATCAACTTCTCTATCTGCAAAATAAGTTGCTGGATCAAATATCACGGGTTCTCCTGAGGCTGTACACCCAGCATTTCCGCCCCATAAATCGCCATGTACTAAGGAAGGTTGCACGTGATGATCTGCCAATAGTTCCGGGATAGCTGCTAGTAACTTCTCTTGCTGGGGAAAATTACCTCCTCGCCGCCTTGCCAACTGAAATTGATAACCCAGACGATGTTTAATATAAAATTCCGTCCAGTCTGCTGTCCAAGTATTGATTTGGGGTGTAGAACCAATAGTATTGTTAATTTTCCAACCAAAACCTTGACTGCTGCTAGCTTTATGCATTGCCGCCAATTTGCGCCCCATCTCTTCCCACAAATTGCTGTTACCGCCGCCAAGTTCCAACCATTCCAGGACGATGTAGCTGGAATTATCAGCAGTACCCCAGCAAATTGGTTTGGGGATGCGAATACTAGCTGTTGCTAGCATTTCCTTTAAACCCAATGCCTCAGCCTCAAACATCGCAACTTGGGATGCAAGGTTTTGCTTGACGAAGTAGGTTATCTCACCATTGGAAACAGCATAACCTTGGTTGATGCACCCGCCACCAACCGATCGCCTTTGCTGGCTCTGAAATTTTTCGCCAGTCACCTGGCTAATATGCGCGTCGATTTGAGTCCACATGATTAAATTGGGGAGTGGGGATGAGGGGGACAAGGGGGACAAGGGAGACAAGGGGAATAACCAATGCCCAATGCCCCATTTCCTAATTTACGGCTTGACAAAAACTACACCATAAGCATCTGGGGAAAGATACTCTTTGGCTGCTTGCATCAAGTCTGTTGCATCTTGGCTGTGAATTATCGCTGGGTAGTTAAAGGCAGGTTCCAAATCTCCCACCAAAGATTGATAATAACCATACAACCCAGAGCGATCGCTTGGTGTTTCATTGCCAAAAACAAATCTGTTAGCTACTCGTCGCCGCACACGGGCAATTTCTGATTCTGTTACCAATTCTGTTTGTATTTTGCGAATGTGTTGAGCGATCGCATCCTCTACAACTGGTAAATTTTCCACTGCACATTTAGCTGAAATATAAAATGTCCCTTGCAAATTATTGCTCATATTGCTCACAGAAATTGAAGAAACCAATCCCCGTTCTTCTCGTAAATCCCTCACCAGTCTTGATGTCCGCCCGTGTCCTAAAATTCCTGCTAAAACATCCAATCCATAGGTGCGATCTAAGTGAGTCATTCCTGGAACCCGCCAAAGCATCACTAGTCTTGCTTGTTGCAGACTTTCATCGATAAATTCTCGACGGACAATTTCTGTAAATGGTGACTCAGGGTTGAGTGGAAAGTCGGGAGTAGGGAGTGAGGAGTAGGGAGTTTTATTAGCTTTTGTAAATCCTTCCGCAATAGTTGCAATTAATTCTTCCACAGGCAAATTGCCCACAGCCACAGCAGTAATTGACTGGGGTTGATACCAGTTAGCATGAAAATCTCGCATCTGCTGGGGTTTAAGTTCGGCAATTACTGATTCTGGCCCCAATACTGGACGGCGATAGGGTAGACGATCAAAGGCTGTCTCCATCGCCCGCCGATATATACGCCGTTGGGGATTATCCTCGGAACGCCTAATTTCTTCTAAAACTACCAATCGCTCACGTTCAAAGGGATCATCAGGAATACTCGCATTCGATACTACATCTATTTGTAGTGGCGCAAGCTCGGCAAAATCTTTGGGGGCAGTAGTTATATAGTAATGAGTATAGTCTTGGCTAGTAGCGGCATTGGTAACAGCACCCCGTTCTTCAATTCGACGTTCAAATTCGCCACTAGCCAGTCGTTCTGTTCCTTTAAAAATCATGTGTTCTAAAAAGTGAGCCATGCCATTAATGGCATCAGGTTCTACAGCAGAGCCAACTTTAATCCATAAGTTGAGGTTTACGGCTTCAACTGGCATTTGCTCGGCAATGATTGTCAAACCATTAGGCAAGTGGTGCAGCGTCGGGGCATTGAGACGGGGAAATTTTCGCAGGGTTGAGGTCATTGCTACTTGTGTGTGAGGAGCATGTTACTCTTTTATCTTATCTGCGACTTAAAATAAGCACTGCGATCGCATCAGCAAGAGACGCCAAGAAAAATTTCCCCGTATCCCCGCGCCTCCGTATGCTGACTACTTTCTCTAGTAATCCACCAAGTTCCTAAGACTTTGGTTTATAAGTCGAAGCAACGTGTAATTCTTTCAACTGTTTAGCATCTACACTCGAAGGCGCATCTGTTAACAAACAACGTGCTTGTTGTGTCTTGGGAAAAGCAATGACATCCCGAATGGATTCTTCTCCAGCTAGCAACATTACCAAACGATCTAAACCGTAGGCAATGCCACCATGCGGCGGTGTACCATATTCAAATGCTTCTAAGAGAAAGCCAAATTTACTTTGTGCTTCTTCAGGAGATAAACCGATCGCTTCAAACACCTGCTGTTGAATTTCTCGCTGATAAATCCGCAGACTTCCGCCGCCAACTTCTACGCCGTTGAGTATTAAGTCGTAAGCTTGGGCGCGTGCAGTCTTTAAGTCGCTCAAATCATCAGGATGCGGTGCTGTAAATGGGTGGTGTAGTGCTTCTAGGCGCTTTTCGTCAGCATTCCACTCAAACATCGGGAAATCTGTAATCCAGAGCAAGTTAATTTTTTCTGGATCAATTAAGCCAAATTCTTTAGCGATCACTTGTCGTAATCTATCTAAAGTTTTATTAACTGTAGCAGCTTCCCCTGCCCCAAACAACAGCAAATGTCCAGCTTTTGCACCTGTACGGCGCAAAATTTCTTGTTTTTGTTCAATGCTGAGGTTGTCTTTAATCGCCCCAATGGTGTCAATTTCGCCATCATCCCTGACGCGGATAAAAGCTAAACCTTTAGCACCGGCTTCGCTGGCTTCTTTAAATAAATCGCCACCTGGTTTAATCCGGACATTAGAAATTACATCGTTACCGTTGGGAATGGGCAAAATTTTGACGATACCACCATTGGTAACAGTGTCCCGAAAGACTTTGAAACTAGAATCTTTGACAATATCTGAGACATCAACTAATTCCAAACCATAGCGTGTATCTGGTTTATCACTACCGTAGCGTTCCATCCCCTCAGCATAAGTGAGACGGGGGAAAGGGCGCTGTAACTCAATGCCTTTAACTGTTTTGTAGATATGGCAAACTAAGTTCTCGTTCAGTTCGATAATTTCTTCTTGAGACATGAAGCTCATTTCCATGTCCAACTGAGTGAATTCTGGTTGTCTGTCGGCACGTAAGTCTTCATCACGAAAGCAACGGGCAATCTGATAATATCTATCTAAGCCGGATACCATCAGCAATTGTTTAAATAGCTGGGGTGATTGCGGCAAAGCATACCACTCACCAGGATTGACGCGACTGGGTAGAACATAATCCCGCGCCCCTTCTGGGGTAGAACGGGTAAGAATTGGGGTTTCGACTTCGATAAAACCTTCCAAATCTTCTAAATAACGACGCATAGCTTTGACAATTTGATGACGCAGTTGCAAATTTTGCGCCATGCGATCGCGTCGCAAATCCAAATAACGATATTTCAGCCGTAAGTCTTCCCGTACTGTTTCGGTGTCAGCTAGAGAAACTTGGAAAGGCAACTGTTTGCGAACAGCATTCAGGAGTTCAATTTTATCAGCGTAAATTTCTACTTCGCCTGTGGGGATGCGGGTATTCAACGATTCTTCGGGACGTTGTGTTACCCTACCAGTGATTTCGACAACATATTCATTTCGCAGGGCGTTCGCATGTTCGTAAGAATCTGGGGTGCGTTGCGGATCGCTGACGATTTGGACAATTCCAGAGCGATCGCGTAAATCTAAAAATATCACACCACCATGATCGCGGCGACGGTCTATCCATCCGTAAAAGGTAACAGTTTCTCCAATATGTTCTTTTCGGAGTTCGCCGCAATAGTGAGTTCGCATAAGTGTTAGTTATTGTTTCCGGGGCTAGATTGGCAAGAAAATGTCAAAGCCTTCCCATTATCTAGCATCAATAGTAATTGTAGTAGTTCTGGTGAAAGAAAAAATCAAATAATCTCACCCTTAATCCCCTCCTCGCTCTTCGGGAGGGGAGCCAAAGCGTAGCTTTGGCGGGGTGGGGTTCTTCGGGTTTAAGCAGACATGATATTACTCAATACAGTTCAGTTAAGGATAATTGTAGGTTGGGTTGAACGAAGTGAAACCCAACAAACCCTGCAAAATGTTGGGTTTCGTTTCTCAACGCAACCTACGCTGGTTTTGGTTTTTGGCTCTAACCCAAGCGTATTGTGATATTACTAGCGATCGCCGGATTTTACGATCGCTATTTTGGTTGATTAGGAAGATTTTCTTGGGGAGAGGCTCCGCCATGGCCATGAGCATCAGGTGGAACACCTAGTGCGTCGATCAACTGTTGTTCTGTAACACCTAACTTTGTCGCCGCAGCAGCAAAATCAGGTTTGGGTGGGCGTTGATTGCGATCGCCTGAATTTGTCGGATTGGCAGGAACTCCCAACGCCGCCTTTAACTGTGCTTCTGTAACGCCTAACTTTGTCGCCGCAGCAGCAAAATCAGGTTTGGGTGGGCGTTGATTGCGATCGCCTGAATTTGTCGGATTGGCAGGAACTCCCAACGCCGCCTTTAACTGTGCTTCTGTAACGCCTAACTTGGCGGCCGCAGCAGCAAAATCAGGTCGGGGTGGGCGTTGATTGCGATCGCCTGAATTTGTCGGATTGGCAGGAACTCCCAACGCGGCCTTTAACTGTGCTTCTGTAACGCCTAACTTGGCGGCCGCAGCAGCAAAATCAGGTTTGGGTGGGCGTTGATTGCGATCGCCTTGATTTGTCGGATTGGCAGGAACTCCCAACGCCGCCTTTAACTGTGCTTCTGTAACGCCTAACTTGGCGGCCGCAGCAGCAAAATCAGGTCTGGGTGGGCGCGGCTGTTCGTTTGATGGTTGCTTGGGCGGTTGTTGTGCCTGTGCAATTTGATCGAATTGATTAGCGGCATTTGCTTGATTGAGTGAAATAAAACCAAATGTGCCAACCAGAACAGGAATCGCTGTCACCACTAGTATTCGACGAATATTCATCATTAAATCTCCAAAGGTTTATATTTCTAATTAAGTCTTCTTAAAATGACAACCTGCCCGGACGAGATCGCGGTTGAGGGCCAGGCGAAATGCAGGGGTGCTTCAATAATAATTACTAATTCGTAATTCGTAATTCGTAATTCGTAATTCGTAATTCGTAATGACGCTCCTGCGTCGCTAACGTAATCCATAACGTAATTACGAATTGTTAATTAACGATTATTGTGTTCTACCCGGTTTTGAACCTGAACCGCGCCCTGATTATGAGGTTGGGGAGTATGCTTTTTCTGATGTGGACGGGGTTTAGAATGTCTGACTTGTGGTTTTTTATCAGATACTTGCGGTTTGTTGGGTTGTTGTGAAATCTCTGCGTTCCGATGAGACGGATTAGCGGCATTTGCCTGATTGGGTGCAACAAATCCGAATGTACCAATCAAAAAAGGAATTGCGGCTACGGCTAAAACTCGACGAATATTCATAAAAATCAACCTTCAAAAGCTAGGGTGTTCATATTTCTAATTGAGCCACCTCCAAATTACAGCTTGCCTATTTTCTAAATTACAGTTTTGTAATTTGAACAAAAAATAATGAATTTAGCTAAAACAAAAAGAAGCCTCTCACCTACCCGTAGGGAGGTGATGAGATGAATTTTTGGGCGATAACGAGTCGCCCCCTAACAAAATCAAACTGTAGGTTTGAGAGGGCAAGGGGTCGAGGATAGCGCAGCGTTAGCGAGTCATCGAGCGTCGGAATCGCCATTTTCTATATTTGGCAAAGAGTCAATAAGTTCGTCAATTACTTGAGTCATGGTTTTGTCGGTGTAAACTGCGTATTTCTGAAGCTTATTAAAACGGCGTTCAGACATTCTCAGTCTTAATTGTTTGTTTTTCATTCTGGTTACACAATGGATACACATCATGTTATAGTATCTGTAGGTCGAAAAACACTGCGTAAACAAATGAAAACTTCCTATCAGTACAAAATCAAACCAACTGCATTGCAGTCAGAAAAAATTGATAAAACGCTAGAAATGTTGCGTTATCAATATAATTATTTGCTTGCCCAAAGATTTGACTGGGATGAAATGAATCGTTGTCCTATTGATAGATGCCCATTAATTTGTCATTTACCAGAGTTAAAAAACAGGCCCAATTATTACAGTCAGAAAGCATCATTAACACAACTAAAAATAGATAGACCTTGGTACAAAGAGATTCACTCTCAAGTATTACAGGAAGTTCCTAAAAAAGTTGAGATAACTTTCGAGAGATGGTTAAAAGGTGATGTCAATGGTAAGAAGTCTGGTAGACCTAGATTTAAAGGTAAAGGTCAATACAAAACATTCACTTATCCTCAATTTAATCGTCATCATTTTGTCAAAAATAAGGTAACACTATCAAAAATAGGTGATATTAAAGTAATTGTTCATCGTCAAATACCAGAAGGATTTGATATTAAAACTGTTTCTGTCACTAAAAAAGCAGATGGTTATTATGTCACTCTAAGTCTTGATGATCAGACAGTACCAACAATTAAACCTGATTTTAATCCTGATAATATTGTTGGCATTGATGTCGGGTTGATAGATTTTTATGTTGCTTCTGACTATACCAGAATTGCAGCACCAAAATATTTGCGGAAAGCTGAACGTAAATTAAAGTCTGCACAGCGAAAGGTATCAAGACGTAAAAAAGGGTCTAACCGACGTAAAAAAGCTATTCAAAAATTGGGTAAGCAGTACAAGAAAGTTGCCGATACTAGGAAAGATTTCCACTTTAAAACAGCTAACTTATTACTCAAAAAGTATGACGTTGTTGCAATCGAAAAACTAAATATTAAAGGACTCGCTAAAACAAGACTAGCTAAAAGTATTAATGATGCTGGTTGGGGGCAATTCGTAACCATACTTTCAAACAAAGCCGCGAAATGCGCCACAGGGATACTCCCCGTGGACACTTTCGCGAAAACGCTGGTTTAAAAGTAATAGCTGTAAACCCAAAGGATACAAGTCAAGAATGTTCTAGCTGTGGTAACAAAGTTAAAAAACCATTATCTCAAAGAATGCACAACTGCCCTGTGTGTCATATCAGTTTGTGCCGAGATTTGAATGCTTCGATTATTATAAAGGCGCGTGGGACGCACGCCCTCAAAGCTCAACCAATGTCTTCATAGAAGAGTCGTTGAGAAGCCTACACTTACCTGTACTCAGGAAGTGTAGGTACGTCACAATAGAAGAATATATGAATTGATAAATGCTTGTGAACGTTCTGTTTGTCGAAGATGAAGCGAAAATTGCTAACTTTGTCCGGGCTGGGCTAAAGGAGCAGGGATTTGTTGTAGACTACTGCGATAACGGTGATGACGGATATCTGCGGGCATTAGACAACGAATATGATGTGATTATACTCGACATTATGATGCCGGGAAAGGATGGATTATCGATTCTAAAACTATTGCGGCGGCAAGGTCGGAATGCTCCGGTGATTTTGTTGACGGCTCGGAATGAACTAGACGATCGCTTGCAAGGGCTAAATTTGGGGGCGGATGACTATATCGCTAAACCGTTTTTTGTGGAAGAGTTAGCGGCTAGAATTCATGCGGTTGTGCGTCGGAGTGTGAGCGAGCGCCAAAATCTGCTTGGCGTTGGGCCGATCAAACTCGATCGCATCACTAGGGAAGTCACTTGCAATCACCAGGCGATAGAACTCACCAGCCGCGAGTTTAATCTTCTGGAATATCTCATGCGCTCTCCCGGACGGGTTTTCACTCGTACTCAAATCCTGGAACACGTTTGGGGCTACGACTTTAACCCCAACACCAACGTCGTGGATGTTTGTATCCAGCGAATTCGTAAAAAGATTGACCCCATTGATGAAGCAGTCTGGATTGAAAGCATTCGAGGAGTTGGATATCGATTTCGCAAGCCAGATTCTTCCTTATGAAACTCCCTTCGTTTCGACTCCGCCTTGCTCTGTTGTCTGCGGCTCTAGCTGGCAGCACATTAGTCGGATTTGGTGCGGTTTCCTGGTTTCAGATTTACAATGCTAAGATTAGCCGCCTGGATGCAGAACTATTAAATCACTTGATGCGGGCAACTCCGAACTTCCCGCCGCGAGAGGAACCTCCCGTTGGCGCAGCGTCTCCCAGAAGAGAAAGCTCGCGATGGCAGTTTTACGAAGATTCATTATCTTATGCCTTCGGAACCAATACAAAAACCCCCGTCGCCCTGCTAGTGCTGGACGCAAATAACAACATACTTTATCAATCAAACTCCCTACCTGCCGACGTTGAGGTGAATCGTCTGTTACTGGCGCGTCTCCAGTTGACACCTCTAGCACCGTCCCCAAAAAGAGAACCACCACCTTTAACCTCCAATAGAAATCCATCCTTCGAGCCGCCGCCCCTGATTCGTCCACGCCCACCTCAATTTGTGACTGAGCAGACAGCAACAGCAGTCTGGCGAATTGGGGCAGCTAAATTTCCCAATGCTCAGATTGCCATTGCCGTTAGCTTGCAAGCCGTAGATCAAGAAATGGCTACTATTCGCAATATCTTCCTGGTTTCAATTCCGGGAGCGCTGCTACTGGTTGCGGTGGGGGCATGGTTGGTTTCTGGTGGTGCATTACGTCCCATCCGGCAATTAACAGGCGTAATTCAACAGGTAACTGTCAAAGGGCTAGATCAGCGGATTCCGATTGGGACAACTGATGTGGAATTTGTCGAACTGATTCAGGTGTTTAACCTGATGTTGTCACGCTTGGAACGCAGTTTTACCCAAGCTTCCCGCTTTAGTGGTGACGCGGCCCATGAACTGAAAACCCCACTGACTATTTTGCAAGGTGAACTAGAACGAACACTACAACAGGTTGAACCCGGTAGTGAAGTACAACAGCGCTTAAGCAACTTGTTAGATGAGGTGCGCCGCCTGAGTGGAATTATGCGGAAACTCTTGTTGCTATCTCTGGCAGATGCGGGAAAAATGAGCTTGTATCTGGTTGAGGTGGATATGTCTGAGTTGCTGATGGAGATGCTAGAAGATGTGGAAATGCTAGCTCCCCAGTTGACTGTGCAAACTGACTTCACTGATGGGCTGAGAGTAAAAGGCGATCGCGATCTTTTAATTCAAGTTTTGCAAAACCTGTTCAGTAATGCCATCAAATACAATCTCGCCAACGGCTGGATACAGATTCGCACTGATCAAACTCCAACAAATTTCCACGTTACCATTATCAATGCATCAAAAGATATTCCACTAAGCGAACGCGATCGCCTATTTGACCGCTTCTATCGCGGCGATCCCTCACGTAACCGCAAAATAGAAGGAATCGGACTAGGACTGAGCCTAGCCCGAGAAATTGCCAGGGCACATCGTGGCGACCTCACTCTTGACTTAACATCTTCTGGTCAAACAGCATTCACCCTCACCTTACCGGTGAAGTTGCAGAATTGAGCGATCGCTCGGTATCGATATTATTTTACTGGACGCAGAAGTGTAATTTTGCCTATGCTTGTCTCTTGAGAGAGTTGCGCCACGTAGAGATATCCATTCGTGGGATTCTCAACCAAATCCAATGGACTTGGGTTAAAACCAGTGAAGCCAGTAATACCCGTTTGGAAATTTACAATATCCAAGTTTGGGCCACCTGGTGTTAGCACAATGATGTCTTTACCAACGCTGTAGCGTGTCACCAGCAGTTTGCCTTGCAGCTGACCACCCAAAACATTACTACGATATTCAATAATGCCATTCGGTGAAAAATGCTCTCCGAAATCGAAGGCAATACCCTTCCAATTCCGGTCAGGTTGGGTACCAATGGGATATTCATTTATCTGAACTGAGTCTGTACCAGCTGTGGGATTTCCTCCACTCAACACCCACTCACAACGCTGAGGATTGGGATGACCATAATAACCATTTTTAACAACGCGAAATAGAAAGTCTCGCTGCGTGCCTAGACTGCTAAGACCAGGCACAGATGGACTAATATAAGCCCCATTAGTAGCTTTATCAATACGGTTTTGGCAGGCGAGAGGTAGGTGCATAGGTGTATTTGGCGTATTGCCACCAGCCGCCGAACCATTCGTTGGCGCATATAACTGACCATTAGTGTGCCAAACCAGATCGTAGGCATTACGTATACCGCTAGCAAAGATAGTTACAGGCGCTCCCTCATTAAAGGGGTTATAAGTACCTCCATCCTCCGTCTTAACGCTTAAAGGAAGTGAGGTGATTTTGGACAGGTCAACTCGTAATACCGCAGCAGTTAACAATTTCTCAGGACGATTACTCCAGGCACTGTTTGGTGCGCCTGTACTACTATTACTACCCTGCAACACATACAGCACATTTGGCTCATTGGGCTTAAACTCAATGCTGTTGGTTAGATGATCCCGGCTCGAACGTGGTAAATCAACCACATAGTCTTTTACTGTCTCTAAATTGGTACCGCTCAACCGAGTAATTTTACCACTCCACTCTGGAGCATCAACAGTTCCATTCCAATAGTAGTTGTTTGTTACCCAGAGAATTAGGTTGCTAGCATTTGTTGATGAGGGATCAAAGTGCATACCAATGATCGTTCGATTCCCACCATTTGCAGTCTGCAATGAGGAAATTGTTTGTGGCGTACCCAGGGTGCCATTAGCATTGATCGGGAAACGCAAAATCTCACCTAGTAAGGTGGCAGCATAGAGTTTATGATCAGGCCCAATCAATACTGTGGTGTAAGGTTTGACAGGTACACTCGCTAATGAAATTTGCTCAAAAGTAATATTGCTTACTGGGTTCACAAAGATGCCTGTTGTGAAACTAATGCTATAGGGTAAGAATGCAGCACCATTGCTATCTTTAATCCCGTCGGTGATTTGTAACAAATATTTGGTATTATTCTTGAGATGATTTATCGGGGATACTACAATCACATCTGTGCCACCGGAAGTGTTATAATTGGTATTGACTTGCGTATTAGTACTGCAATCGATCAGCTTGATGGTTGAGGTGGAAATACTATTAACCGCAATCCCACTGTTGGGGAGATTTAAGTCTGCTGTAATCGAGATATCTGGCGACACATTTGTCTGACTATCATTCGGATTGGTCGTTCTGATCGAGGGCCGATTACCTGGTGCGATCGCAATATAGTTGAGCTTGGTATTCTTACCACCTTTAGCATCAATTGTCAGCTTGCCATCAGCAACATCAACAATTCGGGTAACTGCGGTAAACTTTTTGGTTGCCGTGGGTACAAAGCCAGAAATAGCAGCCGTACCTTCTATATTAATCTGGTGCTTACTATCTATAGTATTACTAGCATCACCGACGCTAACAGTCACATTGTAGGAACCATTAGATACAGCATATTGCCAAGCGGCAGGTATCTTCACTGCTATTCCCGAAATGTTAGCCGGATATTGCAGATGAATCAGTCTATTTAGTCGCTGATCAATGCCACTTTGGTAGCGATCGCGTGTATTGAGTTGGATATCAAGGGGAGTGGGTGTAGTATTGCCTAAGCTATCTTCACGCACCCAACCAAAGCCTCTAGTATCACTGTAGGCTTGACCAATATCTTTAATATATCCAGATGGTACAGGAGCGTTATTTGGTTGAAAAGTAATCCCTTGAACAATTGCTAATAGCAGTATTTGGGGTTTGATCTTGTACATCATATATACCTTGCCGTTGTGGTTGTAGTTAATACGTGAGTAGTCCATTGACATTGACCAAGTATCTGCAATGATTATTCCTGGCGATCCTTGACTAGCTAGAAACGAACGTAATGACTGCAAGTCCCAGAGAACCCAATACTGCGTAGGTTTTGAATATTCGTAAGTTTGGTTGAGCTTGAGCGTTACCCAACAAACCCCGTTCTTAGGTTGGGTTGAGGAACGAAACCCAGCCTACACATTTTTATTTTTTAGCCAAAACCTACGCAGTATTGCCAGGGAACCCATTTCTCCAGACTGTGTAAAAATTATTTAGTCAATACTTGAAATTACATAAATACTGAACTTCTTTTTTAAGAGAACTTTCTAATTCCTCAACTTGGCACAGTATGATTACGTAAAAACTAATAAATCTTCACAATTATCACCGTATTATTACCGTAAAGCTTTAATTGCTGCTGGCAGAGTTCATTTTTGTCTGTGCTGTCAATATGCAAGTAACGAATAGCACTAAGAAAAGCCCAAAGGCTTGTGTCGCCTCGTTCCCAGTCTTAAGACTGGGAATGTATTCCGAGAGGGCTGCTGCCTCTCCTCAAGAAAGAGGAGGCGGCAGCCCTCCCAGGATGGGTTAAGAGCCTAGAGGCTGGGAACCAGTTAGGGCAAGGGCTGTATCTTAACTTAGTGCCATTCATGCAAGTAACTTTGGCAGCAAATCATGAAAAACTTTTTCAATATGTATGCTTTAACTTTGTCAGAACATGATAATGCGATTCACTTCATCTATCTGATACCATTTCTATATGAAGAGGCATAGAAAGAACCCCACCCCGCATTTGAGTAAAGCAAACGCTCCCCTCCCCAAAGCATCGGCTACGGTGTACACACAAGTCCTAAAAACCTTGCGTGATTTGGCTTGACTCGTTAAGAGTCTCCAACTGAGAATGCATTCATTGAGTCAGAGACTCAATGTATAACTGGAGGCAGAGCCTCTAATCAGCCATTCCCATGCAGAGCATGGGAACGAGAAAATAGAGGGAATAGTGGGATTGCCGTTTATCCCTGTAGTTTTAAACCTTTGGTCTAAGATTGCGAACTTGACACTCCCTCCTTTAGAAAAGGGGGGAGTGTCAAGAACGGTGTAAGAATTTAGGGAAGAAACAAGCGCCCACTGATATCATGTTCGGATAATTAGTTATGATTTCTACTGTCATTGCACCCACCCCTTAATCCCCTCCTCGCTTGCGGGGAGGGGAGACGAAGCGTAGCTTTGGCGGGGTGGGGTTCTTCTCTTCGGATTTAAGTAAGTAATCAGGCGAACATGATATGACTCGCCTGCTTCTTGACTTCAAATATGTGGAATATGGTGACTCAGCCAATCAGCGTTTTCGCGCAGGATATGCAGAATACTTCCATGAACGACCGTTTCCAGATGTAGCCGCTCCTTTAAAGGGGAAGAGTAGTAAACTTTAGGGTGACTAGATGATTCCTGCACCTCTTCGACTACATAGCGATTAGGGACATGACTTAAAATGTGGGCAATTAGCTTTTGCCGCAATTCATGAATTGAAAAGGCTAATTGATAAGGATTTTCAGGGTACTCATCCAAGACATTCTCAATTTCTTGAATGACGATTGGCAATGTTAAATTAATTAATGTGTGCGACATTTTTTAGCAACCTAATTGAAAAGAAAAAATTTTTAGGATCTACTTCTGCTTCTTCCAGTCTTGTTTAAGTATCTAGGCATAAATAAATTTCAAGTTTGTAGTAAGGACTTTAGTCCTGATAATCCTTGCTCTGAGCGATAAATCGCTCACTACAAACTAAGAGTTTATTTTATATTTAATTATGTCTACCTACTTATAAAACAGAATTCAGAAGTGAGAATAAATAACTGGGTTTAAGACCCCCACAAAACAAGAAAATTTGGTGGTCTTCTCGACGTTCGCGAACAGCGTATCGTAGACAGACGCACTAACATTGACCCAAGCGCGAAACAATCATTGCTGGGTCTGTAATCCCTCGCTGATAGCGCAGGGGTAGCGAATCCGTGAGCATCTTGATTCGGAATTCTGCATTCCTCTTCAAAAAACTGGCATCTCCTGATGGCATGAGCTACAACGCCAATAAAGCCCTCCCAAGCGTATATGGCGGAGTAAAACAGTTGAACAGCTAGGACAACTATGCCTGCTATTCATGAAGTGCTTGATTGTTGTTATGAAAATAAGCTGTTGGCTGCAATCTGGTTTTAGATGTCTTGAGTGCAGCATTAAATTGCTTAATAAAGTATTCACTTAAAAACCTGGATTGATTTGATAATTGTGTAACTTCTTGCCAAAAAGCTTTTATAGCTTGCCGTAATTGGTCTTACAACAGTTTGCAAGTAAGTAAGGTAAGGTACAAAATGCAGGACTCACGCATTAGATATAAAGAATTTCTACCTTCTGCTTTGTCTGCGACACGCTCCGCGAACTGCTTCCTGCCTCAAAACTCCTAGTTTTGTACTTCATACAAATGAAAACTGCTATATAAATAACAGCATAACAACCAGATGTTTGAAATCGAGTATTTACAAGCGTTTGATTTCTGGTTGAGTTGTATAAATTAAGCGATAAGTTCAGCTTTTTTTGTTGATAGATGATGCTGCAATTAACTTCATCTATCTGAGGGTGGATTATGCATAGATAGACTCAATTACTAAGCAAATCAGCTTTATTTGTGAGTGCGCTAGTGGGTGGGGTAGTAGTTTACGATTACATAATATTGATGGGGTCTACATCAATAGTTAAACTTACAGAGGAAGGACAAAGCGATCGCACTTCTTCCCAATCTGGCAATTGTGGTAAGGCATCGGGGGCAAATTTAATCAATATCTGCCAACGATAACGATTAGCTACCCGTAAAATACTCGCTGGTGCTGGGCCTAATATCTCGAATTCTTCTTCTGTACTCAAGGCTGTAGCAATAACTTGCGCCGTATTTTGCACTTGAATCGGGTCGAGACTACTTAAACGCAACAAAATTAACCGCCCATAAGGAGGATAATTGAGTGCTTGGCGTTGTTCTAACTCAGCTTGAGAGAAAGACTGATAATCGTGCGATCGCACTGCTGCAATTACCTGATGCTCTGTAGTATAAGTCTGCACAATCACTCTACCCGGATCTTCGCCTCTACCAGCACGTCCAGCGACTTGAGTCAAGGTTTGAAATGCCCGTTCACTGGCGCGATAATCTGATAAATTTAGCAATCCATCGGCGGCGACAACACCCACAAGTGTCACCTGTGGTAAATCCAAACCTTTGGTGAGCATTTGCGTACCGACTAATAAATCTGCTTCGCCGTTGGCAAACTGCGTAAGTAGGGTACGATGTGAGCCTTTGTTGCGGGTGGTATCGCTATCAAAACGAATCAAGCGCAACTCTGGGAACTGTCGCGCGAGTTCCTGAGTTACCCGTTGAGTACCGCTACCGAAAAATTTTAGGTAAGGGGAACTACAATCAGGGCAAAATTTGGGGTGCGATCGCCCATAGTTACAGTAATGACACCGCAATAATTCCGGCGCTTTTTCTTCGGTGTGGTGATACGCCAGCGAAACATCACAATATGGACATTCTAACACATATCCACAACTGCGGCAAGATACAAAAGTACTATGTCCCCGGCGATGGATAAATAAAATTCCCTGTTGTCTTCTTTCTTGCAGCTCTTGCAAAGCTGTTTGCAACGATCTACTAAATATAGAACGATTTCCTTGCTGCAACTCTTGCCGCATATCGACGATTTCCACCGGCGGCAAAGGGCGGGAATTGATGCGCTCAGGCAAACTTAAATAATAACTCCTACCTCCTGACTTCTGATTCAGGAGTGAAGAGTTAAGACTTCCTTCTTGTCCCCCCTCTCTGCTTGCGGAGAGGGGGCTAGGGGGTGAGGTGACGACGCTTACCCAAGTTTCCAATGAAGGCGTAGCGGAACCCAACACCAAGGGGCAATTTTCTAATTCGGCTCGCCACTGGGCAACGGTGCGGGCGTGGTAGGTGGGTATAGGGGAGTCTTGTTTAAAGCTGCTATCGTGTTCTTCATCTAAAATAATTAAACCCAAGTTGGGCAAAGGAGCAAAAACGGCGCTACGGGTACCAATGACAACTTGGGGTTCTCCGGTGAGCATTTGTCGCCAAGTGTCGTAACGTTCACCGTCTGAGAGGGCGCTGTGATAGACGCTGACTTTATTACCAAAACGGGCGCGAAAACGATCGGTTAGCTGGGGTGTGAGTCCAATTTCTGGGACTAAAACCAGGGCAGATTTACCTTGGTTGAGGAGAGGTGCGATCGCTTGCAAATATACTTCGGTTTTTCCCGAACCTGTCACCCCATGCAATAAAACTTCAGCAAATCCATCTAGTGTCTGGATTGTCGCTAAGGCGCTAGCTTGGGCAGCAGTTAAAGATTTAGCGCCATCGCCTACTATTGCTGGGCCTTGTTCAGTTCGTAATACTTCCCGTTCTTCAACAACGATGTAACCCTTTTGTGCCAACGTTTTGAGAATAGAGGAACTAGCATTGCAAATTTGCAACAATTCATTTTGCCATAACTCCCCACCATGTCGTCGTAGCACTTCTAAAATCTCTCGTTGACGAGTAGTTAACTCATGGTCAATTGTACCTGTGAGCGTGACTGCTTTTTGCAACTTGGGTCGAGTTAGTCGTGGCGGTTCTAAGTAGCTTTCTACTAAACCAAATCGCAATAATTCCCGAATTCCCCGATAAGCAGATTTGACTTTTTGTTGAAGATAGACAAAACTGTAGTCCCCCACTGGCTGCCCTTGCAAAAGTTCCCAAACTTGCCGCGCAGTTGGAGTCAAAAAAGCTAAAGGATCGGCAGATGCCAGCAAATAACTACTTCCCCTTGCCCCCTCGCCTCTAACCAGGCGGATACGACGCTGCGATCGCCCCAGCAACCCTGGTGGCAGGGCAACCCGGATCACTTGAATCAGCGGCGTATAGTAATATGCAGCAACTCGGTTGAGTAATTCCCAATAAGCACTTGGGAAAAATCCAACGCTGACTATATCATCTACTTCCCGGATTTTTTCTGGTGGTAAATCGATATTTGGTTGTGCCAGTAACCGAATTGCGATCGCTCCTAATTGTTGTGCCCCAAATGGCACGCTCAAAATATCCCCTGGTTTTATTTCTAACTGGGCTGGCAATCGATAAGTAAATAGTCCTGTACTTCCTGGACAGTCTACCAATACTTCAACCCACCGATTAACAGTTACACCTGACTTGTATGATTCACTCGCTTCTGCCACCACTAAAGGAGATAATTTTATGTCATTAATATACATACTTGCTGACTTTATAGTTAGATATTTTCCTCACATAGCTGGCCAAAATCAACCTAGCTAACTAAACTCTAATTTTTCGCTTTCTTAAATTTAAATGGTATTTCTCAATACTGTTATTCTTCATAATACTTGATAATTTTCCTCTTATGTAATCTACTAGACAAATTCGTATCAACTATACATGCAATAAATATTTGGTACCCACTATACAAATCAAAGCATGTCGGCTCTTGCTGCAACAGTTGCTCTATCTACTAAATATGGAGTAGCCTTTTTCCGCCTATCGGTAGATATTCAACTCTTTCTGCTTATGAGATGCTTTTATACAAAGTAAGATCATCCCAAAATTAAGCTGCCACTCTTGTAATTTGTATCATGTAGGGAACTTTAAATCAAATCGGGAGTGCGTAAAGCCAGTAGTAGGTTTTCTTTTAATCCAGTAACCTCCAACGCCTAAGACATTAAAAATATTTAGAAAAATATATGAAAGTTTAAGAAATTTGGATATTTAACTGAGATTTTTATATTTGTTAAGGTTGAGAAAGTTTGAGGGGGTTTGACATATTTGATAATTCCGAAAAAAATGAAGAATATATCTGTTGGGAATCTGAGAAGAAAGTTTTGTTGGGTGCTAAGGTAAGTTTCGTTATAGGTTGTATATCACTGTAACCTATAGGTGCTAGGTAGATGCCGATTTTTATTTATGTAGATAAATTAGCATCAGCCTGTATTTCGCTATTCTTTACGGGTGCATCGTCCATTAGGGAAAACTACCAAGCCTCAAACGAGTAGGTGTAAATAAATTATGTACCAAACAAAGCAACAATCCCTAAAGGAAACTATGAATATTGTTGAATTGGGAAAAATGGAAATACTGGAGAATGCTGCTGATATTGAAGAACCATCACTCGATAGTTTAAATGCAGTAGCAGAAGAAGAATCTCCAATTGTAGTCGAACATCTGGAATCAGACGAACGCGATGGAGATGATATGGCGGCGGCTCGTCCTTCGGGATACAACAAAACCGAACATGATGATGCTGTCGGCGCATTTTTTAAGGAAATGGCGCGTTATCCGCTCTTAAAAGCTGATGAAGAAGTAGAGTTAGCGCGGCGAGTCAGGTTTCTAGAGGAAGTTAGAGGAATAGAAGCTGCTTTACAGTTAAAACTGGAACATGAACCCAGCAAACTAGAAGTAGCTTCCGAGCTAGAAATGACGGAAAAGCAACTAGAAAGTCGCTTGTATCAAGGGAGAGTAGCTAAACGCAAAATGATTCGCTCGAACTTGAGATTGGTAGTATCTATTGCCAAGCGATATCTGAATCGGGGGGTGCCTTTTCTGGATTTAATTCAGGAAGGAGCAATGGGTTTAAATCGCGCTTCCGAAAAGTTTGATCCTGATAAAGGATATAAGTTTTCTACTTACGCTTATTGGTGGATTAGACAAGCCATTACCAGAGCTATAGCTAACGATGCGCGAACAATTCGGCTTCCTATACATATTGTTGAAAAGCTTAACAAGCTGAAAAAAGCCCAACGGGAACTCAAACAAAAACTCTGTCGCAATCCTACGGAAGGCGAAATGGCAGAATCTTTGGAAATTAGTGTGCAACAACTACGCCAGCTACAACAGCTACGGCGACAAGCACTTTCTCTCAACCACCGTGTCGGTAAAGAAGAAGACACAGAGTTGATGGATTTGCTAGAAGATGAAGACAACTTGTCTCCAGAAGCAAAAATGAATGAAAACATGATGCGTCAGGAGATTTGGGAAGTCTTGGGTGACGTGTTAACTCCACGAGAGAAAGATGTGATTTCTCTGCGTTATGGTTTGACAACCAGCGAACCCTGTACCTTAGAAGAAGTTGGCAATATGTTTAATCTTTCTCGTGAGCGAGTGCGTCAAATTCAAAGCAAAGCGATGCGGAAATTACGCCGTCCTCACATAGCCAAACGCTTAAAAGGTTGGTTGATTTAATTACATTGCTTAAGAGAGAGATGCAATCCCTTGCCTAATTAGCTTTGCAATTCGCAAAAATCAGGCGTTTTGTAGCTTTTTTCGCCTCTTATTTAGTCAATACTCAAAAAAAATTGCCCAGTTGCCTATAGACTATGGACTATAAACTATGGACTATAGACTAATGACTTCGGGTAGCAATTTGATTGTGCGTTTTGCCCAAGCAGACGATTGCAGCGTACTGTTTAAATTAATTGAGGGACTTGCAGAATATGAAAAATTATCTCACGCGATCGCTGGCAATGCTCTGGCACTTCAGGAGCATTTATTTGGTTCGCGGAGGTATATAGAGGCAATCTTAGCGGAATCTGCGGGTCAAGCTGTTGGTTTTGCGCTGTTTTTTCATAATTATTCTACATTTCTGACTAAGCCAGGAATTTATCTGGAAGATTTATTTGTTTTACCAGAATATCGCAGACAAGGTATTGGTAAGGCTCTCCTAACTAAAGTAGCTCAGATAGCTGTAGAACGCGATTGTGGACGATTAGAGTGGAGTGTCTTAGATTGGAACGAGTCAGCCCAAGCATTCTACCGTAGTATGGGAGCATCTATATTAGATGATTGGCGAATTTGTCGCGTTACAGAAGATGTACTTACTCAATTAGGCTCGGTCAAATAAAAAACAAAGGATGAAGTATAAAGGATGAAAGAGGACGATTTTCATCTTTAATATTTCATCCTTAAATTTTAATTATTTTTTGATAAAATATTCAAAAATAGATAAATTTGTATTTTACTCATCAGCGTAAATGTACATTCTTGCAAATAAGCAAGCTCAGGTATTTCGTAAAGAAGCACCTTCTCGTTAGATATCGCTCTGTGCTAACAACCCTAAATCTAAAACCCCGAAGATTCAAAATCGAAAAACTTTATTTAATAAAGCGAAGTTTGACAGCTTGTCGTTTGACTATGGTAGCGGCTCAACTGACAATTATGGAGGATATTGCACCGAATAAGCCGTTATTGCAGAGAGAACACGAAATGAAAAAAATGATTACAGTCATACTGTTAGGCATAGCAATCTTCACCTTTGCCTTCAGTAGACCAGCATTGGCAGCAGATGCTGCTAGTGGAGCTAAAGTATTTAGTGCCAATTGTGCCTCTTGTCACGCGGGAGGTAAGAATCTGGTTCAAGCTGCGAAGAACCTGAAAAAGGACGCTTTAGAAAAGTATGGTATGTACTCAGCGGAGGCGATTATCGCCCAAGTTACAAAAGGTAAAAATGCCATGCCTGCTTTCGGCAGTCGTTTAAAATCTAACCAGATTGAAGATGTGACTGCTTATGTGCTTTCACAAGCAGATAAGGACTGGAAGTAGACTAAAATCTAACTTCAAAAATTAACAATTTGCGGGGCTTTTTGTCCCGCTAATTTTGTTGATGCCGAAATTATCAAATAGGATGCTTATACCAATTTTGGATTAGAGTCTTGACAAAAAGATTGTTCCAAGAATATCAAACAATACTACATATACTAATTTGGTATTATGAGTGATTTCTGGCAATTATTTCTCAGTATAATTATTGTTTTACGTCTGACTTTTTTGACTTTACCTGCACATTCTTCACCCATTTTAATTACTCAAATTACAGCGGGTAATTTCTTAGAGTTGGGTGTAGATAAGATGCGGCGCGGTGATTACCAGGAAGCAATAGAGAATTTCAACCAGGCGATTGAACTTAAGAAAGATTTTGCTGTAGCTTATAGCGATCGCTGATCTGCAAAAAGCATCTGAGTACTATGAACATCAAGGAAAGAGAGTTGCCTACGAAAAAACTTTAGATTTATTGAAGAATCTGCGACAACAAATTTCGTCTGTAACAGAAATCGCTCTTTTGTAGGACTGTCAGCGCTATGCAGGTATTGAAAAATTGACAGTTTTTTTAGAACCTGATGTTGCAGAAATGTTTCCTAATTCGGAAGCAGTAAATGAAGCTCTGCGTTTTCTAATTAGAGTTACGAGTAAAAATTATTGAGGCATTTTAGCAACTTTATAGAAATAAAAATGTATTTTTCTTTCTATAAAGTTGAGTATTTTTTCTCCTCATACTGCTAACTGATAAGGCGTAACACCATCAGAGAGCGATCTGTAACTGGTACACTTTGAGAGCCGGAAACTAATTTTCCTCGATCTAAAAAGCGAGGTTCATTAGTGTCAACAACTATCTCCCATACCTTTTCTTTAAATTCAGTGGGTAAAGCAAATTCAAGTAACTCGTAGTGAGCGTTAAAAAATATCAGAAAACTTTCATCAATAATCCGCTCACCACGATCCCCTGGAGTAGCAATTCCCTGCCCATTCAAAAAAATCTCCATTACTTTGGCATAACTAACTAGCCACTGCTTCTCAGTCATTTCACTGCCATCAGAATTAAACCAAGCAATATCATTAATGCCGAAACCGTGGATGGGGCGACCTTGAAACCACTTACGTCGTCGGAATACTGGATGCTGATGGCGAAAGTTAATTAGTTCACGTGTAAAGTCTAGTAAATCCGAGTTCGCTTTATGCAAATCCCAATGCCGCCAGGAAATTTCATTGTCTTGGCAGTAGACATTATTATTTCCCTTTTGACTACAGCCAATTTCATCTCCCTCTAATAGCATTGGGACACCTTGAGATAGCATTAGGGTTGCTAAAAAGTTTCGTCGTTGCCGTTCGCGCAAACGCATTACTTCTGTATCGTCGGTTTCGCCTTCTACACCACAATTCCACGATCTATTATGGCTTTCACCATCTCTACTGTCTTCCCCGTTTGCCTCGTTATGCTTTTCGTTGTAGCTGACCAAATCATTTAACGTGAAACCATCATGAGCAGTCACGAAATTAACACTTGCATTTGGGTTGCGCCCGTTTGTTTGATATAGGTCAGGGCTACCGGTAAAACAGTAAGCAAATTGTCCTAAACTATCATCTACACCACGCCAAAAATCTCTGACTGTATCCCGATATCTACCATTCCACTCAGACCAACGCAGTGGAAAGTTCCCAACTTGATAGCCGCCTTCTCCTAAGTCCCAAGGTTCAGCAATCAGCTTCACATCTGCCAAGATTGGGTCTTGATGAATAATATCAAAGAAAGCTGATAGGTTATCTACCTCATATAATTCCCGCGCTAGCGCCGAGGCCAAATCAAAGCGGAAGCCATCTACATGCATTTCTATTACCCAATAGCGCAGGCTATCCATGATTAACTTCAGAACTTGAGCATGACGCACATTCAGAGAATTACCGCAGCCTGTAAAGTCCATGTAGTAGCGAGGGTCATCCTTTATCAAACGGTAATATACAGAATTATCAATACCTCGCAAAGATAGCGTTGGCCCAAAATGATTTCCTTCGCCAGTGTGGTTGTAGACTACATCTAAGATCACTTCAATTCCGGCAAAATGTAGTGCCTTGACCATTTGCTTGAATTCAGTGACTTGTTGTCCCGCAGTCCCACTAGCACTGTAACTAGAATAGGGAGCAAAATAGTTGATGGAATCGTAGCCCCAGTAATTGCTTAATCCTTTTCCTTCTAAATGTCCCGGATGAGATAGAAAGTGATGTACTGGCATCAACTCAACTGCTGTAATTCCTAATTGCAGTAAGTGTTGAATTGCAGCAGGATGCGCTAACCCGGCATAGGTGCCACGCAACTCTTCTGGAATAGCTGGATGTAGTTTAGTAAAACCTTTGACGTGAGTTTCATAAATAACAGTTGTATACCAAGGTGTAGCAAGCAGTTTATCGCCTTCCCAATCAAAAGATTGATCGACCACAACACACTTGGGCATTATTTTGGCATCATCTAGTTCAGAAAAAACTAAGTCTTTTTCCTCAGCGTCTAGAGAGTAGCCAAAGAGAGAGGGATCATTACTAAATTCACCGTCAATTGCCTTAGCGTAGGGGTCAATTAATAGTTTGTTTGGATTAAATCGATGACCTACCTCCGGTGCCCACATCCCATGCACTCTAAACCCATACTTTTGACCTGGGCCAACTCCTGGTAAGTAACCATGCCATACAAAATTGTTTTTTTCTGTCAAAGGTATGCGAATCTCTTCGCCATCGTTATCAAATAAACAAAGCTCTACCCCTGTTGCATTTTCCGAAAATAAAGCAAAGTTCGTTCCTTTCCCATCCCAAGTTGCACCTAAAGGATATACATTCCCCGGCCATAAAGCTACATACATAAGTAAATCTTGAATAATTAGTTTTTCGGCAAATAATTGACTTCGATTTTTTTGAATAATTAGTTAAAATCACTAACATTACAATCTAACTTCTAAATAATGTTCTTTGCTCTATCATTAGTAATATAAATCTCTATTCCTTAAGTGTTAAAAATTAAGGCAGAGGGCAACAGGCTGGAGGAAAACTGCCCTGTCTGCGACACGCTGCGCGATCTGTTTCAGTAAAGCGATGCCTACGACGGGCTGCGCCAACCCTAAAAAGCAAGGGTTTAATTAACCCTCACTGTTGCGTCAGCTTGGCACAGGGTAAGGCTCTGTAGCACCAAATTATCAATCATTTGTCCCATCCTGCCTTCTTCAATTGCGATCGCTCTAGGGTTTAACTCTATAGTGAATTGATCGACAGTCTCATCTGAACTGTAGAAATATGACAGCGTGTCTTTTGACACGATTTTACTATTACAGCAACAATACTACGTAGTGACTGTTTTTACTTAGTGTGAAAGAGAAAGTGAAAAAGGATTTTTTGTTGCTAACAGTTGCTTTACCGAGTTTACTGATAGCATTTCCTAGCTATGCGGTTGAGAGTGAAATTGAGCAGAGAAATACTAATAAATCAACGGAAGTCATTTCAGATATTCCGAGTTTGAGTGACATTGAGCTACCCGCCACTAATGCCGAATTATTAACTCAACAATCTGTACCGATTCAAGTTAATCCAGAAGAAACTCAGCCAGAAACAGAGCAAACTCCGAGCGATGATGCAGACATTTCTATAGAATAACTCTACTGACAAGCCTACAGATTTTGCACCGTCTTTTGTGAATTTAGATTTGAGCGGGCGCATACCTCTAACTAGCAATTTAGGACTAACAGTTTACTTAGAAAATTTACTAGGTGAGCAATATGAACGAGTTAATCGCATATATAGCCCTGGATTTACTTTTCGTGTAGGTTTAAGTGCCAATTTTTAGGTATTAAATGTAGAGTGCAAAGTCTCTACATTAGACCTCTTGCATAAATCTAAAATAAAAACTCCACCCCGCCAAAGCATTGGGGTGTTAGGGACTTTTGCAAGAGGTGTATTGTTATGTCTTTTCAGATGATTTGGAAAACCTCACTTTCCTATAAGGGTAGGGTGTTAGGTTTCGCAACATTTTTGTGGTAAAAACGACGCACCGCCGTATAATATGGTGGTTCTCGGTTGAGTCAGGTACAAGAACCCCACCCCCAACCCCCTAAGAGCAAGCGAGGAGGTGGCTCTGATCTACTTCATGGGATTGGGAAACGCTATATGGTGGGTTATGGCTAAAGCCATAAGAGGATGTCTGAAAAGTTTTTTTGTATACATCTAACCCTTGGAGATCCCCCTAAATCCCCCGATAAATTGGGGGACTTTAAGACTCTTATTCCCCCCTTAAAAAAGGGGGGTTAGGGGGGATCAATAAATATTTGATGCTTCTCAGATATCCTCTAACACACCCTACTTAAAATTTACTTTTAATCTAAAATTTAAAATCTAAAATCTAAAATTGTTATGAGAGCCAAAATTGAAAATAAAATACTTTTTATCCACCACGAAGATTTACCAGAGTTTAAGAAGGGTGGTTCGGTGGTGAGAAACTCTTATTTCTGGGCGCTACGTTCAATTGCTGGTCAAGCTTCACGTTATCGTGATTGGGAATACGAACCGGAGGTTTGGCTAGCGCTTTCGCGAATGCTTTTGTCGTTTGCTGAATCTGGGTATTTGGGTCTTAGAGAAACCTTGCTAGAGTTTCCCTTATCTCAAGGAGAAATTCCTAGTTTACTGCGAGATGTGTCCACTTGGGAATAGGGATGCATAGCTATTATTGGTGTTAACTTAAGGCAAAAACCCTTTACCAGCTTCTAGCTGAAAATGCTCCTAACTAAAAATAAAACTGCGATGACTCATTACATTTTAAAAGCCTTAAAAGAAACCGTGCATTTAGGTGGTTTCTCGCATCTGCTAGAACCAGCACTCATTATTGATTCTGGCGACACCGTTGAGGTAGAAACTTATACTGGTTACTACGTTTATGACAAAGCACCACCAGAGTTTCTCACACCAGAATTTCTCGATATCTGCCAAAATCTTCTACCAGAACGTAAAATTGCTGGGGGGCCGCATTTACTCACAGGGCCAATTTATGTACGGGATGCGGAACCAGGGGATGTTTTAGAAGTACAATTAGATGCGATCGCACCTAGTTTACCTGTCGGCTTCAATGCCATTCGTATAGGTTGGGGAGCTTTACCACATCAGTTTCCTCAACCCGCGTTGAGATTCATTCCTTTAGATTTAGCAAACAATATCGCGGAATTTCCGGCGGGTACTGGCATAAAAATTCCTCTCAAACCCTTTTTTGGAATTCTTGGTGTAGCTACCCCAGAAACCTCTCGAACTTCTGTCCCACCAGGTTCTTACGGCGGTAATATCGACAATCGGGAATTACTTGCTGGTTCTCGTTTATTTTTGCCGATTTTCGTACCAGGTGCATTATTTTCGATTGGTGATGGGCATTCGGCACAGGGAGACGGCGAGGTAAATGTCACCGCCATTGAAACTTCCATGAACGGTAGAATTACCCTCAAACTTCGCAAAGATTTACAACTAACAACACCAATCGCCGAAACTCCAACTGATATCATTACAATGGGTTTTGCTCAAACCTTAGATGAAGCCTTAGAACTGGCTTTAAAAAACATGATTGATTTTCTGGAACGCTTTGCAAATTTGTCGCCAGAAGATGCTTATGTATTGTGTAGTTTAGCTGTGAATTTTCATATCACTCAAGTTGTGAACAGTCCTCAAAAAGGTGTGCATGGAATGCTACCCAAATCAATTTTGTCCAAGAATATTAATTTATAATTTGCGAGAATTCAAATGCTCAGATTGCTGATTGATTTAAGAAGTCGAGAATCTTATCACTCAGCAAGGTTGTAAAATAGAAACTGCTACTATCACCAGATCGAGGCTGAAAGTAACGGGAGGTAGTAGCCACGCTTTCATGCGCCAAAATCTTTGTTTAATGATAGGTGTTCGTTATTTCCTGAACACCTAAGATATTAGTTGAGCTTCAGCAATATCTTTGTTAAGCCATCGCCTAGCTTTTCAATAGATTCTTGCTGTTTAGGATCTTTTAATGTGCCATCAGGATTGAAGGCTTCGTAAGCTTTGGGTAAGGCTATCTGGTCGGGAAGTACCAAAACTTTGATGTTTCCTAAAATAGACCGCAGGTGAACCAACCCCCGCAAACCACCAAGAGCGCCAGGGGAAGCGCTCAGAATGCCAGCAACCTTACCTGCAAAAGCAGCTAACGGTGCTTCATTTGGGGCTGGACGGGATGCCCAATCAATGGCATTCTTTAGAACTGCTGTGAGTGAACTGTTATATTCCGGCGAAGCAATCAGCAATCCTTGATGAGAAATCATCAAATCTTTAAAAGTGCGGGCGTTGGCAGGTAGTCCTTCTTGAGCTTCCAAATCTTCATCAAACAGAGGTAGGGGCAAATCGCGGAGGTCTATATAAGTCACTTCTGCGCCTGCTGCCTTAGCGCCCGCCGCCGCGATTTTTACCAGTTTTTTGTTGTAAGAATCAATCCGGGTGCTGCCAGCAAAGGCGAGGATTTTAGGTGTAGATGCCATAGTTTAGAGGTTGAATGGGAAGGATTAACCTGTTCAGCTGCATTATCCTGTTTCCAGGCGATCGCTATTTGCTACCTTTAGATTTTCTTTACAAACTTTCTCGTTATGGCGAATTGGTCAGACTCTTATCTCGGCAAGTTACGACAAGTTGTCGGTGAGCGCCTACTTCTATTATTTGGCGCACGTGTGATTATCGAGGATAGCTTGGGGCGCGTTTTGTTGCAAAAGCGGAGTGATTTCAAAGTTTGGGGGCTACCTGGCGGCTGTCCAGAGATAGGTGAATCTGCCGAAGAATGTTCAGCACGAGAGGTTTTTGAGGAAACTGGTTTAACGGTTAAGCGTTTTGCAGCCGTGGGCTTTTCTTCCAACCCAGCCTTTGAAACTGTAACCTATCCCAATGGCGATCGCGTGCAAAACTTCATTTTGATTTTGCGAGCCGTTGAATGGTCAGGCAGCCTCGCTTGTTTAGATGGAGAATCGCTAGCACTGGAATTTTTTGATTTGGCGGACTTACCTACATTAATGCCAAATGACCACCCTGTTTTAGAAAAGTTTCAGGAATACAAGAAAAGCGGCGAATTTCTGTTGTTTTAAAAATCTGGCGATCAGATTTCAAGCAACACGCTGTCGAGGCACATAAAGGACTTCCAAATAACAAAATACCCGACAAGATTGGATAATTTATTTGTTGGAAATCCCTAAAAATGGTGTAATATATTGGGTGGCCCTGTGTTGCATACTCAGGGAGCGTCAAATATTGACTTTAGTTGTCTCCAGCAGCTTGACGCTGGCATAAATAGCATCAATATAAGGTGTGGGAATTTGAGTGAGTTTTCCCAATTCTGCCACCGCGCCAACGATCGCGTCTATCTCCGTAGCGCGTCCGGCTTCAATATCTTGTAGCATTGAAGTTTTATGGGCACCAACATTTTCTGCCCCATTAATTCGCTGATCCATTGTGATGCCAAACTTTATACCCAAATTTTCTGCGATCGCTTGGGTTTCTGTCATCATTTGCCGCGCTAGTTCACGGGTGAGGGGATAGCGACAAATATCCTCTAAGGTAGCACCAGTCAAGGCACTGATGGGATTAAATGCCACATTACCCCACAACTTGATCCAAATTTCCGTGCGAATTTGATTGCGGATTGGTGCTTTGAATCCTGCCTGTTTTAAAGTCTGTGCTAATAATTGGATGCGTTCTGTTTTAGTGCCGTCGATTTCACCGAGAGTAAAGCGATCGCCTTCAATATGTTTAATTACACCTGGTTCAATTATCTCAGTTGCCGGGTAAACAACACAACCAATGGCGCGTTGGGCACCGATACTAGCTTCAATAATCCCATCTGGGTCAACAGATTGAATCTGCGTACCTTCATACTCACCACCATGCTGACGAAAGTACCACCAAGGAACGCCATTTTGGGCTGTCACCACCATCGTGTGAGAATTGTAGAGTGCAGAAAGAGAAGGTGCGATCGCAGGTACACTGTGAGCCTTGACAGTTAAAATTACTACATCTTGTTTACCCGCTGACTGAATATCACTAGTTGCCAAAGTCGGAGTAACAATTTGGCTGGAACCGTCTGCCATGAGCAACTTCAGCCCGTTTTTTTGAATTGCTTCCAAATGAGAACCACGAGCGATCAGCGTCACTCCTTCACCAGCCAGTGCCAGTTTTGCCCCTAAATATCCACCAATCGCACCCGCGCCAACAATACAGATTTTCATTTTCTCAAAAAAAAGGGAACGGGGAACTCTTAACAGGGAAGAAGGAATAAAGATATACTGAGTTTTTTTCAAAAATCAAATCGGAGTCCTATAGATTCTCCAGAGATTAATCCAGTTAACCGAAAGCGTACTCAGCACTCACTAGCAGCTATACTTTGCATCGCTGACAATAGGTCTTGATGAACAGATTTTGAGGCAGCTATTATCAATCCAGGCAGACTATAGTTTTGACAAGTATGCAGTGGCGGTAAAGTCGAACCGTCCAGAGTAGTTACAATCCACCCAGCCTCTTTTGCAATAAAAGCGAGTGCAGCACTATCAATAAATTTGCCCGATTTGATCACTGCTGCACTCAAGTCGCCACTGAGAATACCATTGAGATTCGGAATTTGAATATCACTAGAGTAATCAGTTGCTATATCGATTACTTTATATTGATCTTTTAGTAAATGTGCGATGGAATTCATTCCCCATCCCAACAAAATAGAAGGTTTAGCGGATGTTATATGTAACGGGGCACAGGCTTCTAAGCTCATCTCCAGTGTCCCTTTAAAAGCACCTTGGCCTCGAAGGGCGTAAAAATAAACGTTTTGGGCAGGAGAAATGGCAATTACTGCTTCAAAGTCATCCGCATTTAGAATACTGAGAATAATTTGGTAATTAGAATGTCCATCCATGTAAAACTTCGTGCCATCGATGGGGTCGAGTGTGACTAAGTAATCTCCTTCTGAACCGAGTTCGGTAGCGCGAAAATACTTGGTGTTGTTAGAACTTTCATATTCTTCACCATAAAAGCGAATCTCTGGGAAAGTGCCTAGTAATACTACTTCTACCAGATTTTGAATAGCCACATCTGCATCAGTAAGGGCGGCAGCAAAAAAGTTTTTTGCTTGTTCTTTCGCGGGAAGTGCAGCAATTTTTGGTTGTAGAAAATTGGCATAAGCTGCTGCTACTTTCAGATGGGGAAGTAAAGTCTCTAAAATTAATCGAGTCGTTGGTGTTGTGGACATTGCAGCAAACTCCTTTTAGAAATAATCTCCCGTTGGCAAGGCGATAGAATTCTATGTCTAGACAAAATTACGGGATCATTTTGATGCAATGATACCACCGTTGCTATATTACTTTAATCTGTGTGTCTCAAAGAGCCTATAGAGAGATCGCAATTTTTATCGTAAAATTAAGGGTCTAAGACTGAACGTCAACACGCAGCTAAAGTTACCCTGGGGGATCTTGCGACAGTCAGGTTTTAAATCCCCATCTGAAACTCTCTTATCTACGAGATACTACGTATAGCTTGCTTGCCTGTAAGGGTAAAATTTTGAATTGTTATTGATGGTTTTAGGAAACTTTTTCGAGCTTATTCTGAGTGAATTTGGATAGCTTATGACGTTTGAGTACTGAAGGTACGCCAAGAGTACCAAGAATGAGTAAGCTAAGGATAGAAGTGGGTTCAGGGACGGTGATTATGGTTGCAGAAAAACTAATGGGTAACTCACTATCTTCCAATCCCAAATTTTCAAAACCTGGTATGATTGGCGGTGCAGAAAAAACCTCTAAATAACCTGGTGTTGGCAAAAAACTCGCGAAAAATGGACTAGAATAATTTCCTCCCGAAGTGGAATACCCAAAACCATCACCTGTTAATTGCTGAGTATTAAGACTAATTAAATTATCAACATTAAAAGGTTCGTTTCCTGGTATTGGAGTCCCAGCGGGTTGTAGACCAGTAATTGTTTCACTATTTCGTGTACCAGTAATTCCAGAAATCAGGTAAAAACCCAAATCGTTAGGGGTGTCATTAGTGGTAAAAGTACCGTTCGCCGCTATGCCAGTACCAGAATAATTCCAGTTCCAACTTAAAGCAGAAGCGGCTGGCATTTTCCCGAAAACTAATCCAGATGTGGTAGCGAGGGCTATGGCAGATAGTAGAGCTAGATTTTTCATGGAACTCGTTAGCGCGATCGCGGATATTCTAGAAGTTTCCCATGTATTATATGGAAATTGGGCAATAATAATTCAACAAGCATAAAAGGTTTGCAGCCAGGGCTGAAAGCCTTACTAAGAGCAAATTTGATGAATGTTACATTGCATAGGATAGTTTGATTACAGCGCTTTTCAAGTAATTGAACTACACCATTCCCCATTCCCTCCCCACTCCCTACTTACTTAGCAACGATCAAATAGCCATGCCAAAGCAGCATCAACATTACTAACCTGTTCCCCTGGCGGTATGGCTGGACGATTTACCATCACAACCTTCATGCCCAGTTCTCGCGCTGCAATAATCTTGGGCTTTGTGGCGTCGCCACCACTATTTTTACTCACGATGGTATCAATGTTGTTGTGAATCAGGATTTGTCTCTCATTATTCAGGGTAAAGGGGCCGCGATCGCACAATACCATTCCCGGTGGCACTAAAGCATCATCGCCAGGAGGGTCAATCATCCGCATCAAAAACCAAATTTTCTCTAAGTGAGCAAAGGCGGCGAGTTCTTGCCTACCAACTGTCAAAAATACGCGCTGTGCCTGGTTTTGCAGGGCTGTTGCTGCCGCTTTAACACTATCAACTTCAATCCAGCGATCGCCACTTACTTTTTCCCAAGGCGGACGAATTAACATCAGACGGGGTACTCCAACTTCGGTTGCCGCATCTGCCGCATTCAAGGAAATCTGAGTTGCAAAAGGATGGGTTGCATCAATTAATAAGTCGATTTGCTCCCCTCGCAGATAGCTAGCCAATCCAGCCACACCACCGAAGCCTCCAACCCGCAAATCGCCCAATGGTATTGACGGTTCACGGGTGCGGCCAGCTAGAGAGGTGATTACTTCTAACCCTTGGATAGTCGTAACTTTGGCAGCTACTTCTGCTGCATCACCCGTTCCACCCAAAATCAAAACGCGCATCATTGAGATAAAGGTGGAATCTTTGCTAAAATGCCCTTCTTCATTGCTTCTGGACGCTCTGACCAAGGTAGTAAACCATCTGCTTTGCCATAGTATTGACTAGCACATTGCAGTACCGCAGAGGCACTACCATCAACGCCTAAATCACCAAATAAATATGTTAATTTCCCTTTGGCAGCAAAGGCGACTACACAAGAACGATTACAAGCACTCATGCATTCAACTTCCTGAATCGGAAACTCATCTCGTAAGTCCCAATCTTGTGCCAGCTGCTGAAGTTGGTGTAGAAGTTTTTCACCACCACTTTCACCTAAGCGTTTTCCATCTTGCCAAACACTGGCACAGGTTTTGCAAACAAATAAAGTATGTTCAGCAACACCCAAAGGACTGGTTGGGGAAATATTTACAGTCGTAGTCATCTGTACCTCGCAGAGATGTGGAAATGATAAATCTATTTCGGTGGGCATCCTGACTTACTCAATTTGGGATTTTCGATTATTTAGTTCCTTAATCTCAAATTGGTTCACAGTTGCGGGACAGCGCCGGATTTGCACCGAACTTTCCCCGTTACCTCTGGTAGCTGACTCCTACCAGAACCGAATAACCTTATCGATCATACACTAGGGTGATCTGAGAATACCAAACAACAAGAGACCTCTTGCAAAAGTCCCTAACACCCCACCCCCAACCCCTCCCCGCTTGCGGGGAGGGGAGACTTTGACGTAAGTTAAAGGCGGGGTGGGGTTCTTTTTTTGATTTATGCAAGAGGTCTAAGCTTTGCGCCAAGGATCAAACTGGACGACAACCAGATAAAATACTGTGCATATTCACTACTTGTCCAATGACTGCGATCGCAGGCGCACTAAATCCAGTTTGCTCTACCTGCTCTACAATTGTTTCCAATGTCCCAATCAATTCTTCTTGTTCTGGCCGCGTACCCCAGCGCACCAAAGCAATGGACGTTTTTAAATTCAACCCAGCTGCAATTAATTCGTCCACAATATAAGGTAGATTGTGAATTCCCATATAAATTACAATGGTTTCGGAACCGTGAGCGATCGCACTCCAATTCACGATCGGTCTATACTTACCCGCCGCTTCATGACCAGTTACAAATGTCACTGATGAACTATACAGCCGATGAGTCAAAGGAATACCGGCATAAGCCGCCGCTGCAATTCCCGATGTGATACCCGGCACAACTTCCGCTGATATCCCCGCCTGGACTAATTCTGCCATCTCTTCGCCACCGCGACCAAAAATAAACGGATCGCCACCCTTTAGCCGCACCACAATTGCATGATCCTGCGCTTTATCAATCAGCAATTGAGTGGTTTCTGACTGCAACAACGAATGTCTCCCCGCACGCTTACCAGCATTAATTTGCTCGGCTTGGGGATTAATCATTGCCAGAATTGCCGGACTGACTAAGGCATCATAGATCACTACATCTGCACATTCCAACAAACCTTTCGCCTTCAGAGTTATTAGTCCTGGATCACCTGGGCCCGCACCTACTAAATAAACCTTTCCCAAATACTTGTTCTCCTGTTTTTCTCTGCGGTTCATTTATCTATTAAATCCCAAATTAGCTCGGCTAATTCTGCACTTGCTCCCAAGGGCTGCGCCAATTGGAAATTCACCACAGAAAATTGTAATTTTAGCTCCTCTATTGAGGCGGCGATCGCATCGGTTATGCCACCAGCGAATAAAAAGTATGGTAAAATTGCAATTTCTCGATAACCAGCACTTACCAAATCTTTCACCCGTGATTCTAAACTAGGAGGCCCAGCCCAATAAGCAGCCATTGCTCCCAAACTCGCCGCCATTGCTTCCACAGTTTCTTGTGAACCTGGGCGACGGCTACCATGAGCTAATAGAATCCATGCTTCTGCTTTTATAGCAGCTATTTGCTTTGCCAGCAATTTCTCTAAATTGGGGTGAGAGCCTAAATATGGTTGCAACTCGATGATCGTATCTTCACCAGCAGCCTGTTGTGCGAGTGCTACTTCGGCGGGAATATCTGTCATGACATGCACTCCCGGCAGCAGAAATAGCGGTACAATTTTGAGGCGGTTTTCGTTTTGAGACAGTGTGCAATCCCCAAAGGCGCTCTTAGCAAATTGTTGAATCTGCTTGTGTAAAGGTTGAGGATTCATTTCTAAAGCAGCGATGCCAACCAAATGTTCGCTATTTACTGAGTTGTGGTTTTTTGGCAATTTGTGACATACCAGTTTTGCTAGTTGCTGCATAGCAATTTCTGGGCGCGGGTCGCGACTTCCGTGAGATAATAGTAGATAGGCAGATGACATTGGTAAAGTTTGAACTCTCAGTTACTATTCTTATTTAAGATATAGCGTTTCCTAATCATACAAGGTACATTATAGTCCCCTCATCGCTTGCGGGGAGGGGGTTGGGGGTGGGGTTCTTGTATCTCACTCAAGCGAGAACCGCTATATCAGTTACTATTCTTATTTAAGATAAAGGTGGGAATAATTAATTACTCTGGTAATTATTTAAATTATTATCAATTACTAAATAGAAGTATTCTTAATCACTTTTATATTCTCCCCCTACTACTTACCTGATTGTTCTTCGGCAGTGTAAGTATAAAATTGATCAAAAGCTCCTACCGTTTCAAATTTGTAAGAAGGTATCCAAGAATTTATTTTTAAATCTGTACGGTAAACACTAAAAATAACGAAATCTTGCCTTTGTGTAGTCCTGGCAATAATTTCTTGGATTTGCGGGTTAGCCGAGTCAACCAACTTATCACAATTAAAATGGATTAAATTTTCAATAATATTCGTAGTTTTTTTACATACATCGGTTTTTAAGTATTTTGTCAGCCGTTGAACTGCATATTCTTCATATTCAACCTGACTGGGATTGGTTTTCGCCATTGTCACACCCAAGGCGGCGAGTCCTACTGCTGCTACAGTATACGCGATGATGGTCAATGGTTTCATATTTGCCAAGTAAAATTCATTGTAATCGTTAGATTCCAGAGACTCTAAATCAACTAAATCCGTTCCTTGAACAAAAACTCTTGATCGCTTGCCAATTTCTTGCTATAATTCAAATTGTTGAATGGCGAGCGTAGCCAAGTGGTTAAGGCAGTGGTTTGTGGTACCACCATTCGTGGGTTCAATTCCCATCGTTCGCCCTACATAATTTTATATTGATGCCTATACTCCTGTAGAAGGTGGGTTAGATGGTGTGAACACTCATAACCATCACTTTAACAAGGATCTGTAATCTATAGCTTTATAGACTTGGAAGGATTACAAGCTGACTCTAATTCATTAGCTTATCCTATTAGGACTTACACGAAAATCACTCTTAAGTTTAATTTATCGAACCGCCAACGCGGGGCCGATAACTCGATCAACAGCAAGCGATCGCCGCCGGATTTCAACGTCACGTTGCCAAACCCATTGATCCAGAAGTTTTGGTAGCGATCGTCATCGAAATGTGGACTTGTATGCTGTTCCCTTAGTTCAGCATTGGTGGATAAAACTATGGGCAGATAAACAAATTGCTGATGCTTACAACCAAACCAGGAGTGCGGGCGCTAATTTGCTAATGTTGCACACTATTTAATGAAGATTGGTCACACAATTTTGGATTTTAGATTTTAGATTGACCCCAGCAATCAAGTCAGGGGCAAGTCATTTAATTTCAGATTTGAGATTAAAAAATTATTCTCGCGTTTAAATTCGCTTGCTCTAGACCTTTTTAAATTTGGGATGAGAGAATCTTCTCTTCTTAGGCTCCGCCAACAATTCCATTATCCAAAATTTAAAATCTAAAATTAGGTAAGCGACTTCGGGACTACGTAACGCTGACAATATACAAAGTTTGAGCGCTAAAAACTTAGTCGAGAAAAGCTCTAATGTGCTTTTTTTATTTGTGACTCTACATGAAACTCTTTCATATTAAGATTATCGGCTTTTTAGAGAAGCCGGTAATCTTAGCCTCAGAACTTTTTGAACCCACATTTAACTGTTAGAAAATGCCTAGAAGAATGATAAAAGTCAGCCCACAGAAGGCAAGCATAGATATAATCAGAATGTTGCTTATACTGTGGTCAGAAGATGTTAACTTATCTGTATTGTTAGCCATATAAATCGACCAGATTTGAAACAATTCTTGCTTAAATTATAAGTAGGGTAAATCAAGATTGTTCTATCTCTGTATAAAAATTTACTTTTATACATTTAAGTTTAGCTGAATAGTTAAGCTTTAAATTAAACCATTAAGTTTTGTTTCTTACTTAGCAAAATAGATAATGGTAAGAAAATTATTTGTTTCCAAAATTACTACAATATTAGCAATTATTAGATTTACATAATAAATTATCTACATCTACTATGAACAGGAATATTAACAATCTATAATAATTAAAAAAAAGTATTGATTTACAAGCTTTACCGAGCTTTACAGGTAAATATTGACCTGCTCGGTGTGCTAATAATCAGATACACACAGATAAATGATACAGTAAAGATTAAATAAGGCATTTGAGGGCATGAGAAATTGTGCGCCTAATAGTATTATGCAGTTATTTTCTAACATCTATCAAAAGAAATAAAAATTGTATTCCTTTAGTTAGAGTCAAAAATACTGAGTCATAGATACTTTAAGTAAAGTAGAACATGAGTGTAAGTGCCATCTGAAAAGTTGATACTTGTAGTACACAGATAAATATAATTTATCTGTGTTATTTCGTGTTTATATGTGTCTAACAAAAGGTGGAGGCTTATTTGTCTTGCCTAGAAAGTTAACAATGCAAACATCGTCATTTAGTGGAGTTGCTATGTCTGAATTGCTTCAAGCAGTCTTAGATAGTGAAGAAAGAAGTGATTTGCGTTCCTTTCTTAGTGAATTACGCCAACAAGAAAAGAAGTACTTGCTGCGGAACGACATACTCAATGTATATAGCGAGTATTGCTCAAAGTCCCAGAAACCTGAGACTTTTTACACTTCCTCTGAGTTAGGAAAACTCATTTACTATACTCAGGAAATAATTCAGGAGGACTCAAACTTCTGTTTCATCATCCGTTCTAAGATTGCCAGCCAAGAAGTTTATTGGTTGACATCAGACTTAAGCATTGAGCCGATGACGGTGCAGGATTTGTTGGATCTGCGCGATCGCTTGGTGGACAAATTTCATCCTAACGACGGCGGCTTGCTAGAATTGGATTTCGGCCCGTTTTATGACTACACCCCAGTCATCCGCGACCCCAAAAATATTGGTAAAGGGGTGCAATTCCTCAACCGCTATCTATCCAGCAAAATATTTCAAGACTCCAAACAATTGCTGGACAGCTTGTTGAATTTCTTGCGCCTGCACCACTACAATGGTGTGCAACTGCTAGTCAACGATCGCATTCAATCACAGCAGCAACTTTCTGAGCAAGTTAAGAAAGCTATCAGTTTTGTTAATAATCGCCCCGCAGATGAACCCTATGAACAATTCCGGTTCCAATTGCAGTCAATGGGTTTTGAGCCGGGTTGGGGTAACACCGCAGCGCGAGTGCAGGAAACCCTAAATATTCTCGATGAATTGATTGATTCTGCCGATCCTCAAACCCTAGAAGCATTCATTTCTCGCATCCCGATGATTTTTAGAATTGTCTTGGTGTCAGCTCACGGTTGGTTTGGGCAAGAGGGAGTTTTAGGGCGTCCCGATACCGGTGGTCAGGTAGTTTACGTCCTTGACCAGGCAAAGAGCCTAGAAAAGCAGCTACAAGAAGATGTTCTGCTTGCGGGTTTAGAGAAATTGAATGTCGAGCCAAAGGTAATTATTCTCACCCGCTTGATTCCCAATAGTGATGGTACCCTTTGTAATCAACGGCTAGAAAAAGTCCACGGTACTGAAAATGCCTGGATTTTGCGAGTGCCTTTACGGGAATTTAACCCTAACATGACTCAAAACTGGATTTCTCGGTTTGAGTTTTGGCCTTATCTAGAAACTTTTGCCATTGATTCCGAAAGAGAACTACGGGCAGAATTTCACGGCACACCTGACTTAATAGTTGGAAACTATACTGATGGGAATTTAATAGCATTCTTGTTGGCGCGACGGCTGAAAGTTACTCAATGCAATGTTGCCCATGCTTTGGAAAAATCTAAATACTTGTTCAGTAACCTCTACTGGCAAGAATTAGAGGATAAATATCATTTTTCCTTGCAATTCACAGCTGATTTGATTGCCATGAATGCTGCCAATTTTGTGATTAGTAGCACCTACCAAGAAATTGTCGGAACACCAGATAGTGTGGGACAGTACGAATCTTATAAATGCTTCACTATGCCGGAGTTGTACCATGTTACCAATGGCATTGAATTATTTAGCCCTAAATTTAATGTCGTACCGCCTGGAGTAAACGAAAATAATTACTTCCCCTACACCCGAACTAAAGATCGAGTAGAGAGCGATCGCCAACGCCTTGCAGAAACCCTCTTTACTCTGGAAGATCCCACACAAATCTTTGGCAAACTCGACGATCCTAACAAGCGCCCTCTCTTCTCAATGGCGCGTCTTGACCACATCAAAAACCTCACAGGTTTAGCTGAATGTTATGGTCAAAGTAAAGAATTACAAGAGCATTGCAACTTAATTTTGGTCGCAGGTAAATTACGCGTCGAAGAATCAGGCGACAACGAAGAACGCGACGAAATTATCAAACTCTACCAAATAATTGACCAGTACAATCTCCACGGTAAAATTCGTTGGCTGGGTGTGCGCCTGACTAAAACTGATTCTGGTGAAATTTACCGAGTCATTGCCGATCATCAAGGAATTTTTGTACAACCAGCTTTATTTGAAGCTTTTGGTTTGACAATTTTAGAGTCGATGGTTTCAGGATTACCAACTTTTGCTACACAATTTGGTGGACCACTGGAGATTATTCAAGATAAGGTGAATGGCTTTTTGATTAACCCGACAAATTTAGAAGAGACAGCCACAAAAATTGTGGAATTTATCACTAAATGCGAACAAAATCCTAACTATTGGAGTGAAATTTCCCAGCGAGGAATTGACCGAGTTTACAGCACCTATACTTGGAAAATTCACACTAGCAAGCTGCTATCATTAGCACGGATTTATGGCTTCTGGAACTTTACTTCCAAGGAAAATCGAGAAGATTTATTGCGCTATATCGAGGCTTTGTTCTATTTAATTTACAAGCCAAGAGCGCAACAGCTATTAGAGCAGCACAAGTACCGATAATAAGTTAGAAGGGATAAGCTGTTCCATATTTAACTCAATACGCTTGGGTTAAGAATTATTGATATGTAGTAGACGTTGCAATGCAACACATCTACAAAGGATTTCGGGCTTAACCCAAGCGTATGTAAGGGCATCTAAATTACTCTGGACAAAAAGCTTTATTTATGTATTAACGCAAAAATAAGGATTTACCTTTTGATTAATGTTCCAGATCCGAAACCTATGCCTACGACCGGCTACACCTACGTATAAAATATTATCAACAAGCAAGATTTAATGCGAATTTACCACAAATTATTGATAAAATGTGCTGACCCTGGCTAAATCAGCTAAATCACAATTAATATTAAGGTCTATTTGTGAAACGAGCAGCCCAAAAGCTTAAAAATCAGGAAACCATTCTATGAGGGATCTGACCAGTGACAGCCAACTATCAAGGATTGTTTTGAAGGGTTTTAAGTCTATTGCTGAATGTGACCTTAAACTTTTGAAACTAAACGTACTTATTGGATGTAATGGTGCAGGTAAATCTAACTTCATAGGCTTCTTTCGCATGGTTCAGCAGATGCTTGAGAGGAATCTGCAAGTTTTGGTAAGCCGCCAGGGTGGCCCCGATGCGATCTTGCATTTTGGCCGTAAAACAACTGAGCAACTAAAGATTAAGCTTTATTTTGGAAACAACGGGTACTTCGCTACGCTTGAACCAACTCAAGACAACCGTCTGATGTTTTCCAAAGAGTCTTTTTGGTGGAACAAGATCGGTGAGCGTGAAATCGGTAGTGGTCATTTTGAGACTAATGCTTTACAAGGCAGTGGGACAGGAATTGACAAGTACATATTGCCCACCATGCGGCAGTGGCGGGTTTATCATTTCCATGACACAAGCGACAGCGCTTATGTGAAGCAACCACACAGAATTAATGATAATGTTTACTTGCGTTCTGACGCACGCAATCTTGCAGCTTTCCTATATTTGTTAAGTGAAAATTATTCGGAATCTTATCGGCGAATTGTCAAAACAATTCGACTTGTTGCTCCTTTCTTTGGTGATTTCTATCTACGACCTTCTCCACAAAACAATGAGGTTATCGAGTTGGAATGGGTCGAGCAAGGTCAAGATATTCCGTTTAAAGCTCATCTTCTTTCGGATGGAACACTTCGTTTTATCTGCCTGGTTACAGTCTTTTTGCAACCTACTTCCCTTCAACCCGAAACCATTTTGGTTGATGAACCTGAGCTAGGTCTTCACCCGTATGCAATTACTGTTCTTGCATCGTTAATGCGCTCTGTCGCCAGAGAAAAACAAGTTATTGTTTCAACTCAGTCGGTTGAACTGCTCAATGAATTTAGGGCGGAAGATGTAATTGTTGTGGATCGTGATGATGGTAAATCATCACTCCGAAGATTGAATGAGGATGATTTACATGAGTGGCTTGAAGACTACAGCTTAGGAGAACTGTGGAAAAAGAACATCCTTGGCGGGAGACCTTCACGATGATCCGAATACACGTTTTTGTAGAAGGACAGACGGAAGAAACTTTTGTAAAAGAAGTACTCTGCGAACATCTTCAGCGAAAAGATATATACCTCAACCCCATTCTTGTGCGAACTAGCTCAACAAATAAGGGTGGTGTAGTGAGTTATGCAAAGATCAAGCCGCAATTGAATCGTAAATGCCTTGAAGATGATTCGGCGTTCGTCACTACGATGTTTGATTTATATCGATTGCCAAATGATTTTCCAGGAAGCAGTTCTCTGCCTAGTACGAATAACCCATTTCAGAAAGCTGAATATCTTGAACAGCAAATGAGCGCAGACATTAAACACCAAAATTTTCTCCCCAATCTACTGGTTCATGAGTTTGAGGGACTCCTGTACAGCAATCCACAAGCTTTTCTCGCATGGTTTGACCAAAGTATAGTAGATAGTCTACAGGCAGACCGTAACTTATTTATTTCACCTGAACATATTAATGAAGGCCCGACAACAGCCCCATCCAAACGAATTATCAGATGTTGCCTTGGATATGAAAAGCCATTACATGGCTCCTTGATTGCAATGGATATTGGGTTGGATATAATACGTCAGCAGTGCCAGCATTTCAATCAATGGTTAACGCGTCTTGAAAAGATTAGCGGCAGTAACGGTTGAAGAGAATATATTGCCCTCAAAAGACAGTAAAATGTTAGTTTTTTACTCCATATTTTAGAAAGTTTTCAGCATTATTACTAATTTACAAAAGTGATTTTTGCTTAGATTTCCATAAATGAATCAGGAATTATGAATAATACGAAGTTTCATAACTCCTAACTTCTAACTAAATTGTCAACGCACTCCAAGTTCGTTGACCAACTACTCCATCTACTCCTAAATTTCGCTGGTTTTGAAAGGCTTTGACAGCAGTCTCTGTTAGTGCGCCAAAAATCCCATCTACTCTCACAGCATAACCGTTAGACACTAATAGCTGTTGTAAGGCTCTGACAGCAATACCAGAACTACCGAAATCAAGAGTCGGTAGAGGTTGGCTACTAAACTTCTGGAACCGTCCTGTAGCCTTTGTACGGACTTTACCTCCAGACTCAGAATATTTCTTAGGCTGACCTAATTTAAAAGAAGCTAGCCCCAGATTATTTTTGCTGATTTTCTGAAGTATGTGTTCTTTTTCTAGTTTCAGCGCTGAGGGAGAAGCCTGGGAAATCCCATCTGTCTGTATGAATTCAGGTGGTGTGACTTTAGCAGTTATCTCTAACTGACTCTGTTTTGACTGGTTTACGTCATTTTCCATTTGAAATAATTGCTGCTGTGGCAAATTGGCCCCAGATGCTTGTCTTATTGTTAACACGCCCGTCATCATCAGGCCAATTTCAGTCATTTTAGTTTATTTTACTTCAATCAATATTTCTTTTAACTAACAACATTGTTGCTGTCCGGGATAGTGCATACTGACCAAATAAAAAAGTCATGCACTAATTTTTTCAGATAATCTTGTCATGTTCATTAGCTTTGTACTTTTTTTATCTTTAACCAAGCGATCAAGTTGTCAGATATACTATCTAAATCAACGGTTTAGACAATAACATACTATCAGATCATCTGGGAATGCCATCAAACAAATTTACCTAGTTATATTTGGAGCGTGCTTGGTATGCTGATGCTGTTTTTATCATATTTATACTGCAAGTAAAAATACTACTGGATTCATAGAGTCAGTTTTTTAAGTATTGATTAATCCAATATTTGACCACAATCATCAATTCTTAATTTCAAACAATTTGTCCTACTTTACAGGGGGTTATAAACTTTTTATCAATTAAAACTTATGTCGCTCTTTCAACCTATTCTCGGAAAGCTCACACTTTGACATCAAGATAATGAAACCGCACAACCTTGTTGCACGGTATTGAATTTGAACTAAAGTTTAGACATTAGACCTCTTGCAAAAGTCCCCTAACACCCCAGCCCCAACCCCTCCCCGCTCTTCGGGAGGGGAGAGTTTGACGTAAGTCAAAGGCGGGGTGGGGTTCTTTTTTTGATTTATACAAGAAGTCTATTACATGACAAAATTACACAGGGGCACTGAACATAATGTTTGTGCAATTCTCTTGTCTAATCTGTGTTAATTTTTATATCATTTGGAAATTTTGAGAAAGGATGCACCTTAAAAGCGCGTAGGCGTAGCCCTCAGAGACATCGCTTAGTACGCCCAGTTGTGGATACTGAAAAACTTTTTATCTTTTTTCATCTCGCCACAAAGCAATACCGCCTAATAAACCAGTGATATTGGGGATGAGTTTGACATTTAACGGTAGCTGGAAATTGACTCTTACAGCTTCACCACCGCCAATGTAAAGGTAATCATAATTGAACAGATGTTGCAAAGATGCGATCGCTTTTTCTAAACGCCTATTCCATCTTTTATCACCAATTTTTTCTAACTCTGCACGCCCCAACTGCTGCTCAAAAGTCTCTCCTTTGCGAAACGGATGATGCCCCATTTCCATATTCGGCACCAGCTTACCATCCATAAATAAAGCCGAACCAAACCCTGTACCCAGAGTAATCACCAATTCAACACCTTTACCTGCGATCGCTCCAAACCCCTGCATATCTGCATCATTAATCACCCGTACAGGTTTGTTTAAGTGTTTTAATAATGCTGTTTCCAAATCAAACCCGATCCAATCTGGATGTAAGTTTACTGCTGTTTCTGTGACTCCACACCGCACCACACCGGGAAAACCGACTGAAACGCGATGAAATTCACCTTGAGCCGCTGCTAACACAACAATTGCATTCATTACAACCTCCGGTGTCGCAGGTTGGGGTGTATCTAAACGCGCTCTTTCGGTTACAGGATGACCCGTAATATCTAAAACCATAGCTTTAACCCCACTACCGCCAATATCAACCGATAGGGTACGAATCGATCCATTTTCTTCAACCATTGAGTTACATCCTTGTTAATGCTTGTTATTTCGTTATTATGCTCTGCTGCATTTGATAATATCTTGGATGTTTGGAGAGTCTTTATATTGCTGGGGAGTGAAGAAGGGAATAGGGTACAGATTATTCCTGTCACCTGTCACCTCTGGCCTAATCGCAATACCCAAAGTTAAAAATCCCATACATTCGATGCCGGACAGCATCCAGATTTGTTAATCTAAGAATAATGGAGATAGTACTGGCGTAGCTGCTTAAACTCTATCGGGCAGCAAATTTATATTAAAAGTAATCTAAGAGAAAGAATTATGACGGCGTTTGAACCTCAAAGCATCCGCTCATATAGCCAAGAAGATGTCCAACAAATTCTGCACTTAGCGATCGCTCGTCAAGCTGATGACAAAGATACAGAATTTTCTTATGAGCATATATTAGAAATTGCTGCTGAGTTAGAAATTTCACCTGAGTCTTTAAAATTAGCAGAAAGCGATTGGGTATTACAACAGGGTCAAGTTCAACAGCGAAAAGCTTTTGACGCCTACCGCATCAGAAGATTTCAGAAGCGCCTAAGCAAATATGCAATTTTCAATGGCTTTTTGATACTGGTTGATTTAATCGCTGGTGGCGGAATTTCTTGGTCGCTGTATATTTTGCTATTCTGCGGATTACCCGTAGGGCTTGATGTCTGGAATACCTTTCAAATCAAAGGCGAAGAGTATGAAATGGCATTCCAAAAATGGAGTCGTAACCATCAGATTAAGAAAACCATCAGCACAGTTTTGAATAAGTGGTTTAAGGTTTTACAGACTTAATCAAAACTTTCCTTAACCCGTCTCTACTTAATTCCCCCCAGAAGCGGTTACGGTGTACACACAAGTCCTTCTGACCCCCTCTAACTCCCCCGATGCCTTGGGGGAGAACTGGATATTTCCCCCCTTATTACCCCCCTTAGTCCCCCCTTAGAAAGGGGGGAAACAGGAATCTAGTTCCCTCCCCAATCCATCGGGGAGGGTTAGGGTGGGGTAATGGGGTAAAACTGACGCGAAAAACCAGGTGAGTAAACTATTTCAGACTTGTGTATGCACGGTAGCTTGCCGAGGGGGGTAAATCCAGGGTTTGGGCTTCATTACCAAGATGTGTGTACACCGTAGCCAGAAACGGAGGGAATATTTTGCGATCGAACTTAACTAGATACTGAATTAGCCGCCTCAGAAGCCTTCTCAGCGGGTGGAAAGCCACCCATGCGAATCTCAGAAGTGAAGGAACTGATACTAAATCCACCAAAACTCTTGAGGACATTTACCCGCATTCGCAAATTGGGGCTAGCAAACCACAGGCGTTCTTCTGAGAAGATGGTTTCATCCTCTGTAGTTAGGATCAAAGCACCATCACTATCAAATTTATAGCGTCCGGCAATTGGAGTTTTATTAGCATCAACTATTTCTCGCAGTAATTTGCCTTGGGCCGGATTATCCGCATCAGGTACCGAAACTAACACAGTTGAACCACTGTGTTTTGCTTGATCCTTGTCCATTGTGGCGTTCCAGGTAATTTTGGTAGCACAGGAAGCAGCACTAGGATTAATGTTGTAATTTTGACACAACTTGATTGCTTCTGGATGATCTACTGGCAGCGCCTCAATGATGATATCTGACTTGCTATGTTCCGATTGGTTAAAAGCCAAATGTTGACTAGTACGATGAGAAAACCATTTACCAGCACTTAACTGAAAAAACTCTTCAATATTCATGAATGAAATTACCCTGCATCAAAATGCTAAAATTCCCACTTAATTATTATTAAAAGGTAACAGGAGGCCTTAATATTAAGCTTGATTCCCTATTTCCTCAAGCTTCTTGAGGCCAATTCTGGCTGCCTCAGCAACGTTGAAATGATTGTCTTTTTCCAGGTATTTTAAAGCTGAGACACTCTTGGGAGTGGGAAGATTTCCCAAGGCTTCTGCCAAACGCTGCCTGACTAACCAATCATCTGATTGGGCGAAGCGCAGGATCTTATCTACAGACTCGATGTCTTGAATTTCTCCCAGTGCAGAGATTGCAGCTTGTTGCAACACTACTTCTTTGCTATCCAATGCCTGAAGAAGAATTTGACGGGCACGGGGGTCTTTAATATTACCTAGAGAAACAGCTGCACTAAAGCGTACTAGCCAATCAGTATCTTCATAAAATGCCCGTGAAAGCACCTCAAAGGCTCTGGCATCACCCAAATATCCTAAAGCACCGGCGGCATCAGCCCTTATACCATAATCGGGGTCATTTTCGAGAATTTTTACCAAAATTGAATAACATTCTGGCGTCGGCTTGATTCCGAGGGCAAATATTGCCATCGATCGCAGTTGCAAAGATTCGTCGTCTAGTACCTTTTTAATCAAAGGGACTGCATCCTCAGCCGGAACATGACGCAGATTAGCAAGGGCTACCATGCGATCGCGTAGATTCGGACTTTCTAACTGAGTAGAAATTTCTTGTAAGCTTAGAGCTGCCATTTAGTTCAAAGCGTTTTCTTTACTTATCTTAATTTACCCGATCTGTTGATCGCGCTGTCGCCATAGTGAAGTAGGAGTTTGGCGACTTTACAAAATGGCTCAATTGTGAATAAAAATGCGATCGCGCTGTACCGGCTGCAAAAGTAGGCGTAAAGCGTCTCTCATATTACGTCCGCCTAATTAGTTATAATTCCCGAATCTATGCAGAAAGCCCAAAAACCCCTCCCCTCTGCCCCTCTGCGGTCTTATTGATGCTGGGTGTCTCTAGTATTCTTTACGAGTTTTAAAATATCTTTTCAGATTTGTAATAGGATATCGCTAATTTGTTGCACACAACTCATTAAATGATAATACAGTTTCATGCAATATTAGATGCATTATGATGCATCTAATATTGCATGAAAGGTGAACATATAAAATTAACTTTATCCTGTAGTCTGAGGTGAGGTTGTTTGGAATCTCAAACCCTTATACTGCGGTCAATACGTTAAAAAAACCTTGGGAGAAACCTTAAATACATTTTTATGACTTATTGTTTTTACCAAGCCTCAGAGAAAAGGGACTTAATAGTTCAAGCACCATCAACTCACTCTCCTAAATTGGCGAAGGTATTGGTATTAATCATAGATTTAGGCATATCTAAACTAATTTGCTTGATTGTATACTTTTGTAAAGATATAACAATAAGTTGCGTAAAGCTATTAACTTGACCTGAGTTATTTAATACAAGTTCCCTTAAACATAAAATTTACAAGCCTAAAAGACTGCTTGGCAAAAACATCTCTGGGAAAAATACAAATGCTAGCAGGAATATACTCTATGAATATTAGTAAGCATGAGTCAACAGCTTTGCCTATAGAAATCAAAGTAATACCTACCCAGTCAGAAAAAATTATTGACCAGCCTTCAGTACCTAAGAGCAACTCAGACTTTGAGAGTGAAGAAGAAAAGCAACAACGTTTAGCTATTTTAGCAGAAGACACACGACGTAGGCTGAAACGAAGTGCTATGGACATTTATTGCATTGGTGTCAACTTGCTAGAAGCTCAAAAAATTACCGAACATGGCGAGTTTCTACCTTGGTTACGGCAGGAGTTTGGAATGGGAAAAACTTCAGCCTATGAGTTTATTCACGTTGCTAGAGCATTTGAGTCCAAAATTCCGATTATCGGAAATTTGATTAATGGTATTACTCCTACTGCTCTCTATAAACTGGCTGCTCCTAGTACATCCGAAGCTGCTAGAGATGAAGCAATAAATATTTTGAAGGCAGGCGAAGTAGTTGATCCAGATGTTGCTAAAAATCTCATCAAAAAATATAGAAATCCTAAAACAGTAAAAGAACAGCAACAAAAAGCTTCTTCAGTTAGTCAGCAGACTGATACAAATCAAGTAGAGACATTAGTCTTACCCAAGGCTGAGGTTGGTAACATTGAACAAACAACCACTAATCATCTGCCACTTTCTTCTCCACTTCAACAGGATGAACTGCAAAAATTGGTAGTGGAGCGTGATACTTATAAAGCGCAATTAGAAGCACTACAGATAATGAATCAGAAACTTAAGCTAGATGTTGCAAAACTTCGTTCAGAATTAACTTTATTAGAAACTAGTAAAAATCGGAGTAGGGAGGGGAGCATCTGATAGCTTACTTAAGAGGATGTTTTAAAAGTGTTCGGCTGTAATTTTAGGCACTTCTAGATTCCCCCTAACCCCCCAATTTATCGGGGGAACCGGAATCAAAGTCCCCCTTAAAAAGGGGGATTTAGGGGGATCTAAAACGTTTTGCTACCGACCAGAGAACTTTTAAAACATCCTCTAAGCACTGAATTAGTTAGCTAAGTTTCATCTCGTAGAATCAATAGATATATTCAGAAATTAAATATGCGTTATCCATAACCCTTGTAGAGACGTAGTACTGATACGTCTCTACATTTATTTTCACTCATATTTCTAATATCATCTCTTCAAGCTTGTTTGCGATTCTGAGCTTTTGCCATCAATCGATAAGTGAGTTTATAATTTACACGCTCTATAATTATTTTGATATTGAAACGTCTTAAAAAGCCTCATTTACTACTTCATAATCACTTTCAGCTAGCCTCTAATTACTAACTTAATTAAGGGAAAGAGGATATTTATATCATTCATATAGCAAAGCATATATTTATTTGAATTTAGCTCCTACCGTCATCTATGAAGTATGTTAATATCAGTTTGATTACTGTTTTTTGGATCTATGTCCTTACCTATAGCAAACTAGATTTTACATAAATTGCTGCTACAGAAAATGGACTTAAAAATTTAAAAAAATCCAAATTTTTCATACACTAATACTCTCTATTATTCATTCATCTGTGCCCTGTGCATCTCTATATTAGCCGGGTATAAGCTTCTGCCTGTATAGGTTTGCTGTAAAAACTTATTTCTTGTAAATCCCTAAGCTGGAAAACAATTATCCAGGTTTAATTTTGGATGAACAGAAGATGAATAGGCTTAAAATACGAATAGAATAGAAATAGTTAATAGTCAAATATAAAGATTTAGAAAATTAAGGCAGTCTACTGAAAATCATAAAAATTTAAACTAAAAATTAGGGCTTGTATTTTTTTAAAAAGAATGTTAAATATAAAGTTAAGCAGCACCTAATAGAAAGGTTAGTATTTTTAGATGTAGGACTGTTGGTAATTTATTTATTAGGCGCTCTGCGAAAAATAAGACAAAACAAATTTCCAAAATCAGCCGTCGCCCCGATAAGTTTCTTCGGAGGAAAGCTTTGAGACTTAACAGGCAAAGTCAGAGATACTATAAGATAATTATTTCGATAAACTGTAAATAAAAAACTTATAGGATCTTGCATAAAACTCAAAGAATAGGCTGATTGTTATTTGAGGATTAAACAAGCAACAAACAAAATTCTCAAATCTAGGCAATACCACTACTCAATAAATAGTTGCAATACTTTTAGGAGATTCAAAGCAATGATTATCGTTATGAAAATAGGGACACCATCAGTAGAAGTTGAGCGGATTGTTGAAGAAGTTCGTAGTCAAGAAATCACGCCAGAAGTGTGTCGGGGTCAACATAAAGTAGTAATTGGCTTAGTTGGGGAAACGGCGGAAACTGACACTAGACAAATTCAAAACATCAGCCCCTATATTGAGCAAGTTATCCGAATAAAAAAACCGTTTAAACGCGCTTCTTTAGAATTCCGCTATGGAGAACATAGTGAAGTGGTTGTATCCACACCTAATGGAGCCGTTACCTTTGGACAAACCCATCCTTTAGTTGTAGTTGCTGGGCCATGTTCTGTTGAAAACGAGGAAATGATTGTTGAAACAGCACAGATAGTAAAAGCAGCAGGGGCACAGTTTCTCCGAGGTGGGGCATACAAACCTCGGAGTTCACCTTATGCATTCCAAGGACATGGCGAGAGTGCATTAGGTTTGTTAGCAAAAGCTCGCGAAGCTACTGGTTTGGGTATTATCACAGAACTGATGGATGCAGCTGAGTTGGACAAGGTTGCAGAAGTAGCAGATGTGATCCAAATTGGCGCCCGAAATATGCAGAATTTCTCACTGCTAAAGAAAGTTGGTGCTACTGGTAAGCCAGTGTTATTGAAGCGGGGTCTAGCTGCCACAATTGAAGATTGGTTGATGTCAGCTGAATATATTTTGGCAGCGGGCAATCCCAATGTAATTTTGTGTGAGCGGGGAATTCGCACCTTTGACCGACAGTATACACGGAATACCCTTGATATATCTGCAATCCCTGTCTTGCGGACTTTGACTCACTTACCAATTATGATTGATCCTAGCCACGCCACCGGCAAATCAGAGTTTGTTTCAACTATGTCTATGGCCTCTATTGCCGCTGGTGCAGATTCTCTGATGATTGAGGTACACCCCAACCCAGCCAAAGCACTTTCTGATGGGCCGCAGTCTTTGACATTAGAAGCGTTTGAAGAATTAATGCAAGAATTAGCTAGCATCAGCAAGTTCTTTGGTCGTTGGTCTAAAAGCAATAGCACAGTTGCAATGCCAAAGCTCACTACACGAGTTTCTAGCTTCGTCTAAATCTAAATCAGTGGCGTTGCTGACTTTACACAATATCCTTGCATAAAACCCTACCTTACCTCTGATAAGTATACAAATGTTTCAGTTAGGGTAAGGCAAGTAAATCCAGTCTCCGACAGCAACGCCTAATCACACTGATACAACAAGATATTTCTACGAATAGCTGCAATTTTAGGGTCAAAGAACTCCGATGAATACAGTATCCTTAAGCACAGACAAAACTTTTAAGTATTCACCTTCTTTCTCAGGAAATATAGACAAAACAATTATTGTTGGTGAAAAAAACCTCACAATTGATGAAGTCGTTAGCGTCGCACGTCATCATGCTTTGGTACGCGTGACCGATAATCAGAAGGTATTACAGGGAATCCAAGCTTCTTGTGACTATATTTCTCATGCGGTTGAAACTGGTGAGGCAATTTATGGTGTGACTACTGGCTTTGGGGGTATGGCAAATGTTGTTATCTCTCCTGAATGTGCCTCTTTATTGCAGAACAACCTCGTTTGGTTTCTCAAATCAGGTGCAGGGCAGAGATTACCACTAGCTGATGTCCGCGCTGCCATGTTGTTGCGGATAAACTCACATTTGTATGGTGCATCTGGCATCCGTCTAAAACTCATTCAGCGTTTAGAAACGTTTTTGAATGCTGGTGTTACACCCCATGTCTATGAATTTGGTTCCATCGGTGCAAGTGGTGATTTAGTGCCGCTCTCTTACATTACTGGGGCAATGATTGGTCTAGATCCTAGCTACTCCGTTGATTTTAACGGTACAGAAATGGATGCTCCCACAGCTTTGAAAAAGCTCGATTTAGAACCCTTGCAACTACTTCCTAAAGAAGGGTTAGCAATGATGAATGGTACTTCTGTGATGAGTGCGATCGCTGCTAATTGCGTTTATGATACTAAAACTTTATTAACACTGGCAATGGGGGCCCATGCCTTAGTTGTTCAGGCTTTGAATGGAACTAATCAATCCTTCCACCCATTTATTCATCAGTTAAAACCGCACCCAGGGCAAGAATGGGCTGCTTCTCAAATGCTTAACTTGCTTGCAGGTTCTTGCTTAGTCCGTGAAGAGTTAGATGGTTCCCACGATTATCGAGGTAAGCATTTAATTCAAGACCGTTATTCGCTGCGCTGTCTACCCCAATATTTAGGGCCAATTGTCGATGGTATCCAGCAGATTAGTAAACAAATTGAAGTAGAGATTAACTCAGCAACAGATAATCCACTGATTGATGTAGAAAACCAAGCTAGTTATCACGGAGGTAACTTCTTAGGACAGTACGTAAGCATCGGCATGGATCAGCTACGTTACTACATTGGGTTGTTAGCTAAACATTTAGATGTACAAATAGCCTGCCTCGTAGCGCCAGAATTTAATAACGGATTGCCAGCATCTTTAGTAGGGAACAGTGAACGTAATGTGAATATGGGGCTAAAGGGTCTACAAATAGCCGGAAACTCTATTATGCCGTTATTAACCTTCTACGGCAATTCCATAGCCGATAGATTTCCTACCCATGCCGAACAATTTAATCAAAATATCAACAGTCAAGGTTTTGCTTCCGCAAATTTAGCCCGACGCTCTGTAGAAATTTTCCAACAATATATGGCGATCGCCTTGATGTTTGGAGTACAAGCAGTTGATTTACGCACATACACAACTGTTGGACATTATGATGCCCGTGTCACCCTTTCGCCTGCAACTAGAGATTTATATCTAGCAATCCGCGATCTAGTCGGACAACCGCCTTCGGCCGACCGACCTTACATCTGGAACGACCACGAACAAGCCCTAGACCAACACATTGCCAAAATTGCAACTGATATCGCCAAGGGTGGGCAAATTGTGCAAGCAGTTAACGAGCTTTTGTTGACCTTGCACTCTTAAATCTCAATCTGTTATGAACAGTCATAATTTTTTCTAATTAAATTGGAGAGAGAATACAATGGTTAAACAGAGCATCTACCAAAATGCAGGTAAAAAGGCTCCTGGCCCACCCAGTTTTCCGATTATTGGCTGCTTTCCACAAATGTCAACAAATCCGTTGCAATTCCTCACCAATGCAGCGCGTGAGTATGGTGGCGTTGTCCATCTGGGGGCAATCGGCCCGCAACAACTTTACTTGATTGCTGATCCAGATTGTGTGAAATATGTCCTGCAAGAAAATACTCAGAACTACACAAAAGGTGAAAATTTCCAGGACATAAAACTGGTAATTGGCGAAGGCTTGGTAATTAGCGAGGGTGACTCATGGCGTTACCAGCGTCGCCTAATGCAACCATCTTTTCACCGCCAGCAAATCGCCGCGATGGTCAATGACATGACCGAGCTTACCGCCCAGATGCTAGAACGCTGGCAAAAAATTGCAGTTGGTGCAACCCTCGATGTTTCTCAGGAGATGCTCGTTCTGACACAGCAGATTCTCCTGAAGACGACTTTGAGTATCGACGCTGATAAGGACACCACTGAATTAATTCAGGCTTGGAATATTATCTACAAGTTCCTGAGCGATCGCGTGTGGGCTGTCATCAAGCCGCCTATTAGCTTTCCCACGCCAAAAAACCGCCAGTTTAAACAAGCAATTAACACTCTCCGCACAGTTGCCAACAGCATCATCCAACAACGCAAACAAGGCAATCATCCTGCTCATGACATACTTTCAATGTTCATGAGTACTCAGGATGAGTCTGGCAGGGGATTTAGTGACCAGCAATTACATGACCAGATAGTTGGACTCTTCTCGGCTGGATTTGAGACTTCAGCTGCAACACTTGGCTGGATCTGGTACTTGCTTTCTAAGTATCCCACTGTGGAACGCCAGCTACAGACAGAACTGGCTACGGTATTGGCTGGAAGAACCCCGACCTTCGAGGATCTGCCGCACCTAAAATATACCAAAATGGTTGTCCAGGAAGCAATGCGACTTTATCCCGGTGCTTGGGTCTATGCCCGCAACAACTTGGGCGATGATTTAATCGGCGACTATCATATCCCAGCTGGCTCCATGCTTTTGCTCAGTCCGTTTGTCACGCATCGCCTCCCTGCTTTCTGGGATAATCCTGAAGGTTTTGATCCTGAGCGATTCACACCAGAACGCTCTGTTGATCGTCCGCGTTATGCATACTTTCCTTTCGGCGGCGGCCAACGTCAGTGCTTAGGTGACATCTTTGCGTTAACGGAAATTCAGTTGATTGTGGCAATGGTGTGTCAACGTTTCCGCCTCAATCTACTGCCTGAACACCCAGTTGAGTGGCTGCCATTACTAACTCTGCAAACACGTAAAGGCATCCTGATGACATTAGAGCCACAAACTGAACTTGATAACGTCAGTCAACTAAATACTCAAAAGACATTATTAACACTGAATTCTGACCAGAGGCAGAGCGTCTCCGGCTCCGCTCCTGAGTTCTGAATTCTTCTTATCAATGACTGTCGAAGTAGACAATGTAATGAACTTGAGTGAGTCTTTTTAGCCATGAATATTGCCCATCACATCGAGCGGGGTTGTCAACTATATCCTGATAAAAACGCTCTGATATTTGAAGAGAAAATTTTTACCTATAAACAGCTTAACCAACTAGTAAATCGTCTAGCTAACAGTTTACGTGGATTAGGAATTAAAAAAGGCGATCGCGTAGTTTTATTTTTGCCAAACATTCCAGAATTTATCATTTCTTATCTTGGTATTCTCAAAATCGGTGCAGTTGTCGTCTCAGTCAATGTCATGCTCAAAAGCAATGAAGTTAGCTACATTCTCAACGATTGTGCTGCTAAGGTAATAATTACCACAGAGTCACTCGTTGAAAATGTAGCAGAGGCAGATTTACCCGAACTGCAACACATTTTGATTGCAGAAGGTAGCCCCAAGAAGGGAATTGCTTTAGCAAAACTGATGGAAAGTACTTCTGGCAATGCATACGCTATTGAAATAGATCGCGATGTTCCTGCTAGCATCATCTATACATCAGGAACAACGGGTTTTCCTAAAGGAGCAACCCTTTCTCACGGCAATATAATTTCTAATATGTATTCCCAAAACCGTTGTTGTGGAATGCAACCAGATGACCGATTACTGCTTTACTTACCGCTATTTCATTGCTTTGGTCAAAATGCTATTCTCAACGCAGCGTTAAACGTCTGCGCCACAATTATCCTAAAACGTCGATTTGACCTTGAACAAGTACTTAATGCGATCGCTACTCATCAAGTAACAATGTTCTTTGGAGTACCAACGGTATTCATCAATCTTCTAAATAGTGATTTATCTGGCTACAACCTTAATAGCGTGCGTTATTACTTTTCAGCGGCGGCACCGATGCCAATTGAAGTTGCACAAACTTGGCAGGATAAGTATGGAAAAGTCATTAATGAAGGATATGGTTTAACTGAAACCTCACCATTTGCATCTTATAATCACGATTTGAAATACAAACTCGGTTCCATTGGCGCTCCAATTGAGAATGTGGAAATGAAAGTTATTGACGATAATGGTAATCAGGTACAGCCTGGTGAATTGGGTCAGATAGTAATTCGAGGGCCTAACGTCATGCTTGGTTATTGGAATCGCCCATTTGAAACTGCTGAAGTAATTAAAAATGGCTGGTTCCATACTGGCGATATTGGTCGGGTAGATGAAGATGGTTTTTTCTACATCGTTGACCGCTTGAAAGACATGATTAATGTGTCTGGATTTAAGGTATATCCGACTGAAGTTGAAAATGTGATTTATCAACATTCATCTGTTGCCGAAGTAGCTGTATATGGCATTAAGGATGCTTTCAAAGGTGAGATAGTTCAGGCAAATATTATCCTGAAACAGGGCCACATAATTAGTGAAGAACAAATCATCAAATTTTGTTCTGAAAGGATGGCAAAATACAAACTTCCTTGTGGCATTAATTTTGTAGATTCCCTGCCAAAAAACCCAAGTGGTAAAGTTCTAAAACGAGTTTTGCGCCAGCAATCAAGCTCGGAATTAGCTGTTCTTAACAACTGAATGCTAAGTTGAGCTAAGTACTAAAGAAAGGTAAAAAAGCAACAAATAAAAATCAAGGTTGGCAATTGTGAATACTAAATCTATCAACAAAAACACTAATTCTTCTCAAGCTTTGGGGACAAAAATTAACCTCCCATCTAATCAAATTTCACTAGAAACTTCAACTGGATCTTCCATTTTCTCCCCGGCATCGCTGAATGAAAAATCTCCAGAGTCAGAATTCACTCAACCTACGGTTGCAGAGGCTTTAGTTGAGATCCTGGAAAATTTCGGAGTTAACTATGCATTTGGTGTTTCAGGAGGCGGTATTGGGCCATTATGGGCAACATTAAACCGTAGCAGCATCCAATTGCTTCACTTTCGCCATGAATCAGGAGCAGCTTTTGCCGCTACCGAGGCTTATTTTGCCAGCGATCGCCCTGTCGTGGTATTCACTACTACAGGCCCTGGGATCACTAACGCTCTGACTGGGCTTTTTGCTGCTCGCGGGGAAGGAGCAAAGGTAATTTTCTTGTCAGCTGCAACCTCAACTGGAAATCGCGGCCGCGGAGCTTGTCAAGAAACCAGCGCCCACACAATGCCCTTCTCAGGAATTTTTACCTCAGGCCCACTATTCAATTACGCAACCATATTAGAATCTGGGGATCAACTGCCAGAAATTTCTCGCAGACTTGCCCAAGGTTTAGCACAACCAGGGAGTTTTGTAGCCCATATTAGTGTTCCCACCCCAATCCAGACGACACCATTAAAAGTACAGTTACCTCAGCCAGTGTTTTCTCAATCTGTAGCAACTGCTAGTGAAGAAGCGATCGCTGAATGTGTAAAGTTGTTATCAGAAGAATCCTTTGCCATCTGGGTTGGCTTCGGTGCGCGACACGCCGCAGAGGAAATCCGCCAGTTGGCAGAAAAAACTGGGGCGGCGGTGATGACATCACCTCGTGCTAAAGGCATTTTTCCAGAACATCATCCGCAGTTTATCGGTGTCACAGGCTTTAGTGGGCATTTATCTGTCCTGAAATATATGCAGGAACAACGACCGCAGCGCATACTAGTGTTGGGAACGCGCCTTGGTGAGCCGACTTCATTCTGGAGTCCGGCGATGATTCCTGCTAATGGGTTCGTGCATGTTGATATTGATCCGCAAGTTCCAGGAGTGGCTTATCCATCTGTAGAGACTCTCGCTGTCCACTCGGAAGTCAAAGCATTTCTCAGAGCTATATTAAAACACTTTCCAGAGCGTCTTAATTGGTTTCCCACTTCTTCACTACCGCGTCCTGAAGCCTATACCAATACTCAGCGCCCAAATGGCTTAGTGCGACCTGAAGCACTAATGGATGCAATTCAACGGCTGATTATTGAGGGCAGCGATGCCTCAATCTTAGCTGAGGCAGGTAACTCCTTTGCTTGGGCAACTCATTTGCTGCGATTTAACCAACCAGGTCGTTACCGGATTAGTACTGGTTTTGGGTCTATGGGTCATGCTGCCACTGGGGTAGTTGGTACAGCATTAGGGCGAAAAGGTAAAGCTGTTGCTATTGTTGGCGACGGAGCAATGCTGATGAACAACGAAGTTAGCACAGCAGTGAAATTCGAGATTCCATCTGTCTGGATTGTACTCAACGATGGACGCTACAATATGTGCGCTCAAGGAATGGCGTTGCAGGGGTTAAGTGGCAACGTTCCCATAGATACGGAGATACCGAGTACTGATTTTGCCGCGATCGCTAGAGCTATGGGAGCTGATGGTATCTGTGTTAATACGGAGTCTGACTTGGAATCTGCTTTAGAAAAAGCACTTACCTCTACTGTTCCATTCATTGTTGATGTGAAAATTGACCCAACCCGACCCGCACCTATTGGAGGTCGCATTCAGAGTCTGATTAAGCAAGGAGCCATAGAATCCAAAACAGGGCGTTCCTAAATCAGGGAATAATCTCTTGTGCATCTACGTAAATCCTCAATCTGTTGCCCAGAACTTAATCAGAAAGTCATACCAATTTTAAAAATGATTGCGACAGATGGAAATCTGAAACGCTTATCCAATAGATGTTTCAGAATCTCAAATTGCATCAGTATTTTCCAGTTCCATTGTGTAACCCCAAAAACAAAATCAAAAGGAGAATTGTCATGACAAGATTTGAATCAGTAGGTATTCGCGCAGTCTCAGTTAACTTTCCTAGCATCATCCGCACAAACGATTATTACAGAGAGAATTTCCCCAAGATGGTTGCTGAGGCTGAACAAAAAACCCTGGCTAAACTGTTTGTACCTGATAAAGCCACAATCAATAGTGATGACGATATCTGGTCACAAGAGGTAGCACCGTATATGTCAGACCCCTTCCGTGGTACTGTCGAGCGAAGGGTGTTAGCTCCTGATGAGACTTCGCTTTCACTAGAATATCGCGCCGCTCTTGATGCTCTCGAAGCCGCAAAGCTATCTCCTGAAGACATCGATCTTATGCTCGTTACTTCACTGTTTCCAGAGCAAATCACACCTGGTAATGCTGCCTTTCTCGCTGGGAAACTGGGACTACATGGTGCGGCGTGGAATGTAGAATCAACTTGCACTTCAGCGTTAGTTTCGCTTCAGACAGCCTGTTCTCTGGTGCAAACGGGACAGTATCGCAATGTGTTAGTGGTCATCTCCACTACGTATTCGCGCTATACCGACGAAAATGATACTCTGGCGTTTTTATCGGGTGATGGTGCTGGAGCCTTTGTAGTTGGTAAGCTGAAACCAAACCAAGGTATTCTTGGTACGAAAATTGCCAATACTGCTGATACCTGTGGTGCTTTCTATAATGAATTCACTACCGATGAGCATGGCAACATGAAAATGTTCATCCGAGGCGGCAAAGGTGCCAGCAAGATGTTTAATGAGACGACGGTGAAGTTTATTCGTCTATGTTGCCACGGTGCGATCGCTGATGCTGGACTCACTTTAGATCAAATCAACTTTTTTGTTTTTAATACACCCAGCGCCTGGTATTCACGAGTTTGCATTCGCGCTCTAGGTATTGAACCAGAGCGTACAATCAACATCAATCCCCTATATGCCAACATTGGGCCGACCTTTCCCGTTGCTAATCTCTATCACGCAGCCCACACAGGTAAAATTCGTGAAAACGATCTAGTTCTCGTCTACACAATGGGTTCGTCATCTAATGCTGGTGGCTGTGTGATGCGCTGGGGCGATGTCGCATTAGGCCCTGCTCCTGCTGCCTCAGTCAGCCTTTCTCAACAAGAGGATAGAATTCTGATTCGTCACTAGGATTCTTGACAATTTAGAACTTATTTGATTCATGAAATTACTTGTGTAGAGAGGAAACTATTAGCTCTTCTTCTCACAATACAAGAATTATCTGCATACACGTAGACAGCAAAATACATTTTTTGAAATGAAAGGAGTTTTTTGATGAAGATTACAGAGGCAATGGCACAAGTACTGCCCAATTCCAAATCCCTGCTCAACGATCCAGCTTTTGTCCAGGCTTTTTTATCAGTAGCAGCATTTCCTAACGATCCTGAGCTTGCATGGTATTTTAAGTTAGAAGAGGTAGTGAGGCATCTGGATGACATTCAAGCTTCCGACTACGTTGAACAGTTGCGGCTTAACCCTGGCATGGCAGAGATGATTTCGCAGCGCTATTTGGGGCCTCAATATAAATTAGAAGACCTCGAAAAAGACTGCGCTCCAGGAACTCTAGGTTATGCCTACTATCATCACATGACTGAAAATGGTATTCTTGCCTATGACTATAGTGCTTATGATTCACCTGATGACTTAACCTATGTCAAAATACGCAAAATGCAGACTCATGACATCTGGCACGTTGTAACTGGCTATAAAGCAGAGCTTTTTGGAGAATTAGCACTCCAGGGTTTTTGTCATGGTCAAGGACCAACAGTCTATCAAACCTTATTGATGACAGCGCTAGTTCTGCACTTTGCAACCATTCAAACCAAGAGTCTGGGTTTAGCTCTGGAAGCACTGTTTGAAGGCTGGCAACGGGGTCGTGCTGCTCATCCCCTCTGGGCTGTGCGCTGGGAAGAGATGTGGCACAGACCGCTGGACAGTATTCAAGCAGAGTATAATATTTTACCTGGTCACGTTTTGAAACGCGATCGCTTGTCAAACGAGCAAATTCCCAGTCTCAGAGTATAGCTATATTGCGGGATAACTAAAATGGCTTTGTTGAACAAATTTTCGATCGCTTCTGCTATCAGCGTCGCAGCATTTTTAGGTTTAGGAACGGTAGGTATAAATCCAGCTCAAGCCGCCCTATTTAAATTTACTTTCGAGGGTGAGGGAGCAAACGGTTACTTTATCTATGATGACTCCACCGTAAGTAATACTACTAGTACTCCTAATCTTGGGGAGTATTACGGTGCAGTTAAAGATTACAAAGTTGATTTGGGGGAAAAAGGTGTTTTCCAGGGATCTGTAGCTGACACCCTTGTATTTTTGAATCGTGTTGGCAGTGGTCTTCCAGATCCTGAACAAGATGAATTTATTCTTTTTGTTAAGGAAAGCGATCGCGTGCCTAAGTCTGAGTTCTCTATCTCCACAAGATTTATTTACCCCAAGAATGCACTAGGCTCTTACGATCTAGTAACTACTGTCCCTGGCACGGCTGAATTAAAAGCCTTTCCATTTGTGGACTTTATCAATCGAAACTTTGGCGATTCCGTGTTTGAAGGAACTGTCCAAACCCGAATCGAGAAGGTTCCTGAACCTGCATTGTTGCCTGCATTGTTGGGAGTAGGCGCTTGGTTTATCTTCCGTCGTCGTCCGCGCCAAGGAGAAATACTTGATACAAGTATGTAGAAAAGATGCTGGTTTGGTTAACTTTTAACCATATCTAGATTCCCCCTCTTTTATCACCTTTGGTCAAACATGAAATCGTCGAACAATTGTTAATTTAACTGAAAGTGATAAAAGAGGGTTACTGATACTTTTCTAGTTTTTTAAGCCTTGAATTTAAATAGTACATCTATATTTTATAAAAAAAATATCATCTATAGCTGATTAATATATCTGGTATATATCACATAAAGACCACACGAGGCGATCGCATCCTCAAAAGCACGATTTAGCTATTGGTATTTAGAGATATCAAACAACAATATCACTCTCATAATCTATTTATGGAATTGAGTTGTAGCCTAACTATTTTTTAGCCACAATCTCTAGTAGTTTCTGCTGCAAATTAAAAATTTAAACCCATGAAACCGAAATACCATCTTGGCTCTCAAAAAGAGCAATCTGCTATTACACCACCTGCTACAAATAAATGGTTGATCACAACAACTCTGATGATAGGTACAATAATTGCTATTATTGACACTAGTATTGTTAATATTGCAATTCCTCAAATTCAAGGCAATTTAGGTGGGTCGATTGATGAAATTAGTTCAGTCGTAACATTCTATATTATTAGTAATGTGATTGTAATGCCCTTAACTGGCTATCTGAGTGCCTTATGGGGTCGTAAAAAGTTTTATGCTGGGGCAATCATATTATTTACAGTTTCCTCATTGTTATGTGGACTATCCTGGAATTTGTCAGCGCTTGTGTTCTTTCGTATTCTTCAAGGATTAGGTGGAGGAATTCTTTTTCCAACGGCTCAGGCTATTTTGTTGGATACCTTTCCTAGAGAAGAACATGGCAAAGCAATGAGCATTTTTGGTCTGGGGATGCTTGTGGCTCCGGCTTTTGGCCCTGTATTAGGAGGATATTTAACAGATACATTTAGCTGGCGTTCAATCTTTCTAATCAATGTTCCAATTGGATTGATTGCTGCGGTAATGGTGTTTCTATTTATTCACGATTCACCTTACTTAAAGAAACCACAGGGTAAATTTGATTGGTCAGGTCTGATAGCTTTAGTAATTGGTTTATCTAGCTTGCAATACGCTCTAGAAAATGGGCAGCGATTGAATTGGTTTGAGTCTGGGTTAATTATTGTTCTATTGATAGTTGGGGTGAGTGCGATCGCATATCTGATTTGGTGGGAGTTAGTGACTCGCTTTCCCATTATCGATTTATCATTATTTAGAAATAGAACTTTTGCCGCAGGCAACATCATCACATTTTTGGTTGGCTTTAGCCTTTTTGGTGGACTATTTATAACCCCAATATTTATGAGTCAAGTTCTGAATTACGACTCATTGACAATAGGAATGCTGCTCATGCCAGGGCCAGTAGCAACTGCTTTAATTATACCCTTAACAGGTGCGTTGGCAGGCCGCCTAGATGCTCGTATTCTTTTGGCACTAGGAATTACTTTTTCTGCTGTTGGTACTTGGCAATTAAGCGATTTAAATCTGCAATCAGATTACTGGAATATATTTTGGCCGCAGATTTGGCGAGGCATTGGTTTGGGATTATTATTTGTGCCTCTGTCTTTAACAACTATAGGCTATGTTAGCAAAGCTAAAAGAACTTCTGCTTCCGGTATCTACAACCTGATTAACCAGTTAGGAGGTAGTATTGGCATTGCTGGGCTAACCGTTATGCTTGGGCGTTTAGAAACATTTCATTCTACGAATCTCGCTCACGTTATCAAACAATCAAACTTGGTGCAGCAGCAAGCAGCAACTTTAGCTTACAATGACTTGTTTCGCTACAGTACCTTCATCATTCTTGCTAGTTATGTACCTTTACTGTTTTTGAGAGTTAGACTAACATCTCGAAAAAAAGCTCCAATTCTCTTGGGTTGAAACACTAAGTGATTCTGTAGCTAAAGCTTTGCGTTGAGACAAAAATTAAGTACTTAAGGGTCAAATCAATATGGATCAGCTCACATTTCTTACACAGACATACCAACAAAATAACATATCAGCAACACTCGGAGAATGGCGGGTGCGGGGACTCCGGGGTGCAACTACAGTTAGTCACAACTGTGCAGAAGCGATCTCTGAAGCTGTAGATGAGTTATTGAATGCCTTAGAAGTAAACAATCCGTTAGATCCTGCCGAAATCGTTAGTGTCACTTTTTCCGCCACTCCTGACTTAGATGCAATATTTCCAGCTGCGGTAGCGCGTCGTCGTCCAAACTGGGATCAAGTCCCTCTCTTGGATGTACAGCAAATGCAGGTAAACAGTAGCCTTAAATGCTGTATTCGGGTGCTAATTCATTTCAATACTCCTCTGCCTCAGAATGCATTACGCCCGATCTATTTGCGCGGTGCTGCACAGTTACGCCCAGATTTAGCGATATTCAGTTAGGCGACGCCGAATAGCCCGTCGCAGACATCGCTCTTCGATGCAGTAAAAAAATTCATCATACATTTGAGAGGTCTTATGCTTCCAGAAAAGCTGAAGAAAATTGACCAACAACTCATTGATTTATTAGGTAAAAGAATTGCAGTTTTGGCTGAATCACAATCCATTTGTTTAGAGGAACAAATTACTAATTTTGCATTTTCCTTGGTGCAAGCTGGTGTTCCAGAGTCGATGTGGAAAAACCTGGTTATAGGTACCTCTGCTGGTGCTAGTGCATTTTCGCCTCCAGCTAAGACCAAGCCACAACGGGTTACTCTAGTTGGCGGACGCGGAATGATGGGGCACTTTTTCGAGCAGAAGTTATCAGCCGCAGGTCACTACGTCAGTATTCTCGACCAGGGGGACTGGGAACAAGCAGAATCGCTACTAGAAAAAGTAGATTTAGTTTTAGTCTGCGTTCCAATTGAATATACAATAGAGGTGATCCATAAACTTGCTAAATATCTTTCTCCAACTACTGCTTTAGCTGACATTGCTAGTATTAAGACTCCAATATTACTGACTATGCTTGAGCAGCATAGTGGGCCTGTCATGGGCTTACATCCGATGTTTGGGCCAGGAATCAGATCGTTCTTGTCTCAAAAAGTTGTGGTCTGTTCTGGCCGTGGAGACGATGCGTTTCAATGGCTTTTAGATTTGATTGAAAATGACGGTGGTAAACTGATTATGTCTACACCAGAAGAACACGACCAAATGATGATGGCTGTTCAAGCAATCCGTAACTTTAAGACCTTTAGCCTTGGTGTTTTCCTGGCAGAAGAAGATATTGACATCCGTCGTAGCTTAGATTTTTCTAGCCCAATTTTCCGTCTGGAAATTGACATCGTTGGTCGCTTATTCACTCAGTCTGCACCTCTAATAGTAGATATTATGCTTGCTACATCAGAGCGTCGTGAAGCTATTAAGCGACTAGCGATCACTTATAATCGGTTGGCGCAATTAGTTATTCAGAATGATCGAGATACCCTGATTGGGGAATTCAAAGCAGCCCATAGCTTTTTAGGAGAAGAAATGAACTCTGCTGTAGAGGAAAGTACTCATGTGATTGACACCCTGAGTACACTATTAGCAGCTAGGGATGTCGGACAAAAACAACGATGTTTTGTCAGTAAGCAAAGTGCGATCGCTAATCAACCTATAGGATCACGATCTGATATCTCTGTGAGTAGGAGAACTATTGAACCCGAAAGGTAGAAATAAGATTTTCAAAGATTTTTTGCACAAGTCCAAGTCCTTATATATGATTACTATTTGATTTTTGAAAAAATCTCGGTAGTCTTGTAGTGAACTGTCATGGCTTTAATGTTGCAAAAAATTGTAGGTTGGGTGGAGCGGAGCGCAACCCAACATCCTGATATATGTTGGGTTACGCAAAGCCTCCACCCAACAAAAGTCTACGTCTAATGCACTATTAAAACCTAGACAGTCCACTACGTGCATTTCAAAAATCAAATACTAGTCCTATATATGATTACTATTTGATTTTTGAACAAAATTAGATCCTGTAGTGGCGTGTCAAGGCTAAAATGTTGCAAAAAAATTGCTTTGTTGGCTGGAGGCTTTGCGTAACCCAACATCCTGATAATCAGTTGGGTTGCGCTCCGCTCCACCCAACAAAAGTCTACGTCTAATGCACTATTTTAAGCTTGCCACCCCACTACATATACTTAGATTTTTTCAGGAATCAAATCGGATTCCAATAGACTCAACACTAATTTTTACAAAATAATTACAAATGTTAACCAGAAAGCAATTTCTAATGATGAGCGCAGGTTTAGGAGCAGGAATCCTCCTCCCTGAAGTATTTAAAGCAAAGAGAACCTATGCAGCCTCGCCCTCACTTTCAAAATTTACCGAGTCTCTACCCATTTCATACCCTATTTCACCGCCTAGTACCTTAGATATTGCCCCAGGTAAACACTCGTTCCACAGCAGCTTAGGGTCTTTTACCACCTGGGGTTACGGTGGATTGCCTTATCTTGGCCCCACTTTCGAGGTAACAAGGGGAACACCCGTTAGGATTCGGGCATTCAATAAACTCGGTACTCATCCATTAGCTAGGTCAGTCGATACGGGCTTACATGGTGTCAATGCGTCCGACATAACTAACCCACGCACAGTCATACACTTACACGGCAGCAATACCGAACCTGACAGCGACGGTTATCCAGAAGACACATACCTGCCCGGACAGAGTAATGTGTACAACTACAACAACAATCAAGAAGCAGGGACACTCTGGTATCACGATCATTCCCTTGGCATGACTGCCTTGAACCTCCAAGCTGGGCTGGCTGGGATGTATCTGATTAGGGATGACGACGATCCCATCGGTGGCAATGGCCCCCTTGGCATCCCTGCCGGAGCCCCCTATGAAGTGCCGTTAGTGCTGCAAGATCATTCGTTCAATTCTGATGGTTCGATGTTCTTCCCACCTAAATGGTATCATGAGTTTTACGGTGATGTTGCTGTCGTCAACGGCAAGGCTTGGCCAAACCTTGATGTTGACCGAACTTTGTACCGTTTCCGTATCGTCAACGCCTCAAACTCCCGATTCTTCAGACTAAAGCTGTCGTCAAATCAGCAACTAATTCAAATTGGCTGTGACGGAGGATTCCTGAACGCTCCAGTATATTTGTCTAAGCTACTGCTGGGGCCTGGTGAACGAGCCGACGTGCTAATCGACTTTTCTGGAAGCCTGCCAGGAGATAAGATAGTATTGCAAAATGACGCTGCTGCACCGTATCCCAAGGGTTTGGCTACGCTTATTAACCAGGGTTACTTTAAAATGCCAGAAATCATGCAGTTTAAAGTGAATCAGGGCGCAGCCGTTCGTAAAGCTATTCCCATACGGCTGCGAGTAAACAATCCACTAATAACAAAGATTGCTACCAAACCAGTGAAACAGCGCAATCTGGTTCTAACAGATATTTTGAACTCTAACTTTCAGGTGTTAGCGATGATGCTGAACATGGTTTACTGGCATGAAGCAGTCAACCACCCAGAATTGAGAGAACGACCACAGGTAGACACAGTAGAGCAGTGGAACTTCATTAATCTACAGCCATTTGCCCACACAATGCACCTGCATCTAGTACCATTTCAAATCCTCAACCGCCAATCAATCAATGATAGCGCGTACTCCGCAGCATACAGAGCTACTGGCCCGCGTAAAGTACTTATGCACAACGCACCTGGTGGGGATACAGTGCCATTCGATTATCCACCACTCGACCCTACCCCCTATTTAAAAGGTTTAGCAAAACCGCCAGCAGCGAACGAGGCTGGTTGGAAGGATACTGTGGTAGTCAATCCGTTTGAGGTTGTTCGTCTCATAGTGCCCTTCGGTGCTAAAGCTTCAGCGAACTTACCTTTCGGCAATTCATTCACTGGACGCTTCGTGTGGCACTGCCACATGCTTAATCACGAGGATAACGATATGATGCTACCCTTCGATGTGGTAGCATAGCCCTACCTCTTACCAGCAGCTATTAGTTACACAAATAAGTTGTCATGAAAAATTAAAATAATTCCTAATTCGTAATGACACTCTAATACTCGCTAAGGTAATTCGAAATTAAGTTTTGCAATGGGGATTTAGCGCAAAGTCGGAGCATCGGTTTCCGGCGCTCTCAGCATCACTTTACAATAGAAACCGCGCTACAAAAGTTGCCGCTTGTTAGTTAGTTGCTCTTTACTTAAACCCGCAGAATTAGTTAATTACATATTCAGTACCAAATTATCAAAGCATTTTTTCAACATATTTTACAAAACTTCTTCTTCCATTTTGTGTAATTAATTTTGCCTAATTACTTATAGCAATCGTAAATCGATTGTGAAAGTTTCTCTTCTTTTCTTCTGTGTATGTACGGTTTATTACTTGTTAATAGTGGTTTGAAATAAAAGGAAAAATGTAATGAATTTTGACAAAAAGTTCGCAGTTACCATCAGTGGTACGATCTGTCTTTTAACAACTATGATGGCTCCTGTTTCGGCCGCCATTTTTGATTTTTCCTACTATGGTAGAACTGTACTTGATCCAAATGACATTGTTACAGCCAGCGGAAGATTAACAACTAACCCATACGATTCAGCCACAAATAGTTACGAGATTATAGATATTACTGGCACAAGAAATGGCAACCCAATAAAGTCTTTGTTATCTCCAGGATTATTTCTTGACAATGACAATCTCTTATTTACTGAAACTCCGGCATTGGATGAATTTGGATTTGCTTACACCGTAGGAGGAGTGTCATATAATTTGTTTTACACTTATGACTACATAGAATTAGGCGAGCAAGGTTACTACACAGGTTATCCCTTGACTTCTTTTTCCATAACATCTATCCCTGAGTCTTCCTTAATGTTAGGCATACTAAGTATAACGGTTTTAGTGACTATCAACAAAATAAACGGTAGGTTCGCTCATTTGAAAAACTCAATAATCCCAATTTGGGCGTTGCTGATTAACGCTCTTTTATTACTCTTATGAGAGTATAATCAACTACTGTCCGCTTAATAGGTGTTTGTGTGACTTATGCTAAGTAGGTAGGCACAAATAAACCTAACTATGTAACGAAAAGTAAAAGCAGTGAAAACCTTGCGATTGCTTCACTCCACTCCGTTGCGTTCGCAATGACATAGTTATAAATTTTCCCGCCCACCTACTTATATTAGTCCTATTTGATTCGTGAAAAATATAGACAAGGAAACGAACCGCCATCCCTACGAGATGGACGCAAAGGGAAGAAACAAGAAAGAGATATATAATTTTCAGAAATGATTTAGGACTGCTATAGCTCTGTATCTACCCTCTTGCGCTAAAGTTGCATATAGCGGTTCTCGCTTAAGTGAGGTACAAGAACCCCACCCCCAACCCCCTAAGAGCAAGCAAGGAGGGGACTATGATGTACCTTGTATGATCAGGAAACGCTATAAGAACGTGCATCTAAAGCCAGGAGGAAAGAATTGTGAAAGCAGTCTTGATGAAAGCAGCTGGCAGTCCCGAAGTTCTGCAACTACAGGACGTACCAAACCTTGCTGTTCCTGTAGGGAATACTGAACTTTTAGTGCGTTTGGTGGCGGCTGGCATTAACCCCATTGACACTAAACTTCGTAGCCGAGGCACTTTCTACCCCGATCGCACACCAACAATTTTAGGATGCGATGGTGCAGGTATCGTGGAAGCGGTGGGTGCTGGTGTTCAGCGTTTTCGCACAGGTGATGAAGTATATTTTTGCTATGGTGGCTTGGGCGCACACCAAGGAAATTACGCTGAATATACCGTTGTAGATGAGCGGTTTGTGGCACGTAAACCCGCCTCTGTCTCTTTTGCCGAAGCAGCAGCAGCGCCTTTGGTGTTAATCACCGCTTGGGAAGCTTTATATGAACGGGGACGATTAGAACCTGGGGAACAGGTTTTGATTCATGCGGGTGCTGGTGGTGTCGGCCATGTAGCAATTCAATTGGCAAAAATCAAAGGTGCTACTGTTTTTACCACAGTGGGTTCTGAGGAAAAGGCTAACTTCGTCAAACAACTCGGTGCAGATCATGTAATTTTTTACAAACAAACAGACTTTGTGCAAGCGGTATTAGATTCGACCAGCGGCGAAGGCGTAGACTTGGCTTTTGATACCGTAGGCGGCGAAACCTTTCACAAAACCTTCCCCGCAGTGCGAGTCTATGGCGATATTGTGACGATTCTCGAACCAGATGCCAATACTGTTTGGAAAACTGCTAGAACTCGCAACCTCCGCATTGGTTTAGAATTCATGTTGGCACCAGCGTTGCTAGGATTAGAAGAGAGTCTCCAGCATCATGCAGAAATTCTCGAACAATCTGCCACCTGGATCGATGAAGGCAAATTAAAAATCCATGTGAGTCACAAATTTCCCTTAAAAGAAGCAGCTAAAGCCCACCAATTGATTGAAAGCGGGTCTGTGGCGGGTAAAATTGTTCTGCTAATTAGCGACGAATTTGCATAATTTATCTTTTAAACACAGATGCACCCAGAGGTTAAACGCAAAGATACCCAGAAAGCTCTCTCTGCGTGCCTCTGCGTACCTCTGCGCTTCCCTTTGCGTTTTACTTCTCCTCTTCCTCCCCCTACCTGCTTGGGCAGCACAACCAGAACGCACATCCTTAACTCTGGAATTATTGCAAGAACGACTACGCACACCCACACTCCGCGAAGGCAATTTGACTGTAGATTTGCAGAAGATGGTGATTGATTTGCGCCCAGAAAACACCAAATTTCGTGATGCTTTTTACCAATTGCTGCGAAAAGAACTCGGTACAAAACCTCTAGGTTTAGACCTCAGCTATGCTTTGATTCTGGGTGATTTTGTAGGCAGTGATTTAGGTTTAAGAACACCCTTGTATGCTAAAGCGATCGCTCCCATTTTCACCGCTACCGAACAAGAAAAACTAGAACGTTTACGCTTCGTTTGTCTAGAGTCACTCGCAATCGGTTTACCCAACTCCAAAGATTGTCGATCGCTTCTGGGAACAGAGTCAACCCCATCCAGTGAAATCACCGTCTTTCGTGGTGTCTTAACACTGGTGCAAACCCGCTTCAATGGCGAAGTGAAGTTCTCCAATACATTTTTTCTTCAGTCTGTGGATGCCCAAGGTGCAACTTTTCTCCAACCTACTAACTGGACTGAAACAAGATTCGCTCGTCCCGTTAGTTTCACCAGTGCTAACTTCCAGCAAGCAACCAGTTTTCAGAGCAGTATTTTTTTTGAAAAAGCTAATTTTAAAAAAATCAAATTTCAGCAACTCGCTGATTTTCAAGGCAGTATCTTTGAAAAAACTGCCAACTTCAACCAAGCAACTTTTAAACTAGTGGCTAAATTCAGTAGTGTGCAATGGCAAGGGAATGCCGATTTTTCTGATGTCTACTTTGCCAATCAAGCCCAGTTTACTAAAGCAGATTTTAATCAGTTCCTGCTTTTAACAGAAGTGACTTTTGAGCAAGCTGTAAGCTTCCGAGAAGCGGAGTTTAACCAATTGGTAAATCTGCAAGGTGCGAACATTCTTAACCAAGCAGATTTTAGTGATGCCAGATTTGCTACAGAAGCTTGTTTAAGCGTACCTGGTTTAACTTTTAACTCCAACCAAGCAAAAATTTTAGGTAATCCCGGTCAGATTGGTAAGATGTTCTGCATCCCAACATTGCAAGGTAATCAAAACATCTTGCGGAATTTGGGGCAAAATTTCCGTCAGCAACAGCAAATTGCCGATGCTAATGAACTGGAATACACAAAACAACGACTGCGATTAATAGAGTTAGGCCATCGTCTGACAGCTACAAATATTAATACTGCAACTGTTGCAACTTTAATTAAACTGGGTTTTTCTGCAACTCAAGCTGAAGCGATCGCCCAGCGTCGTCTGGTAAAATCCTTTCGCAACAGTAGTGAGTTACTCACGATCGCAGACATCGATTTAGAAAAATATACCCAACTAAACGTAGACGCGCAGGGGCTTGTTGTTAGACATCGCTTAATTGTTGGCGAAACCCTTTCTATCGGTGGGTGGTTACTGCAAGCTTGGAGTTGGTTGGCGTTGAGTATACTGTTGCTGTTGAGTGGTTATGGTACGAGTTTTTGGTTAGTCTTTGGCGTGGGAGGATTAGCGATCGCTTATTTTGGCTTACTATTTTGGCTAGTGGATCGCTATCGTCGGCTGCATCCCGTACCAATTATTCCCACATCCTACGAAACCATTTCGATATTAGTTAGTTTTAGCGTTTTAGAATTCTTCAGCTTACTAGCGATCTTTCGCAATGCTGAACAACCTTGGCTGACATTAGGGTGTCTGTTAATAATTATTGTCCCCATCCCAATGACTTTATTGATCCGGCTTTATCAACAAGGACGCTATCACGATTTAATGGACGTTTCTTACTTTACAGAAGACGGTACATTTCGCCAGTTACGATTATTGATTGGACGTTTGCCAGTGATACCAAGGAATGAGACATTTCGGGAACGATATATGCCCTTGTTGTGCGATCGCCGTTGGAACTGGCTCAACTACTATGATTTTAGTCTCAACAACCTAGTTAAATTAGGATTTAATGATATTCGTCTGCGAGATCAACACTTACCAGGTATTATCTCTGCACTTGCTTGGTATCAATGGAGTTTGGGTGTAATTTATATCACGTTGGTTTTGTGGACACTTTCGCGTACAATTCCGGGATTGAATTTGTTGATTTATCTGAAGTAGCTGACTAGGTGATTAAATTAGTGTCTGAACCTTGACTAACATAACTAAGTATACTAAGGCGCTCGATAATCGAAACTCTTTATCTCCTGTGCTTTCCAGAGAAAGATAGAAGTTACAATTAAAGCCATGAAGCCAATGGCTATAGGACTCGATAACTATGCGAATTAAGCAAATTTCCGTCAGGGGCTTATTTGGAATTTTTGACCATGTGATTCCATTGAATATAGATGAACACATCACCATCATTCATGGCCCAAATGGTTTTGGAAAAACAGCGATTTTAAGAATTTTGAATAGTTTTTTTAACTCCCGATATGCACACTTGAGAGCTATCCCGTTTAGAATTTTTAGAGTTGAATTTGATGATAATACTAGTGTTCAAATAATCAAAAATGCCGAGAATGCAGAAGACTCAGAAACGAATAATATTGTTTTCAACTTTTATAAACACGATTCAAAATCAGCTTCTTTTGCTTTTAAGGGAGTAAATACTCGTTCTGACAGAGAAATTTTCCTTAGTTTTGCATCAGATGATCTTATACCAATAAGAGAACAAATATATCCTCTATTAAGGAGTTTATCTACTGAAAGAAGTCTTTCTTTAGAAAACTCTATAGAGGTTTTTGATAATTTCTATTCCTCAAAATTGAAGTCACAAGAAGAGCCTGATTGGCTAGAGGAATTGAAAAGCAATATTCATATTCGCCTCATTGAATCACAAAGGTTGCTTAATTTTGTTCCTAACCGCTCTTCCAGACGGTCTGCTGAAACACCTTCAATATTATCAACTGTCTCTGCCTATTCTGATGAACTTGCTAAACTAATGCAAGATAAATTTAAAGAATACGGTACAATATCCCAATCTCTTGATCGGACTTTTCCAGTTAGGGTAGTTAAGCAACAGCCATCCACAGATTTAACAGATGAACAACTTCGTCATCAACTAAACGAACTTGAAGCGACTCGCTCTCGCCTCATAGAAGTAGGTCTTTTGGATAAAGATGAAGATACAGAATTTCAAATCCAGCCTCAAGATATAGATGAAAGCACCAAAAATGCTTTGTCGGTATATATTCAAGATGTGGAAAAGAAGCTGAGTGTTTTTGCTGAAATAGCAAGCAAAATTGATTTATTGAGGAAAATCATTAATAATAAATTTGCCTATTCCTACAAAGAGATAAACTTTAGTAAAGAGAAGGGATTCGTTGTCACAACAAGTTATGATTCACCATTATCTAATTCAAAAACTCTTTTGCCGACAGATTTATCTTCCGGTGAGCAACATGAGTTAGTTCTTCTATATGAACTACTATTTAAAGTTCAACCTAATTCTTTAGTTTTAATTGATGAGCCGGAATTATCTCTTCATGTAGGATGGCAGGTTCAGTTTTTAAAGGACTTACAAGACATTACAAAGCTTGCAGATTTAAATATACTAATGGCTACCCATTCTCCAGATATCATTCAAGACCGTTGGGATTTAACGGTTGAACTGAAAGGGCCACAACAGTGAGAGATTTTCTGACAGTTGATCGTGTTGCTAACCAAATACGATTACGACGAAGCATATATACTGGAACTTTCTTATTAGTGGAAGGAAGTTCTGATAAAACTTTCTATAAGCGATTTGTTGACCAATTAGTTTGTGAGTTAGTTGAAACATCAGGAAAACAGCGTGCTATTGACATTTTAAAAATTTTGGAACAATCAAATTTTTCGGGAGTTTTAGCGATTGTTGATACAGATTTTGATCGCCTTGAAACTTTGTTATACAGCAGCCCTAATCTGCTCTGCACCGACAGCCATGACCTTGAAACCATGCTAATTAACTCACCAGCATTTAACAAAGTACTCGCTGAGTTTGGTTCGGAAGAGAAAATTGCCCAGTTTAATCGAGACATAAGATTAGTATTACTTGAAAATGGGATGTCAGTAGGTTATTTGCTTTGGGTTTCTAAGTGTGAAGGATTAAACTTAACCTTTGATGGTATTAAATTTAGCAAGTTCATTGATGAGCAAACTCTACAAATTGATGAACTCAAGCTGATTCAGGAGGTTAAGAATAAATCCCAAGCCTACTCTTTGAAAGATGAAGATTTGGGACAAAAGCTAAAGAGTCAGAAAAGCAATAATCACGATCTTTGGCAAATCTGCTGTGGTCATGATTTGGTGGAAATCCTATCTATTGGCTTACGCAAAATGCTTGGTTCTAACAAAGCTGCTGATGTTGAACCGAACAGTCTTGAGCGTAGTTTGCGGCTTGCTTACGAAGAAATCTACTTTCGCCAGACACAACTCTACTTGGACATTCGGACATGGGAAAGCAATAATCAGCCATTTAGGGTTTTGCAGAATGACACATAATACCAAATTCGTAACTTATGTATAGTATTGTTATTTTTGACATGCCAGTGGTTGAAGAGTGTTGGCGTTGGTAGAAAATCAGGCGATCGCTATTCGTGAAAATCTGACAATTCAAGGTGCGTTAGCCTCTGGTATAACACACCGTTGTATCTTAAAAGAAGCGGAAAATATCAAGCGATCATTCCCTTTTCGATGTTATCTGTGCCAGTGCGAACCTCGTCGAGATTTTCCGGTAGAAATCCACCTGCTTGCATTTTCCATAATCTATAATAAGCGCCACCGAGTGCCAGTAGTTTAGCGTGGGAACCATCTTCGATAATGCGACCTTTGTCGAACACCAGAATTCTATCTAGATGGACGATGGTAGATAATCGATGAGCTACCACGATGACGGTTTTCCCATTCATTGCTAAGTCGAGGGTATCCTGGATCGCTTTTTCGGTGATTGAATCGAGGCTAGAGGTGGCTTCATCTAAAATCAGGATTGGTGCATCTTTGAGGATTACCCGCGCGATCACAATCCGTTGTCTCTGTCCTCCAGACAACTTGACACCACGTTCGCCCACCAGAGAATCGTAACCATCCTGACTTTGGACGATGAAATCGTGAGCATGAGCCTTTCGCGAAGCCTCGATCACTTCCTCATCGGTTGCATCCAAGCGTCCGTAACGAATATTTTCCAGCAAAGTGCGATGGAACAGAGACGGATCTTGGGGAATTAAGCTGATCTGAGCGTGTAAGGCATCCTGAGTCATGTCTCGAATATCAACCCCATCAATGATAATCTGTCCAGATTGTGGGTCGAATAAACGCAGAATTAGATTGACAAAGCTTGATTTTCCTGAACCAGACAAGCCCACCAATCCTACACGCTGTCCCGGTTGGATGGTGACAGAAAGGTTGCTGAAAACTTTCTTCTCATCTGTATAGTTGAAATTCACCCGCCGAAACTCAATTTTACCTTGGGTGATTGAGTGTGCGATCGCGCGATCGCCATCGATCAACTCGTGCGGTTGAATGATGATAAAAACACCATTGGCAACATTACCAATATGTTCAAAAAATTCTAGAAAGCGGCGGCTCAAATTACGAGCTTCACTGATGATCAACAGCGACAGGCTCGTTGCTACAACAAAGTCAGCAGTTGCGATCTTTCCTTGACTCCAGAGAGAGAGCGAGTAATACAGGGTGCTGATTTTTAGAATGGCTGCTGAGATGAACTGAAACCAACGAATGCGCTCCGAATACCAGTTGGACTCTCTCACGTGTTTGATTTCGCGCTTTAATTGGTCATTCAAATAGCGTCGTTCAAAACCAAAGCGAGCAAATAGTCGGCTACTAGTGAGATTTGTTACCGCATCTACGATGATGCCAGTTGTCTCACTTCTTGCTTCTGCGGCTTTCCGGGAATAAATTCGGCAGCGAGTTGCCAGCCAGAACGAAATACTGATAAAGAGAACTGCCCAGATCCCCACGAGTGCAGCCAGCGGAGGATAGGCGCGATACAGTATCGTCGTGGCGACGCCATACACAACGATTACTGGCATAAATTCAGTAATCATCATTTGCATCGTCTGGGTAACACCCAGAGAAGTTTCGCTAATCCGATGTGCCAATGCCCCGGAAAAACTGCTACTCAGGTAGCGATGCGAATGGTGCTGCAAGTAGGCATATAGCGATCGCACGATGTGCTGTCGGTGGATTGGATGGAGGATGGTTTGCAAGAGTCCAGCCGATCGCCCAAATATCACTTCACCCACACTCAAGCCGATGAACAGCATCAGGGGTTGCCTCATGGCATCAAAAATGGGCTTGCTGTCGCCCGTCGATCGCGTTACGCCCCGAATGATCTCACCAATAGCATAGGGCAACATAATGCCACAGGTTGCGTGTATTATCTCCAGGATCACCATTAACACATACCACCAGCGAAACTGGTTAACGAAATAGCAAATGAACCTGAATGGAGTTGATGGCAGGTTTGGTGCATCAGCAGCACGTTGAAAGGATTTGGATTGTCTGGCCTTTTTCGTCATGAAAGTCGATCTCTTCGGATCATTTTAGATTTTCTGTAAGATAAAAATGGAGGACTGGGTAATTTGTAATTCAGAGTTTCTGGATTTATATCTGTTGGTTGATTTTGGAGTACTGGTATAAGTTTTTTTCTGGCGTCAAATAAAATCATTTGTAATTAATATTCGTTCCAATTACTAATGCCTAAACCTAATTGATCAACTCTGCCAAGATTCTTCACCTTGCCGATCACTATTAATACATTAAACATCTCCAAAAATTAAATATCTGTTATGCATAAACCTTGAAGAGACGTAGCACTGCTACGTCTCTTTTTCAGCAAATGTCTAAGTAATTATGAAAATCATTTTTCATAATTAGAAACTAACGAAGAGAATCTCCTCTCCGATATTCGGCGGTTATGTCGTCTAACTTTTGTTTCAAATTGTCATCAAGTTTTAGTTCTACTGCTTTGAGGTTGTCAGTAAGTTGTTCTGGACGGCTAGCGCCAATGATGGGGGCAGTGATAATGGGATTAGATAAAACCCAAGCCACCGCTAGGGTGGTGAGGGAAAATCCGGCGAGATCCGCTACTGTGCGTAATTCCTCGACAGTATTGAACTCGCGATCGTGCCAGTAACGATCTTGATAACGTTCTGCGGCAGCACCTAGCGTAAAACGGGTGCCTGATGTGGGGCCTTGAGCAAGAATGTGTTTGCCAGTAAGTAGACCACCCGCCAAGGGATTGTAGGAAATTACACCCAGTCCTTCTTCTTTCGCCAGGGGCAATAATTCTCGCTCAATTTCGCGGAATAATAGGTTGTAGCGGGGTTGAATTGAGATGAACCTGGTTAGATTGCGCGTCTCGGCGCGGCCCAAGGCGCGGGCGAGTCGGTAGGCTAAGAAGTTGGAAACCCCGATGTAGCGCACCTTGCCAGCACGAACCACTGTATCCAGTGCTTCCAGAGTCTCATCGAGGGGGGTTGAAGCATCGTCAGAGTGTAACTGGTACAGGTCGATATAATCGGTTCCTAGCCGCCGTAGGGAAGCATCGATCGCATCTAGAATATGTTTGCGCGAAGCCCCCTGATCCCAAGGTGCAGGGCCAACCCGACCGACGCACTTGGTAGCCAAGATAAAATGTTCGCGTTTGCCTTTCAGCCAGCGCCCAATGATTTCTTCAGTACGTCCAGCAGTGGCAAGCCCACCGCCGAGGGGATAAACGTCGGCTGTATCCAAAAAGTTGATGCCGCCATCAGCAGCAGTGTCAAGGATGTCTCTGGAAGTTTCTTCGTCGGTCTGCAATCCAAAGGTCATGGTGCCGAGACAGAGGCGCGAAACAGTCAATCCAGTTTTACCGAGATTGGTAGTTGGTAAGGTCATAGAGATGTCGTTGATTGAGAAAGTGTTGAAATTTTTAAATAGAATGCGACGTGCGTTCCGCCCCGCTTCTCTACGAGACGCTAACGCAAAACTAAAACCCTATGCGATATATCAATTCAGCGTCGATATTTTTAAGGTGTGAACCAATTTAACCAACCTTCCCAGTTTTGTACGATCGCGGCAAATTCTGCATAACCATCAGCTTTTGGGTGAGCGCCGTCATTGGCTTTTGCTTCTGCTAGCCAGATTGGTGACTTCAGCAAACTAGAAAACACATCAAGATACGGAACATCTAGTTGATCGCAAACCAATGCGAATTCCTCTGAAAGATTTGCGATAATTTGATTTCTTTTTTCTTGATCGACATCACCGCAGGGTGCAGGGTGCAAGGGAATGAGTAATTAATTTACCTCTTTCCCCTTCTCCTCCCTGCCCCCTTGCTTATTGATCTCGCCTTTTACGCCACCACTAAACTCTTGTCCACTTGTTTAGATTCGGTGTTACCTACTTTGGATTCGATCGCTGTACCCTTGAAGAATTCGGGGTTAGCTTGGGTATAAAACTTGTAGGGATTAGCGAATACATAGGATTTGAAGTCGGCTTCGGAAATAACCCCTTCTTGTACGAGATCCCAGCTTTCAGCTAAGGGGGAAGTCAAGTCTGGCACATCCCAGTGACCAACATCGGAGGAATAGATGGCGTTGATCTTGACTCCCAAGGGATTGGCTTTGTCATTGAATGCTGTAGCGATCGTGCGATCGTCAGACTCGGAACCAAAGAAGAAACTATTCACCCAGCGATCGCGGATGTCTTCAATTGTTTCAATACCTGCGGCGGCAAAATCATCCAATTCGCTACCAATGGGCGCACGGCTATGACGGCTGAATGAAGCTCCTAGTACAGTCTTGGTCAATTCCTCTTTATCGAGGGAATACCCTTGAGTAATTTCTGCACCGTAGCGCTCAAATATTTCAAACAACTCATCGGCATTTGTCAATGCTGGATTGTAGTTTTGCAGTGCCTTTAAATTGCGCTTGGAGAAGCGATCTACCAAATGAATGTAGACACGCGCACCCCAATCTGCGCCACCTTCCAGCATCGCTACGCGCAACTGCGGAAAACGCTTGGTAACACCACCGAAGAACAACGCCTTGGCAAATGCTTCCGAACCATCGGCGAAGTGACCGATATGGTTGTTCATGTAGTTACTAATGGAGGAGCGGCCAGTCCAACCCTGACTGCCGTAATGGGTGGTGACGGGTACTCCCAGTTCCACGACTTTGGCCCAGAAGGGATCGTAATCGTATTCACTATCTAGTCCGTAGAAGTCGATATAAGAAGCATACTTGGCAATTTCAGGGAATTTATCAGCTGGATATTTATCAGCGATCGCTTTAACTGGCCGTTTCACACCACCAGTAATATTAATCACCTTTAACCCCAGCGTTTTCACCGCAAACTCTAGCTCCTCAATGCCTTCTTGGGGATTGGTCAAGGGAATGCCAGCTACCGGTGTCAAGCGATCGCTATATTTCCGGTAAATATCAGCATGATAGTGATTGACCGCGCGTTGCAGTGCTTGACGATTCTCTGGACTAGCTCCAGCCGGTGCTAGGACATTGTTGGGAAATAGCACCGAATAGTCTGACCCTTGCTCCGCCTGACGCTCATAGAGTAATTTGGGGAGGGTGTAAGTAGCGAGATCCAGTGTGTTTTTGGTAACTCTAGCCCACCAAGGCGATCGGATTGTGCGATTGTATTGACGTTCTTCAGGGGTTTGTTGATACCAGTCTTTACCGTTGCTCTTGGAGTTGAGACGGGAGGCTTCAGTTTTACGTAACTCATCTACGAGTTTCACGCCGCCGTACTTAGCGATGTAATCCTCAAAAGCTGGGGTGAAATCATTAGTATGAACATCGGTGTCAATTACTGGATAATCAAGGGTTGCTCTGATTGCGGCGGAGCGTGAGGTCTTCAATCGGCTATATTCAGTCATGTTTTTTCCTTGCCTATGGCACGTTATGCGAACAAAAAATTACAGGTTTTTCCTAGCATCCAATGTTGCTATTGACGAATAGATTTTCTGTAGAGACGGCGATTTATCGAGTCTCTAACTACGATTTTCGGGTTCTGTAGGGCGGCGATCTACAGAAGGTACGGTTTAAAAGGTATGGCTTAAGCATCTGTGAAAAATTCATTTACGCTACAGCACTATAAGCACAGTGCAGACATGAAAAGTCATTTACGCCAACACCAATCTTTCATCTAGTTGTTTAGCGGCAAAACGATTGGCCGGACGACGCAATCCCAGGTTTTCACGCAAGGTACTGCCTTCGTATTCGGTACGGAACAGTCCGCGTTTCTGGAGGACGGGAACGACTAGGTTAACGAAGTCATCTAATCCTGTGGGAAGGATTGGCGGCATGATATTAAAGCCATCTGCGGCACCGTTGTTGAACCATTCTTCTAGCTGGTCGGCAATGGTTTCGGGAGTACCAAGTATGGTGCGATGACCTCGCGCGGTAGCAAGAGAGAGATACAACTGGCGCAGTGTGAGAGTCCCACGAGTAGCCAAATCTCTAACTAGTTTGAGACGACTTTTGTTAGTGTTGGTGTCGCTGGGTAGTTCGGGAGCCTGATCGTCTAAAGAATATTTCGACAGATCCACACCCTTATAATAGTTCTTTAAAATCCCCCAGGCGACATCAGGATGGATTAACGATTGCAAAAATTCGTACTTCTCTTGAGCTTCTGATTCGGTACGGCCAATGATTGGGAAAGCACCAGGCATAATTTTTAGATCGTCTGGCGATCGCCCATATTCTGCTAGCCTACTTTTTAGATCAGCATAAAATTCCTGGGCATCAGCTAGGGTTTGATTGGCGGTGAAAATTACCTCGGCAGTACGTGCAGCCAAGTCCCGCCCTGATTCTGAGGCTCCAGCCTGAACAATCACCGGGTAGCCTTGGGGTGGACGACCAACGTTTAAAGGGCCTTTTACAGAGAAATATTTGCCTTTGTGGTTAAGTGTATGCAGTTTATCTGGATCGAAATAGACACCAGATTCTTTGTCACGGATGAAAGCATCGTCTTCCCAACTATCCCATAGACCTTTCACCACTTCTACAAACTCTTGGGCGCGTTCATAACGCTGGCTGTGTTCCGGGTGATGCTCAAGTCCGAAATTACGTGCAGCATTCTCATTGCCTGTAGTGACTACATTCCACCCGGCCCGACCTTTACTCAAGTAGTCTAGGGAAGCAAACTTACGTGCCAGGGTGTAAGGTTCTTCATAAGTGGTTGAGGCGGTGGAAATGAAGCCGATATTTTGGGTTACAGAAGATAAGGCCGAGAAGAGGGTGACAGGCTCAAAATGGGCGATTTTACCGTTGCGATGCTGAGTTTCTGGAGCGTTGCCCCAGACTCCTGGACTATCTGCCAAGAAAACTGCATCAAATAAGCCGCGTTCGGCGGTTTGGGTAATTTCCTTGTAATGCTCGAAATTCAGTCCAGCATCTGCTTGTGAATCGGGGTGTCGCCAAGCAGAGATATGGTGTCCGGTAGCTTGAATGAATGCACCTAAACGAATCTTGCGTGTTGTACTCATGCTTTTTTCTTTTCTTAAAATTGCGTTACCAGTAGCTCTATGGTTGGTATCGGTGATTTGTATATAGTTACGTCAGTTATGATTTGACTGCTGCTTGGCGCTCGAATTACCATAAATTTATCGAGTAATTTTACTCAGCAGATATGAGCCTATACGATCAATACAAAAAAAGATGTGCTGGCAATCACAATCTCATGAAATACTAATAATTAGTTTATCGAACATTAAGTATTGCAAACTATTTGTGGGCCGAATATATAGTTATGTATGCTCCCCAAAGGTTGTTAGACAATACTCTAGGACTTAGGCACTGTACAAATGCCTCGTGATGTGAATGAACGATGCTCCCGGTTGTTTCAGGCTTTTCTTAATTATCCTGCGATCGTCAATAGACCAAAATGTAGGGGCACAGCAATGCTCATGCGTGTCAACTTAAGCCAAAACCCTTTTAAAATCTCGTTTCCAGCCCAGAGGCTGGAAATGCTGCTCCTAGAGGCTCCGCCTCCCTTGCTGGCGGAGCCTCTAGGACAGCATTCCCAGTCGGAGACTCTTAACCAGACAAACGAGACAATCTTTAAAAGCTTGTTCTAGACTTGCTTTGACGTTAAGTTGACACCAATGAGCAATGCTGTGCCCTTACAAAAGATGTGGTTTTTAAACTTATGCATATTTTGTATTTATTGTCAATGCCTAAGTCCTATACTTCAAGTTTCTCAATGTCATCTTCTCGAAAAGCATTTGGGATGTACATGATGCTTTAACCTCATTCTCATTCCTCTGGACATGATAACGAGAGGTGTTGTAGTTTTTTGAGGTATGAATATAACTTTTGATTATTCAACCACACTTAGAGATAATAATAGTCTATAAGTGTGATTGGTCAGGCGATCGCATTTGTTGTAAAAGACGGAGTTCAGTAGAAGTCTTAAATCTTCCTCTCAGTACTATGAGTTATTTTTTTAAGCTTCCTAAAACTTCCATCACTACTGCTTCCGGTTTTACCCTAGCTTCTGCTTCCAGAAATTCAGCCACTTGAGCCTCAATTTCATCCCGAACAATCTGGCGATATTCCAAAAAATGCTCAATTTGGGCACAAACAGCTAAGTAGCTACTCACCCCACCCGGATTATGCTGATACATATTCCACAAGTTGCGCCAGAATTGCCAGCGCGTCTGACGACGTACACCTTGACGCCAACAAATAATCAGAAACGCTCGAAGTACTTTCCAGTTCAATGGTTTCTTCGCAGCTTTCCCCTTTTTGGGATAGGTTGCTTCGCCCAAAAGCCGGAAGTGTTTGTATGTACGCTCCAAAAACCGCTCTGGCTCATACAAATCACAGAAGGCCTGCACATATTCACGAGCGATGTCTTCTAACGGTCGAGTTGGTACAAAATTCATCAACGTGGTTTGGTTGATGTTGGCAGATTTATTCCGGAGTCGTCCTTCCTTTTCTAATCGATGCCAGAGGGCTGTATCTGGAAGTGCTTGCAGCATACTAAATAAAGCGGTGGGGATTGCTGTTTGCTCCACAAACTTGACAATTCGTGCGCCGGCTCCTACTTTCTCGCCATCAAACCCAATGATAAAGCCTGCCATGACTCGCAGCCCTGAGCGGGTAATTTTATTCACCGCTTCACTGAGTGAGTCTCGCGTATTCTGATATTTCTGCGTGAAAGTGAGACTTTCTTCATCGGGGGTTTCAATTCCCAGAAAAACGGCTCCAAAATTACACGCTACCATCAAATCCATCAGTTCTTGATCTTGAGCTAAATCAACTGAAGCCTCTGTCGCAAAGGAAAAGGGATAATTATGTTCCACCATCCAGGGCAGAAGAGACTTCAGAAATAATTTCACATTCCGCTTATTGCCGATGAAGTTGTCATCCACCATAAAAATGCTGCGCCGCCAACCCAGTTTGTAGAGATAATCAAGTTCTGCTAATAATTGGTCTGGGTTTTTGGTGCGGGGTTTGCGACCGTATAGCACAATAATGTCGCAAAATTCACACTGAAACGGACATCCACGCGAAAATTGCACTGACATTTCTGCATAAGCTTCAAACTCTAGCAAGTCAAAGCGAGGAGTTGGAGTGTTGGTGACATCTGGTTTTTCACCGCCAGAGCGAAAGATACCTGTGCGATCGCCCCGTGCGATCGCTGCTACAAATAAAGGTAGGGTAATTTCCCCTTCGTCTAATATCAAATAATCTGCTCCGGCCGATGTCATTTCATTCGGTAGCGCTGTCGGGAAGGGCCCACCCACAGCGACTAGTTTACCTCTCTGTTTTGCTTCTAATATCTGAGAGACCAAATCCTCTTTTTGCACAATCATCGCCGACATAATAACCAAATCTGCCCAAGCCCATTCGGCCTCTGTACAGACGCGAACATTTCGATCTACTAGCTTGAAATTCCATTCTTGCGGTAAAATCGCCGCTACAGTTACCAAGCCTAAAGGCGGTAGCATTGCTTTACGGTCTAATAAAGCCAGTGTCTTTTCAAAAGACCAAAAACTTTTTGGAAAGCGGGGGTATAGAAGTAAAATGTTCATATTTGACGTTTATAAACCTTGATTTTTGCTGCTGATTGAGTTCATGTCAAACTTAACCAGTCGTAATAACACATTAGAGCAGCTTCTGTATTTCAGTAGCTGTAACCTCTACTATGACTGATTTAGATAAAGCAATATCTTCTTTAGGCCGATTATTACTCTTTTCAGACCAGAGAATTGCTGAAAATTGCTCATGAGTGTGAGGAGTGCGATGTCTACGACGGGCAACTCTAGGACTTACGCACTTTACATATTGACCATAATATGGATGGTTAGCTTGTTAAGCTAAAAGTCTTACCCTGCCTCGTTCCCAGGCTCTGCCTGGGAATGCGATCATCGGGCTGCTGCCTCCCGTCAAACCAGGAGGCAGCAGCCCTCCCACAAGAGCATTACAAGGCTCTGCCTTGTAACTAGAGGTAATGCACATTTGGTTATGTCTGTCAATGCGTAAGTCCTAATAGATATGAGTGAAAAAATTTAGAGGCGTAGCACTGCTACGTCTCTACAAGGGTTCTGGATAACGCATATTTAATTTCACCAGATGTCTTTTTTAGGAATTGGCAAATTGGCAACTCTGAGAAAACTAAATGTGTTATTTTCAATCCTATACAAGGTGTATTTGCACTTTCAAGCTATTTAGACGGGCTGCAACCCGTCTTTATTTTTTGGGGCAGGAGATTGGTAGAAGCACCTGGGGCTTCAGCCAAGGCAATCGCGAACAGTTTGACCAGGGAGTCATGCTAGGAAGCGCTGCTGGATTAATTTCAGGTTTGGGTTCCGCCGAAAATACCTGTATTGTACAAATTCCCCAAAGCAGCGTTTATGTTTTGTCCTTAGAAGCTCCTATTCAATTGTCTGTTCGTTAGTCCAATCCTTGTCCAACAAAGAGTAACTTTTAACTGATAACTCCTGAAAGCGGGTGCAGTATTGTTAAATGAAAACTATGTCTGGTTTCAGTTTTCAGATACCGTTCTTGCAAAGGTTGCCACTGCTGCCACGACTGGTAACGATTTTCAGTTAACAAATTAGCAAGGGTGGGCAACTGAGTCTGAATTTCTGACTTGTAAACATCTGTAAGCCAGTCAGTTAAAATGGCACTATCTTGCATCGTACCCAAAATTTCTTGGATATTTTTCACTTCTGTAATATAAGCTGCGTAAGACTCGCCATATAAGTCAGTAAATAACTCCATCAGGTAGCGTATACGTTTAGCTTCTTTTCGCAAACTATGAAGATTTTCACCTTCTGTTGTCAATTGTTTTTCGATCTTTTTTGGTTTCCAGTTTTTCTGGATCTTCACTTCTGATTTCACAAATTGAGTACCAACTAGCCAACCCGGATGCAGAAAGAAGTTACTCACTTCTGGTAAAAGTAAGTCTGGTAGCACTTGCTGAATGGAAATAGATGCCAAAGGTAGATAACTGGGTTTCTCTAACCACTTATCTAATTCATCTTTTAGAGACTTGTAAGATTCGTCATTTAATGTTTTCTGCACACTCGATTGTACATCTTCACGTTGTTTAGCCAAAGCTGTAAAAGCTGTTTGCAGAGATTCCTGTTCTTTGTGGGGTAAGTTTGGTTTGTAATTGTTTTCCAAGCTTTCTTTGAGTACGTCTAAATCTCGCAGATTACCAAGACGGCGGGCTATTTTACCAATATTTTTATCACTGACTGGTTTCGACACATCCACCGCTAGCCCAAACCGAGTTACCGCTGTCCGTAGGCGGCGCATTCCCACTCGCATTTGGTGCAACGCTTCTGGATCTTCATCTTTCTTCACTGATTTTTCCCACTTCAAGGTTTTCTTAAAGTGTTTTTCAATCGCTTCGTAGGCGTAGTCACCGAGAGTCTTTACTGTAGGTTGTGTGGCTAATTTCATAATTGGTCTGAATGATAACCTCATGAGGTTATTGCATAATAACAACATTAGTTAAAAATTTGCATCTACTTTTGATATTTTTTTAGGCCATGAGGATTGTTAAATATGCTTATGACTATTGATAGTTGCATACTCTTCTATAAATATGCAATATTGGTCAAAGTTAGATCACACCATCAAGTTGATATGATCTATAGTTTTGAGATAAATATTTTTAGGAAGTTGAATCACATCTTATAATAGCATCTTTAACGTTTTTGTAACTCTCAATATGATTTAAAATGCCAAAATTACATTTGCTAAATCAAGTTTTATTGACTTTTGTAGATTCTTTTAAAGAACATAGAGAAGACTTATCAGCAGTGCTGCTAACACATCAGAAGTATTTATGGTTGGGGTCAGATGAAACCTCAACTATTGAGCGTCTCTCTTTGGTTGATACTGATAAATTTACAGATCATCAACAATTTCGTGTAGCAGAATTTATCAATTTACCTGCACCAGAAGAGGAAGAAATTGATATAGAAGGACTGGCTTACACTGACTATTACTTATGGTTTGTTGGTTCTCACAGCTACAAACGCAAAAAACCCCAACCTGAAAATACAGATGCCAAAAACTTTAAAAGGCTAGCAAAAATTGAATCGGAACCTAACCGTTACATCTTAGGAAGGATTCCTCTGATAGACGGTAAGCTATTCTCATCTTGCCCACACCCCCAAAAGCCAGATGTGGAATTGAATGCCGCTAAATTAGAGGTGACGAATCAGGGTAACTTGCTAATGACAGCTTTAGCAAATGATGACCATTTAGGCTTGTTTATTCAAGCAGCAATTCCCGGAAAGGACAATGGCTTTGATATTGAAGGAATAGGCATTTATCAAAACCGTGTCTTTCTGGGTTTGCGCGGCCCTGTATTGCGGGGTTGGGCTGTGGTGCTGGAAATAGAGTTAGAAGATTCTACCCCTGGACTGATGAAACTAAAGCAAATTGGGGAATTGCAGGAGTTATATAAAAAGCATTTTATCTGGTTGAATGGTTTGGGAATCCGGGATTTGTATGTAGATGGTAAAGATTTGTTGATTTTAGCTGGGCCAACGATGGATTTAGATGGGCCCGTGCAAGTTTATCGCTGGGTAAATGGTGTGAATTTGCGAGAAAATGTCTTCAGCAATCCCGATTTTGTGCAAGATATCCCTTATGGAAATCGGGAAGATCACGCTGAGGGAATGACGCTGTTTGAGGATGTAGCTGGCATACCTTCGCTATTGGTAGTTTATGACTCTCCAGCAAAAAGTAGGCTGGTGGGTGATGGTGGTGTAATCGCGGATGTGTTTAAGTTGGGCTAAACTCAATTTTGGATTTTGGATTTTGGATTGATCAGAAAGTCTTAAATGTTAGTAGAAATTGCTTGTACGGGACAGGTGGGAATACACTGTTCGCAGACGATACAGCGCGATCGCGTGAATGTCAACTTGTAGGTCTCTGGATGGAGGGTGAGGGCTTCGGTAGGACAAACCCCAGTACACAAGCCACAGTGGACACACACATCCTCGTCGATCGCAATTTCGCCTAATGTCGAAGAAACGTTAACATTACGCGATCGCATCCACTCGATCGCCGCATCTAATTGATCGATGTCTCCCGATAGTTCTACTACCAGTTTGCCAATTTGATTTGGGGCAACTTGGGCGCGGATAATATTGGCGGCGACGTTGAACTCTTTGGCCAGTACGTAAGTGACTGGCATTTGCACGGCGCGTTTCGGGAAGGTCAGGGTGACTCGTTTTTTCACAGGTTTAGCAGAGGGTTTTTCTGTTGTAGTGTATTGAGAGTTTGATCAGTCCTTCCCGACGCTAAGTTGCACGAACCAGCAAGGCAAGAGAAGGACGCTGCACTGCCTCCTACCTCAACATATAGCAAAGTGCTGTTAGCGGATAGTTAGGGTTTAGCCCGTGCTGAGTATAAACCCAGTTCTTTCAAGGCTTTGAGCAATCAACACTGTCCTAACATATCTGACTACAGCTATACAAGCCAATCCATTAACCAAAGCGATTCCGGTAATTTTGTTAACTGCTAATATCTAGGCTTCCGATCGCCGTCGCTATGCCCAGATGGGAATGATTAGTGCGATCGCTAAACCATTCAATCCTCTAGAATTAGCTGCTGAAGTAGCCGTAGCATTGGGCTGGAGTCTGGAAAAGTCGAACAAAATCTACAGCAAATTAATTTATCAAAAATAGACGTAGAGAAAAGTGAGTTAGAGGTTTTTTTAGGTGTTAAAGAACACAATTGGTTAAAAATCAAGCCAATTGTTGTTAAAGTACATAATATAAACGAACGACTTAAAGAAATTGGAACTTGGTTGCAAAATCAGCTATTTAATAAAATTTTAGTTGACCAAGAACCTTTGTTTATAAACAGCAATAACTTATATTTCTATATACGCAATAAAATTTAAACTAATTTTATTAATAAAATTTAACATAGATTAGCTGAACTACTTTTGGATTTACGCATTGACAATAAATATCAAATATGCATAAGTTTAAAAACCACATCTTTCGTAAGGGCACAGCATTGCTGTGCCCCGACATTATCGTCTATTTACAATCGCAGGATAATTAAGAAAAGCCTGAAACAACCGGAAGCATCGTTAATTCAGATCACGAGGCATTTGTACAGTGCGTAAGTCCTATACTTGATGTTGTAAAATAAGCAGTGGATTTTGTCGATTAACAAATTAAATCGTAATTTGGTTATTTTTGGTAATACAGACCAAAAGAATTGGACATAATCAGCATTTTCATTTCACCAAATTAATATTACGGATGGGTCTAATTGACGAACCACTCATTTTGGTATTATTGCTTTTTATTCTTCGGTATCACTCTTGCCCGATACTTTCTGATTGCTGGGGGAGCATACTTGCTCTTTTATTTAGTTCTGGGGAAGTCTCTCGCCAACAAGAGTTTGCGTTTGAAACCTTTGATGAGTTGTTCCATTAAAAAGGATATTGAATTATCGGTACTCTCCACAGTGGTTTTTGCTATTTGTGGAGCATTTATCATCTCAGAGTATAATTTGGGAGCAACGCTGTTATACGCTGACCTCTGGAAATACGGTCTGTGGTATTTAATAGTTAGCTTTATTGCGGTGCTGGTTCTTCAGGATACTTACTTTTATTTTATCCATCGGATCTTTCACCAGCCTCTAATTTTTAGATGGATGCATTATGGACACCACCGTTCAGGAGAGCCAACGCCCTGGAGTTCTTCTGCTTTCGACTTACCAGAAGCGATCGTACAAGGACTTTTCTTTGTCGGTGTAAGCTTCATAATTCCGCTGCATTTCATCACCTTAGTTGCTGCACTTATAACTATGACAGTATGGGCAGTATTTACCCATCTCGGATTTGAGTTATTTCCCTCCTCATCTAAAAGTTACTGGATTGGAAGGTGGCTTATCGGTTCTATGCATCATTCAATACATCATCGCAAATATAAAGTACACTACGGTTTGTATTTTACGTTCTGGGACAAACTGCTCGGTACTGAAGATCCTAATTATGAAAACGAAACCCACACAAGGGAGTTTTAATTTTGGATAAGTCATTAGTCATTAGTTTTTAGTCATTGGTTATTTCCAAATGACAAAAGACTAATGACTAATTCAGGAGTTATAGCGTTTCCTAATCATACAAGGTATGTCATAGCCCCCTCTCGAAGAGCGGGGAGGGGGTTGGGGGTGGGGTTCTTGTATCTCACTCAACTGAGAACCGCTATAATGCTTATTCACGACTTTGTGATTCATCTTGATTGTTAGTTTTTTGATGAGTAAAGCGAATTCCGACAAAGATATCGTAAATAAACTCTAAAAAGTCTTTCTTTTGTCGTAACCCTGAAGTTTGGTAACAGCCTTTTTCATCTAACAAAGGCTTCATCAGATAGTATGTAGACTGATATTTGTACCAGGGGATACAAGTCCATAAATGATGAATTAAATGGTAGTTCTGGCCTAAAATCAGGATGTTAAGAATTGGGCTGGGGTATACACGAGCATTTTTCCAGCGATCGCGTTCAATAAAGGGACGATGGGGCAAATAATCAAAAAATAAGCCCAGTATTAATCCCACTATACCAGAAGGTACAACCCAAAAATTGAGAACGTACATTAAAAAATGATATTGAACTGAGATATAAACAATTGCAACAACAATCAGACGGCTAATGAACCATTCCCATAGCTCATATTTGCGCCACAGTCGCCGTCGAAAGAAAAACACCTCGTGGGACAAGAATCGAAATGCAATTAGCCACAGCGGCCCACCTGTAGAAACAAAATGATCGGGGTCATCTTTGGGATGGTTGACATGAGCATGATGCTGCAAATGTACTCGTGTAAACACTGGGAAAACAAACCCCAGCATCAGGGCGCTACCATGCCCTAGCATGGCATTAATTGCTCGATTGCGGTGGGCAGATTGGTGACAAGCATCATGAATTACTGTTCCAGCACAATGCAAGGCAATAGTGTTAGAAACAAAACACAGCCAGTCTGGCCATTGCCAAAGCCAGTAACCACAATTAGATGACACCAGCACTGTCACAGATGCAAAAAACAGTAGTAGTGTAGGATTGAAATCACCAGGAGGCGCTAACAATTCCTTCGGTGGAACTTTCAGCAGTTTATGTGCTTCTGAAGTTACCGTTCTTACTTCTGTATCTACTATGTCTTCAAAGATGACTTCCAAGTTGTTGCCATTTAGCTTTTTATAGTCATCAACGGCTGGGTCGATGATGATTAGGCTTTTGTCCGGGATGTCAAAAAAATTAGGATCTAAAGAGGTCATAATTTTCCTGTTCGTGATTCGTTGATAAAATGGGCTTGAAATCCCAAACTCAGCCAGCACAGAATAGATTTCTTACCCCGATTAGAGAGATGAAAAGATTGAAAATTTAGCCAATACTCTTCTCTGTTCAAATTAGGTATGGACTGTAAGAGATAGGGAATAGGAAAAATTTTGAATTCCTTGCTACACTACACACATAAACAAAATATTTTATTTTTCATTCCGGGAGTTACTCCTGTTACTCATAATGCCAGCGCCAACGGCATACATAGATTTTGGTTTGATATCGACATTTATCGATTTGCCTAGTCAATGTTTTTTCCGATGTGCTGAAATTATGCTTTGTTATTGATTTTGTGAAAAACAATTTTCAACAATATAAAGAATACAGTTATTTGAATGATAAACGCAAGAGTTTTGTCGGAATTTGACGTATAATAAAAATATTTTAGACACCGATATCATACTTCTAACAAAAATGGATATTTTATTTGCTTAAATAAAAAAGTCGTCCCTTTTCATGGCTGATGCAATAAGTATATAGCGGTTCTCGGTTCAGTGAGGTACAAGAACCCCACCCCCAACCCCCTCCCCGCAAGCGATGAGGGGGCTATGATGTACCTCATCTGGTTAGGAAACGCTATATATACTAGCGATCGCTTACCCCCTTTCGATTCTGTGCAGTTGCTGGCTTCTTCTTTTAACCAAAACTCCATCGCGGGAGTATACTGGTAGCCAAAATAGGGAAAACTTCGCGCGAACTATAACACTTATTTGTGGAGGATACCACTTCCTACTCTGATTATGAGTTCGATGCCACCTAAAATATCAAATTTATATACTTAACAAAAAAGGTTTTGCTATGCGTCAATTATTACTAGTTTTGTCCAGTATACTAACTCTCAGCAGTTTAGATACCTCTGCCATAACAATAGCAAGCACAACGCCTGATTTATCTGAGATGCGCTTAGTTCAAAAGCTAAACTGCAACAATCCTCAAACTCAAAGAGCAATTAATGAATGTACGAAGTTATCTTATCAGAATGCAGATAAAAAACTGAATCAAGTTTATCAACAATTGGTATCTACATTAGAAAGGTCTAGAAAACAGAAGTTGGTTGCTGCACAGCTAGCATGGGTCAAGTTTCGAGATACCAATTGTGAGTTTGAGAGAAGCAAATATGAGGGCGGAAGTATTGCCTCTAGCATTTATTCTGGTTGTTTGGAAAATACCACAAAACTGCGTACCCAACAATTACAAGAATATCTGAAAACCGACCCTTAAGCTGAAGCTAAAAGTCAGTCTAGAAGAAGCTTTTAGAGATTAGACTTCTTGTATGAATCTGCAAGAGGTGTATTGAGTCAGAGACTCAATGAATGCATTCCCAGGCGGCAGCCTGGGAACGAGGAAAGTTTTATCAAGCTAGGTTTTATTAGGGACTGACAAGAAATAAATTATCCATCTTGTGGGGTGGGCAGGAAAGCCCGCCCTGAATATAGGACGGGTGCGGACACCCATCCCACAAGAGAATTTGGGATGTTTTTTTATTTGTCAGTCCCTTAACTACTAGTTGTCACTGGGAACTAGACTAATTATCTTTTTCTGAGATTAACGTAAACCTAAGATTTCGGAAATCGCCGCGACAATATCCAAATAAAAGTTGCCTTTCACTGCCCGAAACAACTCAAATTTCGAGTCAGGGGCACCAAAAAATGGTCTGAGAAACCATCCTAACTGCATACCAACAAAGGCATAAAGCAATAACCAGGATCTTAAAATAGTGGTGCGGGTTTTTTTGCCAACTTCATCTTGTTGAGAAAGTAATTGCATTCCCTCATAAAGGAATTTAACGCCAAATATGCCTGTAATGCCAAAAATAAACACGTTCAACAGTTTAAAAAATTGATAAGAATCGGGTGTAGTGATTAGAAAAAATAGCGTAACTGGTGCCAAGCTAAATAAAAGTACGCTAATCACTGACACAGATGTGAGCAATACCACGAAATGCTGTTGAATACTGCTTCGCGAACCAAACAAAACATTAAAAAAGAATAACGTGGGAAAACAAATTATCAGTGTTATTAAATAGAATGCTGGAAGTTTAATAGCACCAGATAATGCCTGTGCCCAACTGTGGGATGCACCGATAATTGCACCATAAATGGCAAAGAATATAGAACTAGATACGAACAGAGAACTGATTTTATTTTGTAATCGCACTCCCTGACGAATTTCTTCTAAGAATGACTGGCGATCGCGCAGTAAATTAACCAAAACACCAAATTGTTGAATTCCGCGATTTTGCTTTTTCAGCATAATTTTATAGTTTGTATATTTGGTGGAATTACTAATGAATATTTAACGGAATCCAAAGAGATAGCTAAGAGATTTAATCACGCTTAAATAAAAATTACCTTCTCTTTCGCGGAATAGTTCAAAGACAGAACCAGGTGTGCCAAAAAACGGTCTGAGAGTCCATCCTAACTGACTGCCTACGAAAGCGTAAAGAAATAGCCAAAATTGTAAAATTTTCTGGCGTGTTTTACTACCTTCATCATCTTGTTCTAAAACTAAACTCGTGGCTTGATATAAAGACGAAATACCAATAAATCCAGTGATGGCAAAGATCAAGACATTTAACAGGATTAAAAATTGGTAATTATTGGTGGTAATTAAGAAAAAGAGTGTGATTGGGGCAAAGCTAAATAAAAGTACGCTCGTGACTGAAACCGCAGTTAAGACTAATGCTAAATGCTGGGCAAAAGTCCGTTTTGAACCAAAAATAATGTTAGCAAAGAATAACGTCGGGATACAAATCAAAAGTGTGATTAAATAAAGGGCTGGGAGTTTAATGGCGGAAGATATAGCTTGCATCCAGCTATGGTATGCACCAATGATTCCGCCATAAGCAGCGATAAATAAGGAACTGCAAACCAGCAGCGAAATGATTTTATTTGGTAATCTCGTACCTTGGCGAACTTCTTCTAGAAAACCTTGGCGATCGCGCAGGAATCCAATCAGCACTGCAAAGTATTTGATTCCTGATGATTTCCGTTCCATAATATTATCCTCACACCGATAAAATTCTAAGTTTATTTAATCTGAGTAATCACCGCCAGAACCATACTTCCAAGCATCAATCAAACGATGCCAATAATATTGTTGTTCTTTTGGTTGATTCTTAATCCATGTTTCTAGCATTGGACTTAGCGAAAACAAGGCAGTGTATACACCTAAATTACTGTAATGTAACATCCAATCTAACAAACTTGCCAAACCTACTTGCGGAATTATCTTGGCAACTAATACAGGATGATATAAACCAGTTTTTAACAGTGTTTGCGTTAGTGCCGAAAACTGCACTATATCTTGTAAAAATGGTTTTAGCACTGGTGTACCTAACTGTTGCATTTCCTGAAATACCGCTGAGAGTAATTGGTTAATTTGATCTGGGGCAATTTTCTGATTTACACCAACACTCATCGCCCTTTGAAACAACCAGGTGACAGTCAAACTTGGCTGATAGGGTTGCAGCAGTGTTAACGCATTTGCAGATAATTGTTCCGTTTCCAGCGCTTCGGAAATGCCAGAAGTTAAACGCTTCAGGTGACGCACCATTGCCCCAAAACCACCAAAACTCAAGGGAGATTGACTACCACTGCTGTCCCCGGCTGGTAGAATGCGACTCCAAGGGGTTTTTAGCGGACTTTGGCGATAGGTGGGAAAGAAACCAAATAGCGATCGCTGAAATTTCAGTTTGCTCAATTCCACTCCCTGATATTCTGGTAAAAGACGCAGATATTCCTCAAATAGAGCTTCTAAACTCAAGCGTTGGGGATATGCATCCATGTAGGTAAACAAGTAAGTGGTTCTGCCATCCCTGGCTGGGAAGGCTTCCCAGAAATATTGGCATTGATTTTGCAACTCAGTGAATGATAATAACAAGTCGCCTGAGTTATTTTCTGGAAAACCTTGGGCGCAACTTCCTACAACTAAGCACAAAGCGTCTGGTTTTTTGCCTTGGCGTGCTTGTTGGCTGATGGGTGAAAAATGTCCCATCGCGTCGATTAATAACCGAGTTTTAAATTGGTTATTTACCATCACCCCGTCGGGATGAACCACGGCTTCGCTAAAGGGTGTGTTTTCTAACAACTTTCCCCCAGTGGCGAGAAATCGGGTTTTTAAGGTAGCGAGTAAATAAACTGGATCTACGCCGATATTCAAGACATCCTCTACCCAAACTTCTGTACCGCCAGCAAAACTAACTCGTGCTGGGTTATATTGAGTAGCGATCGCACTCTCTAATTCTTCCTCAGTCAGCAAGTTTAATTCCACAAACACATCTAATTCTTTGCGAGAAATATTCCATTCTTGTTCCCTCCCCCGCAAAATTCCCCGTTCCAGCAACGCCACCCGCAACCCCTTCACTGCCAAGGCGCAACCAATTAAAATGCCCAAAGTGCCACCGCAGATAATTACATCGAAGTCGGCATCGCTTAAAGGCTGTTGACTTTCTTTAACTAACGTTGGCACTGGTGCGGTGTTTTCGCGCAGAGATGTGAGGATGCGATCGCCTTGACGCAATCCTTTTAAAACATCGCCAGGTAATTGGGAAAGAATTTCTTCAGTTAAAGACATTTTGGAAAAACTAAACTCTACATTCCAAAACTACCTGAGAATGAAGAAAGTAGATATGATCCTGTCCAGGTAAATCGTAATTGGAACAGGACTTGTGCAAGAGAGATCCCCCCTAACCCCCCTTTTTAAGGGGGGAACCGAAATCAAAGTCCCCCTTAAAAAGGGGGGAACCGAAATCAAAGTCCCCCTTAAAAAGGGGGATTTAGGGGGATCTAAAACGTTTTGCTACCGACCAAAGAACTTTTAAAATATCCTCTTAAGGATTTTTTATTTAAAAGACCTCACGTTTAATTATCCCAAACCGAATAGTTTAGAAATGGCAGGCAATAATTTATTAGTCGCTTCAACTAGAGAAGCAACAGCAGGTAAGCCTGTAAATATCCCTTTCAACATGGTGATTGCTGTTTTCGCCGTCTTTTGCTTAGTGGATTCTTGAGGATTTTTACCCGCTTCTGCCAAAGTCTTCACCTGTTCTAGCGCTTCGGTTTTGTCTTCTTCTGACAAATATGTGGATTGGATGATTGCATCTTGCAACTGCGACAATAATTCTTTGATTCCTGGTTTCTCGGCATCGGTTGCATCAGGTAACTCATTGAGGGCAATACTCACGTTACCGCTAATGGTTCCCAAATTAGCAATAGAATTATTGCCAGCGATACCGCTAACATTACTGCTGCCTTGAATATTGATGCCGCTGATATCTGACATATTTGTATCTCCTTGAGTATAAAATTTCGGCTGCTTGAGAGCAGTATCTACCATATTTTCTAAACTAATAATGCGCTGATCTTTTTCTACAAGCAATAATTGCTGACTCTGGGATAAAGTTTTGAGTTGATTATAATCATCAAAATATTCTGCACTGAGTTGAGATTTATCGCTACCTGCGGCGGTTTTGGCTCTGAGTAAGATTTTATCATCGCCGCGTTTCTCCATTGCCACGATTTCTAACTCAGCTTCGGGATGGTTTTCGGCCAGGTTTTTGAAAGCGATCGCCACAGCGCGGGGGTCAACGCCTTGATTATGATAAAGGTCGAGGGTGTCAAAAATTGGCTTGATAAAGTCGGCAAAATCCCCGTCTGCAAATTCCTCTTGTTTATTATCAGGTTTGCGGAGGGGATCGGGGTCTTCTTTGGTGGGTAAGCGCATGTAGACATATTCACACCTCACCCCATGCAATTTAGTTGTATTTGTAATGCCCCAATCTTCAATGAAGGCTCCGGTGAGGGTTGCACCTGTTAAATCTGTGCCGTCTAGTTGCGTTTGCTTCAGCTTTGCTCTTGACAAATCGGCATCTTGCAAATTAGCTTCACTGAGATCGGTGCCAATAAAGCTGGCATCTGCTAAGTTAGCTTTTTGTAAGTTGATACCTCGTAGGTTTTGACGGCGGTCAAAGTTTGTGTCCTGTCCCTGTCCTGTAACCAGCAGTTGACGTACTTGTGAGTTTTGAAGATAAGTTGAACCAGGACGAACACGGTCAAGCATTTTGGCTTGATGCCAACGGCTACAGATAAGGATAGTGTTTCGGAAATCTGTACTTTTCAGCGTCGCAGCGGTGAAATCAGCACCTGTTAAGTCAGCGCCACGAAAACTTGTACCTCCTGTTGCAGCAAAGGCGATCGCGATATTACGAATTAAGGTGTGTTTTTGATCTCCTTTCATGGCTCGCCAGCTGATGTAGATACTAAATAACGTTCCGGCGACGGCTCCGGTGACGGCGACGGCGAAGGCTCCAGCAACGGCGAAGGCTCCAGCGACAGCGAAGGCGACGGCGACAGCGACGGCGAAGGCGACAGCGACGGCGAAGGCTCCGGCGACAGCGAAGGCGACGGCGATGGCGAAGGCTCCAGCGACGGCTGCGGCGACAGCGACGGCTCCGGCTCCGGCGACGGCTGCGGCTGCGGCTCCCACGATGGCTCCGGCTCCGGCGACGGCTACAGCGACGGCGAAGGCAACGGCGAAGGCGACAGCGAAGGCTCCTAAACCAGCTATTATTCCTTGGCGAATTGTGATGAAGAAAAAGGCAATCAATGTGATTAAAGCAACCCAGCCCGCAATCTGCTTTTCACTGGATGAGTCAAATATCTGCGACACCAAGTAACCATTGATAGCCCAGAAAAATCCTGACAGTACCGACAATAAGAATGAGACAATAACTAAACCAATTGCCCAACGTCGTTGCAGTCCAGCTTTGGCATGGCTGAAGTTTGCCCCTGTCAGGTTAGCATGGCTGAAGTTTGCCCCTCGGATATCGGCATAGCTAAAGTTTGCACCCGCAAGGTCTTGTCTACCTTTGAAGTTGCGTCCTCGGAGATTTTGACCGGAGAAGTCTAAAGCCATGTTCCACTTGACAGATGTGAGCAAATTTTACTACACGCTCACCCCTGTAAATTCAGGAATGTTTAGATATATTTGTTAGTTTAGGATCAAAGGTGCAACTTCGAGGATAAAAGCCGCAACTTCGAGGCTCAGAAGGTCATTGTTGAGCTTCAGAAGGTCAACTTCGAGGATAAAAGCCGCAACTTCGAGGCTCAGAAGGTCATTGTTGAGCCTCAGAAGGTCAACGTCGAGGATAAAAGGCGCAACTTCGAGGATAAAAGCCGCAACTTCGAGGCTCAGAAGGTCATCGTTGAGGCTCAGAAGGTCAACATTGAACCTTTGAAGGAAGGTCAGCTCTTTTTTACTTGTTGCGGGTCTTCATCAGGTGGGTGCCAACCACCTTTGATCCAAAGACGACGAGCTTTGACAATAGAGCCTTCATTATGACGTTCATCATTGAGGTCTAAACGATTACTTGTAGCTCGTCCTACAGAAGTAATGCCAATAATTGTTAGACCATCTGCTGACCAAATAAAGTGGTCAGACCACTTTTGCTGGCGTGGATTAAATAGAGGTAGCATCTGTCCTGTATCTGGATCAATTCCAGTGGTGAAATTGTAGCGATATCCATTGCAACGCTGACAGGCTAATGCCAAGTTATCAGGGTCATCCGAACCTTTAAGAGACTGCGGTATAATATGGTCAATAGAAAATAGAGCAGCACTTGCTTCTTCTGAAGAATGACAGTATTCACAAAGAAATTTCGCTCTTTGTCTGAGTAATTTTTTGGTGGAATCATTAACTGTCATGATTGAGAAATGATTTTGGCATTAAGCAAGGTAAAAATTCTATCAAGTTCCAATATGCCTGCCAATTCAGCATCTTCCTCGCTTGTTAGCAATCCAGCTTTCTTTTTCTCAGACAATTCTTCGAGTCGAGACTGTAATTCTTCAGTAAATTTAAACAAATATATGTCCCTAACTTTACTGAGTTTGATTCCAGAATCTACCCAGAATGAAGGTTGAACCATCATTTGAGTAATCATAAGCTGTATGTCTCGTTTAATTTAGCGGACTGGTGGTATTTTAACAGCTATTTTCGGGTAAATAAACCACGCGGTAGGGGCACAGCATTGCTGTGCCCTTACGACAGATGTGGTTCAAATACATGAAAATTGCTGTAACAGCGAGAAAGTAATCGTTTCGTCAAGAACATAATCTGTTGTATAAATTTGCCCATTTTCAGCGATGTCTGACGACAAGCCGCTTCTCTACGAGACGCGGCGCGAATGCGTCTACGCATATTGGTAAGCTTCTGTGGCTTGTTGGTGATAGCGTTCGCTTTTGTCATGGAGCGTGAGCCAGCCCCATGTATCAATAAAAAGCTTATCCGCCATAGAGTTCGTCGTCTAAGTTGGCAGCTAGAGAACCGTGAGATACTGCACCGATGAAATCTGCAAGGCGATCGCTGCTTTGGGTGGGTGGGTTGGATGCTGGTGATTTTTGGGTACGTGCAAGTTGTTGAACATACTGCAACACGTCTTTTAGGTGTTGCTCTGGCAGTTGTTCAATAGCGTCAAAGATAGCTTGTTTGGTTGTCATGGCAATAGCTCAATGTCGCTTTCAGGTTGTTAATATTTTATCTGCTAAACTGCGGTTCGCTCATGCCCAGAAACTATAGCCGAGTCTATTATGTGGATATAGACACTGTACAATAACTTGCATTACAGGAAATACTGATGGAACGCTCGAAAATAATTGCTATTCTTACAGGTGCGATTTCGATCATTTTAGCGATCGCCTACCTCATCGTAGTCCAACTCCTAGACTACCGGGACATGAAACCTGCCCCCATCAGCCAGATTGACTCACCACCTGCCATTACTATCTCTCACTGGCAGGTTGACAAAATTACCAAAATATAGATTACATTTAGTCGATTTATAGAGACGCAATCCATAGCGTCTCTTGTCATTTATATCAATTGAAAAAACTAATGATAACTATTGATTCATCTCTTACTCAATACATAGATAAGAATAAATACTTATTATTCATTGCTTGAATAGTTCACTATATATATAAGAAATAATTAGAGTTGTTATCTCAAATTTATTTAACAAAATAATTCCTTTTTGCTTGATATAACGGTAAGCTGTTTCTAACAAAATTAAACAAAGATAAATTTGCCTTATCTACAATCGCTGGGTAACAGGGATCAACGGCAGTTGATTTAAAACCCATAGTTTTTGATGACAATAATAGAGGTAAGTTGATGGCTCAGTTTCTACTTGAGACTGTTTGGCTAGTTCCGTGCTATGCCTTAATAGGTGGCTTATTAGCCGTGCCTTGGTCGCCAGGGATCATTCGTCGCACAGGGCCAAGACCGGCGGGTTATGTAAACTTGGTGATGACATTTTTGGCGTTTGTGCATTGTGCGATCGCCTTACAAGCAACTTGGAATTATCCAGCCCAAGAAGTATTTATTCCGTGGTTATCTACAGCTGGTTTAGACTTGACTATTGCTTTGGAAATATCCTCAGTCAGTGTCGGCGCTTTGGTTGTGATTACTGGCTTGAATTTGCTGGCGCAGATTTATGCAATTGGCTACATGGAGATGGATTGGGGTTGGGGACGCTTCTATTCTTTATTGGGATTATTTGAAGCGGGATTATGTGCCCTTGCTTTGTGTAATAACTTGTTCTTCAGCTATGTAATTTTGGAAGTCCTCACGCTGGGAACCTATCTACTAGTTGGCTTATGGTTTAGCCAGCCATTGGTAGTCTCAGGTGCGAGAGACGCTTTCTTAACCAAGCGGGTGGGAGACTTATTCTTGCTGATGGGCGTGTTGGCATTATGGCCTTTAGCTGGAACTTGGAATTATCCAGAATTAGCTGAGTGGGCGGCTACTGCTAACGTCAACCCGACAACTATGGCATTGGTAAGTTTAGCTTTAATTGCTGGGCCGATGGGCAAATGTGCCCAATTTCCCCTGCATCTGTGGCTAGATGAAGCGATGGAAGGCCCTGTTCCTAGTACGATTTTGCGGAACTCGGTAGTAGTAGCTAGTGGTGCATGGGTGCTGATTAAATTGCAACCTGTGTTAAGCATCTCACCCATAGCTTCCTCAGCGATGGTTGCGATTGGTGCGGTGACAGCCGTGGGTGCTTCTTTAATTGCGATCGCGCAAATCGATCTTAAACGCTGCCAATCCTATTCTGTCAGTGCATACATGGGTTTAGTATTCATCGCCGTGGGAGTGCAACAATACGAAGCGGCGCTATTGTTAGTACTCACCCATGCCATATCCGCAGCTTTGTTGGTGATGAGTACTGGCGGAATTATCTGGAATAGCATCACCCAAGATGTCACCCAATTAGGCGGATTATGGACACGTCGCCCGATTTCTGCGATCGCTTTTATCGTCGGCACATTGGGATTAATTGGTTTTCCACCGTTGGGTAGCTTTTGGGCGCTGATGGAACTAGCAGATGGGTTGTGGGAAACGCAACCTTGGTTAGTGGGAGTAGTGATAGCGGTGAATACTTTAACAGCCGTGAGCTTAACTAGAGAATTCGGTTTAATTTTTGGTGGTAAACCGACACAAATGAGTCAGCGATCGCCTGAAGCCCACTGGCCGATGATTCTGCCAACAATGATTTTACTTGGTGTCAGTCTACATCTTCCTTTAGTGTTGCAAAGCTTATCACTTTTACCCGATTGGGCAAGCCTAAATAAAGATGTCGCACTACTTTTAATTGGGTCGAGTATTTTCGGTTGCAGTATCACTGGCGTGATTTATTTAGGCAATATTCCTAAACCGATTCGCCTCCCTTGGCAAGGATTACAAGATTTATTTGCATACGACTTTTACACCCCTAAACTCTATCGGATTACCATAATTTTTGGAGTTGTAAAAATTTCCCAAATTGCCGATATGATTGACCGCTTTGTAGTCGATGGCATCGTTAATCTCGTTGGTTTATTTTCGCTATTAGGTGGCGAAGGTCTTAAATATAGCACCTCTGGACAAACCCAGTTTTATGCCTTCACTGTTCTTCTAGGTGTGAGTCTTTTAGGAATGTGGGTAACTTGGCCATTTTGGGGAATGCAGTTTTTAAATGTGATTTTTCAAATCTCGACAGTTGGGTAGCAGTAACTATGCTACTAAAAGTTAACAGTTTAATATTGTGAGAATAATTCCATGAGCATACAACATCCGCAGATAAATCTTTCCAGAAGAAGTTTATTTAAGTTTGGTGCAGGTGCGATCGGTACGGGTGTATTGACAGCCGGACTTAGCTCAAACTTACTTGCAGCCGAAAAAGCCCCAGCAGAAGATGAGATTACCCCCGATAAAGCATTGCAAGAATTACTAGATGGAAATGAAAGATTTGCCCAAAGAAAACGTCGTAATCCACACCAAACCTATTCACGTTTAGCCGAAGTTGCCAAAGGTCAAAAGCCCTTTGCTTCAATTCTCAGTTGTGCAGATTCACGGGTACCTTCAGAGATTGTCTTTGACCAAGGACTTGGAGATTTATTTGTCTGCCGTGTAGCTGGTAATATTGCCACACGAGAAGAAATTGGTAGCCTAGAATTTGGCAGTTTAGTATTAGGTTCCAAAGTCATTATGGTAGTGGGACATGAAAGATGTGGTGCGGTAGATGCCGCAATCAAAGGTGCTGAAGTGCCAGGGCAAATCGGAAGTTTGCTTGAGGCAATTAAACCGAGTGTAGAAAGCTCAAAAGGAAAATCAGGAGATAAGTTAGAAAACGCTTGTAAAGCAAATGTTTTGGCACAAATGAAAAAATTGAATTCATCGCCAGTTTTATCTGAGTTAATCAAGGGAGAAAAGCTGAAAATAGTCGGAGCTTATTACGATTTAGATACTGGCAAAATCAGTATAGTAGGCTAGCTTTTTTGTACTTAAATCTTGTTCCCAGTCTCCGGCTGGGAATGCAAATTCATACTGCCTCATGAATTCGCGGCAGAGCCGTAATGAAGTGCGTTTCCAGTCGGAGACTGGGAACGAGGAAAAGGACAAAGGATAAAATTACCATGTTAAGTGTTTTGATTTGGCTGCCAATTTTAACGGCTATTTTTATAGCAATATTACCTGTAAGTATCCCTAAACATCGCATTCGTTTAATAGCATTAATTTTTTCGGGGCTAGTTCTCTTTTGGAACCTGTTTATCCTGCTAAAATTTGATATTAGCAATCCAGGAATGCAATTTAAAGAGTATTTACCCTGGAATGAAACCCTTGGCTTGAACTATCAATTAGGTGTTGATGGGCTTTCTATCTTGATGTTGGTGTTAAATAGCCTACTCACCTGGATTGCTATTTACAGCAGTAGTAAAGAAACTGAACGCCCCCGGCTGTTCTACTCGATGATTTTATTAGTTAGTGGAGGAGTCGCAGGTGCTTTTGTCGCGGAGAATTTACTGCTATTCTTCCTATTCTATGAACTAGAATTAATCCCTTTCTACTTACTAATTTCCATTTGGGGTGGAGCAAAACGGGGTTACGCTGGGATTAAATTCCTGATTTATACTGCTGTTTCCGGAGCCTTAATTCTGGCAACATTTTTGGGTATGGTGTGGCTGAGTGGTTCTACCAATTTTGCTTTTGATGCAGTCTCTACAGAAAACCTGTCAACAGCCAAACAAATCCTTTTACTAGCAGGAATAGTGTTAGGTTTTGGGATTAAAATTCCCTTAGTTCCCTTCCATACTTGGCTACCCGATGCTTACGTTGAGGCTTCAGCACCAATTGCCATTCTTCTCGGTGGCGTGTTGGCAAAGCTGGGAACTTATGGACTGCTGCGATTTGGGTTGGGTATGTTTCCCCATGCTTGGAGCATTATTGCACCAACTTTAGCAATTTGGGGAGCAGTCAGCGCCATCTATGGGGCAGTAATTGCGATCGCTCAAACAGATATCAAGCGCATGGTAGCATACAGTTCCGTCGGTCACATGGGCTATATTTTGTTAGCTGGTGCTGCTAGTACTCCCTTAGCACTCGTTGGTGCAGTCGCCCAAATGTTTAGCCACGGTATCATCTTGGCGATTCTCTTCCACTTGGTGGGAGTCGTAGAAGCCAAAGTTGGCACCCGCGAGTTAGATAAACTCAATGGTTTAATGAGTCCTATACGCGGCTTACCTCTAATTAGCGCCTTACTAGTTTTAAGTGGGATGGCTAGTGCTGGTATTCCCGGTTTAACAGGATTCATCGCGGAATTTATCGTCTTTCAAGGTAGCTTCTCTGCCTTTCCCATCCCAACTATTTTGTGTGTAGTTGCTAGTGGATTAACCGCAGTTTATTTTCTCATCCTCCTCAACCGTACTTGTTTTGGCAGACTGGATAACATCGCCTACTATCCCAAAGTTCTTTGGTCTGAGAAAATACCAGCTTTAATTTTGGCAGCTTTCATCATCTTTTTGGGAGTACAACCCACTTGGTTAGTGCGTTGGAGTGAATCCACAACTACAACAATGGTGGCTGCAATTCCCTCTTTAGAAAAAACCGTAATCTCTGAAGTAGCGCTGAAATAGGTTACAAATTACAGTTTCTTCCTCTATCCCCATTCCCCATTACCATGACAGCAATTAAAACAGCAATTAAATTACCTCCTTCTAATCACGAATTTGCCGAAGTAATTCATCGCCTAGAAGCGGGCGGTGCAATGTTACCCGATACCCCAGAAAATTTGATGCAAATCATCGGTTTATATAAAGCTTATGCTGTGCCGATGGATTTCTACTGGCGTGACCTACTTTATATTGCCGAACGCGAATTTTTAAACCCGTTACCGTTCTTTAAATACTTCTTGCCGAAAGAGTATTTAGAACTGCATAATCATTACGCTGGCGATGATGCCGATTTACGAATTTGGCGCGGCGAAGCTACTGCACATCCAGAACTTTTGGCATTTATTGAGAAAGGTGAAACTTTCAAAATGCCGAAGTTATTGCATCACTTGTTCCACGATCGCATTAACATGGAATTTGCAGAAGCTTGTATGCGGGCGATGTTGTGGCACAGAGGCATGGGTGGACAATTTGACCCTTACCTCGATTCAGACGAATACAAAGCCAACGCTGACCGAGCAATTAAAGCTTACTTCCAAGGAAACCCAGTCATGCTGGGACTTTATAAGCTGTTCCCCGATCTGTTTTTGGAACAGTGCCGCCAGATGTCATACTACGCTAATCTGGGCTTATTCTGGGAAGTCATGGCCCCGGTATTTTTTGAAATGTCCGACCGCTACGACGAAGGTACGATTAGCAGCGTCCCAGAGGCAATGAGCTTCTTAGTTAATGGTATATTTGCGATCGCAGGTCGTCCCATTTACCATCACGTTTATATTCGTGGTGAATGCTACGAAATTGTCCCCAAATCCCAGGGTTTCATGTGGCTATATGAAGCCGCATTACCTTATGTCGAAGCAGTTTTCTACCGCACTGCACCCTTCCGAGGAACAAAATCTTATAATGCTCAAGCGCGTCAAGTGCCAGAAGACCAGAAAGACTTTCACTATGGTATTCTTTATGCTGATGTATTTCCAGTGGGTACTGCTGGCATTCCCCCGACATTATTAATGCAAGATATGTTGCATTTTTTGCCACCATATCTTGTTGATTACTACAGCCAACATTGCCGGGGTGAAGAAGATATGTTGATTCAGTTAGGAGTTAGTTTTCAACGCTCAATGTACTGTGTCACTTCTGCGGTAATTCAAGCTTTGCGAACTGCACTTTTGTATCCTTTAGATGACGAAAATCCCAAGCATTTACAAGCCAATCGAGATTTTTTTGAAATGCAGCTAAATCGCTTTACCCGTGCTGACTACAATATTCGTGATGCTGCTCGTTTAGGGAGCATTCAAAGTCAAGATTATCGATAAGATATCTCCATCTAAAACCTTTGTAGAGACGTATCACTACTACGTCTCTACATTCTTTTATACCAGATTGAACTGGACATCACTGCCTCCTGCGGCTCGACTGAGCGCTCGCCGAACGTCCTCCTGCCTCAAAACCTGTAGCTTTGTACTTCATGCAAAAGAAAACTGCTGTAATTAAGAACAGTCCTTTCCCTACTAGCGTTGAGGAGTAAGATTTAAAGCCTCTCTCATTCTAGGAGAGAGGAATGGAAGTGAGGTCTAAAGTCAAGCTAATAGCTGCTAGTAATCTACAATACTTGTAATTTTATGGAGTGTAGCCCCAGAATGAAGCACCCCATCCCATGAAAGCGCTACCAAAGACTAGCCATGCAGCATTGATGCGAAAGTGAATAGCTAAAATGGCTGAGACGATCGCGATCGCCAAGCCGAGAAAATCTACAAATGGCGCTTGTGGTAATGTTAAAGTTGCTGTCCCCAGTTGCACAGTAGTAACAACCATTAGCGCTACAGCACTAACATTCACAGCATCCAAAAATGCTCTAGTCCAAGAAGAGGCTCGTAAGCGTGGGATTAGGGGATTTAGGGCAGCAACGAAAACAAAAGAAGGTAGAAAAATTCCGATTGTGGCAACAATTGCGCCAGGTATGCCAGCGATGACATAACCAATAAACGTAGCAGTGGAAAGTACTGGCCCAGGGGTAAATTGACCAATTGCGATCGCATCTAATAACTGCTGTTGTGTCAGCCAGCCGTATTCTTGAACTAATCCCCCTTGCAGAAAAGCCACCAAAAGGTAGCCACCACCAAACAAGACACTACCGACTTTCAAAAAAAACCAGCCCAACTGCCATAAAGAAACCTTAGCTACAGTAGATGCAGCCGCTACCGATGCAGCAACTACAGCTGATGCTTTCAAAGTCGTGAGACTAGCAATCAGAAAGTTGGCTTTATCTCTTGGTTTGTCGTTTTTCTCGCCAGAATGTAACCAAACCATACCCAGCAATCCCCCAATTAATAGGGCAATTACTTCATTTAATTTGAATAACAATGTCAGCAATGCCACAGCGAAAGCAATCACTAGTAATTGGCGAGTTTTCACAGCCTTTTTTGCCAAGCCCCAGAGTGCATTGATGATGATTGCTAAAACAGCCGGTTTAATGCCATAAAGTAAGGGAGCGATTTGGGGTAGAGTACCGTAGGCAACATAAACCCAAGCAAACCCACCAGTAATTAGAACCGCAGGTAAGACAAAACAGACGCCTGACACAATCAGCCCCAGCCATCCTGCATAGATGTATCCTATGTGGATAGCCATTTCTGTGGAATTTGGCCCAGGAATTAGGTTAGTTGCGCCCAGCAAATCTAGAAAATGCTCCCTTGTCAACCACTGACGCCGCTTAACCACTTCATCTTCAATCATGGCAATATGGGCAACCGGGCCCCCAAAGCCGATGACGCCCAGTTTAAAAAATAGGTTGGCGAGTTCACCCAAACGACTTGCTGCTGAGTTAGTCATTTTTGCTTGGCAATATACTTTTCAACTAGGAATTGCTTAAGGTGCGGTTGTTCTCAGTTTAAACTCAAGTCGTCACTAACTACAGAAATAGGACTAGCGCTCTTTTATTACTCTCATGAGAGTATAATTAATTAAATTGACTCAATGCGAACCTGCTCAAGCTCTCGTCCAATCAATACTAATCGTGTTTGACGGGGTTCGTGGGGTTGCCAAGGACGATCATAAAAGTAGTCAAATCGATTACACCAGGTGACAAGTTCTGTTTCAGCCAATCCTGCACCCTAACTTGGGTCGGGAAATCAACGCGATCGCTCTTAGTCAGCAATACTAGATCAGCACAAGCCAGCTGATCTTCAAACAGTTCCTCAATTCCCCACGATTTTACACAAAGCAGTACTTGGTTAAAGTTATGTCAGATTAGCTACCTAACCCAACTTGAGGGATTTTGGTTGGCAAAGTTTCTATCGATCAATTCTGTACTCCCGTTCCCCCGCACAGCGCGGAACATTCCAAATCGGCACAGCCCTGCACCAAACGCCAAACGCATCAGCAAAAACGTCGGCATCTCACGCAGAGATTTAATGAAACCAGATAGACCAAAACACACCAATCCCTTTGGTCGAGCCACTCCTTGCCAGATGGAATCTAACCAAGAAGGAAGGGTTTGTTCCGTCCAGTCTGCCGTAATTACCTCCCCTTCCACTAAGGAAGTCTCTGCTAAAAGCTCAGAAAAGCCCTCAATGCTGGAAAAAGCTGGATGAGACCACTGATCGAGAAGTTGCCGCATTACTGGTTTCTCCCAAAAATTTAGCGGCTTTTGGCGGTCATCCCTCTGATTCCAGTCAGCTACAACCAACACCCCACCAGGCTTTAGCACCCGCATTAGTTCTCTAGCAAAAACGGTTTTATCTGGCATGTGGGGGCCTGCTTCGATTGACCAGACTACATCAAAACTGGCATCTGGAAACGACAATGCCATCGCATCATCGACCGCAAACTGGGCATTTAGCCCTTGGGGTGTCAACTCCTGGGCACGCTTTACCTGCTGTGGGCTGATGGTAATCCCTGTGACAGCAAACCCATAATCTCGCGCTAAAATCCGGCTGCTGCCGCCAATACCACAGCCAACATCTAAGACAGTAGTACCAGGAGGTAATTTTTCTATTCCACCCCATTTAACCATTTCATGTACAAAGTCAGATTTAGCAGCCAAAAAATCCTTTCGTCGCGGTGGCGAACCGTAGTGACCAAGGTGAATGTGTTCCCCCCAATAAAACTCTACGATGCCGTCAAGTGTCCATTGATCGTAGGAATTGGCGACTGTGGCTGAGGATTGATACTTACGGGCAGTTAGCAAATAAGCCGCAATTCCAATTACTAAAAGCAGAAGAAAACCAATTATAGAATATAATAAAGTTGACATTTTTTTGAACGCTCCTGTACGCCTATTTCAGTCGAGCTAACAGTTTACTCATTGCTGCTCGTCCCGAATCAGACGAGCGATGTCGTAACCGCCCGACGGAGGCGATTGCAATATAAATCATCCGATACATCGACATTGCCATGTTTTGAACATCTTGAATAATTTTTCCTTGAAGTAGACTGGGCTTGTGTTTATCTTGGAGGAGAGCCGTTTGTTTGACAAAGGGATGAATAGCAGTAGGAATCTGACCAGTTCGGTGAAGATAGAATTTCGGCATGATGATTAACCGAAGTATTAATCTAGTAAATTAGCAATTTATATGGGTAATTGGGAAAGTATTTGTTCAGTAATAGAACCTGACTATGTACGTCATACACGCCATTTATTACCTGTTTTTTAACAACTTCCACCTGTTAGGTAATACAGCATTTCGTTGTTGCTGTGACTATTTGCAAGCGATACTCTCATCTGGAGTGGCGATCGCGATCGCTGCATCTAAAGACACAACTTGTACCGGAAATTAATCGCTTACCCTCTCATAGAAAGTCGTAATCTGTAGCGTCTTGATATGTGGGGCTATGAGAACGTAAAGCTGAGTAGTTGTAGAAATCTTCATAAAAATACTTATCTGTGCCTCGCAGATGTACAAAATTTACAAGTTAACTTCGGCGGGCATTCTGACTCACAAGGCAAGCCTTGATTACAGCTGCGGGACAGCGCCGGATTTACACCGGACTTTCCCCCTTGCGTCTGATGGCTGACTCCCACCAGAACCGAGTTGATATTGGTCTAATAATAGCATGATTATGAATTTAATCATACTTAAACTGACTGGTTGCAATAGCTACCATTTGTTAGTGGGACTTAGACAAAAAACAACCAAAAAAGAACCTAAAATCTATATACAGAAAGACTTTAACATCGTTTTGCTTAGTTTATTAATATATCTGAGGTTCGCTGCGATCGCCACACTGGATAAAGATTTTAATATTTATCGGCGCTATCGTAACCAACCGTTTAAACGAGTTTTTTACCCTTAAGCAACTTTGTCAGCGATCGCCTATAAACATAAGGATGTTAGGATATCTTTCACCTGCTGCATCTGACTTATGAAATTAGTTTGCTCCCAAAGCGATCTCAGTACAAACCTCTCACTCGTTAGTCGTGCAGTACCTTCACGACCAACTCATCCGGTACTTGCCAATGTGCTGTTACAAGCGGATGCTGAAACTAACCAAGTAAGCTTAACAGCCTTCGATCTCAGCTTGGGAATCCGCACCAGTTTTAACGCAGAGGTATGGCAAAGTGGCGCGATCGCACTTCCTGCTAAATTACTTGTAGACATCACCTCTCGTCTTCCAGAGGGCGAAATCACTTTAGACGATGAATCAGCCCTTACAGGTGCAACATCCGGTGGAGAAGGTTTAATTGTTACACTCACACCCAAGAGTGGACATTACCAAGTCCGAGCAATGGGGCCGGAAGAATTTCCTGAACTCCCTGTAATTGAAAATACAGAAGTAATCTATCTCACCACCACCGCATTAATTGAGGGATTACGCGGTTCATTGTTTGCTACCAGTGCTGATGAAACCAAGCAAGTACTCACTGGTGTGCATTTAACAGTTAAACAAGACACCCTAGAATTTGCAGCTACCGACGGACATCGCCTAGCAGTAGTAGAAACTAGCAACGAGCGCCCTTTAGGTGGAACTACCCAACTAGAAGTGACAGTACCAGCTAGAGCATTACGCGAACTCCAACGAATGCTAGCTCATAGCGCCTCATCAGATGAACCTGTCGCTTTATATTTCGATCAAGGTCAAGTTGTGTTTGCATGGCAAAATCAACGCTTGACTAGTCGCACATTAGAAGGGCAATATCCTGCTTATCGACAATTAATTCCGCGCCAATTTGAGCGACAAGTGACAATTGAACGGCGACAATTTGTCAGCACTTTGGAGCGGATTGCTGTGTTAGCCGATCAAAAAAATAATATTGTCAAGGTTAGTATTGACAGTGAAGCTCAAGAAATTACCTTATCATGTGAAGCTCAAGATGTGGGCAGTGGTAGAGAGTCAATGCCAGCACAAATTTCTGGGGAGAATATAGAGATTGCCTTTAACATTAAATATTTGATGGAAGGCTTGAAAGAGTTACCATCTTCCGAAATTCAAATGCATTTAAATCAAAGCCTGACTCCAGTAATTTTTACACCATTGGGCGGTTTGAAAATGACCTATTTAGCGATGCCTGTGCAACTTAGAAGTTAAAAAAATGTAGCGACTTTTAAGAGGTTGTTTGAAAAGTGATATGTTGTGATTTTAATCGAATTGTTACCCCCCTTAATCTCCCCTTAGAGGATGTTTGAAAAGTGTTTTGGTGTGACTTGAGGCACTTTTAGATCCCCCCTAACCCACGCCAGTCGCTCCACTTGGGGAGACCCCAAGACCGCGCTGGCTCCCCTTAAAAAGGGGGAAACCGGAATCAAAGTCCCCCAATTTATCGGGGGATTTAGAGGGATCTAGAACTTTTGATACCAACAAGAGGACTTTTCAAACGTCCTCTTATAAAGGGTGGAAACAAGAAAAATTCGGTTCCCTCCCCTTTATAAGGGGAGGGTTAGGGTGGGGTAAAAAAATATTTGATACATCAATCATGACTTTTCAAACATCCTCTAAAACAGTTGCTACACGAGTTTATTTTTTCGTTTTTATGATTTGGTGATTTGTTTAATCGGAATTTCAATCCAAAATTCTGTACCTAACCCCGGCTGAGAATCACATCTCAACACACCACCGTGTTTATCTACGACAATCTGGTAACTAATTGACAACCCCAAGCCAGTGCCTTTTCCCACTGGCTTAGTTGTGAAAAATGGATCGCAGATTCTTTCTTTCAGGGATTCGGGTATTCCTGGGCCATTGTCTCTTATGCGAATTACTACGCTCTTGATATTGCCTTCAAGTTCTCCAAGAGCAGTACGAATAGTAATTTGACTGCTATGAGGTTTTGATTGAGATTCTGTGTAATCTTCTAAAGCATCGATCGCATTGCTTAAAACATTCATAAATACCTGATTTAGTGGCCCGGCATAGCACTCTACTAAAGGAAGGTTACTATATTCTTTGACTAATTTAATCGCCGGACTTTCTGGTTTTGCTTTCAAGCGATGCTGCAAAATTAGCAAAGTGCTATCAATGCCCTCATGAATATCAACTGGCTTTTTTTCTGCCTCGTCAAGGCGAGAGAAATTCCGTAAACCCAAGACAATCTGCCGGATGCGATCAACCCCAATTTTCATGGAAGATAAAGTTTTGGGCAAATCCTCTATGATAAATTCTAAGTCTATCTCGAATGCGCGATCGCGAATCTCAGGGCTAGGGTTGGGGGTATTTTGCAAATACAGGTCTAGTATACTGAGTAAATCTTCGGCGTAATCGTTGACATGATTGATGTTGCCATAAATGAAGTTTACCGGGTTATTAATTTCGTGGGCAACACCAGCTACGAGTTGACCTAGTGAGGACATTTTCTCAGTTTGGATCAGTTGGCTTTGAGTTTGCTGTAAATCATGCAAAGCTAGAGCCAATTTTTCTGTCTGCTCTTTGGTTTGATTATGTAATTGGGCTTGTTGGAGTGCAACCCCAAGCTGATTAGCAATTTGAGTGATGAACTTAATTTCCGAAGTTTCCCAATGGCGGGGTGCAGAATTCTGATAAGCTGCTAGTAAGCCCCATAGCTGTTGCCCGATAAATATAGGTGCGATCGCATAACCCCTTGCCTGAATTTGCTCTAGAGCCATAACATGGCATTGAGAGTGACCAGCTTGATAGATGTCATCGACTACAAAGGTTTCATTGTGACGATATCGCCCACCTTGGGTTTGCTGCAAATAGCTATCTTCCCAAACCGTCTTGATATCTGAACCTACTACTTTTACCCAGCCATCACCTACAAATTCGGCGATATATTCACCACTCCAATCAGCCTGGAACTGGTAGACTGCAACTCGATCCATTTCTAGTGATTTGCAGATTTCTTGGGTGGTTGTCTGAAAAATCGCGTCTAGGTTCAGAGATTCCCTAACTTTGGCAACAACTTCAAACAATACCCGTTGTTGTTCTGCTGCTTGTTGCAAATCTAACGCCTGTTCTCGTGTCTGAGTGAGTAAATCAGCTTGCTGGAGCGCTACCCCCATTTGAGCCGCAATCTGACTGAGAAAGTTAACTTCAGAAACTTTCCATTGCCGAGGGCCAGTGTGTTGATAAGTTGCTAGTAAACCCCAAAGTTTTTGCCCAACAAAAATCGGAGCAAGCACAAAAGCATAAATTTGAAACTGCTCTAGATTGTCGATATGACACTGAGCAAACCCCATCTTGTAGATGTCATCGACTGCAAAGGTTTCATTGTTGCGGTAACGTCCTCCCTCTGTATCTTGTAAATAGGTGTCATTCCAAATTGTATTAATACCTAGCTCGGACTCATTCGACCAGTATGGACTAGCAGCCTCGAAATCCCCGACAAATTCACCACCCCAATTAGAATCGAAACGATAAACAGAAACGCGATCGGCTTTGATTAATTGACAAACTTCTTTAGTTGTGGTCTGAAAAATCGTATCTGTGTCCAGAGATTCCCGAATCTCAGCAATAACTTTAAACACAGCCTGTTCTTGTTCAGATGTCCGTTGTAACTCAACGGTGCGTCTTTTAACTTGTTTTTCTAAATTTTCATTGAAGACTTGTACTTGTTGGTACAATTCATACTGCTGAATTGCTGAAGCAAAGTGTTTACCGAGATTTCTAGCCAGTTCAATCTCTTCAACCGTCCATTTTTGAGCTTGTGCTTGTTTAGATTCGCGCCAAACCTCAAAGGATCGCCGGGGGTACAGTTGTCTTTGATCGCTGTCATGCTGTCCCGCCCATAGAGTTTCTGTATTTACCTCATTGCGGAAAATACTTAAGTAGCCCAGCAACTGCTGACGATACTGGAGTGGGATCATCAATATGCTGCGAATTTTAGTTGGTTGAAAAGCAACTTGCAAACTTCGCAAGCCAGGAGTGTTATATATATCTGAAATCGCCCAAACATCGTAGTTACTAGACTTGTAGTGTTCTTGCCAGATACTATACTGCTCTATGAGTGGATATATAGTTTGTTTTGGCATCACAGGTTGCTGTCCACAGATATAAAGCTTAATACAAGTATTTCCTGGTATTAAGCATTCTGTTAAGCTGGTCACGTTGCCATTGTGCAAATCAAAAGCTTCATTTCTAATGCAAAGCCTACCACCAACACCATCAAAGGCAGTAACAGCCGCTTCTAGGGCTGGCTGTAATATAATCGTGGGTAGTGAATGTAGTAAGGTAGCAATGCGGTTAACGATCGCTTCCCGTTCGGCTGTTTTGCGAACTTGAGTCAGAAGGATACTTTGAGCGATCGCCATTGACAGCTGCTCGACTACTATTTGTATTGCTTCTAGTTCATATTCTGAAATTAAACGCGCTTCCGAATTATGAGAGACTAGCAGCCCCCAGAGTTCATCTTGATAGAGAATAGGCGCTACTACAGAGGACTTTACCCCCATTGCTGTCAAATATTCAATATGACAGGGGTCTACAGGGCGGTAACGGATCTCTTCTGAGATAGTTTCTCCATTATCCAAGTCACGCAGGTGAATTTGACCAATCTCTTTAGTATCAAGATTCACAACAGAACGCACCCGTGATTTGATAAATAGTTCACGGGCGGTGAGTGGAATGTCATCGCAGGGAAAATTTAGCCCCAGTAGCGACGGTAAACGATTGTTGTAAATTGACTCAGCAATCACTTGACCACTACCATCGGGATGAAATTTGTAAATCATCACTCGGTCAGTTTTTAGTAGCGATCGCACCTCTGCCGTTGTCACTGTGATAATTTCTTCCAACTCTAAGCTTCGTCGAATACGGTTTGTAATGCGGCGTAGTAAACTTTCTTCATGGCGACATAAGGGCAAATCTTGTTCAGGATTGGAGGTCATTGCTTATAGCAAAATAAATTAATAATTTGAAAACTGACATAGTAAATCTAAAGACATTTTGAGGTTTTTTTTATCAATTTGTCTTCAGTAAAACTACGGTCAAATTACTAGTAAAAATATTTATTTAGCTTTTATAAAAATTCACCAAAAAATCATAAAAACAGACGCTAAAATAATTGCGTCTGTACTAGCTACAAGAGAAAATTCTTGCTTTTTAGTTTTAACTTTTTGTTGACAGAGGAAGGTTCAACCAAATTAAACTATTGTATTGTCAGCAAAGCGGATTTTCAGATAGTCATCTTCCATTTTTGCCCCTGCTGGTTGTAGTGCTGCTAAGGCTTGTGGCAAAACTAAGTTACGACGATGGTTGCCAATAGTAATGTTTAATTCGTCTCCAGTTTTACTTAGTTGAACTTGGTCTTTAGGAATACCAGGTAAGTAAAGTTCTAAACTGTATTGGTTTTCCTCTTGCACTACTCTCAGAGTTGTTTCTTTGTAATAAACCTGAGTTGGATCTTCATCTTTATAAAGAGTTTCCTTCAGGCGTTCTAATGAAGCTAATCCACACATTTCTTCAGAAAATAGGGGAACTTCTTTCACAGGTAGAGGGTGAAAATTATCATGAATTTCTTGGCGATATTGCTCCTGACTTTCCTTCCAACGTTGGAAAAATGGGTCTTGGACAACGCTAGGAATAATCCGATTCGCCACGACTAAATCTGTTGCAACATTATACAAACTTAGATAAGCATGGGCACGGAGAGACTCCTTAATCACCATCTTTTCGGGATTTGTTACCAGACGCACTGAGGTTTGAGTATTGTCTGTTAATACTTTTTCCAGAGCTTCAATTTGTTCATAAAACTCATAAGGTGCATCCATCACCTCTTTATCAGGGAGCGAAAAACCAGCAATTGGTCTAAAAAAAGGTTCAACCAGGGGTCGAAGTGCCACCGAGATGTTTTGAAATGGTTTGTAAAAACGGCGCATATACCAGCCACCGACTTCAGGTAAACTCAGCAAGCGGAGTGCTGTGCCAGTGGGGGCTGAGTCGATAATTAAGACATCAAACTCACCTTCATCGTAATGGCGTTTCATCCTTACCAAGCCAAAAATCTCATCCATGCCTGGTAAAATTGCCAATTCTTCCGCCTGTATCCCGTCTAAACCCCTTGCCTGTAAAACTTGGGTAATATAACGTTTCACAGCACCCCAGTTTCCCTCCAGTTCTTGCAGCGCATCCAGTTCAGCACCCCACAAATTTGGGCGAATTTTTTGGGGTGCATGTCCCAGTTCCATGTCAAAACTGTCTGCCAGAGAGTGGGCGGGATCTGTACTTAAAACCAATGTTTGATAGCCTAGTTCCGCACAACGGAGTCCAGTTGCAGCAGCGACGGAAGTTTTACCCACGCCGCCTTTACCGGTCATTAAAATTACACGCATAGATGTTTCTGTCCTGCTTGAGGATTTTTTACATTTATTTACATTATCGACTGTTTAAGGAAAATAAATGTCGTTTCAACACGTCTAGGCACTATTATGAGTATTTAAACTAACTCATCTGTTGAGTTTTGCTGCAATAACCGATCGAGCTTAGTTTCTAGTGCTGAGAGTTTTTTGAGAATTGTGGGGCGATCGCCATCAAGAGAAATGAGTAAACTGGTTATTCTCTCTTGGATATTTGCTAATTGTGCTACTGCATTCTGGATTTGGAGCATTCCTTCTCGGAGTTCTTGGCGTTCCTGACGTGCTTCCGCCATTTCATCTAACATAGCTTGGACTGTTTTAGCGTTACTCTCAATTAGATGTTTGAGTTCTTTATCAGTCATTGCGATCGCGCTTTGGAGTTGAGTTTATATTCACTCTAAAGTATTGAGGGATTTTGTTTCAATCCCCCGTAGGGCAGCACAGTTGTGCTACCCTGCATTATGGTTTAATTACCTGAAAATTGCGATCGGGGCTGTTTACTGGCTCAACATGGCAAAAGCTTGCTCAACAAGCATCTTAGCTTTGTGCAAGTTCAACAGCTTTTCTTGTTCAAATCTATCGGGGTAAGTAGGTAGGTGAGAAAATTTATAACTATGTCATTGCGTTCGCCCTTCGCGTTCCCGCAGGGTACGTAACGAAGTGGAGTGTTCGCGTAGCGTGTCGTAGACAAGCAATCGCAAGGTTTTCACCGCTTTTACTTTTCGTTACATAGTTAGGTTTATTTGTGCCTACCTACTTAACTCATTTTCCTACCTTCCAGCGTTAGCCGAATCAGTGCTATTTGCTCATCTGTAGGTGAACTCATCTCATCTATAGCTGCGCCAATATAGCGTTTCCCATTCATATGCGGTACATCATAGTCCCCTCTCGAAGAGCGGGGAGGGGGTTGGGGGTGGGGTTCTTGTACCTCACTCAACTGAGAACCGCTATATACTGAAAAGTAGTGAAGGTGGGAGCCTTTAACCAAGTCCTCACTACAAACTATGAAGATTTTGACGGTAATTATATTATTTTAATCATCGACTTTTTCAAGAGAAAAAATGCTGCTTCACCACATCTAGGCGTGAACAGTTCCAATAATCGACATGGGAGACAATCAAACCATCAGAGTTAAGACCTAATTCACTCCAACCGGGAATAGAGATCCGTGGTTTCCAGGGGAGAGGAGTATTCCAACTGAGTGTCCAATCAGTTTTTATTGTGTCTCCTAAACGTTGAATATTATGTAAGTCCATCTTGGGATTTAAAAACCAAGTTTGGATAAAATTAATCATTTCTTTGTAACGTTTAACACCCCGAAATTTATTCAGCGGATCTTGAAAATAAACCTCTGGGGCATAAATGCTGTAAGTTTGATTGACTGGGAATCTTTGATAGTCTTCTTTGAGGATTTCAATGATATCCATGATAGATAAATATATCTGTAAATTGGTTTAATATGAAAACTGAAAAATTGAAATTAACCCTCATTCCATAAACGTTCTAACTGACGCCGCCAAGCAGTTAGGACTTCTTCTCGCCCTTGGGAAGTTTGATTTATTTCGCCCATCATGCCTTCGGCGTAAAAGCGTTCTAAGCTTTGCATCGTAGCTTGCAGAGATTGTCCTTGCTGTTTTGCTGCCTGAATAATTTGCCGGATGCGGCTTTCAATTAGTCGATTAAAGACATTATCTAATCCCGACTGATGGAGAGATACAAGTCGGTTGATTGCATTGGACAAATCTGCACTCACTAAAGTACCACTGTGATGTTGAAAGACTCCCCAAATTACCCCTTCATACAAAGCGTAACGTACTTCTTGAGTGTCATCGAAGTTGGCTTCTAGAAACTGTTCTAAAAATGGTTGGGCTTGTTGGATGGGGAGAATAGGCAGTAAAACTCGCAGCCAAATATTATCTTCGGAAAGCAGGACTAACAGTCTAAAAGTAGAAGTGTCTACTTGCCACGATCCAGGAGCGATTGCACCAACAACCGATGTGCCAAATAATTCTGTGAGCGTACCCGCAATTTCTTCAGGTGTCATAACCCTTTATTTATATATAGTCTCTAGATTAGCGCAGAGGTGCATCAACTTATTCACTAGAGCGCTTGCTTGTCTAGTGTGAACACGTAATGGGGGCGCACAGCTAGGTGTACGCCCCCACGAATGAATGTATTCCACTAAATTGAAATATCTGATTTAAATAAGCGAATTGCTCAAAAACACGATACCGATCGCACACAAAGCGAAACCAGCAAGGCTCATTTTCCAGGGTAAAGTCCGGTTGATCTCTCCCATACCGATTGCAACACCAATTTCTCTGGCACTCATGGCAACTGCAAACAGAGTTAAGGTAATACCTAGTATATAGGCAGCTACTGATATCATTCCTGCCCCAATAATAGATTCAGCATTCGCGTAACCCTGAAATAAACCGGCACTGATGCCCACCAGAGCAAGCACCAGAAAGTTTAGTTGATTTGGCATCATCAGCATAGTACCAAAAACAATGGTAGAAATGGCGATGGCTGCGCCCGCCGAAGGCATCGCTATTTCTGTGCCTGGTAAATTTAGCTGCAATAAATGAATTGTAATGCCCAAAACTGTTGCGAAGATAAAACATCCAGCGATCGCAGCGCCACGAATAAACACAGATGAGAGTAAGCCAATTGCAACAATACCAACTAAACAATTCAAGCTAATTACTGGATCTGCCAATCCCCAAACAAAGGCTGACCAGGCGTTAGAGATGCTATGGTCAAATGGTGTACCACTCAATGAACTCAGTAAGCTAATTAAAATTAAAGCTGCGATCGCCCCAATATGGCGAGCCATGAACTTTGAGGTATTAAGTTCCCCCCAAGCACGCGATTCTGATAATTTAGTCTTGAACATCGCTATATGCCAAATTAGTTTTTTAGGTAATTTATACTACCCACCTACCCCAAAAAACTAACGTAGTAATGATGCCAGATTACACTAGCTTCATTAAGTTATGTAAAGCCAAGTTGATTTCAAAGTTAAAGGTGCGACTAAAGATTCTCAACAAAATACAGCCAAAAGTCTGAATGCAGTTAAGGCTAAAAACTTTCTCTTATCTTTTGAACCACACAACAGGCTATTCCTATATCTTTTTGACGATGTACTCAACTAATTGTTGAATCATTTGGGCATCTGTTTCACTTAAACTTTCCAACTCAATTCTGTTACTTTCTTCTGGCTTACTAGAATCGCTACTATATATCCGACGACTCAAGCCTACGGGACTATTCTGGTAAAATGTTGTATAGAATACACATGCTGCTACATACGATCCAATCGGACTCGGATGGCTTTGATCGGAACTGTAAAGGTTTAATTTCAGATTCGCTTCCGGAATTTTTTGCCAAGCAGTTCCCACAGGTGCAATTTTAGCTTTTAGTTCTTTAGCAATGCTCATGTAAGAATCAGTCAATATCTGTTGCGTTTCTGGTTGATTTTGCTTTGCCCAAGTCAAGTAGAACACTGTTTGGGAATTAACTCGCTTAATCTCGGCATCAAACAGACTAGCGTACTTGTACATTTCCTGGGGATTGGTAATTGGTAAAGTACTTTGCTCTTGCAATACTACGTAATCCCAGCGTTTCGCTTTCAAAAGCTTCAGTGCTTCACCACGTTTCCAGTGGCTTTTAAGTGTAGCTCCACCAATCACAACCATTTCAGTTTCCAACGTTTTAGATTCTTTCGCCGAGGCAGCCAACTGTTGTGTCAACCAAGGAAGATCGTTGAAATATGTATAGCTGTTGCCAATAAATAAAACTCTGATTACCTGCTGTTCAGCTAAGGAGAATGAATTTGTTTGAATCTGCCTTCCTAACATCTTGAACAAGACAATTATCAGAAAGAGGAATAAACATACATATACTATCTTGGTATTGCTCATCATCCCGGAAATGTTTGTAGTATAACTTATTATTGGACGAGCTTTTTTCGGAAATAGTTCAGAGGTTGTTTGAAAAGTCCTCTTGTCGGTATCAAAACATTTTAGATCCCCCTAAATCCCCCTTTTTAAGGGGGACTTTGATTCCGGTTCCCCCCTTTTTAAGGGGAGCCAGCGCGGTCTTCTCCCAAGGGGAGACGCTAAAAGCGATAGCGCAGCGGTAGCGAGCCATCGAGCGTCTGGGGTCTCCCCAAGTGGAGCGACTGGCGTGGGTTAGGGGGGATCAAAGTGCCTAAGATCACAGCCAAATACTTTTCAAACATCCTCTCAGACTCTTGATTAGTATATGAAAGTTTTTCCCAAGAGATTGCAAATTTTACCCAACCTAAAACTTTTCTTAACTGAACTGTATTAAGAAAAAGACTACTAAATCCCCCGATAAATTGGGGGACTTTGATCCCCCCTTTTTAAGGGGGGAAAGGGGGGATCAAAGTGCCTAAAATCACAGCCAAATACTTTTCAAACATCCTCTGAGACTCTTGATTAGTATATGAAAGTTTTTCCCAAGAGATTGCAAATTTTACCCAACCTAAAACTTTTCTTAACTGAACTGTATTAAGAAAAAGAC